>NZ_CP033116.1:0-1200000 GCF_009497895.1 Halopseudomonas pelagia | reverse complement strand
CTGGGACCCATGATCCCGGTCACCTTACCGCGGGGTATGCGAATATCCACCCCATCAAAAATAAGGCGGTCGTCGCGCCTGAAAGTTACCTTTTTCAGGTCAACGATATAGTCTGAAGAGTCGGTCATAAATGAATCAGGCTTCTCGGAGCTGCCATACTGCGGCGGGCAATTTGAACGCGCTAATATATCAGTTTGCGTTAGGCAGCCCAAGTAACCGTCGAACAATTGGTTGCTTAGGCAATATCTGCTAATCAATTGGGCGCGCGGATCAAGCGCCCACTGCTGGAATGGGCTAGTGACAACCCCCTGGCAATAACCCAAGGGAACGTCAGGGCGCTGAGGCCCTCCAAGTTGACATAGCGCTGCCACCCTCACTGGTGAGTTGGGCGGCACAAGGCGCTATACTAGCCAGTCAGACCATCACTCAAGATACTTCATGCCTGATTTCAACTACATAGCTTCTGCCCGCCGCACCATCGAGATGGAGCGCGATGCCGTCAACAGTCTGCTGGAGCGGCTGGACCACCATTTTGATGCCGCTTGTACGGCGCTGATGGCCTGTACCGGGCGGGTGGTGGTCACCGGCATGGGCAAATCCGGACATGTAGGCAAGAAGATCGCCGCCACCCTGGCCAGCACCGGCACCCCGGCATTTTTTGTTCATCCTGGCGAGGCCAGCCATGGCGACATGGGTATGATTACCCGTCAGGATGTGGTTATCGCTCTGTCCAACTCCGGCAACACTGCTGAAGTGGTCACCTTGCTGCCACTGCTCAAGCGCCTGGGGGTGCCGCTGATCAGCATTACCGGCAACCCGGATTCGATCATGGCCCGTTCGGCGCTCGCTAACCTGCACACCGGCGTAGAGCAGGAAGCCTGCCCGCTCAATCTGGCCCCCACCTCCAGCACCACTACCGCGCTGGTAATGGGCGACGCCCTGGCCATTGCGCTGCTGGAAGCGCGGGGCTTCAGTGCCGAAGATTTCGCCTTTTCCCATCCAGGCGGCACGCTTGGAAGGCGGCTGTTGCTGTTGGTAGATGACATCATGCATGGCGAGGCAACCATGCCGCTGGTAAGCCCGTCGACCTCATTACGCGACGCCCTGCTGGAAATGACTCGCAAGGGGCTGGGGCTGACCGGCATTGCCGATGAAGAAGGACGCCTGGTCGGCATCTTTACCGATGGCGATTTGCGTCGCACGCTGGATCAAAGCATTGATATACGCACTGCCGGCATTGCCGAGGTAATGACCCGTAACTGCAAGACCGTGCAACAGGGCATACTCGCCGCAGAAGCGTTGAAGGTCATGGAAGACGGCAAGATCAGCGGCCTTTTCGTCGTCGACGAGCAGCATCGCCCGGTCGGCGCCCTCAATATGCATGACCTTTTACGCGCAGGAGTTGTATGAGCGGACCAGACCAGCAATTGCTTGAGCGCGCCAGAGCCATCCGTCTGGCCATTTTTGATGTGGACGGTGTACTCACTGACGGGCGCTTGTACTTCATGCCCGATGGCACCGAGTTCAAATCCTTCAACACCCTGGACGGACACGGCATCAAGATGTTGATGGCATCGGGGGTGGAAGTTGCCATTATCAGCGGCCGTTCGTCGCCGCTGGTGGAAAAGCGCGCCGCCAACCTGGGCATTCGTCACCTGATTCAAGGCCGCGAAGACAAGCTCAATGCTCTGGCCGAGCTGCGCAACGTGCTGGACTTTGAGCTGGAGCAGATTGCCTTTCTGGGCGACGACCTGCCAGATCTGCCGGTGATGCGTCGCGTTGGCCTGGGTATAGCCGTCGCCAGCGCTGATTCTTTCGTCCGTGAGCATGCGCACGGCATTACCGAAGCATCAGGCGGAGCTGGTGCAGCGCGCGAGTTCTGCGAACTGATCATGTACGCGCAGGGTTCGCTTGATAACGCCCGGGCAGCCTACCTCTGATGCCGACTATTCCGAAAATTCCGCGCTATCTGCTGACTGCCGGCTTTATTGGCCTGGCGGTGGTGCTAGGCCTGTCGATCGGTTATTTCAATATCCGGCCGGCCAGCTTCAATGACAGCCTGACCATCAGCGATCCCAATCAGCCGGACTTCTTCATGGAAAACAATCGCATACTCATGCTCAACGAGCAGGGTACGCCGGCCTATGAACTGACCAGCGTCCGCGCCACCCATCAAGCCGACGACGACAGCACCAAGCTGGAGAGTCCGCGGTTGATTTTTTACCGGGCGGAGGACGGTGAGCCCTGGCTGTTGGAAGCAGAGCACGGCGTCGTTACGCAGGCAGGCGATCAGGTTGAACTGACCGATAATGTCTTGCTGCAGAGCCAGAATCCCGCCCAAACCGACCGACGCATGACGACACAGGCGCTGACGCTGTTTCCCGCGCGAAATTATGCCGAAACCGCACAAAGCGTTAGAATCGAAAACGCCGGCAACGTGACCAACGCTGTCGGCATGCAGGTTTATCTTAACGACGGCCGCCTAGAGCTGCTGTCCACCGTAAGGGGTCAACATGAGGTGCGTTAAATCCCTGGGCCTCGCGGCCCTGGTACTGGGGCTGGGAATGTCCGCGGCAGTGTTTGCCGCCGACCGTGACCAACCCATCCGCATTCAGGCCAACAGCGCGACGCTGGATGACCGCAGCAACACCGCCATTTACACCGGTAATGTCATCATCACCCAAGGCAGCATGCGCCTGACCGGCAACCGGGTGACGCTGAACACCGACGCCGAGGGCGCGGTGAGCAAGATTGTCAGCCAGGGCACACCTGCGACTTACAAGCAGACGCCCGAAGGCGGCTCGCCAGTGGATTCCCGCGGCCAGACTATTGAATATCTGGCCGATGCCGACCGCGTAGTGCTGATCGACGAGGCCTTTCTGGAGCAGGACGGCAATACCTTTCAGGGTGAATACATCAGCTATGACATCACCCGCGAGGTGGTGGACGCCGGCCGCGCCAACAGCGACGGCGGCACTGGTGGCGAGCAGGACCGGATCGAAATCCTCATCCAGCCACGCAAACGCACTGAACCGGCCAACCCATGACCACACTGGAAGCGCGTCACCTGGCCAAAGCCTATAAATCCCGCAAAGTCGTACGGGATGTATCGGTCTCCATCAACAGCGGCGAAGTGGTCGGTCTGCTCGGGCCCAACGGGGCAGGCAAAACCACGTGCTTCTACATGATTGTCGGCTTGGTCAAAGCTGACGAAGGCAATATTCTGGTCAACGGCGTGGATGTGACCAAGCTGCCCATGCACGGTCGGGCACGCCAGGGTATCGGCTACCTGCCTCAGGAAGCCTCCATTTTTCGCAAGCTCAGCGTCGCCGATAACATCATGGCGATCCTGGAAACCCGCAAAGACCTGAACAAGCAAGGCCGCGCGGACGCGCTGGAGTCGCTATTGCGTGAATTCCACATCCATCACCTGGCCAACAGTCTGGGTATGAGCCTGTCCGGTGGCGAACGCCGCCGCGCGGAGATCGCTCGCGCTCTGGCCACCGAACCCAAGTTCATTCTGCTGGATGAACCTTTCGCCGGCGTTGATCCGATATCGGTCAACGATATCAAACAGATTATCCAGCACCTGAAAAGCAAGGGCATCGGTGTACTCATCACCGATCATAATGTGCGAGAAACACTGGATATCTGCGACAAAGCCTATATCGTCAACGACGGGCATATCATTGCCGAAGGCGACGCTGAAACCGTCCTGGCCAACCAGACGGTGAAAGACGTGTATCTGGGGCACGCCTTCCGCCTGTAGATATTCAACCGACCATGCATGCTAAAATTCTGTCGATTAACGCTATCGATTTAACATTGCGCACAAGGTAATACGCTCAAACATGAAACCATCGCTCGCCCTCAAGATGGGGCAGCAGCTGACGATGACGCCGCAGCTGCAGCAAGCCATCCGACTGTTGCAGCTATCCAGTCTGGACCTCCAGCAAGAGGTCCAGGAGGCGTTGGAAGCCAATCCCATGCTGGAGATGGCTGATGAAGGCGATGATGATTTCTCTCCGAGCCAGGAAAATGGCTTGGACAAGGATGACGCGCCGGCGGTCACCATCCCGGAACCGGTGGCGATGGACGCGATTGAGCAACACAGTCAGGCCGAAGAAGAAGGCAACTGGAACGAGCAGATCCCCAGTGAGCTGCCGGTGGACACGCAATGGGATGACGTATACCAGACCTCAGCCAGCTCGCTACCCAGCCAGGATGACGACGAGTGGGACTTTACCGCCCGCACCGGCTCTGGCGAGACATTGCAAAGCCATCTGGAATGGCAGCTCAACCTGATTCCGCTGTCGGAAACCGATCAGTTGATAGCGCTGTCGTTGATCGATGCGATCAACGCCGACGGCTATCTGGAAGAGTCCCTGGAGGAGATTCTTGCCTCGCTCGATCCCGAGCTGGAAGTCGAGCTGGATGAAGTAGAGATGGTTCTGCACCGCATTCAGCAGTTCGAACCTCTGGGTGTCGGCGCGCGCAACCTCAGTGAATGCCTCTATCTGCAACTGCGCCAGCTTCCCAAGGACACCCCCCTGCTCGAACAGGCGCAGAAGATCGTCAAGGATCACCTGGAACTGCTCGGCAGCCGCGATTTTACTCAACTGATGCGCCGGACCCGGCTGAAGGAAGAGCAACTGAGCCGCGCGATCAGCCTGATACAGACGCTCAATCCGCGCCCTGGCTCGGAAATCGCCTCGGGCGAGCCCGAATATGTGATTCCCGATGTGATCGTGCACCGTGACAACAAGCGCTGGATTGTCGAGCTGAACCAGGAGTCAGTACCCAAGGTGCGGGTGAACAATCATTACGCCTCCATGGTCCGCCGCGCGGATGCCAGCCAGGACAACACTTACCTGCGTAATCATTTGCAGGAAGCACGCTGGTTCATCAAGAGCTTGCAAAGCCGCAACGAAACACTGATGAAAGTCGCCACGCAGATCGTCGAGCATCAGCGCGGCTTCCTGGAGCATGGCGAAGAAGCGATGAAACCCCTGGTGCTGCACGATATCGCCGAGGCGGTGGGCATGCACGAGTCGACCATTTCGCGCGTAACGACGCAGAAATACATGCATACCCCACGCGGCATCTTCGAGCTAAAATACTTTTTCTCCAGCCATGTCGGCACCGCAGAAGGCGGTGAATTCTCCTCCACCGCCATCCGCGCGCTGATCAAAAAGCTGGTGGCAGCAGAAAACCCGAAGAAACCATTGAGCGATAGCAAGATCGCTGGTTTACTGGAAGAACAGGGCATCGATGTGGCCCGCAGAACCATCGCCAAATACCGCGAGTCGCTCAACATCGCCCCTTCGAGCGAACGCAAACGGCTGGTCTAGCCAGCATGCAATAACGATTTTAGTGATAGCAGGTGGCACCATAGGGAGCCAAGCACGGTTCCCTGTTACTCCAAGCCAATCAGGAGAAGTCGTATGCAACTGAACCTTAGCGGTCATCAACTGGACATCACCGATGCATTGCGCGATTACGTCAACGAGAAAATGTCACGTCTCGAGCGACACTTCGACAAGATAACCAACGTACAAGTCACCCTGGAAGTTGAAAAGCTGCGCCAGAAGGCCGAAGCTACACTCCACGTGGCCGGGGGCGAAGTAGTCGCCAATGCCGAGCATACGGATATGTATGCAGCCATAGATTTACTGACGGACAAGCTTGATCGTCAACTGATCAAGTACAAGGAAAAGAACCTGAATCGCCAGCAAGGCGTCAACGACCGTTAAGGCAGACTCTCCGCATCATTATGCAAATTGATCACATACTCACCCCCGAGCGCACCTTTGCCGGTGTGCAGGGGGTTTCAAAAAAGCGCGTTCTGGAGCTGATTGGCAAACTGGTCGCCCAGCATAGCCATCTTGATCCCGACAGCATTTATGAAAGCCTCATCGCCCGTGAAAAACTGGGCTCCACCGGCTTCGGCAATGGTATCGCCATTCCGCACTGCCGCCTGGAGGGCTGTCACAAGGCTGTTGGCGCGTTATTGCAACTCGAATCCAAAATCGACTATGACGCCCTTGATGGCGAGCCCGTCGACCTGATTTTTGTGTTGCTGGTGCCGCTTGAGGCTACCGAGCAGCATTTGCAGATTCTCAAGATGCTTGCCGGCAAGCTGGATCAGTCTAGCTTGCGCGAAGCCCTGCGCAACGCACCGGACGCCGAGAGTCTGTACCGCATCATGACCAGCGAAGACGACGGGAGCTGACCCATGCGTCTGGTTGTCGTCAGCGGACGCTCTGGATCCGGCAAGAGTACAGCTCTGCATCTGCTGGAAGACAACGGCTATTACTGCATAGACAACCTGCCTGCTGGCTTGCTGCCGGAGCTGGCCAAGCAGGTTAATAATACCGGTTTGAATCTGCCCAAAGTCGCCATCAGTATCGACGCACGGAATCTGCCCAGTGATCTGGAGCGTTTTCCCGAGCTGCTGCAGCAGGTGCGTGAAGCCGGCGTTCAATGCGACATTCTGTTTCTAGCCGCTACTGATGAAGTACTGATCAAGCGTTTCTCGGAAACCCGACGCAAACACCCGCTGACCAATGGTACGCATTCGCTGGGAGAGGCACTGGCCGCAGAATTACGTTTACTTGAGCCGATCATTGATCTGGCCGGCCTGAAGATCGATACCAGCCATCTCAACCTGTATCAGCTGCGGGACTTGCTGAAGCAGCGTTTGCTGGGCAGCCAGTCCCACGGCACCTCAGTGATGATCCAGTCTTTTGGCTTCAAGCGCGGCGTTCCAGTCGACTCCGACCTGGTATTTGACGTGCGCTGCCTGCCCAATCCCTACTGGAAAGCCGAGTTGAGGCCCTATTCTGGCCGTGACCCGCAAATTTGCGATTACCTGCAAGCCCAGCCCGAAGTGCAGGAAATGTATGACGATATTCACCAGTTCCTGAGTAAATGGCTGCCCCGCTACGCGGCGGGCGAACGCAGCTACATGACCATTTCCATCGGTTGCACTGGCGGTCATCACCGCTCGGTTTACCTGACCGAACGATTGGTCAAGGAACTGTCCACAAGCATCCCGAACCTGCTGATCCGCCACCGCGACCTGCCCTGACGATGCCAACGACCCGCGTACAAATCATCAACAAACTCGGCCTGCATGCCCGCGCCGCCGCAAAATTCGTCGGCGTGGCCAACCGCTATGGCTGTCAGGTGAAAATCGGCGGAAACGAAGAAGAATTGGTCGACGGCAAAAGCATCATGCAAGTGATGATGCTGGCCGCAAGTAAAGGCTCGGAAGTCTGTATCAGCTGCGAAGGCGAAGAAGCGGATCAAGCCATGGAGGAACTATTGGCCTTGATCGAGGATTATTTCGGCGAGGGGGAGTAGCGCAAGCTGCAAGCTGCAAAATGGTAACCGGCACCCAGCTATCCCACAACCCGCCCAGTCATTCCCGCCGATCCCCCGTCATTCCGCTGATCCCCCGTCATTCCCGCCGCCCCCCCGTCATTCCCGCGCAGGCGGGAATCCAAGCGGACCAAAAACCAAACCCAGAACTCTCAAACCCCTGGCTTTACTTGCCGCTTGCCGCTTGCAGCGTGCAACTTGAAGCTTGCCGCTGCGTCTCACTCCCCTCCCACCGTCATGCCGTCTACCAGCCAGCTGCCGGTCAGATTATTACCGCGACGCTCAATATCCGAGCCGACACAGCGCAAATTGGCGAACATGTCTTTCAGATTGCCGGCGATAGTCACTTCCTGCACCGGGAACTGGATTTCGCCATTCTCCACCCAGAAGCCCCCAGCACCGCGTGAATAGTCACCGGTCACCCCGTTGATGCCCTGCCCCATCAATTCGGTCACCAACAGCCCGGTGCCCATTTCCTTGAGCAGCGCCGGTAAATCGCCGGCGTTGCTGGTCACGTGCAGGTTGTGCACGCCCCCCGCATTTGCGGTACTCGGCAAATTGAGCTTGCGCCCGGAGTAGGTGCCCAGGACCCAGCTACGCAACACGCCCTGATCAACGAACGCCTGTTCGCGAGTCGCCAGACCGTCACCATCAAACGCGGAGCTGCCGAGAGCACGGGGCATATAGGGCC
The DNA here is from genome assembly GCF_009497895.1 of Halopseudomonas pelagia. Taxonomy (NCBI): domain Bacteria; kingdom Pseudomonadati; phylum Pseudomonadota; class Gammaproteobacteria; order Pseudomonadales; family Pseudomonadaceae; genus Halopseudomonas; species Halopseudomonas pelagia. The sequence continues at coordinate 1,191,926 of NZ_CP033116.1, read as the reverse complement.
GCTCGTCGATGGTTACCCAGTCAGGAAATATCGGCTGACCCATGGCATCCAGCAAAAAAGTCGATTGCCGGTAGACTGCGCCGCCAGCAATCGCACCAATCAAATGTCCCAGCAGCCCCGAAGCCTGATCTGCGGCGAACAAGACCGGGACTTTGGCGGTTTTGACTGTGCGCGTACCTAACCGTGCCAGCGTGCGCTGCGCCGCCTTGCGACCCAGAGCCTCGGCACTCGGCAGATTGGCCGCCAAACGGTCAACACCATACCAATAGTCGCGCTGCATACCCTGATCCGATGCCACGATCATCACCGCCGAAGCACTATGCCGAGTGCCCAGCGAACTGCCGATAAAACCATTGCTGTTGCCATAAACCCGGCAGCCTTGCTGGGTGCTGATATTGGCACTGTCGCTGGTCAACCGCGGGTCCATCTCCAGCGCGGCGTTCTCACACACCAGAGCCCGCTCGATAGCCTGCTCGGCACTCAACGCCCAGGGATGATAGAGATCCAGATCCGGCAATTCAGTGGCCATCAACTGGGGATCGGCGAGCCCTGCGAAACTGTCTTCGGAGGCATGCTGGGCGATGCCCAGCGCAGCTTCGATAGCCGAGCGAATGGCTTCGTCCGAGGTGTCGGAGGTGCTCGCCGAGCCTTTACGTTGCCCTGCGTATAGTGTGATCGCAAAGCCCTGGTCGCGATTGAACTCGACGGTTTCAACCTCTCCCTGACGCACGCCCACTGACAGGCCAGTATTCTGACTGACACCCACCTCACAGGCGGTCGCGCCCTGGCGACGCGATTCGTCCAGAATAAAGGCAACCCGTTGCTCCAATTCGGCGCGCAGGATTTCGGGGTCTTCGAGTTGGGCTGGTTGAATCTGGCTCATGTAATCTCCTCTAAGGCAGGCATTGTACCTCGGACAGCGCTGCTGTGAACGGGTATCATGGCGCATTGAAACGTACCCGCAGCCGGGCCGCAACGAGGTGACCATGACAGAGTTTTACGACGACGAACAGTACGAGGAAGGCATCAGCAAAACTCAGGTCAAGCGCGAGCTGCAAGAGATGCGCGATCTGGGCCGCCGCCTGGTCGAACTCAAGCCGGCCCAGCTACAGAAACTCGAGCTGACCGAAGAACTGCGCGTTGCCCTTGAAGAAGCACACCGGCACACCGCCCGCGGCGCGCTCAAGCGCCATCTGAGTTTTGTCGGCAAGCTGATGAAGGATCAGGACGTAGACGCCATTCGCGCTTATATCGACCGGCTGGACAGCAGTACTCAGGCGCACGCTCAGCATTTTCATCAAATGGAGCGCTGGCGCGATCGGTTGCTGACCGGCAGTGCAGAAGAGCAGCAAGCCTTTATGAGCGCCTACCCGCAAACCGAGCGCCAGACGCTGCGGCAACTGGTGCGCCAGGCCAGCAAGGAAGCCGCCGAAAACAAGCCGCCAGCCGCTGCACGCAAGTTGTTCAAGCTGATCCGCGAGACCGTGGAAGCGGATATGTAATGACCCTCTGGGCTGCTGCCTGCTAGCCGAACGGTACGACCTGTCGTCCGATCGGTTGGCAAAAGCACGGACCTACTGCTAGCTTTCAGATTCTGAGCCCACAATGCACAGGATCTGACCGTGACCCCAGCCCTCGCCGTGCCACGTCTGGAAAATACCCTGGTGGAAGATCACACCAGGGAGCATCAACTCCTCCGCCAACGCCTCCTGCAACCCGCCGCACGCATCGACTCCAAGTATTTCTACGATGATATCGGCTGCGAGCTCTTTACCCATATTTGCGAGCTCGACGAGTACTACCCTACCCGCACTGAAGCCGCGATTCTCAGTCACTGCGGTGCCGAGATAGCCGCCGCCTTACCCAGCGGCGCGCAATGGATCGATCTGGGCTGTGGCGATTGCTCCAAATCCAGAAAATGGCTGGACAAGGTGCAGCCCTCGCGCTTGGTAGGGGTCGATATTGCCGCTGACTTTCTTCAGCATTCATTGGCCAGAATAGCGATCAGCCATCCCGGCGTTGAATGTATCGGCGTGGTCAGTGATTTCACCCAGTCGCTGGAATTGCGCGATCTGTTGTCGGAGCAGCCGCTGGCCCCTCCGGTATTTTTTTACCCCGGCTCCTCAATCGGCAACTTCGCCAGACCGGATGCGTTACGACTGCTGCGGCGCATCCGCCAGCATTGTGGCGAGCACGGCAAGTTGCTGATCGGCGTTGATCTGGTCAAGCCCCGCGCCATACTCGAAGCCGCCTATGACGATCGTGAGGGAGTCACGGCCGCCTTCAATCTGAATGTGCTTAACGTCGTCAACCGGGAACTGCGGGCGGATTTCCAACTCGAAAACTTCAAGCATGATGCGGTTTTCAATCAGCGCGACAGCCGTATCGAAATGCGCCTGGTGTCGCAAACGGATCACGACGTAGGCCTGGGCGCTGGCAGCGTCAGGCATTTCGATCAGGGGGAGAGTATCTTGACCGAGTACTCGCACAAGTACACTTCAGCGGATTTTGCCGCCATGTTGTCGGAAGCGGGCTTTACCCGGCACCATTACTGGAGCGACGAACAACACTGGTTCGGCGTGTTTCTGGCGCAAGCATGAGCCTGCCTCAGCCATTACCCCGTGCCGCCTCACTGGCCGCTCGCTTCAATTCAGTACGGGCCTACAGCCTGGCACTGGTTGAAGGCTTGAGCGCAGAGGACTGCCAGGTGCAGTCCATGCCCGACGCCAGTCCACTGAAATGGCACCTGGCGCATACCAGTTGGTTTTTCGAGACCTTTCTGCTTGCGCAGTCGAGCCGCCCGCCACCGGCCTTCGATCCGGACTTCAAGGTCCTGTTCAACTCCTATTACATTGGCGTCGGCGAGCGACACCTGCGCGCCGAACGAGGCCTGCTCACGCGTCCTGGGTTGGACCGGGTTCTCCAGTACCGCGACCATGTGGATCGGCATATGCTCGCCCTGCTTGCCGATTCCGATCTCCGCGATACAGAGCTCGATCTGATCGAGCTGGGGCTGCAACACGAGCAGCAGCATCAGGAGCTGATACTCACCGACCTCAAGCACCACTTCAGCTGTAACCCACTAGCGCCTGCCTGGCGGGCAGAGTCAGCGGATCAGTCACCCCGTGCGGGCGACGACCTCGACGCGGCTTTCCAGACTTATTCTGGCGGTCTGATCGAAATGGGTCATCAGGGCTCGGGTTTCAGTTTTGACAATGAACGGCCCCGGCATCGGGTCTGGCTGGAACCCTTCGAACTGGCCACGCGCAATGTCAGTAACGGAGAGTATCTGGCGTTTATGCTTGATGGCGGTTATCGCCGGCCCGAGCTGTGGCTGTCGGAAGCCTGGGACCATATCGGTCTGCATGGCTGGCAGGCGCCGCTTTACTGGCAGCACGATGCACAGGGCTGGAGCGTATTTACCCTGCACGGGAAAGTGCCGCTCAATCACCATGCGCCAATCAGCCACATCAGTTTCTACGAGGCGGACGCTTATGCACGTTGGGCCGCGGCACGTTTGCCCACTGAAGCGGAATGGGAGCTTGCTGCACAATCAGAGGATCTGCCGGGACTACATGGGGAAGTATGGCAATGGACCAACAGCGCCTATCTCGCCTACCCCGGATACCAGCCAGCGGCGGGCGCGGTGGGTGAATACAATGGCAAATTCATGCTCAATCAGATGGTCTTGCGCGGCAGCTCGGTCGCTACGCCAGAAAGCCATGCGCGGCATAGCTATCGGAATTTCTTTCCTGCCCAGGCGCGCTGGCAATTCAGCGGCGTGCGTCTGGCACGGTAGCCATCGGCCTAAAGCCATCAGCACAAAAAAGGCCACTCCCTTGCGGGAGCAGCCTTTCTCAGTACGACTATTTCAGCACTACAACCTGAAAGATCAATAACCCAGAGCGAAGTTCTCTGCAGGCATGTCCATCAGGTTGTCTGCGCCTGACAGCATCGCATCTACGTGCATGCGAGTGCGCGGCAGAATGCGCTGGAAGTAGAAACGCGCGGTCTGCAGCTTGGCCTGGTAGAAGGCTTCGTCAGAAGTACCTTCGGCCAGCTTCTCGGCTGCAACGCGAGCCATGTCGGCCCAGAAGTAAGCCAGGCAAGCGTAACCGGAGTACATGCAGTAATCCACTGACGCAGCGCCGACCATTTCGCGGTCCTTCATCGCAGCCATACCAACCTTCATGGTCAGCTCGCCCCATTCCTTGTTCACCTGATTCAGCGGCGTTACGAATTCCTTGATGGAGTCGTTGCCTTCCTGGTTCTGGCAGAACTTGTGCACGATCTTGGTGAAGCACTTCAGCGCCTCGCCCTGGGTCATCAGTACTTTACGGCCGAGCAGATCCAGTGCCTGGATGCCGGTAGTACCTTCATACAGCATGGAGATCCGCGCATCACGTACGTTCTGCTCCATGCCCCACTCGGCGATAAAGCCATGGCCACCGTAGATCTGCACGCCGTGGTTGGCAGCTTCGAAGCCAACTTCGGTCATGAAGGCCTTGGCAATCGGCGTCAGGAAGGCCAGCAATGCGTCAGCCTGCTTCTTCTGCTCTTCATCCTGGCTGTTCTTGACGATGTCGACCTGCTTGGCAGTGAAATACACCATTGCGCGGTTGCCTTCGGCAAAGGCTTTCATGGTCAGCAGCATGCGGCGTACATCAGGATGCACGATGATCGGATCAGCGGCCTTCTCTGGCGCCTTCGGACCGGTCAGTGAACGCATCTGCAAGCGATCGCGAGCGTACTCGATGCCACCCTGGAAACCGATCTCGGCATGCGCCAGACCTTGTAGTGCAGTACCCAGGCGCGCGGTGTTCATAAAGGTGAACATCGCATTCAGGCCCTTGTTCGGCGGCCCAATGAGGAAGCCGGTGGCGCCGTCGAAGTTCATCACGCAGGTCGCGTTGCCGTGGATGCCCATCTTGTGTTCCAGCGAACCGCAGTTAACGCCGTTACGCTCGCCGTTCTCGCCATTCGCATCGGGCAGGAACTTCGGCACGATGAACAGGGAGATACCCTTGGTACCAGCCGGTGCATCGGGCAGGCGGGCCAGGACGATGTGGACGATGTTCTCGGCCATATCGTGCTCACCCGAGGAGATGAAGATCTTGGTGCCGCTGAGCTTGTAGCTGCCGTCGGCCTGTGGCTCTGCCTTGGTACGCAGCATGCCCAGGTCAGTACCGCAATGCGATTCGGTCAGGCACATGGTGCCGGTCCACTGGCCGGAAACCAGCTTGGTCAGGTAGGTGTGCTTCTGGTCGTCGGTGCCGTGGGTGGAGATGGTGTTCATGCAACCATGGGACAGACCGGGGTACATGCCCCAGGACCAGTTGGCCTGGCCGATCATTTCGCTGATCGCCAGCCCCAGTGACTCGGGCAGGCCCTGGCCGCCGTGATCGACATCATGTGCCAGGCTCGGCCAGCCGCCTTCTACGTACTGCTTGTAAGCTTCCTTGAAACCGGACGGCGTCTTGACGCCTTCAGCGCTCCAGGTACAGCCTTCGGTATCGCCAACACGGTTGAGCGGCCCGATCACGTTCTCACAGAATTTGGCGCCTTCTTCCAGAATGGCATCGACCATATCCGGCGTGGCGTCTTCGCAGCCAGGCAGGCTCTTGTAGTGTTCTTCATAACCCAGCAGTTCGTCGCGGACGAAGCGGATGTCACGCAGGGGAGCCTTGTAATCGGGCATGGTACTTGACCTCAACGGTTATAACGGGATTCAAGAGCAGCATCAGGGCTGCGGTTGGGTGCTGCGTTTGATCATGTGCGGACTAAATCCAGCACGCCATCAGCAGCTAATTCAAACAGACGTTTGAAACATACGTTTACGCGCAAATGATGTCAACTCTTTGTACGCCGCGAGGCTACAAAAAAATTGTAACGGGAGAGCCCAGAGAGAGATTGAGTGGTGGAGAAAATGACTTGCGCCTGGGAGTCAGGCTGGAACGTTTAAGCTTGAGCGCGCAACGTCGGGCCGGGGATGCTGTCTGCTGCATCTACCTGCTTGTATGCAGCGATGCCCTTGTCAGCTTCGGTATTAACTGGCGTGCGATCGCGATTATCCGCTTTCGCATCATCTTCACCGGTCGCAGCATCCAGGGTGTCAGTCGCCAGCTCAGCTCGCGCTTGCGCCATCGCCTGCGCCGCCTGCGCAGCAACTGACAGATCCTGCGCGGAGGGTTGCGCTGGAGCCAGAGCTGCGCGCTGAACCTGCTGCAATTTCTGCAGCGTCGCTGCCGGATCGCCGGGGATTGCCGCCGTATCGATGGCAACCGACCCGCCCACCGCATACATGCGGCCATCCGGACCACGCTCATAACTGTAACTGACAGCACCGGCATACTGACCGCCGACCGCCTTGTGCGCCTGCTCGTGCGTACGCACTTCCCGGTCACGAGTGGCAAGCTCACGGATTTCTGTCTGGGTAACGCGTAACAGTTCCGCCTCTACCTGACTGAGCTGACGCTGTACTTGCGCCTGTTGCTCGGATTGGCTATCAGCGGAGGATTCATCAGAAGGGCTGGCGGCAGTAACTGTGAGCGCAGCACTCCGCGCCGCCGGGTCATCTTCCCGGCCAATGGAACTACTGACAGCAGCAGGATCGGAAGAGCCGTTGACCGCAACGCCCATCGACGCGCCCGCCATGCGCGGGTAGGCAGAAGCCGTGCCCGAAAAGGCGGGGGAAATAGAGAGATTACTCATTGAAGAAAGCCTGGCGGATCAGGCAGTGACGTCCAGCAGTGTGCCAAGCACTTCATCTGCTGTATCAATGACCGAGGCGCCCGCCTCTACTTCGCGTTGACTCAGCTGCAACTCGACCAAGCTATCCACCAGATTGACTGGCCGATTGGTATCCACGGCAACGGTGGCTGCAGGCTGGCCATTGGCAGGTTGCAACGGTATAGCCTGGGACGCGGCGGGGTCGCGCTGAACGCCCATGCGGGCGATCTCGGCAGCGGCAGTATTGGCGCGGTACTGTCCCTGACGAACACTATTCAGTCCGGCTGACATCAGGTCGAGTGAAGCCATGGGGTTTACCCTCAATAAATACGGTTAACACCATTAAAGCACAAAGCCACTACAGCGAGCACCGCCATCGGTCAGTTCGCGACAGCCGGGATCAAGACAGTGGTGCCAGATCCAGATAGTCGGCAATGGCGGCCGCTGAAGGCTGCTCCATCCACGGCACGAATCCCAGACACGGCGCACTCAACTGCAGACGCAGGGTCGCCAGATTTTCCGACGGACGGCTCATATGTGGATCGACCTGGTTGGCTACCCAGCCGACCAACTTCAATCCATCGGCAGCAATGGCTTCAGCGGTCAAGATCGCGTGATTGATGCAGCCCAGCTTCATGCCCACCACCATCACTACCGGAATATCCAGATCCCTGGCCAGATCTGCCAGGGTTTGTTCGTCATTCAAGGGCACGCGCCAGCCACCTGCGCCCTCCACCAGAGTCAGGTCGGCATTGCTGTCGAACACCTGGAGGCAGCCACCCGCCAGTATTTCTACCGTCAATGGCACGCCCTCTTCGAGCGCGGCAATGTGCGGCGCTATGGCCGATTTGAGCGCAATCGGATTGATCAACTCGTAAGCCAGTTCGGGCTGACACTGCGCCTGTAACGCCAGCGCGTCTTCATTGCGCAGGCCGTTTGGGGTTTCATCACAGCCCGCCGCGACCGGTTTGGCGGCAGCCGTAGTCAAGCCCGCCTTCCTGGCCGCATGCAGCAGGCCACAGGCGATGGTGGTTTTACCTATCTCGGTGTCGGTACCGGTAACAAAGAAACGTTGGGGCATGTTACGACTCCTTGAACATGAGTATTTGCGCCACCTGGTAGGTCGCGGGCAGCCCGGCGGGCTGACGGAAGGTTTCATAGGCCTGGGTTAGCGCGCGCAGGCGCGCACGCCCGGTCAAGCCGCCCGGACGTCCTGCATTAAGGTTATGGGCACCCAGTGCCTTCAACTCCTGGGTCAGCCCACTGAGCTGCGCGTAACGCAGCACGTGCTCTTCTACCTCACAGTGCCAGCGGCCAAAACCGGCCATCGCCAGCATTTGCTGCAAGTCGGCCAAGGGCATGAAGCGGTTGACGTGGACGAAGCCATCGACAGTCTGCCAAGCCTGCTGCAACTCTGTCAGCGTGCCTTCTACCAGTGTAGAAAACGCCAGACAACCGCCAGGTCGCAATGCTTGCGCGGCCTGAGTCAATGCCCGCAGCAGATCAGGGCACCATTGCAGCGCGAGACTGGAGAAGATCAAATCCTGTGAAGCGGGTTTGAGCGGCAATGCTTCCGCATCGGCCACTACCCAGGAACTCTCGGCAATGGATTGGCTATTGGCGAAGCGCAGCATGCCTTCTGCCAGATCCAGACCCATTACCGGCTGTTGAAAGCGTTGCGTCAGCGCGCGGGTGAAATAACCAGTGCCACAGCCCAGGTCAATTATCGCCTGCGGCGCAAAGCGCTCGGGCAACCGCGCGAGCAGATTCGAGCCTACCTGACGCTGAAACTCTGCCGCCTGATCATAGGAGCTGGCGGCGCGGCTGAAGGATTCAGCCACCCGGCGCTTATCGATAACCATCTCAGTCATATAGCCGACCCAAAAATGCGGCGATGCGCTCGGCCAACCAATCTGGCTGTTCCAGAGGGAGCGCATGGCTGGCCTGAGCGTGAACTGCGACCTGCAAAAGGGGTTGCAGGTCTGCAAGCGCCTGCGCCGCCGCCGCGGGTACCAGCGCATCCTGCCCGCCGAAGCAATGAAGGCTGGAGGCAGCCGAGGCTTTCAGCGCCGCGCGACTGTCCAGCACACCGAGCAAGGCCAGCGCATGCAGCCGCTGGTCCGCATCGGCGCCATCCCATTCGAGCTTCTGTGCCAGGGCGCGTGGTTGCTCGCTGCCCTGACCCACCAGCAAGGCAAAACGTTTGAGCGTTTTTTCAGGCTGAATACGGAAATCATTCAGAAATGTCTTGAACGTCTCGGCTGGCATGGCCGCGGGCCAATCCTTGCGCACCACAAAACAGCCATTGCTGGCGATAGTCACCACGTGACTGAAACGCTCGGGGAACCGCCGCTGTAATTGAATCGCAAGCATGCCGCCCAACGACCAACCTACCAACACCCCCGCCGGCAACTGCTCAGCCAGGGCCGCCAGATCGGTTTCCAGCGTCGAAAGTTGCAACGCCGACATTCCCTGGGTGCCGACCTGCCAGCCGGGAAGCGCTTGGGTCAATGCATCGGCCAGTGGCTGCATGGCATCCTGGGAAAGAGCCCAGCCGGGTAAAAGCGTAATGTCAGGCATCATGAGCCTCGGATGATTGCGTCACGGGTAGCTGCGCCACGGCGCGTTTCAAGGCGTCCAGCAACTGGTTGACGTCGTCTTCGCTGTGCGCCGCGCTGAGCGTCACGCGTAGCCGCGCGGTGCCCCGCGGCACGGTAGGCGGGCGGATGGCAGTAACTAGAATGCCCTGTTCACGCAACGCTGCCGAGAGCGCCATCGCACGCTCGCTGCTGCCGACCAGAATCGGCTGGATCGGTGTGGGGCTGTTCATCAGTTCCAGGCCGATATCCGCCACACCAATGCGGAACTGCGCAATCAATTGCGCCAGCCGCTCCCGGCGCCAATGTTCACCCTGAAGCAATTGCAGGCTGCGCAACGTGGCGCAGGCAACTGCCGGCGGCTGACTGGTGGTGTAAATATAGGGTCGGGCGAACTGAATAAGCGTCTCGATCAACTCTTCACTGCCCGCCACAAAGGCGCCAGCAGTACCGAAAGCTTTGCCCAGGGTGCCGATCAATACCGGCACCTGCTCCACACTGAGGCCGAAATGCTCGACAATCCCGCCGCCATTGTTGCCAAGACAGCCAAAGCCGTGCGCGTCATCGACCATCACCCAGGCCCCCCGCTCGGCAGCGGTCGCACACACACCTGGCAGCTCCGCCAGGTCACCGTCCATGCTGAATACGCCGTCGGTGACAACCAGGGTATTGCCTTGCGATTTGTCGAGCCGACCGGCAAGGCTGTTCACATCGTTATGCAGATAGCGCGAAAACCGTGCACCGCTGAGCAGGCCGGCATCCAGCAATGACGCATGATTGAGCCGGTCTTCCAGTACCGTATCGCCCTGCCCCGCTAAGGCGGTGACTGCACCCAGGTTGGCCATATAGCCGCTGGACATGAGTAACGCTCGCGGCCGGCCGGTAAACTCGGCCAGCGCCTCTTCCAGTTCATGATGCGGCTGGCTGTGGCCGACCACCAGATGCGAGGCACCACCGCCCACACCCCAGCGACGCGCGCCCTCGGCAAAGGCTTCGATCACCGCCGGATGACTGGCCAGGCCGAGGTAGTCGTTATTGCAGAACGCCAGCAGCGGCTGACCATCCACCACCACGCGCACGCCCTGAGGTGACTCCAGCAGCGGGCGCTGCCGGTACAAATGAGCCGCACGGCGCTCAGCGAGACGGGATGACAGATTGAAGGACATAGGGCTCACGCAACTGCTAGCCGCCAGCTTGAAGCTGGCGGCGCATATTACCGATTGAGAAGATGACAGGCCGAGGGTGTTGAAGGCACCCGCGGCTTGCCGCTCGTCGCTGAAAGCTTGCTGCTGCGGTTAATCAGCCCGCCGCATTCACGAACATTTCACTATCGCGTTGTTCCACCAGCGCCTGCTCGATGGCCGCCTGATGAACTTCGTCGTCATGCTCTTCACGCTCTTCAGGCTTGATGCCCAGGCGGTCGAACAGACGCATGTCCTTCTCGGCCTGCGGGTTGGACGTGGTCAGCAGACGATCGCCGTAGAAGATCGAATTGGCACCAGCGAAGAACGCCAGGGCCTGGGTTTGTTCGTTCATCTGTTCACGACCAGCGGACAGGCGCACGTGGGATTTGGGCATCATGATGCGTGCCACGGCCAGCGTGCGAATGAAATCAAAGGGATCTACATCGGCTTCGTTTTCCAGTGGGGTGCCCTTGACCTTGACCAGCATGTTGATCGGCACGCTTTCCGGATGCTCAGGCAGATTCGCCAGCTGGATCAGCAGGCCGGCGCGGTCTTCCAGCGACTCACCCATGCCGAGAATACCGCCCGAACAGATCTTCATGCCGGCGTCGCGCACGTAAGACAGGGTCTCCAGGCGGTCACCGAAGGTGCGGGTGGTAATGATGTTGCCGTAGAACTCCGGAGAGGTGTCCAGATTGTGGTTGTAGTAATCCAACCCGGCTTCAGCCAGCTCGCGCGTCTGTTCCTTGGTCAACTTCCCCAGCGTCATGCAGGTCTCCAGGCCAAGCTTGCGCACGCCTTTGACCATTTCCAGCACATAGGGCATGTCCTTGTCGGACGGATGCTTCCAGGCCGCGCCCATACAGAAGCGGGTGGCGCCAATGGCTTTGGCAGCAACGGCTTCATCCAGGACCTTCTGGACTTCCAGCAGCTTTTCCTTCTCCAGCCCGGTGTTGTAGTGACCCGACTGCGGACAGTACTTGCAGTCTTCCGGACAGGCACCGGTCTTGATCGACAACAATGTGGAGACCTGTACCCGGTTGGCATCGAAGTGCTGGCGGTGTACGGTTTGTGCCTGGAACATCAGATCATTGAAGGGCTGGCGAAAGAGCGCCAGCACTTCGGCTGGCTTCCAGTTATGACGGGTGACTGAGGTGGTCAAGGATGAAACTGTCATGAATAGAATCCTGAAATAGGGATGAACAACCATCTATATTTAAGCTATGCACGCATGATAGCGACGGCAGGGAGGCTGTCAACCATTGCAAATCGCCAAGCTTTACAACTGGCTAAATAACAACCAATCCAGCCATTGTCTTTTATGCCTGAGTGGCGACTCAACTCGTCATCGCGCCTCTGTTCAACAAGGGCTGTGTGAGCCCTGCAGGCGTGATCTGCCCTGGCTCGGTACACGCTGCCGCCAATGTGCCCTGCCGCTGCCCTTTGCCGGCCAGCTCTGCGGGAAGTGCCAACAGCATCCCCCGGCTTACTCGCAGGTGATCTGTCCGTTTCTCTACCGTTTCCCACTGGATAGTCTGGTGCCCGCCTTCAAGTACCACAACCAACTGATTTACGGTCGCCTTCTCGCGCACCTGTTAACGGATTACGTCACCTATATGTATCAGGAACAGCAGCACGCTTTGCCCGACGCGCTGATCCCCATGCCGTTGTATCGCCAACGCCAGGCGCAACGCGGCTTCAATCAGGCCCTGGAGTTGGCCCGACCCGTAGCCCGTGCATTAGCCTGCCCCTTGCTGAGTTCGACGCTCAAACGGGTGCAAGCTACCCACACCCAGCAAGGCCTTACCGCGCAACAGCGAAAACACAACCTCAAGGGTGCCTTCGCCTGTTCCTCGCCCGACAAGGTGGCTGGCCTGCATCTGGCGCTGATTGATGATGTGTTGACTACTGGCGCCACCGCCGACGAGGCCGCTCACACATTGCTGCAGGCTGGCGCGCACAGCGTGAGCGTCTGGTGCGTAGCCAGAACGCCTTAGTGTCTGAAGGGTTATTTGCCGCGATAAAAGGGACCGGGAATACCGCTGTTACTACAGTCAGTTACATTGCGCCGTTACCCGAGTGTGCCGGGATGTGACACCATGGCAGCCTAATTCGGTCTGGCGGAGCTACCATGGACTCGCAACATCCTTTTGCCCTGCTTACCCCTGACACCGTGCTGGATGCGGTGGAATCGCTGGGGTTTCTCAGCGATGCCCGCACTCTGACGCTGAACAGCTACGAGAACCGCGTGTTTCAAATTGGCATTGAAGGCGAACAACCCCTGATCGCCAAGTTCTATCGCCCGGACCGCTGGAGCGATGAAGCCATTCTCGAAGAACATGAGTATTCGCTGGAGCTGGCCGACCGCGATATTCCGGTTATCCCGCCGATGCAGATCGACGGCCGCACCTTGTTCGAATTCGCCGGCTTTCGCTTCAGCCTGTTCAAGCGCTTTGGCGGTCGCGCGCCCGAGCTGGATAATCCTGATCATTTATTGATGCTCGGCCGCCTGCTCGGCCGCCTGCATGCGGTAGGTGCGATGAAGCCGTTCAAGCACCGGCCGACACTGACAGTGCAGAATTTCGGCCATGACAGCCTGGCCTGGCTGCGCGAATCGGGCATAGTCCCGGAAAATCTGCGCCCGGCGTATTTCTCCGTGGCCGATGATCTGATGCAGGTGATCGATCAGCGCATGCAGGCCAATCCCTATTCCACCATTCGTCTGCATGGCGATCTGCATGTCGGCAATCTGCTCTGGCGCGACGAGAGCCTGTATATGGTGGATATGGACGATTGCCGTCAGGGTCCAGCCATCCAGGATCTGTGGATGATGCTGTCCGGCGATCACAACCAACGCCAGGGGCAGTTGGCCGAGCTGGTGGAGGGCTATAATGAGTTTTATGATTTCGATCCACGGCAACTGGCGCTGATCGAATCCCTGCGCACGCTGCGCCTGGTGCATTACAGCGCCTGGCTGGCCCGCCGCTGGGACGATCCGGCGTTCCCTCGGCACTTCCCCTGGTTTGCCAGTGAGCGCTACTGGGCCGATCAAGTACTGACACTGCGCGAACAGCGCGCAGCGCTGGATGAGCCGCTGCTCCGATTGTTCTGATCAGGCCGTATAAGAGATATCAATGGCCGTTCCCAGTCACCTTTTGACTGAATACACTGCAACGCATCTTTTTTGAGAGGCAACGAGCATGACCGACACACTCCTCGACTCCCGCAATCTGGCCTTCGAACTGTACGAAGTGCTAGATGCCGAAGGTCTGACCCAGCGACCACGCTTCGCTGACCATAACCGTGAAACGTTCGACGCGGCGATTGGCACTGCACGCACCATCGCGGACAAGTATTTCGCTCCGCACAACCGCAAAAGCGACGAAAACGAGCCCAAGTACGTGGATGGTGCGGCCGAGCTGATTCCGGAGATCAAGCCAGCGGTCGATGCCTTCCTGGAAGCCGGTTTTCTGAACGCCACGCGCACTTTCGAGCAGGGCGGCATGCAGATGCCCAACCTGCTGTCGCAAGCCTGCTTTGCGCATTTCCAGTCTGCCAATGCCGCGACCTCTTCCTACGCGATGCTGACCATGGGTGCAGCCAACCTGATTGAAGCTTTCGGTAATGACGAGCAGAAGCAACGCTTCCTGCAGCCGATGATCGACGGCCGCTTCTTCGGCACCATGGCGCTGACCGAGCCGCACGCTGGCTCGTCCCTGTCGGATATCCGCACCAAGGCAGAACCCGCTGAAGATGGCAGTTACCGCCTGAAAGGCAACAAGGTCTATATCTCCGGCGGCGATCACCCGCTGTCAGACAACATCGTTCACATGGTCCTGGCCAAGCTGCCCGACGCCCCTCCGGGCGTCAAAGGCATCTCGCTGTTTATCGTGCCCAAGTTCCTGGTCAATGATGACGGCAGTGTCGGCGCACGCAATGACGTCGCCCTCGCAGGCCTGTTCCACAAGATGGGCTGGCGCGGTACGACATCGACCGCGCTGAACTTTGGCGAGAAAGGCGAGTGCGTAGGTTACCTGGTGGGCAAGCCGCATCAGGGTTTGAGCTATATGTTCCAGATGATGAACGAAGCACGTATCGGCGTCGGTATGGGCGCAACCATGCTCGGCTACGCCGGCTACCTGTACTCGCTGGAATACGCCCGCGATCGACCACAGGGCCGCCTGCCAGATGGCAAGGACCCCAGCTCCGCCCAGGTCGCGATCGTCGAACACACCGATATAAAACGTCTGTTGCTGACGCAGAAGGCCTACGTGGAAGGCGCCTTTGACCTGGGTTTGTATGCCGCCCGCCTGTTCGACGACACCGAAACTCTGGAGACCGAGGAGCAGCGCCGCACTGCGCTGGAACTGCTGGATCTGCTGACGCCCATCGTCAAATCCTGGCCGTCGGAGTTTTGCCTCAAGGCCAACGAGCACGCGATTCAGATTCTTGGCGGTGCCGGTTATACCCGCGAGTATCCGGTTGAGCAGTACTACCGTGATAACCGTCTGAACCCGATCCACGAAGGCACCCACGGCATTCAGTCTCTGGACCTGCTGGGCCGCAAGGTGGCGATGAACAACGGCGCCGCGCTCAAACAACTGTCCGGCCTGATTCAAGCTACTTGCGCCCGCGCCAGTGAGTACGATTCGCTGACCGCACTGCGAGAGCCGTTGGAAAAATTGCACGCGCATCTCGGCAAGGTCACCATGGCGCTGCTGGGCGATATGGGTCAGGGCAAGATCAACCAGGCATTGGCCAACTCGGCGCTGTACCTGAATACCTTCGGGCATATGGTCATCGGCTGGCGCTGGTTGGAACAGGCAGTCTGTGCCGAACGCGGACTGGCCGACGGCAAGGCCAGCGACGCGGACTTCTATCGCGGCAAGTTGCAGGCTGCGCGTTTCTTCCTGACCTGGGAAGTACCGGCTTGTCACCACGCGTTGAGCATTCTGGAAAATCGCGACGCCACCTGCCTGGAGATGCAGAACGACTGGTTCTGATCCGATCCGGCGCCTTGGCTGCACGCCACAGAAACCGCCCCCAGGGGCGGTTTTTTTATATCCTCGCGTATGTTTGCCGAAGGACCTGCTGAAGCTGCTTCCCAATCTCTGCGCGTAGGACTAACCTTTCGCACAGGATCATTCTGGAAACTCTTCATGTCGCGTTTTTTCAAACTGTTGTGCAGTGCCCTGTTACTGGGTCAATGGGCTCTGGCCGGTCATGCCCTGGCCCAGTCGGAAATCGAACAATCTATCGAATCCCTGCAGACCGAGATCACCACACTCGCCGAGAGTACGCAGCCGGATGCGGAAAAGCGCGAGTTCCAGGAAGCCTACCAGAACACCCTGACCTACCTTGAGCGCACTCAGAAACTCGCCGAAGACACCACAAAACTGGAAGAGGAGCTACAGCGCGCTCCGGAGCGGATACGTGCGGCCCGCCAGCAAATGGAGAATCTGCGTGCACAGGATTCCGAAAGCATACGTCGCCAGTTTGCCAGCCAGAACCTTGAATCGCTGGAAGATCTGCTCGGCGAAAAGGTCGGCCAGATGTTCACCTGGCAAAATGACCTGACCAGCGTCAATAGCGACCTTATCGCCGCCCAGACGCGACCGGAACGCACCCAGGCACAAGTGTCGGCCAACCAGACCCGTGAGCAGGCGATTGTCGAGCAGATCCGCATATTGCAGCGGCAACCGGACACGCGCATCAACCAGGCCAACCTGCGCATGCTCACCGCCGAGCAGGAAAGTCTGCAACTGACTAATCGCTTTATGCGTCGGCAACTGAACGCCAATAGCGTTCTGCAGGACCTGGCCACGCAGAAACGCGATCTGCTCAAACAGCAGATTGATGATATCGAGCGCGAGGTGGGCATCCTTCAAGAGGTGATCAATGAGAAGCGTCGCAGCCAGTCTGAACAGACGGTCAGCGAAGCGACAGAAGCCCTGGAAACCACCGAAAACGAACTGTTGCGCGAACAAGGCGGCCTCAACCAACGCCTGAGTGAAGAACTGCTTGCCGCGACCACGCGGGTCGGCGAGCTGACCAGCAAGAACATCCAAACGTTGCAACAGATCGAAAGCATGACCCAGATCGACCGCGCCTTGGAGCAGCAGATAGACGTACTGGAAGGCAGTGTGTTGCTATCGCGAATACTCCATCAGCAAAAGCGCGCTCTACCCAATGTGCGGCTGGACGCCAGCGTCGCCGACCAGATCGCCGATTTGCGCTTGCGCCAGTTTGAACTCACCAGCCTGCGCGACGAACTCGGCAGACCCCAGGTCTATCTGGATGAATTGCTCGGCCGGTTACCCGAAGACCTGCGGGACAACCTGCGGGACGATATGCAGCTGGTGATCGAAAGCCGTACCAATCTGGTCGACCAGCTCAGCAACAACATCAATACTCTGCTCAGCCAGGCCATCACGCTGCAGATCAATCAGCGCCAGTTGCAGCAGCTGAGCGGTGACCTCAGACGCACCATTGACGACCAGCTGTTCTGGGTTGCCAGCAACCGACGGATAGACCGTGCCTGGGTCACTTCATTTGCCGAGCAGGCCCAGCAGCAGGTGAGCGATATGCAACTGGCAACACAGGCCAGGCATGCGTTCGTCGCGCTGGAGGAAAAATGGCCCTGGCTGCTAGTGCTCGCACTGCTGGTAGTGGTGCATACCGCATACAGGAAAAGGATCAAGCAACGGCTGTTTACCCTGAATGAGGATGTCGGCCACTTCCGTCGCGATACTGTCTACCATACGCCCAAGGCCATTGCGCTCAGTGCATTGAACGTGCTGCCGGTGCCCGTGGTACTGGCGGCACTGGGCACGCTGCTGGGGCGTAGCGAAGATGCCGGTATGCCGGTCATCGGTGCGGCCCTTCTGAAGCTGTCGGTAGCCTGGTTCGTTCTGCATTTGCTGTATCGGGTGCTGGACCCGAAGGGCATCGCTGTGCGGCATTTCCGCTGGGAAGCCAGGCTGGTGCACCGGCTGCATCGGCTGACTCGCAACCTTGCCTGGATCACCCTGCCCGTGGTGCTGATCATCAGCCTGAATGCAGAAGTACCCGAGCAGCAGACCAACGACGTCATCGGCCGATTGCTGATGATGACCGGCATGCTGGTGCTGTCCGGTTTGCTGGGGCGGATGATGTGGCGCAGCGAGCCGCTGTACAACTCCCGCGTGCTGCACTTCACCGCCATGCTGGTACTGACGCTGACACCACTGGCGCTGGCGGGCATGACCTATTGGGGCTATCACTACACCTCGACAAAACTCGCCGACCGCTTTATCGATACGCTGTACCTGATTGTGCTGTGGATGCTGGTCGAGGGCACCGTAGTCCGCAATCTGAGCGTCGCCGGCCGCCGGCTGGCCTATCAACGGGCGATGGCCAAGCGCGAAGCTGCGCAGAACCGTGAAGGCCAGGAGAACGAAGCCGGGATCGAAATCCCCGAGATGGATATTCAGCAGATCAACCAGCAGTCCTTGCGCCTGACCAAACTGGGTATTCTCGTGCTGTTTGGCATTTTGGTCTATTTCGTCTGGTCCGATCTGATCAGTGCGGCCTATTATCTGGAGTCGGTCACCCTGTGGGAGTACGCCAGCGGTACACCGGAAAATCCGTCTACCACAGCGATGACCGCCGGAGACGTACTGGGAGCGCTGCTGATAGTGGTCTTCACCGTGACGCTGGCGCGCAACCTGCCCGGCCTACTGGAGATTCTGGTGCTGTCGCGCATGAAGCTGGAACAGGGCAGCAGCTACGCCATAACCACGTTGCTTAGCTACATCATCGTCAGTATCGGTGTTATCAGCGGTCTGTCCGCACTTGGGGTCAGTTGGGACAAGCTCCAATGGCTGGTAGCGGCGCTCAGTGTCGGCCTGGGTTTCGGCCTCCAGGAAATTTTCGCCAACTTCGTGTCCGGTCTGATCATCCTGTTTGAAAAGCCTATCCGTATCGGCGATGTGGTGACCATCGGGGAGCTGTCCGGCACCGTCAATCGCATACGTATTCGCGCCACTACCATCACCGACTTTGACCGCAAGGAAATCATCGTTCCGAACAAGACCTTCGTGACCGACCACCTGATCAACTGGTCGCTCTCGGATACCATTACCCGGGTGATCATCAAGGTCGGCGTGGCCTACGGCTCTGACCTGGCAAAAACCAAGGAACTGATGATGCAGGCGGCCACCAGCAACCCCCGGGTACTGAAGGACCCCGAGCCGCTGGTGTTGTTTCTCAACTTCAGTGACTCCACGCTTGAGCATGAATTGCGCATTCACGTGCGCGAGCTGATTGACCGGAATATGGCCATCGATGAAATCAACCGGGAAATTGACCGCTTGTTCGAGGAGAATGGCATTGAGATCGCCTTCCGCCAACTGGATATCAATCTGCGCACCAGCTCAGGAGTTGAAAAAAAGGTACTCAGCCAATTGCTCGACGAAAAGCCTCCAGAGCCTGAATCACCCCAGCCTGATAGCCCCGCGTCGCTCTAAAACACCGTTGATCCGCTGCGCCGGGGCCCCACCCCCGGCGCTTGATGCCTTCATACAAATACCCGCACAATATCCCTCTTCAACTTCCACCCGAGTATGCCGTTCCATGCCCAGAGCCGCCGAACTGAAAAAAGGCCAGATCGTCCAGATCAACAGCCAGCCGTACATCGTCTCGCATATCGAAGTGAAAAGCCCTTCGTCGCGCAGCGGTACGACCCTGTACAAGGTGCGTTTCAACCATGTGCAGACCAAGCAGAAGTTGGACCAGAGCCTGACCGGCGATGACATGCTCGCCTCTATCGACTTTCAGAAGCGCGCTGTGCAGTTTCTCTATCTCGACGCTGACGGCTACACCTTTATGGACAATGAGGACTTCAGCCAGTACACCCTGACGGCAGAGCAGCTGGAAGATCAGATTCCTTACCTGCACGACGGTATCGCCGGTCTGTACGGCCTGATTGTCGAGGGCAACCTGGTTGGCGTGGAGTTACCCGCGGTAGTGGAAATGCCCATCGAAGAAACACCGCCGGCGATTAAAGGCTCCTCCGCCAGCGCCCGAACCAAGACGGCTCGTTTCGCTACCGGCCTGGAAATTCAGATCCCTGAATATCTGGAAACGGGCGAGACACTGCGCATCAATACCGAAACCGGGAAATTCATGTCGCGCGCCTGAGTGCGTATCCCAGTCCGTTTCCCCACAAGGAATTACTCATGTCACAGCCGCATGTCATCGAACCCTCTACCACGACCCGCCACTGCGTTATCTGGCTGCACGGTCTGGGCGCCGACCGTTTCGACTTTGTTCCGGTAGTCGATGCCCTGGATCTGCCAGATGATCACGGCATTCGCTTTATTTTTCCCCAGGCGCCAACGCGGCCGGTCACCATCAATGGTGGTTTCCCGATGCCCAGTTGGTACGACATCCTGGGCATGGCTCCCGCGCGGGCGATCAGCCACGAACAAATGCAGGAATCGGCGGACACGGTTCTGAGCCTGGTTAACCAGCAGATTGCCGCCGGCGTGCCGGCAGAACACATCATCCTTGCCGGCTTTTCCCAGGGCGGCGCCGTGGTCTTGCATGCTGCGATGCAAAGTGATCTGACTCTGGGCGGCGTCATGGCTTTGTCTACCTACGGCCCCACTCTGGACACCCTGGTCGAGGGTAAAACCGCACGACCGCTGGCGGTGTTCTGCGCTCACGGTTTGAACGACGAGATGGTCAAAACCACTCTGGGCCGCCAGGCACATGACGTGCTGGAAGCCGCTGGCCATCAGGTTGAATGGCATGACTACCCGATGGGCCACGAAGTCTGCCCAGCACAGATTGCCGACATTCGGCAGTGGTTGGTCACCCGCCTGGCACTGTAATCCGAATGCCCCGGCCGGATTGGTCAAAAATTAACCGGCCAGGGCTTCGCGAATACAAAACGTTGCAGTACACTGCTGGGTGAATATCCATTTGCCCACACTGAGAGATGCCTGTGCTCAAAGCACTGAAGAGTCTGTTCAAGCCGCAAGACAAGCCTCAAGCCCAGCCGCAGCCTGCCACATCTAGCCCTCGTACTAGCTCTGCCGCTGACGCAAGAAAAAGCCCGTCTGTTGCCGCAAATACCGTTGCCAACAATACTGCCAATGGCCGCTTGGCTGGCAAACAGCGACCGCGCAAAGACAAGCCAGCGGCGCCACCGGTTGAGCCCATTACACCCTGGGCACGCGAGGACTTCTCAGTCGAGCCGGCCGAAGGCAAAACCCGCTTTCATGATTTCGACCTGCCCGACAGCCTGATGCGCGCGATTCAGGATCAGGGCTTCAGTTACTGCACACCGATTCAGGCACAGGTACTGGGCAGCACGCTCAAGGGCCAGGATGCCATCGGCCGGGCACAGACCGGTACCGGCAAAACAGCTGCGTTTCTGATCTCGACCATCACTCAACTGCTGGAAACGCCCCCGCCGGATGAGCGCTTTATGGGCGAGCCGCGTGCGCTGATCATCGCGCCGACCCGCGAACTGGTGATGCAGATTGCCAACGATGCAGTAGGCCTGACCAAGCATTGCCCGTTAAACGTGATGGCTTTTGTCGGCGGCATGGATTTCGACAAACAGATCAAGCAGCTGGAAAAGCAGCATTGCGACATTCTGGTGGCCACCCCGGGCCGTCTGCTGGACTTCTGCAACCGCGGTGAAGTGCATCTGGATCTGATCGAGGTATTGATCCTGGATGAGGCCGACCGCATGCTGGATATGGGCTTTATTCCGCAAGTACGGCAGATCATCCGCCAGACCCCGCGCAAGGGTGACCGCCAGACGCTGCTGTTCTCAGCCACCTTCAGCGACGACGTGATGAACCTGTCCCAGCAATGGACCCAGGATCCGGCCATCGTCGAGATTGAGCCAGAGCGTGCCGCCTCGGAGAACGTCGATCAGCAGGTGTACGCCGTGACCGGCAGCGACAAGTACAAGCTGCTGTACAACCTGATCACCCAACTCGATCTGACCCGAGTCATGGTGTTCGCCAATCGCAAGGATCAGGTTCGCCGCATTCAGGAAAGGCTGGTACGCGATGGCATCAATGCCGCCCAATTGTCCGGTGATGTGCCACAGCAAAAGCGCGTGCGCACCCTGGACAGTTTCAAGGATGGCAGCCTGCGCGTGCTGGTTGCTACGGACGTGGCCGGCCGAGGCATTCACGTCGACGGCATCAGTCATGTGATCAATTACACCTTGCCGGATGACCCTGAAGATTACGTACACCGCATTGGCCGCACTGGCCGAGCCGGCGCCAAAGGTACGTCTATCAGTTTTGCCTGCGAGGATGATGCATTCCAGATTCCGCCCATTGAAGCGCTATTGGGCAATAAGCTGGTATGTATTCCGCCGGAAATGCATCTACTCAAAGCCCTGCCTCAGCGCCACCAGAGCGCCGACGAGAAAGCCGCCAGCGATGCCAACGAAGCCGAGCAGGCCGCAGCGGCGGCAGCCAACAAGAAACGCGCAAGTGGACGTGACGGACAGCGGGGAAACCGGCGCTAACAGCGTTTTTCATCTCACCGGGCCAATGACTATAACGTGGTTTTTTGGCCCCTGAACATCCCCGTTCGTCGCCTGCAATATTTATTTCCAGTTTGGCTTTTTTGCGCTTGTGAAGGTCATTTGAACTGCGCTATATATCGGTCAACCGACCGAATCCTCAAGGTGATCCTCTGATACCTGATGGCCTATCGAGTCGGCCCGCGGACTGCCAGGCGCAGCTCAAGCGCCTGATACAGTCTCGTAAAATGGCACTTGCGAGGTAATTGCATATGGAAGCGTGCGGACCGACACGACATACCTTCTATGTTCTCGACACCAACGTCCTCATCCACGATCCCAACGCTCTGCTGAACTTTGAAGAACACCACGTCATCATCCCGATGACCGTTCTGGAAGAACTCGACAAACTCAAATCAGGTAAAGCCAGCACTGCCGCTGATTGTCGCCAGGCCATCAGATTGATAGACAAGACCCTCGCCGATGCTCCCCCTGACCAGGTAGAAAAAGGCGTGCCGATCCAGCGAGGCAAGCTGGGTCCGAATGGCACTCTGGCCATTCTGATGGACAAGACACCGATTCCGGCACACTGCCTGCCCAACGATCTGAACGACAACAAGATCATCAACCAGCTCTGCCAATTGCAGCACAAACATCCCGATTCTCGCGTGGTGCTGGTATCCAAAGATATCAACATGCGCCTGAAGGCGCGCGCCTGCGGCATCGATGCCGAGGACTATCAAACCGATCAGCTACTCGATGATATCTCTCTGTTAGCCCGCGGATACCATCAGGTTGAAGGATCCTTCTGGGACCGCGTCAAGCGCGTGGAAACCCATCAACGCCTGGGCAAGACCGTGCACGACGTGCAGTTGATCGACAACGTGCCAGCCTTGCATATCAACGATTTCATCATCGATGATCAGGGCTTTATCGGCTGGGTGAAATCGATTCAGGGCGACCATATGAGCCTGCGCGATTTGCATCAGGAGCAGCTGATGCATCAGGAGGCCTGGGGCTTACGGCCAAGGGACGTATTTCAGGCGCTGGCCATGTATGCCCTGCTCGATCCAGACATTCATCTGGTCAACCTGACCGGCGCGGCCGGATCCGGTAAAACCATTCTGGCGCTGGCAGCGGCCATCGAACAGACCATGGTCAGCAAGACCTACCGACGTATCATCGCCACCCGCAGTACGCAGGGGCTGGATGAAGATATAGGCTTTCTGCCCGGTACCGAAGCGGAAAAGATGGAGCCCTGGCTCGGCGCTATAACTGATAACCTCGAAGCTCTGCATATGGATGACGAGTGTACCCACGGCAGCGTGGACTACATACTCGACCGCGTTCCCTTGCAGTTCAAGTCGCTCAACTACATCCGCGGGCGCAGCTTCCAGCAGAGTTTTATCCTGATCGACGAGAGCCAGAACCTGACCCCGCACCAGATCAAGACGATCATCACCCGTGCCGGTAGCGGCTCGAAAGTGGTCTGCCTGGGCAACCTGGCGCAGATCGATACCCCCTACCTGAATGCCACCAGTTCAGGCCTGACCTACCTGACCGAATGCTTCAAGGACTTCCCCCACGGCGTACATATCCACCTGCAGGGCGTACCCCGCTCGATACTGGCGGAATACGCAGAAACGCACCTTTAGGAGCTGCAAGCTGCAAGCCAAAGATAGTGTCCCCTGGCGTTCCTGCGTCAAACTTCAGTGACCAGGAAAACCAGGGGCTTTATTTTTTCCTCTTGTAGCTTGGGGCTTGCCGCTTGCCGCTATTACCAACGCCTATCAAGCCAATGCAGAGCACAGCTAAGGGCAATCCGGCATAATAGCCTCCAGTCATATACGGAGGTTTTTTATGCTGTTGGTTATCTCGCCCGCCAAAACCCTTGATTACGAAACACCCCCGGTCACCAGCACCCATACCAAGCCGCGTTTTCTCGAACACAGCCGCGAGCTGATCGACATTCTCCAGGAAAAGTCGCCGCAGGATATCGCCGAGCTGATGTCGCTGTCCGACAAGCTGGCCAGCTTGAACGTGGCCCGCTATGGCAGCTGGAGCGGCCGATTTACCAAGGCCAACAGCAAGCAGGCGTTACTCGCCTTCAAGGGTGACGTGTATACCGGATTGGCGGCGGAAGATTTTACCGAGGAAGACTTTGCCTTTGCCCAGCAGCATCTGCGCATGTTGTCAGGCTTATACGGCCTGCTGCGTCCGCTGGACATGATGCAGCCCTACCGCCTGGAAATGGGTACCAAATTGGCCAACCCGCGCGGCAAGGATCTGTACAGTTTCTGGGGCGAACACATCAGCGAGTGGCTGAACAAGGACCTGAAGAAACAGGGCGACGATGTCCTGTTGAATCTGGCTTCTCAGGAGTACTTTGGCGCGGTAAAACCCAAGGCATTGAAGGCGCGAGTGATCGATACCGTATTCAAGGATCAGAAAAACGGCCAGTACAAGATCATCAGCTTCTACGCCAAGAAGGCCCGCGGCCTGATGGCGCGCTACGTGATCAAGGAACGCATTACCGATCCCGAACAGTTGAAAAACTTCGACCTGGACGGCTACCGCTTTGATGCAGCCAGCTCATCAGATGACAAGCTGGTGTTCTTGCGCGAGGAGAGCAACTAAGCCGTTAGGCTTTCACTGATCGAAGCCGGGGTTGACGCGCTGCAACTTGCGCAGCAACGCCGGCCAGGCCAGATTGGCGCCAGCACCCTTGGTGACCTTGCGCATGCTCTCGCGGGCGCCATCAAGGATCTGCTGCGGGATCGGAATCAGGTCACCGCCGCCAGCCTGGGCACTGACCTGAATCTCACAGCAACGTTGCAACGTGTACATGGTCAGAAAGGCTTCGGCGACTGACTTGCCACAGGTCATCAGGCCGTGATTTCGCAGAACCATATTATTTGCGTTGCCTAGGTCTGCCTGCAGCCGTGCCTTTTCTTCATCATTCAGCGCCACACCTTCGTAATCGTGATAGGCCAGGCTGCTCAATACGAAAATCGATTGCTGGGAAATCGGCAGAATGCCATTTTTCTGCGCAGAAACACCGACACCATCCGCGGTATGCGTATGCAGCACACAGCCGGCATCATGACGGACTTCGTGCACGGCGCTGTGAATGGTGAAACCGGCTGGATTGATATCGTAGGGCGTATCCGACAGCTTGTTACCCTGCAGATCGATCTTGACCAGATTGGACGCAGTCATCTCCTCGAACATCAAACCGTAAGGGTTGATCAGAAAATGTTCGGTGCCAGGGATTTTGGCTGATACGTGGGTGAAGACCACGTCATCCCAGCCGTACATCGCAATCAAACGATAGCAGGCGGCCAGATCAACTCGTGTCTGCCACTCTTCAGCGCTGACTTGATCCTGCAGATTAACCACTGGCAACGACTGAAATGCGTTCATCGGCTTTGTCCTCTTGTATGAGATAAAATATGGGAGCTGCACCAGGCGCCCAATGCTTGTCACATCCCTAGCCAGTTGCGGCATACTATGGGACGTTCAATATAAGAGAGAGTCTAGACGGTGACAGCAAAGCGGACTGTCAAGCAGGTTACAGTCGCCGCATCAGTGGATGACGGCAAACTATCCAAGCTGCTGCAGAACAATCGCTGGTTCAATGAGCTCCCGGAATACTGCCTGGAAGAAATGCTCGCGCTGGCAAGAATCCGTCAGTTGGACGATGGCGAGTGCGTCTATGCCAAGGATGATGAGCCCGACGGCTTGTATGGCGTCATCAGCGGCGCCGCGCGTATCAGCAATATCGGCCCGGATGGCCGTGAAGCGGTGTTGGCTGTATTGAGCCCTGGCAGCTGGTTTGGCGAGATCTCTCTATTCGACGGGCTGCCACGCTCGCATGACACGCATGCCAGCGGCCCCACTGAATTGCTGCTGATCCCGCGCAAAGGTTTTCAGCAGATGCTGGATCGACGGCCAGAACTCTACCCTCTGTTCATGCGTTTGCTGTGTCGGCGCATTCGCATCTCCTTTGCCATGCTCGAAGACAGCGCCCTGCTGCCACTGCCATCGCGTCTGGCCAAACGCTTGCTGATGCACGCGCACAATTATGGCCAGACCGACGATGAAGGCGGCCGCCCTTCTGTACAGCTATCGCAAGAATCGCTCGGCCTGATGCTCAACAGCTCGCGGCAAAGCATCAACAAATTGCTCAAGCGACTCGAAACCGCGGGCTGGTTGAAGATCCGCTATGGGCAGATTGTAATACTCGACGAACCTGCACTGACGCGGCTGGCCACGGGGGAAACCACTCTCGAGGTGTAAGGCTGCCGATCAAGCGCGCTGTGCGAGCGTGTTGACCCATTGCTCCAGCCAAGGCTGCGCGTCCACTTCCGGGGTGACGCTTTCGCTGGCATCCAGGCGCAGCATGGGCAAAACTTCCTCAGCCTGCAACTCGAGTAACAGCTCACGCATCAACTCACCACCCTGGCAAAAGGTGTCGCCATAGGCGGAATCACCCAACGCGATCACGCCGAATGGGATCTTGGTCAGCAACGGGAAACGGCTCTGCAATTCCAGATAGAACGGCATAAAACTGTCAGGCAATTCACCCATGCCGGTAGTCGACGTACACACCAGCAAACTCTCTGGCTGCGCTGCCAACATGGCGTCCACGTTAGCCGGCTTGACTCTTACCACGTCCAACCCGGCGCCTGAGCACACACTCGCCGCCTCATCTGCGACCATATCGGCTGTACCGAAAACCGAACCACTGAGTATTGCTACCTGCATGCGCTGACTCCCCAACTGCTTTGAAAGGCAGCCATTATGCCCCACTCTTGCGCCCGGAGGCGGTAGACAGCGCAGGTTGATGCTATAGAATGAGGTCAAATATCAGGAGAATATTGTTGCAATGATCAATGCCAAACTGCTGCAGCTTGTGGTCAACGCGTCGAATGACGGCATTTGTGTCGCCGAACAGGAAGGCGACGACAATATCCTCATTTACGTGAATAAAGCGTTTGAGGCGCTGACCGGTTACAAAACCGACGACATCCTGTACCAGGATTGCCGTTTTCTGCAAAAGGATGACCGCGATCAACCTGGCCTGGACGCCATCCGCAAGGCGGTGAAAGACGGCGTGCCCTGCCGCCAGGTAATACGCAACTACCGCAAGGACGGCAGCCTGTTCTGGAACGAGCTATCCATTACTCCGGTTTTCAATGAAGCCGACCAGTTGACGTATTACATCGGTATACAGAAAGACGTGACCGAACAGGTTGAGGCGCAACAGAAGGTCGAAGAGCTGCAGGCCGAGATCAGCCGCCTTAAAGCGCAATTGCAGGATTCGAAAGACTGAGCAAATAAAAAACCCCGGTAGCCCAAAGGGGAAGACGACTACCGGAGTGCGCAGTTGCAGCGAGGCTCTATGCTCCAAGCCCCTCGCATTTACTTATACAAAAATTATCCTAAAAAATAAGACTTGTACAGGAAAGTGCGCCGGCAGCGCTGGGTATTTGTAAAAGCGTATAACTTGAGTGCGAGAAACCGAGAAGCATTTTTTATTCTTCCAGCCGACCAGCCAGCAACAGACGCATTTTCGCACTCAGACCTTCTGCAGGCTCACCCAACAACACCATACCCGCCCTCAGTAGCTCTGCAGGTTGCACCTCACAGAGCGCCCCGACCACCGCAACCGGACACTCCAGCGCTTGCTCCATCCGCCTGAGGCTCTTGAGCAGATCGTCTTCGATCGTGCGGCCACCATACAGGGCGATCGCGTCACAACCGCAGCGCTGCGCCATATCAGTGAGTTCAGAGATCGACGGTACTGCAGGAAGGTAAACCACATCGACCTCGGCCGCGGCAATAAAAGCCGCGGCCACCAGCATCTCCAGTTCCTTTTGCGGCCCCGGCAACCCAGCAAGCATTACGCACGAGTAGCCTGAGCGACGATAACTCAAGCGCTGGAATAGCCGGCCACGCAAGTAGGCATCCAGAAACGCCCACTGCCCGGATAACCCAGACCCTTCGCCACTGTCGAGAAAGCGCCTCCATACCGGCAGCAGAACGTCGTCGAACATCACCGACATGGGGAAATCGCCCTGTACCTGACCGTAGATCAGATCCAGGCCGCGCAGATCGAAGGCATTCACTGCTTCGATCAAGCGTGTTTGCCAGCTCTGCAGATCCGCTGCGGCGACTTGGGCCGCAGCAACGCCCACTTCAATCACAGGCTCTGAGACGGCAGCAGGCTTGACCTGCCTGTCGATAATGGAGGCCACTTTGCTGACTGCGACGCCGCGATCAATCCATGACATGACCGAACGCACGCGCTCGATATCGGCCATGGAATAAAGCCGGTGGCCGCTTGGAGTGCGGTGCGGCACCAACAGACCATAGCGCCGCTCCCAGGCTCTCAAGGTCACCGAATTGACGCCGGTAAGCCGAGAGACCTCACGGATCGGATAGAGGTCTTCGTTACTCAGATCCAGAGGCGGTGCTGAAGAAGCTGGCGGTAATGTCATGGTGGTCATATCTACTTACAGTGAAAGTCCATGTTCTGTGCTGGAACGGTTGTGGGATGCTGTGTACGACCGCTAGATTAGCTCCCATTGTACAGAAGTTAGGCATTAGCAAAAGCCTGTACATCGATTGCCCAATACACCTAATCATCAGCGCGCCACAGGTTGTGCCATGACATCTAAAGCTCCGCCCTCCTTCGCATGCTGGCCTCTCACGCTGTATTACGACGGCCAGTGCCCGCTGTGTCTGCGCGAAATACAGTTGTTCCAGAGACGTAACCACCAAGGTCGACTGCAGCTGCGGGACATCGCCACAGACGACACCGCCCCGCTGCCGGGCCTGACGCGCGAGCAGATGCTTGATTGTCTGCATGCGCGTTTTGATGATGGGTTGATAGTCACGGGCATCGACGCGACCTATTGGAGCTACCGTGCCGTCGGCCTCGGCTGGCTGGTCAAGCCGCTGGCATGGCGCTGGGCGCGCCCGTTATGGCAATGGGGTTACAGGCGCTTCTGCGCCATGCGGCCACTCCTGGCGAAAATCATTCCCATGCCGGCGGTAAGTAATTGCGCGACTGGCCAGTGCCGCCCGCAAAACGGCGTACGGACCACGAAATCCGATTGATTGGCACCACTAGCGTCGCCCGATGACCTCATCCTGCGCCACGATCACCTTCAGCGGAACCTCAGCCAAACCCCATCCACGCAGATCTCGGCGCATCTGGCCCAGCTCGGACCAGTAGCGCGGCCTGCCCCGATGGTCTGTCAGCAGTTGCTGACCCAAGCCCTCTGCGTGTAGCTGCAGCGCATACCGCCCCAGAGCGCTATGCGTGATAATATTCACCGTCATTGTCGGGTTCGCCCGCCGAGTTTGCCTGAGTTCTTTGCCCTGTATCATGTGTATTGTCCTGCATTGTAAAAAAGCCCAGGTTAGGAATACTTGTACAAATATGCTGCGTTATACGCAAATTAACGCCTCTTTTAATGGATGATAGTGCAGATACAGTCCATTTGTAGCTAAATATCTGCACGTAGTTGTACATCTTTAGGCGTTGGTATAAGTTTTTTCCAGAATCTGGCAACCCTGAGCCGTTGTCGCTGTACCCCCGGCTCGGGACTGCCAGGTTCTATCCGAGGATATCGAGACACCCATGAATGAGCAGCAAAGCATATTGATCACCGGAGCAGCGCAGCGCGTGGGGCTGCACTGCGCGCAGCGCCTGGTCGAGGCTGGCTATCATGTGATCATTACCTGTCGTTACCAGCGTGAGGAATGGCTGACCTCTCCGCTAGAGGGGATCGAAGTCATGATTGCGGATTTCTCCACGCTGCCAGGGATTGAAGCGTTTATCGCGACCCTGAAAAGCCGGGCACCGCGGCTACGCGCAATCATCCACAACGCCTCGCTATGGCTGGACGACGACGCGGGCGTTGACGCGTTCCAGACCATGTTCATGCTGCATATGCAGGCACCGATGATGATCAACAATGCCAGTGCCGAGTTACTTGACCCCGACTGTCAGACGGACATTATCCATCTGACTGACTATGCCGCTCAACGGGGAAGTAGCCGGCATGCGGCCTATTGCGCGAGCAAGGCTGGATTGGAAAATCTCACCCTGTCGTTTGCCAAGCGGCTGGCACCCAAGGTGAAAGTCAACGCCATCGCCCCCGCCCTGATCATGTTCAACCCTGAGGATGACCAGGCTTACCGCACGCGGGCACTGGAGAAATCGGCGCTGGGTATCGAGCCCGGCCCGGAGGTCGTGTATCAGTCGATACGCTACCTGTTGGACAATAACTACGTAACCGGAACCAGCCTGAGCCTCAATGGCGGCAGGCATTTGAAATGACACACGACGAGACTCCAGAGATGAGCCTAGAGAACCTGACCCAGAACTACCAAGAGATCCTGACCAATCTGGGTGAAAATCCACAGCGTGAGGGTCTGAAAGGTACCCCTCTGCGGGCCGCCAAAGCCATGCAGTTTCTCTGCCGTGGTTATGATCAGTCGCTGGAAGAGATCGTCAACGGCGCCCTGTTCGACTCCACCAATGACGAGATGGTGATCGTCAAGGACATAGAACTTTACTCCCTGTGCGAGCACCACCTGCTGCCGTTCATCGGCAAGGCGCATGTGGCTTATATTCCTACCGGCAAAGTCATTGGCCTGTCCAAGGTCGCGCGGATTGTCGACATGTTTGCCCGGCGCCTGCAGATTCAGGAAAACCTGACCCGACAAATTGCTGATGCGTTGTTATCAGTCACCAATGCCAAGGGTGTCGCCGTGGTGATTGAGGCCAAGCACATGTGCATGATGATGCGCGGTGTGGAGAAACAGAATTCCTCAATGCACAGTTCAGTGATGCTCGGCGCCTTTCGCGATTCGGTAAATACCCGCCAGGAATTCCTCCAGCTGATCGCCCGGAGTAGCTGACAATGTCGCAACCGATGCCGCAATTGACCCCCGGTATGGCGCGCATCAGGGTCAAGAATCTGATGCTGCGCACCTTTATCGGTATCAATGACGACGAAGTCCGCAATAAGCAGGATGTGCTAATAAACCTGAGCATTCTCTATCCGGCCAGTGATGCGGTGGCGGGCAACCAGATTGAACAGGCGCTGAATTACCGGACCATTACCAAAGCCATTATCAACCACGTTGAAAACAACCGCTTTGCTCTGCTGGAGCGCTTGACTCAGGAATTGCTCGATCTCGTCATGAGCTATCCACAAGTGCGTTATGCCGAGGTCGAGGTCGACAAGCCGCATGCATTGCGCTTTGCCGAATCGGTATCGGTCACACTCAGCAACAGCCGCGAAGCTTGATAACAGCCCGAGATTGCCGCTGCGCCGACGGCCCAGTATCATCCCTGCGAACACGTCCCCTACCAAGCGGAGCTGATTATGACCAAGCAAGAGCGCATTGAACTTGAAGCGGCGGCCTTTCGTACTCTGCTCGGGCATCTGAGCAGCCGAAAGGATGTGCAGAACATCGACCTGATGACCCTAGCCGGCTTCTGCCGCAACTGCCTGGCCAAATGGTACAAGAGCGCCGCCGACGACATGGATATAGAGCTGTCGCTGGACCAGGCACGCGAAGAGATTTATGGCATGCCCTACGCCGAGTGGAAGTCCAAGTACCAGAAGCAAGCCAGCCCTGAGCAACAGGCTGCGCTCGACCAAGCCCAAAGCAAAGCAGAGAAGTGATGACCGCCGACCAACTGAGGGCTCGACTGGGCACAGATGAGTACCGCTTCGCCGATACGCTGGCGTTTATAGCCGAGCATTACCACTACCAACCTAGTGCTTTTACCAACGGCCCGGTCCACAACGATGCCGAGCAAAACCAGGGCTCCTGCAAGGTTCTGGCCATGGCCAAAGATCAGCAACTCAGCGACCAACAGGCACTTCAGTGCTTTGCCGAGCATTATCAGGCCGTATTAAACACGCCAGATGGTGAAGATCACGCTAATATTCGCGCCCTGATGCAACACGGCCAGGCCGGCGTCAGCTTTGCCACATTCCCCCTTACTCGGCGTTAAGCGGCAACAGCTGCTTTCTGGAGCAATCATGCAGGCCAAGCAACTGCAACCTGTCGGCGACTTCCCCGCCACGGGCCTGATCCGGCGTCTGGCCGCGATAGGCTACGACCTGTTTCTGCTGATCGCCATCTGGATGGTCACCGCCTTTGCTTATCTGGGTGTACGCATACTCATCAGCGGCGCGGAGCAGGTCCAGCAACAGGCCGACAGCGGTATGCTGGATGGCGACATCCTGCTGCGGCTGCTGTTGATCGGCGTCAGCCTGTTGTTTTATCTCAGCTTCTGGACGCTCAAGGGGCAGACGCTGGGTATGCAGGTATGGCGGATACGGCTAGAACAACCCAACGGCGATGCCATTACCCGCAAGCAGGGGGTCATTCGTTTCCTGGTCGCGCAGCCTGCCTGGTTATGCGGCGGCCTGGGTCTGCTGTGGATGCTCTGGGACAAACAATCGCGCACCTGGCAGGACATAGCCTCTGGCACGCGCCTGGTTACCTTGCCAAAGGGCACCTACAAAAAATAACCGGCGCGGAAGGTTTCTACCCTGCCCGCTTCATCAGCCAGGCGCCCATCACCAGCAGCAGCCCGATCGGTAGCAACACCGCAATCAGCGGCGAAAAACCGAACACCAGACTTGAAGGCCCAAGCAGGTCCTGCAAGATCTGGAAGCTGAAGCCAACCAGCACCCCGGTAAAAATGCGCTGCCCCAGCGTGACCGAACGCAAGGGGCCGAAGACGAAGGAAATGGCCACAAACACCAGCGCCAGGGTAGCCAGCGGCTGGAGCAGTTTTTTCCAGAACGCCAGCCAGTACTGACTGTTATTCAAGCCCTGCTCGGCCAGATACCCCTGATACTGCCAGATAGCCGCCAATGACAGCACATCCGGCTCAAGCATCACCACCCGCAACAGCTCGGCCGAGAGCAACACATCCCAGCGCTCTTCTGCACTGACCGATACTTCACTGTTGCCGTTCTCCTGAAAGCGTGTGGCCTCGACGTCCTGCATTAGCCAGTGATCACTTTGCACTGTGGCACGGCTGGCAAAGCTGGCCTCCAACAGGCGCCGCTCCTCGCCAAAGCGATAGCGCGTCACCCCCACCAGTTCACCGTCGGGCTGCACTGCATTGATATGCAAAAAGTCATCACCTTCACGGTGCCAGAGCCCGCGCGACTGGAATGCCCCATCACTGCCCTGGGCGATAGCCCGGCGATTTTCTGCCAGATTTTCGCTGTACGGAGCAGCATATTCTCCAAGCAGAATCCCGGCGAGCATCACCACCAACAAGGGCTTCATGACCGCACCAATAATGCGCGCAATGGAGACGCCCGCTGCGCGCATGATGGTCAATTCAGAGTTGCTCGCCAGCGTCCCCAGACCGATAAGACAACCAACCAGCGCCGCCAGTGGCAACATGTCATAGAGGCGCCGGGGCAGGGTAAATAGCGTATAGGTCAGCGCATCCATTGCGCTGTAATTACCCTCAACATCGTCCAGCTCACCAATAAAGGCGAACAACAGATCCAGGCCTAGAATGATCATCGCCACCACCACGATGTTCAGCAGTACGGTGCTGCCGATGTAGCGATCAAGCTTGCGCATGCTGATGCCCTCCCTTGCCCGGCCCGGCCGAAGACGGCGCCATCAGCGCCTCCCGATTAAGCGCCAGACCAACGCCGATAAACACCAGGTGTACCCACCACAAGCCCAATGCGGCGGGCACTGCGCCCGACTCCATCCAGCTGCGAGCGCTGATCAGCAAAGCCAGGTAGGCCATGTACAGCATGACCGCCGGCAACAGCTTGAGGAAGCGTCCCTGGCGAGGGTTGACTCGCGCCAATGGCACGGCAAAAAAGGCCACAACAAAGACTAGAATCGGTAGTGAAAAGCGCCATTGCAGTTCGGACTGCAGGCGGATGTCTGCCTGGCCGAACAGCTCGAGGGTGGGAATCGCTTCGCGGTCGGTGACCTCGGTAGCAACTTCAGGGCGCGGCAACAGCACGCCATAGGTGTCGTACTGGATAGCGCGAAAATCCGCAGCGCCGGGTTTGCCATCATAGCGAAAGCCGTTATAAAGCATCAGGTAGCGGCTGCCATCAGGATTCATCTGCTGGCGCCCGGTTTCAGCTACCAGCACACCAACCCGCCCTTCCTCGACATCACCGGCACGCTCGGTGATGAATACTTCCTGCAATTGCGTCCGATCAGCTGACAACCCACCGGCATAGGTCACCCGCTGCCCGTTACCCAATGACTGAAAGCGCCCAGCGGCCAGAGTGTCAAACTCGGTCATCGCGTCCTGCTCATTGAACAGTTGCTGCGTTTTAAACACGCCTGAAGGCGCCACCCACAAACTCAGAAAGCCAACTACCAGCGCTACCGCCAGTGCCGAGCCCTGGGTGTAGCCAATAATTTTGCGATCACTGATGCCGGTTACCGACAACACGGTCATCTCGCTATCCAGATACATGCGCCCGTAAGCCAGCAGAATCCCCAGGAACATGCCCAGCGGCAGAATCAGCACCATAAAGCCGGGCAGACGATAACCCATGATCAGAAACAGCACGCTCGGGTCCAATTGCCCGGCGGCAGCCTGGGCCAGGTACTTGATAAAGCGGCCGCTCATAATGATCAGTAGCAGCACGCCACTGACCGCAGTCAGGGTCAACAACACCTCGCGGCTTAGATAACGAAACACAATCACGATAACTTCCTTGGCTCAAGGCACGGGAATAAGCCAGAATGCAGGTAGAGCGCGGCTGGTTGCAAGCGCCCCCTCAAGTCCTGCAAGGTAGTCCCTGCATAAGGCTTGTTCTGGGCGGGTATTATCAGTCAAACCACATCATTTGTCTCGGGGAGCACCATGGAGTTCAACGTCAAGCACGGTACACTGGAAACGATCAAGACGGGCTGTCTGGTTGTCACCCTCAGCGAAGCGAAGACCCTTGCCGGTCCGGTCAAGGCCCTGGACGACGCCTGCAACGGTCAGATCAGCGCTGCCATCAAGCACGGCGACATCAGCGGCAAGGCCGGCCAGACCCTGATGCTGTTCGGCCTGCCGGGCATCACCGCGCAACGCGTACTGGTGATTGGTCGCGGCAAAGATGAAGAGCTGGGTGATCGCGCATTGCGCAAACTGGTGCAGAAAATTGCCGCCACCCTCAAAGAAGGCGGTGCCACCGATGCGCTGCTGACCCTACCTGCACTGGCAGTAAAAGGCCGCGATATATACGCGCGCACCCGCCTACTGGTGGAAACCCTGCGCGAAAGCCTTTATCAGTTCGATCAGTTCAAGAGCCAGAAAGCGACGCCCTCACGGCTGAAAAAATGCCTGCTGTGGTCGGATGACAAAGCTGATGCAGCTGCACTTAACTTGGCTATACGCCACGGTCAGGCGATCAGCGACGGTACCGATCTGACCCGCACGCTGGGCAACCTGCCAGGTAACATCTGTACGCCGACCTATCTGGCCAAGGAAGCCAAAGCACTGGGTAAACAGCATAAAGAGCTGGAGATTGAAGTACTCGAAGAGAAAGACATGAAAGCCCTGGGCATGGGTTCACTGCTCTCGGTAAGCGCCGGTAGCGCCGAACCCGCCAAGCTGATTCGCTTCAGCTACCAGGGTGGCAAGGCCAAAGACAAGCCACACATGCTGGTCGGCAAAGGCATTACCTTTGACACCGGCGGCATCAGCCTCAAGCCCGCAGCTGCCATGGACGAAATGAAATACGACATGTGTGGCGCTGCTAGCGTATTCGGCGTGGTCAAGGCGGTGGTCAGCATGCAGTTGCCGATCAACCTGGTGTGCCTGGTTGTCGCTGCCGAGAACATGCCCAGCGGCACCGCGACCAAGCCTGGGGATATTGTCACCAGCATGTCTGGTCAGACGATTGAAGTATTGAATACTGACGCCGAAGGACGCCTGGTATTGTGCGACGCCCTGACCTACGCCGAGCGCTTCAAGCCTGCCAGCGTGGTCGATATCGCCACCCTGACCGGTGCCTGTGTGGTAGCCCTTGGCGCCCACACCACCGGCCTGCTGGGCAATAATGACGCGCTGATCGAGCAACTGCTGGCTGCCGGCCAACAAGCCGACGACCGCGCCTGGCAACTGCCGCTGTTCGATGAATATCAGGAACAGCTGGACAGCCCCTTCGCCGACATCGCCAATATCGGCGGCCCCAAGGCCGGTACCATTACCGCGGCGTGCTTCCTCTCGCGCTTTACCAAGGCGTACCCCTGGGCGCACCTGGACATTGCAGGCACCGCCTGGACCAGTGGCGGCAAGGACAAAGGCGCCACCGGCCGGCCGGTACCGCTGCTGACTCAATATATGCTCAACCAGGTGAAAGCCTGACCCAGAGCTGGCCGCGGGAAGCAGTAGGTGCTTCCCGCGGCCAGCGACTCAGCTCCATTAATCCAGCGAACCGCAATGACCCGCATCGACTTTTATCTGTTGACCAGCAGCGAACCGCAAAAGCGACTCGAATACGCCTGCCGGTTGGCGCACAAAGCCTGGCACAAGGGCCATCAAATCTATCTGCACTGCACCGACGAGGAGCAGACCCAGGCACTGGACGAATTGCTCTGGAGCTTTCGCGCCGATGCCTTTTTACCCCACGCCCGCGCCACCGAACAGCCTGAGGCCAAAGTTGTCTATGGCTGCGGCGATGACGCCGGCGACCACCACGATCTGTTGATCAACCTGGCTGACGAGAGTCCGGCGTTTTTCAGCCAGTTCAATCGCCTGGCTGAAATCGTTATCGAACTTGACCCGGTTCGCGTTCCGGCACGTGAGCGCTTTCGTTTCTACCGTGAACGGGGCTATCCTCTGCAGACCCACCAGTTACGCACAGCGGGATGAATCATGACGCAGCGCGACCCATCTGAACCCTCAAGACTCCTGAAGGATCTGGAGTCCATCCGTACGCTGCTGGACGAGCATCCGGAAGACGAGAGTCAGAGCGCGGCTGCACACTCCTCAAGCGCCGACGATCAGTTGGATATTCCGCTGCTGCAGGACGTGATTGTCGATGCGCCAGGGCTGAACCTGACCGCGCCGCTTACCCCGATTGACCATCACTCCGCCGAAGACGAAGCAGCAGCGCACCAACCCGGACGCCCCAAGCCCAATCCATTTTTACCCTATGATCAACTGGCCAGGCTCGCAGAAGAGCGGGTGCAACTGGATCGCCTGATGGCTGGCCATATCCCGCCAGCCCCCAAACCCGGCATGCAGCACACCAGCACCCTGGTCAGCCCACCACCCGTTTATTCGACCAAGCATTTCGGCACCCCGCCTGACGTCCAGGCCGGTGCCCGGCAGTTACGCATGGAAGCTCGCCTGCACGCCGAAGCGCAGTTGATTCTGCAAGACGTGATCGACGATCTGATTCCTACCATAGAAGCCGAACTGCGCAACCGGCTGCGGGAAAAGCTTGAGCAGATGGTTCAGGAACAAATGAAATAACGCATCAGACTGGGCCTGACCTGCCCCAGACCGCTATAATGCTCGTTTGCGCGACAGTCGCACCCTCTTGCAAGTGCGGCTAATCACTCGCTCACCCAACATCCGGACACCCAGAACACCCATGGACAAGACTTACCAGCCCAACGCCATTGAAACCTCCTGGTACCAGACCTGGGAGCAGAACAACTACTTCGCTCCCCAGGGCTCAGGCGAGTCCTACACCATTGCCCTGCCGCCGCCGAACGTGACTGGCAGCCTGCATATGGGCCACGGTTTCAACAACTCGATCATGGATGCGTTGATTCGCTTCCGCCGCATGCAGGGTCGCAATACGTTATGGCAGCCGGGTACCGACCACGCCGGCATTGCTACGCAGATGGTCGTCGAGCGGCAGCTGGGCGCTCAGGGTGTGAGCCGGCATGATCTGGGCCGTGACAAGTTTCTGGACAAGGTCTGGGAATGGAAGGAAGAGTCCGGCGGCAATATCACCCGTCAGATCCGCCGGCTGGGCAGCTCGGTAGACTGGAGCCGCGAGCGCTTCACCATGGACGAGGGTTTGTCCAACGCGGTGAAGGAAGCCTTCGTTCGTTTGCATGATGATGGGCTGATCTACCGCGGCAAGCGCCTGGTTAACTGGGACCCGACCTTGCACACGGCGATTTCCGATCTGGAAGTGGAAAACCATGACGAGACCGGCTCGCTCTGGCACCTGCGTTATCCGCTGGCCGATGGCGAGAAAACCGCGGACGGCAAGGATCATCTGATTGTCGCCACTACGCGACCGGAAACCATGCTGGGCGATACCGCTGTTGCGGTTAATCCCGATGACGAGCGCTATCAGGCCCTGATTGGCAAGTTTATCGACTTGCCACTGGTTGGCCGCCGCATCCCGATTGTCGGCGACGATTACTGCGATCCCGAGTTTGGTACCGGCTGTGTAAAGATCACCCCAGCCCACGATTTCAATGACTATGAAGTCGGCAAGCGTCACGCAATGCCGCTGATCAACATCCTCGACAAAGATGCGGCGATTCTCGCCAGCGCGCAGATTTTCAATATCGGCGGCAGCCTCAATACCGACCTGGACGCCAGCCTGCCGGAGGCCTATGCCGGCCTGGATCGGTTCGAGGCGCGCAAGCGAATCGTCGCCGACCTGGAGGCTGCGGATCTGCTGGAAAAAATCGAGCCGCACGCACTCAAGGTACCCAAGGGCGACCGTTCCGGCGTGGTGATCGAGCCCTGGCTCACCGATCAATGGTATGTCTCCACCAAGCCGCTGGCCGAACAGGCGATTGCTGCGGTGGAAGATGGCCGCATCCAGTTCGTGCCCAAGCAGTACGAAAACATGTATTTCTCCTGGATGCGCGACATTCAGGACTGGTGCATCTCGCGCCAGCTCTGGTGGGGCCACCGCATTCCGGCCTGGTATGACGAGTCCGGCAAAGTCTACGTCGGCCGCGATGAAGCCGAGGTACGCGCCAAACATAATCTCGGCGATGCCCCGCTACGCCAGGATGAAGACGTACTGGATACCTGGTTCAGCTCCGGCCTGTGGACCTTCTCCACCCTCGGCTGGCCCGAACAGACCGACGCCCTGAAGACCTTCCACCCGACCGATGTGCTGGTCACCGGCTTCGACATCATCTTCTTCTGGGTCGCGCGGATGATCATGCTGACCATGCACCTGATGAAGCATGACGACGGCACCGCGCAGATTCCGTTCAAGACGGTATATGTGCATGGTCTGGTGCGCGATGGCCAGGGCCAGAAGATGTCCAAATCCAAGGGCAACGTTCTGGATCCGCTGGATATCATTGACGGCATCGATCTGGAATCCCTGGTCAGCAAGCGCACCAGCGGCATGATGCAGCCCAAACTGGCAGACAAGATCGAGAAGCAGACCCGCGCCGAATTCCCCGACGGCATAGCCGCCTACGGCACCGACGCACTGCGCTTTACCAACTGCTCGCTGGCCTCAACCGGCCGCGATATCAAGTTCGACATGGGCCGCGTCGAGGGCTACCGCAACTTCTGCAACAAGATCTGGAACGCCGCGCGCTATGTGATGATGCAGTGCGAGGATAAGGATTGTGGCGCTGCACAGGGAAGTGCGAGTGTCGGGGGAGGCAGGATGCCGGAAGCGACCGTCAACGACGAACCGGTTGAGTTGACCCTGGCCGACCGCTGGATTATCTCGCAACTGCAACGCACCGAAGCTGAAGTCACCCGTCAGCTCGACCAGTTCCGCTTTGATCTGGCCGCCACCGCACTCTACGAATTTATCTGGAACCAGTACTGCGACTGGTATCTGGAGCTGTCCAAACCGGTACTCTGGGACGAGAACGCTCCGGCCGAGCGCCAGCGCGGCACGCGCCGCACGCTGGTGCGGGTACTGGAAGTGGCGCTGCGCCTGGCGCACCCCTTCATGCCCTTTATCACCGAAGAAATCTGGCAGCGTATTGCGCCCATGGCCGGCAAAGCTGGCCCAACGATCATGCTGCAACCCTGGCCAGTGGCCAATGAAGAGCGCATCGATGCCGCCGCCGAAGGCGATATCGAATGGCTCAAGGCGCTGATTCTTAGCGTGCGTAACATCCGCGGCGAAATGAACGTGGCACCAGGCAAGGAACTGGAACTGCTGCTGCGCAAGGCCGGCAGTGAAGACCAGCGCCGTCTGACCGAGAACGATACGTTCCTGAAAAAGCTGGCCAAACTCTCCTCCATCCGTGTATTGGCTGAAGGTGAAGAGGCGCCGCTGTCCGCTACCGCGCTGGTAGGCGAGCTGGAAGTACTGGTACCCATGGCCGGACTGATCGACAAGACCGCCGAGCTGGCGCGTCTGGACAAGGAGATCGTGCGTCTGGAAGGAGAAGTCAAACGCATCGGCGGCAAGCTGTCCAACGCCGGCTTTGTCGACAAGGCCCCACCGGCGGTGATCGACAAGGAACGCGCCAAGCTCAGCGACGCCGAGAAGGCGCTGGTGCAGCTCAGTGAACAACGCACGCATATCGCCAGCCTGTAGGCACGCAGCGGCCGACATGTACGTCGGCCGCTTTTTCATGCCCAGGCGCCCCGGCACACCCGATCAGAAGAGACACCATGCCCATCGATAACAGCATCGTTCATCAGATTCACAAGAAGCCTGACGGTCAGCCCGCCAGCCTGACCCTGCGCGAAGCCGAACTGGCCAATTCCGAGGCGCTGGAGCAACTTCTGGCCGGGCTGATCGAAGCCTACAACAGCAAGCCGAACAAGGCCTGGGGTTACTTTCATGAGGAGAGCGGCGCCTACCCATTCAGCGGGTGGTTGCAGCAACTGATCGATCAGGAACTTGATTTCGTCAACTTCACGGCCAAGGCCAGTGAGCAGCTGAAAACACTGATGGAAGCATCCAACCTGGCGCTGGGCGGGCACGTGCTGTTTATCCGCTACCGCCAGGGCATGACCGCGTTCCTGGTGATTGCATTGCTGCACCATACCGAAGGCGTCACCGTGACTGACAACCTGGATGTGGCTGCCGCTCGCCACCTGGACCTGTCCGCATTGAATATGGCCGCCCGAATCAATCTGACCGAGTGGAAACAGAACGCCAGCTCCAAGCAGTACATTTCCTTTATCCGGGGTCGAAGCGGCAAGCGTGTCTCGGACTACTTCCGCGACTTTATCGGCTGTGTCGAGGGCGCCAATCCCGAGGAAGAAACCACCACCCTGCTGCAGGCCTTTCAGGACTACGTCGGTGAAGCCGACATGGAGCCGGTAGTGGTCAAGGACAAGACCAAGGCGATGAGCAGCTACGTCAGCGGCCAGGCCCGCCAGGGTGAGCAGGTCGCACTGGAAGAGCTGTCCGGGCTGATGGATGAAGCACAACCCCGGGCTTTCTACGACTATATCCGCAATAAAGATTACGGCCTTTCACCGGAGATACCGCCGGACAAGCGCACGCTGAACA
Organism: Halopseudomonas pelagia; assembly: GCF_009497895.1. Classification (NCBI taxonomy): domain Bacteria; kingdom Pseudomonadati; phylum Pseudomonadota; class Gammaproteobacteria; order Pseudomonadales; family Pseudomonadaceae; genus Halopseudomonas; species Halopseudomonas pelagia. The sequence continues at coordinate 1,150,417 of NZ_CP033116.1, read as the reverse complement.
ATTTCATGCGTTTCTATGGCAAGGCTGATGGTTTGTCGATCAGCTTTGAAGCGCATCTGCTTGGTGAACGCGTGGAATATGACGAATCCGACGATTCGCTGGTGATCAAGCATCCGCCCAAGGGGCTGGTGCAGCAGTTGCAGAAAAAGAAACGTTAAAGCGCCGACGCGTTCCAGCCACTCCCCACCCTCCCCCTGCCTGCTCAGCTTGTTATGCAAAAGCTGAGCAGGCGCTTTAGTCTGCTGCTCTCATGATCTGCCTGACTTGGTTCTTTTACTGTTTCTGCTTGATTCAACGCCCCGCAACAATCTAGAATGATAATCCTTATTATTAAGATTTGAGTGCAGCCGACTCCGCTCTTGCGCTGTCATTCGCCATTTATTTCGCTTTCCAACACTCGGTTCACTGACCCATGGCTAAGAAGTCTCAGGCTCGCACCTGGTTTCTCGTTCACAGCTGGCTGGCGCTGCCGGTCTGGTTTTTTCTGCTGATCATCTGCGTAACCGGCACGCTGGCTACGGTCAGTCAGGAAATCATCTGGCTGGCCAGCCCGGATGTGCGTGCCAACAAACCTTCGGATGATGCCCAGCGGCTTACCCACAGCCAGATCCTTGCGGCTATCGAGGAGGCCGCTCCGGAAGTCATCGTGCGCGGAATCAGGCGCCCGGATGAAGGCCACTTTGCCTTGAACGTCCAGGCTACCTACCCGGACGGCAGCTCACCCACGCTGTACGTCAATCCCTACACTGGCGCCATCCAGGGCGTCAGCCCACAGTTCGACTTCCGCCAGTTTACCCGCGCGCTGCATGGCTGGTGGCTGGTGCCCTTCACCAACGGATTCAGCTGGGGCTGGTATCTGGTGTCGTTCATGGCTTTGCCGATGCTGGTGTCGCTGATCACGGGTTTAGTAGTTTACAAGCGCTTCTGGAAGGGCTTCTTCAAACCCAAACTGCGTTTCAATCAGGGCGCACGGATCTTCTGGGGCGACTTTCATCGTCTTTCCGGCATCTGGTCGATCTGGTTTATCGCCGTTATTTCAATAACGGGGATGTGGTTCCTGGTACAGGCCGTGCTGTTCGATAATCAGATCTCCATCTCCACCGAGGGCATTCCTCCGGTGATTGCACGCGATGTAGTGCCCCTGGCTGCCTCCGCCGAGACGGTTCCACGTATCGGCCTCGATGAGGCGGTAGCCATCGCCAAGGATCGCGTGCCCGGCCTCGATGTCAGTTCAGTGAGTTTGCCGGGTTATGCCTACGGCCATATTTCCATCAGCGGCCGCGGCTATTATCCACTGATGTTTCAATCAATCGATATCAACCCGTACAACGGCGATGTGGACAAGGTGCGCCTGCTCGATGATCGCAGCGGACTCGAATTCGTCACCGAATCCATGCGGCCGCTGCATACCGGTGATTTTGGCGGCCTGTGGATCAAACTCATCTGGTTCGTATTCGGCCTGATTCTGAGCATGATGGTGTTCAGCGGCCTGCTGATCTGGACCAAGCGCACCGCCAAAGCCACCGCGGCTGTGGTCAGCAAACGCAAAACGACGCGCCAGACCGCGTCCAGCCTTGAGCACACACCGGTGAATCAATCATGAGCAACGCTGTTTCGTCTTCCCGATCCTCGAAGCTGAGCCTTTTCTGGCGCCGCTGGCGGTTTCATATCAACATCCTGTTGGTGCTGATACCCCTGGGCTTTATGCCCAAGTACTTTCAGGACGTCGCCCTGTTTCGCGGCGAAAGCGGCCTGGGCGAACGGGAAATTGGCGAGGTGCAGGTCGGTCCCTGGAGCCTGCGCCTGGCGGAATTCCGCGAGCTCCCCCCGCACCTGGAAGGCCCGGCGGGTTATATGAAAGCCTTCAATGCCGCGCTGTGTGAGGAATGCATCAGCCAGGTCAAGGCGACTTACCTGCGCGTGGGCAAGCCGCGCAGCCTGCGCGCCGCCGGAGCGCTGTTCTTCGGCACACCTTATCGCATGGGCGCCAGCCTGCCGTTACCTGAAGACACGCCGACGGATGCGCAATTATGGATCACCATGGAGGGCTGGGACGGTAGCGTCCACCAGGCTCCCCTAGACCTCGCTACCGCTTCACCAGTCACTCTGGCCTGGCTAGAGAAAACAGGAGATACGCTCTGATGAAAACGATCAACCAACGCCTGCTCATGCTGCTCGGCATGGCCTTGTCGCCTCTGGCTTTGGCGCACAATCCGATCTGCCAGTGCGAGCCCGGCAGTGAGGATGAAATCGTCTGCACTGGCGGCTTCTCCGATGGTAGCGGCGCGCCCGGGGTTACCCTGGATGTAATCAGTTACGACGAAGAGGTGCTGGTACCCGGAAAACTGGAAGACGACTCGCGGTTCAGCTTCAAGCGACCGGATGGCGAGTTCTACATTCTGTTCGACGCCGGCCCTGGGCACGTGGTTGAAGTCGACCACACGGATATTTCCGGCCTATGACCGCTCAGGTAATACGCCCTGCCGGTGCTGGGCATGAGACGCTCTGGGTACTGGCCCTGTGCGTGCTGATCCTGCTGGGGGCCAGCGCCGTGGTGCTCTCACATGCCAAGGCCGATATTGAAAGTGACATTGCCGACTACCAACTGGACGCGCGAATGGATCTGACCGCAGCCGAACAGGGCGTGCATACCGACCTGGGTGTAGCCTTCGAGGAGATGCAGTGGTATCTGAACGAACAGGGTCAGCTACCCAGCCCGACCGAGCTGGCCGAAGAAGGTTTCCCGCCGTTTATCGATGATGCCAGCGCCAGCAACCGGGGCAGTCACCAGTGGCAACGTTTGCAACTCGGAGCGGAAACCTTCTATCTGGGCCAAAGTCAGGCGCAGGATATCGCAGGCACCTTTCTGCTTTGGCCGCAGACTAGCGACGCCGAGATATGGCTGACCCGTGATGACGACGTTACTTTGCCCACTACCTTGACCACCGAGCATTTGATTGCCTCGGGCTGGCGGCAAGTCATCGCCCATTTCGATGCTGGCGTCACCCGCCAACATCGCCACTGAACTGGACTCCCTAACTATGTCTTTTCCGCGACCCTTACGTCGGCTGCTGCTTTGTGTATTAGTGACGTTAAGCACCACCACCCTCTCCTCCTTTGCCCATGCTGCGGATCCGCAACGTTTGCAAATAGGCATCACGCTGCACCCCTATTACAGTTTTGTCAGCAATATCGTCGGCGATCTGGCGGATGTGGTACCGCTGATTCCCGCAGGATTCAATCCGCATGCTTACGAGCCTCGCGCGGAAGATATCAAGCGGATTGGCGAACTTGATGTAATCGTACTCAATGGCGTCGGCCACGATGATTTTGCCGACCGCATGATTGCCGCCAGTGAGAAGCCCGATATCGCCTTGATCGAAGCCAACGCCAATGTACCTCTGCTCTCGGCCACCGGCATGGCCGCGCGCGGCGCGGGCAAGGTGGTCAATCCGCACACTTTCCTGTCGATCAGCGCGTCAATTACGCAAATCAATACCATTGCCCGTGAATTGGGCAAACTCGACCCGGTCAACGCCCGAGCCTATAGCCAGAACGCCCGCGCCTACGGCAAACATCTGCGAACCATGCGCGCAGAAGCCCTGACCAAACTGAGCCAGAACAAGGGCGCCGAGTTGCGCGTTGCCACCATTCACGGCGCCTACGATTACCTGTTGCGCGAGTTCGGTCTTGAAGTCACCGCGGTGGTCGAGCCGGCCCACGGCATAGAGCCCAGCCCCAGCCAGTTGAAAAAGACCATCGATCAACTGACTGATCTGGACGTGCAGGTCATTTTCTCGGAAATGGATTTTCCCTCAAGCTATGTCGACACCATCCAGCGTGAGTCCGGGGTGAAACTCTATGCACTGACGCATATTTCCTATGGGGAATACGAAACCCGGAAATACGAAGAGGAAATGGCCAAAAACCTGGATACCGTGGTGCGTGCCATTCAGGACAATAATCCATGACCGCTTGCGAGCCTCTGCCCGTCGGCGCGGTGCACGGGGATATTCGTGGCCCGGCGATTCACTTCAATGCTGTCGATCTTGACCTCGGGCGCACGCGAATTCTTGAGCAGGTCAGCTTTCAGATCGCCGCTGGCAGCATTCACGCACTGGTCGGACCCAATGGTGGCGGCAAAAGCTCGCTGATCAAGACGCTGCTTGGCCAGATGCCCCATCGCGGCGAGCTCAGTCTGCACTGGCCCGCCATCCCGGGCACCATTGGTTACGTGCCCCAGGCCATGGAGTTTGATCGTGGCCTGCCGATTACCGTGGACGATTTCATGGCTGCCATGTGCCAACGCAAGCCCGCCTTTATGGGACTGTCAGGCAAACACAAACCGGCGATTGAACAGGCCCTGAGCCGCGTAGGCTTGTTCGACAAGCGCAAACGTCGCATGGGCGCGCTGTCCGGCGGTGAACGCCAACGGGTGCTGCTGGCTCAGGGGCTGGTGCCGGAAGCGCAATTGCTGGTGCTTGACGAACCCATGTCGGCGCTGGATGAGCCGGGCGTGCAAGTCTTCGAACAACTGCTCGCCGACTGGCGCCGCGCCGGCACTACCGTGCTCTGGGTGGAGCACGACCTGCAGGCCGTCAGCCGCTTGGCTGACCGCGTCACCGGGCTCAATCGCAGTGTGCAGTTCGACGGCGATCCGCAGCAGTTGCTCGACCCCGAATGCGTGCTGAAACTGTTTTCCAGTCATCCAGCACGCACCGTGGAGGCTCAACCATGAGTTTTGAAGCCCTACGGGAAACAATTCAGGCCTGGAGCAGCGCGGGTTATCTGCCCGAAGCCCTGGCCTACGGCTTCATTGTCAATGCGCTGCTGGCCGGCTTGCTCATCGGCCCGGTGCTGGGCGGCCTGGGTACCCTGGTGGTGGTCAAGCGCTTTGCATTCTTTTCCGAGGCGGTGGGACATGCTGCACTGACCGGGGTGGCCATCGGTATTCTGCTCGGCGAGCCCTATACCGGCCCCTACGGCAGCCTGTTCGGCTACTGCCTGCTGTTCGGCATTCTGCTCAACTATCTACGCAACCGTACCGGGCTGGCGCCGGATACGCTGATTGGGGTGTTTCTTTCCGTATCCCTGGCAGTCGGCGCCAGCTTGCTGCTGATTCTCGCCGGCCGCATCAATATCCACATTCTCGAAAACGTGCTGTTCGGCTCGGTATTGACGGTCAATGGCCAGGACCTGGCGGTACTTGCGGTGGTGTCGCTGCTGGTTATGGGCCTGGCCTTGCCGATGTACAACCAGATCATGCTCGCCAGTTTCAATCCTCAGTTGGCCAGCGTCCGCGGCATCCGCGTGCGTGCACTGGATTACCTGTTCGTGATTCTGGTGTCGATGGTGACCGTCGCCGCCGTCAAGGTGATTGGCGCGATTCTGGTTGGTGCGCTGCTGGTGATTCCGGCTGCCGCAGCGCGGCTGTTAAGCCAGTCACTCAAGGGCTTTTTCTGGTTATCCGTACTGATCGCTACCTTCAGTACCCTGGCCGGCATTTTTGTGCCCATCGCCCTGGATCTGCCGATCCCGTCCGGCGCCGCCATTATCATCACTGCCGGTATCATTTTCGCGCTCGCGGCTATCGCCCGCGGAACGCTGCCCAGCCTCAAAGGTAATATTGGATGAACAAATCTATTGTCTATCGTCCGGCTATCGCGCTGCTTGCCGCTGCCTGGTTCAACGCCGCAGTGGCCGCGGATGACGCCAATCGGATACAGGTACTGGCGACCTTGCCAGTAACTTATGGTCTGGGCTCCATGCTGCTCGCGGATAGCAATGTCGAGCTGGTCCGCGCAGCGCCTGAAAGTCTGCCAGCCAGCCGGCAGCCCTCGTACTTTTCCGGACGTGGTGCCAAGGGGCTGGACAAGGCTGCCAGCGAAGCGGATGCAGCCATTACGCTGCGCTCGCTCTGGCCGGAAGATCCGCTTTATCCGCTGGCGCGACGCAGTAACATCCGCATTGTCGAGATTGATGGCGCTCGCCCCGTCGACCGGGCTCTGCCAGGTATAGCGCTGCAGCCGGAAATCACTGATCAGCTCGCTAGCCAACCTTGGATGAGCATCAACAACCTTGGACGCATGGCTGATGTCATGGCCGCTGACCTGGCCCGGCTCGCGCCGGCAGATCAACAGCAGATTGATACTAATCTCGCGCTATTCAAGCAGCGTTTGCTGCAACTCAGTGCGGAAAGTGAAAGCCGATTGGCGCAGCTGAACAACATCACCGTTGTCAGTCTGACCAGTGACGACGACTACCTGCTCAGCGGGCTGAATCTGGACGTCGTGCAGGTTCCAGTGCCTGAGGATGGCAACTGGACCTCGGAGCAGTTGGCTGAACTCAGCACTCAGTTAAGTGCCTACGATGTTGCCGGCGTGGTGGTTGATCGGGAGCCTGACGCAGCGCTCGGCGCAGCCATTGCGGCTGCTGGCAGCAGCGTGATCCTGCTGCCTGAGAGCGAGGGCAATCCGATCGAAGTGCTGAGCGCGACCATCGATCAGTTGCTCAACGTCCTAGCTGAAGACCCTGCTGCCTAAACAAGCAGCCAGGCCCAGCGGCCTTGCTCAGGCCGCTTCATCCTGCCAGCGCTCCGCCGCCTCTGCGCCACGTGCTTCACGCATCGGCAATATGCACAGGATAGCCACCACAAACAGCAGCAGACAGAACACAATGGCATCAGCCAGGCCGAAGCCCCACTGGATGATGCCCAGGCCGAAGATGCCAAATACCGCAGCCAGCTTGGACGCCATACCCCACAGACCGAAAAATTCCGCCGCCTTGCCCTTGGGCGTCAGTACGCCGACCAGTGCACGAGTGGCCGATTGCGACGAACCCAGACTTGCCCCAGCCAGCACCCCGGCGATCAGGAATACATACTGCGCCTCCCAGAACACACCGAACCAGTTACCGATAAGTACAGTCAGAGCCGGCGTCTGCCAGATGGCCATGATCGCCACCAGCCACAGCGCCAGCGTAATCAGGTAGGTGGTACGGGCACCGATATGGCTCTGCAGCCAGCCAAACCCGACCGCGCCCAAGGCCGCAGTAATCTGCACAATGATGAACATGTAAACGCGTACGTCCTCATCCCAGCCGATCACCTGGGCGCCGTAGATAAACGAGAAGGCGATGATGATGTACACACCGGCCATGGCGAAGAACACTGACACCAGCAAATAGCGCAGGTCCTGAAAATACTGGACCTCGCGCCAGGTCGTCAGCACTCGGCGCACACCGATGCTCAGCAGGTTTTCACCGGTGGGCGCTGGGCGTGGCGCGCCGCGCTCCTTCAGCCACAGAAAGGTGGGAATCGCCGCAATCAGGAAGAACGCGCCGGCAAAGGGACCGACCCAGCGCACGGTGTCGTAGTTGTCCGCAGACACCTCACCGAGAAACAGCAAGGCAAAAATCGCCGCGACCAGCCCGCCGATATAGCCCAAGCCCCAACCCAGACCCGAGATCCAGCCCAGCGCCTTGCGCGGTCCCAGATCAGGCAGGAAACTGGCGATAAAACCCTCGCCGATGGAATAGGCAAAATTGGACAGAATGATCAGCAGCACTGCCAACGTCAGCCAGCCAGGCTCAATGATATACAGCAGCGCGGTGGTGATCACCGTCAGCAGGTAGCTGGCAAACAGAAAGCGTTTGCGACTGCCGGTGTAATCCATGATCGCACCGCACAGTGGGTTGGCCACCACGACGAGCAAATAACTCACCGCCAGCGCCAGGCTCCAGAGCAGGTTGCCCAGGCGGTAATCCGGCGCATCGCCGACAATCACCCGGGTGAACAGATCACCGTAAATCACGGTAATGATCAGCAGCGTATAGCCCTGATTGGCGAAGTCGAACATGGCCCAGCCGAAGATCTCGCGCTTGGGGGCCATTGGCGTTTCAGTCATTTGCCTCTCCCGGCAGGGCTTCAATCGAGGTCAATATTTCCCGGGTAATGGCCTCGCGCTTGTACAGATCGTCCAAACGATGCGGCGTATCGATATTCAGCGCAAAGAACACCGGGCCGGTCGGCCACTCAACCCAGCCGACCCACCAGCCGTGCTTACCCTGCCAGCCGGTTTTGGCACGCAAGATCCAATCCGGGCCGGCCTGGTTGATCATCACGTCCTTGACCAGCCGCTGGTGTTGCATCTCGAAGGGCAATTGGTTCCGATAGAGCTTCTGCAGGAACAGCACCTGTTCATAAGCTGAAATTGCCAGTTCACCATCAATCCAATAGGGGCCGCTATCAACGCGCGGATCGGCATTGCCGTAATCGATGCGCTCCAGATAGTTGCGCGCCTGCCCCTCACCCAGCTTGGCCGCGAACTGCTCGTACACCCAGACCGCAGAGTTGCGCATCGACGAGCGCAAATCCTGGTCCTGATTGTGCGGCGCAAAGCTGCGCTCGACGCCGTCCCAGGGGAACACATGAAACTCATCGCGTACCAGGCCGGCATCCAGCGCCATTAGCGCATGAGGGATCTTGAAGGTGGAGGCCGGCGAGTAGCGCCGCTCAGCACGTTCAGGGTCAACCACCCAGATCTGGCCAAAGCCTCGACGCTGATCGGCTACTACAATGGTCCCGGTGGCCTCGAATTTCTCGAACACTGCAGCCCAGTCTGCCCGCGTCTCAGGCGCAGTATCTGCCTGGACCCATGGCGTGAGCAGACAGCCCAGTAACGCCGCCAGAAAAGCATACTTCGACATCAGCAACCTCTTACTCCTCAATCTTCTTGTGCAGCTCCACCTTATCGGTTGCCCTGCCGCGGCGAATGCGAATATTCAGCAGTTCCACGGCCATGGAAAACGCCATGGCGAAGTAGATGTAACCTTTCGGCACATGTACATCAAAGCCCTCTGCCATCAACGTAAAGCCGATCAGCATCAGGAATGACAGCGCCAGCATCTTGATCGTCGGGTTGCTATCCACGAACTCGCCGATGGGCCGCGCGGCGACCAGCATAACCATTACCGATATAACGATAGCGATCACCATCACCGATACGTGATCAACCAGGCCGACGGCGGTGATCACCGAATCCAGCGAAAACACCAGATCAAGCACGGCAATCTGCACAATAACAGCTGCGAAACTGCTGACCACCTTAGAGGCGACTGAAGAATCGTCGTTGACCGCCTCGAGACTGGCATGCACTTCATGGGTCGACTTGGCCAGCAGAAACAATCCGCCAATAATCAGCACCAGGTCACGCCCGGATATTTCCTGACCGAAGATGCTGAACCAGGGGTCTACCAGACCTATGATCCAGGCCAGGGAAAATACCAGGCCCAATCGCGTGAGCATGGCAAAGCCAATGCCGAGCTTGCGCGCCAGTTCCCGCTTCTCCGGTGGCAGCCGCCCAACCAGAATGGAAATGAAAATGATGTTGTCGATACCCAGCACAATTTCCAACGCTACCAAGGTGCCCAATGCAATCCAGGCTTCGGGCATATAAATCCATTCGAACATGAAAGTGCTCCGCTAACGCAGTTAAAATGCGGCCTTCAGCGCCAAGCTGAAAGCGGGTGTTCACAACAGATTATGCTTATAGCACCTTCACTGCCGAGCGCGCGGAAAATCTCGAATCAGCTGTCAGACAATCTGAAAAAACCTTATGGTTTAAGCCTGTATCCGGTTTTGAACACTAGCCATACCAGGCTCAGACAGATCAGCAGAAACACCAGTGTCATCCCCACACTGACGCCAATATGCACATCGGCTACGCCGTAAAAACTCCAGCGAAAGCCGCTGATCAGATAGACTACCGGGTTGAACAGCGTCACTGTCTGCCAGAACGGCGGCAGCATGGTAATTGAATAGAAACTACCACCCAGAAATGCCAGCGGTGTGACAATCATCAGCGGAATGATTTGCAGTTTCTCGAAGCCGTCTGCCCATATGCCGATAATGAAGCCAAACAGGCTGAAGGTAATGGCCGTCAGAATCAGAAAGCCCAGCATCCAGATCGGGTGCTGGATCTCGTAGGGCACGAACAGCCTGGCGGTGAGCAGAATCAGCAGGCCGAGAATCACTGATTTGGTGGCCGCTGCGCCGACGTAACCGATCACGATTTCCGCTGGAGACACCGGCGCCGACAGTACCTCGTAAATGGTACCGGTGAACTTGGGCATGTAGATGCCGAACGAGGCGTTGGAAATGCTTTCGTTGAGCAGCATCAGCATGATCAATCCGGGAATGATAAAAGCCCCGTAACTGACCCCGTCGATCTCCGCCATGCGCGAGCCGATGGCCGCACCAAAGACAACGAAATACAAGGACGTAGAGATTACCGGCGAGGCGATACTCTGCAGCATGGTGCGGCGCAACCGCGCCAGCTCGAAACTGTAGATCGCCCAGATACCATAGAAATTCATGAAGCCACCTGTACTGAAGGCGCGGCAGAAGTCATCCCGCCGCGACCGTTGACCAGCTCGACAAAAATATCTTCCAGTGAACTCTGGCTCGAATGCAGATCCTTGAAGTCGATCCCTTCCTGCGCCAGCGCTCGCAGCAACCCGGCGATGCCGGTCTGCTCCTTGAGCGCATCGAAGGTGTAGATCAGCTCGTAACCTTCGTCCGCCAACGTCAGGGGAAACGCTGCCAGGGACGCAGGAATCGCCGGCAGCGGCTGTTGCAGATGAATGCTCAATTGCTTGGTACCCAACTTGCGCATCAGGGCCGCCTTCTCGTCGATCAGGATAATCTCACCCTGACGGATCACCCCGATCCGATCGGCCATTTCCTCAGCTTCTTCGATGTAATGGGTAGTGAGGATGATAGTCACGCCACTTTCCCGCAGCCGCCGTACCATCTCCCACATATCGCGCCGTAGCTCGACGTCGACGCCGGCGGTGGGCTCGTCAAGAAACAGCACATCGGGCTCATGGGACAAGGCCTTGGCAATCAGCACCCGGCGCTTCATGCCGCCGGACAGGCCCATGATCTTCTCGTCGCGCTTGTCCCACAGCGACAAATCGCGCAAGACTTTCTCCAGATGCGCATCATCGCGTTTCTTGCCAAACAGGCCGCGACTCAGTCGCATGGTCGCCCATACCGTGTCGAACATGTTATTGGTCAGTTCCTGGGGAACCAGGCCGATGGTTTTGCGCGCGGCACGATAATTCCGAACGATGTCGTGACCATTGACCAGGACCTGGCCGGAGGTGGCGTTGACGATGCCGCAAATGATGCTGATCAGGGTTGTCTTGCCGGCGCCATTAGGCCCGAGCAGCGCCAGGATTTCGCCACGGCGGATGCTGAGGTCGACGCTCTTGAGCGCCTGAAAACCCGACGCGTAGGTTTTGGTCAGACCGCTGACGGTGATAATAGGGTCCACTGGGCCTCCTTGAAGCTGGCTAGCGAAATTCCTCTATCTTCTCATGTCCACGCCGCCAGCGCAGACATGTCCGTCTTTATTCGAGATAGAGCGTGGGATGACTTATTTCCGAATCTGTCGATGCTGAGTCGAAGGGCGCCCTCTCCTCCTCCATACACACGCCATGGCGCAGCAGATAGAGGCCATTTACAGCACGTACCAGACCAGGACTGGTCCGGGTAAAAAAGATGCCTGCCGCTTGGCGATCTTCTTCAGAATCCAGCGGCAATAGCTGAGCCCGCGCTTTGATTGCATCAAATATCTCCAGTCCCTCGTGCAGATCACGCTGCGCCGAGTGACAGACGGATGTCGGCGGTAAGGCCGCAAAGTCAGTCTTGAGGCGCGCAATTTCAGCCTGGTAGACCGTACGGCAGCGGCTCAACTGCTGCAGAAAAGCGCTTTTTTGCTGGGGCTTTACCAGTCCGTCGGCCATGGCATCGGCCAAGGCTTGCTGAAACTCGGCTGCTGGCGCGGCGCACAGGCGCTGGGCGTCCACGCCGGGAGCTTCCACAGACGATAGTTTATCACTGGTGTCAGTAAGCGGTGGGGGGTCGGCGGCGAGGAGCGGGCTGCTCATCGGCAGCGTGAATAGCAGCGCTGCCCCTACACCTGCCCAGAACCCTTTGGCCTGATATGAAATACGGATCACAACACCCCTGATATTGGATTGAATATTTTCCTGCGAACGACCGATCAATCAACCCATGCATCCAGAGCTTTTCGACAGCGGTTAGTGCGCCAATTTTAAGGTCCGGGCAAGGCCTTTACCAGACCCCAGGGGTTCGCAGCGGGATTAGCCTGCGACAGCGACGGTCAACCAGATACCAGCCAGCAACATGGATATCAAGGTCACTGGCACGCCGCTGCGGGCAAAATCGATGAATCCCAGCCTGACGCCCTGACGCCGGGCGCTTTCCACCACGATGAGGTTTACGACACTGCCAATCAGCAGAAAGTTGCCTGCCAGGGTCGACATCACCGCCAGGCTGATCAAACTGGCTTCACTCAGCTCAGGCCATAACCCCAGCAGCAAAATAACAAAGGGCACATTGCCGATCAGGTTACTTGCTATCAGTGACAGGCCTGCCAAGGCCGCCACGCTTTCTGGCAACTCACCACCCACGGTCAGGCTGTGGGCAAACTGTGTCACTTGCGGAATAGCCGCGGCAGCGCCGGTCACTAGGAACAGGCCGATAAACAGCAGCAACAGGTTCCAGTCGACCTTTTCGACGTACCTATGACTGTCTACCGTGCGCGAGAGCATCACCAGAACAGCGATAGCCAGCGCAGAATATTCGCGAGGGAATGGCAGGGAGAACAGCAGGATCAAAGCCAGCGTCGCCAGCATAGGCTTGTAGCGGTAACTCTGATGCGGCATCGCCTCGCTGACGGCGCTCTGCGACGGCGGCTGGTATTTCCAGCCATGCCGCCACTGCCACCAGATAACCGCGTAAACCACCGTCAATGCCATCAACGCCGGTACCGCCGCCGCCAGTGTATAGCTCCAGAAATCCAACCCGCCAGCTTGGCCAATAAGAATATTCTGCGGATTGCCAATCAAGGTCGCGACCGAGCCGGCGTTGCAGGCCAGCGCCAGTGCCAGCAGGAACGGACGTGGATCCAGACCACGCTGGCGAAGGGTGCGGCATAGCAAGGGCGTCAGCGCGAAGGCGACGATATCGTTCACCAGGATCGCCGAGAGCAGTCCGCCCATGGCGACCACGCCAAGCAACAGCAATTCCGGCTTTTGCGCGTGCCGGTCAAGGAGCTCGGTCAGCCCTGTATAAGCGCCAGAGAAATCGAACTGCGCAGACACCAGCATCAACGCAAACAACAGCAGCAACGCGCCGCCATCCAGATAATCCATGGCCTGAGCCGGCGACATCGCCCCCGACAGCAGCAGCACTGTCGCAGCCGCGACGGCGATCCAGGCGCGGTCCACGCGTAGCCCTCGGATTCCACCCACAGCCATGCCGAGGTAGGTCACTACAAACGCGATCAGTATCAACCAGGTCATGACCAGGTTCCGTCAAGGGATGGCAAAAAGGGATGGCAAAAAAATCCCCCCATCTGCAACGCACATGGGGGGATTTTATGACCCGGATGTCTATTACCAGCGCTTAAGCCGCGCTGATCTTGAACCCGTAGCGCGGGAAGTGCACCTGCACCAGCCCGGCACGCTCGTCTTCACGGGAAATGACGATTTCTTCGGCGTCTTCGAATACCAACTTGCCGGCCACCTCTTCAGTCCCGTAATCGACTGCGCTGACAGTGACCTGCTGGCCAGCAGCAAACCCGCCTGGGCTGACAAAATCAGTCGCGGGCATGCTTTCCGGAGTCGCTTCGTTCGCTATTCTGATCGCTTCAGCAGACTCCATGGCAGTGGAGGAGCCATGACCAAAATCGGCCATGCGCGCCATCCAGGCCTTGACCGCCGGATAACCTTCCAGGACTTCTGCCACTGCCTTGTTGCTGGCGACAAACCAGAGCGCATGGTAATGGGCAAAATCCGCTACGCACGCCTGGTCGCCAAGCAGAAACTCACCATCGCGGTCGAGCTGAGTTTCCAGCCGGCCAATCAAAGCGGGCCACTGCGACAAGGCTACCGCAGAGTCCAGACGGCTGGCTGTGCCGCCAGAGAACAGGGCCTTGCGGTCAGCCATAAAGCCCTGGACCATTGCCTCAGGCGCACCGGCAAAGCGTGCAGCCAGACCCTTGGGTTGGAAGTTGATCGCTACACCATGCTGAAACAGCACCTGGTCAGCAAATTGCGCCAATCCAGCCGCAGCCGCCTCTTTACCTTCCGGGAACAGCGCTGGGGTGGCTTTTTCACGCTCGAGGCGGCGCGCGATCAACGCGGTGTCACAATAAATATCGGCGCCGATCTGCAGCACCGGGGTCCTGCGATACCCGCCCGTTAATGCCGTCAGGTCTGGCTTGGGCATTACCGCAGGAATCATTACCGAGTGCCAGGCCAGCCCCTTGAAACCCAGCATCAGACGGGCCTTCTCAGCAAAAGGGGACTGCGGATAGTGATGCAAAATCAGATCGGTCATCGGAATTCTCCTGTCAAAGTGGATCCAGCTTAGCGCGTGCGTCGGATGCTGCACAGCTACTCGCAGCAATTGATAGCTCGGCATTGAGCTGACTGATCAGTCGCTCCTTGGTCGCCTTCGCCAGCGCCTTCACGCAGCGCTCCTGACGCAGTGCATCGGAATGATCGGTACAGCGCTCAAACCACACCAGCGCCACTGCCGGGCTACGATTAAAGAATCGCGCACCTTTGCCGCGCTGGTGCTGGAGCAGTCGGCGATGCGGATCGGTACTGATGCCGGTATACAAGTGACCATTGGCAGCCCGCACCATATAAACCCACCAGACTTTCACGGCTGCCGTCGGGGCAGACGTCTGTTCGGCGCTTCCGGCACTGTTCGCGGCGCAATGTCCGGCGCGATGTTCAGGGCTGTGTTTGCTGTTAGGCACAGGCATACTAGCTATCTTGAACCTTGGAGTAAGCCATGTTTATACAGATTTTCAGTACCGGTGGCACCCTGGACAAGGTCTATTTCGATGCCTTGAGTGAATACCAGATTGGCGACCCGGTGGCCCCGGAGTTGCTAGAGCAGGGCCGTGTCGGTTTTGACTATGCGGTCGAGTCATTGATGAAGAAAGACAGTCTGGAGCTGGATGACACCGACCGCAGGCTGATTCACGACAAAATCAAAGCCTGCCCGCACGAGTATATTCTGATCACCCACGGCACCGACACCATGACGGTAACCGCAGCGGGCCTGGCCGATATCGACGGCAAGGTGATAGTGCTGACCGGCGCCATGCAGCCTGCGCGCTTTCGCGATTCCGACGCGCTGTTTAATCTGGGCCTGGCGATCGGGGCTCTGAACACCTGCCAGCCGGGCGTGTATATCGCCATGAGCGGCCGGGTGTTCCCCGCCGACGGTGTTCGCAAGAACCGCGTCGCGGGGCGCTTTGAGGAGCGCTAGCTGCAAGCTGCAAGGATGATGATCAGGTCCAGACGAGCGTCAAGGTGCCTCTGCCGCTTTCAACTAGACGCTTGCCGCTTGTAGCTTGCCGCTCCTGCCCACTACGGGCAGGCTCAGCCCGTACCGCCGACGGTAATCTGATCGATCTTAAGCGTCGGCTGACCGACACCCACTGGCAAGGACTGACCGTCCTTGCCACAGGTGCCCACGCCGCTGTCGAGTTTCAGGTCATGGCCGACCATGGACACGCGGTTCATCACTTCCGGGCCATTACCAATCAGCGTCGCGCCTTTGACCGGCGCGGTAATTTTGCCGTCTTCGATCAGATAGGCTTCGCTGGTAGAAAATACGAACTTGCCGCTGGTGATATCCACCTGCCCACCGCCCAGATTGGCGCAATAGATGCCTTTCTTGACCGAGCGAATAATATCTTCCGGATCGCTTTCGCCCGCCAGCATATAGGTGTTGGTCATGCGCGGCATCGGCAGGTGGGCGTAGGACTCGCGGCGACCGTTACCGGTGGCTGGCACGCCCATCAGCCGGGCATTCAGTTTGTCCTGCATATAGCCCTTGAGAATGCCGTTCTCGATCAAGGTGGTGCAGTTGGTTTGATTGCCCTCATCGTCCACGCTCAATGAGCCACGCCGCTCGGGAATAGTGCCATCGTCAACGATGGTACACAGGCTGGAGGCAACTTTTTCACCCACCCGGCCGCTGTAAGCTGAGCTGCCCTTGCGGTTGAAGTCACCTTCCAGACCATGGCCGACCGCTTCATGCAACAGCACGCCGGACCAGCCCGGACCCATGACCACCGGCATCGCCCCTGCCGGTGCCGGTATGGCTTCGAGATTGACTACCGCCTGACGCACCGCCTCCCGGGCATAGCCGAGAGCGCGCTCTTCTGCTTCGAAAAAGCGGTAATCGGTGCGTCCGCCGCCGCCAAAGCTGCCACGCTCACGCCGACCGTTGTGTTCGATAATGACACTGACATTCAGGCGGATCAGCGGGCGGATATCACCTGCCCAGGTGCCATCACTGGCAGCCACCAGCACGGTGTCATGCACGCCGCCAAGGCTGACGCTGACCTGGGTAATACGCGAATCCAGACTACGCGTGTAGGCATCCAGACGTTGCAGGAAGGTCACTTTGTCAGCCTGGGGCATCACATCCAGTGGGTTGTCTGCTGCATAGAGCGGCTGACTGTTGCCACGCTTCCACGCCTGCACACTGCCCGCCTGGCCAGCGCGCGCTATGGAGCGCGCCGCGCCAACCGCCTGACTCAAGGCTGGCATGCGGATGTCATTGCTGTAGGCAAAGCCGGTTTTCTCGCCGGACTGAGCACGCACGCCGACACCCTGGTCGACATTGAAACTGCCATCCTTGACGATACCGTCTTCCAGCACCCAGGACTCGCTGATCTGATGCTGAAAATACAGATCGGCCGCATCTACGCCCGGAGCGGAGACGATTTGACCCAGCACATTGGCAATGTGGTCGGGACTCAGTTCGGCCGGCATCAACAGACGGCTCTCGACTTGTGCGAGCAGATTACTCATGCGTTTGGGACTCCTTGGCTGCTGGGACAATAGTGTCCACAGCGGCAAAACGACGGTGCTGTAGCACGGGCATCCGCCCGCGCACAGACTCAAGATATTCCGGGTCCAGAGCGCCAATAACCACGCCCTCACCCTGGTCCATGCCGGCCTGGATCTCGCCCCAGGGGTCGACAAGGCAACTGTGACCAAAGGTCTCACGCCCCCCCGGGTGAAGCCCACCCTGGTTGGCAGCCAGTATGTAACACTGGGTTTCGGCCGCCCGCGCGCGCAGCAGAATATCCCAGTGCGCCGCGCCGGTAACCGCAGTGAAAGCCGAGGGCACGACTATCAGCTCAGCGCCCGCACGACGCAGCGCCAGGTACAGCTCGGCGAAACGCAGATCATAACAGATGCTCAGCCCGACTCGACCGACCGGTGTATCGATGCACACCAGTTGATCGCCGTAGCCATAATCACGCGATTCCTGATAGCTGCGCTGATTGTCGGCGACTTCCACATCGAACAGATGCAGCTTGTCGTAGCGAGCCACTTCGCGACCATGATCGTCGAACACCAGGCAGGCCGCCATGGCTTTGCCGCCAGGCTTGCGCGGCAGCGGAATACTGCCGCCGACCAGCCATACCCCATGGCGCTCAGCCTGGTCGGCTAAAAATTGCTGGATCGGCCGGGCACCGCTGGCCTCTTCCTCGGCGACTCTGGCCAGGTGGGGGCTGCCAAACAGCGCGAAGCATTCCGGCAGCAGCAGCAAGCGCGCACCCTGGGCGGCGGCGCGGGCGATCAGCTCGCCAGCGCGGGTCAGGTTCGCGTGTACGTCCGGACCGCTGATCATTTGTATGGCTGCAACTTGATGCATCTCAGTCCTCCTCCAGGGCGGCTTTGTTGTCAAACGCGCGGTCAAATTCCACGCTGGGCTGTTTCCAGTCGCCACTGATCTTGTATTTTACCGAGGCAAAGCGTGCTACCCGATCACCCAGAATCTTGTCAGCGATGAACAGCGCACCGCCGATATAGGGCGCACCGACCAGTAGCGCGGCCAGCGGCAGATTGTTGGTCACTGGCAAGGTGACCAGCAAACCCATGTCAATCTGGTCCGCCGCCAGGTCCAATTTGCCGTCCAGTTGCAGCTTGGCGCCAGGCCCATCCATCACCAATGGGCTAACGGTGTGCATGGTCCCATCGGTGAACACCAGGTCACCGTTCAAAGTATCGTAAGCGGTACCACTGCCGAACAGATCACTGAAATCCAGGCGCAGGCGCCGGGTAAAGGCATTGAAGTTCAGCAGGCCGAAAATGCGCAATGCATCAGCGCCGCCCTCGCCGCTCTGTAGCGCGCCGTCCTTGGCCTGTAGCTGGAGCTGACCGGTGCTGCGGCTGAGAGCGAAAAAGATGGGCGAGCCGGGCCAGCTCAAATCGGCCTGCATGGCAAAGCTGTCGCTGGTCAGTGTGGGCGCATAATGCCAGGCTTTCAACACATCACCCATGTCGTCAGCGCGCATCTGTCCCTTGAAGTGGCTACGTGGCCCCGCTTCCCGCCAGTCCAGCTCTCCGGTCAGCTGCAAGCCACGCAGGTTGACGCTCAGATCACGAATTTTTGCCCCTGACGCGTCGGGTCGCAGACGCATGTCCACCGCCCCCACGGGCTCACCGGCCCAATAGAGCTGGTCAATATGCAGATCCACCGGCGGTAGCGTGCTCGGCTTGACCATGCGCAGGCTGTCCTCGGGCAGCAATGGTTTAGCCAATGCATCATCTGTCTGAGCATCGGCCGGACGCTCAAGCTGCAACCGTTGCAAATTCACCTGCAGTGGCTCGGATGTGGCATCGGGCAACGTCACCTGGCCGCGAATACGCGTCTGATCGATATCAAACAGCCAGCCGCTATCAACGCGTACACCTGTTACCGCGAGCCCCTCCAACTCCTGGCCGAAGCCGGAAAAACGTTCAGCGCGCAGATCCACCGCGCTGACGACCTCGCTCGCAGTGCCGCGCAACGGCTGCAGCTCCTTCGCTTCCGGCAGCGCAAACTGATGGGTCTCCCACCAGCGCTGCCATTCATCCAGATCCAGATCATTCAATCGCGCACGAACATTCAGGCCCGAGGCAGTACCCGCAGGCGCCAGCTCGGTGCGATAGGCGAGCTCACCACTCGGTGCACCATCGACCACCTGTAGTTGCCCGGCAAGGTCCGCTCCCAGCCTGAAATCCCAGCGCTGGCGCTGCTCATTCAGACGTAGCGTCAGCGTGCTCGGCAAGCGGCTCGCGGCCGGCTTGGCCAGGGGGCCGGGCAAGTCCAGACTGACGCCTTCCAGGTCGCTGTTTATCTCAATGCGCTGCTGCCCGGTACCCAGTGTCACCGTGCCCTGCCAGCGCGTTTCGCCGTCGACCAATCCGGCCGGCATGGCCGCAAGTAACGGCCAGCCACGCAGGTTATCCATGCTGTGCCGTCCGCTAAGTTGCACACGCTGCTCACCGACCACACCATCAATGCTTCCGCTGACAGGCCCACCCAGCACCTCGGCTT
The DNA here is from genome assembly GCF_009497895.1 of Halopseudomonas pelagia. NCBI lineage: Bacteria > Pseudomonadati > Pseudomonadota > Gammaproteobacteria > Pseudomonadales > Pseudomonadaceae > Halopseudomonas > Halopseudomonas pelagia. Next base: position 1,130,964 of record NZ_CP033116.1, on the reverse strand, counting down.
TGAGGTCCCGGGCCTTGATCCCTTGTTGCAGATCAAACTCAAAATCCCCGGTGACCTTGGTCAACGGTGTTTGCAGCTGGGGTATCAGCAGCTGATCTGCTTTTGCCTGCCAATTGATCTGTATTGATGGAGCCTGCTGCCCCTCAAGCGGGAGCGTCAGAGCGATATCGCCACTCAGCTCGCCGGTGCCCTGCCAGCCGTTTAAAGGGTCACCGGTAGTTTGTGCCAGAGGCGTGTCCTGCATGATCGTCAGGGCATTGGCCAGCGGCCCTTCGGCATGCCCGGAAATACTCAACAACACGGGCGCTTGGGCGTTTTCACGCCGCGTGCTGACCTTTACGTCGCTCAAGCGGGTATCCAGCAGTTGCGCTTCGGCGGGCTGGATATCCAACTCCGTATTGTTCAGCCGCACTACGCCATGGGCCTGTTCCAGCCTGGGCCAGCCCGGACGAAACGCCAAACTGCCCTGTTCGACCTGCAGGTACAGCTTGAGCTGGCGCTCATCTGGACCGGCGCCGCGCAATAGTGATCCCTGATACTGAAACACCGCCAGCGGCACCTGGCCCTGAAACTCTGCAGCGGCCAACCATTCGGCCAATTTAGGGCTGAACCCGGTAGCGGAAGTCGGCAGGTAACGGTCGGCATACAGCGCATCGCTATCGCGCAGGGACACCTGGAGGTCCATGTTCGGAACGCCACCCGGGGGTGGAAGCTGCAAGTTGAGATCAACTGCTATAGGTCCTTCCTCGGCGGTGACCTTCAAGCCCGAGGCATCCAGGCCCAGGCCGGATTCTTGCGCCCATTGCCAGGCCATTTTCCCCTGCAACCGTTCAAACGCCCAGGCTTGCGGGAACAGCCGCGGCAGATGCATGCCCCAGTCATGACTGTCGACGCGCAGCTCTCCGGCGGCAGCACTGCCAGCCATCGTGCCGCTGATGCCGTTCAGCGCAGGCACGCCTTCCCAGGCCTGCACCCCGATCCGGTCCAGGGCAGCGTCGATCTGCAGGCCGCCGAGATCCTTCAGATCGGCAGTGCCGCGCAGGTGAATATCACGCAGGAACCCAGTTGGATTGAGCGTCGCAAGGCGTTCGCGCTGGCGATCTTCGGTGATAAAAGGGGGTAACAATTGGCTGAGCAGCGCCAGCGGCAAGCTGTCCATGCGTAGCTGCCAGTCGCCCTGCGCGGTGTCCCGCTCCAGTTGCACACGGGTTTTAGGCCAGGCACGCTCATCCAGGCGCAACATCAGGTTGTCGACCTGCACACGCTGCGTAGCACCCTGTTGGAAACTGAAATCGGCGAGCAAGTCGCGGATCAGCGGCACCGGCTGATCAGTCGCCATTTGTAACCTCGGCACCACGACCTGACCTTGCAGCGCCTGTAATCGCTGCTCACCCCAGTTACCCCAGAAGCGCCCGCCCGCGACCAGCTCTTGCAAACGGGCAGACTCCAGCAGATTGGGCGGCAGATAGCGAGACCAGTCCAGCGCAGGCAACTCAAGGAAGAAACTCAGCTGGGTCTCTTCCCAGCGGCGAAACACCTCGGGTGCATTGGCCTGCAGACGGATCTGCTGGCCGTCAGGTAAGCGCACCTGGGCATCCAGTCGCTGCCAGTCAGCCCCATTGAGCAGCGTCAGATCACCATTGCGAAACAGCCACTGGGGCTGGGCGTAGGGGCTGATCTGAATCTGCGTATTCAGCAAGGTGATCCGACGCTGGTCAAACAGCAGTTCCAGCGCCTGGTCCAGACCCAACTGACTGGTCTGCAGCTCACCCAGCCCGTAGAGCCGCCAGCGACCCTCGGCATTCTCTACCAACTCCAACGCCAAGCCCTCGACCTGCAGCGCATCCATCACCAGGCGCTGCTGCCAGAGGCTGGACCAGATGTCGATCCTGGCAGTAACGTCTTCCAGCGCAAACAGCACCGGACTGTCCGGACTGGCATCCGCATGCACCTGCAGACCGCGCAGGCTCAATACCGGATGAGCGCCCTGCATTTCGCCGGCAAGGCTATCGAGCAGAATGTAGCGACCGGTTTTCTCTTCGGTCCAGTCGAGCAACTGCGTCTGATAATCGGCTATCGCCGGCACAAACTGACGGCCCAGGCTGACGTAGGCAGCGGCCAACAGCAACCAGGCCACCAGCAGCACGATCAGCCCATCCAGGGTACGCTTTAACCAGCGTTGCCAGCGCATTGAGGTCAGCCCTTCATCACATCAGCACCACGTCATATTGTTCCTGGGTATAGACCGTCTCGACCTGAAACTTGATCGGGCGCTCGATAAAGATCTCCAGATCGGCAACATGCCCGGATTCCTCATCCAGCAGGCGGTCGATCACCGACTGCGACGCCAGCACCATGTAAGCGCCGGCCTGATAGGCCCGCGCCTCACGCAAAATTTCACGGAAGATTTCATAGCAGACGCTTTCCGGGGTCTTTTGAATCCCGCGGCCTGAGCAACAGGGGCAAGGCTCACAGAGAATCTGTTCGAGGCTTTCACGGGTGCGCTTGCGTGTCATCTGCACCAGGCCCAGCTCGGTTATACCGATGATATTGGTCTTGGCGTGATCGCGTTCCAATTGTTTTTCCAGGGTGCGCAACACCTGGCGCTGGTGTTCTTCATCTTCCATATCGATGAAATCGATAATGATGATGCCGCCCAGGTTGCGCAGCCGCAGTTGCCGGGCGATGGAGGTGGCGGCCTCCAGATTGGTCTTGAAAATGGTTTCTTCCAGGTTGCGATGACCAACAAACGCGCCGGTATTCACATCAATGGTAGTCATTGCTTCGGTCTGATCGATGACCAGATGCCCGCCGGACTTGAGCATGACCCGCCGCTCCATGGCCTTCTGAATCTCGTCTTCGATGCCGTAGAGGTCAAAAATCGGTCGTTCACCCGGATAGTGCTCAAGAAAACCGGATACCGCCGGCATCAGTTCCTGAACAAACACTTCGATCTTCTGGAAGGTTTCGCGCGAATCCACCCGCACCTTTTCCGTCCGCGGGCTGACCAGATCACGCAAGGTGCGCAGCGCCAGTGACAGGTCTTCATAGATGACCGAAGGCGAAGGGGCAGCCTGAATCTGCTGCGAGATCTGCAGCCACAGGCGGCGGACATAGCGAATATCGGCGAGAATTTCATCTTCACGCGCAGCTTCGGCGGCGGTGCGCAGAATAAAGCCCCCCGCCTCTTCGATCCCTTCAGAAGCAACACAATCGGCAACGATCTGTTTCAGCCGCTCGCGCTCGCTTTCTTCCTCGATCTTCAGGGAAATCCCCACATGCGGCGTGCGCGGCATATAGACCAGAAACCGGGATGGAATCGACAGGTGGGTGGTCAGGCGCGCGCCCTTGGTGCCAATCGGATCCTTGGTGACCTGCACCACCAGAGCCTGGCCCTCGTGCAACAAGGCGGTGATCGGCTCTACCGCCGAGCCTTCACGCTCGGACACCTCGGAGGCATGAATAAAGGCGGCACGTTCCAGGCCGATATCAACGAAGGCCGCCTGCATCCCAGGCAACACCCGGACCACCTTGCCCTTGTAAATATTGCCAACAATACCGCGACGCAGCGTGCGCTCGATGTGCACTTCCTGCAGCACGCCGTTTTCCACCAGGGCGACCCTGGTTTCCATGGGCGTGACATTGATCAGTATTTCTTCGCTCATGCGCTCTCCAAACCAGATCGCCGAAATGCGACTTCGCTCGCGATCCTTTCAACGGTCTGGACACTGTGCTTCAGAATACCGGAAATCGGAATTCCATTTCAGAGCGGCTGCCAACTGGCGATACCAAAATCCGCTAACAGACCGGCCGTTTCCAGCAAAGGCAGGCCGACTACCGCACTGTAACTACCTTCGATCCGCTGCACGAATACAGCTGCCAGGCCCTGAATACCATAACTGCCAGCCTTGTCTGCAGGTTCACCGGTGGCCCAGTAAGCTGCAATTTCAGCCTCGCTCAAAGACCGAAAAAATACCGTGGTATCCACCCTGAGCAATTCACAACGCTCACCACTGGCGACAGCCACCGCAGTCAAAACCTGATGCTCTCGACCCGACAGACTGCGCAACACGTCGGTAGCCTGCTGCTGATCAACCGGTTTACCAAGGACGCGCCCGTCCAGTACCACCACCGTATCTGCTGCCAGTACCACCGCTGCAGCTTCGGCAGCTACCCGCTGCTGACCGGCAGCCACCTTGGCCAGGGTAACTCGCTCAACGTAGGCTTCCGCGGACTCACCAGGCAGAACTTGTTCATCGACATCACAGGCAAACTGGCGATGCACCACGCCGATCTGCGACAGTAGTACGCTGCGCCGGGGAGAGGCTGAAGCCAGATACAAACTGGCTATAACCGGCTCAGAGTACATGAAAGCGCATTCTGATGACGCGCAACACCGACGATACCCAGGGCCAGAGTAATGCACTGACCAGCGCCGGCAATAGAAATAGCAGAATTGGCGGCCGGCTGCCGGTCAGACTGCTCAGCCACAGCAGAACCATCTGCGCAATGCCCAGGACTGGCAGCATCACCAGACTCTGCTGCCATAGCGGGAAGCGTCGAATACGCTGGTGCAACAGCAACATCATCCAGGCTACCAGTGTCATGACCAGCGCATATTGCCCGAATAGTTGCCCATAAAGTACGTCCGTAGCCAAACCGGCAACCCAGGCGGTCAACAGTCCAATACGGTGCGGTAGCGCCATGACCCAATACGCCGCAACCATGGCTACCCACATCGGCCGTCCCAGATCCATCGGTGCGGGCATGGGCATGACGCTAAGCAACAAGGCAACGATAAAGGTCAGTGCAACGATCAGATTGGTTCGCATCATTGCGCTCCCTCGACGGCCGGTGCTTCGCTGGGGGGCAAACTAAGGGGTGCGTCGAGAGGAGCTTCGAGCGTTTCGGTCGCCGCTTCCGGCGCGCCCGGAGCTGACAGTACTGGATCCTGAAGCGCCTCTTCGACGGCTTGCACTTCCGCATCATTCAGCTCGCTATCCTCTTCCAGTACGGGCACCAGTTCGCCGTAACCGGACTCGGCACTGAATACCAACAACATATAGCGGCTGCGCGTCAGTTGGGCGGTGGGCGCGACTTTCACGTCGGCAAAAGGTTGCGACGGGTCCTGCTCCACAGACAGCACCCGGCCTACCGGGTAACCGGCAGGAAAGCGCTGGCCAAGACCAGAACTGACCAGAATATCGTCCACGCGGATATCCGCGGTATCCCCGACAAAGCGCAGCTCCAGCCATTCGTTGTTACCGGCACCCGAGGCGATCGCACGCAAACCATTGCGGTTAACCTGTACCGGCAGACTGTGCGAACTATCGGTGATCAGCAGCACCCGCGCAGTGAACGGCATGACCTCCACCACCTGCCCCATCAGCCCGGTAGCGTCGAGCACCGGCTGACCGAGGAACACACCATCGCGTTCACCCTTGTTGATCAGCACTCTTTGGGTATAGGGATTGGGATCAACACCAACCAGCTCGGCGACCAGCACGCGCTCGTCCACCAGCGAGGATGAATTGAGCAGCTCGCGCAAACGCACGTTCTGCTCGGTCAGGGTCGCCAGCTTTTGCAGCTTGCGCTGGATCAGCAAGGCTTCGGCGCGTAGGCGTTCGTTTTCAGCCAACAGGTCGGCGCGGCTGGAAACTTGCTGGTACACGGCATCCCAAAGGCGTACCGGCAAGTCGGCAACATAGTAGATAGGGGTCAGGATCAGACTCAAATTGGAGCGCACAGGCTGCAATGTCGATACGCGCGCATCGGCTACCATCAGCGCAATGGACAGCACTGACAGGACCAAAACCCGTACGCCCAGAGATGGGCCTTTGATGAACAGCGGTTTGATGGCGAGCTCCTCGCAGCGACAGACTTCAGGCTGTCAGCAACCCAGATCAGCAGCACAAACCCGCAAAGGCTGCGGGCTTGCGTGCCTGCAATCCGATCACTCGGTTGAGAGCAGATCCATGGTGTGCTGATCCATCATTTCCAGCGCTTTACCGCCCCCGCGGGCCACGCAGGTCAGCGGCTCCTCGGCGACAATCACCGGCAGGCCGGTTTCCTGAGTAAGGAGTTTATCCAGATCACGTAGCAATGCGCCACCACCGGTCAGGATCAGGCCGCGTTCGGCAATGTCTGATGCCAGCTCTGGCGGAGACTGCTCGAGCGCGCTCTTGACCGCCTGCACGATAGTTGCAAGGGACTCCTGCAACGCTTCGAGCACTTCATTGGAGTTCAGCGTGAAGGCGCGCGGTACGCCCTCGGCCAGGTTGCGGCCACGCACGTCGACTTCCAGCACTTCACCACCGGGGAAAGCCACACCGATTTCCTGCTTGATGCGTTCAGCAGTGGATTCGCCGATCAGGCTGCCGTAATTGCGGCGTACATAGGTAACGATGGCTTCATCAAAGCGATCCCCGCCGACTCGCACTGACTCGGCATAAACCACGCCGTTGAGCGAGATCAGCGCGATTTCGGTAGTACCACCACCGATATCCACCACCATCGAACCGCGAGCCTCTTCCACCGGCAGGCCGGCGCCGATAGCCGCAGCCATGGGCTCTTCGATCAGAAAGACTTCACGGGCGCCAGCACCGAGCGCCGATTCACGAATCGCACGACGTTCCACCTGGGTGGATTTGCACGGCACACAAATGAGTACACGGGGGCTGGGCTGGATGAAACTGTTTTCATGGACCTTGTTGATGAAATACTGCAGCATCTTTTCACAGACGCTGAAGTCGGCGATAACGCCATCCTTCATCGGACGAATCGCCTGAATATTGCCTGGCGTACGACCCAGCATGCGCTTGGCGTCGGTGCCGACGGCGACAACACTCTTCTGGTTGCCATGGGTACGAATGGCCACAACGGATGGCTCATTCAGAACAATGCCGCGGTCGCGGACATATATTAGCGTGTTGGCGGTGCCCAGATCGATGGATAAATCACTGGAGAACATGCCACGAATTTTTTTGAACATGCGGTAAGTACACCCTGGTGCGCGTGGGTTAATCGTAGAAGAAACACTGATAAACTACCTGTCTGGAAAACGGGCCGTCCTCACAAGACTGTCTGAGGCGATATGCCGGCGGGCCAACTCGAATGCGCAGGTAACTGATCGGTACTTCCGGAAGTGTCGCAACTCTAACAACGGCGGGGTTTTTGGGCAAGGCGCGTCTGTGGTAAATTCGCGCCTTTGTCTTGATTTCCGCGACAAAATCACCATATCTCAGATACATCGGGTACATTCAGCCGCATCGCCCCTGCTTCACGGAGAACAGCACATGGCATTAGACCGCACAGAGGTGGAAAAGATCGCCCATCTGGCCAGAATCGCTCTGAATGAAGAGGATATTCCCGCCACCACGGCGAAGCTGTCCGGCATTCTCGAGCTGATCGATAAAATGCAGGCTGTGGATACTCAGGGTATCGCCCCGTTAGCTCACCCGCTGGAGACCACTCAGCGGTTACGCACTGATGCTGCAACTGAAAGCAATCAGCGCGATGCTTATCAGGCCATCGCCCCGGCGACCGAGGACGGTTTGTATCTGGTGCCCCGGGTTATTGAATAGCCGTTATCGAATAACCGGTATTGAATAGCCAGTATCGAACAAACGTTATTGACCAACGCTGCTTATCAGCGCTGGACTCGCCAAGACACGAGAAGAATTTCCCATGCATGAGAAAACTCTGGCCCAGCTGTCGCAGGCCCTGCACAGCAAGACGATCTCCAGCGTCGAGTTGACCGAACATTATCTCAAGCGCATCGAGCAGTTTGATGGTGCGCTCAACAGCTTTATTACCGTGGCACCGGAACTCGCCTTGACCCAGGCCAAGGCCGCTGACCAGCGCCTGGCTGACGGAACCGCCACGGCCTTGACCGGCATACCGCTGGCCCACAAGGACTTGTTCTGTACCCAGGGCCTGCGCACCAGCTGCGGCTCAAAGATGCTCGACAACTTTGTCGCGCCCTATGAATCGACCGTGACTGCGCGCTTTATTGAAGCCGGCGCGGTGACGCTGGGCAAGACCAACATGGACGAGTTCGCCATGGGCTCCTCCACCGAATCGAGTTTCTACGGCCCCACGCGCAATCCCTGGAATACCGAGCATGTGCCCGGCGGCTCGTCGGGCGGCTCCGCTGCTGCGGTCGCCGCACGTCTTTGCGCTGCTGCCACCGGCACCGACACCGGCGGCTCGATCCGTCAGCCGGCCGGCTTTACCGCGTTGACTGGTCTGAAGCCGACCTACGGCCGAGTCTCGCGCTGGGGCATGATTGCCTATGCATCCAGCCTGGATCAGGGCGGCCCGATGGCGCGGACTGCCGAAGACTGCGCGCTGATGATGCAGGTCATGGCCGGCTTCGACAGCCAGGACTCCACCAGCGTCGACCAGCCGGTGGCCGACTACAGCGCCGGCCTGAATGATTCGCTCAAGGGTTTGCGCATTGGCCTGCCGAAGGAATATTTTGCCAGTGGTCTGGACGCTGCTACCGCTGACGCCATTCAGGCCGCGGTGAAGCAATTCCAGGCACTCGGCGCCGAGGTCAAGGAAATCAGCCTGCCGAATGCCGGCCTGGCGATTCCAGCCTATTACGTTATTGCGCCGGCCGAGGCCTCCTCCAACCTGTCGCGTTTTGACGGTGTGCGCTTCGGCTATCGCTGCGAACATCCGGCCGACCTCACTGACCTGTACAAGCGCTCACGCGGCGAAGGCTTTGGCGCGGAAGTGAAGCGGCGCATCATGGTCGGTGCTTATGCGCTGTCCGCCGGTTATTACGACGCTTATTACTTGCAAGCGCAGAAGATCAGGCGCCTGATCAAGAACGACTTCATGGCCGCCTATGAACAGGTCGATGTGATTCTGTGCCCGACCTCGCCGACGCCAGCGTTCAAGATCGGTGAAAAGATCGATGATCCGGTCAGCTTGTATCTGACCGACATCTATACTATCACCGCCAACCTGGCAGGCGTACCCGGTATTGCCCTGCCCGCGGGGTTTGCCAACGGACTGCCTCTGGGCATGCAGTTGCTTGGCCCGTATTTCAGTGAGGCGCGCCTGCTGAACATCGCGCATCAGTATCAGCAGGTTACCGACTGGCACAGCCGCACGCCGGCCGGCTACTGAGAGGATTGAGAACAGACTATGCAATGGGAAATCGTAATCGGCCTGGAAATCCACGCCCAGCTCACCACCGCCTCGAAGATCTTCTCCGGCAGCGCCACCGCTTTTGGCGCCGAGCCGAACACCCAGGCCAGCCTGATTGATCTGGGCATGCCTGGTACCTTGCCGGTACTGAATGCCCAGGCGGTGCGCAATGCGGTCAAGTTCGGTTTGGCCATTGATGCCGAGATCGCCAGCAGCAACGTCTTCGCGCGCAAGAACTACTTTTATCCCGACCTACCCAAGGGCTACCAGATCAGCCAGATGGACCTGCCGATCGTCGGTAAGGGCTTTCTCGATATCACCCTGGAAGACGGCAGCATAAAGCGCGTCGGCGTCACCCGTGCACACCTGGAAGAGGACGCAGGCAAGAGCCTGCATGAAGATTTCCATGGCATGAGCGGCATCGACCTCAACCGTGCCGGCACGCCGCTACTGGAAATCGTCTCCGAGCCGGATATGCGCAGCGCCAAGGAAGCCGTGGCCTATGCCAAGACCATTCACTCGCTGGTGCGCTATCTGGGCATTTGCGATGGCAACATGGCCGAAGGATCGCTGCGCTGTGATTGCAACGTATCCATTCGGCCCAAGGGCCAGACCGAATTCGGCACCCGCTGTGAGATCAAGAACGTCAACTCTTTCCGTTTTATCGAGAAGGCGATCAACACCGAAGTGCAGCGTCAGATCGAGCTGATTGAAGATGGCGGCAAGGTCATACAGGAAACTCGCCTGTATGACCCCAACAAGGACGAAACCCGCTCCATGCGCAGCAAGGAAGAGGCCAACGACTACCGCTACTTCCCCGACCCCGACCTGCTGCCGGTCATTATTGAGCAGGCCTTTATCGAGGAAATCCGCGCGGAGCTGCCGGAATTGCCACAGCAAAAGCGTGAACGCTTTGAAAGCCAGTTCGGGCTCTCGGCCTACGACGCCAGCGTGCTCTCGGCCCAGCGCGAGCTGGCTGATTACTTCGAGGAAGTGCAGCGCGTCTGCGGCGATGCCAAACTCGCAGCCAATTGGGTGATGGGCGATCTGTCCAGCCTGCTGAACAAGTCGGACCTGGATATCGAGCAGTCGCCGGTCAGCGCCGAGCAGCTGGGCGGCATGATTGCGCGGATCAGGGACAACACCATCTCCGGCAAGATCGCCAAGATGGTCTTCGAAGCCATGGCCGCTGGCGAAGGCAGTGCCGATCAGATCATCGAAGCCAAGGGCCTGAAACAGGTTACTGACAGCGGTGCGATCGAAGCGATGCTGGATGAAGTGCTGGCAGCCAACGCCGAACAGGTCGAGCAATACCGCGCCAGCGACGAAAACAAGCGCGGCAAGATGTTCGGCTTTTTCGTCGGTCAGGCGATGAAAGCATCCAAAGGCAAGGCCAACCCGCAACAGGTCAACGAACTGCTGCGAAGCAAACTGGAAGGCTGACTGCGGCCCATCGCGCCTGCCGATGCGGGTTGATTACGGAGAACTGTGATGCGCCGGATTGTTTTGCTAGCCCTGCTCTCACTGATACTGCCGCTACAGCCCGCCCAAGCGGACATCAGCGATGCCGCGGAAGACATACAGGACGCCATCTGGCAGGAAACCGGACGGGCGTCCTACTATGCCGCACGCCTGCAAGGTCGGCATACCGCCAATGGCGAGCGCTACGACCAGTCAGAACTCACCGCCGCCCATCCGAGCCTGGCCTTTGGCACCCGCGTCTGCGTGACCAATCTGTATAACGGCCGCGAAACCGTGGTGCGGATCAACGACCGCGGCCCCTTCGTCGGCAACCGTATCATCGATCTTTCCCGCCAAGCCGCGCTGGATCTGGGCATGATCCAGCGCGGTGTGGCGCGCGTCCGCTTGAGCCTCTGCGACGAAGAAAACAGCTAAGCCAGCGGCGTTATTCGCAACTTCTTGTTGTATTGCGCGGGACAAACTCCCGGCATGAGTGTCTATACTGGGGCGCAAACAGACAACAAAAGGCATTTCTATCAGCTCCTTTCCTCCATCTCCCTGCTTCGCGCCCCCGATTCTGCCAACAGATAAAAGGACGGCACCATGACTGAAAACACGTCTGACAACTCGACTGAAAAGCCAAGCCGCTGGAAATCCACCATACTGGTTCCGGTCTTCGCGCCAGCAGTGATCATTACCCTGCTGTTAGTGGTCGGCACTGTCAGTAATCCAGAACTGGCGGGTGAAGCGTTCAGCAGCACCCTGGCCTACATCACCACCACCTTCGGCTGGTTTTATATGCTCGCGGTGGCCATGTTCCTGATTTTCATCGTGATGATCGCGTTCAGCAAATGGGGCAATATAAAACTTGGGCCTGACCATTCGGAGCCGCAATACAGTTTTCCGGCCTGGTTCGCCATGCTGTTTTCCGCTGGCTACGGCATTGCGTTGCTGTTCTTCGGGGTTGCCGAGCCGGTATTACACTATGCCGCTCCCCCGGCCGGCGCCGCGGAAACCGTCGACTCGGCCAAGCAGGCGATGCAGATTGCGTTTTTTCACTGGGGCTTTCATATCTGGGCGATCTACGGCCTGGTAGGTCTGGTGCTGGCCTATTTCTCCTTCCGGCATGGCTTGCCGCTGTCGATGCGTTCGGCGCTGTACCCGCTGATTGGCGACCGTATTTATGGCCCGATCGGTCACACGGTGGACGTATTCGCGATCCTCGGCACGCTGTTCGGCATCGCCACTACGCTGGGTCTGTCGGTTTCGCAGATCAATGCGGGGTTGAATTATCTGTGGCCCAGTATCCCGGTGAATATCACGGTGCAGATCATCGCCATCGCGATAATTACCAGCCTGGCTCTGATCTCGGTTGTCGCCGGCCTCGACAAGGGTGTGAAGAACCTGTCGATTCTGAATATGGTGCTGGCGATAGTACTGATGGTCTTCGTGTTCGCCGTTGGGCCCTCGATCATGATTCTGGAGACCTTCCTGCAGAATACCGGTAGCTATCTGAACAATATCGTCGAACGCACTTTCAATCTTCAGGCTTACACCCGCAGTGACTGGATCGGCAACTGGACCTTGTTCATTTTCGGCTGGACCATTGCCTGGGCGCCCTTCGTCGGCCTGTTTATCGCCAAGATCAGCCGCGGCCGCACTATCCGCCAGTTCGTCATGGGCGTGATGCTGGTACCGACGATCTTCACCTTCCTGTGGTTTTCGATCTTTGGTGATACCGCGCTGCACCTGATCATGAACGAGGGTTACACCGCGCTGATTACTGAGGTGCAGAACGATACTGCGATTGCCCTGTTCAAACTCTATGAACGGTTGCCGCTGACCTCGATCGTGTCCTTCATCACGGTGATCCTGATTATCACCTTCTTTGTTACCTCCTCGGACTCCGGCTCGCTGGTGATTGATTCGCTGGCCTCAGGCGGCGCCATGCATACGCCTGCCTGGCAGCGCGCTTTCTGGGCGATACTTGAAGGGGTGGTGGCGTCGGTGCTGCTGCTGGCTGGCGGTCTCAGTGCGCTGCAGACCATGACCATTGCCAGCGCTCTGCCGTTCTCGATCATCATGATTATCTCGGCGATCGGAATGTGGCGGGCGCTGGTGATTGAAGGCCATCGCGATCAAAGCCTGCTGCACCCCATGCAGTCAACCCGCCACCACACAGGCAATCCGACCACCGCCTGGAAAAAGCGTCTGGCAGGCATCGTCAATTTTCCCGACAAGGCCCAGGTGGAGAAGTTTATCAACGGTGTTGCGTTGGAGGCGATGCAGGGTCTGCAGCAGAACATGGTTGAGCAAGGTTGGGAGGCCGAAGTACATGCCGATACCGAACATGGCCGGGTGTATATCGAAATCATCAAGGAAGGTGAGCTCGACTTTATCTACGACGTGCGCATGCGCGAGTATGCGCGGCCGAGCTTTGCGTTTCCGCAGATGGCTCGTGCTGACGAGGCGAAGGAGTTCTACTACCGCGCCGAGGTGTTTTTGCGTCGCGGTGGTCAGACTTACGACGTCTACGGTTATGACCAGCAGGAGCTGATTGGCGATATCCTCGACCACTTCGAGAAGTATCTGCACTTCCTGCATATATCCCCCGGCAGCCTGCCGTGGAACATGGCCGAGCATGATGAGATGCTGCATGACGTACCGGAGGTCAAGCCCACCAGCTAAAACGAAAAAGCCCGATCGGCAAGTGCTGATCGGGCTTTTATCGTCCTGCCAGTGCTGGGACTTACTGCTGCAGCACGCGCAAAATCTCCGGATCCTTGAACACCCGCGTTAATGCATCACTCATCACATCGGTCACCAGGCGCGTATTGGTTGCCTGGTTCGGCGCGTAGCCAAAACGATGATTGGCTGAAGCACCGTAGCGTCCCTTGTACTGCTGGTTCATGCCCCGCGCTTCGGCTGCGAAGGTCGCGCCTATGTCCGCTTCTGTAACGTAGGTAGTAGCTGTGGGTGACTGGTAGCTAAGCTCGGCGAGGCTGACAGTGAGCCGATTAGCATTTGGCGTGTCTTCGGCGACCACCATGAAGCCCAATTGCCGAAGCGATTGCTCGACCTGCTGCTTGATCTGCGTCAGCGCCTGATCGTTAATCGTCAGGTTGCTTGAGTTCGGGTAAAGACCGCCGCGGGTGCCGAGCACCTTGGACTGGCGTGTGTCCTGAACCACCACCGCGACTGGCTGCGAACTGGCCACCGGATTGAGCGGCACCAGCACCTTGGGCTGCACATTCAGTTGCTGTGGGCTATGCGCACAGCCGACCAGCACCACCGCGAGACCCGCCACGGCCAGCATTGCCAAACGATTAAGCATACTCAACTCTCCTGAACTTGATAATGAAATAAACGAAACAGCGCCGACATTGGCAGCTTGGACATCCCCCAGCATACGCTGGTTCCAGCTCGAGCGGTGAGGCTTGAATGGTCACACTGATGACATCTTCCAAGGGCAAACTGGAGATCTTTCTGGAGGATTCCCATGCTGATTTCAAGACTGCTGCGGCGCCAGCCCGTGACTCGAAATTTCGCCCAACTGGACACCCAAGGCAACTGCGTGTCGCTGTGGGTGCTGGAGAACACGCCTGATAGCGGACGCTGGGTACAGGTCAGCGAGTTCAATCCGCTGTGGCTCGGCCAGCCTTTACCCAAGCATGCCAGTGTGAGTTCAGCGACCACGTCATCCGCCCTGCCACCGCCGTTATCTAACCCTCAGGCCTTAGCGCCGGCGGCTTTGAGCACCTCGGCGTAGTCCTGCGCTTGAGCGTGCTCGGTAATGGTTTGCAGAAAGGTCTGACCATTGGCATCGAGCGCATTCAAGTCGAAACCCTGCGCTTTGAACATCTGCACAAAACGCTCGAAGTCATGCGCGCGCAAACCACGGTAAGCTCGCGTCAGAATGTGGTGTTCAACTGATTCGCCCGCGTACGGCCGCGCCTGAAGAAAAACCGCTACCTGCTCATCGGTCATCGGCTCGCCAATCACCTTTTCTTTATCTTTACGCACCCTTAGCTACCTCAGCAAATTGCAAAGTCCGCATTGTACCCAGCCCGCAGCGTACTCACTAGTCGCCGCCATGCACATCCGCCCAAATCGTGCCATTACCATAAAAGCGTGCCTGCACAAATGCCGGAGCGTCGCCATCAAGCAGACGCATCAGGGTTTGCATGTGCGCTACTGGATATTCGATAAGCAGGGTCTGAGTGTCGGGCTCAAGCCTGGCGGGACGGGCTTTACTGCCGGCGTCCACAAAAGCAATCCGCGCCTGATGGACCGGGCTCCCGGCGATCAAGCTGCGCCCTTGCACAAACACCCAGACGCCCGCGGACTGCGGTGAAGGCAAAGCGTTGGGTCGGTACTCGGTGCCCAGGGTCAGGCGGTAACTGTCCACCTCGAACAGCATCTGATCGGGCTTGTCCTGCCGCGCAGCATAGAGATCATCCGGCATGTACTGGTCATGTGGCAGACCCAGCGTATTAGCCATAGGTGCACTACTCAGCAGCGCGAGGAGTATGCTAACTAGTGCTTTGGAACCTATCGACATGCGTTTCCCCTTTGAAACAGACAAAGATCTGTTGTGGCACTCCCGCCTTACCTTTGTCAATCCGAGATACCCCATGAGCAAAGCGTCCATCAAGCTGCCGCTGTTCACCGCACTGCGCGACAGCTTACGGGAAGGTTACAGCCTCGCTACATTGCGCGGCGATTTGCTCGCCGGGCTGACCGTCGGCATTATCGCCATCCCACTGGCCATGGCGCTGGCCATTGCCGTTGGGGTAGCCCCCCAACATGGACTGTATACCGGCATTATCGGCGGCCTCGTCATTGCCCTGGCGGGCGGCTCAAGATTCAACATATCGGGCCCGACCGCGGCCTTTGTGGTGATTCTTCTACCCATCACGCAGGCCTACGGGCTGGGCGGGCTGCTGTTGGTCACCGGCATGTCCGGGGTAATCTTATTGGTACTCGGTCTGGCACGGATGGGCAATCTGATCCAGTTTGTGCCCTACCCGGTAGTGATGGGGTTTACCGCGGGCATCGGCATCGTCATCGCCACCCTGCAGATCAAGGATTTCTTTGGCCTGCAGAACGTGGGCCAGCACGAAAGCTATCTGGATCAGGTTCAGGCGCTCGCTTCAGCCCTCCCCAGCATTCAACTCGGCGACACACTGGTCGGCTCGGCGACCCTGCTGGTTCTGCTCGGTTGGCCATACCTCACCCGCCGCATCCCGGGGCACCTTGTCGCTCTGCTCGTAGGCAGTTTGCTCGCTGTACTGCTGTTACAGCTCGACCTGCAGGTGAGCACGCTCGGTTCGCGCTTCAGTTACGAAATAGACGGGATAACGCATCCCGGCATTCCCCCTTTTGCCCCGCAGTGGCTATTGCCCTGGACCCTGCCCGGTGCTGACGGAACGCCTTTGCAGGTGAACTTCAATCTGTTGCGCGAGCTGCTGCCTTTCTCCCTGGCGGTGGCAATGCTCGGCGCGATCGAATCGCTACTCTGTGCGCTGGTCGCCGACGGTATGGCCAATACTCGCCACGATCCCAATGCGGAACTGATGGGTCAGGGGCTGGGCAATATGATCGTGCCATTCTTCGGCGGCATCACTGCGACGGCAGCCATTGCGCGGACGGCTACCAGCGTGCGTTCGGGTGCACGCACACCGATGGCTGGGGTTTTCCACGCGCTGGTCATCCTGCTCGCGGTGGTGCTACTGGCCGACCTGTTTGCCTATTTGCCCATGGCCTCGCTCGCGGCGATGCTGCTGATCGTGGCGTGGAACATGAGCGAGGTTCCTCACGTACTGCACATGTTGCGAATTGGGCCGCGGCAGGACGTGTGGGTACTGCTGATCTGCCTGGCGCTGACGGTGTTGTTCGATATGGTGCTGGCCGTGGGCGTCGGGTTGTTGCTGGCTTCAGCGTTGTTCATCAAACGCATGGCGGACCTTAGCCAAGGGGCGAAGATGCCGCGGCATCAGCACCTTGCCCTGTCAGAGTTGCCCGACAGCGTCGCCTTGTACCAGATCAACGGCCCCTTGTTTTTCGCAGCAGCAGACAAGGCCTTGAGCGCCATGAGCCGCTTTGACGAAGGCATTGCGTTCCTGGCGATCGATATGCAGGCGGTGCCGAGCATGGATATGAGCGCGCTGGTGATGTTTGAGAAAGCGCTGAGAGATCTGGACCGGCGGGAAATCCGCGTATACCTGATCGGCGTCAACGCTTCGGTGCGTCTCAAACTCAAGCGCGCCGGGGTAGGTGCGCTACAGGGTCGCCGGCACTATGTCGCCAATCCGGACCGGGTCGCAGAGCTGATTCGTCAGCAACTGGCCGATGAAGACAACGCCTCGGCAAAAATCTGAAGCGCTCAGGCTACCAGGGCGCCTGGATCAGGCTTCAGGTATCGCAAAAATACCGTTGGCATTGCGCCAATAGCCCTTGTAGTCCAGGCCAAAGCCGAAGATGTAGCGATCTACTACCGGCATCCCGGTAAAGTCCGCGCGCATCCCCGCGTAGGCCTTGCGGTCATGCTGCTTGTCGAGCAAGACCGCGGTAAGCACCTGGCTAGCGCCCGCATCCCGGCAATATTCAACAATGGCTGCCAGGGTGTGACCTTCGTCAAGAATGTCGTCGACGATCAGCACCGTGCGCCCGACCAGCGAATGCTCGGCGCGAGCCTTCCAGAACAGCTCGCCGCCGGACAGCTTATTCCGATAACGCGTGGCATGCAGATAGCCAACCTCCATCGGGAAGTCCAGGCGGGTCACCAGTTGACCAGCAATCACCAGGCCGCCATTCATCACGCTATAGACGATGGGATTACTATCGGCCAACGCGGCATTGATCTCGGCTGCCATGCGATCCATGGCCGCTTCTATATCGGCCGCGGTAAACAGGCAGTCGGCCTCGGCCTTGACTTGCCGAATGTGATCCAGATCGACGGACATGCAGAACTCCCGGTACGAAGCTAATAGAGGGTGCGCAAATTACTGATCCTGAGCGCGAAAGGCAAGCACGGCGGGTCGCGCGACGGATCAAGGCGGATGACCGCAAACGGACATTAGTTTAGGCTATGCCCATTCCAAGCGCCCCGCACGAGAGTATCTGCTGATGAATATCAAAGAAATACGTCACCCTCTGATCCGCCACAAGCTGGGCCTGATGCGCCGAGCCGAGATCAGTACGAAGAACTTTCGTGAACTGGCGCAGGAAGTGGCGGCCCTGCTGACCTATGAAGCCACCCAGGATATGCCGTTGGAACCTCAACAGATCGAGGGTTGGTGCGGCACCGTCGAGGTGGAAAAACTTTCCGGTAAGAAGGTCACTGTCGTGCCCATTTTACGCGCCGGCCTGGGCATGCTGGACGGCGTACTCAGCTTGATCCCCAGCGCCAAGGTCAGTGTGATCGGCCTGGTGCGCAATGAGGAGACCCTGGAGGCGGATACCTACCTGGAAAAACTCGTGGGTGAAATGAACCAACGCATGGCACTGATCATCGATCCAATGCTGGCCACCGGTGGCTCTCTGGTCGCCACCATAGACATGCTCAAGCGCGCCGGTGCCAGAGAGATCCGCGCACTGGTTCTGGTCGCCGCGCCAGAGGGCATAGCCCGCGTTTACAAGGCGCACCCAGACGTACAGATATTTACCGCCTCGATTGATGAGCGCCTCAACGAGCACGGCTATATCATTCCCGGCCTCGGTGATGCCGGCGACAAGATCTTCGGTACCAAACAGAAGGATGTTCACTGATGGATGCAGTGCAGACCACGGGCTGGCGCAGCGCGCTGGCAGGCTCGCAAATGTTGTTTGTAGCTTTCGGCGCGCTGGTACTCATGCCCTTGATTACCGGCATGAATCCCAGCGTTGCGTTGTTCACTGCCGGCATCGGCACCTTGATTTTCCAGTTCACCACCCAGCGTCAGGTGCCGGTTTTCCTCGCATCAAGCTTCGCCTTTATTGCTCCTATTCTCTACAGCAATCAGACCTGGGGCCTGCCCGCGACGCTTGGCGGACTCATGGCGGCGGGGTTCATGTATATCCTGCTCAGCTTGATCGTGCGCCTGCGTGGACCTGGATTCATCCACCGGTTGTTGCCACCGGTGGTAGTCGGGCCGGTGATTATGGTTATCGGTCTCGGGTTGGCGTCGGTGGCCGTCAATATGGCCATGGGCAAGGCCGGCGATGGCAGTGCACAATTGGTCGAATACTCCACCGCGATGATTATTTCCATGTCCGCCTTGGCTACCACCATTGTGTTCGCGGTGTTTGCCAAGGGTATTTTCAGACTTGTGCCGATTCTCGCCGGCGTGCTGGTGGGCTACGGGTTGTCCTGGTTCCTCGGCGTGGTTGATTTCAGCGTTGTTGGGGAGGCCGAATGGATGGCGGTACCCAGCTTTGTGACCCCTGAATTCAAGCTGGCGGCGATCCTGTTCATGATCCCCGTCGCCATTGCGCCGGCGATTGAACATATCGGCGACGTGCTGGCGATTGGCTCGGTAACCGGCAAGGATTACATCAGAAAGCCCGGGCTCCAGCGCACGCTGCTCGGCGACGGGCTGGCCACCTCGGCCGCTGCCTGCTTTGGTGGCCCGCCAAACACGACCTACTCGGAAGTGACCGGCGCTGTGATGTTGACGCGCAATTTCAATCCCAACGTGATGATCTGGGCGGCGGTGTTTGCCATTGGCCTTGCCTTTATCGACAAGTTCGGCGCGGTGCTGTTGAGCATGCCGGTACCGGTGATGGGTGGCATTCTCTGCCTGCTGTTTGGCTCCATCGCGGTGGTCGGCATGAATACGCTTATCCGCCACCAGGTCGACCTGTCACAAGCGCGCAATCTGTGCATTGTGTCAGTGACCCTGGTATTCGGTATCGGCGGTCTGATCATTGGCAATGACAGCTTCAGTCTGCAGGGCATCAGCCTGTGCGGCGTGGTAGCCATTCTCATGAATCTGCTATTTCCCCACCCCACCGCTGAAATGGCCGCCGATGCTGGCGAAGAGCCCGCCGAGTAACCTCTACTCTCAGCGCCGCCAGCATCTAATGTCAGCTGGCGTGCGCTGCCCCACCTGATTGAGCGTGTACCGGGCACAGACGTCCCCTGCCAAAATGCCCTGCGGCACTGCGCGTGCAGTCAAACTGTAGCTATCCTCGTCAAGCACCGCAGTGAGGGCAAATACCGCTTGTCCCGCCACAGGGCTCTGGCTAGCCAGCACCAGGGTACCCGCGTCGTAAGCGCCATGGCGGGTAAAATGCCGCTCTAACAACTGGGCACTCTCAAGCAGAACAGTTGCAACCTCTGCGCGCCGCGCCTGGCGAACGTGTTCCTGGTAAGAGGGATAAGCGATGGCTGCCAGAATGCCGACGATCGCGGCCACGATCATTACCTCAATCAGAGTGAAGCCTGCCTGCTTCAATTTTCTCATCCGCGTCTCCCTTGCATAAGCCCTGTAACGATCACATCAATTGCCGCCACATGACCCGATTGAAACGGCAGTTGCCCGAGCCCACCACCAGATCGACCGAAGTAGTAGTGGCAGCAAGGTTATATTCCTGACCGCAGTAGATCGTGCGGCAATCGGGAGCTCCAGGCTGGCATGCACATTCATCGACCGCCGGATCACAGGGGCAGAATTCCGTTGCGGCATCACAGCGCTGAGGTTCAGCGGGGCCGCCCGCGCCGGGTTCCGCTATAGGATTGTGGGATTCGTCGGAGCCATCGGAGCCGTCGGAGCCGTCGGAGCCGTCGGAGCCGTCGGAGCCGTCGGAGCCGTCGGCGGGAAGCATGCGCGGTTGCTCAAGTATCACCAGATCCCCCGGCAGGCCGCCGTCAATGCTGACACCCGCCTGGGGCGTATCGGCGCTGTCAACCACGCCATCATCATTGCGGTCCAGTGTCGCCACCGCAGGCATGCCGCCAGAAAACACATCGATGGACATCAGCCAGCCCGCGCCCTGACTCAGACAAGGATCACCACTAGCCTGAACAAACCCGGTATTGAACAGGAGCCGCCCGCCGCGAATCAGCAAGTTACCCGTTACTCGCTCACCCTGGGCGTGGCCAGCCGCAATCAGGGGCAGATACCAACCGTCGCCAAGCGTACCGCTCCAGTTCACCCTATCCTGGCTTACGGCTCTGACCCGACGACTCCCCACACTTGATTCGCCGGTAATGCGCTGTGGTTGGAGTGTTCCGGCGGTGAGATTGCCTTCGCCCCCAGGCCGATCCCATATGGCATACACCGCCTGCAGCGCAGTACTGCGCTGATCCGCCGCCTCCAGAAACTTGCCGGTCCCGAAAATGACCAGCCGCCCGCCTTGAGGGTGTTCAACCAACACCGGCTGCGCGCTGATGGGCTGGCCCACACCGGCTTCCAATTCAGCGGTGAACAAGGGCGCACCGTCGAATGCGACCGCCCAATCGGAGCGCTCACCTGCCAGATCGAATTTCCACACGCGCCCCTGCAAATCCCCGGCATATGCAGCAGTCACCTCGCCGTGGTAATTCGTCACCACCTGCGGAGCAGACAACCCATTGCCCGTTACCGAATCGGCGCTGCCCGCCGCGAGACTGCGGAGTAACTCGCCATCGCTGACACGGATCACATACAAGGTCGGTTGACCGGAAGCGCCGCCATAACCGTTCCCGGCGATGATTACCCACTCTCCATTTAAACGCGCAAACACCGGCTTGCCGTAACTGTGACCCAACTCGCTATAGCCGGCAGTACCAGGGCTTATTTCCCACTCAGCGCCGAGCGCAGCATTGCCCGACACTTGATCAAACAGACGTACCGCGAACAGGCCACGCCCACCCGCGCCCAGACCGCCCACCGCCAGCGTTGCCCAGACGTCATTCAATTGGGCATCGCCCACTGCGATCCCGCCGTCGACGCCGGATACATGGCCATTTTGCACAAAATTGGTCGCCGCGCGGGCACCCAGCGCAGCATGCGCACTGGCAGGCAGATATGCCAGGCGATGCTCACCGGTATCCGCAGCGAGCACATGCAGAAATCCATCATTGGCGCCAGCCAGCAACGACGAATACATATTGGCCCGCTTGATCTGCAGATAGTCGGCATAACCGGTGATGTTCCTGGAGACCAGCGCTGTTCCAGCATCAGTCAGTGCCAGCGAAGAGTTGATCACGTCACCCATCAGCCGAGCACGGACGCGGTACCCAGTAACATCCGCCCCACGACTCCAATCCAACAACGACTGAGCCGACTGAGCGCCAGCCGCTTCATCGAGAAGGTGACGCTGACCCTCGGTCAACTGGGTGTAGGTACTGTTATCCAGTGCGAGCACTGCGCCCGGCCGGTTATTCTGCGGCAGACGCCAGGTCTGATAGAGCGCTGCCGAGTCCACCGTCACCGTGCTGTCGCTACTCCATACCGGAGTGCCTGCACGGCCTTGAGCGTCAAGACTCAGAGCCTCTATCGCTCCGCTCCAGTCCAGTGAATTGTACTGCGTGCGGTAATACAGCGACCCCGTCGCCAGCGCGGGTGCGCTGGCAACTGCGCCACCACCGGAGCCTGCGGTCGCATTGATCTCCCGCATGACATCATTCAACGCACCGGTCAGTTGTTCGGGATTAAATGCCGTGTAATAACGCCCGCCTCCGGCCTTGGCGACCCCGGCAAGGCGCGCATCATCAATCGCGAAGCCCAGGGCATAGGTGCGCAGGTTCTGCTCTGGAAAAGCCGGATCATCCCAACTCTGGCCGGCCGCATCGTTACCGATTGCGTGCCGCTGAACATTGCGCAAATCGATCTCGTAGGCAAATTTCGCGATGTCATTGAGGTAGAAGCGGCTACCTTCCGTGCTCAGCGGTTCGCCGGTACTGTCACCGGTATTATCGCCGTCCCAATTGGGCAGATTGGCGGTACCTGCAAGCGCTGGATTGTCGATATCCGGGTCCTGAGATACAGCGGTCGGAAACTCTGAATCGTAGGTCGGCAGCCCGTCGGTGACGATCACGCCAACATTCTTCTGGCAACGGTATTGGATCGGGCTGGCAAATTGCGCACGATTTGCGGCACTACTCGATTGCGGGTAAAAGGCACGCATCCCGCGCAGGTAGCGCGTCACTTCGTAATAGGTTTCTGCCAACGGCGTATAAGTGTATGCCGCCGAACGAGTACTCGGCCTGAGCGCATCAAGCTGGCGATTCAGTGCGTTGAACTTGTCGATGCTCGCGCTATTTTGTGCGGAGATATCACCTACCTCGACCAATAGCTTTCCGCCTGGCGCGTTGCGACGATCGCCGCGGCCCTCGGTGTCCCGGAAAGCGAACAGACCAAAATTCACATGGCGGTTGTTGCCGATCACCTTCTTGGCCGCCTGCCGAGCAATGTCCAGGCGTGTTTCACCGTCGATGCGGTTGATAACCATGCTGGACGAATTATCAAACACCATCACGACGTTGGGCGGCACCCCGGACGCGGACAACAAGGGACCGCTGAACGGAGTGAAGCCGGCCTGCGCTGGCAGTGCGACAAGGACGCCCAATACCACACCACACACCCGTGCTCTAACGCCAACCGCGAGGTGTGACTGCTCAGACCACATAATGCACATAGACACTCTCCAGTACCGTGCGCGTCGATCCTTTGAAACTCACCACTACAATGCGATAGAGGTTGCCCGGTCCTTCATAAGGCAGGCTGGCTGACAGGGTATTGGCTGGTGCCAGCGTTTCACCCAGACCGGTGACGCGATACCAGACCTGCATGTTGTTGGTCTCGGCCGAGGTAGCTATCTGCACCCAGCCGGCCCCTGGGGAGCCCGTCGCATCGATATCCAGAGCCGACTCGGGAATAACGCAATCCGTCGCCTGACAGGGCGTGGGCAAAGGCTTGTTTTCCTGCGCCGCTATAGCCAGTTGCTGATAAACGATGCGCAAGGCCGCCTCGGCTGCCTGCACGCTGTCGTTTTTGAGTTTTGTGCTGGCGGCCATACGCTCTTGACTGGTAGATGACTTGATCCCCGCCACCCCGACCAGCGTCAGCAGCAATAGAAATACCAGACTCGCGATCAGTGCCGAGCCACGCTGCACCCTGTCTGATTTTTTACCCCACATGCTCAACTCCAGATCAGTCAATTCGATTACGGATGGCCACCACCTGCATGAAGTTCTGCGCCCGTACCTGGCCGTCCTCCGGGCTTTGCGGGTTATCGCTCATTTGCAGATCCAACTTGACGCTGCGTACAAGCTGGGCCTGAGCGGCCGCAATCTCATCCATGTATCCACCACTGACCTGCCGGTCATCTGCGCTGGCAGCCAGGCCGAAACCCAGGGACAGGTCCGCCACACCTTCAATCAATGTCTGGAAATTGCCTGCGCCGTTGTTGCGTATCTGCAATGCGTGATTTTTCACCCGATATTCAACCTGACGTAGCGGAATCACCAGGTCGCCGGATCTGACGGCAAGCTCATCAGCGCTCGCTATACGCAGGTCATCGGTGTCCCGGCAGTTGGTGACTATCAGCCAGCGCGCGCCATAATTGCTGGCGCTGCGGGTAGTGTCCGCAGTGAAGATCTCGGCGTTGGGCACTGCGGTAATCAGGGTCAGGGTCCCGGCAGTGCTGCCAGCGGAATAACTGATGGGCGCCTCAAGCGCTGGGGGAACGGCACTGCGAATACTTTCCGGCAGGCGCGCCAGATCCAGGCAACCGTACATGTTCAGCATGCGCAATTCCTGGCTTAAACGTCCAAGCAGGTAACGCGCATCCTCCTGCAGGGTGGCTGCAGCGCGCTGCACTACGAGTGTCTGTTTACTGGCGATAAATACCTGAACCACACCCATTACCAGAACCAACCCGAGCGTCAACGCAATCATCAGTTCGATCAGACCAAAACCGGCACACCGCCGCGCCATAAGCGACGCCTTCAGCGGTGAATGCAGCGCGAATGTCATTATCTGACCACCGAAGACACAACGAAGCGGGTATCCTCTTCGTCGGCCACCGTTCTGGCTTCGGACCAACTGATGCTGATAGTCGCGCGGTCGCCACTGATAACAATAGCGCCCGTGCTCCTGGGCAAGTAGCAGGTGACCGCCTCGGTGAAATCCGCCAGGTCGCGTACCGCTATATTGCCGCCGCCTTTGCTCCTGGTGCAGTCCCCTTCTATCGATGCTGCATAGTTTTCCAACGATGCTGAGTTGGCACGCATGCGATCCAGTAGATCACTGGCTATCAGACTTGCCTGGGTGCTGTAGCTGGCACTGGCGCTGTAACGGATCGCATTGAGCTGCAAGGAGGCTGCACCCAGTATGCCAACCGCCAATACCAGCACTGCAATCATGACCTCCAGCAGACTCACTCCACGTTGCTGGCTGATTGACAGAACGGGGGCTCTGCCGGGCAAGCGCAAGGGCGTTACAGCAACAGCATCCCACTGGGAAGCAGTACGCTTTCCATGAACAGCGACGCAGCGGTAGAAGACAGCGGTAGCGAACGCCACCGCCAATGAAACAAGCGCTATCGGTATCTCGGTGCCGCCATGGCTCTTTGCAATGGCGCGGCGAGATCCTTCGCCATCCAGTTGCAACCGCATCCGTGCATACATGACCAGCCAGTCCCTTGAGTCGTATCTGTACATTCCATCCTGTACACACTACGACAGGGTCTTGATGGCTACCGACGTTAGCGGCTCATCTCGGGGCTGACAACTACCAAAAAGGGTGAGATGAAAGTTGCGCAACACCTATGGTCCTGACCCGCTTGAACCACAGACGCTGCGCTATTGCCTGGTAAAGGCTAACCGGCGAAAGCGCGCAGGCCGTCCGCCAA
Organism: Halopseudomonas pelagia; assembly: GCF_009497895.1. Taxonomy (NCBI): domain Bacteria; kingdom Pseudomonadati; phylum Pseudomonadota; class Gammaproteobacteria; order Pseudomonadales; family Pseudomonadaceae; genus Halopseudomonas; species Halopseudomonas pelagia. The sequence continues at coordinate 1,105,524 of NZ_CP033116.1, read as the reverse complement.
TTGCCCCACAATCCGCTGACGCGCCTCTCGGCTGCCCCAGGCAGAGTGCGGGGTAATGACCAGGTTGGGAATATCGGTTGCCAGCAGCGGATTGCCATTCACTGGCGGCTCGACGCTCAGCACATCACAGGCCGCCCCACCCAGGTGCCCGCTGCGCAGACTGTCAGCCAGCGCCTGCTCATCGACCATGCCGCCGCGCGCCGCATTGATCAGCAAACTACCTGGCTTCATCAGCGCCAACGCCTCGGCGTCGATCATGTTGCGGGTCTGATCGGTGAGAGGGCAATGCAGGCTGAGGATATCCACCTGCGGCAGCAGCTCCGCCAACTCCGGTCGGCCAGGGTGTGGGCGGCCCGGCAACGAGCCGGCAATCACTTGCATACCAAAGGCTTCAGCCAGACGTCCGACGGCCTGACCCAGTTCGCCGTAACCAAGAATACCCAGGGTTTTGCCGGAGAGTTCGGCAATCGGATAGTCCAACAAACAGAACTGGCTGCTGCGTTGCCAGGCGCCCTCTTTGACCGCCTGGCGATAGGATTCGAAGCGCGTGATCAGCACCAGCATGAGCATCAGCGAGTGCTGCGCGACGGCCGGCGTACCATAAGCCTGACAGTTGCGTACCTGAATGCCCAGGCGCTCCGCTGCCTGCAGATCGATATTGTTCATGCCCGTGGCGGCGACCAGAATCAACCGCAAATCCGGGTTGCTCTGCATTGCCGCTTCATCAATGACCACCTTGTTGGTGATGACCACTGAACGGCCTGCTATGCGTTCTTGCACCTCTTCGGGTGAGGTGCTCGGGTAAGCCTGGAAGTCGGCAGACAGCGTCTGCAACTCACCCATATCCAGATCGTCCTTGTTCAGACTGGCAAGATCGAGAAAAACAACGGAAGGCGAATTATTCATGCGGACTGTATCTACCTGGCAGTGGGTTCAGCGTCTAGAATGGCGGCTTTGAACGGGGGAGTCCATGTATCTAAACGAATTTCTGCTGGTGGCGTTGGTACATCTGCTCGCCGTTATCAGCCCGGGCCCCGATTTTGCCATTGTCATCCGCAACAGCGTGGGTTCCGGGCGCCGCGCTGGCCTGCTTACTGCGCTGGGGGTTGGCTGCGGCATTCTGGTGCATGTCGCCTACTCCTTGCTGGGCATCGGTTTGATCGTTTCCCAATCGGTGTGGCTATTCAATTTGCTGAAACTCGCCGCAGCCGGCTATCTGTTTTACCTCGGCATCAAGGCGCTCCGCTCACAACCTCAGATGCTCGACGGCGAAATGAGCCGGCGTCCGCCTTTATCGGGCGCCAAGGCGTTCAGTAACGGCTTTGTCACCAACGGGCTGAATCCCAAGGCAACACTGTTTTTTCTGTCGCTCTTTACGTTGGTCATCAGTCCGCAGACACCTATTGGCATTCAAACGTTTTACGGCTTTTATCTCGCCATCGCCACCGGCGGCTGGTTTTGCCTGGTGGCCGTGCTTTTCAGTCACGCGCGGGTGCGCCGAGGCTTCGGCCGCCTGGGTCACTGGTTTGATAGGCTGATGGGCGTAGTGCTGATTGGCCTGGGCCTGCACCTGGTGCTGAGTGAGTGGCTGAAGCGCGGGGCCCAGCCACTCTAGGCGGTTCAAGCAGCGCCGGGCTCGGTTTTGCACCACTGAGCCAATGTATCGATCCATTGCGGGTGATCGTTCAGGCAGGGCACCAATACCAGCTCTTCTCCGCCGGCCTCAATAAACTGCTCACGGGCACGGTCGCCGATCTCCTCCAAGGTTTCGATACAGTCGGCGACGAACGCCGGACACATGACCAGCAGGCGCTTGACGCCCTGTTCGGCGAGTTCTTCAACGCGGGCTTCAGTGTAGGGCTCGATCCATTTGTCCTTTCCCAGCCGCGATTGAAACGCCAACGACCACTGATCGTCGCGTAACCCCATACGCTCGGTAAAGGCGCGCGTGACCGACACGCATTGAGCGCGGTAACAGGTGGCGTGCGCGGGGGACGGCCGATCGCAGCAGTCAGGGTAGTTCAAGCAGTGGGAGCCAGTGGGGTCGGCCTTACGCAAATGCCGCTCCGGCAGCCCGTGATAACTGAACAGCAGATGATCGAAACCTTGCTCCAGATGCGGCGCCGCGCTGGCGACCAGCGCATCTATATAGCCAGGCTTGTCATGAAATGCCGGCACCACTGTCAGCTTTATATTCAGCTTGTGCTCAGCCACAACGCGTTCAGCCTCCCTGATCGAGGTGGTCACCGTACTGGCAGCGAACTGCGGGTATTGCGGCATAAACAGGACTTCTTTTACACCTTCACGGCTGGCCAGGGCCAACAGACCCTTTTCAATCGACGGTTCGCCGTAACGCATTGCCAGTTCAACCGGCATGTCCAGCTTGGCTTGCAACGCCTGCTGTACCCGCCGGCTGATTACCACCAGAGGCGAACCTTCCTCCCACCAGATGGACGCGTAAGCGGCGGCCGATTGCTTGGGCCGCAACAACAGGATCAACCCAACCAGCAAGCGGCGGGCAGGCCACGGCAGATCGACCACATAGGGGTCCATCAGGAACTGGTTGAGATAACGGCGCACATCTGCCACCTCAGTACTGGCGGGTGAACCCAGGTTGGCAAGCAAAACCGCACGATCAGACATCCACACTACTCCTCAGGTTTTCACGACATCGGCCAAGGCCGTTTCAAGGTGTTCAAAGCGAAACACGTACCCCGCCTCACGAAGCTTTTCCGGCAGCGCACGCTGTCCGGTCAGCAACAATCGGGACATTTCCCCAAGCGCTGCTTTCAGCACGAATGCAGGGACAGGTATTATCGCAGGTCTTTTCAGGGCGCTGCCCAGGGTCTTGGCGAACTCGCGATTCGTTACCGGATGCGGCGCGGTAGCATTAAACGGCCCTTTGCATTGCGAATTATTCAACAGAAAAACAATAATCCCGACCATGTCCTCGAGATGTACCCAGGGCATGTACTGCTGACCGGATCCGATCGGCCCGCCCAACCCAAGTTTGAACGGCGGCAACAGGCGCTGAAGAAAACCGCCCTTTGGTGCCACGACCAACCCGGTGCGCAGTTGGCACACGCGGATGCCGTGCGCCGCGGCACGCTTGGCCGCAGACTCCCAGGCATCACACAGGGTATGGGTGTACTCCGGCTTGGGAGGGGTGGCTTCGGTCACGACCGCCGCCCCCGCATCACCGTACCAACCCACGGCGGAGCCACTGATCAATACCTGCGGCTTCACCGATTGACGTCCTAACCACTCCACTAGATGCTCGGTCAAGGTGACGCGGCTAGCCCACAGCGCCGCTTTGCGTTTGCTGGTCCAGGGTTTGTCGGCGATCGGCTCACCCGCCAGATTCACCACCGCCTGAACAGGCTTGCCGCTCAGTTGCGACAGTTCACCGACAGCATTGATACCCGGGCCGCAGCGGGACGCCACCGTCTCTGGCCGCCTGCTCCACACCGATACTTCATGGCCGTCGCTCAGAAGCTTCCGGCAAAGAGCACTGCCGATCAATCCGGTACCGCCGGTAATTAGCACATGCATGTTCAACTCCCTGTCACAAAAGGGTTGAGAAGAATCCCCATAGCCAGCACCCGAAGCGATCACCATCCGTCATATGACGCAAACACGCAGAGCTATGCAGATCGATATAGTGCAAGCAGTTCAAAATTCACCACTGAGCATATCAGCCGTAGACAGGATGAAATTGCAGACAGTTCACAATTGTAGGATGCTATACAGACTTATCATCGTGTACAAGTTATGTCGAATGCATTCCAGCTATAGTTTGTGCCTATAGTCCAAGCCATCAAAGCTGGAAACCCGAAATCGATTCAGGGAATAGATGACCATGACTCACCCTTACAATATCGCTGTCATCGGCGCCGGCATGGCCGGTATCAGCGCCGCCACCGCTTTAAGTCGCGCGGGCCATAGCGTCAAGCTGTTCGACAAAAGCCGCGGCAGCGGCGGACGGATGAACAGCAAGCGTACCGAAGTGGGCGATCTGGACATGGGCGCCCAGTATTTCACCGCCCGTGATTCGCGATTCCGTCACGAACTCAAGACCTGGCTCGACAACGGATGGGTCGCCGAATGGGCGCCAGCCCTGTACGCCTACGACCAAAACGGCTTGCGCAGCGCGGCGGATGACCAGCAACGCTTCGTCGGCGCGCCGCGCATGACTGGCCTGACCAGGCAGCTACTGCAAGGACTGGACTTTGCTAGCCAGACGCGTATCAGTCACCTTGTTCGGCATGAAGACAAGCACTGGCTGCTGGTCGATGAGCAGCAACACCAGCACGGCCCCTTTGACCGCGTTATCGTTGCCACCCCCGCACCCCAGGCAGTGGCATTGTTGGAGCAATCGCCACAACTGGCCCACGCCGCGGCGCAGGTGCAAATGCAACCTGGCTGGGCATTGGCGGTGGCCTTTTCCGACCCCCTGCCCACACCCGTCGAAGCGTGTTTCGTTCGAGCTGGCGCGTTGGACTGGATCTCCCGAAATAGCAGCAAGCCGGGCCGCACCGGGCAGGATAGCTGGGTGCTGCAATCCACCCCCAAGTGGGCCAGTGAGCATCTGCAAGTGGACGCCCAGGAAATTACCCGCGAGCTGCTCGTCGCCTTTGCTGAAGTTATTGGCTGCAGCTTGCCGGAACCGCTGTTTACCCACGCCCATCGCTGGCTCTACGCCCGACCAGCCGATGCCTGCAACTGGGGTGCGCTGGCCGCGCCAGAAAAGGACCTGTACGTATGCGGTGACTGGTGCATGGGTGGGCGGGTCGAAAACGCCTGGCTCAGCGGGCAGCAAGCGGCGAACACGTTGATGGAGAAGCGATGAATCAAATCAATCCGCGCAAGCTGCTACTGTCGAAATGGACCGCAGTCCAGCCGCTGCAACGTGAGAAGCATTTTATCGTGACCGATTGCCAACTGGACGAGCAGGAAGAAGCAGTGGTCAGCGTAGACCTCCAGGCGGTACTGACCAAGCGCACTCAGCGTCTGCCATGGAAGCTGTTGAAAGACAGCAAGCAATGGCAGGCGGGATGGCGTTAGTCTGCAACTGCGACTAATACTTGTACAATAATATAGCTGGTGTACACTAAATCTTATACAGAACTATAACGCTGTATAAGCCAGGAGTCGCCATGCTATCAATCTACAGCTCACTGCCATGTGCCGCCTCTAAAGTGGAGCGTTCATGAGCATGCCGTCCAGCATCATGTTGCCCATTCGCGAAGTATCCCGAGTGACGGGCGTCAACGCAGTCACTCTACGGGCCTGGGAGCGTCGTTATGGTCTCATTACGCCGCATCGCACGGGCAAGGGTCACCGCCTGTATACCGAAGAAAACGTGCAGCAAATTCAGGACATCCTCACCTGGCTTGGGCGCGGTGTAGCAGTTGGGCAGGTAAAGGAGCTACTGCATGCTCCGCAGCCAGTGGACGAAGACGCGAACTCCCCCTGGCATGAAATGCGGCGAGTGATGATCCAGGCATTTGTGCAATACGATGCTGCCGAACTCGACCGCATCCTGAGCGTTACGCTTCAACGGCATGATGCCGACCGTCTGTGTCATTTTCTGTTGGAGCCGGTGCTGGAGCAGCTGCAGCAGCGCTGGCAGGGTCAGTTCGGCAGCCAGTTGGAAATGGTCTTCTGCCACAGTTGGCTGCGTAGCAATCTCGCCGCTCACCTGCACGCGAAAAACAGCCAGTTGCATGGCCGCCCAATACTCCTGGTCAATTTATCCGAGCAGCACTGCGAAGCCGGTATCTGGCTATTGGCGTTAATGCTCAATGCCCAAGGCATTCCGTTTTGCATGTTGGAATGGGAAGTACCTGCAAGTGAATTGGCCCTGCTGGCAGAGCGCTGCCAGCCCCGCGCCATGCTGTTTTTCAGCAGCCAGGCGCTGGCATTAAATCAACTGCGCCGGCAACTACCCAAACTGGTTCAGCTGCAGCCGGTACCGGTGATAGTCGCCGGTCCCGCGGCGCGCATCCATGAACAAGAGCTTGCCGAACTCGGCATACTGGCGCTGCCTGAGCGCGCCAGCATTGCTTACCCTCTCTTGCTGGCTCAGCTAAGGACATTGCAATGAGTGCAATACAACTATGCTGGCTGCGCAATGATCTGCGCCTGCACGACAACCACGCCCTCTGGCACGCCAGCCAAAATGGGCCGGTGGTGGCTGTGTGCTTGCTCACCCCTGAGACCTGGCTAGAACATGATGACGCGCCTGTGAAGGTAGACTTTTGGCGGCGCAATCTGGAGCAGCTTAGCGAGCAGCTCGCCAGGTTAAATATACCGCTGAAGATACTCAGCGCAGATAAATGGGCAGATGCAGCGCAACTATTGCTGGATCTGGCCGCGGACCTGGATGCGCAGGCGCTGTTTTTCAATGACGAATACGGTGTACATGAACAACAGCGCGATGATGCGGTAGCTGCTGCGTTCACTGCACCAGGCCTGCAGTGCGAACGCTTCACCGACCTGATTCTGTTCAAACCCGGTAGCCTCCTGACCCAGGCCGGCAGCATGTTCAAGGTCTACAGCCAATTCCGCAAACAGGCTTACCAACGGCTGCATGAGAGCCTGCCCGCCTGCTTGCCCGCACCGGACGAACAGCAGGAGACCGGCATCAAGGCTGACGCGGTACCCAGGCAAATTGCCGGTTACCAGCCCGCCACCACCCAGCAGCGCTCGCTCTGGCCGGCTGGAGAAGACGCTGCCAGTGAACGTCTGATCCTGTTTACCGAACAGATCATGGCCGATTACGACAGCGCCCGTGATCTTCCCGACGTGGATGGCACCAGCCGGCTTTCAGCGTACCTGGTAGCAGGTGTGCTCTCCCCCCGCCAATGCCTGCACGCCGCAATCAGCGCTAATCAGGGCGAGTTCGACTCGGGCAACCCCGGCGCTATTACTTGGGTCAACGAGCTGCTATGGCGCGAGTTCTACAAACATATTCTGGTCTGCTATCCGCGCGTATCCATGCACCGGGCCTTTCGCCCGGAGATGGAAAGCATTCCCTGGAGAGATGACTCTCCGGCGCTGGAAGCCTGGCAGCAGGGGCGCACCGGCATCCCGATTATTGATGCGGCAATGCGCCAATTGCTGACCACCGGCTGGATGCACAACCGTCTGCGCATGCTCACCGCCATGTTCCTGACCAAGAATCTGTTGATTGACTGGAAGCACGGCGAACGCTGGTTTATGCAGCAGCTGATCGATGGCGACCTCGCGGCCAACAACGGCGGCTGGCAATGGAGCGCTTCCACCGGCACCGATTCGGCGCCCTACTTCCGCATCTTCAATGCGGTGACCCAATCACGCAAATTCGATCCGCAGGGCGACTTCATCCGCACCTGGGTGCCAGAGATCGGGCACCTGTCCAGCAAACAGATTCATCAGCCGCCGGTTGACGATTTATTTGCCTCATCAGATTACCCCGCGCCACTGGTCGACCTGGGTCAAAGCCGCAGGCGGGCTCTGGACGTCTTCAAACAACAAGGTGACCAGCATGACTGAAGACTTTCCGGCGTTTTTCGCCAAAACCTTCGCCGAACTGGACAAGCATAACCTTGACCGGCTGACGGAAATCTATGCCCCTGACGTGCACTTCACCGACCCGCTGCACGATGTACGGGGCCTCGAGGCCATGCGCGATTACTTTGAACAGCTGTACGCCAACGTCACGCATATCGATTTTGATTTCCACCAGTGCGACAGCGTGCGCGATGGCCAGGCATTACTGCGCTGGACCATGACCTTCTGCCATCCGCGGCTGAACAAGGGCCGGGAAATACAGGTGGAGGGCTGCAGCTGTATCTTCTTCGAGAATCAGCGGGTGACCAGACATATCGACTATTACGACGCTGGCGCGTTGCTGTACGAGCACATTCCGCTGCTCGGCGGGATCATCCACTGGCTGAAAAGGAGACTGGCATGAGCACGCAAAAACGTATCTGGCTAACTGGTGCGTCCAGCGGCATTGGCCAGTCCATTGCCGAACAGCTGGCGATCGAAGGTCATCTGATTGCAGTCAGCGCCCGGCGCGAGGACCCGCTTCAACAACTGGCCGACCGCTTTCCAGGGCAAATACTGGTATTGCCGGTAGACATGACCGACGCAGAGGCCGTACGCCAGGTGGGCGTGCGGATAGAAAACGCCTGGGGCGCACTCGACTGGGCGATTCTGAATGCCGGCACCTGCGAATACGTCGACATTGCCGAGTTCGAATCGGCGATGTTTCAGCGGGTCATGCAGGCCAATGTCCAGGGTACGGTGCAATGCATCGAGGCGGCATTACCCCTGTTGCGCAAGGGCACGCAGCCGCGCTTGGTCGGCGTAGGCAGCAGCGTGACCTTCTGCCCTCTGCCCCGCGCCGCTGCCTACGGCGCCTCCAAGGCAGCGATCCGTTACCTGTTTCAGTCTCTGGAGCTGGATTTGGCGCAGTGGAATATCGGCGTGACGCTGGTCAGCCCTGGCTTTGTCGAGACACCGCTGACCGCGGGCAATGATTTCCCCATGCCGATGCAGGTCAACAGCGACGATGCCGCCGCGATCATTATCAAGGGCATTGAAAAGGGCAAACGCGAAGTCAGTTTCCCCGGCCCGTTTATTACCGTGCTCAAGCTGATGGGCAGCTTGCCCAATCGGCTGCGCTTTGCGCTGACCAAAGGCATGGCGCGCCCGGCATCGAACAAGGAAGCGTCATAATGCGGATCGCGATCGTTGGTTCCGGCATCTCCGGTCTGGTCAGCGCCCGCATGCTCTCGCGCCAGCATGATGTCAGCGTATTTGAAGCGGCAGACTGGATTGGCGGGCATACCCATACGGTCGACGTAGAAGTCGAGGGCAAGGCATACGCGATAGACACCGGCTTTATCGTTTTCAACGACTGGACCTACCCGAACTTTATTCGCCTGATGGATCAATTGGGCGTGGCATCGCAAGAAACCGAAATGAGCTTTTCGGTGAACCAGCCTGCGACCGGGTTGGAGTACAACGGCCATAGTATCAACAGCCTGTTCGCCCAGCGCAGCAACCTGCTTTCCCCCGGCTTTATTGGCATGGTGCGCGATATTCTGCGCTTCAACCGTGAAGCGCTGGACGACCTCGACTGCGGCCGCATTCACAGCGAGACCACCCTGGGCGACTATCTGCGTGCCAAGGGTTACGGGCAACGCTTTACCGAACATTACATCGTTCCGATGGGCGCCGCGATCTGGTCGATGTCACTGGCCGACATGCTGGCCTTCCCGCTGGCCTTCTTCGTGCGCTTTTTTAAGAACCACGGGTTGCTGTCAGTCAGCGACCGGCCGCAATGGCGGGTTATCAGCGGTGGCTCACGCTCCTATATCGAGCCGCTGATTGCCCCGTTCAAGGATTCAATTCACCTTAACTGTCCAGTGCAGAGCATCAGCCGCGATGAGCAGGGGGTGACCGTGACCAGCCAGAACGGCGAAGAACGCTTCGACAAGGTCATCCTCGCTTGCCACAGCGCTCAGGCGCTGCGTTTACTGGCTCAGCCAACTGAAACCGAGCAGTCCATTCTTGGCGCCATCGGCTATGCCGACAACGAAGTGGTGCTGCATACCGATACTGCTCTTCTGCCACGACGCAAACTGGCCTGGGCCAGCTGGAATTATCGGCTCGATAGCACCCAGCAGCGCGCCGCTGCGGTGACCTATAACATGAATATTCTGCAAGGCATCAAGTCAGACACCACCTTCTGCGTCAGCCTCAATCAGACCGACGCCATCGACCCGGCGAAAATTCTCCGCCAGTTCAGTTATGCACATCCGCAGTTCAGTCTGGCGGCCGCAGCAGCTCAGGCACGCTGGCAGGAGGTGCTCGGTGCAAACCATACCTACTTCTGCGGCGCATACTGGGCCAATGGTTTCCATGAGGATGGTGTGATGAGCGCGCTACGGGTCACTGAAGCGCTCGGGGAGAGTGTCTGATGTCGCTGAACAGCGCGCTCTATACCGGGGTGATTCGCCATCGGCGACATGCCCCGCGCAAACACCACTTTCGCTACCGGATCAGCCTGCTGTGGCTGGACCTGAGTGAGCAACAGAGCGTGTTCTCGCTGAGCGGCTTATGGTCGGGGCGTTGGTGGTCACCCATGCGCTTCAGTGAGTGTGACTACCTCAAGGATCAGCATAATGACGGTGAAAGCCTGAGTGACACGGCCAGGCGCCTGGTCAAGGAGCAATTAGGCAAACAACTGGATGGGCCGGTACGCGTACTGACGCAGGTTCGCAGTTTCGGCATGTTATTCAATCCGGTCTCGTTTTTTTACTGCCACGATCAGCAAAACCAACTACAGGCGATTATTGCCGAAGTATCCAACACGCCTTGGCGCGAGCGTTTCTGCTATGTCATGGCCACCGATCCGGCACAGCCGCTGCAGCACTTCGAACTCGACAAGGCGTTCCACGTATCGCCGTTTTTGCCGCAGGAACTGACCTATCGCATGCGTTTCAACCGGCCAGCCGACACCTTGATGGTGCACATGGAGGACTGGCAGGACAGTACCCGTTTGTTCGACGCCACCTTAACGCTCTCACGTCAGCCACTCAGCGCCGCATTGCTGCGGCGCGAGGCATTGTCCTTCCCGTTCATGGTAGGCAAAACCGTGCTGGGGATTTACTGGCAGGCCGTGCGACTGGCCTTCAAGCGTATCCCCATTTTCGATCATCACTCGCCTTCCGCAAGGTCGGCGGCAGCCTCAGCGATTCAGGTAAAGGAGCAGTCCCATGAAAAATAGCCGAGGTGAGTCAACAGCCAGCTGTTGCGAGCCGATTAACTCCGATGCCGGTGAACGCACCCGAGCATTGCTGGGCGCCACTCGCGACCTTAACGCCGAAGACAAAACCCGGCGTAGCTGGTTGGTGCGTTTGAGCCGCACGCTGGTGCTCAAGCAGCTCAAAGCCATCGAACGCGGCACCATTACGGTTTATGACCAGGGTGAAATCATGCATTTTGGCCAGCCTGACGCGGACGGCCTGCATGCAGACATATACGTGCACAGCCATGCGGCCTACCCGATGATTGCTACCAACGGCAGCATTGGTTCGGGGGAGGCCTATATTCACGGCTTCTGGACCACGCCCGACCTCACCGCGGTGACCAAGATATTTGTGCGTAATCTGGATGTGCTGGATGCCATGGAGAAAGGCATTGCCCGCATTGGGCTGCCCGCTCTCAAAGCGCTGCACCGATTCAATCGCAATACCCTGAGTGGTTCGCGGCGCAACATACAGGCGCACTATGACCTCGGCAATGACCTGTTCGAGAATTTTCTCGACCCGACCATGATGTACTCCGCCGCGGTGTTTCCGCCGCAGGGCGACAACCTGGAACAGGCACAACTGAACAAGCTTGAACGCATCTGCCGCAAGCTGGAGCTCACCGCCGATGATCATCTGCTCGAGATCGGCACCGGCTGGGGCAGTATGGCCATCTATGCCGCACAGCATTACGGCTGCCGCGTGACCACCACCACCCTGTCCAAGGAACAGTTGGCCTACGCCACCGCCAAGGTAGAGGAGCTTGGGCTGCAGGACCGCATCACCCTGTTGCTGCAGGACTACCGCGAACTGACCGGCGAATACGACAAGCTGGTGTCGATCGAAATGGTCGAGGCGGTTGGGCATGAGTACTTTCGTACCTACTTTGAAACCTGCGCGAAACTGCTCAAGCCGCACGGCATGATGCTTCTACAGGCGATTACCATCCGCGATCAACGCTACGATCAGGCGCGGCGCAGCGTTGATTTCATTCAGCGTTATATCTTCCCCGGCGGGTCCTTGCCGTCCGTCAGCCTGATTGGTGAACTGACTCGCAAGCACACGGACCTGTCCATGCTGCACCTGGAAGACATCGGCAGCCACTATGCCCGCACTCTGCGCTTCTGGCACGAGAATCTGAAAACCGCGCGCGGTCACCTCGAGCAGCTGGGGTATGATGACTACTTTTTCCGGCTTTGGGAGTTCTATCTGTGTTACTGCGAAGGCGGTTTTCTCGAACGCTCAATCGGTACCGCGCAGATACTGCTGAGCAAACCAGACGCCCGGCCGGAACTCGATTTGTACAATCTGGGAGTCTGATATGCCGGTGAAATTGATCGCCAATGCGTTGCTGTTCCAGGCTGGCTGGTTTGCCTGTGTACTGGGCGGTACCAGTGTGTGGTTGCTGGTGCCGCTGGCAGCGTTGATCGTGCACTTCACCTGGATCAGTTCCTGGGCGGCTGAAGGCAAGCTGGTGGTCAGCGTTATGTTGGCCGGCGCCGCGCTGGATTCGTTCCTGCTGCAGATGGGGGTGTTCCAATTTACCGGCGAGCCGCTGCTGGCACCGCTGTGGCTAGTGCTGCTGTGGGCCATGCTCGGCACCACGTTGAATCATTGCCTGGCCTGGAGCGCAAAACCGCTGTGGATGGCCTGTGTGCTGGGCGCCGTTGCCGGGCCCTTCTCCTATTTTGCCGGCGCCGCGCTGGCAGAGGTCAGGCTGCCGCTCGGCACACAACTCAGTGCGGTGATCCTGGCGATCTGCTGGGCGATCATGTATCCGTTGCTTCACGGTTTCGCACACCTGTATCGCGAGCAATTCCGGCTACGTCAGTTGAGCCTGCACAAGCACTGATGCGTCTACCGCAGTAACAAAAATGCCGAGTTCACCTCGGCATTTTTGTCATCGTCAACCGGGCCAGAGCCCGGCTCTTCTGATCAGAAGTTGACGCGGTAGTACAACGCAGCTTTATCGATGCCTTGGTTCGGCTGTTTGATGCTGGCATTGGAGTAGTGGTAATAACGCACACCTACCTCCGAACCAGAAGCAAAACGCATACCCAGACCAATACGATCCTCGAACTGGAAGGTCGAGCCGATATCAGCACCGGGTGCCAGATCAGTCTTGGAGAACAAGGCTGCGCCAATACCCGCTTCAACAAAGGGGGTGACGGTGTTCATGGCACGAGGAAAGTTCAACTGGAACATCGGCGCCAGCGTGGCACTAAAGGCGTCAACCCCATCCCAGTAGGTCAAACCTGCGTCCCAATAACCGCCAAGCTCCATCGCCCCACCATCACTCTGCCAAATCGGCTTGCCAAAATCGAACTGCATGCCAGCCCGATAGGTTGGCTCGGACTCCGAGCTCTGGCCCAGTTCCAGCGTGAAACCGCGGGCGGCAAATGCCGGCTGTGTGAGCAGCGCGGCGCACAGGCCGGCCATTACCCAAAGACTACTTTTCTTCATCTATCCATTCCTGAAAAAACGTTTGGCAAAAGTGACCAAGACTTCAGTTCAGAGCTTAGTCGAATTTACACCGGCAACCATTCCACTTTGGCATCATGCCCCCAAAGGACCGGCAACACATTGCGCATCTGCTCCACATTGCCGCTGGTCCAGAACCGCTCGGCGACACTGGGACCCGCTGCCAGCAGGTTGGCGTCCGCCAGCCTGCCGTGTAGATGCCTGGCCACTGCGGCCCCGGTGTCGATAAGATTGACCTCCGCAGGCAGCAAATGTTGCAAAACACCTCGAATAAACGGGTAATGCGTGCAGCCAAGTATCAGCGTGTCGCAGCCCGCGGCAAGCAAAGGTGCAGTAAAACCGCGCAGTAAAACTTCAATTCGCGGCCCCTGCAACTCCCCTTGTTCGATCAACTCTACCAGCCCGGGACAGGGCTGGGTAATCACCTTTACTGAGCCGGCAAAGCGATCCAGCAAGGCTGCAAATTTGGCGCTTTGCAAAGTCCCGGTAGTGGCCAACACGCCAACGATACCGCTGCGCGTGGCCAGGGCGGCGGGCTTGACCGCAGGCTCCATACCGATAATGGGCAGGTCATAGAGGCTGCGCAGATCATTAACCGCCGCTGCAGTAGCGGTATTGCAGGCCACCACCAGGGTCTTGGCGCCCTGCCCCAACAGAAAATCGGCAATCGCCCGACTGCGCTGGCGTATCTGTTCCGGACTTTTCTCACCATAGGGCACGTAGCCACTGTCGGCGACATATAGCAGCGATTCATTGGGCAGCTGCTGACGAATTTCACGCAGCACCGACAAACCGCCAACGCCGGAGTCGAAGACGCCTACTGGGGCGTCGTTCACGCGCGTGCTCCGCAGCAGCTGCAGGCGGGATCGCGGCGAATACGCATCTCCCGAAAACGGCTAGTGAGCGCATCGATCAACAGCAGACGGCCAACCAGTGGCTCGCCAAAATCGGCCAGCAGCTTCAGCGCTTCCAGCGCTTGCAAACTACCTACCAGCCCCACCAACGGACCGATCACACCCGCTTCACTGCAGCTCAGGGTCTGGTCGTCGCCATTTCCGTAAAGGCATTGGTAGCAGGGGCTGTCGGCAATGCGCGGGTCGAATACGCTCAACTGCCCTTCCAACCGAATGGCCGCACCGGAAACCAGTGGTTTGTTAAAGGCCACGCAGGCGGCGTTGACCGCTTGGCGGGTGGCGAAATTATCTGAACAGTCGAGCACCAAATCCACGCCAGTTACCGCATCCTGCAGCGCGCTATCGGCCAGGGCCTGCTGCAGTCGACGAATCTGTATCTGCGGATTAAGCGCCAGCAGATGATCGGCCGCAGAGTCGACCTTGGCTCTGCCGATATCAGCGGTGTGATGAATGATCTGCCGCTGCAGGTTGGTCAGGTCGACCTGGTCGTGATCGGCCAGGACCAGAGTACCGACACCTGCGGCAGCCAGATACAAGGCTACCGGCGCGCCGAGACCACCGAGGCCGACAATCAGTACGCGGCTGTCTAGCAGTCGCTGCTGCCCCGCGACATCAATCTGCGGCAAGAGAATCTGCCGGCTGTAACGCAGCAACTGCTGATCATCCACGCCATTGCCCTCCACTGACACGTTGGTGACCAGCCAGATCCTGCCAGGATTGCACTGCAGCGAATCCACGCTGCAGCAGCTCGCATACGGACGCAGACTGATCCCAGCCGTGCTCGATCAGCAGCCAACCATCGTTGTGCAAATGCGCTGGTGCCTGCTCGATAATCTGCCTGATGGCATCGAGCCCGTCGGTACCGCTAACCAGCGCACTGACCGGCTCGAAGCGAACATCGCCCCGCTGTAGATGCGGATCCGTGGCGGCAATGTATGGCGGGTTGCTGACGATCAATTCAAAGGTATCGGTGGCTAAAGCTGAAAACCAATTGCTCTGTACAAAGCGGGCGTTGCCGAGCTTATGAGCCAGTCGATTACGCTCAGCCAGCTCAACAGCTTGCGCCACAGTGTCGCAGCCGAGCACTTGCCACTCAGGGCGCTCTTTGGCCAGTGCCAAAGCAATCGCGCCGCTACCGGTCCCCAGATCCAATACCCGTGCCGCGCCAGGTGGCCCCAATTCCAGCGCCAGCTCGACCAAACGTTCAGTATCGGCGCGGGGAATCAGGGTGGCCGGGCTAACCTGTAAATCCAGACTCCAGAATCCCTGCTCGCCGAGCAGATAAGCTACCGGCTCGCCTTGTCGTCGTCGCGCCATCAGCTGTTCGTAGGCCGCCAGCTGCTCGGCATCCAGGTCGCGCTCTGGCCAGGTTCTCAAGTAGCTTTGCGACTTGC
The DNA here is from genome assembly GCF_009497895.1 of Halopseudomonas pelagia. Classification (NCBI taxonomy): domain Bacteria; kingdom Pseudomonadati; phylum Pseudomonadota; class Gammaproteobacteria; order Pseudomonadales; family Pseudomonadaceae; genus Halopseudomonas; species Halopseudomonas pelagia. Next base: position 1,089,930 of record NZ_CP033116.1, on the reverse strand, counting down.
CCAATACCTTGGCCAGCAGCAATTGGGCATCCAGATCCGGCGTGGCCGAATCCGGCAGCTCAACCTGCGCCAGCAAGTCAGCAATGCAGGTCATCAGATCTGTTCCAGAGAGGCCAACTGATCAGCCTGGTATTCACGCAGTAGCGGTTCAATCACCTGATCGAGGTTGCCCTGCACTACATCGTCGAGGCTGTAGAGCGTCAGATTGATGCGGTGGTCGGTCAAGCGCCCCTGCGGGAAGTTATAGGTGCGGATACGTTCGGAGCGGTCGCCCGAGCCAACCAGCGAGCGCCGCGTGTCGGACATTTCCTTTTCCTGCGCCTCGCGCTGGCGGTTATCCAGCCGCGCCTGCAGCAGGCTCATGGCCTTGGCCCGGTTCTTGTGCTGGGAGCGCTCTTCCTGACACTCGACCACAATACCGGTGGGCAGGTGCGTCAGGCGGATAGCCGAGTCGGTCTTGTTCACGTGCTGGCCGCCCGCGCCGGAGGAGCGGTAGGTATCGACGCGCAGATCGCCGGCATTGATCTCGATCTGCGCCTGCTCGTCAGCCTCGGGCATGATCGCCACAGTGCAGGCCGAAGTATGAATACGCCCCTGGGATTCGGTTTCCGGCACGCGTTGCACGCGATGGGCGCCGGATTCGAATTTCAGCCGGGCATACACGCCCTGGCCTTCGACTCGAGCGATAACCTCTTTATAACCGCCATGCTCGCCAGTATTTTCCGAGAGGATTTCGATGCGCCAGCCCTGCCGTTCAGCATACTTGCTGTACATGCGGAACAGGTCACCGGCAAAAATTGCCGCCTCGTCGCCGCCGGTACCGGCACGCACTTCGAGAAACACGTTGCGCTCGTCATTCGGATCTTTCGGCAGCAACAGAAAATTCAGCCGCTCTTCGATCTCGGCCAGGCGCGTGGCACAGTCGGCCGCATCTTCCTCGGCCATTTCGCGCACATCCGGGTCGCTGTCCTTGAGCAGACTACGCGCCTCAAGCAGATCGGCCTGCACCTTCTGCCAACCGATATAACACTCAATGGTCGCGTCCAGATCGGCATATTCCTTGGAATAGGCGCGGAAACGGGTCTGGTCGCTGATCACCTCGGCATCGCTGAGCTGCGCCGAGAGTTCCTCGAAGCGCTCCTGCATGATGTCCAGCCGATTTAATAAAGATGCCTTCATGATTCGCCTTGCGTGGTAGTCACATCGTCCAGGGCAAACAGCTCCTGGGCCAGTGCCAGGGCTTCGGCACGGCCCTCGGCGCTCATCTGTTTCAATTGCACACTGGGATCGTGCAGCAATTTGTTGGTCAGCGCGCGGGCCATTTCCGCCATCACCACCGAAGCGTCCGCGCCGCGGTCCAGACGCGCTTGCGCCTTGGCCAGCTCCTGATCGCGCATGGCCTCGGCCTTGACCCGGTAACGTCGCAGTACATCCACCGCAGCCAGCGCGCGCAGGCGCTGCATAAACTCCTGGGTACCCAGATCGATCAGCCGTTCGGCGGCCTCGGCGGCGTCCTGACGCGAGCGCAAGTTGTCTTCGATGACTTCGTGCAGATCGTCAACGGTGTACAGATACACGTCGGCCAGCCCACCCACCTCGGGCTCGATATCCCGCGGTACGGCGATATCGACCATGAACATCGGCTTGTGCCGCCGCTGCTTCAACGCGCGCTCTACCGCACCCTTGCCCAGAATCGGCAGCGGGCTGGCAGTGGAACTGATGACGATATCGCACTGGGCGAGGAAGTCCGGGATCTGGTTGAGCAGAATCGCCTGTCCGCCGAGCGGTTCGCTTAGTAGCTCGGCCCGTTCGAGGGTACGGTTGGCCACGATAATCCGGCCCACGCCCTGCTCGAACAGGTGCCGGGCAACCAATGCGATGGTCTCACCGGCACCAATCAACAGCGCGGTGCTGCGTTTGAGATCGCTGAAAATCTGCCGCGACAGACTGACCGCGGCAAAGGCTACCGAGACCGGGTTTTCGCCAATCGCAGTGTCGGTACGGACCTGCTTGGCGGTATTGAAAGTGCTCTGGAACAGCCGATCCAGATAGGGCCCCAGCGTGCCGGCGGTGCGCGCCGACTGCCAGGCATCTTTCATTTGCCCGAGAATCTGCGGTTCACCCAACACCATCGAATCCAGCCCGGCGGCCACACGCATCATATGCGTGACGGCGCCCGCATCGCTGTGCAGGTAACTGCAGCCACGCAACTCCTCCAGCGTCAATCCGTGAAAACCGGCAAACCAGTTCAACAGGCGCTCGGCGTCGGGATGATCCTGCGAGCAGTAGATTTCGGTGCGATTGCAGGTGGAAAGAATCGCCACTTCCTGGGTCATAGTTTCATCACGCAGACGCTGCAAGGCGTCGGCCAGCTGTTCAGGGGCAAACGCCACCCGTTCACGCAGATCGACAGCTGCAGTCTTGTGATTGATCCCGAACGCGAGGAAGCCCATGGTGTCCCGTTTATGCCAACATAACGTGCAATTGTCCTATGTATACCGGTGGCGATCAATTCCCTTGACCCAGTGGGTTTGCAACAGATCCTGTGTCATGATGAAGTCTCCGCCGAACAACTCCAGAGTACGCATGAGCCATCCCATCAAGGCAGTCTTCCAACGCCCGTTGCTGAGCCTCGGCCTGGGCCTGATTCTGACCGGCTGCGCTGCCACAAGCACCAGCCCGCCAGCACCTGAGCCTGCACCCGCAATTCAGGCTGAAGAGGTCGAGGCGCCTGAGGCGTCAGTAGTCTATGGCAACTTCCGCAAGGATACGCTGTATGACCTGCTGACGGCGGAAATTGCCGGGCAGCGTAATCGATATGACGTGGCGTTAGGTAATTACCTGTTACAAGCCGAGCAAACCCGTGATCCAGGCGTGGTCGAGCGCGCAATGCGCGTGGCCGAGTTTCTCGGCGCCCAACGCCCCGCGCTGGATATGGCGATACTCTGGACGGAAGTAGACCCGCAGAATGCTGACGCTTTCCGCTCGGCAGCCTTGCACCTGGCTCGCGCTGGTCAGCACGAAGAAGCCATGCAGGCGATGCAGACGGTGCTGGCCATGCAGGGCGAAACGCATTTCGACTTTCTGGCGCTGGCTGCCGCCCAGAGTGACGGCGAGACGCACGAGGCATTGCTGCATAGCGTCGAGCGGCTGGTCGCAGAAAACCCCGAGAACGCTCAGCTGATTTTTGCCAATGCCCTGTTGCTCCAGCAGGACGAGCGCGAAGATGAAGCGCTGGCATTGCTTGAAGCCAATCCTGAAGCAGCGTCTGCGCCGCCGGCGCTGATGCTGCATAGCCGCCTGCTGGCTGCCGAGGGCAAAAGCGATGAGGCCATCAGCCTGTTGCAGGAAGGCTTGAGGCAGAGTCCGGATGACAGCCGCATGCGATTGCTACTGGCTCGCCTGCTGGTGTCCGAAGGCGAACTGGATGCCGCCGGAGCGCAGTTCACCCTGCTTACCCAACATAATCCCGATGATCAGGACCTGTTGCTGTCGCTCGCGCTGATCAATCTGGAGGGCGAGCAATTCGAAGCCGCAGCTCAGCACTTCGAACGTCTGCTGGAAATTGACCCGGAAAATGCTACCGCGCGGTATCACCTGGGCATTGCCTACCAGGGACTTGACCGCCCAGACGACGCCCTGCAGGCCTGGCAAGGGGTCCAGGGTGAAAGTGAATTTCTCACCTCGCGCTTGCGCATCAGCCAGTTGCTGACTGAACAAGGCCGCACCGAAGAACTGGGCAAAACTCTGGAAGCCGATCGGGCAGCCCGCCCTGATCTGGCGCTACAGCTTTATCTGATCGAAATTGAAGCACTTGCCCCCAGCGAGCCAGCTCTGGCCATGCAGCGCGTGAACGAGGCGCTGCAGCAATATGAGTTCGACAGCAGCCTGCTGTACACCCGTGCCATGCTCGCAGAGAAACTGGGCCAGCCCGACCAGCTGGAGGTGGATTTGCGCACGATCATCGAACGCGAGCCGGACAATGCCATGGCGTTGAACGCCCTGGGTTATACGCTGGCCGACCGCAACGAGCGGCTCGATGAAGCACTGCAAATGATTGAACAGGCAGCGCGCCTCAACCCGGATGATCCGGCCATTACCGACAGCCTGGGCTGGGTCCATTACCGCCTGGGCAATCTCGAGCTAGCCGAGAGCTATTTGCGTAAAGCCTATACGGCCTACCCTGATGCAGAAGTCGCTGCGCATCTGGGAGAGGTGCTTTGGGCCCAGGGCAAACAGCGGGAAGCCCGAAAGGTCTGGGACGAAGCGCTGAAGAGCGACCCTGAGAACGATCTGATCCCGTCCATCCGCCAACGTCTGGAAAGCAACTGAACCCATGCGCCTGTTTCGCAATCTTTCATTACTGATACTGATCACCACCCTCGCCGCCTGTAGCAATCTGCACCAGCGCGAAACCCTTGAGCTGGGCGGCGATACTCAGGCCTGGAAAGTCCATCGGCAAAGTGTCGAGCCACTCCAGGCATGGTTGATTCAGGGCAAGCTAGGCGTGCGCTCGCCCCAGGAGTCGGGCAGCGGCACGCTGTATTGGGAACAAGAGCAGGACAGCTATGACATTCGTCTGGCCGGGCCGCTTGGTCGCGGAGCAACCCAATTGCAAGGCGACAACGATGGTATCGTGCTGGATATCGCCGGACAGCCGACCATGCGCGCCGCTTCTGCAGAAGAGTTGCTTGAGCAGCAGATCGGCTGGCGATTGCCGGTTGAGCATTTGCTCTGGTGGGTCCGCGGCTTACCGGCGCCGGACAGCCCCAGCCGCCTGCAACTGGACACCGACAGCCGCCTTGCGCGGCTGAACCAGTCCGGCTGGACCATTGAATATAGCCGCTATCAGACGGTCGGCGACATGCAATTGCCCCAGCGCATGCAATTGTCTGGGCACGATGTGCTGCTGACACTGGTCGTCACCCACTGGGAGCCCCGCGCACTGCCATGAACCTTGTTTCTCTGAGCCTGCCGGCCCCCGCCAAGCTCAACCTGTTCCTGCACGTCACCGGGCGGCGTGCGGACGGTTACCATACGCTGCAGACCCTGTTTCAGTTTCTGGATATCGCCGACACGCTGGATTTCAGTGTTCGCGAAGACGGGCAGGTGCTGCTGTGCACCGATCTGCCCGGCGTGAGCATGAACGACAATCTTATTACCCGCGCTGCCCATCTGCTGCAACAACATACCAATACCAGACTGGGCGCCGACATTACTCTGCATAAGCGCTTGCCCATGGGCGGCGGATTGGGCGGAGGCAGCTCCGATGCCGCGACCACACTGGTTGGCCTCAATCATCTATGGCAGACCGGCCTTAGCGGCGCAGAGCTTGCTGCACTAGGTCTGCAGCTGGGCGCTGACGTGCCGGTGTTCGTGCTTGGCCAGGCCGCCTGGGCCGAAGGCGTGGGCGAACAGCTGACTCCCGTAGAGCTGGATGAGCCCTGGTATCTGGTGCTGGTGCCCGACTGCCACGTGAGTACCGCAGAGATATTTTCCGATCAGAGGTTGACGCGTGATACCCAGGCCATTACATTAGCGGCCTTCCGAGAACAAGGTGGTCGTAATGATTGCCTGCCGGTCGCGGAAGAGCGTTATCCAGCAATACGTAACGCTTTGATCTTGCTAAACAATTATTGTGAGGCTAAGATGACCGGAACTGGCAGTTGTGTGTTTGGGGCCTTCCCAAACGAACGCGAAGCTGATAAAGTTCGCGCCCGGTTGCCAGCCACTCTACAAAGCTTTGTCGCACACGGATGTAACAGATCACCGTTACACCAAATGCTCAACAAAGACGCGTAATAAGGATGCAGCCGTGCATCCGGACAGTTACAGGGGCGTAGCCAAGCGGTAAGGCAGCGGGTTTTGATCCCGCCATGCGTTGGTTCGAATCCAGCCGCCCCTGCCATTTTCTCCGGCAGCAACCACTACATTTTGAATCCGCTTCGGGTCCAATGCATTTGCATGGCCGTGCTGCGGGTTCATCGCACTGACCACTACCCAAAAAAGGTAATGCAGCGTGTCCAAGATGATGGTTTTTGCGGGGAACGCCAACCCCGATCTGGCACGACGCGTCGTGCGTCAATTGCACATTCCCCTGGGCGATGCCTCGGTTGGCCGTTTCAGCGACGGCGAAGTCACTGTCGAGTTGAACGAAAACGTCCGTGGCAAGGATGTCTTCATCATCCAACCCACCTGCGCACCAACCAACGACAACCTGATGGAACTGGTAATCATGGCCGATGCCCTGCGCCGCTCCTCAGCGTCACGCATCACCGCCGTCATGCCCTATTTTGGTTATGCCCGTCAGGACCGCCGTCCGCGTTCGGCGCGTGTGGCCATCAGCGCCAAAGTGGTCGCCGACATGCTCGGCACCGTTGGTGTTGACCGGGTACTGACTGTCGACCTGCACGCCGATCAGATCCAGGGCTTCTTCGACATACCGGTAGACAACATCTACGGTTCGCCCGTGCTGGTCGACGATCTGGTCAGCCAGCGTCACGACAACCTGATGATCGTATCGCCAGACATTGGTGGCGTGGTCCGCGCCCGCGCCGTGGCCAAGCAGATCGGTGCCGACCTGGCGATTATCGACAAACGTCGACCCAAGGCCAACCAGTCGGAAGTCATGCATATCATCGGTGATGTGGAAGGTCGCAATTGCATCCTGATTGACGACATGGTCGATACCGCCGGCACCTTATGCCATGCAGCCAAGGCGCTTAAAGAACATGGCGCCGCGAAAGTCTTCGCCTACGCGACTCACGCGGTATTGTCCGGCAAGGCGATCGATAATATTACCAATTCGGTACTCGACGAGCTGGTGGTGACCAACACCATTCCGTTGACCGGCCCGAGCGCCGCCTGCGACCGTATCCGCCAGTTGGATATGGCGCCGATCATCGCCGAGGCGATGCGCCGCATCAGCAATGAAGAATCCATCAGCGCCATGTTCCGCTAGGAACAGAGCACTGGGTAAGCAGCCTGGCTGATGACAGCCGGGTTTATATCAATCATCCGACGCGCTGGTCGCAAGTGCCCGGATGTTCAGCAAGGAGACTAACTATGGTCGACTTCACTCTTAAAGCGATAGCGCGTGATGATCTGGGGAAAGGTGCGAGCCGCCGCCTGCGTCGTAACGCCGATATGGTACCTGCCATTGTATACGGTGGCGAAAAGGCTCCCCAGAGCGTTTCACTGGAAGCCCGTGAACTGAAGAAAGCGCTTGAAAACGAAGCCTTCTTTTCACACGTCATCAAGCTGAACGTTGATGGCAAAAAGCAGGACGTGCTGATCAAGGCTCTGCAGCGTCACCCGGCCAAAGGCCACGTGATGCATGCTGACCTGCTGCGCGTTGTTGCCGGCCACGAAGTGACCGTGCACGTACCCCTGCACTTCATCAACGAAGCAACTTGCGTTGGCGTCAAGCAAGGCGGCGGCATCATCTCCCACACCATGACTGATGTGGAAGTAACCTGCCTGCCGAAAGATCTGCCCGAGTTCATTGAAGTGGACATGGCCAAGATCGAGCTGGGCGGCATCGTTCACCTGACTGATCTTAAACTGCCAAAGGGCGTGAGCATTGTTGCTCTGGTTCAAGGCGCAGATCACGATTTGCCCGTAGCCAACGTTCACGCTCCACGTGTTGTGTCCGATGAAGAAGACACCGCAGAAAGCGAACCGAAGGCCGATGGTGAGGAATCAGCGGAGTAATTCATCCGGCTGAAACCCAAGAGGGGCGCCTCGTTGTGACACAGGGAATCAAGTTGATCGTCGGTCTGGGAAATCCTGGACCTGAATATGAACTGACCCGTCACAACGCTGGCGCCCTTTTTATTGAGCGCCTGGCAGACAAGCATGACGTCGCCCTGCGTATGGAAAGCAAGTTCTACGGGCTGACTGGTCGCCTGAGCCTGCAAGGCCAGGATGTACGCCTGCTCATTCCCACCACCTTCATGAACCGCAGCGGTCAGGCTGTTGCCGCCCTGGCTGGGTTCTACCGTATTGCCCCCGAAGAGATACTGGTTGCCCATGATGAACTGGACCTGCCACCCGGTGTGGTCAAGTGCAAACAAGGCGGCGGTACCGGTGGGCACAACGGTCTGAAAGACATCCTTGCCCGCATGGGCAATCAGAATACCTTTTATCGCTTGCGACTCGGCATCGGTCATCCCGGCCAAAGCTCGCAGGTGACCGGCTTTGTACTGGGCCGCGCGCCCAAAGCCGAACAGGAAGCCCTGGAAGCCTGCGTTGATGAAGCCATCCGCGAACTTCCAGGCATGATTGATGGCGACTGGACCAAGGTCATGCAGCGTCTGCACAGTTTCAAAGCCTGATTACATTATTCGCCGCCGTGCGGCAGAGGACACCAGTATGGGATTCAATTGCGGTATCGTCGGTCTGCCTAATGTTGGCAAATCCACCCTGTTCAATGCGTTGACCAAATCCGGCATTGCTGCAGAAAACTTCCCTTTCTGCACCATTGAGCCAAACAGCGGCATAGTACCCATGCCCGACCCGCGCCTGGACGCGCTGGCGGCCATCGTCAAGCCACAGAAAGTGCTGCCGACTACCATGGAGTTCGTTGACATCGCCGGCCTGGTGGCGGGCGCCTCCAAGGGCGAGGGTCTGGGCAACAAGTTTCTGGCCAATATTCGTGAAACCGATGCCATCGCCCATGTGGTGCGCTGCTTCGAAGACGACAATGTGATTCACGTTTCCAACAGCGTGGACCCCAAGCGCGATATCGAGATCATTGATCTGGAACTGATCTTCGCCGACTTGGACAGCTGCGAGAAGCAGCTCTACAAGGTTGGTCGCAATGCCAAGGGTGGCGACAAGGAAGCCGTAGCGCAAAAAGCCCTGCTGGAAAAACTCATTCCGCACTTCAGCGAAGGCAAACCTGCTCGCTCGCTGATCAAGGATCTGGGCGCGGAAGACAAGCAGTTGATCAAGAGTTTCCACCTGCTGACCAGCAAACCGGTGATGTACATCGCCAACGTCGCGGAAGATGGTTTCGAGAATAATCCGCACCTGGATGTGGTCAACGCCATTGCTGCCGAAGAGGGCGCGATTGTGGTGCCGGTATGCAACAAGATTGAAGCGGAAATTGCCGAGCTGGACGACGGCGAGGAAAAGGACATGTTCCTTGAATCCCTGGGCCTGGAAGAGCCCGGCCTGAACCGCGTGATCCGCGCAGGCTATCAGTTGCTCGATCTGCAGACCTACTTTACCGCCGGGGTAAAGGAAGTGCGCGCCTGGACGGTCAAGGTTGGCGCTACCGCCCCCCAATCAGCAGCCGCGATCCACACCGACTTCGAAAAGGGTTTTATCCGCGCTGAAGTTATCGCCTATGACGACTTCATCAAGTACAACGGTGAAGCCGGTGCCAAGGAAGCAGGCAAGTGGCGCCTGGAAGGCAAAGAGTACATCGTAAAGGACGGCGACGTGATGCACTTCCGCTTCAACGTCTGATATTAAAGACCGCTCCTTGCGGTAACCGCCCCGTCAGTTTGGGGGCGGTTCAGCGCTAGCATTCAACGTCAAACTACGATCCTGGGCGCAGGCGGAGAAAGCATGCATCCTGTCCTTGCCTGCCCAGTTGGCAGAAAGCAAGTAAACAACAGGTTAGCGCCCCCACTCCCAACTAAGACGAGCGTAGAAAACCCAGTCATCCTGGTCCGGTAGAATAGTGGCCAAAGCATTAGCATAGGTCATATTGACCGCGAATCCCTTCACACCGGTCCAGCCCAGACCTACGCCCGCAGCTTGAGGTGTCTGTGTGGGATTTTTGGAATACACGGTACCAACATCGTAAAACGCAAAGGGATCAAGGTCTCCACCCAGCGCGCGAAGGCCACTGTAGTGGGATTCGAGGCTGCTCTGAATACCATAGTCACCGCTTATAAGACCTGGCGCATAGCCCCTGATCGAAGTAGGCCCGCCGATGGAATAAGACACAGCGCCGGGAAGTGCCTCCTCATTGGTGTATTGATAATCCATTTGCATCAATCCGTACCAATTGGACTGTCCAGGCCGGTAATAGCCGCTCATATCTCCGGTCAACAGGGCAAAGCTTTGATCACCGCTATTGGCAGACTGGTTTTGTGTACTCACCCAACCTACCAGTTGCCGGGCTGACAGTTGCCAGCCCGAGCCCAGCCAGGTCAGCTGCGCCCCGGTGTTGAGCTTGTTGATCTTGTAGTCACTGATATCCTCCCCGAGCACGGAGGTGGCCGAGTTGGAGTGCATCGCCGAGCCCAGCGCATTGACCCAAAAACGGGGGGTAGATATAGCCAGCCAGGACGCATCCAGGGTAATACTGGTTGAATCCCCCTCTACCGACAAATCCTTGAAATCACCCTCTGTGACTTCGGATTGGTTGATCGCCAGGCTTCCGCCAAGCCGCCAGCGGCTTGTCTTGACCGGCGCACTGTAAATGGCAGTGAACGCCTGGTTACCGTCTGACGCCAGTGCATACAGCAATCCACGGTCATTGCCGGTAAATACACCCTGCCTGCGATAGATGGCGCCGACCTCATTTTCACCGGAGCTTGCGTACCCGTAGTTATCCAGAAAAAGCTGCACATTGTTCTGCAACGGCTCATCGACCACCACGACAATATCCGTTAGACCGAAATCTTTGCCTGCGCGTAACTCGGCCTGCAGACGAGCATCATTGACACGGTTGAACTCAAGAATGTCGCTTTCCAGCGCATTTATATCAACCAGTGTTTGGTTCTCAGGAAACGTCAACCAGCCGCGCACGTAGGGGTCAGGGACATAGCTGTTGCCTTCAACCAGCATCTCACCCAGCTTGCCTTCGACCAGGCGAATGATCACCACTCCACCGGTAACGTCTTGCTTGGGTAGCAAGGCGGTCGCGGTATAGATATCTTTGCCCTTATAGGCTTGATTGATCTCTGCGACCATGCGATTCAGGTCCGACAAGCGTGTTTCCTTACCTAGATAGGGCAACACGATCGCTCGCAACTCTTCCGGAGTGAACAGCTCTGACTGGGTAAAACGCACGCTGTTTAGCACGAAGGACGGACCCTCGGCAGGATCTCCCACTACCTCAGCTGGGGCAACCGACTGCTCTTCGCGCTGCTGCAACTGCCGGCGTTCCTGCAGAGTCTGTTCGCGGCGCAGCAGATCCCTTTCACGACCTGCCGGATCCGCCGCCTGCGGAAGCGGCAAGGCGTAGGCATTGGAGGTAAGCGCGCCGAGCAAAACCACCGGTAACGAGATAAGCCAATATTTCATGCGATATTCCTGATTGTCGGACTACCATCCGTGATGGTTGGTTATCTGGAAGAGATTTCCAGTAACTTCTCGTCCGCCGGCGGTAACTCAGCGTCCTCGTTTACGCCCTGCTCTCCCGTGTTAACGGTGGCCGGCCCTAAGCTCACCGGGCTCAGATAGTGCATACGCTTCAAGTAATCAGGCGTGTTAAAGCCTCCGCCTGAAGGACGGATCTGACTAAGCTGTGTCTGCATGTGGTACTCGGCGCTCAACCGCTGGTATGCGAGCAGTTCCAAATCCTGAGGCAGACCCGGCTGATAGAAAAACAACACCAGCGGATCACGATAGCGCGTAGCAAGTGCGTTGGTTCGCACCTCAAAGCCCAGCGTGTCCAGCCAGAACGCTGCGCCCGGCGACATCAGTTGCCCGTCGACATTCAGTGGCCGCGGATCATAGTTGCTGAGGTTGAGGCTCAAGCTGCCAGTGGTTATATCCAAGCTAGTCAGCACCAGCGCCTTGTCCAGATTCAGATCGCCATCCACGCCCAGCGAACCCGTGTTCGACCGGTAGCCGTCGACATTCAGTGTGCCCGTGTTGGTAACCTGCACATTGATCTGGTCGGCACTGACGCCTTCAAACCCACTCAGAGACATATAGGTGTTGGCGGCGCCCTGGCTATCCACGGCAACATCAATACTGGATGCTTCCAGTACCAGAGGCCCTCCACCGTTCAGGTCGATCTGACGGATATTCAACCCCTTTCTGGATACCAGCTTGCCTTGTTTCATGACGACCAGATCGCCGTCAATAGCGCCATCTATCCACAAATAGGGGTTTCCGATCAGCTCGCCGAAAGTCAGGTTGCCACTTACCTTCAACTGGACATTACCGTTGCGCGCCCGCAGGAACGGCGAATAGAGACCTCGCTCCGCGACGATATTGATATCGCCATTCAAGGTCTCTGCCGACAGCCAAGGCATATCAATCACCAGCGGGTTACCGATGCCGGTCACGGCGCTGATGCTGCCCTGAGCATTGGCGCCAGTAGCACGCAGGTGCAAGGCGGCGTCCTGGCGTCCAACAATCAGGCCTCCGCTGCTCAGCCGAAGAGCATCCGTGCCGTCCCATGCAGTTTGCAAAGCTGCCAACTGCATATCGCCTTGGGTAGTGATGCTCATCTGGCCACCCGCATCGATACGCGAGACGGCCCCCATTTCCAGCGTGTTCGCGTTGATTGCCACAGATGCGCCGGCGTTTATGCTCGCCTGATCGGACAATGTGACCCTGTCGGTCGCGTCGAGCGTGATGAGTTGTGCTGCAACAATCTCGCGACCAAGAAGAACATCGTCACCAGCCCTGAGCGTCAGGGCAGCTCGGCTGTCGATGGCAGCCACCGCCATGGAGCCCGCCGTGCGGATATCAGTGTCGCTGTCAGACTGCACCAGCGAGCCGCTGCCCATCGCAAGGCTGGCGGCATCCAGATCGACTCTTCCACCGGACGTAATCATCGCCGCTGCTGCAATGGATACCGCAGCCGAAGCATCAAGATCGATATCATCGGTGCTGGTCACCGCGTTGTTGAGTTCCAGCTCACCTGCGCTGTTTACCGTAACACGACCGTCGGCTACGACTTTGCCCAGGGCAATATCGCCGGCATTGCTGGTCGCCAAGATGTCATTTGCGCTGTTCAGCTGAGAATCGCTGGCCAGTGCAATCGAGCTGCCCCTCAGGGTTATTCCATCTTTAGTGGACGTCAGGTTCGTAACATCTCTGGCCGTAAGGTCACCGACGCCCGCGTTCAGCAGCAACGAGGTACCCGTCACCGTTGAGTTCGCGTCCAGGCCGGTAGCGGCCAGCATATCGATAACCTGGGCATTCACCGAGCCATCAAGGGTGATATGACCCTGTGTCGAATCGACGTCCAGATCGCCGCCAAAAGTCAGCGCTTGCAGCGAAATGTCATCGATAGCCATCAGCGTGGCACCGCCACGACCTTGCAAAGACGAGCCGCTGTTCATGCTGATGCTCTGCGCATCGGCGATCACCTCACCCTGGGCATCCACGACGCCCGACGTGCTCAACGCACCACCTGCCAGCAAACTCAGGTCACCCTTGGTCGCAGACAAATCGCCTACTACCAGATCACCTGCGCCGGCATTGAGCAGCAGCGAGGCACCCGTGACAGCTGAGTTCGCGTCCAGGCCGGTAGCGGCCAGCATATCGATGACCTGGGCATTCACCAGGCCTTCAAGGGTGATGCGACCCTGCGTCGAGTCGACATCCAGATCGCCGCCAAAGGTCAGTGCTTGCAGGGACATGTCGTCGACAGCCATCAGGGAGGCACCGCCACGGCCTTGCAAAGACGAGCCGCTGTCCATGCTGATGCTCTGCGCATCGGCAATCAGCTCACCCTGGGCATCCACGATTCCCGAGGTACTCAGTGCGCCACCTGCCAGCAAACGCAGGTCACCCTTGGTGGCAGACAAGTCGACCACGCTTAGCGCACCGGCACCCGCATCCAGCAGCAGCGACGTACCTGTCACCGTTGAGTTGGCATCCAGGCCGGTAGCGGCGAGCATATCTATGGCCTGGGCATTCACCAGGCTTTCAAGGGTGATGCGGCCCTGCGTCGAGTCGACATCCAGATCGCCGCCAAAAGCCAGCGCTTGCAGGGACATGTCGTCAATAGCCGTCAGGGTGGCACCGCCTCTCCCTTGCAAAGACGAGCCGCTGTTCATGCTGATGCTCTGCGCATCGGCGATCAGCTCACCCTGAGCATCCACGACGCCCGAGGTACTCAGTGCGCCAGCGGCCAGTAAGGCCAGATCACCATTGGTTGTCGCCAGTTCGCCAACGCTTAGCGAACCGGCGGTCGCTTCCAGCCTTGCGCTTCCGGCACTGATTTCAGCCGCCGCCAGCTGAATAGCAGAGGCGGAGATCTCCAGATCGTCAGAGACAACAACCTGCGGCGCTCCGCTGGCGCTTAGCGCCCCACCCAGATCGAGCCGCAGGCTGGTGGCGGTCAGGTCGCCGGCAAGATCAACAGCGCCGACTGATTTCAGGTCGAAACGCTGATCAACCGTCACGTCACCCAGGGTGAAGAGTGTGGTATCTCGCACGTCCAGCCAGGCATTGGCTGCATTCACGTTGAGCGCGCCGGCCCCGGACACTCTCAGATTCAGCCAATTGGCAGAGCTGCCCAGATCATTCACGTCTGCGTCCAGCGCGATGCCGGAACCCTGCAGGAAGTGGTTGGCGTCATAACCGAGGATATCGTGATCGTTGGACAACGACAGCATACCGCCGGCACCCACGGAGCCCACCAGCAAGTTGCCGCCACTGTGCCGGAGGTAGAGATCACCGGCTGCTCCGGCCTGACGGAGGGCGCCCGACAGTTGCACGTTCATTGCCTGGCTAGCCGACCCTATATCACCCTGGGTATTGGCCAGGTACAGATCATGCGCCTTGACGTTGTTGACCCCGGCTTGCGCCGCTATCGCACCATCCACGATCAGGCGGACGTCTTCATTGGCCGAGGCAATCTCACCGACCGTCAATGAGGAGGCCGATTCGATAAAGATGGAATCGCGAGCGGCCACATTGAGCGCACCGGAGGTATCCACCTTGATCGGATCCACCTGCTTGACCGTCAGGGTGACCGCACTATCGGTAAGCACAGTGGAAATATCCCCTGGCCCGGCCGACAGTAATGCAGATTTCTGTTCATTGGTGATGGTTGCCGTATTGTCACGCGGCACACTGAAAACCACATCGGCCAGATTCTTCCCGACACTCCCGCTGCTGGCTTGCAGATGAATATTCGAGGAGACGATGTTGGACTCGCGGTCGGTCAACTGGCCCGATGCATCGGCGCTCAAGGCCGCAGCCGAGATACTGATATCCAGTTGGCTCTGCTGCCAGGTCGAGCCTTCAACCATCCTGGCGTACCAGTTGCTGGCAGCATCAATTTCCAGCCGGAAGCTGTCGTCATAGGCACTTGTGAAAAGTGCGCCATAGTCGTAGCCGACCAGCGTGCCTTTCTGCTCCTGCCCAACGGCGTCGGCCACATTGGCGTACCTGTCCGGCGCTGCCACCTGATCAACGAACCAGGCGTCCAGTGCCTGGTACTCTGCCTTGACCTTGGCAGTCAGCTGCGCGACGTCTGTAGTGCCGTAGCGGATTTTCATCGCATCAAGATAAACAGCATCAATCGCAAAGCCGCTGTCACTGGCATCCGTCAGACGCTGCTTGAGCATCCAGTAGGTGTGGTACTTGCTGTTGAACTGATTTTCATAGGCTGTCACCGCGCGCTCACCGGCAGTGCCGCTGAGCAGGTTCAGCGAGTCCCATACCGAGGCCTCGTAGGCCAATTCCTGCTCCGACTTTTGCTGCTGTCCAAGCGCATTGGTCAGGCTGCCATCGCCGAGCCTGAGTACAACATTATCGTTGGCCTCGATACGCTCGACCTGCAGATCACCCGTAGCCTGGGAGACCACGATATCCTTGGCCGCGCGCAACGAGACTGCTCCGGTAGAGGCGATATTGACGAAATTGTAGGTGGCCGGATCACCCAGCGTACCCAGGCTACCGATGCTGCCCGACAGACTGGTGAGATCGATGGTGTTGGCCGAAATCAGGGTGTTGCCATCCTTGGCGACAATATTTTTATCCACTGTGCCGAGAATGTCGTATTTCGCCGACAGTTTATCGATGGTCAGAGCCGATCCCATGGCAGTGGCATTGAAAGCCAGCGAGCCGTTATCGGACTGCAGGGACAGTTCGTTGGTGGTGATCGACAGCGAACTGCCTGCGCTGCCGATATCGCCATTGGCCTGAATATGGGTGATGCCGGAGGTAATGGAGGACGCACTGGATGCCGTAAAGTCGGCATCGGTAGTGATACTGCTGCTACCACTTGGGTTGTAGATATTACCAGTCAGTTGAATCGGTGCACGCGAGTCAACATCGATATTACCTTCCGCCACGCCATTGAATTGAAAGAGGATTGAGTGATCCGCTTTCACGTAGGTGTGAGTGTCCATTTCCAGTTCGGTTGCCATGGTCAACGCCGGGTCGGTGTTGGTCAGCCCATCGCCGTAGTATTTTGTGTAGCTGAGAAACCAGTGAGGATATCCTCTGGTTGTCAGTGCTTTATGTTCGTAGGTCTGCTTGAGGTATTGCGCTGCAACACCGCCGGAACAGGCGTCGGGATTCGCCGCACAAGAGGTGTAATAGCTGTCTTCGGTATTCCAGACAGTTTTGTACACCCAGTCGCCGACCGTGGTCGGGTAATTCGACAGGTAGCCGTCAGGCGGACTGGTGTAACTTCGACCAACAGTCGCACCTTCGCGGATATAGAACAACTGCCCGGCTTGCGGATTGTATCTCATGCTCGCCGTGGTGCCGGTGCCGCCAAAATTGCCCCTGAACACCGACGAGTTCGGATCGAGATGCGATACCGCCCAGGCATCGGTCTGGTACTGACTGATCTGATTGCCCGGGTTGTGGATATACCACTGCGACACGGTGCTCGATTTGTTCAGGTCAGTGATGCGAATCACCCCGGTGGCGTCCTCGCCGGCGCTCAAGGTACCAATGTTCAGCTGGGTGTTGGAGTCGTTATTGATGGCGATCTGACCCAGGCCATCCTTGACGATGATCTTGCCGTCCGCCCCGGTGGAGGAAATAGCCGCGCGAATGGCGACGTAGCCACCGCCACTGACCGGCACTTCATCGACGCTCAGCGTCCCGGAGGCCACATCGTATTTCAGCTTGATATCCGATGTGCCCTCCGTATTGGCTATATCAAAGCTGTAGGTATTGACTCGGTATTGATTCGGATCGAAACCCGGCAAGAAGCGATTGGGTTGATAGTTCGGGTTAACAATCTGCAGGTCCTTGGTATAGTTCAGGTTAACATCCTGGGGGTTCATGGGTGCGCCCGGCGCCAGATTGATGATATCGCCCGCAGCCAAGCCTGCATCCTTCACATACTGCTGAATCTTGGCGTCAAAGCCAGCGCCCACGTTGACCGACCAGCTGTTGTCAGTGCCCGCTACGATGTCACCGTTAATGTCCAGGCGTTTGGCGTTGATGATAATCTTTTCGGCAACAATTGAGGTGCGTGTTGGGTCGCGTTTCAGCAGCTCGGTATTAACTTCCTCATAGGTGGCGGTCTGCGATAGCTTGCTCTGGTAATCCAGCACTGGGCGGAATTTCCAGTACTCGCCGCCGCGCGAACTGTCATCGGTGTTTAACTGAAACGTCACTGCGTCAGCACCATTGTATTCTTCGCTGTCGCTGAACCCCCAATTGAAATAGATATTTATCTGGTTATAGCCGTAATTCGCAGCCGTATAATAGGGATTCTGGTCACCCGTGTGCCTTATTGCCCGACCGCTGAACCAGTTATTGAAAGCGGTTACTTCGGTAGCAATAATCTCCGTCGAGTATTTATCGTTCAGATAAAACTGTACGAAATCCGTCGCGTTGGCTGGCTTCCACCCTTGGTACTCGGTGAAATTGATCAGCGCATCAGGGTCGCGACCGTACGTCTGTTCAAGGTTCGGGTTATTCAGCAGCAGGCTGCCGTTGTCCACATTCAGGTTGACCGCATTGGCCTGAATCAGCGCCTGCTGAATGAGGTCCCCTTCGGCCACCGAGATATTCACGCTGGACAGCAGATTGGTCAGGTTGCCATTGACGATAACGTCAGCACTCTTGAAGTTCGCTCCGGTGGGTGCGTGACTGACGTAAATACCCGACTGGCTCCCCGACTGTTCATCGATAAAGGCGCTGCCCAGATTGGCTCCACCAGTGACGAACACATTGCCCCCGGTCTGGTTGGCTATCTCCAGATTCGCCAGCATCAGGTGAAGGTCGGACAGATTGTCGATGGTTATATTGGCATTGCCCTTGGCGGTAAAGGTGGGTATCACCCCGCCAGCCATGGTGATGGTACCGGCCGTCAGGCTGACATTGCCGGCCGAAGCTCGTATGTCAGCCACCTGAATGGCGAAGTTTTCCGTCGGTGACAAGTCCCCGACGATAGCTGACAGCAATACCACCTGGGCCTGCAGGTCGTTAATCTCCTCCGCGTGGGGGTTATTGCCAATACTGGTTGTGCTGGTACTTTCGCTGCCGGTAACGCCGTCTTCACTTATACCCTCAACTTCCGTTACCGTCTGCGTATTCTCCCATTTCTCCAGGACCGCGATCTGTGCATTCAGCTCAGCGATATAAACCTGCAGCTCGGCGCGCGACGAGTACTTGTCTGCCTGTTGCTCTGCAGAGCCGTAACGATAGAGCTGGCGGGTAATGCCGCCGGCCTGATTGATACTCACCGTCTGATAGGCATATTGACCGGCAATCACGCTGCCGTTGCCATTGAAAGCCAGCACATTGGTCACCGCCTTGTTGCTGGAACCGAAGGTGTTCTCGGTGCTGAACAGCGACAGGTAGGGGTTTTTCTCGACGCCGGTACCTCTGGCGCTCAGAGCACCCTCGATAGCACCGATCGCAATATGCCCGTCACTGCCGATAGCGAAGTTGTCGCCGAAAACCACCTTGTTATCGAGAACGATATCGCCTTCTGCCTTGTTGCCGGCCGGGATCGGGATCGCTGTCCAGTTGTAGATATTGCTGCGGGCATCCGCCACCAGCTGGTTCTGATACAAGCCATCGGAGCCCCGACCGGCAAACAGACTGATCTGATCGGAGGCATCAATCACGATGTTGTTGCCCAGCGACAGGGTATTGTCGACATCAATGTGCACATCGGCGATACCGCCAGCCACACCGGCGACAGCCCATACGCTGACATTGGCCCCTGCCGCCGCACTGCCCCGGGAATACGTACCCAGTCCGATCTTGCCCCAGGCATTGCGCAGCTGCACACCGTCGCTCAGGGTGACGTTATTGCGCGTGACGACATCTACATCCGATTCCGCGCCGGCGCCCTGCAAGGCACCACCGACTTCAATCACCGCCTTGTCAACGACAAGGAACTCGGTGCCGGCGTCCACCGTAATGCCGTTGCGATAGCCTTGGGACATCCAGGCCAGATCGGAGATCTTCAGCACCGCGTTCTCACCAACCTCTACTGCTGCCAGCAGATGCTTGATGTTCTGGCGGGACAACGCCGCCGTGCCGTTGGCCCCGCCGCCACCCGCGCCATAAACGCTGGTGGTGTAACTCGAATCCCATGGCGTTTGAATCTGCCGGGCATGATTCAGGGCATCGATATCAATATCCAGGGCGCTCAGGCTGACATTCTTGCCCAGCACCACTTTGGCATTGGTATCGACTTCAACATCCGAAACGGCACCTGAACCGCCGACCACCGAAACGGTGGTCGAGTCAGTGCCGGCAAAGAAGTTGACGGCATTGCTTGCACGCATGACCACGTTGCCGGCGTCGATCGGCACGCTGCGGTAGCCGCTGAACCAGTCATCCACCAGCACCGCTGCGGCGTAATTGCCGTTGGCGTGATCACCGGCCTCGACCACCGCTTCAGCGGCACTCCCGGACACAAAACCTCCACCACCGGCCGTGGTGAACGCCTGGTTCTCATTCTGGCTGTTGGCATCCAGAATCAGGTCGCCGGTACGTTCAAGCGTGGCATTCGGATCCTTGCCGAACTCCACCCGGGTCGAGCTGAACGACTCCGCCAGACCCACCTGGTAGCCGCCGGCGAAGGCACCGACAAAGTAACCATCGGCATCGGCAATCTGTACGCCAGTATGCCGGGCGTAAACTTTGAAGTCGGCATTCGGAATAGTGACGTAGTTGCCTACTCTGGCCACTGACTGCGCATTATTGCTCGCGCGGGCTTCGGCGCCGGCGACACCCAGCATCAAGCCGCCGGAAGCCGCGAAGGCGGCGGCATGCGCTGTTTGGTAGTCGGCATCGGAGCCATCGCCAACTTCACTGCGCACCAGCACATCACCGCTGCCGGTGAAGATCACACCGTCAGCTACGGTAGCCCTTGCTTCGGCGTCGGTCATGGCGTAGGCGAATGAGCCACCCATGGAGTAGCCGCCGGATACCGTCACACCGTAGGCGCTGGAGTACAGCTCCGGCACCACCTGCGCAGAGAGACTGAGCAATCCGCTGCCGGTGCCAACAGTTCCGTACAGCGTGGCATCGGCATGGGAGTTATCGTGGGCGTCGGTGACCACACCCTGGATACCCGCAGCAATACCGCCGGCCAGGGAAAAGGCGGTGCTTTTGACCATGCCGGAGCTGTTGGCACTTACGGTCATGTTGTCGTAGCCGTCGACCAGCTTGCCGGTCTCGCCCAACCAGGCATCCACGTCGCTGGCCTTCTTCGCGTAGCCGTAGCTTACGCCAATGGCGGCGCTACCCAGATTGACGTTAAGCGAGCCGTCGGTGGCCGAGTCAGGCCGGCCAGGATCCACATCGCCCAGGCGCAGTTCAGTGGTGTCCGCCGCAGAGACGATCAAGTTGCCGGCATCCGAACCGTTGGCCGATGAAACACCTGCCACGACGCGGTTTTCCGCCCGAATATCGACATAGTTGACCACCACGCTGACGCCGCCCAGGCCAACCACGACCGACTTTGCTTCGCCGGCGGCATCTTCATCAGACACATTCTCGACGGTGGCACCGACCACCACATTGTCGGCGGTCAGGTTGCTGTCGACGGTGGCAATGCTCATGTCATACATACGGGTAATGCCGATCACACCGGCAATCCCCGCTGCCGAGATCTGCGCCGCGCCGAGCAATTGGCTGTTGTGCAGCAAAGCGCGGCTATTCACGTTCAGGGTATCAACGTCGGTCACGCCGCCGGAGATCCGCGCGGCAGTCAGACTTTCACCTGTGATTTTAAGAGACTTGCCCGCATCGGTGTTCGTGGAGGCCGCCGGTGTTGCCGTTCGTTCAACGCTGGCGCCGGACCCGGTTTTCAGGGCCGCGACATCATCGTTGGACAGGTGCGTATTGAAGCTGGCCGTGTCCGCCTGCAGAACGGAGTTGGCCACGTCGCGTGACACATCGAATTCGTCTTCGGCGTTGGTGCCGTCATCCGCGGTGGTATCGCCCTGCCCGAAGAGCGCAACACCAATGCTGACCGCCGCGCTGAACTTGCCCGCTGCACCGGCAATACTGGTCAGATCGGTCTGACGCTGCGAGGTGGCATCGATATCCAGCAGATCTGCCTTGATATCGCTGCCCACCACTTCGCTGATTACCTGAGTGCGTCCCAGCACCACGTTGGCGACGGCGCCAATACCTACTGATGCACCTACGCCAACCCCCAGCGCGAACTGCCTGGCGTCGAGGATTTCCTGTGCATTCAGGACAACACTGGTCGCATCGCCGATGCCGTCCTTGCCGCGAACGGTGGTGCTGTAACCGACACCTACCGGCTTGCCGAAAATACCGGCCCGTGTCTCTCCGGTAAATTCACTGACATCAATCATTGCCGCTGCGCCGAAACCGGCACTGATACCTGCGCCAAAGGCATGACTGTTGACGTTCTCGAGACGCTGGGCATCGACTGTCAGGCTGCCCACATTGACCCGCGTGGTGCGCGTGTCCGCTGGATCATCAAGGTCGTTTCCCATCAGTGCCTGGCTGTCGCCACCGATGAGGTTCACGGCAAGACCAAAGCCGACACCAACCTTGCCACCAATGCCCACGGCACCGGCGGCCACGTTGGCTTCCTGACGGCGGTCCGAGCTTACCTTCAGGCTGTTCGCGGTCAGGGTGCCGCCACGCAACCATGCCTGAGTGTCGCCCATCTGTTCGGTAATGACCACCGAGGCCGCGCCACCCAGCGTACCCGCGCCGGCTGCCACACCGGCCGAAACGGCCTGGGCGACTTTCGAGCTGTTCGCATCAATGCCGACTGTGTCGGCACTCACCATGCTGCTGTCGACCGTGGCCCTGGCTGCCTTCTTCTGGCTGTTGGTGGAGAAGCCACCTACTCCAGAATTACCGCCTGAAATGGCCACGCCTGCCGACACAGCCAACCCGGCTTCATGGGCACTGGCCCGCACCAGTACATCGGCTTCGCTCTGATTGCTGATCCCGGCATTGATCGTACTGTTCCTGATCTCTGCTGTGGTTTCATTGGAAGAGCTGTTGGTCGCCGCATTGACACTGATCGCCAGTGACTTGGCCCCTGCACCACCCGCGGTAATCGCCTGCTGCTTGGTCCGGCTGGTGGCGTTTACCGCCAGGCCATCTGCACTCTCCGTGGACTTGGTCAGATCCAGCGCGGCAAAACCGGTAGTCAGCGCGCCGCGATCGACCGGTTTGGCGTCGGTATCGCTGCTCTCGTCCTCGGTCTGGCCCGATGTCGACAGGTCCGGCAAGCTGCCGTAGTTGGCCAGCGCGCCGCTGTCGATGGTGATGCTCGCGCCTTTGCCTTCGGCAATGACGTTGGCATTGTCTATTGAAGCCGAGGTGTTGCCGTATTCGAGCGCCGTCGCAACGGCTACAGCGCCAGCGCCGTTACCCAGACCAATACCCAATGCGCCACTGCCCACCAGATTGACGCTGAGCGCGTCGGCGTTGACCGCCACATTATTCCAGGCTTTGACGCGCGCGCCTTCAGCGATACGTGCGCTGACATCACCATCAATAATGCCGCTGCTCACCGATCCGGCGAGTGCGCTCTGCTTGGGCGATGCCGCGACCCCGGCGCTGATGCTCAGCAGCCAGTTGTCGCGTGCGGCATCGACAATCAGGTTCTGCACCTTCAGCGTAGTGCTGCCCACCGTGACGTTGTCGCCGAGCACTGCAGCTTTGACATCCGAGTCGACTCTATTGGTCGCCACGGCGATGCCACCGGCAGAGCCGCCACCGGAGCCAGCGCCCATCCAGGCAGTGGAAACGCTGTCGGTGAAATCATAGGCCTGCACAGTGACCGTGCCGCCAAGGGTGGCGCTGGCATCGGTGCTGCGATTGGTGCCGGTATCCTTGAGCGCCGCTTCGACCAGTTGATCAACATTGTTGACCCCGATCGCACCGGCAAAGGCCAGTCCGGAACCACCGGTAGCGCCGATGGCAATGGCATTGCCAACCAGCAGATTGTGATCATTGGAAGCGCCACTGGTGGCCTTGACCAGCACATCGCCGGAGGCCTGCAACGCCGTATTGGCGATATGTGCCTTGGTCGAGTGCTCGTCGGTGCCCACCAGATTCAGTGCGACTGCCAGGCCGCCGGCCTTTCCGGTAGAACCGGATGTACCCACAGCCACGGCACCAGCCACGTTGACCATGTCCATGTCATTGGTGGCGGTAACGGCAACCGTCTCGGCGTTGATGCTGCCGCTGTCTGCCCCGTCCCAATCGCCAATTTCCGCAACGACGCGGTTATTCAGGCGGTTGACCGCAACCGAACCCACCCCCGAGTATTTGCCGGTACTGACGCCCACGCCAATGGCCACGCTATACAGCAGGGAGTTGTCACGCGCGTTGACAGCCACATCGGCCGTGCTGGCGGCACCCTGATTGATGTTCACGTCCGCCATGCGCGCGGAGGTATCGCTCTTCACATCGGCGTGGGCGTAGGAGATGCCCAGATTGCTCTTGCCGGCCTGCACCACACCGGCCACGGCGATGATGCGCTTGCCGGCCGAACTGTAGTTGTAGCTCGAGCCTGTACCGTCCTCGGCGGTGAACACCTCGGTGTTGTCAATGGCATCCGCACCGCTGAAGTCATAGTCGCTGTTGAGCGTGCTGCTACCAAGCCCTGCCAGCAGAGTGTCCAGCTCGCTGTCGTCGTCGCCGCTGGCGTTTACGTGTAACGTCTGCACGCCCTTGATGTCTGTTTTGCTGATCAAGGCCCTGGTATCGGCACCGATCGAACCCACGGCAAAGCTGCCAGCGAAGCCCTGGGAATTTTCCACGCCACCATTGTAGCCACCGCCTGCCGCGCCGATGCCGATCCTGTTCACTGCGCTGGCAGAAACCGTCAGGCTGTCGAAGTTGGTCAGGGTACTGCGAGCCCCATCCACACCGCTGATGACGGCCTCCACGGCGGAACCGCTGTACACATCTTCGTTATGGGCGGTGCTCAGCACGTTGTTTGAGTCGGGGTTGACCCCTGCCAGCATGGCGCTTGGGTCATTGATCTCGGCAAAGGTAATCGCCAGCCCGCCACCCTTCTTGCCGCCCAGATAAAGCGAACCGCCACCGACGCCGATGTCGGCATTGTTGTAGGCAGATACCTCCAGGCTGTCGTCACCGTCGTTATTGCTGGTGATCGAACTGTTGTCGATACGCGCCGAGGTACCGTCGTAGATTTGCGCACCGGAGATCGACAGTGCGCCGTTATTGCTGTTCTGGGTATTCTGATCCGAGCTGGTGACTGCCAGGGCCAGCGCCACCGACGTGAGCTCGCCCCCATGCAGCGCCTGCACTTTCACATCGCCGGCATTACTGATAGTGCTGTTGCGGATATGCGCCAGCGCATCATTGAAGCTGATCTGGTAGGCAATGGCGCCAGCGATGGTGTTCTGGTTTGACGGTGAATCGGCACCCAGCTTGGCCAGGGCTGCGCCACCCGATGCCGAGGCGGAAATCACGTTTTCCAGGGCATGCACCGTGACATCAACGTCTGCAGCCCCCTTGCCACTGATGACCGCGTCATCGATAAGGGCCTTGGCGTCCAGGTTATTGACCGACACGGTGAAACTGCCGGCAGCAGCGAGACCAGTCTTGTTGGGGTCGACCGGCGCATCACCACCCGCGGCAGTATTGCCCTCATCCGTCTTGCCATCCCCGGTGGCGTTGCCGATCGAGGCCGCACCCGTGCCTGAAACCGCATCGTTGTGGCTATCTGCCGACTTCTTCCCGAGCTTTTCCCACCAGTTCTCGAAACGCTCGGCTATTCCCGGCTTGTTGTTGGGCTCAGTGACAACGGCTCCCGCCACGGCCAGCGAACCGTTGGTGCCCGCGCTACGCGCCCGAACACGAATGTCGTTGGCCACAATGCCGCGTGGATCCGGCGCAGGCGTTGTCGGCGCGTCGGGGGCAGGCTGTGAAGCATTTTTGAAGCCGACTTTGGCTTGCTCGCCGCTGTTGTCGCCGATGAACGCCTTGGTATCGCCCTGGGCTATGTTGATCGCCACAGACAGGCCCATGGCCGATTCATCTGACTTGTTGAACGCGCCCGCCGCGGCCCAGTTGCCAAAGTCGTGATCAGCCAGCACATCCAGACCCGTCGTATTGACATTGGCCTGATTGCTCAGCGAAGCGTGGGTGAGCGACTCACTGTTGAGAATCGCCATTACGCCGTTGAATCCCAACCCTTTTCCCGAACCTGAGGATGGCGTGATCAGGAAATGACGTTCGTCAGTGTGCGCCTGGATGCGCACGTTTCCATCCACCAGCAGCGTGGCCGCACCAATCCCCGCAACAGCTGTTGCTGTCTGTTGAACAAAGCTGATACTGCCCCCAACCGATTTACCCTTTTCGTTGGTACCATTCCCGTTCGGCAGAAGCCCGAGGGTGCCCAGGTTGCCGGCCAGGTGAACGCTTTCATTGAGGTTGTAGGCCTGCACATCTACCGAACTGATGAAGTCGAAGCTGTAATCAATGGTTTTGAAGGGAATCGTGGTAGCAAACAGCGTGGGCGCTTTCAGATTACCGGCCACTACCCGGCCTGCCGACCAGTCCGCCGTGCCCGTGGTAGTGATTTTGACGTTATCGCCAATCCAGGCCTTGGTACCCAGATCGTTGATGACCACGTTGAGGGCGCCACCGGTAGCGGAATTGTCTGCTGATGTGCCCGCATTGGCGAAAGACGAGAGGATATTGTTCTGGATTCCGCCAATGCCGTTGAACTTGCTCCACAGATCAGAAAATGAATCCCATTTGTCATAACTGGAAGAAATGGGCACTTTCTGCCGCGCCAGCACACCGACATTGGCCGCTGAGATCTCCACGTAGTTGCCGATTTCGGCCACGGCATCGCCGCTGTTGATGGCGAAATTCAGGGCCACCGCCAGGCTCTTTTCCGACGAGCCGGTCTGGTTGCTGCCGTTGGTTCGGCTACTCGGCGACGCCACTGCCGCCTCTGCCGAGGTCCGCCAGGCGCCCTGGTCATCACCATGGGCTGCGTTATCGTTGCCGCCGGCGATCGAGGCGTTATCCGTCCCCAGATCAATGGCACTGGCCAGCAGCAGATTACCCGTGGAATGAATGCTCGGTGCTTCAGCCTGGCCGGCCTGGTTGTTGCCCAGCAAAGCATAGGCTTCGTGGTCGGACAGGTTCATGGTGAAGGCCAGGCCGCCCTTGAAGGAAATCTTGCCATCGCCGTCTTTGGGTACCTCTGTACCCTCTGGCTTTTTCGCATTGATGAGGTTGTTAACGCCATTCTGCATGGCCGCGAGGCCCGCAATCGGCTTGGCACCGACGCTACGGAAAAGCGTGTTGCTCCCTACAGTGACACCAGACTTGACCTGCTGGTGTACGGTGCGGTCCAGCGCAGTGATGCTCACATCACCGGTCTTGTCGGTTGCAGAGCCCAGCGAGGCGCCCATCTCCGCGGTGGCATTGGTATTGAAATCACCCACCGCAACGGCAATGCCGTACTCGGTATCCTTCAGACCCATGGCACTGGCCGAGACCGAGTAATAGTTCTGATTCTCTGCTGCCAACACCAGGCTGCTCGCGCCGAGCACCGCGCCACTCTCGATCACGGCTGTCGCATCAACATCCGACTCACCCACGGCTATTGCCACAACCACCTTGTTTGCGTCCGCGGCGATCACATCCAGCGCGCTGGCAGCTATGAATGCTTCGTTGTGTGCCGTTACCGTCAGATCGCCTTCAGACTGGACAGTTGCACCGCTTTTGATTCGGGTCGTACTGGTGGCATCACTGGTGTTGTATATCGCCGATAGGGATCCATCCCCGCCGGAGGTGTTGATCTGGCTGGCCTGGCTCAGCGCGTGGGATTCTGAACCCAGCTTGACGTTACCGCTGGCCTGCACATTCGCCGTGCCTTCCACATTGACCGTTGCTTCGGCGTCGGCGGCCATCAGGTAAAACCCGGCACCTGTGAAGGGTCCAGCCGCCATGACGGTCAGTTCAACAGGCGGATTTTCGTAGAATGACGCTATCGCGGTGCTCTGCGCCGAGACGGTCACATCATCGGCATGAACCTTACCGGCGAGCGTGACGGACGACTCGGCAAGCGCTATACCAAAACCAATCTTCTGGGTATTGCTGGCGGTGAGCGTGACATTTCCGTGGGAGTTGGTGGCAACCTGGTCGCGGGCATCCAGCATACCGGTGCTGGTTATTTCGATACTGGTGGCTTCGATGGTGATACCGCCATCGGCCAGCAGCTCGCCGGCGACAAGTGCCTCACCGGAACCAGGCGCACCGCCCGCCACGATATGAATCGTGCCACCATCCTTGACCAACGCGGTGGGCGCGGTGTAATCACCGGTATTGACCGCAGCTGTTGCTACATAATCGGCTTTCAGGGCATTGCCGGCGATCAGCTTGCCACCACTGCCGACATTGACCCCGGCGCCCTGCAGATCAATGCCATCACGGGCGTTGATCTTGCCATTGATGGTGATCAGTCCGGTTGACGAGACGGCCAGGCTATCGTCGATTGTCTTGGTGCCAGCAATAAGCTCATCGATCTCACCGCTGGTGGGGGTGCGTACGGTCAACTGACCAACATTGACCACGCCCGACGGGCCGACCAGAAATCCCTGGGAGCTGGCGAATACCACGTTGCCACCCAGGGTTCCGTTCTGATAGCTGTTGAGGACGCCATGAATTTCCGCCTTGCTGTCCTTGACGATGTTCACCAGCTTGCTGGCGTCATCCGGCACTATCAGATCGACCGTGTTGAGGTCACCTACAACAAAATGCTTGAACACATTGACCGGAACGCCCCCGACCCTGTTGGCGTTCTGGATGGTGTGCAATGAACCCACGGTAGTCACATCGGCCGTATTGGCATCCACCACGATATTGTGGGGTGATGCGGCCAGTGCCTGCAGCGAGGCAGTAGACAGCAATGCTCCCCACGCCGCAGTTCGCGCTGCCAGTGACCGTGGAAATGGGTTGCAACGACGAACAGCCAGCGCTAGCGGATGGTGAGGAAAGTCCATTTTTCTGCCCAACTTTTCAAGAGGGAACAACATCATCCGGCTGAGCCGAGGCTGGTAAAACCGACAGCATTTCAATCACGGAAAGGCAGCGTCAGAAAATCATGAACGGGTATCCAGCTTCTCGCTCAAGCGCTGCAAGGAACCAAGGGAATGGAGATGGGCATAGGCCCATGCCAGGTAACCTTTGCGGAACCAGGCAGTGACGACTTCGTCTGCGAGCGCCATGAGCTTTTTTTCATCGATGATGAACAGTCCATCCAGACGCAGCGGCTTTTTGTCTGCCGTCACCACCTGTAGGACGAAGGGCTTGAATACGTCCTGCTCGGATGCCGCCTGACAGAACTCGCGGGTACGCACGTGCTCCGCTTCGAAGTTCGTCACAAACTCGATGATCTTGGTAAGGGTATCGGTGTAGGCGCCATCATCTGCAAACAGCAGCTCGCCCTCGCCTTCCAGGTCTGCCAGACCGACATAGTCTGCATCAAAACAGACATTCTTGTCGCCGCTCAGCACGAACGGATAGCGTCGAATAAAGGCTGGCGTGTAGTTACCCAACCATCGGCCACTTTCGTCGATTTGTTCGTGCCCTTGATTTTTCAATGAGAGCAAGACAATAGGAAAGAAAGATCCCTCCGAATCCTGACTGAACAGGACTGGCAGATCACGACTGGATTCAAAAAATTCGATGGCCAGAAGAGGAACCGAATTCACTTTGCTGGTGAATCCGAAGTCCTTCACCGGCAAAAAACGGAGGGCCTTGTGGGTCTCTTTATTCAGGACCGTGGGCCGCTGATAGAACAGAAGTTCTGGCATTACGCTTCCTTGCTATTGACTTCGAGTTTCGAGGAGTACTGGTATAGCGTCAAAGCAAGGATAAAGATAGCTATATATCGTGGGGCGTAGTGCAATCATGCGGCACTCCCTCAGAGCTACTGATGCGTGGGCGCGCACTGAGCAAATGACCCACCCTGCCTGCTGATGGCTTCCCCCTGATGTCATCCCCCACCACCCCGTCATAGCCCTGGCCGGCGCTGGCATTCCCGATCAATATCTCAGATTTGAGTGGATGCAGGCTTCAGGCGCCGGCACTTCAGCTATATATCCGCCAACTAGCTGTTGCGCGTCAGCACTGCGGTGCCGGTGCTATGGAATCGGAAACATGGGGTCTGGAGGGAGTACATCGTCAAGGATGGCAACGTGATGCACTTCCGCTTTAACGTCTGAGCTAGAGCCCCGCAACACCCACCCCTCGCCCCCCCTGGCGGGGGATTTTTTTGCCCGCAAAAACCGCAGGCCAGAGCAACCCGTGCCATACTTCGACTAAATTTGCGCCTAGAGGTTGTCAGCACTCCATGCCAAAACGAGCGAAGATTATTGCCGTATCGCTATTGATCGGTCTGTTTGTCTATGCCCTGCTAGGCTTCCTGTTGCTGCCAGGCGTTGCATTACACCTGATCAATAAGCAACTCGAACAGCGTGTGACGGAACCGGCGCATCTTGAGCGCCTTGAATTCAACCCCTTTTCACTTGAACTTGAAGCCGGGCAATTGACCATTGGCCCGGAAGAGCAACCGGATATCGCCTGGCGTCGGCTTTACGCCAATCTGGAATGGAAATCACTCTGGACCGGGGCCTTGCACCTGGCCGAGGTACAGCTGGATCGCGCAAATGTGCGCATACTCTTTGATGAACAAGGCAACCTGAATCTGGCGCAACTGCTCGCCAAGGCCGAGAACCAAACGCAAGAAGAACCAACCGAGCCGAGCGATCCTTTTCCAATCCGCATTGAACGTCTGACGCTGACCCAGAACAGCTTGTACTTTGAAGATCGCCAGCCCGGCGATCAGGTCACTTTTGCCTATAACGCCATCGACCTGGAGCTGCTGAACCTGACCACCGTCAGCCAGGAGGATGCCAACATGACTCTGGCCGCAAGCGGCCCGGATGGTGCGCAACTGGACTGGCAAAGCACTTTCAGCATCAACCCGCTGAGCTCTACCGGTCAGTTGAGCGTCACCGACACGCAGCTACAAACCTTCTGGCCCTACGTCCGGGAGCAACTGCCACTGGTACTGAGCCAGGGCAGCATGGGGTTTAGCAGCGACTATCATCTGGATATGTCAGATTCGCTCGAGCTGACCCTGGAAAATACACGAATTGATCTTCGCCAACTGGCTCTTCAGGACACCAAAGAGCAGCC
Source organism: Halopseudomonas pelagia (assembly GCF_009497895.1). Lineage (NCBI taxonomy): Bacteria > Pseudomonadati > Pseudomonadota > Gammaproteobacteria > Pseudomonadales > Pseudomonadaceae > Halopseudomonas > Halopseudomonas pelagia. The sequence goes on along the minus strand of NZ_CP033116.1, from coordinate 1,059,375 downwards.
ACTGCTGCAACTGGAAAGCCTGGAGGTCAGTGATACCCGGGTTGACCTGGCAGCACGCCAGGTGCGCATTGGTAATGTCACCGGCTCCGCGTTGGAGGCCTGGATAGAACGCAACGACGAAGGCGAGCTGAACTGGCTGGCATTGTTCGACACCTCAAATGAGCCCGAGGATCCTGCCAGCGAACCCTGGCGTGTCTTGCTGAACCAGGCGCAGTTCAGCGACAACAAGCTGCATCTGACCGATCGCCAGCCCGAGGAAGATGTAACACTACTACTCAGCCCCCTGGAACTGGAGATTGCCGAATTCGATAGCCAGGGCAACACGCCCTTCAGCCTGATACTCGATACCGGCGTAGGCGAGCGCGGCCAGTTGCGTGCAGAGGGGCAAGGGCAAATCAGCCCCCTTTCTGCGGATCTGAAAGTCACTACGCAAAGCCTCGATTTGCGCCTCGCCCAGGCTTATCTGGCACCCTTGGTCCGTATGGAGCTGCGCAGTGGTCGCCTGGACAGCTCGCTTGACGTCGCGGTAGACGCCCGCGAGAAACTCGACTTAAGCATCAACGGCACGGCGAAAATCGACCAGCTGCACATCCTTGACACCGTTCGCAATCGCGATCTGCTCAAGTGGGAAGCCTTGCAGCTTGACGGTATAGCCTATCAGGATAACGCCCTGGCCATTGAAAGCGCCGCTCTGGTGCAGCCCTATGGCCGCTTTATCATCAACCAGGATCTGACCACCAACATCAATGAACTGATAATTACCCAGCCAACATCGGAATCGACCGAGGAGCAAGACTCTGGCCAGACGCAGAACGAACCCATGGCCATTCGTATTGGCAGCGTCGTCATCGAAGATGGCTCCGCCAACTTTGCAGATTTCAGCCTGAGGCCGCCGTTCGGCACGGCCATCGCGCAGCTGAACGGAAACATTGGCACACTGGATAATCAAAGCACCGAGCCTGCAGAGATAGATATCACTGGAAACGTCGACCGCTATGCACCTGTGACCATTCAGGGCAGCCTGACCCCATTTGATCCCCTGAACAGCCTTGACATCACCACACGTTTTCGCAACGTGGAACTCACCACCTTGACGCCCTACTCCAGCAAGTTCGCCGGTTACCGAATCCGCAAGGGCCGGCTGAATCTCGACCTGCATTACCGTATAGAACAGGGCCAGCTCAGCGCCGAAAACAAGGTACTGCTCGAGGATCTGCAACTGGGCGAGCGCGTCGATAGCCCCGATGCCGTTGATCTGCCGGTGCGTCTGGCTGTAGCACTGCTCAAGGACTCGCGGGGCAACATCGATATTGAACTGCCCGTCAGTGGCGACCTGAACAACCCTGAATTCAGCATCATGCCGATCATCTGGCAGACCCTGGGCAACCTGATGCAACGTGCCGTGCAAGCACCTTTCAAGATGCTCGCCAGCCTGGTCAGCGGCAGTAGCGACGCGGACCTTAGCCAGATCGGTTTCCAGCCCGGCAGCGCAGAACTGGATGAACAGGCAAAGCAGGCGTTGGACACGCTAGCCACGGCGTTGCGTGATCGCCCCGGCCTGTTACTAGAAGTCGAAGGCATGAGCGCCCCAGCGAAAGATGGCCCACTGATCGGCGAACAGCGGCTGGAACGGGAATTCCAGCAACGCAAGTTGCGGCAGCTCCAGGAGCGCGGCGAGGAAGTGCCCGAAGACGCCAGCCAACTCAATGTGGCCGAAGAAGACAAACGCGAGATGCTCGAGAACATCTACCAGACCAGACTCAAACAGGACATTCCCGCAGCCTGGCAAGCCTTGCCAGCCGAGGAGCGCGAACGCAATCTGCGTCAGGCCATCACATCGCAATGGGGGCAGAACACCGCCATCCTGCGCAGATTAGCTCAACAGCGGAATGACGCTATCAAGGCCTATCTGGTCGACAACGCCAATCTCGAGGCTTCACGCGTCTATCTGCTCGACGTCGGCACCCAGGCGGAAGCCGAAGGCGAACAGGTATTCACCAAGCTGGAACTGGGCAGTGAGTAACGGATAACCACCCGTTTAATGGTTGCCCTTGCGTTGCATGACTGAGAAAGTTAACCGATTGATAAGACACGCAAATAAAACACTTGGAGTGCTTGACTTTCATCCCGCGCAACTGAATAATGCGCAGCCTCGGATGGCTACATAGCTCAGTTGGTTAGAGCACAGCATTCATAATGCTGGGGTCCCTGGTTCAAGTCCAGGTGTAGCCACCAACGATTTCAAAGGGTTAGCTTCGGCTAGCCCTTTTTTTTGTCGCTTTTACAGCCTAAAGCCGCGCAAGTAGCTCCTGCTCTACCCGTCGGGTTGTTTGCTTACCCCAATCGGCTTTCCCCATGCTTCTCAGTAACCCCTCTACTGCCCCGTCGAGGCAGTCCGCTTGCTCAATAAGCTGCCAGTGATAGCGCAACAACAAGCCTGCACTGAGCACCGCAGCCAACGGATTCGCCCTGCCACTTCCGGCGATATCTGGCGCGCTGCCATGCACCGGTTCGGCCAAGGCAATGCCCTGCCCCCAATTTAGCGAAGGGGCCAAACCAAGCCCGCCACCCCAGTGACTGGCCAGATCCGAAAGCACATCGCCGAACAGGTTAGTGGTGACGATCAGATCGAATTCCTCTGGCCTCTCTACCAGGTGTAAGGCAGCCACATCTACCAGGCGCTCGTCTACCAGGGCAGACAGCCCGTGGGCATCCAGCACCTTACGACAGCCATCCCGAAACAAGCCGCAGGTTAACGGCAGTACGTTTGCTTTGTGCACCAGAGTTATCCGCCGGCTAGCGCGCAATTTCGCGATCTCGCTTGCGCGCTGGGCAATATGTTCGCTGGCCTGGCGGCTGACATGGCATTCGGCGATAGCCAGATCGGCGGTGGCCATATGTTCCTTGCCCACGTAAAGCCCTTCGCTGTTTTCGCGGAGGATCAACAGATCCACACCAGACTTGTCCGACAAACCCGGCCAGCTGCGGACCGGCCGCAGATTCACGCCCAACGCCAATTGTTGCCGCAGAGTCAGTATCGCGCTGCGGTAGCCTGCTACGGCGGTCGAGGGGGAAGAGACGGCACCAAACAGTCCCGCACCGCAATCACGCATCGCTTGCAGGGTCGCCTCGGGCACGGATTGCCCAAGCCGCTGAAAACAGTCCCAACCGGCCTCGGCTTCGGTTACCTGCAGGTCCGGCAGCAATCGCTCAAGCACACGCACCGCGACCGGCACCACTTCCTGACCGATGCCATCACCCGGGATAACACACAAACGTCTCATGTACGCCGTCCTTCACGCGTTGCCAGCACCAAGCCAGCGAACGTCAATGCGCCGCCGACCAGGTGATACCAGTGCAGCGACTCTCCCAGCAGAATCACGCCAAGCAGTGCGGCAAAAACCGGCATCAGATAGCTGAACAACGAAGCCGTGGCCGGCCCCAGAACCTTGACCCCGTTATTCCAGGCCAGATAGGCAACCAGCGAAGCCATCACGGCGGTATAGGCTATTGCACCGGCGGCATGCCAACTGAAAGGCATAGCGCCGAGCTGGCTGTATTCCCAGAGGTAAAACGGGAAGAGCAGCGGCACGCCGCATATCAGCATCGCAGCCAACTGAATCAAACCGGGCAATGGCATAGGCCAGCGCCTCAGCAACACCGAGTAAAGACCCCAGGTGAGCACCGCAATCACCATGATCAGATCACCGGGATTAAACTGCAGGGCCAGCAGGCGGGACGGATCGCCAGTGGTGAGGATCACCAGCAAGCCGATAAACGACAGCAAGGTGCCCAGCAGTGTTGCGCGAGTAGGTAGCTGATGCAGGAGAATCAGCGTCCAGAGAAATGCAGATACCGGCAAACCCGTATTGACCAGGGTGATATTAATCGCGGTAGTGCTCTGGGCTGCCACATATAACAGGGTGTTGTAACTGGTAATACTGGCAGCGGCCAGCACGGCAATCTGTTTCCAATGGGTTAGCAGTACCTCGCGATAACGCCAGAGCCCGCGGGCGGTGAACGGCAATAGCAGACACATGGCAGTAACCCAGCGCCAGAACGACAGCCCCACCGGTGGTAACATGCCCGCGCTGGCCCGCGCTACCAGCGCATTGCCGGCCCAAGCCAGGGTACAGACCACCAGTCCGGCCATAGCCCAGGAGCGTGCCTGCGGGTTCAAGGGGGGCTCAGCCGGTACTGCTCAGGGATTTGCTCGGCGTTATCCACAGACACGTCCAGGTCCTTCAGATGCCCATCTTTGAGACCGTAAATAAAGCCATGCACGCTCAAGGGCTGGTCCCGGTGCCAAGCGTTCTGAACGATGCTGGTGTGGCTGACGTTGGCTACCTGACGTTTGACGTTCAACTCACACATCAGGTCCAGCTGAGCTTCTTCACTCTCTATCAGGCTGAGTTTATTCCGCTGCTCATAATACAGATCGCGAATCGAACGCAGCCACCCATCGCTGAGACCGAGCTGCTTGTTGTGCATCGCCGCACGCACACCACCGCAGTTATAGTGGCCGGTGACGATAATATGTTTGACCTTGAGCACATCCACCGCAAACTGCATAACCGACAGGCAATTCAGGTCAGTATGCAGCACCACATTGGCGACGTTCCGGTGCACGAAAAGCTCCCCCGGTAACAACCCGACTATCTCGTTGGCCGGCACTCGGGAATCGGCACAACCAATCCACAGATACTCAGGCGCCTGCTGGCCTGCCAGTTTGGAGAAGAATTCGGGGTCTTCCTTCGTGATGGATTCAGCCCACGCGCGGTTATTATCAAACAGCTGCGTCAAATCAGTCATTCACACCACCTTGTCTGGAACACATCTAGTCAATCAACGAATAAGCCATTACCAAAGCGTCTTCTCTGCCACCCGCTGCGGGGTAATAGTTTCGCCGCCGTCCTATCTCATTAAAACCAAAGCGCTCGTACAGCCTCGCAGCCGCCTCATTCGAAGCCCGGACTTCGAGGAAGGTCACCTCCGCCTTGCGCTGTTTGGCGCGGTCGATGATGAATTCCAGCAACGCAGCGCCCAAGCCGAAGCCCTGATTCTCAGGTTTGATAGTGATATTCAACAAATGCGACTCATCGCCGGCAGCGGAAAGAACGGTATGCCCTACCTGCTGGTTTCCGCTAAACAGCAACCAGCATTCATATTCGGAGCGTACGCAGTCCAGAAAGATACCTCGCGTCCATGGATGACTGAACGCGGCGGCTTCGATACTCAACACCTCGTCCAGGTCCGCTTCGAGCATCGCTCGGTAACGCAATTCGCTCATGCCCTGTCCTGCCAGCGCGGCATTACCCGCTTCAACAAATGCCATAGGCGCGCTTTCTCCTGGGGTTTCTGCATCAACGTCTGTAAATCGGGGGCAAACCAGGCGGCCGCCAAACCCTCCAGCGCTTCTTCCCGACCGCAGAGGGCTTCAGCTTGCTGCGGGTCAGACTCGGCAAGCAAGCCCGCCGCGACGCCGAAACAGCCAATGGAGCTGACGGGAGCCAACTCCAAACGGGCTTGCATGAACGCCTGCAAAGCCTCACTGGCAGCTGCTGCGCTACGCGCGACTTGTGGATTGCGGCTCAATGGCCAGCGGAAGTCAGCATGCAACTGCGGGGTGGTTGGCAACTGCGCAGCGCGGAGAATATCGCCGAGCAAGTTATAGTGAGGCGTGCCCTTTTCGATACCCGGGTCCGGCGTTTCGATGAGCAACGCGCAGGGCCCCGCCATCCATAGCTGCAGATAAAACGGCGCTACCTGAGTGAGCTCGACGGCCGGCGCCACCGTTTTTTCTTCTTCGGGCTCGATTTTTGTCGGCAAAGTAGCAGGCTTCGGCGGCGACACGCGCGGCAGTTCATGCTTACGGGGTGCAGGTACAGCCGCGCGCTCGGCGCTCACAATGGTCGGCTGTTCGGCGCTTACAGTATCGACGACCACGTCCACACCTTTTGCCAGCGCCGGTTCCAGGCGCTGCTGGACGTTTTCTACTGGCAACTCGGGCTCCGGCGCGGAACGCAGAGCCGCATGCGCGAGCGTCTGCATTGGTACCCATCCGGTTACACCCATGGCTTCGAGATAAGCCAACCGTACTGATTCGCGCATCAGACTGCGGCCGCCTGGGGATGCGCGCGATACGCGCCTTCACGCATCAGATTCAAAGCATTGATATAGGCTTTCGCTGAGGCCACAACAATGTCGGTATCCGCACCATTACCGTTGACGATGCGCCCGGCCTTTTCCAGCCGAACGGTGACCTCGCCCTGGGAGTCTGTACCCTGTGTAATCGCATTGACCGAATACAGCTGCAAGATGGATTCTGAACAGATGATCTGTTCGATCGCCTTGAAGGTCGCATCCACCGGACCGGAACCTGGCGCACTGGCTTCCCGCTCTTGACCATCAACATTCAACACCACACGGGCCTGTGGGGTCTCGCCCATGCGCGAGGCAACATCAAGGTAAACCAGCTTCACATGTTCGACGACCTCGGTCAGCGTATCGGAAACCAGCGCCTGCAGATCTTCATCGAAAATCTCATGTTTCTTGTCTGCCAACTCCTTGAATCGTGCAAAGGCCAGATTCATATCCGCTTCACTTTGCAGCTCTATGCCGAGTTCAGCCAGGCGCGACCGAAACGCGTTGCGGCCAGACAACTTACCCAATGACAGCTTGTTGGTATGCCAGCCGACTGACTGGGCACTCATGATCTCATAGGTTTCGCGGTGCTTGAGCACCCCATCCTGATGAATGCCTGATTCGTGAGCAAAGGCATTGGCGCCGACGATGGCCTTGTTCGGCTGCACGACAAACCCGGTTATCCCTGACACCAGTCTGGATGCAGCGAGGATATTTTCGGTGACGATGCCGGTCTGCACGCCTAATACGTCCTCACGGGTGCGGATTGCCATGACGATCTCTTCAAGAGCAGCGTTGCCCGCGCGCTCACCCAGCCCGTTGATCGTACATTCAACTTGCCGAGCCCCGGCGGTAACTGCCGCTAGCGAGTTGGCCACGGCCAAACCCAGATCGTTATGGCAATGGACCGAAAACACCGCCTTGTCGGCATTCGGCACGCGCTGAATGATCTGCCTGATCATCTCGCCAAACTGGTGGGGGATCGCATAGCCGACCGTATCGGGAATATTGATCGTCCGCGCCCCGGCATCGATTGCGGCTTCGATAATACGGCAGAGAAAATCGATCTCCGAGCGACCGGCATCCTCACAGGAAAACTCTACGTCCGGGCACAAATTACGCGCACGCGTGACCGCGCGAACCGCTTGCTCCACTACCTGATCCGGCTGCAAGCGCAGCTTGTGTTGCATATGGATTGGACTGGTGGCGATAAAGGTGTGAATGCGCCCGTGGTTGGCGCCCGCCAGTGCTTCGGCAGCGCGGTCGATATCGGCATCCATCGCGCGGGACAGGCTGCAGATGATGCTGTCCTGAATAGTATCGGCGATTAGCTTCACCGCGGCAAAGTCACCCGGACTGGCGATCGCAAACCCCGCTTCGATGACATCGACCTTGAGCTTTTCCAGCGCCTTGGCAATGCGCAGTTTTTCTTCCTTGGTCATGGATGCGCCAGGGCTTTGCTCGCCATCACGCAGGGTAGTATCAAAAATAATAACGCGATCCTGACTCATCGGAAGAGCTCCTCTTGTGGCCGATATAGCGCTGCACACAGTCGCTTCAGACTTGCTTAGCCTGAAAATAATAGGCCTCTACTATACCTTATCCAACAGTGTATCTGATCCCCTGTCCGGCCTTGACTGAAGGCAACCTTACAGCTGCTTATGACCGGCCAACACCAAAATGACTGGCGGTTCACAATAGGCTCGATAAGGCGCTACTCTGGTGTCACGATAATAAAATGGCATCGCTGGCCGTCAGCATATAGGCCCTGGATGCACCGTTAAAACAACAACAGTCACAGGTAGCTCGCGCATGTTCGAACGCCACTTCAACGTCTGGCCCCCTCAAGTTCCAAGGCAGCTTGAGCTGCCCGCCACCAGCGTCTTTCACAACCTTACCGTCTCGGCCTTGCGCTTTGGCGAGCACCCCGCAATTCATTATTACGGCACGGATGTTACCTATAACGAATTCAAGCGGCAGGCCGAGGCCATCGCTGGGTACCTGCAGCAAGCCGGCGTTAAAGCTGGCGACCGGGTACTGCTGTATATGCAGAACAGCCCGCAATATATTATTGGCTACTTCGCCATCTTGCGCGCCAATGCCGTAGTAGTGCCGGTCAACCCGATGAATCGCTCGGCCGAGATCAAGTATCTGATTGAAGACACCCAGGCGCCGGTGGCCCTTTGTGCCCAAGAGCTGGTCGAGCACATCTTCGAGCATGTTGGCCAGGGACATCTGCGTGAGGTGATCGTCAGCGCTTACTCTGAATACGTTACCGAACCTACAGATCTCAACTTGCCCGAGGCAGTGCGCGAGCCTGCCACCGATGCCAAGCTACCCGGCGTGACCCGCTGGCAAGCAGCGCTGAACGCGGACCTGACGCCAGGGCTGCTGACCGCGGGCCCCGATGATCTGTGCGTTATCCCCTATAGCTCTGGCACCACTGGCAACCCCAAAGGCTGTGTGCACACTCATCACAGCGTCATGGCCACTACCGTGTATGGCGCAGTCTGGACCAATGCGCAACATGATGTTGTGCACCTGGTGTCAGTACCCATGTTCCATGTCACCGGCATGCAATCGTGCATGAATAGCACGCTGTATGCGGGCGGCACGCTGGTTGTGATGACGCGCTGGGACCGCAAGGTCGCAGCCGAGCTTATCCAGCGGGTCAAGGTTAATACCTGGCGGAATATTTCGACCATGGTCGTCGATATGCTCTCCGATCCGGATATCGATCAGTACGATATCAGCTCACTGAAGAGCATCGGCGGTGGCGGTGCAGCCATGCCCGCAGCGGTCGCGGCCAAATTGATCGACAAGACTGGTCTGATTTATATGGAAGGCTATGGCCTGTCCGAAACCATCGCCCCTACTCACGTCAATCCGCCTCAGGCATGCAAACCGCAATGCCTCGGTATCCCGATTATTGGCGTCGACTCCAGGGTGATCAACATCGAAACCCTGGAAGAAGTCGGCGTGGGCGTTACTGGTGAGATCATCATGCGCGGCGAACAGATATTCCAGGGCTACTGGAACCGCCCGGAGGCGACAGAAGAAGCCTTCGTGGAAGTCGATGGCCATCGTTTCTTCCGCTCCGGCGATCTGGGTTACTACGATGAGGAAGGCTATTTTTTCCTGGTAGACCGCGTCAAACGCATGATCAACGCCTCAGGCTATAAAGTCTGGCCGGCCGAGGTCGAGTCGCTCATGTACTCGCATCCAGCCATTCGCGAAGTCTGCGTGATTTCTACACCGCACCCCCGTCGCGGGGAAACCGTGAAGGCCTTTGTCGTGCTGTCAGCCGGCAATGAATCGACCACTGAAGAGGACATCATCAGTTGGTGCCAGAACAATATGGCCGCTTATAAGTGCCCTGTAGTGATCGAGTTTACCGACAGCATTCCCAAATCCCCTACCGGGAAAATCATGTGGCGACTGTTGCAGGAAGAGGAGTGGAAAAAAGCGTCGCAGTAATTTCAGCTGGAAGCTGGAAGCCGGTGCGGCGGCGTGGTGAGCGCGTCAAGCCGGTGTTGGTGCTTTGTGCTGGGTGATCCGTTTGCGCACAGGTCTCTGCAACCATCACCTGCGCCCTCGGCGTTAGTCGCTACACCTCTGCCCCCTTCCACCATGCCATTGCAACCCACCCCGTCATTCCCGCGCAGGCGGGAATCCAAGCGCAGCGGTAGAGAGCGCTCTGCTTGCGATCAAGGTGCAGGAGTCCAGGTCCGACTGGATTCCCGCCTGCGCGGGAATGACGGGTATGGCCGGGACAAGGGGGTTGAATACAGGGTAGTCGTTGGTTCAAGGTAACCGTCCGGTAATCACATCTTGAGGCTGACAACGGTACGGTCAGGATAGTGTCCACTTATTCTTTAGTGGACACTTGTCATGAACACATCAAGCGTAGTCAAGCCCGCACCGAAGCGTCGCCGCTTCACGTCAGACTTCAAAGCCTCTATCGTTGCTGCTTGCCTGGAACCCGGGGTCTCCGTATCGCGCATTGCACTGGATAACCGTCTGAACGCCAACATGGTCCGCCGTTGGATCAGAGAGTCACAGCGCAGCGATACTCGTTATTCAACACCTTCATTTGTGCCGGTAAAGCTACCAGCACCTGCCTTGTCATCCGAGACCCGCCCGCATAGTGCTATCCGTATCGAAATACCCCACACTGGCGGCGCCGTTGTCGTTGAGTGGCCTACTGAGCAGGCACACCAATGCGCAGCCTTACTGCGTGATCTGCTGCGATGATCCGTATCGACGAAATCTGGTTGGCAACCGAGCCGCTGGATATGCGTGCCGGCCCGGATAAAGCCCTAGCACGCGTTATTGCTGTCTTCGGGGCGGCCAGACCGCACTGTGCTTATCTGTTTGCCAACAACCGCGGTAATCGGATGAAGGTCCTGGTGCATGATGGTCTGGGTATCTGGTTGTGTGCCCGACGTCTGAACCGGGGCAAGTTTCACTGGGCCGACACCTGGCGCGGTGACCGGGTAAACCTGACCAATGAACAGCTCATGGCACTGGCTCAAGGACTGCCTTGGCAGCGTATCGGTGACGCCGGCATCATCTCGGTACTTTAAGCATAGCCTGCTGCCAAGCGCCATAACCCGAAGGGTGTATGCACAGCCAGCTGCGGGTTGGGCATACTACCTCCATGACCCAGCAGCCCGACCTCAATCAGCTATCTGCCGAACAACTCCGCACTCTGGCGGCCGAGTTGATGGCCTCTCTGGCGGCTAAGGATCGGGCGCTGACGCACAGTACTGCGCTGAATGACAAACTGACTCACGAACTCGCGATCCTCAAGCGCCACAAGTATGCCCGGCGCAGTGAACAGTTCTCTGTGATGCAAGGCTTATTGCTGGACGAGCTGGTCGACAGCGACCTGGCTGCTATCGAGGTCGAGCTGGAACAGGCAAAGGCAACTACCGAACCAGCGCCCAAAGCCAAGCAGCAACCCAAGCGCGGAGCCTTACCGACGGAGCTGCCACGCACCTTGATCCGCCACGAGCCCGACAATACCCAATGTCGCTGTGGCTGCCAGCTCACGCGTATCGGCGAAGACATCAGTGAGAAACTGGACTATGTACCGGGCGTGTTCAGTGTCGAGCGGCATATCCGTGGCAAGTGGGCCTGCACCAAGTGCGAAACCCTGATCCAGGCGCCCGTTCCTGCGCAGGTTATCGATAAGGGCATCCCGACCGCTGGCCTGCTGGCTCAGGTACTGGTCGCCAAGTATGCCGATCATCTACCGCTGTACCGTCAGGAACGTATCTTCGGTCGAGCAGGCCTGGAAATCGCACGCTCTACCTTGGCCGAATGGGTCGGTACCTGCGGCGTTCAGTTGCAGCCGCTGGTGGATGCGCTACGGCATGAACTACTCCAGCATCCGGTGCTGCATGCTGATGAAACACCGGTCAGCATGTTGGCCCCAGGCAAGAAGAAAACCCATAAGGCCTACGTCTGGGCTTACTGCACGACACCCTTCGCCGAACTGAAAGCCACTGTCTATGACTTCGCTCCAAGTCGCGCGGGTGAACATGCCCGCAACTTCCTCGATGACTGGCAAGGAAAATTGGTGTGCGATGACTACGCGGGCTATAAAGCCGGGTTCGGTAAGGGCATCGTGGAAATCGGCTGCATGGCGCATGCACGCCGCAAGTTCTATGACTTACACCAGGCTAACCAGAGCACCTTGGCTGCACAGGCACTTGAGTATATCGGTAAGCTCTACGAAATTGAGCGAAACACCAAGGACGAGCCACCCGATAGACGACAGGCGATCAGGGCCGCCAGAGCCCGGCCACTGGCGGATGCCTTGCATCACTGGATGATTGCACAACGGACCAAAGTGCCGGACGGTTCGGGTACGGCACGAGCACTGGATTACAGCCTGAAACGCTGGGCTGCGCTGACGCGCTACCTGGACGATGGCCGTGTGCCTATCGACAACAACCGAGTGGAAAACCAGATCCGACCCTGGGCGCTGGGACGTTCGAACTGGTTGTTCGCCGGCTCGCTGCGCAGTGGTCGGCGCGCCGCCGCGGTGATGAGCCTGATCCAATCAGCCAAGCTGAATGGTCATGACCCGTATGCGTATCTGAAGGATGTGCTGACCAGGCTACCAACACAGCGAGCGAGCCAGATTAGTCAGTTACTGCCGCATCAGTGGGAACCATCAAAAGCGGGTCAGTAATCGCCGCGGTGTATCACCCAAAACGGCTACCCCGTAATAGTCTCGCACTGATTTATAAGCGTGCAGAGGGTGATACAAGAAAAGCGTTCAGCATGTGATACAGCGACCCGTTAAGAGGGTGATACAGGCGCGCAAGGTGACTTCGCCGGACGCTTACGGTTCAAGTGGCTTGGACCACTTTTTTCCGCGCAAAGAAAAGCCCCGCGCTGTTTCCAGGCGGGGCTGTTCAGTATAAGCGCTTGACGATGACCTACTCTCACATGAGGAAACCTCACACTACCATCGGCGATGCATCGTTTCACTTCTGAGTTCGGGATGGGATCAGGTGGTTCCAATGCTCTATGGTCGTCAAGCAATTCGTTGCTGTGCAGGTGCTAGCCTACACGGCGTAAAGGGGTGGTTCGGTGATAGAAATGTTTTTTCATAGCGGTAACTGCAATCTCAATCCAAGTTCGGATTGTCGTTCATCAAGGTCATGACCACACCAAATTGCTTGGGTGTTATATGGTCAAGCCACACGGGCAATTAGTACTGGTTAGCTCAACGCCTTGCAACGCTTACACACCCAGCCTATCAACGTCGTAGTCTTCGACGGCCCTTTAGGGGAGTCAAGCTCCCGGTGAGATCTCATCTTGAGGCAAGTTTCCCGCTTAGATGCTTTCAGCGGTTATCTTTTCCGAACGTAGCTACCCGGCAATGCCACTGGCGTGACAACCGGAACACCAGGGGTTCGTCCACTCCGGTCCTCTCGTACTAGGAGCAGCCCCTCTCAAATCTCAAACGTCCACGGCAGATAGGGACCGAACTGTCTCACGACGTTCTAAACCCAGCTCGCGTACCACTTTAAATGGCGAACAGCCATACCCTTGGGACCGGCTTCAGCCCCAGGATGTGATGAGCCGACATCGAGGTGCCAAACACCGCCGTCGATATGAACTCTTGGGCGGTATCAGCCTGTTATCCCCGGAGTACCTTTTATCCGTTGAGCGATGGCCCTTCCATACAGAACCACCGGATCACTAAGACCTACTTTCGTACCTGCTCGACGTGTGGGTCTCGCAGTCAAGCGCACTTTTGCCTTTATACTCTACGCACGATTTCCGACCGTGCTGAGTGCACCTTCGTACTCCTCCGTTACTCTTTGGGAGGAGACCGCCCCAGTCAAACTACCCACCATACACTGTCCTCGATCCGGATAACGGACCAGAGTTAGAACCTCAAAGTTGTCAGGGTGGTATTTCAAGGTTGGCTCCACATGAACTAGCGTCCACGCTTCAAAGCCTCCCACCTATCCTACACAAACAAATTCAAAGTCCAGTGCAAAGCTATAGTAAAGGTTCACGGGGTCTTTCCGTCTAGCCGCGGATACACTGCATCTTCACAGCGATTTCAATTTCACTGAGTCTCGGGTGGAGACAGCGCCGCCATCATTACGCCATTCGTGCAGGTCGGAACTTACCCGACAAGGAATTTCGCTACCTTAGGACCGTTATAGTTACGGCCGCCGTTTACCGGGGCTTCGATCAAGAGCTTCGCCGAAGCTAACCCCATCAATTAACCTTCCGGCACCGGGCAGGCGTCACACCCTATACGTCCACTTTCGTGTTTGCAGAGTGCTGTGTTTTTAATAAACAGTTGCAGCGGCCTGGTATCTTCGACCGGCATGGGCTTACGTAGTAAATACTTCACCCTCACCGGCGCACCTTCTCCCGAAGTTACGGTGCCATTTTGCCTAGTTCCTTCACCCGAGTTCTCTCAAGCGCCTTGGTATTCTCTACCTGACCACCTGTGTCGGTTTGGGGTACGATTTCTAGTTACCTGAAGCTTAGAGGCTTTTCCTGGAAGCATGGCATCAACCACTTCTCTTTCTAAAAGAAAGATCGTCATCAGTTCTCGGCCTTGATCTCCCGGATTTACCTAAGAAATCAGCCTACCACCTTAAACACGGACAACCAACGCCGTGCTGGCCTAGCCTTCTCCGTCCCCCCATCGCAGTAACTACAAGTACGGGAATATTAACCCGTTTCCCATCGACTACGCCTTTCGGCCTCGCCTTAGGGGTCGACTCACCCTGCGTCGATTAACGTTGCGCAGGAACCCTTGGTCTTCCGGCGTGGGAGTTTTTCACTCCCATTGTCGTTACTCATGTCAGCATTCGCACTTCTGATACCTCCAGCCAACTTCTCAATTGACCTTCACAGGCTTACAGAACGCTCCTCTACCGCTCATCCTAAGATGAACCCGTAGCTTCGGTGTATGGTTTGAGCCCCGTTACATCTTCCGCGCAGGCCGACTCGACTAGTGAGCTATTACGCTTTCTTTAAAGGATGGCTGCTTCTAAGCCAACCTCCTAGCTGTCTAAGCCTTCCCACATCGTTTCCCACTTAACCATAACTTTGGGACCTTAGCTGACGGTCTGGGTTGTTTCCCTTTTCACGACGGACGTTAGCACCCGCCGTGTGTCTCCCGTGCTGACACTCACTGGTATTCGGAGTTTGCATGGGGTTGGTAAGTCGGGATGACCCCCTAGCCCAAACAGTGCTCTACCCCCAGTGGTGATACACGAGGCGCTACCTAAATAGCTTTCGAGGAGAACCAGCTATCTCCGAGCTTGATTAGCCTTTCACTCCTATCCACAAGTCATCCGCTAACTTTTCAACGGTAGTCGGTTCGGTCCTCCAGTGCCTGTTACGGCACCTTCAACCTGCCCATGGATAGATCGCCCGGTTTCGGGTCTATACCCTGCGACTAAACGCCCTATTAAGACTCGGTTTCCCTACGCCTCCCCTAGACGGTTAAGCTCGCCACAGAATATAAGTCGCTGACCCATTATACAAAAGGTACGCAGTCACCCAACAAGTGGGCTCCCACTGCTTGTACGCATACGGTTTCAGGATCTATTTCACTCCCCTCACAGGGGTTCTTTTCGCCTTTCCCTCACGGTACTGGTTCACTATCGGTCAGTCAGGAGTATTTAGCCTTGGAGGATGGTCCCCCCATGTTCAGACAACGTTTCACGTGCGCCGTCCTACTCGATTTCACAACTAAGAGCCTTTCGTGTACGGGGCTATCACCCACTATGGCGGCCATTTCCAGGACCTTCCACTAAACTCTAAATTGCTTAAGGGCTGCTCCCCGTTCGCTCGCCGCTACTTGGGGAATCTCGGTTGATTTCTTTTCCTCGGGGTACTTAGATGTTTCAGTTCCCCCGGTTCGCCTCACACACCTATGTATTCAGTGTGTGATACCTAGCTTATGCTAAGTGGGTTTCCCCATTCAGAGATCTCCGGATCAAAGTCTGTTTGCCGACTCCCCGGAGCTTATCGCAGGCTACAACGTCTTTCATCGCCTCTGACTGCCAAGGCATCCACCGTATGCGCTTATTCACTTGACCATATAACCCCAAACAATCTGTCGTTAGCCGAAGCTAGCGCCGATTATTCAAAGCGATATGTATGACATGATTCACGACAATCCGGAACTTGCGTTGAGATTACAAGTTACCTTAGCCATAACAGATCGCAGTGAAACGTCTGTTATGTCTATCATTTCTATCACTTTCCCACATTGTTAAAGAGCGACTGGCACAAAGACCAGACATCAACAATCCACTCGGAGCCTTCCCGGTGATTGTTCATGTATGAACTCTGGCGTCTAGCGATCGGTATCTCGGTCGTCTCTGACCTACTGCGTCTTGGTGGAGCCAAGCGGGATCGAACCGCTGACCTCCTGCGTGCAAGGCAGGCGCTCTCCCAGCTGAGCTATGGCCCCTTTTTCAAGACCTTCCACACCTCGACAATTGGTGGGTCTGGGCAGATTCGAACTGCCGACCTCACCCTTATCAGGGGTGCGCTCTAACCAACTGAGCTACAGACCCAATTGCCCGGGGACGCTCGAAACAGATAAGCCTAGACTTAGCTGCTACGGGTGAACTGTAGCTTGAGAGCTAAAGACCCTATCGCTTTCTTAATGAATCAAGTAATTCGTGTGAGTGCTTGACCGAATGGTCTGTGATCTATCGATTAAGGAGGTGATCCAGCCGCAGGTTCCCCTACGGCTACCTTGTTACGACTTCACCCCAGTCATGAATCACACCGTGGTAACCGTCCTCCCGAAGGTTAGACTAGCTACTTCTGGTGCAACCCACTCCCATGGTGTGACGGGCGGTGTGTACAAGGCCCGGGAACGTATTCACCGTGGCGTTCTGATCCACGATTACTAGCGATTCCGACTTCACGGAGTCGAGTTGCAGACTCCGATCCGGACTACGAGAGGTTTTATGGGATTAGCTCCACCTCGCGGCTTGGCAACCCTTTGTACCCCCCATTGTAGCACGTGTGTAGCCCTGGCCGTAAGGGCCATGATGACTTGACGTCATCCCCACCTTCCTCCGGTTTGTCACCGGCAGTCTCCTTAGAGTGCCCACCATAACGTGCTGGTAACTAAGGACAAGGGTTGCGCTCGTTACGGGACTTAACCCAACATCTCACGACACGAGCTGACGACAGCCATGCAGCACCTGTGTCTGAGTTCCCGAAGGCACCAATCCATCTCTGGAAAGTTCTCAGCATGTCAAGGCCAGGTAAGGTTCTTCGCGTTGCTTCGAATTAAACCACATGCTCCACCGCTTGTGCGGGCCCCCGTCAATTCATTTGAGTTTTAATCTTGCGACCGTACTCCCCAGGCGGTCAACTTAGTGCGTTAGCTGCGCCACTAAGAACTCAAGGTTCCCAACGGCTAGTTGACATCGTTTACGGCGTGGACTACCAGGGTATCTAATCCTGTTTGCTCCCCACGCTTTCGCACCTCAGTGTCAGTATCAGTCCAGGTAGTCGCCTTCGCCACTGGTGTTCCTTCCTATATCTACGCATTTCACCGCTACACAGGAAATTCCACTACCCTCTACCGTACTCTAGCCAAGCAGTTATGGATGCAGTTCCCAGGTTGAGCCCGGGGATTTCACACCCATCTTACTTAGCCACCTACGCGCGCTTTACGCCCAGTAATTCCGATTAACGCTTGCACCCTCTGTATTACCGCGGCTGCTGGCACAGAGTTAGCCGGTGCTTATTCTGTCGGTAACGTCAAGATTGCAGCGTATTAAACTGCAACCCTTCCTCCCAACTTAAAGTGCTTTACAATCCGAAGACCTTCTTCACACACGCGGCATGGCTGGATCAGGCTTGCGCCCATTGTCCAATATTCCCCACTGCTGCCTCCCGTAGGAGTCTGGACCGTGTCTCAGTTCCAGTGTGACTGATCATCCTCTCAGACCAGTTACGGATCGTCGCCTTGGTGAGCCGTTACCTCACCAACAAGCTAATCCGACCTGGGCTCATCTGATAGCGCAAGGTCCGAAGATCCCCTGCTTTCTCCCGTAGGACGTATGCGGTATTAGCGTCCGTTTCCGAACGTTATCCCCCACTATCAGGCAGATTCCCAGGTATTACTCACCCGTCCGCCGCTCTCAAGAGAAGCAAGCTTCTCTCTACCGCTCGACTTGCATGTGTTAGGCCTGCCGCCAGCGTTCAATCTGAGCCATGATCAAACTCTTCAGTTTTAAGACTGATTGGGTTTTGTGAAAACCCTAAACTTGGCTCAGCTTTATTACAAAAAACTCAGTGAATTCACAGAGTAACTTGCTTAGGCTGATAATCTTTCGGATCATCAATCCCATAAGGCAAGCACCCACACGAATTACTTGATTCACATTGTTAAAGAGCGATTCGGTTCGCGTTTCCGCTTAACCAAGGCCGCGTATCTTACGCTAACCTTCTAATCTGTCAAGCATTTTTGTGAGAATCTTGCTCATCACATCCTTGCTTGTCTGGCCCCGAGAACAAAGCCTTTCTCGTGACCGGGAGGCGCATTCTACAGGAGCCAAAACCCCTGTCAACCGCTTCCGTGAAACTTCGCTGAGTTAAACTCGGCGCCTGGAAAAGCGATCCTGCCAGCCTTCCCAGTGAGCGGCGCATTCTACGCTAACTCACCACCCTGTCAACCGCCAAATTATCGCTAACTTATTGATTGTAAAACGCTTTATGCAAAGCGCCCCGTTTGGGCAGACGCGCATTATAGGGGCTATGAAAAAACCGTCAAGGGTTAATTGACGGTTTCTTAGAAGAAACAGCGGAACGCCTTATACCTCGGACGTAACCTTCTGCTTGGTGCGCCAGCGCCACAACGCCTGGACTGGGCCGGATACGGTATAAGCGATGAAGATAAACCACAGAATCCGCGATGGGTCGGTGGAAATGATCGCGAACACCAGCACTACCAGCAGAATCACGAAAAACGGCACTCGCCCCTTCAGGTCCAGATCCTTGAAGCTGTAATAACGCACGTTGCTGACCATCAGCAGACCAGCCAACGCGGTCAGCACACCGACCAGGAAGCTGATATCGCCACCATCAATGCCGAAATCGCTCAACGCCCAGACCATACCTGCAACCAGGCCTGCAGCTGACGGACTGGCGAGCCCGGTAAAGAAGCGCTTGTCCTCAGTCTCGTCACCAATATGCGTATTGAAGCGCGCGAGACGCAGCGCCGCGCCGGCCAGGTAGATAAACGAGAAGACCCAGCCTACTTTGCCCAGATCAGCCAGCGCCCAGGAAAAGACCACCAACGCCGGCGCTACACCGAAGGCAACCATATCCGACAGCGAGTCGAACTCGGCACCAAACGCGCTCTGGGTATTGGTCATGCGAGCTACCCGGCCATCCAGCCCGTCCAGCACCATCGCGACAAAGATAGCGATGGACGCATTAGCGAAGTTGCCGTCCATCGCACTAACGATGGCGTAGAAACCGGAGAACAGCGCGGCCGTGGTAAACAGATTGGGAAGCAAGTAAATGCCGCGATGTCTGATTTTCTTGCCATCAGGGCCAGGCACTTCTTCTATGTGTTCATCGATGGGCAGTATGCCGTGGGCCGCATCCATATCATCCTTTGGGTCGTGCTCTTGCTTATCGATCATGAGATTACCTTGCCGCATTAACAGAATAACAGTGTGGCAATTGAACTGAAGGTTTACCAGCCCGTTATCACCGTGCACAAAAAAACGCGGCCTTGGCCGCGTTCTCTTTGACTGATGCAGTACAGCTTAGTTCTTGGATTTATCCACGATCTTGTTCGCGGAGATCCAAGGCATCATGCCACGCAGCTTCTCACCAACCTGTTCGATCGGATGCGCCGCGTTCAGACGACGGGCAGCCGTCATGGAAGGATAGTTGTGCGCGCCTTCAGCGATGAACATCTTCGCGTACTCACCGGACTGAATGCGCTTGAGTGCATTGCGCATGGCTTCACGCGACTCAGCGTTGATCACTTCCGGACCAGTGACGTACTCACCGTACTCGGCGTTGTTGGAGATCGAGTAGTTCATGTTGGCGATACCGCCTTCGTACATGAGGTCAACGATCAGTTTCAACTCGTGCAAGCATTCGAAGTAGGCCATTTCGGGCTCGTAACCAGCCTCGACCAGCGTTTCGAAACCAGCCTTGACCAGCTCGACAGCGCCACCACAAAGAACAGCCTGCTCACCGAACAGGTCGGTTTCAGTCTCGTCCTTGAAGGTAGTCTCGATGATGCCGGTTCGGCCGCCACCCACGCCCGAAGCGTAAGACAGAGCGAGGTTCTTGGCATTGCCGGAAGCATCCTGGAACACGGCGATCAGATCAGGAATACCGCCACCCTTGGTGAACTCGGTACGCACTGTGTGGCCTGGGGCCTTGGGTGCGATCATGATCACATCCAGATCCTTGCGCGGCACGATCTGGTTGTAGTGAATAGCGAAACCGTGAGCGAAGGCCAGCGTTGCGCCCTGCTTCAGGTTCGGCTCGATCTCGTCGCGATACAGTTGGGACTGAAACTCGTCCGGGGTCAGGATCATGACCACGTCGGCAGCGGCAACGGCGGAAGCTACGTCAGTCACCTTGAGACCATGGGCCTCAGCCTTGGCGACAGTGGAAGAGCCACTGCGCAGACCTACGGTGACATCAACGCCTGAATCCTTCAGGTTGCAGGCGTGTGCATGGCCTTGCGAACCGTAACCGATGATGGCTACTTTCTTGCCCTGGATGATGCTCAGATCACAATCTTTATCATAATAAACGTGCATGAAATTCCCCTGTTTCCTGTTCAGGCCCACACGGACCTGCTGTCTAAATTAGATGCTAAGCACTTTCTCGCCACGGGCGATGCCCGATACGCCGGTGCGCACCACCTCGATGACCGTGGTCGGGCCAACTGCTTCAATAAAGCTGTCCAGCTTGTCAGAGGTGCCAGCCAGTTGCACGGTATACACGCTGCTGGTCACATCGACAATCTGACCGCGGAATATATCAGTGGTCCGCTTGACCTCGGCGCGCTGGGCGCCGGTGGCCTTGATCTTCACCAACATCAGCTCGCGCTCGATGTGCGATCCCTCGGACAGATTCACCAGCTTGACGACCTCAATCAGCTTATTGAGGTTCTTGGTGATCTGCTCGATGACTTCGTCATGCCCTACCGTGGTTAACGTCAGACGCGACAGGGTCGGATCTTCGGTCGGCGCAACGGTCAGGGTTTCGATATTGTAGTTGCGCTGGGAGAACAGCCCGACAACGCGGGACAAGGCACCAGGCTCGTTTTCCAGCAATACGGAAATAATGTGTCTCATCACGTGCGCTCCGTCTTGCTCAGCCACATATCGCGCATGGATCCGTCCTTGATGTGCATTGGATACACATGCTCGGAGTTATCGACGCGAATATCCATGAACACCAGCTGCTTGGTGTTGGCAAACGCCTGCTCCATGGCTGGCTTGAGGTCTTCCAGCTTATCTACGCGCATACCAACATGCCCATAGGACTCAGCCAGCTTGACGAAATCCGGCAGCGACTCCATATAGGAATGCGAGTGACGACTACCGTACTGCATATCCTGCCACTGGCGAACCATGCCCAACGCCTGGTTGTTCAACGTGATGATCTTGACCGGCAAATCGTACTGCAGGCAGGTCGACAGCTCCTGAATATTCATCTGGATACTGCCCTCACCCGTCACGCAGGCAACCTGCGCATCCGGATAATGCAACTTGACGCCCATCGCCGCTGGCAGACCAAAGCCCATGGTGCCTAGACCGCCGGAATTGATCCAGCGATTGGGCTTGTCAAACGGATAGTACTGCGCCGCAAACATCTGGTGCTGACCCACATCGGAGGTCACATAGGCATCGCCCTTGGTCACCTCCCACAGAGTTTCGATAACCGTTTGCGGCTTGATGATCGAACCATCCCCTTCGTTATAGGGGAACATGCGACCTTCGCCGCGCCATTCGCCAATCTGCTTCCACCAACTGGTCAAGGCTTCCTTGGCCGGGCGCAGATTGTGCTCTTTAACCATCGCGACCATTTCAGTCAGAACGCTATCAACTGGGCCAACAATTGGCACGTCGGCACGGATGGTTTTGGAGATGGACGCAGGATCGATGTCGACGTGAATGACCTTGGCGTTCGGGCAGAACTTGCTCGCGCCGTTGATAACGCGGTCATCAAAACGTGCACCGACGCAGAGAATCACATCGCTGTGATGCATGCTGACGTTGGCGGTGTAACTGCCATGCATGCCCAGCCAACCGATAAACTGCGGATCGGTACCCGGGTAAGCGCCCAGACCCATCAGCGTATTGGTAACCGGCACACCCAGCTCACGCGCCAGTTCGGTCAGTTGTGCAGCGGCACCGCCAAGAATAACGCCACCACCGGAATAGATGATCGGGCGCTTGGCCTCGACCAGCAGGTCCAGCGCTTTGCGAATCTGGCCGGAGTGACCACGAACAGCGGGGTTATAGGAGCGCAGCTTGACCTTCTTCGGGTAGCTGTACTCGAACTTCTCCGCCGGGTTGGTCATGTCTTTCGGAATATCCACGACCACAGGACCAGGGCGACCGCTCTGGGCAATGTAAAAGGCTTTCTTGATCACTTCCGGAATTTCCCGCGGGTCCTTGATCATGAAGCTGTGCTTCACGATAGGACGCGAAATACCGACCATGTCGGTTTCCTGGAAGGCGTCGGTGCCGACCATGTTACTGGCGACCTGGCCAGACAGGATCACCATCGGAATGGAATCCATGAACGCCGTGGCGATACCGGTAATGGTATTGGTTGCGCCTGGACCGGAAGTGACCAGCACCACGCCGGCCTTGCCGGACGCGCGCGCGTAGCCATCAGCCATATGTGCGGCGGCTTGTTCATGTCGCACCAGAATATGCTCGACATCGTCCTGGCGGAAGATTGCATCGTAGACGTGCAACAGGGCACCGCCCGGATACCCGTATATATATTTAACACCCTCGTCACGCAATGAGCGGACGACCATCTCAGCGCCGGATAAAAGCTCCACTTTAGAATCACCTCTAGCTTGCCACTCGCCATCTGGACGGTAGCAGGGTACCTGTTTACTGCTCGGCAGAGCATTGACAACGGTGGTCGTCATGCATCAGCTTGACTACGTGCAATGGAGGCAGGCTCTATGTAGATGCCAGAGCCGCCTCACCCAGCGCGAGGTAGCGCGTGCGGGTGCCAGGCCAGGGGTCGGCGGGTTTCGCCACCTGGATTGAGCAACAAAGCCAGCTGACCCGGAGACCGTGTGGGTTCCGTTAACAGCCTGCTTATGTGAACCACGAATTGTTTACACTCGGAAGCGACAAGTCAAGCCAAGTTAGACAAAAGCCGCACATCCAGGGCCTGTCAATACACAGCTCGTGTCCATTTTTGCAAGATTGGCTATAGTAGCGGTTCTCGACACCTTTAACGCAGGGATGGAAACCGCATGTACAAGACGCTCGTTGCTCTGACTTTTGGCCTGCTTAGCAGCATGGCCGTGGCAGAACAAATGTATCGCTGGGTGGATGATCAGGGCGTACCCCAGTTCGGACAACAGCCACCGGAAGGCAAAAGCTATCAGCGTGTGGATATCACCGCCTCTCCCCCTCCTGGTGGAGCCTTGCGTGAACCGGCACCGCTGCCCTCCCGGGAAGCAAACCCCGAAGAAGAACAGCAGTCCGAGATGCAGGCCAAGGCAGATAAAGCTGCAGAGGCCAAGCGGCTTGAGCAGTGCACGCAGTTACAGACCAATTTGCGCACGCTGGAAACCAACCCGCGGCTCAGCCGCACCAATGACGCTGGCGAAGTGGAAAGAATCGGCGAAGATGAGCGTCAAGAGCTGATCGAAAAAGCCAAGGCGGATCTGGAAAGCTATTGCAAAAACTGAATCAGGTGAGCTGGCGCGACAGCTGATCAATACGCGCCAGTAGCAACAGTAGTGGTTGCTGGCGACGCCCCAAATGGACAAAAGCCTGCTCGCCCATCGGAGTAAGTTGAGCCGCTCCCGGCAGCAATCCGCGCTGGGCGACCAAATCGCCCATGCGCTGCACAAATACCCACTGCAGCCATTCTTCAAAGCCCAGAGTGTCAACGCAAAACGGCTCACCGCTGGCCAGCCGCCGTGCGTCCGGAGGCTCCACGGACCACATCTGCAATGCGCGAAGCTCGCGTTCCAGCTCACTCAGCGCCTGAGCCATCTCCCCCCAGGGCCGGCTCACAGATTAACGCGAGCCCGTTGCCGTGCTTCGGCAGCGCCTGACGCATTACCCATTTGCTCACGGGCCTGAGCAATCAGCTCCCACAACCCGGCCTGCAACGGCGGCCGACCAGCGGCAAACGACAGTCCGCGTTGCGCCATCTGTTCGGCTTGCGCGGCGTTACCCTGAGCAAGACGCACCTGCGCCAGGCGATAGAACACCTGAGGCTCGCGCGGGGCAATGCGCATGGCTCGCTCGAGACTTGAAGAAGCACCGCCAAGATCACCACGGGACTGCTGATCCCGCGATACGGTTAACAACGCCAATACCGGCCCGTCGAGTTGCTCGTCCTGCTGCAACCCGCCATTCTGGCTGCCGGCCGGAGCCCCGGAAGAGGAGTCCGAGGAGGTTCCCTGCTGAGACGATGGCTGCGCGTCGATCGGATAGGACTCGATAGGCTGCGAGCCGCCCGTCTGATCAGGAATCATCACCACCACAGCGCCATTTTCTTCCAGCTGAGGCTGCTGCGCAGGTGGCACCATACCCGCCCCGGCCTGCATGGTTTCGTCAGACACATCACGCCCGGAATCCACCACCGGAATTGACCCACCGCCGCCGGCACAACCTGCCAGGAAAACGATCAGGCCGGCCAACAGGCCCATTTTCTTCATCATCTTTACATCCTCTTCCATTTATTGCAGCCAGCCGCGAATCGTATCCAGCACCTTATTGGCGCCTTCCTTCAGGCCTTCAGTATCCATCAACGTTTTGCAGCCTGGGCCAGGCAAGGGCTCATAGCCAGAACGGAATGCGGATTGAATCGCACCCGGGCAGCTCTGATCACTGCCGAGACCGGTCGTTTCATCTATCCAGGCCATGACCACGCCAGCAGGCGGGACGTTGGACAAACTGCGTGGATGGGCTTCGCCCATAAACGCATTCCATACCTGCAACGCGCCTGAAGCACCTGTTAGTCGCGTAGGACCGTTATCATCCCTGCCCAGCCAACTCACCGCAACCAGATCATCGGAAAACCCGGCGAACCAGCTATCGCGCAGATCATTGGTGGTACCGGTCTTACCGGCCAGTCTGACATCAGAGGCCACATGGTTGTAGGCCGAGCGGCCAGTACCTTGAGTCATCACCCGGCTCATACCCTCCTGTAACAGATAGATGGTCGCCGGCTCGAAGCGTTGCTGGGTCTCGAACGGATACGGCCGTAACGGCTCACCCTCGGCATCCAGCACATTGCGAATCGACCGCAGCGGCGTACTGTAGCCGCCGGTAGCGATGGTTTGGAACATGTCCGTTACCTGCATCGGGGTCATCGCGCCGGATCCCAACAACATTGCCGGCAAGGGCCGCCAATCATGCTGGACGCCCAGCCGCTCCACGGTTCTCAGCACCTCGGGCACACCAACATCCATACCAATACGCACGGCGGCCTGGTTATAGGAATTGGCCAGAGCCTTGTATAGCGGCACCCAGCCGTGACTGGTACGACCATAGTTCTGCGGCGTCCAGGTTTTGCCGGGCTCGGCCTGCAGCGTGATAGGCGCGTCTTCAACCAGTGTGGTCAACGAATAGCGCTCGGGCTTCTCCAGGGCAGTCAAGTAGATCGCCGGCTTGATCAACGAGCCAATCGGACGCGACGCGTCCAGGGCCCGGTTGAAGCCGGAATAGCGCGGATCCTTGCCGCCCACCAGTGCCAGCACCTCGCCGGCCTGCGCGCTGGTTACCACCATGGCCGCCTCAATCGGTACGTCACCATCAGCAGGACCAAGCCGCTTGACGGTCGACTGCACCGCTTTTTCTGCCTTGTTCTGCAGCAGGGGATCAAAGCTGGTGAAAATGCGCAGACCTTCGCTGGTCAGATCTTCATCCCGATAGTCTTCCTTGAGCTGGCGTTTGACCAGATCCATAAAGGCCGGATAGCTGGTGTCGGCCATGCTGCCGCGCACCGACACATCCAGATCCTGCTTCTGCGCTTCTGCAGCCAGCTCCGGACTGATCATGCCCTGCTCGGCCAACATGCCGATTACCAGATCCCGCCGCGCCTTGGCCCGCTCGGTGTGCCGTCGCGGGTTGTAATAGGAAGGCCCCTTGACCATAGCCACTAGCAACGCGACCTGATGCAGTTGCAGTTCATGCAGCGGCTGAGCGAAGTAATACTGACTGGCCAGGCCAAAACCATGTACGGCGCGGCGCCCATCCTGACCGAGGAACACCTCGTTCAAATAGGCTTCGAGAATTTCTTCCTTGGAATAATGCAACTCCAGCAACACGGCCATGATGGCCTCTGTGCCTTTGCGCAACAGGCTGCGCTCACTGGTAAGGTAGAAGTTCTTCACCAGTTGCTGCGTCAGCGTACTGCCGCCCTGCACTACCCCGCCGGCGACCATGTTCACATACATGGCCCGCGCGATGCCTTTGGGCGACACACCAAAATGCTGGAAATAATCTCTATCTTCGGTAGCAATCAGCGCTTCAACCAGATACGGCGGCGTCTGATCCAGACGCACCAGAATGCGGTCTTCGTTGTGCGCGGGATAGATACCACCGATCATCAACGGCTCCATGCGCGCCATCACCGGGTCGTTGCTACCTGACAGCGCAGCCACTTGGCGTCCGTTGAAACGCACACTCAAGCGTTGCGAGGGCTCCGTGCCTTCGAAGAACTGGAACCCGCGGGTATGTACGTCCACCTGACTTGCTGACGCCGACATCTGCCCCGGCTGACGAACCGCAGACGACGTCCGATAACCCAATGCGGACAGCTCAGTAATAAAGTCATCACGACTCAGTTGCTGGCCGACATACAGCTCCAGCGGCCTGGCGAACACCTTCGCCGGCACAGCCCAGCGCTTACCGGAGAACTTCTCCTGCACCACCGCATCCAGATAAATAGTCAGACCTGCCAACAACACCAATCCGACCAGACCCAACTTGATCATCAGGCCCGACCAGCGACGCCAGAAACCCTGCTTTTTGCTTGCCTTGCGTTTTCTAGCCATATTTCCTTACACCGTAACTTTCATCATTACCCTGGCCGCAACCAGCATGGGACCAATGCCGTCATTAAATGAACTGACACCTGTTCAAGGTTGGACTCTGCTTCACCAACCCGCATAATGCCTCCTTTGCCTGTCAAAGCAAGGATATACCGTGAGCCAGACACTGCTTAAAGCACTGCAGAATCCCGACCTCTATGACCATCCCGTCAGCGGTTTCACCGTGATAGAGACGCATATCTCCTGGGTGCTGCTGACCGGCGACTTCGTCTACAAAATCAAGAAGCCGGTCAATTTCGGCTTTCTCGACTATTCAAGCCTTGAGCAGCGCCAGCACTTCTGTCATGAAGAGGTACGTCTGAACCGTCGCCTGGCGCCAGACCTGTACCTGGGCGTGGTAGCCGTGCATGGCACTGAGACCGCACCCAGTCTCAATAGTGACGGACCGGTTATCGAATATATGGTCAAGACCCGGCAGTTCCAACAGGAAGACCTGCTGGGTAACCTGCAGCGCGCCGGCGCCCTGACCACAGACCATATCGACAGTCTGGCCACCCGACTCGCCAGCTTCCACCTGGAGATTGACCATGCCTCACTGGACAGCCCTTGGGGCGAACCGGAAAAGCTGCATGAGCCGGTGGCCGACAATTTCGTCCATATTCGACCGCTGCTTAGCGAGGCCAGTGACCTGGCGCAACTCGATCAGTTGGAACAGTGGGCGCATACTACCTTCCAACGCCTGATTCCCCAACTGGCACAACGCAAGGCCGAAGGTTTTGTACGTGAGTGTCACGGTGATATCTATCTGGACAATGTCACCCTGATCGACGGGCAAGTGACTCTGTTTGACGGCATCGAGTTCAATGAGGCCTTCCGTTGGACCGATGTGATGGGCGATGTCGCTTTCATGGTCATGGACCTTGAAGACCGCGGCCTGACAAAATTGGCCCAGCGCTTTCTCAATGGTTATCTGGAGCACACCGGCGATTATGCAGGCCTGGCGTTGCTTGACTATTACAAAGCCTACAGAGCGATGGTCCGTGCCAAGGTCGCACTGCTGCGCCTAACCCAGGACGGCGTCAGCGAGGCAGAGCGGCAGGAAGTATTGGACCGGTACCATAGCTACACCGATCTGGCCGAACGTTACACCCATGTGCCACTGCGCTTTGGACTACTGACCCACGGCATCTCCGGTTCAGGTAAAAGCACGGTAGCGCTGCATCTGGTCGAGCAATTAGGCGCAATCCGCATCCGTTCCGACGTCGAACGCAAACGGTTGTTCGGCGCGGAGGGTGGCCGCGGGGTGAATGAGGGGCTTTACGCACCGGAACGCAGCGAGCAAACCTATGCGCGCCTCGCCGGCCTGGCGAGCCAGATTCTGGCTGCAGGTTATCCGGTTATCGTCGATGCCACCAACTTGAAACAGGCTCAGCGCAGCATCCTGCGTCAGGCGGTAGAGGACCAGGGCGCGCCCTGTCTGATTCTGCACTGCGATGCGCCACTGGAGACCATCGAAACCTGGATGCAGAAGCGTCGGGAAGACGGGCGCGATCCATCTGACGGCGACATCGAGATTGCTCGCCAACAAAAGGCGCACACCGAAGAGCTCACCCAGGAAGAACAACCCATCAGCCTGCAGGTAGCCACTGACAGCACAGACAGCATGGCCAAACTGGTTGCGCAATTGCGCCAGCGGTTCTGAACGAGGTATCACGCGGCTTCCCAGCCGCGCTGTGAGTGAGCCCTGGCTGTACGTGCAGGTCAGGGCGCACTACACTCATTCCGGGGACCAATAAAAACAAGCCCGGATCATCTTATGCCAATACCATCACCGACCGTCGTCGGCACCTTTCTGTCTGCCCTGTCCGCTCAACTGCGACTCCTTCCTCTTGTCGGCATTTTGCTGCGCAGCTATTCAGCAGGAGAACGCCATGATCAATGACGAGCTGCTGACCCTGCGTAATCTGGGCAAAACCTCCGCCCAATGGCTGCATGCTACCGGCATTCACAATCGCGACGACCTGAGCCAGCGCGGACCGGTGGGCGCCTATTGCGCGGTGAAAGCGCGCGGCTTCAGGGCGTCGAAGTCACTGATGTTCGCGATTGCGGGGGCGCTGGAAGATGTGCACTGGAATGAACTTGACCCCCAGTACAAGGAACAGTTGCTTGCGCAGCTTGAGCAGCAGCAGGCGGCGCACGAGTCTTCGACCTAAGAAAGGCGACTCAGCTCACATTGCGATACTAGACAGCTTGCCTCCCTGCAACCGGCAATTTATGTTGGCAGTCTCTGGGTGCACTACAGTATCTTATGGCATAGCCGCTGAGTTTACCGGGTGCCTGTCACACCACAGCTGACACCCCGGCAAGGTGGAATAAACATAAAAGGAATTCGTCTATGTACCTTATCGGTGACCAGCCTCCCTACGCTGAAAAGCTTATCAATACCTTGCAGCGTATTCCCGAGCAGTTGCTTCAGGGGTTAGCCCCCTGTGGTCCACCCATTGAGCTCGATGCGGTAGCGGACTTGTACCAGCACATTGGCAACAACCGCATCTATCTGCTGCAAAGCGGCTTGCTGCATGCCGAAATAGAAGACAAACCGATTTTCTACGTCCAGGAAGGCGATTTGATTGGCCTGCGCCAGGGCCTGAACACCGCCCCCTGTACGTACAAGAGTGAAGAGCCGCTGGTGCTGTTGCCGTTTGATCGCGAAGCCCTGTTCAAGCACATCCATGCCAGCAGCCAGCGTCAGGAGCAATTCACCCAATATATTCTTGGCCAGGCGGCATTGATGTCCGATGCGCTCGCGCATAGTCGCCCACCGGAAGTGCGTCCGGTAACAGGCTTTCAACACTTCCCGGCGGGCGCCGAACTGATTCGCCAGGGCGACGATGCCGATCACGTGTTCATCATTACCGAAGGCCATGCCGAAGCCTTCGTTGAAGGCATAAAGGTCGGTGACGTGCAAAAGGATGAGATCTTTGGCGCCATGGCCCTTTTTACCCGGGAAAAGCGCTCGGCCACCGTGACTGCCAGTGCCCCGACCACCGTGATGATGATCCCCAAGGAGCAGTTCCTGGCATTGATGCAGAGCAACCCCCGCATCGCGCATAGCCTGATCGAAAGCATGGCCCGGCGTATTGATCTGATGAACAAGGAACTGACCCACTACAAGCAGGCTGCAAAATAATTCACATTAGCCCTTGACGTGAGAATGAGAATCTATATCATTATCAACAAGTCGTCGCGAGATGACTTGTTGATAACAGCTTGCTCCAAGCGGTTATCTCCTCATCAGGCTAATCACGGATTAGGCCCGCTCACTGAGCGGGCCATTTTTTTGCCTGATCGAAAGGCTGTTTTGCGCCCTCCGCAGAGCGTGTATTACTGATCACCGTCTGAACCCCAGACCTATTCCCATCCCGCACAATAATCCTGCGCCGGCAAAGCCGCGGTCAACCAGACCAGATCAGCCTGCTCGGGCCCAGGTAACGGCTTGCCCGCCTCGACCATGATCAGCGTCAAAGGCGCCTCGGCGTTTGCGTTGCGCCAGTGCAGCGCCAGCCCCAGATCCTTGCGCGCATGTACGCTACCCACCAATATCACTGCGGGCGTGGCTGCGCTGCCGAGCACCTGCGCCATGCGTTGATCGCGCCCCTGCTGCACCGCCAGCATCGCGGGGAAATGCTCCTGCGGCAGGCGGTCACAATGCGATTGGGCAATCATCTCAAGCAGCGCATTACGCGCTTGTTCGTCATAAACATCGCTGTTCGCGGGCGGCTGTTGATATAGGCCGCGTATTTCAGTGTCGGTCAAATTGGCCGCCACCAGTGCATCAGCATGTTTCAACGCCCAACGCACGATCGGCCCGTATAGCGCCCAGTCCCAACCCTCAGCCCAATTCAGGCTGGCCGCCAGCATTTGCGGATCAGGCAAGGCTTTATGCTTTTGCAGTGCCTCTACCGCCGGCTGTTGATCGGCATCGAGCATTTCCAGCGCCACCGTGGCCTGGTCGCGCCGCTGCGCCATAGCCTCCAGCAACCACAGCTGCAACGCGTGGTGGTCCGGATTGTCATGCTGCTCGCCCAGCACCAGATAGTCTGCCTCGGCCAGGCGCGGTAGCAACGTCTGCGGGCTGTGCCATTGGCCGCTGGCGGTATCGAGTATTCGGCCGACGTTAGGTTCATCATGCCCTTGCGGGCTGATCCAATCGGGCAATGTCTGCGCCCCAAGCGCGGGAGCAACGATCAACATCAGCACGGCAACCAAGCGCCGACCCATAAGCACACCTCAAACGATAATCAGTGGACAATTCTGCTGTGGATGTTGCTCGACGCGCACGGCGACGTTGAACACCTGCTGAATGCGAGCCGCCTCAAGTACCTGCCACGGCGACCCCAGCGCCGCCGTGGTTCCGCGATCCAGCATCAGCAGGCGGTCGGCGTAACGCGCGGCCAGATTCAGATCATGCAGCACCAACATCACCGCGCCGCCGCGTTGGGCTACCTGCCGCGCCTGTTCGAGAATCAATTGCTGATGAGCCAGATCCAGGGACGCAGTCGGCTCGTCAAGCAACAGGCAAGCCTGCTCGCCGGCATCCCAAATCTGCGCCAGCACCCGGGCCAGATGTACGCGCTGGCGTTCGCCGCCGGACAATGCCAGGTAGCTGCGACCACGCAAATGCGCCACATCGGCTGCCAGCATCGCTTCGCCAATAATCTGCATATCGCGCTGGCGTCCACTGATATGCGGCAAGCGACCCAGCGCGACGACATCCTCAACACTGAACGCGAATGCCAGAGAAGAGGATTGCGGTAACACCGCAAGACGCCGGGCGCGCTCCAGGGCCGGCCAACTGCCGAGCGCGCGGCCAGCCAGATGAATGCTGCCGCTGAAAGCCGGCAGCTCATTGCTCAGCGTCGCCAACAAGGTGCTTTTACCCGCGCCGTTGGTGCCCAGCACAGCGAGCACTTCACCAGAGCGTAACTCGAAATCGATGCCGCGAAGGATCTCGCAGCCCCCGCGCGCGCAGCTCAGTTGTGTGGCTTGCAGCATTACAAACCTCCCCGACGCTGCGCCCGCAGCAATAGCGCGAGAAAAAACGGCCCACCCAACAGCGACGTAAGAATGCCAATGGGCAACTCGGCGGGGGCTATCACCAGCCTCGCTACGACATCAGCCAATAACAGCAGCGCCGCGCCAAGCAGCATCGATGCGGGTAGAACCCGGCGGTGATCCGGGCCGAGCAACAGCCGCACCAGGTGCGGGACCACCAGCCCGACAAACCCGATCAGCCCCGCCACTGCGACACAGGCGCCAACGCCCAGCGCGGTGAGCAGAATCAGTTCGCGCTTGACCCGCTCCACCTCTATACCCAGATGCCGCGCTTCCGATTCGCCCAGCAGCAACGCATTCAACGCGCGTGCCTGGCGTGGCAGGCGCCAGCCGATCAAGGCGCAGCACAGCGCCAGCACAGCTACTCGCTCGTAGCTGGCTGCGCCCAGACTGCCCATATTCCAGAAGATCAGCGTGCGCAGCATGCGGTCATCGGCGAGGTAGCTCAGCAGCCCGATCAAGGCGCCACTGATGGCCGCAATGGCGATACCAGCGAGCAACATGCTCGCCACCGACGTGCCCTGAGCGGTTTGCCCGAGACGATAGACCAGTAATGTCGTCGCTACTCCGCCAATAAAGGCTCCGGCGACGGTCAGATATGGCAGCAGTGCCTCCGGCAAACCCACCGCCATCCAAGCGCCCAGTACTATCATCAAGGCAGCGCCCAGCGCCGCACCGCTAGACACACCGATCAAGCCCGGATCGGCCAATGGATTACGAAACAGGCCCTGCATGACGGCGCCGGTCAGTGCCAGGGTCGCCCCCACCAGCAAACCCATCAGCGTACGCGGCAAGCGAATCTGTTCGATAATCAGTTGGCTGTCGGCAGGCACTGAAAACGACGCTGAGAACGGCCACAGCATGCTGATTAACGCTTGCAGGCTTTCCAGCAGAGGAATAGCCACGGCACCCAGCGTCAGCGACAGCGCTGTCGCAATCAGCAACAGCACCACCAATATGATCATGATCACCGGTCTTAACCGGGGAGCCGCTTCCATCCGTTACTCCTTTGCGCCTGCAAAATCTGCGCTGATTGTCGGCTTAGATGCGGGACCAATGCCAGCCTCCGTTAATGGAAAGTCACAATCGACACCTGAGCCTGTGCCCGAGCAAAGCTGGCATCCCTCGCCCAGTGTGGCGATAATCAGCCCATGACCCAGCCAATCGACGACTTCTTACCGCAACCCCTGTGCCGTCTGGATGAACTGACCGATCCCGGCAGCAAGGGCCTGATGCACCAGGGTCAGGCCCTTTTTGCCGTACGCCAGGGCGACCAGGTAACTGTGTTCGAAAACCGCTGTCCGCACCGCGGCATTCCGTTGGAATGGGTGCAGGACCAGTTTCTCGATAGCTCGGAACGGCTCATCCAGTGTGCCACCCATGGTGCCCTGTTTCTGCCGGAAAATGGCGAATGTGTAGCCGGCCCCTGCGCGGGGGCTTACCTCACTGCGCGGCCTTGCCATATCAGCAACGGTCACCTGTGGCTGGATTGAGGTCCACCGGCAGTTGCCCCAGCACCTGAAGCCCTGCTGGCGTGGGCTTGATCGACCAGGCGATGATCTCCACCCCCGCCGCTGCGGCCTGACGCAGGCAAGCCCCATATACCGGATCAATCTCGTCCGCCGGGCGGACGTGGGTGATGCCTGAATGCATCACACAGAACAGCAGGCAGGCTCGTCGACCACTGGCCACCACCTCGATCAGCTCCAGCAAATGTTTTTGCCCACGCAAACTGACCGCGTCGGGAAAGGCGCCCAGACCATCACCCAGCGCCAGCGTCACGCTTTTGACCTCGACGACACACTCACCGGGCTCGCTGAGCAGAAAATCGAAGCGGCTAAGCCCTTCAGGCAACTTGACCTCCGGGCGCTGCACGGCAAATCCGGCTAGCGGGGCAATCAGCTCGGCTTTCAACGCCGCAGCCATCACTCGGTTGGCCCGAGCGCTGTGGATGCAGGCCAGTTGGCCGGGAGCGACCTCGACCAACTCCCAAGTACCCGGCAGTTTGCGGCCCGGTTTGTTCTGTATATCAACCCAGACACGGCTGCCAGGCTGCGCACAATTTTTCATCGAGCCGGTATTGGGACAGTGCAGCACCAGCTCGCGGCCGTCGTCCAGCAGGATATCCGCTAGAAAGCGCTTGTAGCGGCGAATCAATATCCCCGGCAGCAGCGGTGCTTCAAAAGGAATCAGCATCCAGGCCACTGCTTGAGCCCGCGCGCGAGACGATCCAACGCCTGACCCAAGCGCTCGACCGAGGCGGTATAAGCGAAGCGCATATGCTGGTTGGAGCGGTAATGCCCAAAATCCAGCCCTGGGGTTACCGCCAGGTACTCGGATTCGATCAGATGCTGGCAGAGCGCATCGCTCTCGCCGCCCAATTGCTGCATATCCGCGTAAAGGTAAAAGGCGCCCTGCGGCGTCACCGGAATCTGAAAGCCCAGATCACGCAGGCCTGGCAACAGAAAATCACGCCGCGCCTGAAAAGCCTCACGGCGTGACTCGCAAATCGCCAGGGTCTCCTCCGTGAATGCGGCCAGGGCAGCTTGCTGGGCCATATGCGGCGCGCAGATATACAGGTTCTGGGCCAGCTTCTCCAGCTCGGGCACCGCCGCTTCAGGCGCTACCAGCCAACCAAGACGCCATCCGGTCATGCCGAAGTACTTGGAGAAGCTGTTGAGCACAAAGGCATCCGGTGCAACTTCAAGCACTGAGCTGGCCTGGCAGCCGTAGGTCAGGCCGTGATAGATCTCATCCACTACCAGGTGACCGCCGAGCCGCCGGGTGGTGTCAGCCATTGCCTTCAGCTCGGCAGCGCTGAGCATGGTGCCGGTCGGATTTGCCGGAGACGCCGCCAGCACTGCGGCGCACTGTGCAGACCAGTGCGCCTCGATCAGCTCCGGCGTCAATTGATAAGCGGTGTCCGGGCCGGTCGGCACCAATCGGGCGCGGGCTTCGACCAGTCGCAGAAAGTGGCGATTACATGGATAAGACGGATCGGCCATCAGCACTTCCTGGCCAGCCTCAACCAGCAAGGCACTAATCAACAGCAGTGCGGCGGAGCCGCCGGGGGTAATCACCACTCGCTCGGGGTTAAGGTCAATGCCATAGCGCGACTTGTAGAGACCGGCGATCGCCTCACGCAGAGCTGGCAAGCCGAGTGCTGAGGTATACCCGGTACAACCGTCGCCCAGCGCGGCCTGGCCAGCGCGAACGATCGGCAGGGGAGTGGAAAAATCCGGCTCACCAATTTCCATATGGATCACATCACGCCCGGCCGCTTCCAGCGCCTTGGCGCGCGCCAGCACCGCCATGACATGAAATGGCTGAATATCGCGACTACGGCCTGCCCACTGTGGCTGACGCATGCTGTTCTCCGCAAAAGCCCGAATCATACCTTCTCGGTCCCGTTCAAGCAGCCTGTTTGAGCCCCATTTAACGGGGCTTGCCAAACATCTGCTCACCTTCTGGCGGCAAACAGTAGCGCGCTTGATCATGTTCTGGTAGTTTTGCCCGCTTGCACGCCAGTGGCTGCACCCTCAGGTCATCTAGACGTAGGCCTGACACAGGACGATCGAGCTAAAAGTGAGGGGTTCTCATGCCCAGCAATGCCAAAGAAAAAAGTTCTATGTTGATTCGCGGGTTTGCGCCCTACAAGGAAAAGAAAGGCGAAGAATATATGAGCGAGCAACAGCTTGCGCATTTCGCCTCGATCCTCAACGGCTGGAAAAAAGAGCTGATGGAGGAAGTGGATCGCACCGTGCATCACATGCAGGATGAAGCCGCCAACTTCCCCGACCCGGCCGACCGCGCCAGTCAGGAAGAAGAGTTCAGCCTCGAGTTGCGCGCACGTGATCGTGAACGCAAGCTGATCAAGAAAATCGATCAGACACTGCAGCGTATCGAGGAAGACGATTACGGCTTCTGCGATTCATGCGGCGTGGAAATCGGCATTCGCCGTCTGGAAGCGCGCCCAACTGCCACCCTGTGCATCGACTGCAAGACGCTTGCAGAGATCAAGGAAAAGCAGGTAGGTAGCTGATCCGTTTTTCGCTACAACCGGCCCTTGCCCGCTTCGGGTAGCAGGCCGGTTGCAGTGATAGACGCCAGGACCGTTTCCGGTCTGGCTCGCTTATCGTATCCCCAGCCAAGGCTGATCTAGCCATGCCGGCAACCTCACCAGCCTACTCTCAAGACGCTGCTCTACCCTATATCGGACGTTTTGCGCCGACCCCAAGCGGCTATCTGCATTTCGGTTCATTGCTGGCTGCGGTGGCCAGCTATCTGGACGCACATCATCGCCAGGGTACCTGGCTGGTCCGGATGGAGGATCTTGATCTGCCGCGCAATAAACCCGGTGCCGCAGAGCATATTCTCGCCACGCTGGCAGCCTTCGGCATGCACCCGCAGGGCGAAGTGTGGGTGCAAAGTGAGCGCCAGCTGCTGTACCAACAACAGATTCAAGCGCTGATCGATCAAGGCCATGCGTATTACTGCGACTGCTCACGTAGCGATCTGGCGCCTTACCAGGGCATCTATCCCGGCACCTGCCGTGACCGCAACCTGCCACCCGCCAAGGATCATGCGGTGCGTATACGCACTGATAATCGTGCTGATGGACATTACAGCTTCGTCGACCGCCTGCAAGGCCACTACAGCCAGCACCTACCCAGCGAACTCGGTGATTTTGTCATCCGCCGGCGCGACGGCATAGTCGCTTATCAGTTGGCCGTGGTCATGGATGATATCGCCCAGGGCGTCACTGACGTGGTCCGCGGTGCCGACCTGCTCGACTCCACGCCGCGCCAACTGCACCTCTACGCACTGCTTGGAGCACGCCCTCCACGCTACTTGCATACACCATTGGTGGTTCGCCAGCAGGGTGAAAAGCTCAGCAAGCGACTCGGTTCCAAACCGCTGGACCCGGCGCTCGCCAGTGTCACGCTGTACCAGGCGCTGGCCGCATTGTATCAAGCGCCGCCGGCCGAGCTGCACGGTGCACCCCCCGCCGAGCAACTGGCATGGGGCGCCGCGCACTGGGATCCTTCGCGCCTGCCTGTCACGCGCGAGATTCTTCAGGATCAACTGCCCGCTGTCTGACCGAAGCCACTGCTGGCCCTTGGCAAGCCTTCAGCGGCTGATTAACCTAGTGCATTATTCGCCGGCACAAGGCACCATGTCCGGCGCGCGCCAGCACTGAATTGCAGCGCACATACTGCCCCGAAACGACGGAAGCCCATGTACATCTACCGCCTGGTACTGCTGTTGGTGATTGGCATCTACCTGTTCTCCCCAGCCATCATGGACTGGTGGATCGAACCACAGGGTGCCTGGTACCGTCCCTACGTCCTCTGGCTGATTCTGATCATTGCCGGCATTCTTCTACAGAGTCCGAAAGATGCCGACGAGCTTTGACCTAAGCCATTTACTGCTGATCAGCATCCTCTACCTGATGACGCTGTTCGGCGTTGCCTGGGTAACCGAGCGGGGTCTGCTGCCACGGGCATTGATGAGCCACCCGGCGGTGTACACCCTGTCGCTGGGTGTTTACGCCAGTGCCTGGGCGTTCTACGGCACCGTCGGCCTGGCCTATCAGTACGGCTATGGCTTTCTGACCTATTACCTGGGCGTTTGCGGCGCGTTCTTGCTGGCCCCGGTACTGCTCAGCCCGATTTTGCGCATTACCCGCACCTATCAGCTCTCGTCACTCGCCGACCTGTTTGCGTTCCGTTTTCGCAGCACCCTGGCTGGCACGCTGACGACGATATTCATGTTGATCGGCGTTCTGCCACTGCTGGCGCTGCAGATCCAGGCGGTGGCCGATTCGGTACAGATCCTGACGCAGGAATCCGGTCAGAACTCCGTGGCGCTGGGCTTCTGCGTGCTGATTACCCTGTTTGCCATCCTGTTCGGCGCCCGGCACATCTCCACCCGGGAAAAACATGAAGGCCTGGTGATCGCGATTGCTTTTGAGTCGCTGGTCAAACTGATCGCCATCGGCGCAGTTGGCCTCTACGCACTCTATGGCGTCTTCGGTGGCCCGGCAGGACTGGAAACCTGGCTGACCAACAACCAGCAAGCGTTGACCACCTTGCATACGCCCTTGCAGGAAGGCCCCTGGCGCACCTTGCTGCTGGTGTTTTTTGCCGCTGCGATCGTTATGCCACACATGTATCACATGGCCTTTACCGAGAATATCAATCCGCGCTCAATGGCCGTGGCCAGTTGGGGGCTGCCGCTGTTTCTGTTGCTGATCAGCCTGGCGGTCCCGCCGATTCTCTGGGCTGGCTTGCACCTTAACGTACCAACCAATCCCGAATACTTCACCCTCGGACTGGGCGTGGCCGCGGGCGCGGACTGGCTCACGTTGCTGGCATTTATCGGCGGACTGTCTGCCGCCAGCGGCCTGATAATCGTGGTCACCCTGGCGCTGTCCGGCATGGTCCTCAACCATCTGGTACTGCCGGTGTACCAACCCAGTGCCGACAACAACATCTACCGCTGGCTACTCTGGACCCGGCGCACACTGATCGCTGCCATCATCATGGCCAGCTACGGCTTCTATCGCCTGCTGGGTGCCGAGCAGGACCTGGCCAATCTGGGTATCGCTTCCTTCGTCGCAACGGTACAGTTTCTGCCCGGAGCGCTGTCGGTACTCTACTGGCCACAGGCGAATCGCCGTGGCTTTATTGGCGGCCTGATCGCCGGCATGCTGGTCTGGTGCCTGACCTTGCTGCTGCCTCTGGTTACCGAACTGACCGGGGTCCAGCTGTTCGGGCAGGCGCTCAGTTTCAACGCCGACACCTGGCATCTGGCGGCGATCGCTTCACTGGCGGCAAACATCTTTGTGTTTACCACAGTGTCACTGTTTACCCAGCGCTCCAGTGAAGAACGCAGTGCCGCCGAAGCGTGCTCGGTAGATAACGTCAGCCGTCCGCAACGCATGGAGCTGTTGGCCAATTCCCCCCAGGAGTTCGCTCAGCAGTTAGCCAAGCCGCTGGGTAACAAAACCGCTCAGCAAGAGGTCGAGCAAGCGCTGCGCGACCTGCAATTGCCCTTTGATGAGCGAAGGCCTTACGCGTTGCGGCGTCTGCGCGATCGGCTGGAAGCTAACCTGTCCGGGCTGATGGGCCCGGCTGTAGCCCAGGACATTATCGAAACCTTCCTGCCGTTCAAACTGGCGCGCGAAGGTTACGTTACCGAAGACATTCACTTTATCGAAAACCGCCTTGAGGACTACCACTCGCGGCTGACCGGCCTGGCGGCTGAACTGGACGCGTTGCGCCGCTACCACCGGCAAACCTTGCAGGACTTGCCCATGGGCGTCTGCTCGCTGGCCAAGGACAACGAAGTATTAATGTGGAATCGCGCCATGCAGGCGTTGACCGGGATCGACGCTGAAACGGTGATCGGCTCGCGTCTGAGCAATCTGCCCGAGCCCTGGAATGAACTGCTTGAACGCTTTGTCGCCGACCAGTCCGCGCACCTGCACAAGCAGAAATTGCTGGTCAACGGTCATACCCAATGGCTCAACCTGCACAAAGCGGCGATCGACGAACCGGGCAATAATGCCTCCAGTGGGTTGGTGCTGCTGATCGAAGACCAGACTGAAACGCGCATGCTCGAAGATGAGCTGATGCACTCCGAGCGCCTGGCTTCCATTGGTCGGCTGGCTGCCGGTGTGGCGCACGAGATCGGCAACCCGGTAACCGGCATCGCCTGTCTGGCGCAGAATCTGCGAGAGGAGTCTGATCAGCCGGAAGCGCGGGAAATGGCTGAACAGGTGATCGAACAGACCCACCGCATCTCGCGTATTGTGCAATCGCTGGTCAACTTTGCGCATGTCGGCAGCCGCCACAACAACGCCAATGATGAAGTCGATCTGGCGGCCTGCACCAACGAGGCGATACATCTGTTGTCACTCAACCGGCAGGGCCCGGAAGTGATTTATGTTAACCTGTGCCATCCGGACCATGTCGCCGCCGGTGATAGCCAACGATTGGTACAAGTGCTGATCAACCTGCTTGGCAACGCGCGGGACGCCAGCAGCAACGGTGATCGCATCACCGTCTCCACCCAACAGAACGAGCATCAGGTCCTGCTAATGGTCGAGGATCAAGGCAGTGGCATAGACAAAGCCATCATGGATCGACTATTCGAGCCCTTCTTCACTACCAAGCAACCAGGGACAGGAACAGGGCTCGGATTGGCACTGGTCTACTCGATTATCGAAGAGCACTATGGGCAGATCACCGTGGATAGTCCGGCAGATCCAACTCTCAAGCGTGGCACCCGCTTTACCGTAACGCTGCCGCGCTACAGCGTATTGAGCACCGGTGCGAGTGCCTGACCCCTGGGTTCAGGCCTGCACCGCACGAGGTAACTATGTCGCATATCCTGGTAGTTGAAGACGAAGCCATTATTCGCTCCGCCCTGCGCCGCCTGTTAGAGCGTCACCAGTATCAAGTCAGCGAAGCTGGCTCCGTAGGCGAAGCCGTTGAGCGCTACGACCTGAACAGTTTTGACCTGATCGTCAGCGACCTGCGCCTGCCCGGCGAGCCCGGCACGGAAATGATCCGTAAAGCGCCGGACACACCAGTGCTGATCATGACCAGCTATGCGAGCCTGCGCTCGGCGGTGGACTCGATGAAGCTCGGCGCGGTGGACTATATCGCCAAACCCTTCGATCACGAGGAAATGCTCCAGGCCGTCGCACGCATCATCAACGACAGCCAGGCGCGGCGGACTCAGGCACCGAGTATCGGCAATCCGGAGAGCAGAAACAGCAGCAAAGAGCCTGCCCAGGTCGCCACCGGCAGTGGCCATTCGATGGGCATCATCGGCTCTTGTGCGCCCATGCAAACGCTGTTCAAGCGCATCAATAAAGTAGCACCCACCGACTCCACCGTGCTGATTCAAGGTGAGTCCGGCACCGGCAAGGAACTGGTGGCGCGGGCGCTGCACGAGAACTCGCGGCGCGCCAAGGCACCAATGATTTCGGTCAACTGCGCCGCCATTCCGGAAACGCTGATTGAATCCGAACTCTTCGGGCATGAAAAAGGCGCCTTTACCGGCGCCACTGCAGGCCGCACTGGGCTGGTAGAAGCCGCCGATGGCGGTACGCTGTTCCTCGATGAAATCGGCGAACTGCCTCTAGAGGCTCAGGCCCGGCTGTTGCGCGTATTGCAGGAAGGTGAAATTCGCCGGGTCGGCTCGGTGCAATCGCACAAGGTTAACGTACGCCTGGTCGCAGCCACGCACCGCGACCTGAAGACCCTGGCCCGTCAGGGCCTGTTTCGTGAAGATTTATTCTACCGGCTGAATGTCATTGAACTGCGTCTGCCGCCGCTGCGCGAACGCGGCGAAGATGTCATGTTGATTGCCCAAGCCCTGCTCAAGCGCGCGGGCGACAAGATGAACCAGCAAGGTATGCACTTCACCGAAGCGGCCATGCACGCGATTCGCCTGCATACCTGGCCCGGCAACGTGCGCGAACTGGAAAACGCCGTTGAGCGTGCGGCAATACTCTGCGACGAAGACGCCATCACACCCGACCTGCTGGGCATAGAGCTGGATCTGGAGCACGAACGTGCCTCCCAGGCCGCCAACGCCCTGGAAACCATGCAGCACACCGACAGTGTCAGTCATGAACCCACCGAAGACTTGTCACTGGAAGACTACTTCCAGCATTTCGTGCTCGAGCACCAGGAGCACATGACCGAAACCGAGCTGGCCAACAAGCTCGGCATCAGTCGCAAATGCCTGTGGGAGCGCCGCCAACGGCTGGGCATTCCACGCAAGAAAACCGCCAATTCCTGATGCCGCAGAGCGGCATCAAAAGCGCGCAGTAGACGCAGTGCTGGCAAAAAATCGGAGAATGTTACCTGTTACCCCCCATCCGCCCCGCGCAACTGTTACCGCAAATGCCAACCCCGTAACACTTCAGCGGGTTGATAGGTAACGAATCCTCTCGCAGGCAGCGATACAGAAATTCCGCAAATTCATCAACCCCTTGTTTTAAAACACATTTCAAATGTTGGCACGGCAAATGCTTTATATCTGGCATAACAACAATAAAAACCAAGCAAACATAATAAAAATAAAATCTGACTACACACATAATAAAAATAAAACGTGCGAGTCGTAGCAAACTGATTTTTTTGGAGAATGTGTCTCCCCCTCTGCGAACAGGAAGTTCGATTGGACAGAGAACAATAAAAGTTGCTTGAGCAACCGGACAGTCCAATGCCAATGATAGGCCTGAGCAGGATAATAAGCTTCCAAAGCAATCCGTTTGTTTTTGGATAACCCGGGAGGGTTGGTCACAGGGCGACACTGTCGCCTCTGCCTAACAAAAACAAATGCTCGTAATAATAAAAATAAGAAATCTATTAGGGGGAGTGATCTACTCCCCTTGAGCTTTATTTTGTTTTGCCCTCGTTTTTCTTTCGTACTTCCCTGCAGCACCTCCAACTAAGCATCCCTGACGATAGTCCGCTGCCGATCTCGCACGCTGATATTCGCTTATAATTCAATTTCCGCGCCAATCAGGCTAGAATGCCCTTCATTCAAGTCAGGCAATCGGCTGCCATAGGCACAAACGCTGCTTCCAGCGATATGCTCTTCAGTGATTTTTCCCTGACATTAATGCTACTTTCAGCGCAAAAACGTGCGACTGGATAAGCCGGTGGAAAGCCTGACCCTATGATTCGCAAGCTGTTGAAAAAACTCCCTACCCCCTTCGGCCGCGCGGCCCACAGGCGCACGACGCCTTCGGTTATTCCCGCCAGCCAACATAATCTGCGCCGAGAGCGCATCAGCAAAAATGCTGTGAACGTGGTCGAACGCCTGCAGCAGGCGGGTTACCAGGCTTTCGTTGTGGGCGGCTGTGTGCGCGACTCGCTACTGGATATGACGCCGAAGGATTTCGACGTGGCTACCAGTGCTACGCCGGAGCAGGTACGCGCAACCTTCCGCAACGCGCGGCTGATCGGCCGTCGCTTCAAGCTGGTTCACGTGCACTTCGGGCGCGAAATCATCGAGGTGGCGACCTTCCGCGCCAGCCATGCTGACGACGCCGAAACCGGTCTGGCCCAGGGCGATGAAAAATCCCGCCAAAGCGAATCCGGCCGGCTGCTACGCGACAACGTCTACGGCAGCTTCGAGGACGACGCCCAGCGCCGCGACTTCACCATCAATGCCTTGTATTACGACGTCACTAGCGGGCACA
The DNA here is from genome assembly GCF_009497895.1 of Halopseudomonas pelagia. Classification (NCBI taxonomy): domain Bacteria; kingdom Pseudomonadati; phylum Pseudomonadota; class Gammaproteobacteria; order Pseudomonadales; family Pseudomonadaceae; genus Halopseudomonas; species Halopseudomonas pelagia. The sequence goes on along the minus strand of NZ_CP033116.1, from coordinate 1,016,110 downwards.
TCCACGACTACGCCAATGGCATGCATGACATCCGTGAGCGGCAAATTCGCTTGATCGGCGATCCGCAACAACGCTATCAGGAAGACCCTGTGCGCATGCTGCGTGCCGTGCGCTTTGCCGCCAAGCTGGACTTCGAGATAGAGCAGCACTCCGCCGCACCGATACCGGACATGGCCGATCTGCTGTTCGATATCCCCGCCGCACGTCTGTTCGATGAATCGCTGAAGCTGTTAATGAGCGGCCAGGGGGTTAAAACCTTCGACCTGTTGCACTATTACTATCTGTTCGAGCCGCTGTTTCCGGCCACCGAGGAAGCCATCGAGCAGAACCCCGATTATAGCCTGGCACTTATTCGTCAGGCGTTGGCCAATACCGATGATCGCATCCGTGAAGGCCGACCGGTGACCCCCGCGTTTTTGTTTGCCGCATTGCTGTGGCCGGCTCTGGCGCCACGCATCAAGGCCCTGGAAGATCAGGGCGTGCCGACCATACCTGCCCAACAGCAGGCAGCGCAGGATCTGATTACCGAGCAATGTCAGCACATCGCCATTCCCAAGCGTTTCAGTGTGCCCCTGCGCGAGATATGGGATATGCAGCCGCGTCTGGAAAGACGCAGTGGCCGACGCGCCGATCAGTTGCTTGAGCATCCACGCTTTCGTGCCGCTTACGATTTCCTGCTACTGCGCGAAAGTGCAGGCGAAGATACCGAAGGGCTGGGCCGCTGGTGGACGCGCTATCAGGAAGTCGGTGAAGACCAGCGACGCAAGATGATCGCCGAACTGGGTGACAAGGCCACCGGCCCCAAGCGCTCGCGCAACAAGCGCAAACGCAAGCCCAGGACTGCCGCCGACTCATGAGCGTGCGATGCTACATCGGCCTGGGCAGCAATCAAGCTGAGCCAGCCGAGCAGATCCGGCGTGCCTGCGCTGCCCTCGCGGCGTTGCCGCAAACTCGGCTTGCAGCCTGCTCCAGGCTGTACAGCAGCGCGCCCATGGGTCCACAGGACCAACCAGGCTATATCAATGCTGTAGCGCTGCTGACGACCGGCCTGCCAGCCTTGGCGCTACTGGACGAGCTGCAGCGCATCGAGCTGGAGCAAGGCCGGCAACGCAAGGCTGAACGCTGGGGGCCGCGCACTCTGGATCTGGATATATTGCTGTATGGCGACCAGCAGATCCGCGTCGAGCGGCTGCAAGTCCCGCATTACCATATGCATGCCCGCGCCTTTGTACTCTACCCTCTGGCGGAGCTGGAACCGGACCTGATTCTCCCCGATGGCAGCGCATTGCAGACCTGGCTGGCAAATTGCCCTGCCGAAGGCTTGCAACCCCTTGCCGACCAGCGCGCACAAGGGTAAAAGATGACTCGCAACCCGACACCAGGGCATCAGGACTATACTCACCACCAGGTGGATGGAACCCTGAGCCGCATCAGTGAGCTGATCAGCGCCCCGATAGATTTGCGCTGTGACGCAATCCGGCCGCACCCTACATTCACGACGCCTCGAAGAGGCCGCACCAGTGGAATCTGCCATGCCTGACGTAACCCTGACAACGCTGAACAAGCTCAAGCAGAACGGCGAAAAAATCACCTGTCTGACCGCCTACGATGCTACCTTCACAAAACTGGTCAATGAAGCCGGAGTGGAAGTCATACTGGTGGGCGACTCACTGGGGATGGTGCTGCAGGGGCACGACAGCACCCTGCCGGTCAGCGTGGAAGATATGGCTTACCACACCCGGGCGGTAAAGCGCGGGAACAGCAGCGCCTTTATCATGGCCGACCTGCCGTTCATGTCCTATGCCACCGTCGAGCAGGCGCTGCGCAGCGGCGCTGCCCTGATGCAGGCTGGCGCACATATGGTCAAGCTTGAAGGCGCTGGCTGGCTAGCTGAAACCATTCGTACCCTGGCCAATAATGGCGTGCCCGTATGCGCGCACATGGGCCTCACGCCACAGGCGGTCAATCTGCTCGGCGGCTACAAGGTTCAGGGCCGGCTGGACGCCCAGGCCCAGGCCATGCTGGATGATGCCAAAGCCCTGGAAGCCGCCGGTGCCAGCATGCTGTTGCTGGAGTGCGTGCCCAGCACGCTGGCCAACGCGATCACCCAAGCGGTATCTGTGCCGGTTATCGGCATTGGCGCTGGCAGTGGCACCGACGGCCAGGTGCTGGTCATACACGACATGCTCGGCCTGACTCGCGGCCACCGTCAGCCCCGTTTCGTGAAAAACTTCATGCTGGATCAGCAGGATGTTCCAGCCGCCCTGCGCGCCTATGTCGATGCCGTCAAGCGTGTAGAGTTTCCCGCAGCCGAAAACGAGTTCTGAACAGATGAACACCCTGCACAGCATTGCGCAATTGCGCGCAGCCCTGAGTCGTGCCCGCCAGGATGGTAAGCGCATCGGTCTGGTGCCCACCATGGGCAACTTGCATGCCGGCCATATCACCCTGGTGGAGAAGGCCCGGCAGCGTACCGATTTCGTGGTGGTGAGCATTTTCGTCAACCCGTTGCAGTTTGCCGCGGGTGAAGATCTGGAGAGCTACCCGCGCACGCTGGAAGCCGACCAGCGCAAGTTGCTCGACGCGGGCGCGCATCTGGTGTTCGCACCCAACGTCAAGGAAATGTACCCCCGCGGCATGGACGGACATACCCGGATCAGCGTCCCGGTCGTCTCCGAAGGCCTGTGCGGCGCCAGCCGTCCTGGGCATTTCGAAGGGGTAGCCACCGTGGTCAGCAAACTGCTGAATATCGTCCAGCCGGATCTGGCGGTGTTCGGTCAGAAGGACTTTCAACAGTTGGCCGTGATCCGCAAGATGGCTCAGGACCTGTGCTTGCCGGTGCAGATCATGGGCGAGCCAACGGTGCGCGCTGAAGACGGCCTGGCGCTGTCCTCACGCAACGGTTATCTGAGCGAAGCCGAACGGCAACTGGCACCGCAGCTGTATAAAACCCTGCAATCCATCGCCAGTGAAATCCAGAGCGGCCAGCGCGATTATCCCGCGCTGATCGAGCGCGCCCGCCAACAGCTGGAAACCCAGGGCCTGCGCGCCGACTACCTGGACCTGCGCGACGCTATCAGCCTCGAACCGGTTAACGCCCAGACCACCGACATGGTTGCCCTTGCGGCGGCGTATGTGGGCAAGACGCGCCTGATCGACAATCTGCATTTCGAATTGAAGTAGCGCTTCCCCCCTCTCCAGCTCTCCTTGCCCCTACCCCGCCGTGCGTTGAAAAACGCCCGGTGGGCAGGCGCTTGCGCGCCTATCAGACCAAAGAAGGGTTGAATTGCCCGGCATATTGATCGACGCTTGATGCAGACATATTCAGGCCATGCCGACAAAAACAAGAGGACCCTTTCCCATGTACAAGATCGAAAACCACAAGGTATCAGACGCCGCGCGCGTCGACTCGCACCTCGATGAAGCGGGATACCACAAGCTTTATAAGCAATCGATCGATGAGCCCGACACCTTCTGGGTCGAGCAGGCTGAACGCTTCCTGACTTGGGACAAGCCCTGGAGCAAGGTGCACGAGAGCGATATGAGCAAGGGCGAAGCGGCCTGGTTTATTGACGGCAAGCTGAACGTCAGCGTCAACTGTATCGACCGCCATCTCGACAAGCGCGGCGATCAGACCGCGATTATCTGGGAAGGTGACGAGCCCAGCGACTCCAAGAACATCAGCTATCGTGAGCTGCACGAGCATGTTTGCCGTCTGGCCAATGTGCTGCGCGCCCGCGGCGTGAAGAAAGGCGACCGCGTCTGTCTGTACATGCCAATGATTCCCGAAGCAGCCTATGCGATGCTCGCCTGTTCACGCATCGGCGCAGTGCATTCCGTGGTTTTTGGCGGCTTCTCGCCCGACGCGTTGCGTGACCGTATCAATGATTCGGATTGCCAAGCGGTGATTACCGCTGACGAAGGCGTGCGCGGCGGTAAGCGTGTACCGCTGAAACAGAACGTGGAAAAGGCGCTGAAAGAGTGCCCCAACGTGCATACCGTGGTCACCGTCAAGCGCACCGGCGGCGATGTGGAATGGCACGAACATCGGGATATCTGGTATCACGAGGCCTGCGCCGCGGTGAGCACTGATTGCCCGCCCGAGATCATGGACAGTGAAGATCCACTGTTCATTCTGTATACCTCCGGCTCGACCGGCAAGCCCAAGGGCGTGTTGCACACCACTGGCGGCTATCTGCTCGGCTCGGCCATGACCCACCACTATGTATTCGACTACCACGACGGCGAAGTTTACTGGTGTACCGCCGATGTCGGCTGGATTACCGGTCACTCCTATATCGTTTATGGTCCGCTGTGCAACGGCGCCACCACACTGATGTTTGAAGGTGTGCCTACCTACCCCGACGCCTCCCGCTGCTGGGATATTGTCGACAAGCACAAGGTCAATATCTTCTACACCGCGCCGACTGCGATCCGCGCGCTGATGGCTCAGGGCAACGAACTGGTGACCAAAACGTCGCGCGCCAGCCTGCGCCTGCTCGGCAGCGTCGGCGAGCCGATCAATCCGGAAGCCTGGGAATGGTATTACCACGTAGTGGGTGAGATGCGTTGCCCTATCGTCGATACCTGGTGGCAGACCGAAACCGGTGCAATCATGATCACGCCTTTACCCGGCGCTACCGATCTCAAGCCAGGCTCGGCCACCCGCCCGTTCTTTGGCGTGGAGCCGGCCCTGGTTGACCCCGAAGGCAACGAGCTGGAAGGCGTGGCCAGCGGCAACCTGATCATCAAGCGTTCCTGGCCGAGCCAGATCCGCACCGTGTACGGCGATCATCAACGGCTGATCGATACCTACTTCAGCGCCTACAAGGGAGTGTATTTCACTGGCGACGGTGCGCGGCGTGATGAGGACGGTTATTACTGGATCACCGGCCGAGTCGACGATGTGCTGAACGTCTCCGGTCACCGCATCGGCACTGCCGAAGTGGAAAGCGCTCTGGTGCTGCACGATTCCGTGGCGGAGGCGGCTGTGGTGGGTTGCCCGCACGACATCAAAGGCCAGTGCATTTACGCCTACGTGATGCCAATGCGCGGCATTACCCCGAGCGATGAACTGGTCAAAGAGCTCAAGGCTTTCGTCGCCGAACAGGTCGGCTCCTTCGCCAAGCCTGATTTCGTGCAGTGGACGCCGGGCCTGCCGAAGACTCGTTCAGGCAAGATCATGCGCCGGGTTTTGCGCAAGATCGCGTGCGATGAACTGGATACCCTCGGCGATACCTCGACACTCGCTGACCCAGCGGTAGTCGATGAGCTGGTGGCAAACCGATTGAATCGCGCCTGAGACAACTTGTTCTGACCTGACGAGCCCTCTATGCTGTTTCCTTTTGGGAACTGCACAGAGGGTTTTTTCATGCATGACGTAGTGATCGTTGCCGCCACCCGCACCGCCATCGGCAGTTTTTCCGGGCAGTTCGCCAACGTGCCCGCCCACCAACTGGGCGCCACGGTTATCCGCGCTTTGCTGGAAAAGACCGGGATCGACCCCGCCAGCGTAGATGAAGTCATCCTCGGCCAGGTGCTGACGGCCGGCTGTGGTCAGAACCCCGCACGCCAGGCAGCCATCCACGGTGGCCTGCCCTTTTCCGTTCCAGCTCTGAATCTGAACAAAGTCTGCGGCTCCGGCCTCAAGGCCTTGCACCTCGGAGCCCAGGCAATTCGCTGTGGCGATGCCGAGATCATCATCGCCGGTGGTCAGGAGTCCATGAGTCTGTCTCCACACCTACTGCCCACGTCACGTAAAGGTCAGCGCATGGGCCACGGTACGCTGATCGACAGCATGATCCACGACGGGCTCTGGGATGCGTTCAACGATTACCATATGGGTATTACCGCCGAGAATCTGGTGGATAAATATCAGATCAGCCGCGAAGAACAGGATGCCTTCTCTGCTGCGTCCCAGCAGAAAGCCGTTGCCGCCCAGGAAGCCGGCTATTTCGACGCCGAAATCACCCCGGTCAATGTGGCACAGCGCAAGGGTGACGCCCTGCTGGTCGACAAAGACGAACAACCGCGCGCCGGCACCACCACCGAAACCCTTAGCCGGCTGCGCAGTGCGTTCAAAAAGGATGGCAGTGTCACCGCTGGCAATGCTTCCGGCCTGAATGACGGTGCGGCAGCGGTGATGTTGATGAGCGCAGAGAAGGCCAAAGAACTGGGCCTGCCGGTGCTGGCAAAAATCGCGGCTTATGCCAATGCGGGTGTAGACCCGGCGATCATGGGCATAGCGCCGGTGTCTGCGACCCAGCGCTGTTTGACCAAAGCTGGCTGGCAGATTGACGACCTGGACCTGATCGAAGCCAACGAAGCCTTTGCTGCCCAGGCGCTGGCGGTCGGCAAGGAACTGAAGTGGGATGCTGACAAGGTCAACGTCAACGGCGGCGCTATTGCGCTGGGCCACCCCATCGGCGCCTCCGGCTGCCGGGTACTGGTGACCCTGCTGCACGAAATGCTCCGCCGCGATGCGAAGAAAGGTCTGGCCACACTGTGTATCGGCGGCGGCCAGGGTGTCGCCTTGGCCCTAGAGCGCGACTAATGGCATTGAAAGTCCATCCCCTGTGCTACTCGGCAGCCTCAACGGCAGGCTCAGGCAGCACCGGGGTGCTGTTATCCATAGAGGTCAGATAGACCTGCCAAACGTCATGCGTGCGCTGGCGGGTCTGTTGCAGCATGCACTGGTTATGCATCAGCCCGCGAATGCTGCCCTCACGCCATAAGCTATAGACCGCAGCGCAATGCTCCTGGCGGAACTGGCTCCAGCTCTGCTGCGCGGTCTGCAGTGCAGTCAGCGCCTCCGAGTCCTGCGCATAACGTTGCCGCGCCGCACTCAGATAGTCTTCCAGTTGCTGTTCCGCCTGCTGCACCTCGGCCTGGGCGCACTGATTGATTTCCAACGTACTGATCGCTTCGGCGCAATCAACCTTCGCTGGCTCCGGCGCCGCGCACGCGGCCAGTGGCAGACAGGCCAGCGTTAGCCAGGCTGGTAGATGTCGTAATTGGTTCACAATCCTTCCCCCATAATCCATTCAACGCTCGGCTGACACCGAACGCCGCCAACGTGGCGGGAACACCCACCAACTCCCCACCACCAATAGTGCAAAAACACTGTAGGCCAGGATAAAGAGCCAGTCCGGCGCGTCGTAATACAATAATTGCTGAAACCAGTACTGGATAAAGCTGCCCGCGTAAACCGCCGTTCCTGCCTGACTGCGCAGCCACATCTCCAGGGTGGTCAGCGGGCAGATAACACCCAACCAGGCCTGGGCTACCACTACGCCGATAGTCGCCAGATGCGCCAGCCTGAACCAGACATTATTGACCCAGCGCCAATGGCGCAGGTTGCCGACGAGCACCAGCAGCAGACCTAACACCACAAACGCCACCAGGCTCAAATGCAGGGCCAGCACCGCATTTGCCAGCCAATGGTAGAGCGTCTCGGTGGCCATGTTCTCAGAGACCGGGCAACTGTCCGGTAGCGGCCTCGGCTTCCGGCAATCGCTTTTCCAGGGCTTCGCGCAGGATGATCGCTATCGGCGCGGCCAGCGTGCGGCGGAGGAAATCGGCGTTAGGCGTCTTGCCGTGCCAATAGCGGAAAATCTCGTCGACCGTTGGATGTTCGACCTGGACCCGCGCAACGTCCAGGCTGTCACCGACACTCAAAGGCCCGGCGTGCAGCACCCGAACATAGGCACCGCCGCGGCAAGCCTTGATAAACTGTTTGACGAAAGCCGGGTTGCCCACCCGTGCGGCCATCACCGCACAGGGTACCCGCGGCGCAGTCACTTCCATCAGTAGATCGCCGACTTGCAGGCGATCACCAACACGCACCTCTGACCACCAGTGGCTGATGGTCAGATTCTCGCCAAAAAAGCCGGGACCGATTTCGCGCTGCAGCTGCTCCGCCCACCAGTCGATATCCTGCTGGCTATACAGATAAACCGCCTGATCCGGGCCGCCATGGAAACGTCTGTTGATGATCTCATCGCCAGGCAGCCCATTGGCATCGATCATTACCGGCCCCGCCAAAGGTTCCTTGAACAGTCCGGTTTGCTGCGATTTCGCGCCCACAGCGATGCTGCGCCGACGTGCGGCGTTGATGGATAAAATCCGGGGTGGTGAACTGAGCATGAAAGTACCTGCGCGGCGGCATGGGTCAAATGCAGATCGAGCTGCGGAATTAACCCATGCTGAACGCGAGGCAGCGCTCAAGGCAAGCACTTTCAGTCCTGTTCTGGTTTTTCCTGACTGCTGCGCTGCCAGGGCCAGCTACCGGTCAGCTCGACCTCCAGGGTGAAACTCAGGAAGGTACGGACCAGTACAATTAACGCCAATACCCCTACGGATTCGAAGGTCAGATCCACAGCCACCGTGAGGATGATATCTGCCGCTATCAAAAACTCCAGCCCGAGCAATATCCCGCGGCCCAGGCGCTGACGCACCTCACGAAAGATGCCCGCGGCGTCATAGCCTTTGGCGCCATGTAAAGCCGCTACCGCAATTGAATAAACTGCGGTGAAGGCAATGATGGCCAAGCCGATCAACTCGGTTAAGGCCACCGTCCATTCGGCTACCTGAACAACCCAACTCCCCACATTGCCTCCCTGAGCAGCGTTACCTCGGTGCGTACATGTTTATATCACCCCACCATTCACCCGGCTACGGGTCCCGTCATCAGAGTTGAGAGCCGGGAGGAATTGCCCTGCCGGGCTATCAACGGCAGTTGAAAAGTACGGAGGTGGCGCGCTGCAATGCCTGTTACGCACAAGAATGACGGACCAACCCGTCAGGCAGCAAAACTGCAACCAGACGGGGTCTTACTGGGTTCATGAATTATCAATGGTAATGGCGGCAACAGTTCACCACTCGTTGAGCCAGATCGCCGTCCTTGCAATGTTCGGCGACATCGCTCAGCGTAATGACGCCGGCAAAATCCTTATTCTTTTCATTATTCAACACAATCAGCCGCTGGACTTTGTTCTGCGACATGTTCTGCAGCACGTCTTTGATATCGTCGTTCTCGAAGCAGTAGAGTACTTTGCTGCTCATTACCGTATTGATCTTGTCATCCGGCATCTTGCCATCAACCATGCTGCGCATCGCAATATCGCGGTCGGTGACTACACCCACAATACGATCACCTTCAGCTACAGGAGTGAACCCGCGGTCCTGCTCCTGCATGCGAATAACCACTTCACGAATGCTGGCGTTCACATCAATGTATTCGGGCTTGCTTGTCATCATGTCTTTTACTTGCATGGGATGTCTCCTGCTTGTGAATAGTACGGCTACCCTGAAGATAGCCACTCAGTACCGTGACATGGGGTGTTTTGAAAAGTTGCACTCACTTGCCCAACGGTATGCCGGGCCACTGCATCAGGGAACTTGCGAGGCTGCACGCAGCCTGAGGTAAATGAAAATGACAGTGAAAAAGGAAATCCACGATGGCTACTGAGTCTCAGCCGCCCGCAGCGGGACAGCCCGTTTATGTTATCGACGGCGCTCGTACGCCCTTTTTGAAAGCAGCAGGTCGTCGCGGGCCTTTTACTCCGGTGGACCTGGCCGTGCAATGTGGACGCCCGCTGCTGCTGCGCCAGCCCTTCTCGCCGCAGGATTTTGATCAGGTGATTCTCGGCTGCGTGAATGTGGTAGCTGAAGAGATGAACCCCGCGCGCGTTGCCGCTCTGCGCCTGGGCATGGGCGAAGCCATGCCAGCCTATACCGTACAGATCAATTGCGGCTCGGGCATGCAGTCAATCGACACGGCCGCGCAATACATCCGCAATGGCAATTCCGACCTGATCCTCGCCGGGGGCACCGAAGCGCTGAGCCACTCACCGCTGCTGTTTTCGCAACCGGCGGTGAAATGGTTTTCGCAAACGCAGAACGCAAGCAATCTGCCGGCCAAGCTCGGGGCAATGCTGCGGTTCCGTCCGGGATTTCTCAAACCCGAAGTGGGTCTGGTCAAGGGCCTCACTGATCCGATAGTCGAACTGAACATGGGCCAGACGGCGGAAGTGCTCGCCCATTTGTTCAATATCAGCCGCGAGCGCGCTGACGAATACGCGCTGAGCAGCCACCAGCGCCTCGCTCACGCGCAAGAACAGGGTTGGCTGGATGACGAAGTGGTCGCCGCGATCACGCCGCAGGGCAAGATCCTCAAGGCCGACGACGGCGTGCGCCCGGACAACAGCCTGGAAGCACTGGGCAAACTCAAGCCGGTATTCGAGCGCCCTTATGGCAAAGTCACTGCCGGCAACAGCTCACAGATTACCGATGGCGCCTCCTGGGTCATTCTCGCCTCCGAGCAGGCAGTGCTGAAATACAACCTCAAACCCCGCGCGGTAATCGTCGACAGTCACTGGGCGGCGCTGGATCCGGAGATCATGGGACTGGGCCCGGTACTTGCCGGCAGCGCCTTGCTCAAGCGCCACCAATACAGCATGCAGGATATCGATCTGTGGGAATTGAACGAAGCCTTTGCCGCTCAGGTATTGGCGTGCCAGGCAGCCTGGGATGATGCCGATTTCAGCCGCCGGGTCCTGGGTCTGGAGCGACCTCTGGGGCGCATCGATCACAAGCGCCTGAATATCGACGGTGGTGGTATCAGCCTCGGCCACCCGGTGGCCGCCAGCGGCAATCGCATCGTATTGCATCTGATCAACGCGCTGCATCGCAACGGCCTCAAGCGCGGTATCGCCACTGAATGCATCGGTGGCGGCCAGGCTGGCGCCATGCTGATCGAAACCGTTTAGGAGCTCGACCATGACAGGACCCGTCTACAGCGCATTGAAAGATCGTCATATGGAGCTCGGACCATTTATTAATGCCACCCAATTGTTGCACCGCTCGGCCATCCACAAACGCTGGAATAATTGGCACCTGGCCCGTGATGCCAGCGATGTTGCCTGGTTGCTCTTGGACAAAGCCGGCGCCAGCGCCAACGTACTCTCCGAAGAGGTATTGCGCGAACTCGGCGAGGTCATCGAAAGCCTGCAGGACGCAATGCCACGGGCGCTGGTCATCCGTTCGGCCAAACCCGGCAGCTTCTGCGTGGGCGCGGATATCAGCGAATTCCGCCAGCTACACAATGAACGCGATGTGATCAACAAGCTCAGCGACGCGCATATCCTCATCCAGCAATTGGCCGACCTGCCCTGTCCGACCATCGCCGTGATTCACGGCGCCGCACTGGGCGGCGGGCTCGAACTGGCGCTGTGCTGCGACTATCGTCTGGCGATCCACGGCGCCAGCTTTGGCCTGCCGGAGATCCTCCTCGGCCTGCATCCGGGGCTCGGCGGTACCGCGCGACTGCCGGCACTGATTCCGCCGCTGGACGCGATGCAGATGATGCTCACCGGCAAGAATACCTACGACCGCAAAGCGCTGAGCCTGGGGCTGATTGATCGCCTGGTGGAAGAACGCCACCTGGCTGGCGCACTGGAAGATGCGATCAAGGGTAAAGTGCATCGGCGCCGCAGCGACTGGCGCGCGCAGCCCTTCCTGTATGCCTGGGTGCGTCAGCTGGTTGGTCGGCGCATGCGCGCCGAGGCCGCCAAACAGGCGCCACCGCAGCATTACCCGGCACCAGAAGCGCTGATCAGCCTATGGGAAAAGCATGCGGGCAATCCCGGCAGTATGATCCACGCCGAATTGCTGTCTTTTGCCAAGCTGTTGAATACCCAGACCTCGCGCAATCTGGTGCGGGTATTTTTTCTGCGCGAGAAACTAAAGGAACAGGGCAAGTCGAAAAGCCTTTCCAGTGATGCGATCAAACACCTGCACGTAATCGGTGCCGGCGCCATGGGTGGCGACATTGCCGGTTGGTGCGCGCTACAAGGGTTACGCGTCAGCCTGCATGACACCCGCCCGGAATCGATTGCCAAAGCTATTGGCAACGCGGCAAAGCTATGCGAGAGCAAACACCTGTCCAGTGCGGAAACACGCGACGTGCTCGACCGGCTGATCCCGGACCCGGACAACAGCGGCGTTGAACAAGCTGATCTGGTACTGGAAGCCGTGCCCGAAGATCTCGAGTTGAAGTTGAAAATCCATACCGCGATTGAACCGCGCCTGAAGCCCGGCGCGATCCTCGCTACCAATACCTCGAGCATATTGCTCGAGGACCTTCGCGGCGAGCTGTCGGACCCGACGCGCCTGGTCGGCATTCATTTCTTCAATCCCGTGGCCAAGATGCAACTGGTCGAAGTGGTCAACCATTCAGTGATCAATGCCACCATCTTCCGCCGGGCCCGCCAGTTCGTCGACCAGATCGGCAAGCTGCCGGTACCGGTGGCCAGCGCCCCGGGTTTTTTGGTTAACCGTGCGCTGACGCCCTATCTGGTCGAAGCCATCTGCCTGCTGGATGAAGGCGTGCCCGCTGAAGCCATCGACAAGGTGGCGATCGACTTCGGCATGCCCATGGGCCCGATTGAGCTGGCTGATCAGGTCGGCCTGGATGTCTGCATTGATGTGGCCGACATGCTCCGTGAACGCGTCAATCCTCATCAGCCTGAAACGCCGGAATGGCTGCGCAGCAAAGTGGAAAAAGGCCATCTGGGGCGCAAGACCGGCAAGGGCCTGTATACCTGGACCGAGGGCAAACCGAAAAAACGCAACCCGCGCAAACCGGCCCCCACGGACACCCTGGACCGCCTGATCCTGCCGATGCTTAACGCTTGTATGGCCTGCCTGCGAGAAGAAGTGATCGCCGATGCCGAGCTACTCGATGGCGCAATGATCTTTGCCACCGGCTTTGCGCCTTTTACTGGCGGGCCGCTGCATTACGCACAACAGCGGGGAGTGAGCGAGATAATCAAGCGTCTGCATGATCTGCAGGAAGACCACGGCGAGCGTTTTGCTCCCGACCCCGGCTGGAGTGAGGGATTACTGGAGCCGAGCACGCAGGATTAAACTACTCTGCTGCCCTGCTCTGTCGCACTACCCAGCAGAACCACCGAACCAGCTGAGCCGGAACCTGAAAAGTCCGGCCAGCGGCGCTAGTGTGTGCCGTCTTTGCCATCAGTACCAACTTACTCCCTCTCCACTAGCCCCGCCGCCTGTGTTCCAATACAGCGAGCATTAGCATTCACTCCCTACTGAGGCCTTCATGTCGACCAGCCCCACCTTGTTCACGGATTGCGAACCCCTGATCGACGTATTGCTCGATCGCCTCGACAAACGCGTCGTGGTGGGCCTGCCACTGGGCCTGGGCAAAGCCAATCATCTGATCAACAGTCTGTATCGCCGGGCACGGGAAGACGCGTCCATTTCGCTGACCATCTTTACCGCCCTGACCCTGGAAAAGCCCCGAGCCGGCAGCGAGATCCAGGCGCGATTCCTTGGGCCATTATCGCAGCGGCTGTTCGATGATTATCCGGCTCTGGAATATGCCCAGGCCGTGCGCAGCGGAGAATTGCCCGACAATATTCGCGTGGTGGATTTCTTTCTGCAGCCGGGTCAATGGCTGGGCGTCCCCCTGGCGCAACAGGCCTATACTTCGCTGAACTATACCCACGCGCTGGACACCCTGATTCGCCAAGGGGTTAATCTGATTCTGCAGTTGGTCAGCCCGCTGGAAGCCGAGTCAGATGGCGCGGCTTTTAGTGCAACGCAGCGCTACAGCCTGAGTTGCAACCCGGATATCAGTGCCGACCTACTGGACCGCAGGCGCAGCGGCGAAATGCCGATCATCAGCGTTGGACAGGTGAATACCGCCTTGCCCTTTATGCGCGGTGATGCGGACCGGCCCGCCAGCGATTTCGATTACATACTGCACGGCGAGGCGGTGCAGTTCCCGCTGTTCTCCCCGCCGAACAAACCTGCCGGGCTGAATGACTATGCCATCGGGCTGCAAGTGGCGCGCTTGATCCCGGATGCCGGCAGCCTGCAAATCGGCATCGGTTCGATCGGTGATGCCATCACCCATAGCCTGCTGCTCCGCCACCAGCACAATGCGCTGTTCCAGCAACTGGCAGCGGCGCTGGATGGCCCGCGCGAAGCACCTCGGGAGCTGCACCTCGCGCCCTTTGACCAGGGGCTTTACGGGGTGACCGAAATGCTGGTTGAAGGTTTTCTCAAGTTGATCGACAGCGGCATCATGAAGCGTGAAGTGGACGGCGCCGTTGTTCATGCTGGATTTTTTATCGGCAGCCCCCTATTCCATCAACGCCTGGCCGAGATGCCCGCCACCCTGCGCGACAAGATTGCGATGATGCCGGTGTCTTTCACCAATCAGCTGTACGGTGACGAAGCTCAAAAGCGCCAGGCGCGCAGCGGCGCACGTTTCGTCAACAGCGCGATCATGGTTACCTTGGGCGGCGCAGTGGTGTCCGACGGTTTGGCGAATAATCAGGTCATCAGCGGCGTCGGCGGTCAGTACAATTTCATTGCCCAGGCTTTTGCGCTGGAAGACGCACGCTCGATTATCACCCTGGAGGCGACCCGCACCCGTAAGGGCAAAACCCTGTCAAACATTTGCTGGGAATACCCGCACACCACCATTCCCCGGCACCTGCGCGACATCGTGATTACCGAATACGGCATGGCGGATCTGCGTGACAAGAGTGATGCCGAGGTGATCGCCGCCATGCTCAATATCTGCGATTCAGCCTTTCAACCCGCGCTATTGGCCCAGGCCAAGAAGGCCGGCAAAATCGCCGCGGATTATCAGATCCCGCTGCCTTACCGTCAGAACACACCTGAACGTATCGCCAAAGCCCTGCAGCCTGCATTCAACGCCGGACAGTTGCCGAGCTTTCCGCTGGGCAGCGGCATGACCGCCGCCGAGGAACACCTGGCGGTCGGTCTATCAATCCTTGCGCCGCTCGCCGGCAGCACCCTGGGTATGCTGCGTATGGTCGCGAAGGGTATCGGCTACCGGCTCAGCGCAGCCGACATCGCCAGCCTGGAGCGCATGCAATTGGCCAAGCCGACCGGGATCAAGGAGCAGCTCTATCGCGCGCTACTGATTGGCGCTTTGGCCAGCAGCGCCAGATCACAGTCAGCGCCAGATGCCCCAGACGGGTGATGGGTAGGCCGATCTTCCTATGCTTAACTCGGCGGACACCCACCATTCTCCGCCGAAGTGTTTTGCCTTATGTCCGCTCAAGAACAAGCACTGCCCGTGCAGGAACAGCTGCTGCATGTAATTGACTGCCGCTGGCTGCTGGCGCTCTATGCGATTATTCCGGTATCCGTACTGCTGGTGATTACCGATGCCTGGATTTTCAATGGCCAGGCTCTGCGCCAGTACATTCCGGATCAGCCTGAACATTGGCCGTTCTGGACCGTGATCTTCGGCCTGCCGCACATCGTCGCCAGCCTGGTGACCATGGCCGACCGCGAGTACCTCGCCCACTATCGCAGCACCTTGCTCTGGCCTACCCTGATCTTTGCTGGCGTCGCCAGCGCCGGCATTCTCGGCCCGCAGCCCTTGAGCTATAACCTGTTGTTTATTTTTCTCGCGTTCTACACCATCTACCACGTGCTGGCTCAACAGCTGGGTCTGACGCTGATGATGATGGCAACGCCGCCCAGTCGCGCGTTCAAAAGCTGGAAGTGGCTATCGGTGCTGGCCGGGTTCGCGATCTATATCAATGTCTATGGCGAGCAATACATCGGCAATCTGAATATTTTTGGTATCGAGCTGTACGATGCGCTGACCTACGCCACCACCTGTATTTGTGCCGCTTTGGTGGTGCTGGCGGTACGGCTGACGCCGACCTCCCGGCATCGGATCGGCGTCTGGTATCTGTGGGGCAATGTCGCGTTGTTGCTCTCAGCACTGCTGATCAATGAGATCGGCTATACGCTGTTCGTGATTCTGATCCCGCGGGTGATTCACGATGTGACCGCCTACATGGTCTACGTTACCCATGACCGCAATCGCAACAAACAGCAGCAGGTCAACAGTCTCTATCGATTGACTGCCTTTACCCGCTTATCGCCAGTGGTACTGCTGCCGCTGGCGTCGATCGGCATCGCCTTCCTGCTCACCAGCTACCATGAGTATTCGGCGGTAACCATCCTAATGCTGACAATCACCTTCGTGCATTACTACTTCGAGGGTTTTATCTGGCGGGGCGGCAATCCGCACCGGCGCTACGTCAACTTCAGACGCTGAACGGTTCAGGCGTGTAGCGGCTGATCGGTTAACGCCAGATACACCACCTGATCCCGGCCGTTCGCCTTGGCCATGTACAGCGCCTCGTCAGCCTTTTTCAATAGTATCTCCGGCAGCTCATCGGGCCCAGGCCTTTCCACCGTGGTAACGCCAAGGCTGACGCTGAGAAAGGCCACCCCTTCCTCCGGTACATGCGGGATGCGCATGGCGCCGACGGCCTGGCGCAGGGTTTCCGCTACCTGGTGCGCACCCACGGCATTAGTATCAGGCAGCACAATGGCGAACTCTTCGCCGCCATAGCGGGCTACCAGATCGCCGGGGCGCACCAGTGCTTCCTGCAGGATGCTGGCGGCCTGCTGCAAGCAGACATCCCCGGCCTGGTGACCCAGGTTGTCATTGTAGATCTTGAAGTGGTCCACATCGCACATGATAAACGACAGCGGTAGACCGTTGCGGCGCGTGCGTTCCCATTCGCGCAGGAGTGTCTCATCCAGCTTGCGACGGTTGGCCAACCCGGTGAGCGTGTCGGTGACGCTGAGGGTAGTCAGCTTGCGGTTGTTCAGCTTCAGCTCAAGTTCGGCCTGCTCGATCTCCCGGCGATACAGATAAGAGATCACCGCAGACAACGCCAGCACACCCAGCACACTGCCACCGAACATGATGTCGACAAAGGGTGACGGCACCGGCGTTAACGCGCGAGCTGGAGTAAACAGAAACTGGCTGATAATGAACAAGGCGCCGATCCCTGCTGACTGCAACCAGAACCGCCGCGAATTCATATTGCTGTAAATCAGTGCCAGAAAGGCGCCCACAGAGAAGTAGAACAGCTGCACTCCCGCTGCCGAACTGATCAGCAAGGTCACCACGAAGACTTGCGTGCAGGCCACGCTCAGCGCAAGATCCCGCGCCAGCGAATGACGTCCCACAGCGTTGCAAATCACGACCGACAGATAGGCGGTAATGAACACCAGGTTGGCGCTGAAAACCGCCCAATAAAAGCCGATGTCGTAGATCAGGTAAAACACCTGATACGGCAATGTAGCCACAGCGCCGAGCATGCCTATCTGATTGCTAAGGGCAATTTGCCGGCGTAGTGACGTGTGTTTGTTCTGGGCACCGATAGACCAGAGTTCACTCAGAAATGTAATCACTCGCAATCTCGAAGCTGTTTTTATTATGCCGACTATAGAGCAGCGAGGACCGGTTGCCGACCGCTAATGCGCAGAACGGTGGCTAACTGGATTATCCGCTTTTGTGCTGTGCCCCGCGGGACGCTCCAACTGAGCTCGAAACAGGGTCAATTGCTGACGCAGATTGCTCATCAAGTCGGAGCTGGCCTGGGCAAAACCAAGCAGACTGTCCTGCCGAACCTGCTCGGCCAGGGTCAAGTTGTCAGGCTGCGGCTGAATCAGGCTGGAGCCTGGCGCGCGGAACAGCATTCTCCGCTTGGCAATGTCATACACCGCGGCGTCCAGCAGCGTATAGGTATCGTTCCTCGCGCCACTGATCAGTTGGGCGCCATCGAGTGTCCAGTAGGTAATCGATGCCGGTTCGGCGCCAACGAACTGAGCGCGGTCGTAGGACAGCAGCAGCATGATGTCGATGTCATACATCTTTCGCAGCTGGTCGAGGTTGCCAAAACTGCCGCCCGGCCTGAGATAGGCGGAAGGTACCAGCGTTACCTGGCGAACAAAGGATTGCTGTTGGAGATAGTCCGCGACAGTGGCTTTCAAACTGGCCTTATCGCGCTCGGTCAATGCTTGATGGCTCAGGCCCTGCTCGGGCACGAAGCCCAGCCCTATACGCATCGGCAGCAACGGATCGGTGTCCGCGCGGGCAGCTTCAGGTTGATTCTGGTTAGGGTAAAGATAAGACACCACACTACTGCTGCGATGCTCGGAGCCGCCCATTGCGCAGCCGCCAAGGGCAATACATATTGATACCACCAGCAGACACCGGCGGCCAATCTTCCGTGAACGTGACATCAGTGCATCCTTGCATGGTTAGAAGGTATCGCTATACAACGTGGTTTATAAACATCGCTGCACATACCTTCAACAATATTAGAACACTCTGCGGCATTAGGACACTGCGCAGCGGAACAAAGGCCAGAACGCTGACCGTCTTTATACCGCTATAATCGCGCCCATGAGACTCGACCGCCTGATCAGCAACCACAGCCAATATAGCGCGCGCAGCGCCCGCCTGCTGATCGCCGACGGGCGGGTGCAGGTCAATTCAGAAGTGGTGCGCGATGCGCGCATGGAAATAGATCGCTTCATGATGGTGAGCCTGGACGGCACACTGATCAAAGCACTTACTACCGCGCATTACCTGATGCTGCATAAACCCGTAGGCTATTTGAGCGCCACCAGCGATCCGTTGCACACCACGGTGATGGAACTGCTGCCAGAACCACTGCGCCCGCTACTGCACATTGGTGGGCGCCTGGACCGGGGCAGTTCCGGCCTGCTGATCCTGACCAACGATGGCCTCTGGTCACGACGTCTGACCGCACCGCAGATCAAGATCCCCAAGATTTACCGGGTAACTACCGCAGAACCTATCTCAGCCGACACGCCGGAGCGCTTTGCCCAGGGTATCTATTTCACCTTTGAAGGCCTGACTACCTCCCCCGCCCAACTAGCACAGCTGGGACCATGCGAGGCGCGACTGACCATCTATGAAGGTCGCTACCATCAGGTCAAACGCATGTTCCACGCCGTCGGCAATCGTGTGCTCAGTCTGCACCGCGAGAGCATGGGCAGCATCGTGCTGGACCCTGCTCTGCTGCCCGGTGCTTTCAGACCGTTGAATCAGGCAGAAATTGATTCTGTAGGCTGAAACAGGCTCTGCAGTTCCACTCTGCGCTTTAGAAACCTGCACTCTCAGGCGATCGGATTGCTCACACTTTCGATGCGGCGCTTGACCACCATCGGCTCATCGACACCTTTGAACACCACGTCGCTGATGCCGCGCCCGGTCACTTCAATGGTGCCAAAACCGAACATCCGGCCCATGACGCCCTGGCGAATTTCCACGGTTTCAATCGAGTTCAGCTTCATCTCTTCGGTATGCCGACTGATAAACCCGGTTTTCAAAATCACCCGCTTGTTGGTCACACCCTGTTCGATCGAGCGCAGTTTCAGGTACTCATAAAGAGCCAGCAGCAAGGTAATACCCAGCGTGGGAATAGCCAGGATGATCCAGATGATCATCGGCACCCGGGCAAACCAGTGCAGCTGGAACAGCGATTCGATCTTTTCGCCATCGGAGAGCGATTCTTCAATATAGGACATGCGGGTAGTGCTCCAAAGCATCAGTTGGATGGGTCAAATAACATTGGTCAAACGAGATGGTTCAGCGCGGACTTTACCGCACATTGGCCGCCGAAACCCACCGAGATCATCTGCGCTGCAACCGAAAGCGCAATGCTTTGGCCACGGCAGGCCATTCACTGTCGAGGATGGAGAACACCACTGTGTCGCGGCGAGCGCCATCCGCCTCAATCCGATGATTACGCAGTACGCCATCCTGCTTGGCGCCCAGGCGAGCTATGGCCTGGCGGGAGCGCTGGTTATGCCAATGTGTACGAAACTCTACCGCTACCGCGCCTAATACCTCGAACGCATGCTCGAGCAACAGCAATTTGCATTGGCTGTTTACCGGCGTGCGCTGGTACCGCGATGCGTACCAGGTGTACCCGATTTCCAAGCGGCGATGCTCGGGGTCAGCATTGCAGTAACGCGTACTGCCAATCACCTGGCCACTGTCGGCATCCAGCACCACAAATGGCAGCGCCCGGCCAGCGGCCTTCTCCGCCAACGCGAAGGCGACATACTGATCTACCGTGTCAGCAGAGGGCACCTGGGTGTACCAAAGCTCCCAGAGTTGTCCGTCAGCTGCGGCATCGACCAGCGCTGCGGCATCTGACGCCACCATGGGCCGCAGGGAAACACTGCCGGCACCCAGCTCGATATCGGCGAACCACTTTGCATTGGTCATTACCTCTCCCTCATGCTGTGTTTTGATGCGTATTAAATCCCTTGTTACGTTTTAATTGCGACCTTTTCCGCCCTCGCGAGTCAAGATTCTGGTAGGGCATGCCGTCTGCACCATGTGGGGGATGTCCAAATGCGGTCTATTCCAGGAGGACAGGATGAATACCATTATTGCCGGACGATTCGAATTACAGGATCAGGGCGAGGAAGCATTGCGCGCATTACAGGGGGCCGGGTTCCCCGCTTCTGCGATGACACTGTTTTACGTGAACCCCGACGGTCAGCATGACATTTACCCTATTGGTGGTGATGACGACGACTCGCCCGGCGCACGTGACGCCGACAAAGGCGCAGCTACCGGTGGCGGCCTGGGGGCGGCTGCCGGTTTGGCAGCAGGCGCCGCAGCAGCTACCGTCGCCGGCCCTGCCGGTCTGGCAGCCGCCGTGGGCGTAGGTGCCTATACCGGCTCGCTCGCAGGTGCAGTCAGCAGCACTGACAAAGAATCTGAAGTTGATGAGGCCGTGGATGACGGCGAGAACCCGCGCAAGATAACGGATCGGCATGCGGGCATTCATGTGGCCGTGCGTATCGATGGTGATGATGCGCCGGATGATGCCCTGGCCTCGGCCGTGCGTACGCTGAAAGGCCAAGGCGCGATGGATGTCGAGCAGGCCGAGGGTCGCCTGGAAGAAGGCACCTGGAAAGATTTCGACCCACGTGAAGTGGTGCATCTGGTCTAAGCACACCGCGGTAGTCCGACCTATAACGGCAACCGGTGATCACGGCGCACCCGCGCCGGTGTTGTACCAGTCCAGCGGCGGTAGGCTCGATTAAAGGCGCTTTGCTCGGAAAATCCGAGCAGCAGAGCTATGTCGCTCAATGTTAGAGCCGGGTCCAGCAAGTAATGCCCGGCCAATTGTTCACGCGTACGGTCCAGCAAGGCTTGCCAGCTCGATTGTCTGACCTCCAGGCGCCGCTGCAGTGTTCGTACCGACAAATGCAGTTCTGCCGCCACTCGGTTCAATGCTACCTGCCCCTCCGGCATCAAGCGCACCATAGCCTGCTGCAACGCCCGATCGAAATGGTCACCATCCGGCATCGCCAGCACCATGGCCTGAGCCTGCTTATCCAGCAACCCAAGCACCGTGGCGTCGCTGCGCGGCAGTCCCTTTTTCAGGTCGGCCAAGGGCAAATCAACCGCCGTCACCGGCGAGGCAAAGTGCACCGGGCAAGCAAAGAAAGTCTGATAGACCTGACAATCCACGGCGCTAGGTTGAGGGAATGCGAAATGCACTGCGGCCGGCACTGGCGGCTCGGCCACCAGGCGACGCAGAAATGTCAGCATCGCCGCGATGGCAACTGTATCGGCCAGCGTGCCAGTAGATGCCTCGGCCGGCCACTGCACGCGGATCACGTTGCCACGATGCTGAAGCTGCATCACGTTCAAACCATAGAACAGGCTTTCATAGCGTTGGTAGGCCTGCATCGCTTGCCCCAGGGTGGTACAGGCAAGAATCAAATAACCCAGCACCCCGACATGCCGCGGCTGAATCATCGCCCCGATAGCCAGACCCGGTGCCGGCAGTTCGGGGCGCAAGCTGACCGCGCGCTGCAGCATGCCCTGCCAGACAGGCAACGGCACAATATCTGCCGGGCCACGGCTATCCAATAGATTGCGCAACTGCGGAGCGGGCAGCCCTTCCTGATCCAGCCAATCGGTCAGCAGCTGCACCCATGAGCCTGTCACCCGCAGCGGCATGGCCATGCCTGTTCTCCTAATAGCTGTTTTAATCATTGGCATGTAGAGTCAAAAATATGGCATGAAAAGTCAATATGACTTTCACTTGCGGGCGCAGTATGAGTTATCGATCACACAGCTACACAGAGAAAACATGACATTTTCCGAGATGTTCTACAGCCTCTGGCGTGAAAGTGGTTTGCCACAACTCCTGGATATGCTGCCGCCCTGGCTGGCACTGGATGAAAGGCAGCTGGTGTTCATGCTGGCGACGCCTATCTTTATCGGCGTCTTTGCCTGGGAGTATTTCAAGATTCGCCATGATCCGCGGTTGGTTGACGGTGCAGAATCGCTGCGCAACTTTATGCTAGGCGCTGGCTATCAGACCACCGAACTGCTGTTTGCCGGGTTGATCGCCTTTCCGGTCTACGCACTGGCCTATCGTTACCGCCTGCTGGATATTCAACTGACGGTCTGGACCGGCGCGCTGCTGTGGCTGCTGACCGACCTGTGCTTTTACTGTATGCACCGCAGTTCGCACCGGGTACGCTGGCTATGGGCCGCGCATGTCACTCACCACTCCTCACAGCGAATGAATTTCTCCACCGCTATGCGCCAGAACGCCACCAATATTTTCAACGGCGGCTGGCTGTTTTATGTGCCTCTGGCGCTGATCGGTTTCAACCCGGTATGGATCGGCATCTGTTATGCGCTGTCTCTGGTTTACCAATTCTTCATACACACCACATTGGTCGGCAGACTGCACCCGGCGATTGAGTACGTGTTCAATACGCCGAATCATCACCGAGTACACCATGGCCGTAATCCCGCTTATATCGATACCAACTACGGCGGCGTGTTTATTATTTTTGATCGGCTGTTCGGCACCTTCACTCAGGAGCGCGCGGATCAACCGATTGAATACGGCATAGTACGCCAGCCGGAAAGCACCGGCCTGCTCGCCAGTTGGCTGCACGAATATCGCGATATGTTTGGTGACGTAGCCCGCCGCGAGCCGTTGCAACAACGCTTACGCCACCTATGGATGCCGCCGGAATGGCAACGCGAACTGCCCGATAGCGAACAGGGTACAAAGGACAGCTCACAACCCTGAGGGCAACAGCCTTGCCGCCACGCGCGGGCTGCTCTAGGCTGGCTGGACCACCACAAGGATGCACTCCATGATCAAAGTCAGTGTCATGTACCCGAACAAACCCGGCGCGCGTTTCAACCACGATTATTACCGCGACACACACATGCCGCTGGTTAAAAAATTGATGGGCGATGCCTGCGACCATTACACCGTCGATAAAGGCCTGAGCGGTGCCACGCCGGGCACTGACGCGACTTATATCGCCATGTGCCATATCTATTGCGAGTCAGTAGAGGTGTTCCAGCGCAGCTTCGGCCCGCATGCCGGAACGCTGACCGCAGATGTGCCCAACTACACGGATCTGACCCCGGTGTTTCAGATCAGCGAAGTTGTAGTCGGCTGAAAGCCGCGAATACCGCGGCTAAGCAGAGCGTTGCGGGGGGATCGCATAGGTCCCTACCGCATGCGCAACGGGCTCGTCACTACCTTCGGAATACAGAGCCACTTCACCAATTGCCAGGGTCTTGCCGACCTTGAGCAGCTTGCAAACGCCAATGATGTCGCGGCCGGACACCGGTTTGCGCAGGAAATTGATATTCAGATTGGTGGTTACCGCCAGTGCAACCAGGCCGATCTCACCGAGAATCGCCGCATAAAGGGCCACATCCGCAGTCGTCATCATCACCGGACCAGAGACCGTACCGCCTGGCCGCAGCTCTCCATCACCCACGTGATGTCGGACTCGGGCGGCACCGGGGCCAAGCTCATCAACATGGACTCGAGCCTGGGGGAACTCACGCTTAAAAAAGGCATTCAACTCGGCGACACTGGGTCTGACGGACATGCGCGGCTCCTGGGTTATGGATGACAGCTGTACGGGCGTCAGCGAAGCCACAGCATGCACAAAGTTCTGCGCTGCCACCAGCCTCCGGGGGCTGGATGGCACAACTGCCCGCCACCCTGCCCGGAAAGACATTGGCGCCGGCTTTGATCTGCAGACCCATGCACCGATCAGGGAATGTCCGCGCCTTCGAGCAATTGCTGCCAGGCACTCAGTTTTACCGCCATGGGCACCGACGCGTTGGCCGGACTGGTAGAAGGTAAACGTACAAGATGGATTCGGCTGCGCAGTGCGTCTGGCAAACCAGGCAATACGTGGCGCCTGAAACTGGATTCGGCCTTGGCACCATTGAAGAACAACTGCCTGACGTGCGGATGCTGCTGCAGGAAACCGCTTATATCGTTGGGGATGATCGATGCTTCAATAATATCGGCATCCAGACTGCTAGAGCGGGTACACGCCTTCAGCACATCCCACACCGCCACCCGTTTGTGCAGCAGCTGTTCACAGCGCTCGGCATAGGCCAGGCCCGGCTGAATGCCGAGAATCAGCTCCATGAACGGCCAGAAATAATTGCGCGGGTGCGCATAGTATTGCTGCGCTTTCAGGGAGGCCTTGCCGGGCATCGAGCCGAGCACCAGACAGGCGGCATCAGGCCGCGCCAACGGAGCAAAACTATGGACAAGCGTCATGACACCCCACGCAATAACAGGACAACAGAATCAGATAGCAGATGATTGAACTCCACCGATAGCATCAACGACGGATTCAGCTGAGCGTACTGCCGATTCCAAAAGCGGCACACCCTCATGAGCCCAGGAGCCGCAATAAAACACCTTGCGCCCGGGCGAAGCGTGCCACTGACGCAAATGCTCATGAACCTTGGCTGTACCCTGATGCACTACCGCTCGCTCGAAGGGTATCCGCGCCAATACCTTGTGTGGGTCAGGCTCGAACAGCGGATTCCAGGTCTGCATTACCGGCGCGCGGCCTGCCAGGCTGGGCTCAACCTGATTGACCAGTACGCTGAACATCGCCTTGTGCATCTGCCGGTCCATCTGGAAATTCAAGGCGGTCCAGTCAGCCGATCTGGCTGGCAGGAAGCGCAGATCCTGATGCACCCACAGCTCGCCCGCGGCAAAGCGAATATCGCCGAGAATGTACCGCTCCTCGGCGAATGTCTGGTCCTGGAGGAAGTCCAGTTGGTTGGCCTGCGTGGCAACAATCACCCGATCATATAGACCGCCTTCGCCTCGCTCATTGCACACGCGGAAACGCTGATCTTCGCTCAGCACCTGAGACACTGAACTGCCTGAGTAGAAGGTCAAATTCTGCGCCAGCCGTTGCGCCAATGCGGAAGTACCCCCTTGCAGGCGCAACAATGTGGAGCCATGCACAATGGCGTGCAACTGGTGGAGTAGTTGTAGCGCTGGCCAGGCGAGCAAATGCTCTTCATCACAGGTGCAGACGGTAGTCAGGATCGGCAAGACCAGACCGCGCCAGAACACCGGATCCAGCGGATGTTCAGCGAGCACCTCGCCGAGTGTCTGCGAAGACTGCTGGGCGTCCAACGTGCGGGTCAACTTGGCTAACCTGCGTAAACCCAAGGCAATGCGCAGAGCATGTCCGTTCAAGTAACGCCAGGAGCCCACAAAGGGCCAATCACACCCGGGAAGCTGCCCGCTGCGAAACCAGGTGCTTTGATCACGCCAACTGCAGGAGCTGTAGGTGCTTACCTCATAAGTACCTACCCCGACCGCGCCGGCCAGCGCCAGCACGCTGGGCCAGGACTCGCGACTCATGACCCGCAGCGGCACATCGACCAAACCGCCTTCCACCGTCAATGCATGCGCATCCATCCCATGACCGTCCAGCGCTTCAAATACCGTAACCTGGTGACCGTTGCGCTGACAGCCATAGGCCGCCGCCAGGCCAGCGATACCACTGCCAATGACCGCAATAGCCAGGCTCATTGCCCAACCGTGCCGGCTGAACTATCGGTATGCAAAATGTCTGTAAGTACATGAAGGATCTGAAACAAACCGCACCCATTTCTGTGTAAGCTGAACAATAGACTTAAGACCAACAGCGAGAGTTCACCATGAAAACCCTGCAAATAGACATCGTCTCCGACATCGCCTGCCCCTGGTGCGCCATCGGCTACGCACGGCTGGAGCTGGCCATGCGCGAACTGGCCGATGAGCTGGACTTCCAGGTGCAATGGCATGCATTCGAACTGAACCCGGACCCGGACGCCGAGCCGATGCCGATTCTGGAGGCACTAAGCCGCAAATATGGCCGCAGTGCAGCCGAAATGGAGGCCGCGCAGAGCAACATGATGAGCATTGCCAAGGAGCTGGGCCTGGATTTCACCCGGATGCAGGAGCGTTTCACGCGCAACACCTTTGATGCCCACCGGCTGGTCAAATGGGCGGGAAAACAGGGGAAACAGACTGAAATGAACATGGCGCTGTTCGATGCCTATTTCGGCAAAGCCGCCGACATCGCGGATGCCACAATCCTCGCTGGCTGCGCCGAGTCAATTGGATTAAGTGCGGCAGAGGCAGCGCAGATACTGGAGTCCGATGAGTTCACGCAGGCAGTACGGAATGACGAGGCGACTTATCAACAAGCCGGCGTTTCTGCCGTCCCTGCGTTTATCATCAACCAGCAATATATGATTGCCGGCGCACAGGAGCCCAGCACGCTGGTCAACGCGCTACGAGAAATCGCTACCTCGGCTGCCGAATGAGCCGAGATGCCGCGGGATCAAACCAGGCCGTCCGAGACCAACATGCCGTGCAATACGTAACAGACTTGCTCGCCACGCTGCAACGTCAAGGGGTTGCGACTGGCAATCACCCATTTATCAGCTAGTAGATTATTGATGTGAAGACGTAACGCATCCAGCTGACGCTGTTGGCGGTCTGGTAGTTCTACTACCTCAATAACTGCAGGGATAGGAACTGATACCGGGACACTGCGCGTTGCGGGTTTGGCCGGACGCGGTGTTGAAGAGAGCTGTTCTTGCATAACGCAGTCCTTCATCGAATTGGACATTGTCAGCATCCAGGCTATACCGATCCGGCGTACGACCCTTGCCGTGGATTTCAAAACTATACAAATTAAAGCAATTACACAAAAAATGCTTTGTAAGATTTGGAGACGACGCTAAGGACTAAGTTCAGGCTGAGCACAGCTGTCCGACCAACGGTAACGTGCTGAAAGTTTTCCACGCCATTCCACTCTATCCCCGCCATGACGGGCCTCGCAGGCCAAGTGCCAGCTCAATCCTCACTCCCTATTACAGCCATAACATATTCCGTGGCGGCCAATCGAGCCATCCGACTGAACTATAGCCTCAGGGTGACTCCAATCTACAGGTGCGCAGAGGCCAAATATTACACATGCCAGACACCGACGATTACGTGATGCAACTTAGGCCAGCAAGAGCCCACCTCACGGATTCACATAACTACAATGGAGCCTGATGATGGCGGATAACGAGCAAAAACCTACTACTAACGATGCTGGTATACCGGTTTCGAGTGACGAACATTCCCTGACTATCGGCCCAGACGGCCCGATTCTGCTGCACGATCATTATCTGATCGAGCAGATGGCGCAATTCAACCGGGAGCGAATTCCGGAGCGTCAACCACACGCCAAAGGTGGCGGTGGCTTTGGGCACTTTGAAGTCACTCACGACGTCAGCGCCTATACCAAGGCGGCCGTGTTTCAGCCCGGCACCAAAACTGACGTACTCATGCGCTTCTCCACCGTTGCCGGTGAGCGTGGCAGCCCGGACACCTGGCGTGACCCGCGCGGCTTCTCGATCAAGTTCTACACTAGTCAGGGCAACTATGACCTGGTCGGCAACAACACCCCGGTGTTCTTCGTGCGTGATCCAATGAAATTTCAGCACTTCATTCGCTCGCAGAAACGCCGTGCCGACACCAACCTGCGTGACCATGATATGCAGTGGGATTTCTGGTCCTTGTCGCCTGAGTCCGCGCATCAGGTCACCTGGTTGATGGGTGATCGCGGGATTCCGAAAAGCTGGCGGCACATGAATGGCTATAGCAGCCACACCTTCATGTGGGTTAACGCACAGGGTGAGAAGTTCTGGGTCAAATACCACTTCAAGACCGATCAGGGCATCGACTTCCTGACTCAGGAAGCAGCCGACAAACTCGCCGGTCAGGACGCGGATTATCACACCCGTGACCTGTACGAAGCACTGAAAAACGGTAATCATCCGAGTTGGACATTGCAGATGCAGATCATGCCGTTCAAGGATGCCGAAACTTATCGCTTCAACCCCTTCGATCTGACCAAGGTCTGGCCACACGGTGACTATCCTTTGATTACGGTCGGCAAGCTGACGCTGACGCGCAATCCGACCGATTACCACACCGAGATCGAACAGGCCGCTTTCGAGCCCAACAGTCTGGTACCCGGTATTGGCGCCAGTCCGGACAAGATGCTGCTGGGCCGTATCTTCGCCTATGCCGATGCCCACCGTGCGCGTCTCGGGGTGAATTACAAGCAGATTCCGGTCAACCGCCCCCATGTGCCTGTTAACAGCTACAGCAAGGATGGCGCGATGCGGATGGATAACGTGACCGATCCGGTCTACGCCCCCAACTCCAAGGGCGGCCCCAAAGCCGATCCATCGCTTAACCCACCCGTGGACACCTGGGCTACCAGTGGCGACATGGTCCGCAGCGCCTATACCCTGCGCCGCGACGATGACGATTTCGGCCAGGCTGGCACCATGGTCCGTGAAGTACTGGACGATGCCGCGCGTGACAGGTTGGTGTCCAACGTCGTTGGCCATCTCAAGGATGGAGTCACCGAGCCGGTGCTTGAGCGCTCGCTACAGTACTGGCGCAATATCGACCAGAACATCGGTGATCGCATTGCCCAGGGTGTCAAGGGCACTTGAGACACCGCTTGAGATCAAAGGAACTGAATAGCGCCTGAGTGCGTCATATCAAGGGGCCAGCATTCACCGGCCCCTTTTTCATGGCTTCATGGATAAATGATGGAAACCACATTCATCGATTACGGCTAAACTAGCGCACCCCAGCACTTCGAGGTTGCGCCGAGGACCTGCTCGAATTGAAGCGTTGCAGAGAGTATTTGCACCCACACATCAGGAGGCCAGCGTGAAACGACACCCACTCCTGGCCATAGCCCTGCTTGCCCTGATTGGTCTGGGCATCTGCGCGGCGCTAAGTCGCAGCCTCTATAACGAAGAAACCAAATCCATTGCTTCCCAGTTTCAGGGCGATATCCAACAAGCCGCTGCCGTATTCGAGCGCGAAGTGCTGCTCAACCTTGAAGTGCTGCACGCGCTGAAAGCAGCAATGGACATTATGCCCGGCATGCATTCCGACCGTTTCAGAACCCTCAGCGAAGGGATTCTTGACCGCTCGCCAGCGATCATGGCGTTCGCCTGGGCGCCCGTAATCAACCGGGATAGCCTCAGGGGTTTTGAGCGCGTGCAGCAACGCCTGGTGCCAGGCCTGCGCGTGACCGAGCGCAATGCGGACGAACAGCTCGTCCCCGTTTCCAATCGGCCTTGGTATGTACCCGTCCAGTTCATCGAACCGCTGGACAAGAATCTGGCAGCCATGGGTTTTGACCTGGCCAGCGAGAGCCTCCGGCTCGCGGCACTGGAAACCGCGCGCGACACCGGCAGACTAGTCGCTACCGCTGGAATCAAGCTGGTACAGGAGCCGGACACTCAGCAGGGCTTTCTGGTATTTGCGCCTCTGTACCGTGGGAATCCCGATACCTCTGAGTTACGCCAAGCCACCCATTACGGCTATTTAAATGGGGTATTCCGGGTGGGCGAGTTGGCCAATCGGGCGGTTGGCCTGGGAGAGAACTCCAGCCTGCTGTTTCAGGTGGTGGATATCACCGACGCAAAGCCCAATGTGCTCTACAGCAACGCCGATCCCAGTGACTCTCGCTGGGTAAGTGCGCTGGGCTTCCAGACGCCGTTAAGCGATGTCGCCGGACGCGCCT
Organism: Halopseudomonas pelagia; assembly: GCF_009497895.1. Taxonomy (NCBI): domain Bacteria; kingdom Pseudomonadati; phylum Pseudomonadota; class Gammaproteobacteria; order Pseudomonadales; family Pseudomonadaceae; genus Halopseudomonas; species Halopseudomonas pelagia. The sequence goes on along the minus strand of NZ_CP033116.1, from coordinate 986,263 downwards.
GGCGCATAGAAGCCATGCCCTCGCAAACTTATATTGATCGCCGGCGCGGCTACCTCCCCGCCCTGGTGATGGTTTCAGGCGGGCTCTTTATTGCGCTGTTGGTGATATATGCATTGATCAACCTGCATCGCAACCGTCTGCTCAATGAGGCGAAAGACAAGCTGGAGAAAATGTCTCTGACCGACGGACTGACCAACCTGGCCAACCGCCGGCACTTTGACCAGTTTCTCGAACACGAATGGGGCCGAGCCAAACGGCTTTCTACACCGCTCGCGCTGATCATGCTGGATATCGACTACTTCAAGCCGTTCAATGACCACTACGGGCACCCCGCCGGAGACGAATGCCTGCGGGAAGTGGCCCGCATCCTACAAGGCGTGGTGCGCCGCCCTACCGACCTGCTGGCACGCTACGGCGGCGAAGAGTTTGCGATCGTTCTACCTGATACGGATAACGCTGCGCAGGTGGCTGAGGCCTGCCGCGCAGCGGTGGAAGCAGCCAAGATTGAACACAACCTGTCCGAAATCAGCAGTGTGGTCACCGTCAGCGTCGGCGTATGTGCCCGTACCCCGGGGCCCACTACCAGCCTGGAAGAGCTGAAGGAGCAGGCAGACGCCGCGCTGTATCGCGCCAAGGATGCCGGGCGCAATACCGTGGTTCTCTGCGAAACCAGCCGTTGAGATGCTGGTTAAATCCCCGGCCAACGGGCCGGCATAACGAAGATCCGCTGCGCCTCGCACCAATCACCGGTGCAGGGATGCTGCTGCAGCCGCGCAAATAGGCGCGGTGTGGCCAGTTCACGGATCTCCGCCAGAGCAGTGTCGCGCTCAAGCTCGTCGGGCGCGGCTGATTGCACCCACGGGCCCAGCCAGTGCGGCTTGCGCAACGGCACCCAGTGGCTCACATCCATCCGCACCGCGGCATCCAGATAGGCCCAAATACCGCGCGGGTGATCAAACGGCACCCATTCAGCTGCCTGCAACTGCACATCCAGCGGATAGAACAAGTATCCCGGCATGAAAATGCGGGTCACCTGTGGTTGCTCAATACCTGCGTGCTGCAACGCTGCAGTAGTTTCCGGCAACGCCGTGCGCTGACTTTGCTGATCCAGCAGCCGCCGGGTTTTCAAGTCCAGACGGTCACGCGCGTTGGGGCCATACCAGCTCACATGCTGGTTATCTGCCGTAGAACCGGGCTGCAGATAGCCCAGGTAGAATTTCACCGCTATTTCATGATGCTCGACCACCCCGGTGTGGCCGTTACGCACCACAAAATCCAGCTCACCCAGGGTAATACCCGCATGCCGGATCGGCAGGTTTCTGATCAGCAATTCCCAACCGAGAATATCTGTCAGCAAGCAGGCGTAAAGACTTTCGAAATACATACCCAGACGCCGATTCGCTGGCTGGCTCAAGGCGGCCGGCCCTTCTTCTGGGTGAGCATCCCAATGGCTCAGCCGCATCTGCAGGTCAGCAGGGCAATATGCGCGCAGATCAATCACCTGAGGCCCGTTGAGCAGCTGTGCGGTGTGGCACATCCACGCCAGATGCCGTACAGCCGGGGTACGGAAGCGCGCCAGGTCAGGGCTCGCAGGACCAGGGCTTTGCAGCGCAGGACTTTCGGAAGAGAATGTCATGCTCGCAGATTACGCCCCTTTCACTCCCCGGAGAAACTACCCATGGCCCATTGGCTGATGAAAACCGAGCCGGACGAATGCGGCATTGACGATTTTGCCAAGGCTCCGGATACGCCGATCACCTGGGACGGCGTGCGCAACTACCAGGCGCGCAACTTCATAAAAGAGATGGCCGTAGGCGATGAGGTGTTTATCTATCACTCCAGCTGCAAACATATTGGCATCGCCGGGGTAGTGAAAGTGGTCAAGGCAGCCTATCCGGATCCGGTCCAGTTCAAGCCTCAATCAGCGTATTACGATGAGAAGAGCAGCGTAGAAAAGCCGCGCTGGCAGTCGGTGGATCTCAGTTTTGTCAGGAAACTACCGCGTCTGATCCCACTGGATGAGCTGAAAGCGTTATCGGGTCTGGAGGATCTGGCCCTGGTCAAACGCGGTAGTCGCTTATCCGTGATGCCGGTCAGCAACGAGCAGTGGCAGATCATTCTTGAGCAGGTGAGCTGAAAAAACCTGCAAGCCGCCGCCAATCGCCAGCAGGTTACTTTTTCTTGCGCGGATGATTGCGGCTGCCGGTGCCCTTGCTGGGTGCAGGTGGCTGGTTTTTCTGTTCCTTGCGGTCGGCGCGATCGGAGTTACGCGAACCCTCCTTGAAACGTTTCTTGCGCTCGGCATTCTCGGATTCTTTCTTTAACTTGGCCTCGGCAATCGCGATTTTCTCCTGCTCGACCAACGCTGGCGTTTCCAGACTGATCAAACCCAGCTTGCCCGAGCGCAGCTCGTTGATCAGTACTTCGCAGATCTTGTGCAGATTGACCTTGCCACCCGCGCGCAGCGCACCGCGGCGCGCACCAGCCATTTCGAGGAACTCAAGTTCGGTGCTGGGCAGGTATTCAAGCTGGAAGTGCGCCTGAATCAGCTCGGGATAAGCCTTGATCAGATATTCGGCGACGAAAAAGCTGACATCGTCATATTCCATCGCGGTGTTCTTGATCGCCCCGGTCGCCGCCAGACGATAGCTGCTGTTGGGGTTCTCGATCTTGGGCCAGAGAATGCCGGGCGTATCCAGCAGCACCACGCCACTGCCCAGATTGATGCGCTGCTGATCCTTGGTCACCGCTGGCTCGTTGCCGGTTTTGGCCACCACTCGCCCGGCCAGGGTGTTGATGATGGTTGATTTGCCGACATTGGGGATGCCAACAATCATCGCATTGATGTTCTTCGCCCCGGCTTCCTTCTCCGGCAGCATCTTGCGGCACAGATCCACCAGCAACTTGATGCGCCCAGGTTGCTCGGTGGTGGTCGCGAAGGTTTTAACCCCGCGCTCCTGTTCCAGATGCTCCTGCCAGGCGGCGGTAACCACGGGATCAGCCAGGTCGGTCTTGCTCAGCACCTTGATGCACGGCTTGTCACCGCGTATCTCTGCGATCGCCGGGTTCTCGCTGGAATAGGGAATGCGCGCGTCGAGCACTTCGATCAGCAGGTCGACCTGGGGCAATACTTCCCTGATCGCCTTCTGTGCCTTGTGCATATGTCCGGGGTACCACTGAATCGCCATTGCGCCGCGCCTGCATTTGAAATCAGGCGCTATTGTACGTTAACCGGCTGGGATTCAGTAAACATCACTGGTACATCCCAGGCCGGTCAAAGGTAGGTGATGATGATAAGAACAGCAGACTACGAAATTACCGCCTGAGGCATTTTCATAAAACGCAGCAGCAAGTACAGCAACGGCCCAAATGAGCCAGCCAACAGCGTTAGCAATACGAATGGCCAGGGGTTCAATCCGAGGCGCCGAGCGTCCAATACGATCCAGACCATCAGCAACAGGCAGGCGACGATCAGATCCGCAAGAATCTGAGCCTGCCCCCAGCCGCTAACACCACCGAGCCAAATTCCCAAATACCCGACCTCGCTCATCGCCACCAGACTGAACGCACCAAAAACCAACAGCACCGCCAGAGTCACTACGATTTTCAGGTTCATTGTCTTTCTCCTTGAATGAAGACAGATTCAATTTGAACCTGGTGTTGGCTCGCAGCAATTACCTGGCACGTAATTGCGTCAGCACAGACGTCTGTCCTAACTTAAGCTCTCGGGTGCAGAGAATTGAACGTGAACAAGCGGGAGCGAATACATGGCCATTGACGCAATGGAACAAGCAGCACTGGTCGGCACAGCCTTTGGCGGGCTGTTGCGACGTTGGCGTAATGCCCGGCGGCTGAGTCAGCTAGAGCTGTCGCTAAGCAGTGAGGTCTCGCAGCGGCATCTGAGCTTCCTGGAATCAGGCCGAGGCCATCCCAGCCGCGAGATGGTGCTGCATTTGTGCGACTGTCTGGATATTCCCCTGCGTGACCGCAATGCGTTGCTGCAGGCAGCCGGCTTTGCCCAAGCATTTCGTTGCAGCCAGTTGGACGCCGACGGCATGGTGCCGGTACTCGATGCACTGAAGCTGATACTTGAGCACCATGATCCTTTTCCAGCACTGGTAGTGGACCGGGATTGGAATTTGCTGATGGCTAACCGAGGATGGGCGAACCTGCTGTCGCTAGCTGGCGAGCCAGAAGCGCTGTGGCAAAGGACCTGTGGTGACGGCGCACGAAACGTGGTGCGCCTATGTTTTCACGCTGACGGCTTACGGCCCTTGATCGCTAACTGGGAGGCTGTTGCCCCGGCGATTCTGGAACGCCTGCACAAAGAACTGGCCGCCAGCCCATCCGCGGGTTTGGCCACAATTATTCGTGAGCTTCAGCACGATCACAGTATCCCGTCGCGCTGGCATCACTTGGAGCCTGGCCAGCCACTTGCACCGGTATTACCAATCGAGCTATCAGCCGGGGGTGCTGAGTTGCGCCTGTTCTCTATGATATCCACCTTTGGCACACCGCAAGACATCACCACGGATGAGCTGCGGGTGGAAACTTTCTTTCCGGCAGATGCTGGCAGCGACGGGCTGCTGCGGAATATTAGCGGGGCTGGTTGATCACGGCACGGATAACAACGCTTTCTCAGGCATGCATCAAATTGCCGCGCATCAACAGCCGTGTGTTTTCAGCCAGCGCTCGATATTTACCGCTCCCTGCGGGCACGTCGCAACGCCGCGGCATCTTGAGTACTTCAGGTAGCACCTTGTTCTGATAGAGCACAAACAAGCGCTCTAGCTCCTGCATCGGTTGATCGTGGTCATCGATGCGGATGTCACACAACGGATATTCCTCAGCGCCAAATACCATCACATTTACCGAGCGCTCACCATGCCGGTCACCACCCACCACGGCGCCAGCCTGAATGGTGCGCACCAGCCGCTCAGCCAATGATAGATATTCCACATCGTGCATCACCTGCAGCATGCGCTCCAACACCCAAGGCCCGACCAGGCGGTTACCCTGAATCATGCACTGCTTGCCCTCAATATGCCCGGCCCAAGGGATGTTCTCGGCGCCGGTCCAGGCCGCTACCCGGCCTTGATGGTCAACGATTCCCACCTGTCGGCTTTGCGGCTGGCTTTCTAGCGCCAGCACCCGTTTCAATGCGGCGCCCGCCTCTACACCCTGTTCAAGCAGCCGCAACGCATCGTAGGCCAAATAGGGGTTAACCACAGCCTGCGAAGCCACAGCACCTATGTTAGGCACTGCATGACAGGCGAGCTTGCCCACTGCCTGCACTGCAGTACTGGCGGCGACGCCGAGCTGGCCGGTTCGCGAGCAACGGGCAACAATAGAAAAAGTCACGATTCGACTCCTAGTGGATGACAACCCTCTACAGGATTGACACTGCACTCGGTGCACAGTTCAGGTGCAGGACACTTTAATGACAGCGACGAATAGTTCCCTATTATCCGGCAGAGGGGGACTGAGCGATAATAAAGAAGAGACGTTCTGAGTGCGGATAATACGTAGGGGAAAAAGGAGATAACCATTGCAACTAAACCAGACCACCCGAGCGGAAACTCCCAGCCGGGCAGTCTGGATTCGAAAACGCTTAGTTTGCTGCCTCGCGCTCAACCGCTTCGCCAGCATCCTGCATATCACGACCGGCGCCCTCCATAGTGTTACACCCTGCAACGAACAGAACTGCCATAGTGAGCAACAACGATTTGATTGTAAGACTCATAATCAACTCCAATTTGATATTGACCGCAAAAGTAAACCGCTAGAAAAGTTAAGCAGCTACGGCCGAATGGTACGCAGCTAATAACTAAGACCGCACACTGGCATAACAGTTCTATTCAGACATAATGTCCGGCATCAATAGCAGCCAGCCCCTGCAGGCCGGAACTTGAAACTCAGCAAACGCCTCAAGCAAATTCAATCCATGGTGGCCCCGGGTTATGCGCATATCTGGGATTGCTGCTGCGATCACGGCCTGCTGGGCGCCAGCCTGCTGACGCGCGAGGCAGCGCCACATATTCACTTTGTCGACATCCTCCCGGAACTGATCAGCCAGCTGCAGACCAGGCTGGAGCACTTTTACCCGCACGCTTCGTGCCCAAGTCAGGCCAGCCAATGGCACACGCACTGCCTGGACACTGCCGCCTTGCCGTTGGCGCGATTTCCCGGCAGACATTTGATCATCATTGCCGGCGTGGGTGGCGATCTGATGACCCGCTTTATCAAGGCCATTTGCGAGCAGCACCCGCATGCCAGCATTGATTTCCTGCTGTGCCCTGTTCACCAGGAGTACCACCTGCGCCAACAACTGATCAGGCTCGGCTTGCGCCTGAGCGAAGAGGTGTTGGTGAAAGACAACCAGCGTTTCTACGAGGTTCTACGGGTATCCGCCGAGTCGCCTGCAACTGCCAGAACATGCGATATCAGTCCCGTCGGAGTCGATATATGGCGGGCGAACACCCCGGAGCAGGCAAGCGTCGCGCGGGCGTATCTGGCGAAAACGCTGAAGCATTATCAAAACGTTCAGTCCGGAGGCCGCGAGGACGTGCGCGAGGAGATAGCTGATTACCGCGCGGTAAGGGTCAGCATCGGAGCCTGACTATCCACGCCGACTACCCATTTCGGGTTCTTGTATCCGCCAGGCCAAACAGCTACTTTGGGAAGAAACAAAGAGCGTTAATCACCATGACCCTGCTTACTCATCCAGCAGATGCCCAAACGCCCATGCTCTGGCGGCACCCATGAGCAGTCGCATTGCAAGCGACGAAGGCTTTATTACCCTGTTCCACCGCCTGCCTATTGCCTGCATCCTGACCCGGGTGAGCGATAACGAAGTACTGGCGATCAACCCGGCGTTTGAGCAATTGTTCGGTTGGCGTGCCGAAGACATCATCAGTCATTCTTCCGCCGACATACCCGCCTGGAGCAGCCAGCAGCAGCGCGAGCAATTGCTCGAAACCGTTAATCGCGAAGGCCGCATCGACCAATTTGAAACCCGCTTCAGATGCCGTGACGGTGAACTGAAGCCTTGCCTGCTGTACGCAGAACTGATCGATGTCAGTGGTCAGGCGTGTCGCCTCCTCATGGCCCACGACATCAGTGACCGCATCACCTCCGAGCAGGCACTCAAGCGCAGCGAAGCCAAGTTTTCCGCGCTGTTTCAGGACTCCCCCGAACCTTACATGCTGTTCGAAAAACAAAGCGCCCAGATTGCCGAGATCAACCGCAGCTTTACCGAGCTATTCGGCTATCAAGGCGCGGATATAGTCGGCAAGACGGCTTTGGAAATCGGTCTCTGGCGGCATCCAGAAAAGCGTCCTGCCACCATCGCTAAGCTTCTGAAGGATAATCGCCTGCGCAACGAGCCTATTGATTTTGTTACTCAGGACGGCCGCGTGCTGCACTGCGAAGCGTCCAGCAACTTCATTCTGATTGGCGATGAGCGGCGTACGCTCACCAGCCTGAAGGACGTCACCGAGCAGAAGCAGGTTGAGGCGCGCATCAAGCACCAGGCCTTCCACGACGCGCTGACCGACTTGCCTAACCGCCTGCTGCTGCATGACCGCATACATCAGCACCTGGCGCTGGGTGAACGCCATGGTCTGAGCTGCGCGCTGCTGTTCTTCGATCTGGACCATTTCAAACGCATCAATGATTCACTCGGCCACAGTTGTGGCGATGCAGTATTGCAGGAGGTCAGCCAACGCCTGCTGGGTCAGGTGCGTAAAGCCGATACGGTGGCACGCCTGGGCGGCGATGAATTTGTCGTGCTGCTCACCGGCCTGAAAGGCGACCACCAGCAAGTGGCTGAACAGGCCAGGTCAAGTGCCGAGCAACTACTGCATGCCGTGGCGGCGCCCATGACGATCAAGGGGCATAACCTGCAATTGAGCTGCAGCATTGGCATAGCCCTGGGGTCACAGCACGGCGACACCCCGGAAGACCTGCTCAAGCATGCCGATACGGCACTGTATGGCGTCAAGGCCAACGGCAGGAACAGTATGGCCTTCTTCGAACCGCAGATGCAGGTAGTGGTCAGCCAGCGTCTGCAACTGGAAACCGAATTACGCCAAGCGTTGGTGGAGCAGCAGTTCTGTCTGCATTATCAGCCGCAGATCGATGCCCGCTGCCAACGCGTAATTGGCGCAGAAGCACTTCTACGCTGGCAACATCCAGACAAGGGGCTGATTGGGCCAGGCTCCTTTATGCACGTGCTGGAAGAAAGCGGCATGATTCTGCAAGCCGGTCACTGGGTACTGGTGCAAGCCTGCCACTTTATCGCCCGGCTGCTGGGCGAGTGCAAAGTCGCCCCTGACTCGTTCAGCCTGAGCGTAAATATCAGCCCCCGACAGTTTCGTCAGAGTGACTTCGTTGCGCAGGTAGACGCCGCCGTACGCGAATGCGGCATTCCTGCCCACTGCCTGAAGCTGGAAATCACCGAAAGCATGGTCATTCAGAATATCAAGGACACCGTCAGCAAAATGCACGAATTGCGCGCCATGGGTATTCGCTTCGCGATTGACGATTTTGGCACCGGCTACTCCTCGCTCAGTTACCTCAAGCGCTTACCGGTAGACCTGCTGAAGATCGACCAATCCTTTATTCACGACTGCGCGCAGGAAGGTAATGATGCGGAAATTGTCCGTGCCATTATCGCCATGGCTAGAAGCCTGAAGCTGGAATTGATCGCCGAAGGAGTTGAAACCGCCGAACAGCTGGCCTTTCTCCAACAGCAGGACTGCCATGCCTATCAAGGTTATTTATTCAGCCCCGCCGTAGCGGAAGAGCGGTTTCTACAATTCATACTGCCAAGGCAGAGCAACATTGACGCGCATGAGTCGCGCTGAACTCCTTACCCGATTTGGCATCCAAAAAACAACGACCGCTTTAGGCACCATGATATGTGAAGGAAAAGGGCTTTGGCGGACTGAAACTTTCCCCGTAAAGGATAAAAATGCCACATACGCGCCCAATCGTCTCAACCGGCAATGATGGTTTTAATTCAATCCTCAAAGGCGGGTTGCCCAGCAACCGTCTCTACTTGCTCGAAGGCACCCCAGGGTCTGGCAAGACCACCTTGGGCCTGCAGTTTCTGCTCGATGGCGTCGCCTCTGGCGAGTCGGTCCTGTACATCACCCTATCGGAAACCAGCGAAGAGCTTGAGAGCGTTGCGCATTCGCACGGCTGGACTCTGGACGGCATTGACCTGTTTGAACTGTCCTCCACTGAAGGCGTTTTTGGTGAGGCCTACGAACAGTCAATTCTGCATCCCTGGGAAGCCGAACTGGGCGATACCATCAAGCTGATTCAACAGCGTGTTGAAGAACTGAAGCCCACCCGCCTGGTGTTCGACAGCCTGTCCGAAATGCGCCTGCTGGCCCAGGATTCTCTGCGCTACAGGCGTCAGGTGTTGGCATTGAAGCAGTTTTTTGCTGGGCGGGCGATTACTGTAATGATGGTAGATGACCTGACCACATCGCACGGTGAGCGCGACAACCATCTGCATAGCTTGTGTCACGGCGTTGTCACTCTGGAGCGCCTGACGCTGGATTTCGGCGCTGCGCGCAGACGCCTGCAGGTGCAGAAGTTACGGGGTCTCGATTTTGTCGCGGGCTACCATGATTTCACCATTCGCAAAGGCGGGGTTGAAGTTTATCCGCGCCTGGTCGCTGCTCGGCATCATGTGGAGTTTACCGCCGAAACCGTGGACAGCGGCATTCCTGAACTGGACAACCTGCTGGTGGGCGGACCCATGCGGGGCACCAGTACGCTGGTCACGGGTCCGCCTGGTTCAGGCAAAACCACTTTGGCGCTGGTCTATCTGGCCGCAGCCTGTCGGCGCGGTGAAAACTGCACAATCTACGAATTTGACGAGCGCGTCGCGACCCTGATTAATCGGGCCGATAGCATGGGTCTGAATTTGAGCCAGTACCTGGAAAATGGACAACTACTGATAGAACAAATTGATCCAGCGGAGATTTCGCCCGGCGAGTTCGCCTGGAAGGTCCGCGCCCAGGTGGAGCAGCGTGCTTGCCGTATGCTGGTAATCGACAGCCTGAATGGCTATATGGCCGCGATGCCGCAGGAGCAGCAGTTGATTCTGCAGATGCACGAGCTTATTTCCTACCTGAGTCAGTTAGGCGTGGTGACCTTCTTGATTACCCCGCAAAGCGGGCTGGTCGGCTCCATGGCAAGCCGGTTGAACGTTTCCTATATAGCGGACTCGGTGATACTCATCCGCTTTTTTGAAGCGCAAGGGCGGCTACGCAAGGCGATCTCTATTTTGAAGCATCGAACGGGTGCCCATGAAGACGCTATCCGCGAGATCCGCATTGACTCCAAAGGCGTGCGCGTAGGTCAGCCGCTGGTGAATTTTCGCGGCGTTCTGACTGGAACTCCGGAATTTCAAGGTGACGAACCGGCCCTGATGGAAGAGCGCACGCGTGACGAGTAAGCAACACATCAACAACCGCACGCTGCTGATTGCCGCCCCCTTCAAAGGCGATGTGTTGAGCTTGCAGAAAGTGCTGGAGCAGAAATACGCCACGCGCGCTTTGCCGAACCTTGTGTCCTTGTCCTCTGCCATTGGTGAACAGACCGGGCTGATCATTCTTACCGAGGAAGCGCTTGTCGGTGATGTCGCCTGCTTCGGGAATGCGTTGGATCAGCAGCCCGCCTGGTCCGAGATCCCCATCATTCTGCTGGCTTCCAGCCAGGGCCGATCCGGCCGCGATACGGACTTGGCGAGACGTCGTCTGCCCAGCTCCGCAGGCCATGTCGTCGTACTGGAAAGGCCATTGAGTTCGGCTTCGCTTCTGAGCGCCGTTGCTGCTGCGTGGCGCGCCCGCGAACGCCAGTTTGACATGCGCGACCGCCTTGCCGAGCTGGCTGAAGAACGCGGCCGGCTGCATATTCTGTTGGAAAATGTGCCGGTCGGTATCAGTTTTATGGATAAACAGGGCCGCTCCCTGATCAGCAACCCGCTCTACCGGCAGTACCTGCCCCGCGGCGTGATTCCATCTAAGGATTCCGAGGAAATGCCTAGCTGGGAGGGGCTGGACCCTCAAGGCAACAGACTGGCGCCGGACATGTACCCGGGGGCTCGAGCGCTGAGAGGTGAAAGTGCTACCGGTGTCGAATTCCGTCATCGCTCCGGAGACGATGGCGAATCCTGGCGGCGAGTCAGCGCCGTGCCGCTGTTTGATCAATCCCGTGAAATCATTGGCGCGGCTGCGGTGATTGTCGACATCAATGAAGAAAAGCACGCGGAGCTATCGCTACGACGCTTCAACGAAGAGCTGGAGATCCAGGTGCAAGCCCGCACTCAGGAGCTGAAGGCGGTAATCGGACAGCTGAAGAAGGAGAGCGACGAGCGCCTGCGCGCTGAAGAACGCTTACGCCATTCGTTCAAGATGGAAGCGGTCGGTCAGTTGACCGGGGGCATCGCGCATGACTTCAACAACATGCTGACGGGAGTGATCGGCTCGCTGGATCTGATTAAAATGCGCCTGGCCAAGGGTAATACCGACGGTATTGATCGCTTTATGGAAGCGGCTAATACCTCTGCCCAACGCGCTGCCTCGTTGACGCAACGATTGCTGGCCTTTTCCCGCCGGCAATCGTTGAACGCCCAACCTGTCTCGGTCAATCAGTTGGTATTGGCGCTACAGGACCTGCTGTATGGATCAGTGCCGGAACATCTGAGCCTCAACTTCGACCTGACCGACCAAGATCCTTGGATCTGTGCCGATGCCAATCAATTGGAAAACGCCATCCTCAACCTGGTGATCAACGCCCGGGATGCGACCCCAGAGGGGGGCACGCTGACCGTCAGTACCCGACTTGATCCGTCGGATAGCTCTGACGAACCCGGCAAGGTGGTTATCGAGATCCGCGATACCGGGTGTGGCATCCCGCCAGGGGTATTGGACAAGGTCATGGAGCCGTTCTTTACCACCAAGCCCATAGGTCAAGGTACAGGCCTGGGGCTATCCATGGTGTATGGATTCGCCAAACAAAGTCACGGGCGCCTGGACATAGAGAGCACCCCGGAGGTGGGCACTACCGTATCGATTATCCTGCCGGAACACCCCAGAGCGATACCCGACTCGCCACCCGCATCAGGGGCAACCGTACCCGGCAAGGGCCAGTCCATTCTACTGGTAGAAGACGACGACTCGGTGCGCCTGATCAATCAGGAAGTGCTGCGCGAACTGGGCTACGAGGTAACCACGTCACGCGACGCCGAAGAAGCCCTCAAGCACTTCCACGCGCTTGATCACGTAGACCTGTTAGTGACAGATGTTGGTTTGCCTGGCATGAATGGCCGACAGCTAGCGGAAGTTATCCAGGATGCAGCTCCCCAGCTACCCGTCCTCTTTCTGACCGGATACGCCGCCGGTGCCAGGGATCGGGCTGATTTTCTGGGGCCGCATATGCAGCTATTGACCAAACCCTTTTCGCTCGACGCACTCGCGGGCCGGGTAGCCGATATGCTTGCGCACAGTGAACAAATGAAGCCCAGCGGGGCGGAAACGCTTTAGCTTTGGTCAGCTATTGCTGAAAACAGCAGAGCGCGGCCGCAGCCGTTTAATCTTTGGCCTTACCCGGCAACGCCACACCGACCGGCACACCAGGCGGCCGGCCTTCTCGAGCTTTGATCACGCTGAAGGAGCCATCGGTCTCAAGTACCACCGACTCAGCCTGCTCCAGCGTCGCCATGCCAGAAGCACGTACCGCAGCCTCTATTTCGTCGACCGTCACCCGAGCATGACGCAGCGCTTGATCCAGCATCTCGCCGCGGTAATACAACAGACGCGGCTCGCCGGTGACCCAGCGCCGCACCCAGCGTGCCCGCACGCTGGACCAGGTCACCACGAACTGCAGGCCAATCAACATGGCAAAGGCCAGCGCGCCTTCGGCCAGTGCCACGTCCTTGCTCAGCAGCACTGTCGCCAGTGTCGAGCCCAGAGCTACGGTAACAATCAGGTCAAACGCGTTCATCTTCGACAGCGTGCGCTTGCCGGAAATGCGCAAAAACGCGATCAACACCACATAGGCCAGCACCGCCACTACCAAAGTGCGCAGCAACGTCGCCCAGCTATCGAAAAATACCCCTTCCAGCATCACTCCCTCCTTAGGTGCTAAATCAGTTCGCTGCCGCAGCTCAGCTCTTCTTTCGCTTGGGAGGCGCGACCGCAAGCTCGATGATCCGCGCGCTGACCTGATCACCATCGATCAACAGCTCGCCGACGGTGACCGGTAGCGTGAAGCGGCGGCGACCGGCGCTACCGGGATTCACATGTAGAACGCCATCGGCTTCCCGAATCGAGGGTTTGTGCGAATGGCCGGAAATGATCACTCGCACCGGCGCTGACGGCGGAAGCTGATCCAGTTGCGCCAGATCATGAATGACATACAGCGAGACCTGATCGAAATGCAGCATCTCGACCTCGGCCAGGTCCAGCGCCCAGGCATCACGATCATTATTCCCTCGCACCGCCGTTACCGGCGCAAGGGTCGCCAGCTCGTCAATCACCTGTGCAACGGTAATGTCGCCAGCATGGATAATATGCTCGCATCCTGCCAGCGCGGCCTTGGCTTCCGGCCGCAGCAGGTCATGGGTATCCGAAATCAGGCCGATCCGCCGCATTAGCGCTCCCTTGTCTGACACTCAAGCTTGCCGTCATATCAGGGTGTTTCACGTACCCAGGCATCAACACCGAGCAAGCCATCCAACCCCTTGAGTGCGGCAGTCAGCTCCCGCGCGCTGTCGGAATGGCAACCGGTATCGTGTTCCAGCACTGCCTTGTCGCCTGACTGATTCGTCCAGATCACCGCATACTGCGGCAGATCGGTCGCGCGTGGCTCGCAGTCCTGCGTTTCCTGCGTTACGCCCATCGCCGGCTGCCATTGCGCCAGTTGATCCAGCACGGTCTGAAACGCATCTGTCTCGTTTTTACGCTGCCGCGGCCCTTCAACCACGGTGTGACGCTCGCCATTGAAGTAGGTAAAACCGTCAGCCTGCACCGCCACCTGATAGACCGGGCAAGTACCGTAGCAGGGGCCAACCGTATAACTGATGCGGAAAGGTGCAGCGCTGGGCTCTGGTGCCTTGGGTTGTTGGGCACAACCCACTATCAATAATGGCAGGGCACAGGCTAGGGCACGTAGACCTACATGGAATGGCGCGGATCGGCTCACAGAAAATTCCTCAAATGGGGTTGAACGGCTTTATTCGGTAGCTTGGATAGCAACCCAGTATGGACCGCAGAGAACGGATTTTTACTCAGTAGGGCGCACATGTATATGCGCGTCACTCAATGGTGGCTAAACAGTTTTACCGAACTTAATGCCTCACGCTGCTTCTAAGGTCATGGAAGGCGCTTAACGTACCGTCAATCAACAATAAGGAAATAGTCATGACTGCCGCTGTCGATCGACCCTACCACACCTCCTATATGACGCTTAATCCACTGCACGCTGTTTTTCTTGCCGGGACTATCCCGCTGTTTCTGGGCGCCCTGCTCAGTGACATCGCTTATTTCCAGAGCTATGAGATTCAGTGGAGCAACTTTTCCTCCTGGCTCATCGCTGGCGGTCTGGTATTTGCCGGTCTGGCCCTGCTCTGCGGCATCATCGGCCTGTTCCATGCCGAGGGCCGTGGTGACCACGGAGTGATCTACATAGTGCTGCTGCTGGCCGCCTGGATCATGGGCTTTATCAATGCGCTGGTACACGCCAAGGACGCCTGGGCAACGATGCCCATGGGCTTGATTCTGTCAGTGATCGTAACGCTGCTCGTATGTGCCGCGACTGCCGTTCGCTTTTCCAGCCACCGCACAGGAGGTGCCGTATGAACCGCCCTGGCCTGTATTCGGTACTGACCCTGTCAATCCTGCTCAGCGCCTGTGGCAGCAATGACGATGATATGGTGCTGTATGGCGCCGAGCCGACCATTCCGGACCCGGAACGCGGTCTGCTGCCGAACATGACCATCGCTGAACCCGCTCCGTGGGGCGATCAGGTTCCTACTGTGCCGGATAATTACAGCGTCACCGCGATTGCCACTGACTTGCTGATTCCGCGGCAAACCATCGTGCTGCCCAACGGCGACATTCTGGTTGCCGAAGGCCGTGGCGGCAATGCGCCCAAGCTTAAACCCAAGGACGTTATTGCCGGCTATATCAAGGCCCAGGGCAATACCTCGGTGAAAAGCGGTAATCGCCTGACCCTGCTGCGCGACGAGAACGGCGATGGAACCTACGAAACGCAGACTGTCTTCGCTGAAGACCTGAACGCGCCCTACGGCTTGGCCCTGATCGACGACACGCTTTACGTCGCCAACCAGGATGAGTTGGTGCGCTTTGATTACGAAGAAGGCCAGACCCAGGCCAGCGGCCCGCCGGAAACCGTCACCAAACTGCCTTCGGTGATTAACCACCACTGGACCAAAGCCATGACCGCCAGTGAAGACGGGCAATATCTTTACGTAGGTATTGGCTCCAACAGCAACATTGGCGAGCGTGGATTGGAATTGGAGGAAGACCGCGCCGTAGTCTGGCAGATCAACGCCGAAACCGGCGCCCATAAACTGTACGCCACCGGCCTGCGCAACCCCACCGCGCTGACCATTCAGCCGGAAACGGGTGAGTTGTGGGCGGTGGTCAATGAACGTGATGAGCTGGGCCCGAACCTGGTACCTGATTACCTGACGTCGGTGCAGGAAGGTGGCTTCTACGGCTGGCCCTATAGCTACTGGGGTCAGCATGAAGATCCCCGCGTTCGTCCGCAGGATCCGGACAAGGTCGCTTCCGCCATTACCCCGGACTATGCCCTGGGTTCCCACGTGGCCGCGTTGGGTGTCGATTTCTCCGACGACGGCATGGGCGCCGAGTTCTCCGATGGCGTCTTCGTCGGCGAACACGGTAGCTGGAACCGCCCCGATCCGGTCGGCTACAAAGTGGTATTCGTACCCTTTGCCAACGGCCGCCCTGTGGGCGATCCGATTGACTTCGTCACCGGCTTTATCGATGAAGATGGCAAAACCCGCGGCCGCCCTGTCGGCGTGACGGTTGATCCCAGCGGAGCACTGATCGTAGCGGATGACCTGGCTAATACCATTTGGCGAGTGACGCGCAATCAGTAAGTAAGGCAGGATAGGTCCTGGTTTTTGCAAGGCGCGATAACCAGGACTCGTCCCTCCGGTTAACCACTGACCAATCAAAGGTGACGCTGTCCGCCAACATCCTTGATGAGACGGTCACCATGAAAAGATGGAATATTGCTATCACCGGCTTCGGCGCCATTGGTAAAGCCGTTGCCCAGATTATTCGTGAGCGCGAGCAACGCTATCGCGAGATTTACGCCGCCGACGTCCGAATCGTTGCCGTATGCGGATCGCGCGCGGGGCTGATCGATCATGACGGCCTACCTTGGGGTACAGATTCAGCATTGCCGTTGCAGCCGGGCATCACCGGCCCTGGCTTTGTAGAAGGTTCACACGCCAATGTGCTGATAGAAGCGGGGCCAACCGACTTCGAAACGGGCGGTTCCGGCTATACCTATATTCGCCAAGCCCTATCCCAGGGCATGCACGCCATCAGCATTTCCAAGGGCGCATTGGTTTTTGATTATGCCGGCCTGGCGGATGTGGCCAAAGCCAACGGCGTCCAATTGAAGATCAGCGGCGCCACCTCCGCAGCCCTGCCCACCATTGATCTGCTGCAATACAACCTCGCGGGCTGCCAGGTGCTGGAAGTTGAGGGCATTCTCACCGCGACCACGAATTTTGTTCTGAGCAAGATGATGGACGGCATGAGCTTCGATGACGCAGTGGCAGAGGCAAAACGCCTGGGCATTGCCGAGCCCGACCCGCGTTTCGACGTCGAAGGCTGGGACACCGCCTGTAAGGTCAATATCCTGGCCAATGCCGGGTTTGGCGCACGCCTTAAACTGCAAGACATCCCCCGCGACGGTATTGACCAGATCTCCCCCGCCGATATTCAGCGCTGGAAAACAGAGGGTGTAGTGCCGAAACTCATAGGACGCATTCAAAATGACGGCGGAAATACTAAAGCCAGCGTAGAACTCAAGACCTACCCATTGAATCACCCCTTTGCCCAGGTAACCGCCAGAATGAAAGCCATCCGGGTCAATACGGATGTCATGGGTGAAATCACCGCGATAGGCGTCACCAGCCCG
This sequence comes from Halopseudomonas pelagia, assembly GCF_009497895.1. Lineage (NCBI taxonomy): Bacteria > Pseudomonadati > Pseudomonadota > Gammaproteobacteria > Pseudomonadales > Pseudomonadaceae > Halopseudomonas > Halopseudomonas pelagia. Next base: position 969,040 of record NZ_CP033116.1, on the reverse strand, counting down.
CTGGCAACTGCGGCGGCAGCGCTGAAGGATTTTGAGCATTTGTTGATGGCTGCGCAGCGGTAGATCCTCCTCGGGGTCAGCGCTGCAGCTATCGAAGCTTCAGTTATCGAATAATCTGGCCCCCGGGCCTGCCGTCGCTGCTTCATCACCCGGGTTGCGTAGCGGGCAGGCTGTCATCGACAGGCAACCACAACCGATACAGCCATCAAGAGCATCGCGCAGTTTCAATAACTGCTCGATGCGCTCACTCAGTTGCTGCTGCCAGCGGCTCGACAGCTTGCGCCAGTCCGCAGCGGTAGGGGTGCGATTATCCGGCAGTGCCGACAGCGCCTGGGCGATATCCGTCAGCGGGATTCCCAGGCGCTGCGCAGCCTTGATGATGGCAACCCGCCTTAGCTCGTCACGCCGATACAGCCGCTGGCCACCGGCATTACGCACACTCTTGATCAAGCCTTTGGACTCGTAGAAACGTAGCGCGGAAGTTGCCACGCCACTGCGTTGCGCCACCTTGCCAATGCTCAATAGAACGGGCTGAGCTGAATCTGCAGTATTTTTCATCACCAACGCTTGACCTCAAGTTAACTTCAACTTTTAGACTCCAGACCATTCTAGCCACAAGGCTGACTTTGGTGGAGCAAAACCATGACGTCATTTTCTCAGATCCTCAACAATCACCCTTCCGCTACCTGGGACTCGGCCAAACTGAACCTGGAAGCCTATTTGCAGCGCATCGATTATCAGGGCTCACTGGCACCCACTATCGCCACCCTGCGCGCACTGACACGGGCCCACCTTGACGCCATCAGCTTTGAGAATCTCGACATCATCACCGGTGAAAGCATCGATATCGATTTGCTCCAGGTACAGAAAAAGTTGCTGGGTCAGGGCCGCGGCGGTTATTGCCACGAACACAACACCCTGTTCGCCGCCGTGCTGGAGCATCTGGGTTTCGCCGTGCAAGGACGCAGCGCACGCATATTGATGGGCACCAGCGAGCAGGAGATGACGGCCGTCGGTCACACGCTATTAAATGTTCAGTTGAATGGCAGCGCCTGGCTGGTGGACGTTGGCGTGGGTAACGTGGGCCCGCGTGAACCCATCGAACTGAAGGCCTGGAACCAGGTAACCCAGGACGCCTGGCGCTATCGCCTGGATCGTGTGGCGCATCATTGGGTGCTTCGCTACTGGCGACAGGATGGCTGGTTCAATATCTATCAGTTCAGCGACGAGCCTTACTATCGCGACGACTATGCCCACCACAATTACTACGTCTCGACCCACCCCGCCTCGCCCTTTACCCAGCAACTGGTGGCGCAATACAACGGGGCCACTGTTCGCTATGCGCTGACAGGTTTGCGGCTAAAGATTTTTTTGCCGGAGCAGCCAATGCAGGAGCGCCTGATCACTGTTGAAGAGTTGCCTGAGATATTGAGGTCGCTCTTCCGGTTGCAGATAAACGGGGCATTGGCTGAGAAACTGATGAACGCTGTCAGGTTGAGATGATCGTTTTTACCCGACGTTCAGAACATCAGCCCGCGTCACCTCCGCCAGAAAATCCAGAATCTCGGCGTTCACCGTCTCTGGATGGGTGATCGGCCCCATATGACCCAGACCTGAAAACTCCAGTACACGGACCTGCGCAAGAACGGGGATCAAGAGGCGGGCGACGGCGTGGGCGGACTCCGGTGAACGCTCGCCGAGCATATAGAGTATCGGCATCTTTAACGCGGCGAACGCTCCCACCGGCGTAGGCTCGGTGAGCAGGGCATGGGCCCAGCGGCGCACGTTGACGGTGGAATCCGCAATCGCGCGTTGTCGTTGTGCTGGCGTTGATTGCCAGCTCCCCGCGCCCATCCAGTAATCAATAAAGTGCTCGGCGGCGCGTTCGCGATCACCTTCGTCCAGCGCCGCACTGGATGCGGCCACCGCGGCGCGAATGCCATCTGCGCCATTCGGTGGCGGTCTCTCGGCATCGATCAGGGCAAACAGGGTCGGCTCGTAGAGCACCAGTGCGCTGATGCGATCCGGGTCGGCAAGAGCTGCCATCAGCGCAACCGCCGCGCCGTAGGAGTGGCCGATTAAAATGAGCGGCGTGCTCGCTCGCGCCAGCACCGGCTCGATAAATTCGACTTCGTCGCGCAGGGCGATTTTACTCTCTGAACTCCAATCCGAGCTTTTGCCGGAACCGTAGCAGTCTGGCGCCAGCACGTGGTGAGTCGCTTCCAGTAGTTCAATCAGGCCACGCCATTGGGAGGAACTGCTGGCGTTGGAATGAATGCAGACCACACCGGGCCCGGATCCGGCTTCACGTACGTAGGGTTGTAGCCTTGGCATATCGCACCCCGAACTAAAATCATCCTGTGCCTCCAACGGAAGGCGGCCGCCGAAGCGGCCGCGCTGCCAGTGCTGGCAGCCTCAAGCTTCGGTTACGCAGTGCTCGCATATCTGTTCAATGTGGCGATGGTCGGTGCCACAACAGCCGCCCAGAACGGTGAGCCAGGGCAGCAGTTCGCGCAGCTGCGCATACTCCCGGCCCAGTTCGATCGGATCGCCCGCGTCCAGCTCGGTCGCGTTGTCCAGTTGCGCATGGCTGCATTTGGACGCATTGGCCCGTATGCCGCGGATGCGCTGCAGCCAGGGCTCACCACCAGCAACCGCCTGAGTGAAATGGCTGGGGTGGGCGCAGTTGATCATGTAATAAACTGGCCCGTGACCGGTGGCATTGTCAACGGTTTCGATGGCGGTACGCAGGGTCTCCCCGGTCGGCAGACGGCCATCGGTTTCCACCGTGAAAGACAGGCACAGGGGCATCCTGGCGGTTTGGGCAGCCCGGGTGATGCCAATAGCTTCGGGCAGGTTGGTGATGGTCATGGCGGTGATCATATCCGCTTCGCTGTTGGCAAAAGTGTTCACTTGCAGGCTATGGAAAGCCTGCGCTTCTTCCTCGCTCATGATCTCGGCGGGGTTATAGCCGTCGCCGCGTGGCCCGATACAACCGCTGATGACCACCGGCATGTCTGCGCTTTGGCAGGTGGCCCGTACTTCTTCAAGCAGAAAGATGGCGTCGGCATTGGCTTTAACCAGCGCCTGTTTCGAGTAACCGAGCTTCGCGCCCCAGTCAGCGCTGGCGCGCCAGGTCGGCGCCTCGAGAATAAAGCCGGTCTGGCCGGCGCGCGCGATCTGCGCATAGCGCTGGTAATAGCGGCGCAACCGATCACGGCCGGCCTTGTCTTTGAGCAGTGTAAAGGAGGCAAAGTGCGGTAGATCCACGCCGTCCTGGAAAATCAGGGTGGTTTCCAGGCCGCCATCGGTCAAAAACAGCTGGCCGTGCATTTGCGGTAATTTGCTGCGGTATTTGGTCATCTTCAATTCCCTTCGTAGTTTAAGTGACTGAGGGTGGGCCCGGCTGTCGCGAAGCAAACGCTTGCTCATCGGGGTCCTCACTACTAAAGGCGTGAGAGATGCACTCACATCGTGAGACGACTAGACTCAATCGACCGGGCACACGATTCTCAGATCATGGGACTGAGTGGTTGGGTGCCACCTATCCGTAGGGGCACGCACATGGCTGCCAGGAACCCGACGCTTATCCTTATGCCCTGCACCACCAGCGGGGTGGCCGAAGAACAGATCTTCGCCCAAGGCTTTACAGACGACCTGCAGGTGGAACTTGCGCGCTTTGGCTCGCTGGATCTGATCAGTTGGCAACCCCCAGCTGCGCAGGCGTTGCCCGCGCCAGAAACGCCAGTAACGAACCAGAGCGGCAAGGCGTTTGTGCTGCGCACCGCACTGCGTCGCACTGACAGCAGCGTGCGCATCACCGCCGGCCTCAGCGAATCCCACAGCGACCGCCACGTATGGAGCCAACGTTACGAAGCGCCAGCGGCAGAGCTGTTTGCCATTGAAGACAACATAGTCGCGCAGACCGCTGTGGCCCTCGCCGCTCGGCTTGAAGATGCCGTACTGCTCGAATCGCGCAGCAAAGCCATTGAGAATCTGGAAGCCTATGAGCTGTGGATACGCGGGAAATCGCTGCTGCTCAAAGGCACTGCCGAGGATGATGCCGCAGCACGCGTTCTGTTCGAACGGGCGATCGCGCTCGATCCGCACTTCGCCAGGGCCTATGGCGGGCTGGCGCTCTCCTGGTTCAATGAGTGGACCTGCCAGTTCTGGCACGCCTTCGACGCCAATGGCGAGAAAGCCTATAAATTCGCTCACCAGGCCCTGGCCCTGGACGACACCGACCCACTGCTGCACGTGGTGATCGCACGCATACTCCTGCACCGGCGCGACTTCGGCCAGGCCGCCTGGTACGTGGACCGCGCACTGGCGCTGTCGCCCAACCATCCGGACTGCCTGATCCAGCTCGCGCTGTGCCACGCCCTGCTGGGTAATCACGACGCCAGCATACGCTGCGCAGAACGCGCGTTTCGACTGCACCCTTTTCATCCGCAATGGTATTCCGCCTACGCCAGCGTGCCTTATCTGCTGGCCCGGCGTATTGATGAAGCGATCGAATTCGCCCGTAGTAGCCTGGACGTTCCGGTGGTCGATCTGCCAGCCGCGCTGGCGATTGGTTACGTGCAGAAAGGGCAGATGGAAGAAGCCAGGCATTGGTACGGAAAGTTCGAAGCGCTATTCCGCGCCAAAATCACCGGCGACCGGGAGGCTCGCCCCGGCGAAGCGATTGACTGGCTGCTGTCGGTCAACCCGTTACGCCAGTCCGAAGACATCCGCTTCGTTCGTGAAGCCATGGCCCGCATCGATGCGTCGAAATCATCCCCGGCCGCGCCTGTTGCAACTAACCCGGGGCCGACCAAGGAGTCGGCAATGCTCCGCCAGGGCGCGGGATGGATGCTCAGCTATGCCGGGCAAAGCGTATTGCTGCCGGATATGAAAGGCCTACAGGACATCCTGGTATTGATCCGCAGTGCCGGCACAAGCATTCACTGTTTCGACCTCTCGGGCCAGGTGAAAAATGCCGGTAAAAGCGACCAGATGCTGGATGATAAAGCCCGCAGCGGATACAAGGCGCGCATCCGCGAATTACAGGAGGAACTGGCCGAAGCCGAGGACCGTAATGACCTCGGTCGCAGTGAACGCGTTCAAGCGGAACTGGATAGCCTGCTCGAAGCCCTGTCCGATGCGCTAGGCCTCGGCGGCCGCAGTCGGCGCCTGGGTTGCATGGCAGAGCGGGCCAGAACCACCGTTACCTGGCGCATTCGTTACGCCATCAAAAAAGTCGAAGCAGTACATGCCCCTCTCGGCCGGCATCTGCGCAGAGCAATACGCACGGGGCTGTTCTGCAGCTATGAACCCGAAACGCCGGTGAAGTGGCAGCTTTAGCTGTCCATTTCCCGCCGACAGCGCCCACCGCTGCCTCCCAACTACATCCATTTCCGCCAGCAAAACACTTGTTTCCGCTATGAAACCGTCTCATCAAAACCCACGAAGGTTGCCACTTCAGCAACAGGCCGACGCTTCGACACCACCGCGTTAGCCGGAAACTCCTCGTCCGGGTAACCCATGGCGACGCAGATCATGATCACCTGATCTTCGGGAATACCGGCATGCTCGCGAACAACAGGCGAATGCATGATGCCCTGGCTGTTGACCACACAGCCCAGGCCGCGGGACCAGGCGGCGTTGACCAGGCCGTTTACCAGCGCGCCGCAGTCGAACTGGGCGATGTCGCCGTCCTGCAGAACCCGGTCATAGGTCACGACGATGGACACCGGCGCGTCGAACTGGCGAAAGCCGCGCAAAATCCAGTCCTGGCGTTTGTCCTTGTCATCACGGGCAATGCCCATGGCCTTGAAGAGTTGCACTGCGATCTCTACCTGCCGATCTCTGTGCTCGCCTTCATAGGTACCTATACCCCGGCTTTCCTTGGAGGGCGGCACACCGCCGAGCATGCGTTCGGTATTCTCGGCGCGAATGCGGTCCAGCGGCTCACCTGACAAAACGTGCAAGTGCCACGGCTGGGTATTCATCGATGACGGCGCGCGCGTCGCCAGCTCGATCACTTCCTCCAGCACGCTACGCGGGACTGGCTTTTGCTGAAACGCGCGGATGCTGCGACGGCCCAGTACAACCTCTTCATATTTCAACCTGGATCTCCTTAAAAATAGTCTGGCTTGCGATGCGGCGTTCAGGGACCCGCCAGCCTGTTGGCCAGACATTAGCATATCCGCGTCGGCGCTGAGGACGGCAAAGGAGCCGACAGGCACTCACCTATTCAGCCAGGAACTTCTTGTAAGCCGTGCGCTTTACGAGCCATTATCTGTTGCGAATGAGAATATCTATCGTTCTGATAAAGAATTGGTATTATAATCCCCGCCACAAACCGCCATGGCACCTTCGCAGCAGAATAAAGCGAAGGGCCAAAAACCACTGAATCACTAGGGACCTTAGGATGACTGAGAGTAAAACCGGGCTGAATAAGCCACGCGCGCCTTGGCAACGTACCACTACCGTTTTCCTCTGCTGCGCGCCGCTGGTAGCCGCTTCCATGAGCGCAAGCGCTCAGGAAAAAAACGAAGCCAATAACGATCAGCCGTATCGCCTGGCGCCGGTTATCGTCAACGCAAAAGCCAATGCTGATGATGATTCCAACTCAGTCGTTGCCAAGGAGCTCTGGGTTGGCGGCAAAGTCGCTACCAGCCTGCTCGACACACCCGCCTCGGTATCAGTGGTTACCCAAAAGGAAATCGAGCAGCGCAGCGCGAGCACGACCGAAGAAGTGCTGCAATATACCCCGGGTGTGATTACCGACTACTACGGCACCGACGACCGTAACGATTACTTCACCATCCGTGGCTTTCAGGCGACGACCTATCGCGATGGCTTGACGCTGGGCTCCATGCGCGGTGTGCGCGAAGAGCCCTTTGCCTACGAACGTGTTGAAGTGCTACGCGGCGCCAACTCCACTCTGTTTGGGCCAGCCGACCCAGGTGGCTCGGTCAATTTCGTGAGCAAGCGGCCACGCTTTGAGCGTATTGGTCAGGGCTATCTCACCTACGGCTCCTTTGATCACAAGGAAGCGGGGTTGGATGTGGGCGACTCGCTCAATGAAAACGAAACCCTGGCGTACCGCCTTACCGGCAAAATCCAGGACAGCGAGCGAGAATACGATTATTCACGTGATGACAACGAATTTGTCATGGGCGGCCTGACCTGGGAGCCCACCGTCTTCACCTCAGCCACAGTGATTCTGGATCACCTTAAACAGGACACCACACCCAACAGTGGCGGCTATCCCCGGGACAGGGAATATAGCCGCAAAGACTTTTTTGGTGAGCCTGATTTCAACTATCACGATGTCGAGCGCACCAGCATTACCGGCAACCTCACCCACGATTTCGATAACGGTTTTGTGCTGCGCAGCAATCTGCGTTACAGCGAGCTGACCGATGATTTCGGATATGTCTATATCACCGACTCCCCTACTCGTGTGGGAACCGAAGTAGACCGTGGCTACTTCGGCACCGACAGTGATGCTGACGAGCTTATTGGTAACCTGATGCTGCAGTACGATGCGCGCTTTGAGCATTTCGACAGCAGCACGCTGGCAGGCGTCGAGTATCGTGATGCGTCTACCGACGACAGTTCCTTTTATGGCGTCGCTGCTCCTATCGATCTCGCCAACCCGGTTTACACCGGTGCTCCGGCTAGCCTGAATATCTATGCCGCAAACGACCGGGACTACAAAACCAAGTCATTGTTCTTGCAGCAAAACATTTCGCTGCACGACTTCATTGTCACAGCAGGTGTGCGCCACGATAAGCTGGATCTGTCCAGCACCGATATCTCTGGCGTTAACGCCTCGGATGACTTCTCGGAAACCTCGCTTCGAGGCGCCCTGACCTACATGGTCAACGATGAGATTTCCACCTATATCAGTATGGTTGAATCCGTCGCGCCGCCCACGATTGGCGTAGATCCCGAGCGCGGCAAGCAATATGAAGTCGGTGCCAAATATGCGCCCACCGGTATAAATGCGCTGTTTTCGGCAGCCATCTATGACCTGACGAGAGAGAATCTGACCATCGCTGTGGTACAGCCAGATGGCAGCATCAACCGGGAAACAGTCGGCGAGTCGCGCGCTCGGGGTTTTGATCTGGAAGCCAAGGCTGAACTGACCGATAACCTGAGCCTGGTCGGCGGCTATTCCTATATAGACTCCGAAGTTATCCGCGATAACAACGCATCCAGAGAAGGCAACCAGTTTGGCCAGGTACCGAAGCACTCCGCCTCGCTGTGGACCTATTTTGGTCTTCCCGGCACCGATATGAGCGTTGGCTTGGGTACGCGCTACCTCGGTTCTTATTATTTCGATGCGGCCAATACCGCCGAAAGCGATTCAACCATGCTCTTTGATGCCGCCTTCAACTATCCAATCGTCAAGGGTACAGATCTGGCGATCAACATTAGCAACATCCTGGACGAGCAGTATGTAGTCGGCTCCGGCACCGCGGATTACTACAATCCCGGCCGCGAAATCACCGCCAAGCTGAGCTATAACTGGTAAGACTCTGCATCACCACCTGCGCGATCCGGACGCGCAGGTGGGCACTACTCCCTGTCCTCATTTCCCCCTTTGCCTGATCACCAGCGACTCTGCTCATCCGCAAGACGCGCACCGCCTTGGCGCGCAGTTTGCCCCGGATTTGTGCGATCCACCGCCTTGCCTGCTGCAACTGAATACAAACCTGCTATATTTTGTACACAATTTTTAAGTGCTCCCGCTTGCGCTCGCCTGCCCCGACAATCTTGCCGGGCGGCGCGGTAAACACGGAACAGAACTTGCTTGCGCCACCTGCGAGGGTAGCGGAGCTGTAGCCCTGGCCAAAAACGATCACAACAACACGCAAGGACCAGCCCCATGAACAATGATGATTTTCAAATTCAGGATATCGAGCCCTCGCTGTACAACGACGACCTGGCGCCGCTGCCGCCGAACAAGCGCACCTGGGGCGCGTTCGAGATCTTCAACGTATGGTCCAACGACATTCAGAGTCTGTTCGGCTATACCCTCGCGGCGACGCTGTTTATCTCCTACGGCCTGAACGGTTGGGCAGTGCTGGCCGGGATCGTACTCGCGGGCTTTATCGTGATGGGGCTGGTGCAGCTTACCGGCAAACCGAGCGTAAAATACGGTATCCCCTTCCCAGTCATGGCCCGCTCGAGCATGGGCGTGCGCGGCGCAAATTTTCCAGCGATGGTGCGCGGGATTGTGGCGATTTTCTGGTATGGCGTGCAGACCTACTTTGCCTCTACGGCGGTCGCCCTGCTGCTGAACTCGGTACTGGAGACGCCAGCTGATGCGGCCACCTTCATGGGCATTACCGCAATAGGCTGGGTGTCTTACTGCCTGGTCTGCGTGTTTCAGGTGTTGCTCTTCGTACGCGGCATGAAGTGGATTACCAAGTTTCTCAACTGGGCCGGCCCTTTGGTGTATGTAGTGATGATCGCGCTGATGCTGATCATCTGGTACCAGGCCGGCCCCACCTTATTGAGCGAATTGGGCAGTATTTTCAGCGGTAGTGGTGTTTATGAAACCGGTCCAGTGGCGGCTTTCTTCGCGGTAGTCGGCACCATGGTCGCCTACTTTGCGGCGGTGGTGATCAACTACGGTGATTTTGCCCGCTTCGTCAAAAGTGAAAAGCAGATGACCATAGGCAACTTTCTCGGCCTGCCGGTCAGCCTGGCAATCTTCTCGCTGATTGCGCTGGTGATCACCGCCGGCACCGTGGTGGTGTTTGGCGAAACCCTGACCAACCCCACCGATATTGTCGCTCGGGTCGACAACCTGACGCTGACCATTATCGCCGCACTAACCTTCTTTGCCGCGACCGTGGGCATCAACCTGGTGGCCAACTTTATTCCGCCAGCCTATGACATCGCCAACCTGGCACCCGCCCGCATCAGCGCCCGCACCGGCGGCTTCATCACCGCCGCCATCGCCTTCTTTATTGGCGCGCTCTGGGTGGCATTTATCAGTCAGGTGGGTATTGCTGCGTTCGTTGATACCTTGGGGGCAATTCTTGCGCCGCTGTACGGCATCATCATTGCGGACTACTACCTGGTGCGCAAGCAGCACCTGAACCTGCAGGATCTGTTCAGCGCCAAGGCCACCGCAACCTACTACTTTGATGGTGGCTGGAACCGCAAGGCAATGATCTCCTTCGCTATTGCCTCGGTATTCTCGGTAGCGTCGGTGTGGGTGCCGGCGGTCAGCGAACTGCATGGTTATGCCTGGTTGCTGGGCGCGCTGCTCGGCGCCGTGCTGCACTATTTGTTGATGCGCAATGCCGCTGCGCTGCACACCTCAAAGACCGCAGCCAGCCACAGCTGATAGACGCATGCTGCGCCGGGCGACTTTGCCACGGCGCAGCGTACGCCAGCTGCATGCCCACAGGCTTCAATCAGCTTCGTCGTAATCCTCGCCCTCTTTGGCATTGGTACTGGCGTCGGCATGATCACCCTGATGATCTTCCCCAAAATCGTTATCTTTCTGCCGAATCTGTGGTTTAGATAGCAGATTTCCTGAGAAGCCGGCGGGGTCGCTTCTTCAGCATGCTTGGCCAGGAGCTTTCCCGGTCTGATATTGGGGACTGCAGTCCAGCGCTTTCAGTGCGTCGCACAAAGCGTGAGTCAGGTGTTTCGGGTCGCTGTTAGTCAGCGAGACTGAATCACATTCCTGAAAACGACAGAACGCTGCAATGGCATCCAGGAATGCGGTAATGACAGAGCCTTCAGCAAAACGGTGCGGTTCAAAATGCAGCGTCTTGATCTGCAGGTGACGTGTCTTTCGATGGGCTTTACAGTCCATCCGGCCGACAAACTCATCCCGGTATAACAGCGGCAAACAAAAATAGCCGTGCCGACGCTTGGCTTCCGGCACGTAGCATTCCAGTTGATAGTCGTATTGAAAGAGCGCCTTGAGCCTGTCTCGTTGAATCACACTGTTGTCGAATGGCGAGAGGATCAGCATGCGGCTATTCAGCCGAGGAAGAGGACGTTCGAGCGCACCGGTTGGCAAAATAAATACATCCCCTCCGGCTAACACTACCTGCTGCAGGTCGCCATGCGCCAACCTTGCCTTAATCAGCTCTTTTACCGCCTCGCGTAGTTCTGGATTACGCCGCAAATAAGTCAGCCCCTTGAGCGAGACTAGGCCATGGCAGCGCAGTTGCTGATCAACAATGTGCGCGGCAAACTCCTGGACACTCGGCATCGTTGTATCAACGTGAGCAGGTAGTACCCGCTCGGTCAGATCATAGGTCTTTTGAAATCCTTCGCGGGCGCTGACCATCAGATCACCCTGCATATACAACTGCTCAAGCGCCTTTTTGTCTGGCTTCCAGTCCCACCAGCCTGCCCGTTTTGGGCCAGCGGATTCCAGATCCCGGGATCGCAACGGGCCGTCTGAGCCGATGCGCGCCAGGAGTTCGGCCATCAGCTTCCGATCAGGGTTTTTGAACCAATGCGTCTGCCCGCCTTTGATGGCATTTTTGTAGGGCAAGGAAAAGCGAAAATCCGCGATGGGCAAAAAAGCCGCCGCGTGTGCCCAGTACTCAAAAATATCACCGTCACGCAACATCTGGTTGGTCATGGCGGGTTTGAAGTCCGGCACTCTTGAACGCAGAACATGGTGATGCGCTCGCTGGAGCACGGATATGGTATCGACCTGCACGTAACCTATGTGATTGATGGCGTTACGGGCCCCAGGCAACCCCCGACCGAAGGGTTGAGCCTGCAGCAAGCCTTGCGCAGCGAGGGCAAGGCGACGTAAGCGCAGCAGTTCTGGCGGGCGTTTAATTTCGATCATTTGCATCGTTGCCGCATTCGGCGTCCAGGCTTTGCGTTGTCGTCATTGTACTCAACTGCTGGCTGGGTGGCTTAGAGCGGGCCCGGCCAGGCGCTGTTTTTGTGCCCGGATGGATTCAGTGAGAAAGTCCATCAGGGCGTGAAACCTGACTACGCCTCGCAGATCTGGATGCATCAGAAACCATAAGCCATATTCCAGCTCGGGGATGGGGTCAGTGAGCTGCACCAGATCCGGATCATCGCCTGCCAGATAACAGGGCAGCACGGCCAACCCCATACCTGCGCGAATAGCGCTGAAGATGCTGACCAACGTATCCACGCGATAGATGCAGGCCGCGTGCAATCTGTTCTTTTCCATCCACTGGTTCAATGCCGCATCCTGCAGGCGTGCCCCGCTGCCAATCCACGGCTGGCTGGCAAGGGTCGCAATGGACGTTCCCGGAGTCAGACCCAGACTCCGATGCGCGTAGATGGCCTGGCCAATGGTGGTCAGTGATCGGCCGATCAGGTTTTCCGGGGGGCGATTGGAGGGGCGGATAGCCACATCAGCTTCGCGGCGTGTCAGGTTGAATAGCTGGTTGGATACAGCAACATCCAGCACGATCCCCGGGTATTTATGCCCGAAGTGCTTGAATAGCGGCGTCAGCAGCCCCATCAGCAAGGAGTCGGTGGTGGTGGTCCAGATTTCTCCGCTTGGCTCCAGGTCGCGGCCAGCCACTTTACGTTCGGCGGCCACGGCGGCTTCATCCATTACCCTGGCGGTATCGGCAAGCTCCTCCCCGGCAAGGGTCGGCCGGTAGCCGCTTCGGCTTCGCTCGAAAAGGGTAACGCCCAGGCGCTGCTCGATATCTCCCAGCCGTCTGAACACAGTGGCGTGGCTCACATCCAGAGCGCGCGACGCGCCTGACAGAGAGCCCGCGGTTGCAATAGCAAGGACCAGTTCAAAATCATTCCAGGCCAGATGACCGCGAGCTTTCTGGGGGCTGAGCGTGGATTTACCGGGCTGTGTACCTGTTCGTTTTTGCAAAGTCTGTCCTCATATTTATGGAATAGCTTGCATATAAGAACAATATTAGCATGTGCCCAAACCCGTGAAATAATCCACTTGTCCTGTTCGCAGGGTCGACGCTATAGAGGGCAGAGATATGCTCAATGCAGGCAACATCCAGTACTTTCAACACGGCGAATCGACACCTCAAAGCGACGAGAATGGCGGAGCTGAAGTAGGTATCGACCATACGCTTAACGACAGCATCCCCGCTAGATACCAGGATGGGCGGGGAGGCATCGATCTTGAGCAGGTGAGAAGAGATCAGCGCGAGGCGCGACGGCAAGTGCTCCAGTGGGTGATACGGCGCCTGAGGCGATTGTGAATCCACTCTGCTTTCATGACGTCTCCCATTGAACTAATTTTTCTTTGCAGACCCTATTCGTTAGCTGGAAATGATTAACGACAAACCAATACAGCAATCCCATTCACGACTTTCCAACAGCGGTGATACGAACCATGATCAAAACAGCCCTCACCCTGAGCGCGCTTATTCTGCTCAGCGGATGTACTGAAGACAGCGACACCCAGGAAACTCAGGCGCCTGCTGCTACCGAGCAAAGCCAGTCTGATTATCAGGCCACTGATCAATGGGTTGGAAAATGGACCGGGGTTGAAGGGTTGGTTCTGGATATCAGCAAAAACCAGCCCGCAGGCCCTGGCCATTATCTGCTGGAGATGCGTTACGGCCTGGATGCCGATCAAAGCGGCACATTCGAAGGCCAAGCAGCAGAGCAAGGGATCAGCTTCAGCCGCGAGGGCGAAAGACACCTGCTTCGTGCCGGTGACGGCGAAGCCACTGGCATGAAATGGCTAGCGGAAAAGCAGGAATGCTTGGTAGTGCAGTCAGGTGAGGGATACTGCCGAGACTGATCTGCGGGAGCGGGCTGCTTGGCTGTTTGATGAAGCAATAAATGGGTTGCTTCAAAATAAAAAAGGGGCTGATTCAATCAGCCCCTTTTTTGTACAACGATCTTACCCTTGCGGCGATCAACCAATACTGTCGACAATCCCACCTTCTACACGCAATGCCGCACCCGTCGTCGCAGAAGCCTGGGGAGAGCAGGTATAGACCACCATATTGGCCACTTCTTCGGTGCTGGCAATGCGCTGGATGATCGAGGAAGGCCGCTTGGCCTTGACGAACTTGTCGCCCGCCTCCTGCATTGAAATGCCTTTTTCTTCCGCCATCGGCTTGAGCATCTCGGCCACGCCTTCAGACATGGTCGGGCCGGGCAACACGGCATTTACTGTCACACCAGTACCGGCCAAGCGTTTGGCCAGACCCCGAGCGATCGAGAGATTGGCTGACTTGGTAAAGCCGTAATGAATCATGTCCGACGGAATATTCAGCCCGGACTCGGAAGAGATGAACACCACCCTGCCCCAGCCCTGATCCACCATCGCCGGCACATAAGCGCGGGAAACTCGCACGCCCGAGAGCACGTTCACATCGAAAAATTCCTGCCACAATTCATCGGAAGTCTCAAAAAAGTCCTTCTGGCCATAGATACCCAGGTTATTGACCAGAATATCCGCCTTCGGCTCGGCTGCCTGCAATTTGGCCAAGCCTTCTGATGAGCTCAGGTCCGCCGCTACACCGCGCACCTGGGCTTTGGGCAGAGCCTCTTTTAGCTGCTTCAAGGCGGAGTCTACACTCGCCTGCTTGCGACCGTTGATGATCACATTAGCGCCCGATGCTGCTAGGCCCTGGGCGATGGCAAAGCCGATGCCGGCGGTTGAGCCGGTGACAATGGCGGTTTTGCCGGTAAGATCGATTAGCATGTTGTGTCCTCGTTAGTGGCTTATGGTGAAGAATAGACAAGTAAGGCGGACCGGTGGGTAAATAGGCGTATTAATCTCTAGCCCAATGTTCCGCCCAATGATGAAGGTCCAGCAGCTTTGTGCCCAACTCCTGGCCTGGAATGGTCAGGCGATAGCCGGCGCCCTCTACCAGTTCGACCAGCTCCATTTCCCGCAGGAGCTTCAAGCGGCTGTTGAGTACCGTCGGGGAGAGCTGATCACAGCGTTCCCGCAGATCCCGGAATGACAGCGGCCCAGGGGTCAGTTCCCAAAGAATACGCAACGTCCATCGCTGACCTAGCGCATCGAGCAGCACCATGATCGGACGGCCGCTGTCGGAGCCGCGCACGGGTTGGTTAATGGCTTTGCTAACCATCAGATACCTCTCATCGTCGAACCCTTGACCGCTACAGAAAATGTAGCGCAGAATCGAGCCGCTACACATTCCGTAGCGGAAAATGGGAGGTTACCATGAGTCACGATCTTGCGCCCCTGCCGGGGCCTGATTTCCCTCCAGCCATCCAAGAGATATTGGATCGTTATTATCCGAGCAGGGACGGTGAGGTTTTGAGCCTGTTCCGAGTATTCGCACGCAGTCCACGCCTGATGCAAAAACTCGGCGCCTCCGGGCTGCTGGACGCCGCCAGCCCTTTGACCGTAAGGCAGCGAGAGATCGTTATTCTGCGCACCACCGCCAACAATGACTGCGAACACGAATGGGGCGTGCACGTCAAAGTATTCGCCCGCGCCGCTGGTTTCAGCGACGCGCAGATTCGCGCCACACGGCTGGCACCAACGAAGTCGGAAGACTGGGATGAGGGAGAGCAGTTATTGTTGCAGGCGGTGGATCAACTGCACATTAATGGGCGCATGGACGAACCAACCAGCAAGCGCTTTGCGACCTGCTGGAGCACAGAGCAGCAGTTAGAGATTCTCGCCCTGTGCGGTTACTACAAAACCGTTAGCATGATCGCCAACACCGCGGCGTTGCCGCTGGAGAGCTGGGCCGCGCGTTTTCCCGGTTAGCGTGAGTTTCAGATACCTTGGATCTTGATACCTTCGACTAGATCTTGCCTTTTGCTAGGGCGGACTGCACCACAGAGCAACAGGCACGGCCTGGACCTGACCCTGAAGCCCTGAAGGTTCAGGCCCATGGCCACTGGGGGGCTAAAACTCCGTCTGAATTGGTAATCTGACTATCGTGCCCAAAGCACATCCGAGGTGATCTGGCCAACCGACCGCGCACCAAAATAAGCGCCTTCCATAGCCCTACTTTTATCGAGATAGCTCACTTGGAGCCTTTCGATACTGTCGCTTGCATCATTTATCGAGTAGTCGTGGCCCATCCGAAAAAAACCAATGTCCGCACCTTGTGAGGGGTTGAGAAAGACATCAACGGTAATCCGAGTCTCTGGGTCCCAATTCACCACACCATTGCTGTCCGGGAGCCAAACAACCACCCGCTCGGTGGCATCATGGGTACTGAAGGAGCTGAAGTAAGCTTTTTTAACCGCCGTTGTATCCGTCAGAACACTATCGAGGGACGGAAGGCAGCTAGCATTACCAGACAAGAACTCTGCCGGATGTCTATTCCGAACATCAATAAATCGAGCCTTCAGTACGGGACTTGAGTTGACCACGGAAAGCCATTCACGCCGAACTGTTGCTGCATAAGTCCTAACGACCCAAGGTTCTAAAAAACGATCCGTGTGAAGCTGGAAATTCTGTTGCTCCACCTCGAAGCCAATGGCGACTGCGAAGTCTTCCGCTGAAGCCACCTCCCTGTCTGCACGGAACGTGTTAATCAAAAGCCGCTTGATACCCGGCGCAGACGCTAACTGTCTGCTTAGCTCGTGACCGATTACAGGACATGAGTCGGCAGCTCGGCGAAACACGCCCACCCAAACACGTCGAGATCCCGCCGACGAGGCAGATGCGATCCAGAGCGGCCAGATGACTTTCTCGGGTTCTACCCCGTTACTGCGGACACTTTTGAAAAAAGGCACAATGTGCCAAAGGAGTGTTCATGTCCAAACGCAGAAGATACAGCCCCGAATTCAAGCGCGAAGCCATCGCGCTATCTCGCCAGCCAGGTGCCAATTGCCGCCAGGTGGCCTTAGAGATTGGAATTAATCCCAACCTGTTGTCCCGGTGGGCGCGTGAAGCCGAAGAATTGCCAAGCAAGGCCTTCAAGGGCTCGGGAACGCCGCGTGACGAAGAGCTTGCCCACTTGAAGCGGGAACTGGCACGGGTAAAAAAGGAACGTGATTTTTTGCGCGAAGCGGCAGTGTTCTTTGCAAAGGAGTCGTCCTGAGGTATCAGACGATTCAACACTGTCGCAGTCTTTTCCCGATACGTCTTATGTGTCGTTGCCTGAAGGTATCGGCCAGCGGCTATTACGCTTGGGCATCTCGTCCGCAGTCCAGCAGGGCAAGAGCGAACGACCGTCTGCTGTCGCGTATCAGAGAGATTCACGATGACAGTGGCGGAATGCTTGGGTCGCCCCGAATGCACGAAGACTTGGCTGCCGAAGGCGTTGCAGCCAGCCTGAATCGTGTTGCAAGGCTAATGGCCAAGCACGGCATTCAGGGGTGGCCCCGTAGGAAGCGAGGACGCCTCGGACGCGCATCAAATCGGCCACAAGGTATTCAAAATCACCTTGAACGGGATTTCTCCGCACTGGAACCTGATACCAAATGGGTCACTGACATTACGGAGATCTCCACCCAGGAAGGAAAACTATTTCTCTGCGTGGTTCTGGATTTATTCAGCAAGCTGATCGTTGGCTGGTCTATGCACCACCGGCAGGATCGGCAGATGGTAATCAGAGCTGTTCAAATGGCTGTCTGGCAACGTCAGGGCGAAACCCCAGTAATACTGCATTCAGACCGAGGCAGTCAGTTTACCAGCGGTGATTACCAGCGATATCTAGGCAGTAACGATTTGGTCAGCAGCATGAGCGCGGTTGGCCATTGCGGAGACAACGCAGCCTGTGAGGGGTTCTTCGGCATGCTAAAACGAGAGCGAGTACACCATCGGCGTTACCGTACGCAGGACGAGGCAAGAGCTGATCTGTTTGAATACATCGAGCGGTTCCATAACCCCAGGATGCGACGTAGAGTTGCTGTTCAGGATCGGAAGCTCACAGCCGTTTTATAACCGTCCGTGGAAACGGGGTAGAACCCCTCGAACACGGTCGTCACAACAATTGTTGTAAGCATGATTCCCTTGCCACAAATAACGCTATAGAAAACCAACTCAGTAGGACTTAAGGTCAGGTCTCGCCTTTTGCCAAGCCAGATTATTCCAAACAGAAAAAAAGACCTGCAACTAATACCATTTCTACTACTAAGCTAGCGGCGGAGGGTATTTTGGTGTATCCAGAAAACTATCGACATTTTGCTCATAGTATTGCGCGATGGCCAACATCGTATCGGAAGATACTAACCCATTGAAAGTGGCTTGCTTTCCCTGAGGGATCCAGCTTCCGTTTTCAGAAACATACGACGCCAAAAGCCCTAGCTCTGGAAACTTACAATTTGCCTGCAACCGACCGAAACTTCTTTTGATCAGGTCAGCAGGCATCATGTCTACGGCGGTTTCCCAAGGTTCCTCAACTGTTCCCGCAGCAGCATCTATTACTTTGGTTTGGAGAACCTTTCGCCAAGCATGTTCTGGGCTTGCGTCCGAAACAATCAAGTGCCCGACTGCGACGTAGGGAAACCCATGCTGCAGCATCCCCGCAGCTTGAGAAAAGCCAAAGTCACCAGGCGACTTTCCTTGTTTCTGAAACGTAGGCCTTACCGCTTTTAGCTCTATTGCAAGCGCACTTGAAACAATCATGTCCTCGCCTTCATAGGGGATAACCAAAAGGTCGATATCTCCAGGGAAGTTCATTCGGGGAACCATGTCTCCCGAAGGGATAAATCCTCTTATCATTACTCCGCTATCACTCCCCATGCGATCAAATTGACTTGGCATCAAACGACGAAAGCATTCCCCGAATTGTCTCCTGTCGCATACCAATCGCAACGCCAAGTAAATCTCATCATTTTTTTGAACCATAGACTTTGGTACGTAGAATCTCTTCTCTCCATCTCCAGTGGAACGAGGTCGTCGGGACATTTTTACGCGATATTCTTCCATAAAACCCTCGAACCTTTTCGGTACCGTTCATACATGAGAAATCACTGAGTGAACGGCAAAAAATAAATCTATCCTTTTATTCGAGGCTTGTCGTTACGCTTAGGGTCAGGTCTTGTCTTTTACCAAACCAGCCGCCCCAATAGAGGAAAAGGCTAGATTTTACCCTGGCTCCCACCTGCTTTGATGAGGCATCACCCTGCCTGGATTCGACCTAGAGCATCTCGCGCGACACCTCAAGTACCCGACCGTCTACGGTACGTTGAAGCTTGTCCTCAATCTCGCTACAGATCGACTCCACCTTCTGCGGCGATATCGCCACCACCACAAAGGACCACTCACTGGATTCGAGTCGATCCAGATGATCGCTTTCACATACCGCGATCGCCGGCGTGCGGCCGAAACGCTCATGCAGGCCGCCCATACGCTGGCGTTTTTCTTTTAGCGAGCCACATCCTGGTAAGGAGAACTGGATTGTCAGCACAGCTATGTTCACGCTACCCCCCGACCCATAAACTTTGCGTTGACCTCAATTATTCGAACAACACATCCTGAACCGGCTGCTCGGCCAGTTCGCGTTCGCCCGGCCACGCCGGCATCGGCTCCAGCCCAGGCACCCTTTCAGCCAGTTGCTGCAGGAATATACGCGCCAGTTCAGGAGCGAGCCGGTTGTCCGGAGTATGCATAAACAGCATAGGCTCACGCCCTTCTGCCAGCCATTGCTGAAACTTGTCCAGCCAGGGCTGGAGAAAGCCCAGATTGGCCTGATTGTCCATGCCGCCGATAAAACGCACCGCCGGCTGTTGCCCCAGCGCCAGCGCGTGTACCGGCAATCGCGGTTTGCGGGCCTTGGCCTCAACTGTGGCTGGGTCATCCGCATCACTGGCGAACACCGCCCGGCTATCAAAGATCAGGCGTTCGATACCGCGCTCATGCAAATGGCGATTCAGTTGGCGCTCTGCCTCATCCTTTAGAAAAAATCCGGCATGACGCACCTCGACCGCGTACCGCCAAGCTGTCGGCAAGGCATCGAGAAACCCCAGCAGCTCACCCAGCGCATCTGGACCGAAACGGGCCGGTAGTTGCAGCCAGATCGGCCCAAGACGCTGCTTCAATGGCGCCATGCGCTTAAAAAAGCGCTGCAGATCCGGACTCTGCGGATCCAGGCGCTCGACATGACTGACTTCGCGCGGCAGCTTGGCGCAGAAGTGAAAGGTATCCGGCAGCAGCTCTGCCCAGCGCGCCACCGTCGCCTCGCTCGGCAATGCATAGAACGTGGTATTACCCTCCACAGCGCCAAATACCTGAGCGTATTGCTGCAAACGCTGATCAGCATCGGCATCGCTACGGTACAAAGCACCCCGCCACGCCGGTTCGGCCCAGAGCGGGCAACCAAGAACGATACGAGGGGGCTTGGGCGTTGTCACGGGGGCTAGGGAGAATCCAGGTTAGGTAGGAACATCAAGTCGAAACAAGGGTAGCGGTTCGACTTGGTGATGGAAAGCCGCAAATATCCCCACGTAGTGCCACATCGCACCGGACACGTGCAACGTGACCTGGGTATTGACGAACATAAAAAAACCCAGGCAAATGCCTGGGCTTCTCGGTACTACGCATGGTGCTTAAGCGTCTTGCGCTTCCGCGCCTTCAACGTCCTTGATCGACAACTTGATACGGCCGCGGTTGTCCACGTCCAGTACCAGTACGCGAACCATCTGGCCTTCGGTCAGTACGTCGGTGACTTTCTCGATGCGCTGGTTGGCGATCTGAGAGATGTGCACCAGGCCGTCTTTGCCAGGCAGGATGTTGACGAATGCGCCAAAGTCGACGATGCGCTCTACCTTGCCTTCGTAGATCTTGCCGATTTCCGCTTCTGCAGTGATCTCGTCAACGCGTGCCTTGGCAGCGTTGGCGGCGTCCTTGGTGGGCGCGAAGATCTTGACTGAACCGTCGTCGGTAATGTCGATGGAGGCACCGGTTTCTTCGCAGATACCGCGGATAGTGGCGCCGCCTTTACCGATCACGTCGCGGATCTTGTCGGAGTCGATCTTCATGCTGATCATGGTCGGTGCGTTGGAAGACAGCTCCTTGCGCGACTCGCCGAGGATCTGGTTCATCTGGCCGAGGATGTTCAGGCGCGCTTCCAGGGCTTGGCCCAGAGCGATTTCCATGATCTCTTCGGTGATGCCCTTGATCTTGATGTCCATCTGCAGAGCAGTTACGCCCTTGCTGGTACCGGCTACCTTGAAGTCCATGTCGCCGAGGTGATCTTCGTCACCGAGGATGTCGGTCAGAATCGCGAACTTCTCGCCTTCCTTGACCAGACCCATGGCGATACCGGCTACTGGCGCGCTCAGCGGTACGCCGGCGTCCATCAGTGCCAGGGACGCGCCACACACGGAAGCCATGGAGCTTGAACCGTTGGACTCGGTGATTTCCGATACCACACGAATGGTGTAGGGGAAGTCATCCATGTTCGGCATAACCGCAGCGATACTGCGGCGGGCCAGACGGCCGTGGCCGACTTCACGACGACCGGTGCCGCCCATACGACCGCACTCGCCTACCGAGTAGGGAGGGAAGTTGTAGTGCAGCATAAAGGGGTCTTTCTTCTCGCCTTCCAGGGTGTCCAGCAGCTGTGCATCGCGGGCGGTACCCAGGGTGGTGACAACCAGCGCCTGTGTTTCGCCACGGGTGAACAGTGCAGAACCGTGGGTGCGATCCAGTACGCCGACTTCGATGTTCAGCGGGCGAACGGTTTTGGTGTCGCGACCGTCGATACGTGGGTTGCCGTTGACGATGCTTTCGCGCACGGTGCGGTACTCGATCTCGCCGAAGGCGTCTTTGACTTCACTGGCAGAAGGCTTTCCTTCTTCGTCGCCAGCCAGGGCTTCGATTGCCTGGGTGCGCAACTCGCCAAGGCGAGTGTAGCGGGCCATCTTGTCGGTAACGGTGTAACCCTCGGCAATGCCGGCGCCAAACTGCGACTTGATCGCGTCCAGCAGTACGGTGTTTTCCGGGGCTGCAGTCCAATCCCAACGAGCCTTGCCGGTTTCAGCGGCGAGTTCCTTGATGGCTTGAACGGCGGGTTGGAATTCCATGTGGGCGAAAAGTACGGCGCCCAGCATCTGGTCTTCAGTCAGTTCTTTGGCTTCGGACTCAACCATGAGTACGGCGTCTTCAGTACCGGCTACGATCATGTCCAGACGCGAGTCTTTCAGTTGCTCGTAGTTGGGGTTGAGGATGTAGCCGTTGTTGGCGTCAAAGCCAACGCGTGCGCCGGCGATAGGGCCGTCGAACGGGATGCCGGAAATGGCCAGCGCGGCGGAGGTGCCGATCAGGGCGGCGATATCCGGATCAGTGGTCTTGTCAGTGGAGACGACAGTACAGACCACCTGGACTTCATTCATGAAGCCTTCGGGGAACAGCGGGCGGATCGGACGGTCGATCAGGCGCGACGTCAGGGTCTCTTTTTCAGTAGGACGGCCTTCACGCTTGAAGAAACCACCGGGGATGCGGCCTGCGGCGTAGGTCTTCTCGATGTAATGCACGGACAGAGGGAAGAAGTCACGACCGGAGTCGGCTTTCTTGGCGCCGACGACGGTACACAGAACGGTAACAGCGTTGTCGATGCTGACCAGTACGGCACCAGAAGCCTGGCGGGCGACGCGGCCCGTTTCCAGGGTGATGGTGTTGTTGCCTAATTTGAACTGTTTGATAACCGGTTTCACGGTGTGCTCTCTCTCTGTATTTGCCTTTGGGGAAACTCTGGGCACGACCGGGTTTCGGACCCGGCCATGTCCAAACGGGACTTGTCGCTTAGCGACGCAGACCCAGACTGCTGATCAAGCTGGCGTAACGCGGAATGTCTTTCGACTTCAGGTAATCCAGCAGCTTACGACGCTGGTTTACCATCCGGATCAGACCACGACGGGAATGGTGATCCTTCTTGTTTTCCTTGAAGTGACCCTGCAGCTTGTTGATGTTTGCGGTCAACAGCGCTACTTGGACTTCCGGAGAACCGGTGTCACCTTCGCCACGTGCGTATTCGGTTACGATTGCAGCTTTCTCTTCGACGCTCAGTGCCATGATAGCTTTCCTCTGAGTGAACAGGCCGGGAACCTTATTCCCGTGTTTTAAATCGAGGAGTGACCATGCCTGTTAACAGCCACCCTCGTTGTGACCCTGATGGGTCAACTTCTTTGCTGCTGGCTTGGCGTTGTGGGCCAAGGTCAACATGGATTCCCGCTTTCGCGGGAATGACGGGGTGTGGGGGAGTGGCTTGCGGATTGGCCGCTGGCTTTGCTCCTTTTGTACCCTGCCTTTGTTACTTTTGCTGACTCGGCGTGTTGGTTGAGTCGGCTTGGATTCCCGCCTTCGCGGGAATGACGGTGTGGGGCGAGGGCTCCCGTGTGGGGGCGTTGGCCTTAGAGCTCGTCATTCCCGCGAAAGCGGGAATCCATTGTCTATCCGTTGAAACGCATCAGGCGTTTCGGTGCTACTCGGGCGTCGTCGGTCATTTCGCCGATGCCGATAAACTGGCCATTCTGATCGCGCAGACGCACCATGCCAAAGGCTGGGCTGCCGGGTACCCGGACGGCTTGGCCGTGATTCAGATAGTAGGCGGTCTGTTCGGTCAGTTCTACTTCGGGCCAATCCTGCAGGCCGCAATCGCTTGGCATCAGCAGGTGATCCAGTGCCAGATGGCCGCCTTCAGCGTGCAATGCTTCCAGCTCTTCCAGCGTGACTGCCTTGCTCAAATCGAACGGACCAGCCTGGATGCGGCGCAGCTCTGATACGTGCGCGCCACAACCCAGGGCATTGCCCAAATCTTCTACCAGCGTGCGTATGTAGGTGCCTTTGGTGCAGTGCACTTCCAGCCGCAGGCGATCACCTTCCAGGCCCAGTATTTTAAGCTGATTGATAGTAACAGATCGCGGCTTGCGCTCCACTGTTTCACCGGCGCGGGCCAGCTTGTACAGCGGTTGGCCTTCGTGCTTGAGCGCGGAGTACATCGGCGGAATCTGCAGGATGTCACCGGTGAACTGCGGCAGGAAGGATTCGACCTGCTCCAGGGTCACATTCACCGGCTTGCTTTCCAGCACATCACCTTCCGCATCGCCGGTGGTGGTGGTCATGCCCAGGCGCGCTTCGGTGACATAGGCCTTGTCCGCGTCGAGCAGGTACTGGGAGAACTTGGTGGCTTCACCCAGACACAGCGGCAATACGCCACTGGCCAACGGATCAAGACTGCCGGTATGCCCGCCCTTGGCCGCATTGAACAGCCAGCGGACTTTTTGCAGGGCATTGTTGGAGCTCATGCCCAGAGGCTTGTCGAAAATCAGGACGCCGTCGATATCACGGCGTTTGCTACGCGGTGCCGACAAAGCTTACTCCTCGTCTTCCGATTTGTGCCCGCGGTCTTCGGCCACGGCACGTTCGATCAGCGATGACAGGTGCACGCCACGGCGCACGCTTTCGTCGTAATGAAAGTGCAATTGCGGCACGCTGCGCAGCTTCATGACCTTGCCCAGCTGCATGCGCAGAAAGCCGGCCACGCCCTTGAGGATCGCAAGGTTCTGGGCGATGTCTTCTTCGCTGTCCTTGTCCATCAGGGTGATATACACCTTGGCGTGGGCCAGATCGCGGCTCACTTCCACGGCGGTAACGGTGATCATGCCGACGCGCGGATCGCGAATATCGCGCTGCACCAGAATCGCCAGCTCACGCTGCATCTGGTCCGCTACGCGGTGGGTACGACTGTTTTCATTTGCCATTACATTCTGTCTCTGACCGCCTGTGGCAGCCTAAAAAATTCGATCTGCGGAAACGCCAACGGCAAGCCCGTGAATTCGCTTGCGCAAACCCCCGAACCTGCCGTGTGACGCCGCTAAAGGCGGTTACAGACTGCGCTGTACCTGGATACGCTCGAATACTTCGATACGGTCACCGGGTTTAACGTCATTGTAGTTCTTCACACCGACACCGCACTCCATGCCATTACGCACTTCGGCGACGTCATCCTTGAAGCGACGCAGGGATTCCAGCTCGCCTTCATAGATGACCACGTCCTGGCGCAATACGCGGATCGGACGGTTACGGTGGATGGTGCCTTCAATGACCATACAGCCTGCCACGTCGCCAAACTTGGGCGAGCGGAACACGTCGCGTACTTCGGCCACGCCGAGGATCTGCTCGCGAACGTCGCTGCCAAGCATACCACCGAGGGCCTTTTTCACGTCGTCGATGATCTCGTAGATCACGCTGTAGTAGCGCAGATCTAGACCTTCGGTTTCAACGATCTTGCGCGCTGTTGCGTCGGCACGGACGTTGAAGCCGAAAACCACGGCGTTGGAAGCCAGCGCCAGGTTGACGTCGGTCTCGGTGATCCCGCCGACACCGCCGGAGATGATCTTGACCTGGACTTCTTCGTTACCCAGCTCGCTGAGTGAACTCTGCAGCGCTTCCAGAGAACCACGTACATCGGACTTGAGTACGATGTTGAGGGTCTTCTTCTCGTCCTGACCGAGGTTGTCGAACATGTTCTCCAGTTTGGAGGACTGCTGACGGGCCAGCTTGATTTCGCGGAACTTGCCCTGACGGAACAAGGCCACTTCACGGGCTTTCTTCTCGTCGGTCACTACGGTCAGCTCGTCGCCAGCATCCGGCGTGCCGTCCAGGCCGAGAATCTCGACTGGGATGGACGGGCCAGCTTCCTTGATCGGCTTGCCGTTTTCGTCATACATGGCACGTACGCGGCCATAGTTGACGCCGGCCAGAACGATGTCGCCCTGACGCAGGGTACCGTTCTGAACCAGTACGGTAGCAACCGGGCCACGACCCTTGTCCAGACGCGACTCAACCACAACACCGCGGCCCGGAACGGACGGCTGCGCTTGCAGTTCAAGTACTTCGGCCTGCAGCAGTACCGCTTCGAGCAGTTCATCAATACCGGTACCAGCCTTGGCCGATACGGGCATGAACATGGTGTCACCGCCCCACTCTTCCGGAATCACATTGAGCGCCGCCAGGCCGTTCTTGATACGGTCGAGATCGGCATCTTCCTTGTCGATCTTGTTGATGGCAACTACCAGCGGCACGCCGGCAGCCTTGGCGTGTGCCACGGCTTCTTCGGTCTGCGGCATCACGCCGTCGTCCGCTGCTACTACCAGAATCACGATGTCAGTGGCCTTGGCACCACGGGCACGCATGGCGGTAAACGCTGCGTGGCCGGGGGTGTCGAGGAAGGTGACCATGCCGCGTTCGGTTTCTACGTGGTAGGCACCGATGTGCTGGGTAATACCACCGGCTTCGCCGGAGGCAACCTTGGCACGGCGAATATAGTCAAGCAGCGAGGTCTTGCCATGGTCAACGTGACCCATGACGGTTACCACAGGTGCCCGGTTGACCATTTCGCCTTCATGCGCCTGGGACGCGGATACCAATGCGTCTTCCAGATCGTTGTCACTGATCTGCTTGACCTTGTGGCCCATGTCTTCAGCAATGATGCTGGCGGTGTCCTGATCCAGTACCTGGTTGATAGTCACCATGTTGCCGGACTTGAACATGTACTTGATGACTTCTGCTGCCTTGATCGACATCTTCTGCGCCAGTTCGGCCACAGTGATGGTCTCGCCAATTACCACTTCACGCACTAGAGGTCCTGTCGGCTTCTCGAAGCCGTGCTGATTACGTTTTTTGTTCGCCTTGAGCTTGCCACCACCGCCACGGCGACGGGCCATGGCCTCGTCATCATCGCTACCGGTGCGGGTGGCGTTGCGGCCTTTCCCTGCATGACCACCGGCGCGCTTGCGGCTGCGCTCTTCCTCTTCCTCGGCGCGGGTCGGCTTGCGATGCGCGTCTTTCTTCTTGGAATGGTCGGGCTTGTCGGCGGGCGGCGCGATAACAGTCGGCGCGGCCTGCACTTCAGGCGCTGGAGCGGGTGCAGGGGCTGCAGGAGCCGGCGCAGGCGCTGCTTCGGCAGCTGCTGGGGCTCCGGCTGATGCGGCGGCGGGCGTTTCAGCCTTGGCTGCGGCGGCTGTTTCGGCTGCCTTGCGGGCTTCTTCTTCAGCTTTGCGCTGGGCTTCAACTGCAGCCTTGCGTACATCTTCAGCAGCCTGCTGCTCGTCTACTTCACGAACGCGTTCTGCTTCCAGCTCGGCCGGATCGCGCTTGACGTAAGTCTTCTTCTTGCGCACTTCGACATTGACCGTCTTGCTGCCAGCGACCTTCAAGGTGCTGACGGTTTTGCGCTTGAGCGTGATCTTGCGTGGTTCGGACGGAGCCGAATCACCGCCATGAGAATTCTTCAGGAACGCCAGCAGTTTCTGCTTTTCGTCATCACTGACGCGCTGTTCCGCGCTGGTTTGGGGCAAACCGGCTTCCTGCATCTGCTGCAGCAGGCGCTCCAGAGGCGTGCCTACTACCTGCGCTAAATCTTTGACCGTTACTTCCGCCATTCAACTCTCTCCTCAGTCGGGGCCCTGCGTTATCGCAGGGTGGGCTTGCTATGCCGACCGGTTATTCAAACCAGGGTGCGCGGGCAGCCATAATCAAAGCGCCGGCACGTTCTTCATCTATATTTTCGATATCCAGCAGCTCGTCAATTGACTGCTCTGCCAGATCTTCCATGGTGATAATGCCTTTGGCGGCCAGATGAAATGCCAGGGCGCGATCCATACCTTCCATGTTCAACAGGTCGTCAGCCGGCTGTACTTCATCCAACTTCTCTTCACTGGCCAGGGCCTTGGTCAACAGCAGGTCCTTGGCACGCGAACGCAGCTCGTTGACGATGTCTTCGTCAAAGCCGTCGATCGCCAGCATTTCTTCCATCGGTACGTAGGCAATCTCTTCCAGGGAAGTGAAGCCTTCTTCTACCAGCAACTGCGCCAGATCTTCTTCAACGTCCAGTTCGGCGATGAAGGTCCGCAGGATGTCGCCGGTTTCGGCTTCCTGCTTGGCGCGGATGTCGTCTTCGGTCATCACATTCAGAGTCCAGCCGGTCAGCATGCTGGCCAGACGAACGTTCTGACCGCTGCGGCCAATGGCTTGTGCCAGGTTGTCCTCAGCGACGGCGATATCGATGGTGTGCGTGTCTTCATCAAGGATGATCGAAGCAACTTCAGCCGGGGCCATGGCGTTGATCACGAACTGGGCGAAGTTGTCGTCCCACAATACGATGTCGACCCGCTCGCCACCCAGCTCACCGGAAACGGCCTGAACGCGTGAACCGCGCATGCCGATACAGGCACCCTGCGGGTCGATACGCTTGTCTTTGGAGCGCACGGCGATCTTGGCGCGTGAACCCGGATCACGGGCAGCACCCATGACTTCGATCAGCTCTTCGGCGATTTCCGGCACTTCAATGCGGAACAGCTCAATGATCATTTCCGGACAGCTGCGCGACAGCACCAGCTGCGGACCGCGGTTCTCGGTGCGGATATCCTTGAGCAGCGCACGGATGCGCGTGCCGGTACGGAAAGTTTCACGCGGGATCATTTCTTCGCGCGGCAATACGGCTTCGGCGTTGTTACCCAGGTCGACGATGACGCTGTCGCGGGTAACTTTCTTCACGGTGCCGCTGATGATTTCGCCAAGGCGGTCACGGTAAGCGTCAACCACCTGGGCGCGCTCTGCTTCACGGACCTTCTGGACGATCACCTGCTTGGCGATCTGCGCAGCAATACGGCCGAATTCGACAGAATCGATCTTGTCTTCGACCACGTCGCCGATCTTCAGCGCGGCATCGCGCTCCTGGGCCTGGTCCAGCGTCAGCTGCATACCCGGCTCTTCGAAATCCTCATCAGCGACCACAGTCCAGCGCATGAAGCTTTCATAGTTGCCGGTGTGGCGATCGATTGCCACACGCACATCAACCTCGTCTTCATAACGCTTCTTTGTCGCTGTGGCCAATGCCAGTTCCAATGCTTCAAAAATCACATCGGGCGGTACGCCCTTTTCATTGGAAACGGATTCCACAACCAGCAGCACTTCTTTGCTCATCGTATGCCTCGCCTAACGCCATCCATTGGGGCCATAGAGCCCGAAATAATGCTCAAAACCGCGGAATAATATTGCTCTTGTCGATGCTGTCGATCGGCAGCAGATATTCGTGCTCATCTACCTGCAGTATGATCTCGTCGCCTTCGACTCCACGGATGACACCTTGAAAATTCCGCCGCCCTTCATAAGGGACGCGCAATCTGATCTTGGCCTGCTCGCCGACATGATCGGCAAACTGCTCAAGTGTAAATAACGGCCGATCCATACCCGGGGATGAGACCTCCAGGGTGTAGTCGCCAGTAATAGGGTCTTCCACATCGAGTACGGCACTTACTTGCCGGCTGACTTCCGCGCAGGCTTCCACGCTGATACCGTCGTCATGGTCGATATAAACCCGCAGCAGGGTGTGTCGCCCTTGAGACAAATACTCGATGCCCCAACAACGATAGCCCAAGGCTTCGACAATCGGGACCACCATGGCCTCCAACTCAGTCAATTTGCCGGACAAATTTACCGCCTCGCATAGTCTTGAAAGTATTGAAAACCACTAAGGTCTTGAAAACTTTCACAAATAAAAAATGGGCACTAAGCCCATCCTGTCTACAGCGTCCGTCATTGAACAGGACAGCTAACAAAAAGCCCCTGAAAAGGGGCTTTAAACTGGTTGCGGGGGCAGGATTTGAACCTACGACCTTCGGGTTATGAGCCCGACGAGCTACCAGACTGCTCCACCCCGCGTCGAATCTAGGGCGATGATTATACGCTTGGAAGCCTGACAAGACAACCAGCGCACTCAGCCCTGAAAACAGCAGGGCCTGCAAATGCAGGCCCTGTTTGATTGGTGCGGAAGATGGGACTCGAACCCATACACCCTAAGGCACTACCCCCTCAAGATAGCGTGTCTACCAATTCCACCACTTCCGCAAAACTGTTGGCTTATTCTGCCGCAGGTACATCATCTGCTGCAGGGGCCTGAGGAGTCAGCTCTTCTTCAAGAACTGGTACATCTTCACTCGCCGCCGGTGCTACTGGCGCTGTTTGCAGAGCCGGCTCCGGCAAACCTGCATCGCGAATTTCATCCGAATGGTGACTTGCGTAATACGCCAGACCCAGGGAAGTAACAAAGAACACCGTGGCCAGGATCGCCGTCAGGCGGCTGAGAAAGGTAGCCGAACCCTGGCTGCCAAACACAGTACCAGACGCACCGGAACCAAAGGATGCACCTGTTTCGGCACCCTTACCCTGCTGGATCAGGACCAGCCCGACCAGACCGATGGCGACCATCAGGTGAACAACTATGACTACGGTTTCAATCATTACACTCGTCCCGCGGCACGTGCGATCGCGCCAAATTCATCTGCATTGAGGGAGGCACCACCTACCAGCCCCCCATCGATATCCGGCATGGCAAAAAGGTCTTCGGCGTTATCGGCCTTGACGCTGCCACCGTAAACAATCTGTACCAGCTGGGCCTGCTCGTCATCCATGATGGCCAGCCGAGCGCGAATCATGGCGTGCACATCCTGGGCTTGCTCCGGATCGGCTGTCAAGCCGGTACCGATTGCCCAGACCGGCTCATAAGCGACCACGCCTTGAGCCAAACCACCGACACCAAAGGCGTCAAGAATAACCTGCAACTGAGTACCCACCACCTCGGCGGTCAGGCCGGCGTCGCGCTGTTCGCGCGTTTCACCAACACAGAGCACCGGACGCAATCCGCAGGCCAGTGCTGCGGCAAACTTCTTGCGTACCACCTCATCGGTTTCACCGAACAGACTACGCCGCTCGGAATGCCCTACGAGTACATATTCACATCCTGCGTCACGCAATTGCGCCGGGGAAATTTCACCCGTTAACGCACCCGGCTCGGCCTGGGAAGCGCAGCTTTGAGCACCGATATACACAGGCGACTTGATCAGACTCGCGTGGCACTGCTGAATATACAGTGCCGGCGGGGCAATCATGACATCCACACCCTCTGGCCAGTCCTGCTGATTAAGCCCTTTCAAAAGGCTGTCAACGGATTGCCGAGTACCGTGCATTTTCCAGTTACCGGCGACTAGCGGGCGACGCATGCCTAACCTCTCAGCTCAAGCGGGCGCCAATCTTAACCAAGTTGCCCGAGTGACACAACTGCCTTTTTAATCGGCGAACAGTGCGCGGACCTGTGCTGCCAGGCCATTGGCTTCAGCGGACACCTGCTTGGCGTCCTGCCCTTCTACCATGACCCGCAATACTGGCTCAGTGCCCGAAAGCCTGAGCAATACGCGGCCGGTATGACCCAGGCGCTGCTCGGACTCTTTTACCGCGGCCTGAAGCGTAGTGTCGTCCAGCGGCGACTCACTGCCGCGCTGGTAGCGCACGTTGATCAATACCTGCGGGCATTTATGCATACCCTGGCGCGCTTCTGCCAGCGACAGGCCAGAACGCTGCAACGCTTTGAGCACCTGCAGCGCGGCAATGATGCCGTCGCCAGTGCTGGAGTGATGCAGGCAAACCAGATGCCCAGAGGCTTCGCCGCCCAACACCCAGTCGCGCTGACGCAGCTCAGCCATTACATAACGGTCGCCGACCTTGGCACGGACGAACTCGATACCCTTCTCCTGCAGCGCCAGCTCGAGACCCAGATTGCTCATCTGCGTACCCACTACACCGCCGCGCAGCTGGCCACGTTCCTGCAACTCCATGGCCATGATGAACAGCAACTCGTCGCCATCCACTTCGTTGCCCAGGTGATCAACCATCAATACCCGGTCGCCATCGCCATCCAGCGCAATACCCAGGTCTGCGCCCTTGGCCAGCACCTGCTCGCGCAGGGCGGTCAGGTCAGTGGAGCCGACCCTGTCATTGATATTCAGGCCGTCCGGGGTAGCGCCGATCACGGCAACGTCAGCACCCAGCTCACGGAACACATTGGGCGCAACCTTATAGGTAGCGCCATTGGCGCAGTCGAGGATGATCTTCATACCTTTGAAACTGGTGCTGGTCGGCACGCTGCTCTTGCAGAATTCGATATAGCGGCCGGAGGCATCCTCAACGCGGAATACCTTGCCCAGCGAGGCCGAATCCACCACCACCATCGGTTCATCAACCAGGCGCTCGATTTCCAGCTCCAGGCTGTCGGGCAGCTTGCTGCCATCAGCCGAGAAGAACTTGATGCCGTTGTCATAAAAAGGGTTGTGCGAGGCGCTGATCACTATACCGGCATCAGCCTGAAAGGTGCGCGTCAGGTAGGCAATCGCTGGCGTGGGCATCGGGCCGAGCAGCTGTACGTGAGCGCCGGCAGCGGACAAGCCGGCTTCCAGCGCCGACTCGAACATGTAGCCGGAGATGCGCGTGTCTTTACCTATCATCACGCGGCAAACGCCCTGCTTGCGAAAGGCAGTACCGACCGCCCAGCCGAGCTTGAGTACAAATTCAGGTGTAATTGGGTGAGTACCCACCTGACCGCGAATGCCATCCGTGCCGAAATACCTTTTGTCCATCTGAAGAATCCTGGAATAAGAGCGGGTGTATGTATGTTATTGCAGCAGATTGCCGGTTAGCGCTGCGCTGCCGCCAGCACCGCCTCGGTCATGCGCACCGCATCCACGGTGGCCGCCACGTCATGGGCTCTGATGATACGCGCGCCCCGGGCGACCGCCAAGGACGTAAGCGCCAGACCACCAGCCAGACGCTCTTCCACTGGCCGCTGCAGCAATTGGCCGATCATGCTTTTGCGCGATACGCCGACTAATAACGGCAAACCCTGGGGCTGCAGCAGATGCATCTGGGCGAAGAGTTCGAGGTTATGCTCCAGCGTCTTGCCAAAGCCAAAGCCGGGATCCAGCAGCAACTTTTCCCGAGCAATACCTGCCTGCTCGCAGGCCTCAACACGTTCGCTGAGAAAGCGCCCGACCTCGTTCAGTATGGATTCGTAACGCGGGGCGTCCTGCATGTGTTTAGGATCGCCGCGCATATGCATCAGGCACACCGGCAAGCCACTTTGCGCGGCAGCCTGCAACGCTCCGGGGCGCAACAGCGCGCGCACATCGTTGATCAGACCGGCACCCACGGCAGCACTCTCGCGCATTACTTCAGGTGTGCTGGTATCAATCGAAACGATGGTATCGAAGCGCGCCTTGATGGCTTCCACCACCGGCACCACGCGCTGCAATTCCTGATCGACAGACACTGGATCAGCGCCAGGGCGCGTGGACTCGCCGCCGACATCAATCAGCGTGGCGCCTTCTTCGAGCATACGCTCGACATGCCGCAGCGCCGCATCCAGTTGCTGATACTGGCCGCCGTCGGAAAAGGAATCGGGAGTGGTATTGAGAATACCCATGACATGGGTACGGGACAGATCAAGCTCCCGATCGCCGCAAGGCAACCGGGAACCATGGTCAGTAGCGCTCATTCAGATCAGTGCCCGCTGGCCGGACCGCTGACAGTGCTGCTATCGTCGTCTGACTTGCCGTCACCGGCGACATCAATGCTGTCATCCGGTTCGGGCTTGGCCGCTGCGCCTGGGCCAGGCTTGTCGTCCTTGCCCCAGTCCTTTGGCTCACGGGCCGGGATACCGGTCATGATATCGTTGATCTGGTCAGCATCGATGGTTTCGTACTTCATCAAGGCTTCGGCCATCAAGTCCAGCTTGTCGCGGTTATCCTTGAGCAGCTGCTGCGCTGTCGCATAACAACCGTCAATGATGCTGCGCACCTCCTGGTCGATCAGCTTGGCAGTCTCACCGGATACACCTGACGCCTGACCACCGCCGCCACGACCCAGATAGCCCTGCTCCTCGTCTTCGCCATACATGAGCGGACCGAGCTTCTCGGACAGACCCCACTTGGTAACCATGTTCTTGGCCAGCTGCGTGGCACGCATGATGTCGTTGGACGCGCCGGTAGTGACACCATCAAAGCCCAGCGTCATTTCTTCGGCAATACGGCCACCGAACAACGAGCAGATCTGGCTGATCAGCGCACGCTTGGACAGACTGTAACGATCCTCTTCCGGCAGGAACATGGTCACACCCAGGGCGCGTCCACGGGGGATGATCGAGACCTTGTAGACCGGATCGTGTTCAGGCACCAGACGACCAACAATCGCGTGACCCGACTCGTGATAAGCGGTGTTGAGCTTTTCCTTGTCGGACATGACCATGGATTTGCGCTCGGCGCCCATCATGATCTTGTCTTTAGCCATTTCGAATTCTTTCATCTCTACCAGGCGCTTGCCGAACCGCGCAGCAAACAGCGAGGCCTCGTTGACCAGGTTGGCCAGATCAGCACCGGAGAAACCGGGTGTACCACGGGCAATGTTGCCCGGCACCACGTCATCACCCAGCGGCACTTTACGCATGTGCACCTTGAGGATCTGCTCACGGCCGCGGATGTCTGGCAGACCGACCACAACCTGGCGGTCGAAACGGCCTGGACGCAGCAGCGCAGGGTCAAGCACGTCAGGGCGGTTGGTTGCAGCCACAACGATAATGCCGTCGTTGGCTTCAAAGCCGTCCATCTCAACCAGCAATTGGTTCAGGGTCTGCTCGCGCTCGTCATGACCGCCGCCCATTCCCGAACCACGGTGGCGACCGACCGCATCAATCTCGTCGATAAAGATAATGCACGGAGCGTGCTTCTTGGCCTGGTCAAACATGTCACGTACGCGACTGGCACCCACACCGACGAACATTTCGACGAAGTCGGAACCGGAGATGGTAAAGAACGGCACCTTGGCTTCACCGGCAACCGCTTTGGCCAACAGCGTTTTACCCGTACCCGGCTGACCGACCATCAACACGCCGCGCGGAATGTGACCGCCCAGACGCTGAAACTTGCCCGGATCGCGCAAAAACTCAACTAGCTCGCTGACTTCTTCTTTGGCCTCATCGCAACCGGCAACGTCGGCAAAGGTAGTCTTGACCTGATCTTCAGAGAGCATCCGTGCCTTGCTCTTGCCAAAGCTCATCGGGCCGCCACGGCCACCCGCTCCGCCCTGCATCTGGCGCATGAAGAACATAAAGATGGCAATAATGATCAGGATCGGGAAACTGGCAATCAGCAACTGGGTCCAGATGCTCTGCTGCTCCGGCTGCTTACCCTCGATGATCACTTCGTTGTCCAGCAGATCACCGATCAGACCGTTGTCCTGAATCGCCGGACGCACGGTCTTGAAGGTGTTGCCGTCAACACTCTTGCCGGTGATCTCGAACCCGTCAACGGTGACCCGCTCTACCTGACGATCCCTGACCAGCTCCAGAAATTGCGAGTAGTTGAGGTTGTTGGTCGTCTCTGCGGGACCGCTGAAGTTGTTCATTACCGTTACCAGAACGGCGGCAATGATCAGCCACAGAATGAGGTTCTTCGCCATGTCATTCAAATCGCTACCCTCTTGCCTGACTGCCCATGCAGGTCAGGCCTAGCTGAGTCTAATAAAACTCTAATTACCTTACACCAGATTCACTCAGTGCTGCAGTGAAACCAATGTAACGCACTATGTCGCCGAACCCCGGATTAGCAAGGCTCGATCAATTCGTTGCGCCCTTGAACCCCTTGCCCAGCAAGTAGGTTTCGCGGGAGCGGCCGCGTGATGCATCTGGCTTGCGGGTGACCATCTTGTCAAAACGGCTGCGTGCCAGCTTGTGATACGCGTCAAAACCTTCACCGTGGAACACCTTGATCAGGAAATCACCACCCGGCTTGAGCACCTTCTCGGCCATATCCAGCGCCAGCTCGCAAAGGTAGATCGCCCCAGGCTGATCTATTTCCGGTGTACCACTCATGTTGGGGGCCATATCGGAAATAACAAGGTCTACCGGCTGATTATCAATGGCTGCAAGAATCGCTTCAAATACGCCGTCTTCGGTAAAGTCGCCCTGAATGAAGGTCACATCGGGGATGCTATCCATCATCAGGATGTCCGAGGCAATAATGGTGCCCTTCTCGCCAATCAAGCGACTGGCGACCTGCGACCACCCCCCAGGCGCCGAGCCCAGATCCAGGACTGTCATGCCGGGCTTGAGCAGCCGGTCCTTTTCCTGAATCTCCAGCAGCTTGTAGCTGGCCCGGGACCGATAACCATCCTTCTGTGCCTGTTTGACAAAGGGATCGTCGAAATGTTCTTTCAACCAGCCTTTGCTGGTCTTCGATTGTGCCACGGAATACCCCATGCAGCGGAACGCGCCGCCTGTTAAACTGTGCTCAGCACTGCCAGACTGGCAGGCACGACATTAGTTACTTCATTTCCATTTCGGTAAGCATACAGATCATTATGACCCTCAGCTCAGCTCAGAAGAAAGACTACAAACGTATTGGCCATCACCTCAAGCCGGTGGTCATCGTCAGCGATCAGGGCGCCAGCGAAGGCGTGTTGTCTGAGCTGAATCGCGCGCTGGATGATCATGAACTGATCAAGATCCGTATCAGCGTAGCTGACCGTGACACCAAGAAAGCCTTGGTAGAGCAGGTTTGCAAGGCCAGTGGTGCCGAATTGGTGCAGGTGATCGGCAAGATGGTCATTTTGCTGCGCAAGAACAAGAAGGCCAACCCCAATCTGTCGAACCTGACCCGCTTCAAGGATATGTGAGCGACCTAGCGCCCGGCTTCATCCGGGCGCGGCTGCAGCACCAGAATCAGTCCGGCAAAAGCCACCACCAGATAGGCGAATAACTGCAGATAGGCGCCATTGGGCATAACCGCGACTGCAAAGAAGCCAGCTACTCCCAGAATGACCAGCGCCAGTAGTTGCGCACGCAGATCTCGCGCCAAACCGTGTCCCAGACCCTGCCCCAGCGCTGCCCACACCACCAACAACTGCAACGCCGCACATACGCCAGCGAAGCCCATCATCAATGGCCGCATATAATTGGCCAGCTCGTCGATCAGCAGCGGCGCCAGACCGAACTGCTGGAGTGCCGGCAACAGCACAAAATGCAGCATCCAGACGCCACCAACCCACAGGGTCAGCGTCAGTTGCCAGGCAATACGCCCGCCACGCAGCCCGGAGGCTGGAGGCATCGGCGTAAGCGGGCTGCTCACTTGTGCGCAACCTCGACGATCTCGTACTCGACCACGCCGCCCGGGGTTTTCACGGCGACGATATCGCCCTCTTCCTTGCCGATCAACGCACGGGCAATCGGCGAGCTGACAGAGATCTTGTTGATCTTGATGTCGGCCTCGTCGTCACCGACGATCTGATAACTGACCGACTCGTCGGTATCGACGTTAACGATCTCAACTGTGGTACCGAAGAACACCTTGCCGGTGCGCGGCAAGGTAGCAACGTCGATCACCTGGGCATTGCCCAGACGGCCTTCGATATCACGAATGCGCGCTTCAACCATGCCTTGCTGCTCGCGCGCAGCATGGTATTCGGCATTTTCCTTCAGGTCACCCAGTTCACGCGCTTCGGCGATAGCCTGGGTAATCTGCGGGCGCATCACGCTTTTCAGATGCTTGAGTTCGGCTTCCAGGGCTTCTGCGCCCTGTTTGGTCATTGGATATTTCATAATCAGATTCCTGCGTGCAGGTCCTGGAGACGGCGAACCGTTTTTTCCGGACCGAATTTCAATGCCATGCAGATAGCCTCGCCACCCGCCAACGTCGTGGTGGAGGTGACCTTGTGCTGCAATGCATTGCGACGAATGGAGTAGGAGTCCGCCATGGACTGTCGACCTTCGGTGGTATTGATCACCAGGCTGATCTCGTCATTCTTGATCATGTCGACAATATGCGGACGCCCTTCGGTAACCTTGTTGACGCGGCGCACCTTGAGGTTGGCTGCCTCAATCACTTTGGCCGTGCCGCTGGTGGCGACCACTTCAAAACCCAGATCGATCAGCGCGCGAGCGACGTCAACCACATAGGGCTTGTCGTCTTCACGCACACTGATAAAGGCGCAGCCGCCATTTGGCAACGTTTCACCGGCACCCACCATGGCTTTGGCGAAGGCTTCGGCGAAGCTGTCGCCCACGCCCATGACTTCACCGGTGGATTTCATTTCTGGCCCCAGGATCGGGTCGACGCCAGGGAACTTGGCGAACGGGAATACCGCTTCCTTGACGCTGTAGTAGGTCGGCACCACTTCTTTGGTAAAGCCGACTTCCTTGAGTGTCTTGCCAGCCATGACCCGCGCGGCAATCTTGGCCAGTGACTGACCAATGCACTTGGAGACGAAGGGCACGGTACGTGACGCGCGCGGGTTAACCTCGATGATATAGATGGTCTCGCCCTGCACTGCCATTTGCACGTTCATCAAACCGACCACACCCAGCTCCAGCGCCATTCTGGCGACCTGATCGCGGATCTCGTCCTGAATATTGGCCGGCAGCGAGTACGGCGGCAGCGAGCAGGCGGAGTCACCGGAGTGCACGCCTGCCTGTTCGATATGCTGCATGATCGCGCCGATAACCACATCGGTACCGTCACAGACCGCGTCGATATCCACTTCAATGGCGCAGTTGAGGAAGTGATCCAGCAGCACTGGGCTGTCATTGGAGACTTTCACCGCGTCGCGCAGGTAGCGCTTGAGCTCTTCTTCCTGGTAAACGATTTCCATCGCCCGACCGCCCAGTACGTAGGACGGACGTACCACCAGCGGGTAACCGATCTTGCCGGCAGCGCGGATGGCTTCCTCTTCGCTACGCACAGTCGCATTCGGCGGCTGACGCAGGTTCAGGCGCTCAACCATCTGCTGGAAGCGCTCACGGTCTTCCGCGCGGTCGATGGCTTCCGGGCTGGTACCGATAATCGGCACACCAGCTTCTTCCAACGCACGCGCCAGCTTCAGCGGAGTCTGGCCGCCGTATTGCACGATCACACCCTTGGGCTGCTCGACGCGGACGATTTCCAAGACGTCTTCCAGGGTCACCGGCTCGAAATACAGGCGGTCAGAGGTGTCGTAATCGGTGGAGACGGTTTCCGGGTTGCAGTTGACCATGATGGTCTCGTAACCGTCTTCGCGCATGGCCAATGCCGCGTGCACGCAGCAGTAGTCGAACTCGATACCCTGGCCAATCCGGTTCGGACCACCGCCCAGCACCATGATCTTGTCGCGGCTACTGGGGTTGGCTTCGCACTCTTCTTCATAGGTCGAGTACATATAGGCCGTGTCGGTGGCGAACTCGGCGGCGCAGGTATCCACCCGCTTGTACACCGGGTAGACCTTGAGCTTGTGCCGCAGGCTGCGCAGGGTCTTTTCACTGACGCTGAGCAGATCCGCGAGACGGATATCCGAGAAGCCCTTGCGCTTGAGACGAAACATCAGATCGCGGTCAACATCTACCAGCCCCAGGGTCTTGATCCGCTCCTCATCCTTGATCAGATCTTCGATCTGCACCAGGAACCAGGGATCAATCTTGGTCAGATCAAAGATCTGCTCCATGCTCATGCCGAAGCGGAAGGCATCGGCGACATACCAGATGCGATCCGCACCGGGCACCGTCAGCTCGCGGATCAGATCGGTTTTGGCATCGGTCGCTGCCATGTCCAGCTTGGGATCCAGGCCACTAACGCCGACTTCCAGACCGCGCAGAGCTTTCTGCAAGGATTCCTGGAAGGTGCGACCGATGGCCATGACCTCGCCTACCGATTTCATCTGCGTGGTCAGGCGCGCATCGGCGCTGGGGAATTTCTCGAAGGCGAAACGCGGGATCTTGGTCACCACGTAATCGATCGACGGCTCGAAAGACGCAGGCGTGCGGCCGCCGGTAATATCGTTCTGCAGCTCGTCCAGGGTGTAACCCACCGCCAGCTTGGCAGCGATCTTGGCAATCGGAAAACCGGTGGCCTTGGAAGCCAGCGCCGAGCTACGAGAAACCCGCGGGTTCATCTCGATCACGACCATACGGCCATCGACCGGATTGATACCGAACTGCACGTTGGAGCCACCCGTTTCCACGCCGATCTCTCGCAGTACCGCCAAGGAGGCGTTACGCATGATCTGGTATTCCTTGTCGGTCAGCGTCTGGGCGGGTGCGACGGTGATGGAGTCACCGGTGTGCACGCCCATGGGATCGAAGTTCTCGATCGAGCAGACGATGATGCAGTTGTCCTTTTTGTCGCGGACCACTTCCATCTCGTACTCTTTCCAGCCGATCAGCGACTCGTCGATCAACAGTTCCTTGGTTGGCGACAGATCCAGACCGCGGTTGCAGATTTCTTCGAACTCTTCGCGGTTGTACGCAATACCGCCGCCAGTGCCACCCATGGTGAACGAGGGGCGAATGATGCACGGGAAACCGACCTGATCGAGTACCTTGTAGGCCTCTTGCATGTCATGGGCGATACCCGATACCGGGCAGGCCAGGCCGATAGACTTCATCGCCTTGTCGAAGCGCGAACGGTCTTCGGCTTTGTCGATGGTGTCGGCATTGGCGCCGATCATTTCGACGTTGTATTTTTCCAGTACGCCGTGCTTTTCCAGGTCCAGCGCACAGTTCAGCGCGGTCTGCCCACCCATGGTCGGCAGTACGGCATCGGGACGCTCCTTGGCGATGATCTTCTCGACCGTCTGCCATTTGATCGGCTCGATATAGGTCGCATCAGCCATGGACGGGTCGGTCATGATCGTGGCCGGGTTGGAGTTCACCAGAATGACGCGGAACCCCTCTTCCTTCAGCGCCTTGCAGGCCTGGGCACCGGAGTAGTCGAATTCGCAGGCCTGGCCAATCACGATAGGGCCGGCGCCGAGGATCAGAATACTTTTAATGTCTGTACGTTTTGGCATAGTCGTCTACAAATCCTTGGGTGTACCGGCGGCTCAACGGCTTTTCGCCATGGCCTCGATGAAACGGTCAAACAGCGGCTCGACATCGTGCGGGCCGGGGCTCGCTTCCGGGTGACCCTGGAAGCTGAAGGCCGCTT
This sequence comes from Halopseudomonas pelagia, assembly GCF_009497895.1. NCBI lineage: Bacteria > Pseudomonadati > Pseudomonadota > Gammaproteobacteria > Pseudomonadales > Pseudomonadaceae > Halopseudomonas > Halopseudomonas pelagia. Next base: position 928,363 of record NZ_CP033116.1, on the reverse strand, counting down.
TGTCGGTACGCTCGATACCTTGCAATGTGCCGTCGAACAGCGATTTGTGCGTGATCCGCAGGTTGTCCGGCAGCGACGCTTCGTCCACCGCGAAGCCGTGGTTCTGGCTGGTGATCATCACCACGCCAGTATCCAGATCCTGTACCGGGTGGTTGGCGCCGTGGTGGCCGTGACCCATCTTCACCGTCTTGGCGCCAGAGGCCAGTGCCAGCAACTGGTGACCCAGGCAGATACCAAACACCGGAATCTCGGTTTCCAGCACTTCGCGAATCGCTTGTATGGCGTAATCGCAAGGCTCCGGGTCACCCGGGCCGTTGGCCAGGAACACGCCATCGGGCTCCATCGCCAGCACTTCAGAGGCCGGCGTCTGCGCTGGCACTACGGTCAGGCGGCAGCCGCGCGCAACCAGCATGCGCAGGATGTTGAACTTGACGCCGTAATCGAAGGCGACCACGTGATAGGGCAAATCCGCATCGGCGATTTCCGGGTGGCTGTCAGTCGCCAGATCCCAGACGCTGGAACGCCACTGGTAGCTCTGCTTGACGCTGACCTCCTTGGCCAGATCCATGCCCTTGAGGCCGGGGAAGCTGCGCGCCAGCTCCAGCGCCTGCTCATCGGTGATGTTGTCACCGGCGAGGATGCAGCCATTCTGCGAGCCTTTCTCGCGCAGAATGCGCGTCAGGCGGCGCGTATCAATGCCGGCAATCGCGACAATATTGTTGTCGCGCAGGTAGGCATCCAGCGGCTGCTTGCTGCGCCAGCTGCTGGCCATCAGCGGCAGATCCCGGATTACCAGACCGGCGGCCTGCACACGATCAGACTCGGCATCTTCCGGCGTGATGCCGGTGTTACCAATGTGCGGGTAGGTCAGCGTAACGATTTGGCGGGCGTAGGACGGATCGGTGAGGATCTCCTGATAACCGGTCATGGCCGTATTGAAAACGACCTCACCGACACTGGAACCGTCGGCGCCGATGGCCTCACCACGGAAGATGCTTCCGTCGGCAAGGGCGAGAATGGCTGGCTTGGACAAGAAAACCTCCGATAGGACTGACAGATTTTACCAAACGCGGGCTGCACAAAAGCGGGAATGAGGTGCTTAACACTTCATCCCGCTGCAAGGCATTGTCAGATGCGCGCTGAATAGACAGATTAGCGCGCAATTGTAACGGCTTGACCCCAAAATATCCAGACCAATAACCGGCGAGAGCAGACCAGCGGAAGAGCACGGAGACAACACAAATGCCACTATGTTTCATATGTCGAGACATTTGTGATAAAACAGCCGTTGGAATACGGAAGCTGGCAAGATCCGACCTGACCCCGTACCGGCATAGCCGGCCCAGGAGTTGGCCTGATAGACGTCAGCACACAAAAACAAAAAAGGATTCGGGGACTAGATCATGGTATTGCACCTGAAACGCTTCCTAGTGCTGATATTGCTATGCTTGGCACCCATGGCTCACGCCGACGTACAGCGACTGCAAACACTGCACGAGCTGCGCAGCGAAGGCTATACGGCGGGCACCTACCTGTTGATTGACAATAATCTGTTCGAACGCGTCCGCGAACCGGGCAACCGCGAAGAGTACAACCGCGCGCTCGCGACCATGAGCCAGCTGCTGCAGCAACTCGGCAACCCCTCTGAATTGACCACTCCATTTGCCAACTTCCAACTGTTGATTCGCGAACTGGAAGCCCTCGGAGATGAAGAAGCCCACTACAATCTGGCCACGGTGAACCGGATCATGCAGGCCCATGGTGCCTTCGATGCCGCCGCCGCCAGCGCCTACGAAGCAGCAGCTGCAGATATGCCCGAGGATTTGCTGGCACTGCACAAGCAGAGCCTGGAAACCAGCCAGATCCTGATGTTGTACCAGAACAACATGTTCAGTTCGGTGGGGGTGTATTTTCTGGAAAACCAGGAAGGCCTGTTCGATATTCTCGATGCCAGCATTCTGGCTCGCTCCGCTGAGCTCAAAGGGATCTATCCGGATCAGAGCGAAACCTTCTCGCGCCTGGACAAGCAATATGAATTTATCCAGCCTCGCCTGAAGAATCCGTTATCAGACTGGGTGCCGACCATTGCCGCCTTCTATCTACAGCGCAATGTGCAAACACTGAACAACATGGCTCGCGACGTAGCACGCAGCGGCGCCTGAACAACAGCCAGAAAAAAAGGGCGGCGAACCTCTGGCTCGCCGCCCTTTTTGTTTTGCAGATGACACTTACCGCCAGCTCAATCCTTCAGCGACAGCACATCCTGCATGTCATAAAGCCCGGGAGCGCGAGCATCCAGCCATAGCGCAGAGCGCACGGCGCCCTTGGCAAAGGTCATGCGACTGGAGGCCTTATGGGTGATTTCCACGCGCTCACCTTCGGTGGCGAACAATACCGTGTGATCACCGACCACATCCCCCGCCCGCACCGTGGCAAAGCCAATGGTATCGCGCTCGCGGGCGCCGGTCTGACCTTCGCGACCATATACCGCCACCTTGCTCAGGTCACGACCCAACGCATCGGCTACGACCTCGCCCATGCGCAGCGCGGTACCTGATGGCGCATCAACCTTGTGCCGGTGATGCGCTTCGATGATCTCGATATCCGCATCATCACCCATCACCCGGGCCGTCATATCCAACAGCTTAAGGCACAGGTTTACGCCAACACTGAAGTTCGGCGCGAAGACAATCGGTACATCCTGACCGGCATCGAGCAGCAAACGCTTTTCGTCATCACTGAAACCGGTGGTACCAATGACCAGCGCCTTGCCAGCGGCCCGGCAGAGCGCCAGATTGACCAGCGTAGTGGTCGGATGGGTGAAATCGATCAACACATCAAAATCGTCGAGCACCTCACGCAGGCTACCTCTGACCTTGATGCCATTGCGCCCGATACCGGCCAACTCGCCAGCATCGGCCCCGACCAGAGAGCTCTCCGGTCGCTCGATGGCGGCGGTCAGCTGCGCGCCGGGGGTCTGGCTTACCGCCTCGATCAGCGTTTTGCCCATGCGCCCGGCGGCGCCAATCACGGCTATTCTTCTCATGCTGACTCCGCTCAGAATTTCATGTCTTCAAAGAAGTTCTTCACCCCGTCAAACCAGCTCTCAGCTCGCGGCGACTGATTGGAACCCTCTTCCTGCAGCGTTTCACGCAGCTCCTGAATCAGCTCGCGCTGACGCTTGGTCAGATTGACCGGCGTCTCCACTACGACCTTGCACAACAGGTCGCCCGCAGAACCACCGCGCACGGGCGTTACACCTTTGCCACGCAAGCGGAACAGCTTGCCGGTCTGAGCGCCATCCGGAATCTTCAGTTTGACCCGGCCATCCAGCGTGGGCACTTCCAGCTCGCCACCCAGCGCGGCATCAGCAAAGCTGATCGGCACTTCACAGAACAGGTTCTTGCCATCGCGCTGGAATATCTTGTGCTCACGCACCGAGACCACAACGTAAAGATCGCCTGCAGGGCCACCGTGCACACCCGCCTCACCTTCGCCGGCCAGACGAATGCGGTCACCGGTATCCACACCGGCCGGTACTTTGACCGACAGGGTCTTCTGCTCTTCCACCCGGCCATGGCCGTGACAGGTATTGCAGGGATCGGTGATCATCTTGCCGGTACCGTGGCAACGAGGACAGGTCTGCTGCACGGAGAAGAAACCCTGTTGCATGCGTACCTGACCATGGCCACCACAGGTGGTACAGGTCACTGGCGTGGTGCCCTTCTTGGCGCCGGAGCCATCACAGGTACCGCACGCGGCCAGCGTCGGCACACGAATGGTCACGGTGGTGCCACGCACCGCCTCTTCCAGATCCAACTCCAGGGTGTAACGCAAATCACTGCCGCGCTGCACACTGGAACGGCCGCCGCGACCACCGCCGCCGCCACCAAAGATATCGCCGAATACATCACCGAAAATATCCGAGAAATTGCCACCACCGAATCCGGCACCACCGGCGCCGCCGCCCATATTCGGGTCAACCCCGGCATGCCCGTACTGGTCGTAGGCTGCGCGTTTCTGGGCGTCGGTCAGTACTTCGTAGGCCTCGTTGGCCTCCTTGAACTTCTCGATCGCGCTTTCGTCATCCGGGTTACGGTCCGGGTGATACTTCATTGCCAGACGACGGTAGGCTTTTTTCAGCTCCGCTTCGCTAGCGCCGCGTTCGACACCCAGCACCTCATAAAAATCACGCTTGGCCATCGTTCAGATTTCCTTTACCGGGACGCTTGCCTGCCCCTGTTACACAAACGGCAACGCGGGAATAGCTCCCGCGTTGCCTGGTAATGGTCGGTTACAGGCGCATCAAGGCGCCTGTAACTGCCGATGAGTCAGGAGCTTACTTGTTGTCCTTAACCTCTTCGAACTCGGCATCGACAACGTCGTCGCCCGCTTCCTGCTGACCATCAGCCTGGGCATCCGGACCACCTTGGCCTGGCTGCGCCTGCTCGGCGTACATCTTCTGCACCAGCGGACCGGATGCTTCAGACAGCGCCGTGATCTTGGCTTCGATGTCGGCCTTGTCGTCGGTTTTGATCGCCGCTTCCAGATTCGCCAAAGCGGTCTCGATTGCGGTTTTCTCTTCCTCAGTGGCCTTGTCGCCAGCTTCAGTCAAGGTCTTGCGGGTAGCGTGGACCAGCTGATCTGCCTGGTTACGGGTGGTTACCAGCTCTTCGAACTTGCGATCTTCCTCGGCGTTGGCTTCGGCATCACGCACCATGTTGTCGATCTCTTCATCGCTCAGACCGGAAGAGGCCTTGATGATGATCGACTGTTGCTTGCCGGTTGCCTTGTCTTTCGCAGACACGTTAAGGATACCGTTGGCGTCGATGTCAAAGCTCACTTCAACCTGCGGCACACCGCGTGGGGCTGGCGGAATATCGGCCAGATCGAAACGACCCAACGACTTGTTCTGCCCGGCCTGCTTACGCTCACCCTGCAGCACGTGAATGGTCACGGCAGTCTGGTTGTCGTCGGCAGTCGAGAACACCTGCGACTTCTTGGTCGGGATGGTGGTGTTTTTCTCGATCAGGGTGGTCATCACGCCACCCATGGTTTCGATACCCAGAGACAGCGGCGATACGTCGAGCAGCAACACGTCTTTTACGTCACCGGCGAGTACCGCACCCTGAATCGCTGCGCCAACGGCGACTGCTTCATCGGGGTTCACGTCTTTGCGTGGCTCTTTGCCGAAGAAGTCAGCAACGGTCTTCTGCACCAGCGGCATACGCGTCTGACCACCAACCAGAATCACTTCGTTGATCTCGGACACGTCCAGACCAGCGTCTTTCATGGCTACGCGGCAAGGCTCGATACTGCGCTTGATCAGCTCTTCAACCAGCGATTCCAGCTTGGCACGGGTGACCTTGACCTGCAGGTGCTTGGGGCCTGTGGAGTCGGCAGTAATGTACGGCAGGTTGACGTCAGTCTGGCTACTGGAAGACAGCTCGATCTTGGCCTTCTCCGCCGCCTCTTTCAGCCGCTGCAATGCCAACGGATCGGTGTGCAGGTCAATGCCATTTTCTTTCTTGAATTCGTCTGCCAGGTAATCGATCAGACGCATGTCGAAATCTTCGCCACCCAGGAAGGTGTCACCGTTGGTGGCCAACACTTCAAACTGGTGCTCGCCATCAACTTCGGCAATTTCGATCACGGAGACGTCGAAGGTACCGCCACCCAGGTCGTATACGACGATGGTGGAGTCGCCACGGGATTTATCCATACCGTAGGCCAGCGCGGCAGCAGTCGGCTCGTTGATGATCCGCTTGACGTCCAGACCAGCGATACGGCCGGCGTCTTTGGTCGCCTGACGCTGGCTGTCGTTGAAGTAGGCCGGTACGGTGATAACCGCTTCAGTCACAGCCTCGCCCAGGTAATCCTCGGCAGTCTTCTTCATTTTTTTCAGCACTTCGGCAGAAATCTGCGGAGGTGCCATTTTCTCGCCCTTCACTTCGACCCAGGCATCACCATTGTCAGCCTTGACGATCTTGTAAGGGACCAGCTTGATATCTTTCTGGACCACTTCTTCTTCGAAACGACGGCCGATCAGACGCTTGACCGCGTTCAAGGTGTTCTGCGGGTTGGTCACCGATTGACGCTTGGCGGACTGGCCGACCAGCGTTTCGCCGTCGCCGGTGTAGGCCACGATCGAAGGAGTGGTGCGAGCGCCCTCAGCGTTCTCGATGACTTTGGCAACGCCATTTTCCATGATTGCAACGCAGGAGTTGGTAGTCCCCAGGTCGATACCGATAATCTTGCCCATATCTATTCTCCGATTAAACTTGCCGCGGATAACCGGCGGCACGGGTTAGTCTGTTCATGCACCCTTAATGGGGGCAGTGGAATTTATTTCAAGCCTGCTCATCAATCGATGGAGACGCCGGCTTGTCTGTCGGGGTCTTGCTGACCACGACCATGGCCGGGCGCAACAGACGACCATTGATGGTGTAGCCCTTTTGGAATACGCGAATAACGGTATTGGGTTCGACGCTATCGCGTTCCTCCATGGCCATCGCCTGATGCAGTTCCGGATTGAAGGGCTCGCCATGCGGCTCGACCGGAACGATCTGGAAGCGCGCTAGGGTTTCGGCAAACAGCTTCAGGGTCAGATCCATGCCATCGCGCATGGGTTTGATTGCCGGGTCGCTGGCATCGGACAACTCCATGCCGCGCTCAAGGCTGTCAACCACCGGCAGCAGCTCATTGGCGAAACGCTCAAGGGCAAACTTGTGCGCCTTTTCCACTTCCTGCTCCGCGCGGCGGCGGGCGTTCTGCACATCGGCAGCTGCCCGCAGAGCTTGATCCTGCGCGGCCGCCAACTGCTCTTCGAGGCTGGCAACCTGCGCTGCCAGATCGTCAGTTACCACGGTGTCCAACGCATCTTCAGCCAACTCATCGGTGGCCGGATCCTGTCTCTGTTCGTCTGCCATCTGTGTCTCCTGTTCTAGCAATCAGGCGGCATGCCGCCCTGTTGATCAATGTCTGCACCTTATATGGGGTCTTTAAATCAGGCTTCAAGGGTTGGAAAAACCAGAGTTCAGAAAAATCGCAAATTCCGGGCTCTTGTGAACAAAAGCCAAACTACTGTATAAATAACCAGACTGAAAACGGGAGCGCGGCCATGCTGGTACATCTTGCGGTGAACAATTACGCCATCGTCGATCACCTGGAACTGGAGCTAAGCAGCGGTATGACGGTCATCACCGGGGAAACCGGCGCTGGCAAGTCGATCATGCTGGATGCTCTGGCACTGACTCTGGGCGACCGCGCCGACAGCGGTGCCGTGCGTCCGGGTACCGACAAGGCGGATATTCTCGCCACCTTTGATATCAGTCAGATCCCTGAAGCCCAGGCCTGGCTGGATGAACGCGACCTGAACAGCGCGGACCAGCAGGTGATTCTGCGCCGGGTGATTACCGCCGAGGGTCGCTCGCGTGGCTATATTAATGGCAGCCCCTGCCCGCAGCAGGATCTGAAAGCGCTGGGCGAAATGCTCATCGACATTCACAGCCAGCATGAACACCAGTCACTGCTCAAGCCCGACACCCATCGCCGCCTGCTGGACGATTACACCGGCAGTACCGACCTCGCCCGCCAGGTGCAACTGGCCGCGCAGCGCTGCAAGCAGACCGAACAGGCACTGAAACAGGCCAGCGAAAAAGGTAATGAGCAGACTTCGCGCCTGCAACTGCTGACCTATCAACTGGAGGAACTGGACAACCTGAGCCTGCAGGAAGGCGAGCTGGACGAGCTGGAAAACGATCAACGCCAGTTGGCCAACGCCGAGCAGATCATGCAGTCCTGCCAGCATGTGATCAACCTGTGCAGCGAGAACGATAGCGGCAGCGTGCTGCATGCGCTGACCATCAGCCAGCAGCGGCTGGCGGCATTTCGCAGCAGCCATCACAGCCTGGAAGAAGCCGACGGCATGCTGGCCAGCGCGCAGATTCAGATTGAAGAGGCGGTGGGTGAGCTGACGCGTTATCTGGATCATTTCGAGGCCGACCCCGAGCGCCAACAACAGGTTGAAGAGCGTCTGGGCGCCATTTACGACCTGGCGCGCAAGCACAAGGTCAATCCGGATCAACTACCCGTACTGCAGCAGCAACTGATCGATGAACTGGAAAGCATGCAGCAGCAGGACGCTGATGCCGAGCGCCTGGCGGAGGAGCTGGAAGCCTACCGCGAACACTACCGGCAATTGGCAGACGAGCTGAGTGGCAAGCGTCAGGCTGGCGCCACCAAGCTGGAAGAGGCGGTGACGCGGGAGATTCAACAATTGGGTATGCCCGGCGGCCAGGTCAAGGTCCAGCTCAATACCCACGAAGCGCATAGCTGCCTGCCGCACGGCCGGGAAAGCGTCGAACTGCTGGTCAGCGCCAACCCCGGCCAACCAGCCAAACCGCTGGCCAAAGTGGCCTCCGGCGGTGAACTGTCGCGGATCAGCCTGGGCATCCAGGTATCTACCGCGCAGACCTCACGGGTGCCCACGTTGGTATTCGATGAAGTGGATGTGGGCATCGGCGGACCAACCGCGGAGATCGTCGGCAACCTGCTACGCCAACTTGGCGGCCACGGCCAGGTGCTGACGGTGACTCACTTGCCACAGGTCGCGGCGCAAGGGCATCAGCATCTGTTCGTACGCAAGGAGCAAGGTAAGGAGTCCACCAGCACTCGCATCGACAACCTGGACAAGGATGGACGGGTGCACGAAGTTGCGCGGATGCTGGGAGGTATCGATCTGACCGACGAGTCGCTCGCGCACGCGCGCAAGCTACTCTCGGCGGTATAGCTGGAACACGAAAAGGGTGCTTAGGCGCCCTTTTTCTTCACATACAGCACCAGATTGTGATCAACCATGTCGAAACCGTGTTCCTTGACGATTTCGCGCTGGCGACGCTCGATCTCGGCATCGAAGAATTCGATTACCTCACCGGTGTCAACGCAGACCATATGATCGTGGTGCTCGCCGTCGGCCAACTCGAACACGGCATGGCCGCCATCGAAGTTGTGGCGCACAACCAGGCCGGCCGACTCAAACTGCGTCAAGACGCGGTATACCGTGGCCAGGCCGACGTCTTCACCCGCTTCCATCAGGGCTTTGTATACGTCTTCCGCGCTCATATGGCGCTCAGGTGAGTGGTCCAGCATCTGCAAAATCTTGACGCGTGGCAGGGTGACCTTAAGGCCAGCTTTCCGAAGTTCTTGATTCTCAACCATGTCAGTTTCTCTTCAGCGCTTCGCAGGGCGGGATCTGTCGGGTATGATTCAGGGCCATTCAGCCATTTCACGATAGTGGATGTTACCACGCGATGCCAAATAGCTTATACCGAATCCTATGTATCCTGTTGTGTCTCTCCGTTCTGGGCCTCGCCGGCTGTAGCTTTCCCGGCGTTTACAAGATCGATGTCCAACAGGGCAACGTGGTCACCCAGGAGATGGTTGACCAACTGCGCCCCGGCATGACTACCCGTCAGGTGCGCTTCATCATGGGCACGCCCCTGGTAGAAGATACCTTCCATCCGAATCGCTGGGACTATATCTACAGCATGCAGGCGGGCCACCAGGAGCGCACGCAAGAGCGCATCAGCCTGAACTTTGAAAACGATCTGCTGGTTGGCTTGTCCGGCGATTTCGTTCCCGGCGCCAGCCGCGATGAACGGATCATGGGCGCTGGCCAACAGGAAGAGCCTGAAGTACTGGAAACCTACCCCGTAGATCTCGGTGCTCCGCTGGGCACCGGTGAAGAGTAATACCGCCCGGGCTGTCTGCTGACAGCCCTAGCCTTCCTCAGCTTCATCCTTCGCTGCCTTGGCTTTAGCTGCTCTCTGCTTACGAACCTCTTTCGGATCGGCAATCAGCGGACGATAAATTTCCACTCGTTCACCTGACAGCAAAATCCGCTCTGCCGGCTTGGGTATCCCTTTGCCAAAAATTCCCATGGCGCTTGCATCAAGATCGAGCTCTGGAAAATGGCTCTGGATACCCGATTGATGCACCGCCTGCAGCGCCGTGGTGCCCTCCGGCACGGTCAGGCTGAGAATCTTCTGCTTGTGCGGCAGCGCGTAGGCTACTTCTACCACCAGCGTTTTATCCATTGCCGTATAGCTCCTTCGCACGCTGACAAAAAGCTTCGACCATATTATTGGCGGCCTGATTGAACAGCGGCCCCAGCGTCGCCTTGACCACCGGGCCGGCATAACTGAAGTGCAGATCCAGACTGATCTTGCAGGCGTTCTCGCCCAGCGCCTTGAACTCCCACACGCCGTGCAGATCACTGAACGGGCCGTCTTCCAGCCGCAGCTCGATACGCTGACCAGGGACCAAGGTGTTATTGGTGGTGAAGGATTGGGTTAATCCGGCCTTGGCCACCGTCAGGCGCGCACGCATCTGGGTGTCGGTTTCGCTGAGAATCTCCGCCTTGGCACACCAGGGGAGAAACTCGGGGTACCGCTCCACCCGATTGACGAGATCAAACAGGCGTTGAGCCGGATACGGCAGCAACGCCGAGCGCTGGATATGGGTCATAGCCGGTTATTCAAGCCTCTTTATTTGAACAGTTCAGTCACAAATACAATCAACACCCCTGTCGGGGCCACATAGCGTAACAGCCAATATACCACTGGAAACAGCCGCGGATGGCGCAGCGCCAGCTCGGCTCGAAATACGTCTCGCCCGATCACCCAGCCGGCGAACAGAGCAAAGAGCAGCCCGCCCAGCGGCAGCATGATGCGGCTGGTCAGGTAATCAATGCTTTCAAACAGCGTTTTCCCGCCATCGGCGCCCCATACAAATAGCCGCCAACCGGAGTCATCGCTGACAAAGAAGCGTGCGTCTGCCAGCACATTGAATGACAGTACGGTGCCCAGCCCGACGATCCAGCAAATCAATGCGATCAGTGCCGTGATCTGTGTCCGCGTGCGCCCGGTCCGCTCGACCCAGTAAGCCACCGCAGGCTCAAGCATGGAAATCGCCGAACTCCATGCCGCTACCGCGACCAGCACGAAAAACATTAGCCCGAAAACCTGGCCCATGGCGATATTGCCGAAGGCAATCGGCAGCGTGACAAACATCAATCCCGGGCCGGCACTGGGCTCCAGGCCGGCAGCAAATACAATGGGAAACAGCGCCATGCCCGCTGTCAGTGCAACCACGGTATCAAGCAGCGCTACCGTCATTACGGTGCCGCCTATGGATGAATTCTTCGGCATATAAGAGCCGAATACCATGATTGATCCCACGCCGACACTCAGGGTAAAAAACGCGTGCCCCATGGCTGCGAGAATGCCGTCCGGCACTTCGGCGAGATCAAAATGAAAAAGAAAGGTCAGGCCCTGCATGAAATGCCCGGTGGTCATGCTGTAGCCGAGCAGAATGATCAGCAGCACAAACAGCATCGGCATCATGATGCGCAAACTCTTTTCCAGTCCCGCCACGACGCCGCGGGCGATGATCACCCCGGTAACCAGCATGAACAGACTGTGCCATAGGGTCAGACGCCATGGGTCGGCCGTTAGGCTGCCAAAACGCGCGCCAGCACTGTCGCCATCAATACCTACAAATTCACCGCGGCCCATGCCGATAATGTAATCCAGTGACCAACCAGCGACCACACTGTAAAAGGACAATATCAGCAGCGCCGCGACCATACCCATGATCGCCGCCCAGGACCACCGCGCCGAGGCGCCCGCCTGCACTGCCAGGCTCCGCAGCGTATTCACCGGGCTCTGCCGTCCGCGCCGGCCCAGCACCGTCTCCGCCAGCATGATCGGCAGCCCGACCAATGCAATACACAACAGGTAAACCAGCACGAACGCCCCACCACCGTACACGCCTGCCATATAGGGAAACTTCCAGATATTCCCCAGGCCCACGGCCGAACCGGTCGCCGCCAGAATAAAGACCCACCGGCTGGTCCAGATGCCGTGAATGGAAGTGCTTTCGTTGGCCATGCAGAGTTACCGCCCGCTAGCGAAAAAAGAGGGGCATTGTCCAGATTTTGATCAGGGGTAACAAGGCCCGTATAGCCGAACGCCGTGTCAGGCCCTATAATGCGCCGCCTATGAGCAATCAAAAGAAACCCCAGGCCAACAGCGGCACCATCGCGCTGAACAAGAAGGCCAAACACGAATATTTTGTCGAAGACCGCTTTGAGGCCGGCGTTATGCTGACTGGCTGGGAAGTGAAAAGCCTGCGTGCCGGTAAGGCGCAACTGGTCGACAGCTATATCCTTCTCAAGGACGGCGAAGCCTTCCTGCTCGGCGGCCATATCACCCCCCTGAAGACCGCCAGTACCCACGTCATCGCCGACCCGACGCGTACGCGCAAGCTACTGCTGAACGCGCGCGAGCTGGACAAGCTAATTACAGGCGTACAGCAGAAAGGTTTCAGCTGCGTACCATTAGCCCTGTATTGGAAAAACCACCTGGTCAAATGCGAGATCGCCTTGGTGCGCGGTAAAAAAGATTTCGACAAGCGTCAGGTCGAGAAAGAACGCGACTGGGCACGTGAGAAGCAGCGCGTGGTGCGCGATAACAGCCGTTAACAGCGTCGTGCTCGCCGTTCGAATTTTTTCACCCGGCCGGTGAACTTTTGCAACAGCCTCAAGTCAAATTATTCATACCGGACTGGTCAGTTCCACCAATCCGGCGTGAGGCCAAGCAAGCAAGAATTTCTGCCCCGTTCTGCGGGGCTTTTTTTGTTCGCAGATCGGCGCCGCATCTAGCGCTGGCCTATCAACCAGGGAACCTTTGCAGTACAATTGCATCTGTTAGAAAAGACCAAGATGGTTTTGGGGCCGATTTGGATTCGACGACGGTTACAAAACTGGAGGGGCATGCCGAGTTGGTAACAGAACTCGTAAATAAACTGTTGCAAACCTATATAATTGCCAATGATGACAATTACGGTGCTCAACTAGCTGCGTAAGCAGCCTAGTCGCACTTCTGGTAGCTTCGGCTCCAGCAATCATTAGAGGATGTCTGTAAACTCGAAATGATTGTCATATAGAACAGAATCGTCGCCTAGTATGTTACGGACGAAGCGACTAAACATTACGTAACTCGCTCCAAACACCCTGCCACTCGGGCGGTGAGGAGTTAACTCAGTAGAGCTGGCTAAGCATGTAGAACCGATAGCGGAGGACTGGCGGACGGGGGTTCAAATCCCCCCGGCTCCACCAAATTAGAAAGACCTAAAGCCCTGATTATCCTAGTGATTTTCGGGGCTTTTTGGTTTCTGTGGTATGCGAGTGTCCCGAAAGTGTCACACCTGAAAGGGCCTCAAAAAATCTCAAGGTTGATGGTCTTGCAGCAATGGGCTAAATTGCTGTTGCTGCTTCTCTATTGAGCAGTGTTTGGCCAGCTTTCTATGCGGAGCTGGTACCGCAAAGGATCAATTCTATTTGGCCGGCGGACCCCCTTAACTTATAAGGAGGCCGTTAATGGCTAATCCACTTTCGAAATACCGTAAATCCGCTTTTGAGAAGCAAAATGGCCACTGCTGCTACTGTGGTTTTCTGATGTGGCAAGACTCTGCCGAGCAGTTCGCTCAATCACACCGAATTTCGATAGCCCAAGCCAGGCATTTCCAATGTACAGCCGAGCACCTGAAAGCTCGTCAGGACGGTGGAAAAGACGCTAGAGGCAACATAGCCGCAGCTTGTGTGAGATGTAATCAGCTAAGGCACCAACGAAAGAAAGGCCGTGAGCCTATGCAATACCAAAAGCTGGTACAGAAGCGCCTGGATAACGGCCGCTGGGTATCGATCCCTCCAGGATCTAAGCTGCACAGGAAATCCCCGCCCGACTTGGCTAGATTATTCGCGCTATAGGGGCGAACTTGATCGCGTCCTTTAAATGATCAGGCGCGAGGTGAGCATAGCGCATGGTCATAGCGAGGCTGGAGTGGCCAAGTATTTTCTGCAGCGTGAGGATATTGCCGCCCTTTTGTATGAAATGGCTGGCGAAGCTATGACGTAGAGCATGGCTGGCCTGACCTTTAGGAAGGGTGATACCCGACCGAGCGAGAGCGCGTCTGAAGGAGGTGATTGCACCTGTAAACGGACCATGACGCTTCCAGTGGTTACGTAAGAAAGCTTCCAGCTCAGGCGATATAGGAACGGTCCGGGCTTTGCTGGATTTAGTATTGGTGAAGGTGACCGATCCATTTTTCAGGTTGGCTGGGGTTCTGGTTTCAGCTTCGGTCCAACGAGCGCCGGTAGCGAGGCACAACAATACTATGGGCTCTACGTGCGGGTTATCACAGCCAGAACGGATAGCGTCGAGCAGGAACGTGATCTGATCGTCGGTAAGCCAGGACAATTCGCGTTCTTCAATGCGGAAAGGCTTAACGAGCCGCAACGGGTTGTCGTATTCGATCTGTCCTAGGCCTCGCAGTTCGTTATAGACCGCCCGGAGATAGCCAAGCTCATTGTTGAGCGTTTTAGGTGTGGTGCCTGATTCAGCACGAATGCGTCGATCATGGGCATAGGTGGAAGGATCTAGCAGAGCGGCTACAGGATTGCGTAGACGAACGCAGAGAGCGTCCAGCTTTGATTTGCGTCGCTTGCCGTCCTTGAGCATGTGGCCGTGCAGATCAAACCAGAGGTCAACCAGTTCCGACAAACGCCGGCGATCAGGTGACTTTGGGTTCCAGGAGGGATCAACGGCTTTGTTGGCATTAATGTAAGCCTCATAACGTAGAGCCTCAGCTTTGGTTTTGAATAACTTCCGGAACCGCTGACCACGGATAGGCTGACAATCAGCTAACCAGCGACCATCTGGACGACGCTTTACGGTCATACCGCCCTCCCCCATCTAACATGCCGCTCTTCAAGTAGATCCCGAATATGCCGGTACAGATCCCGCTCTGTCATTTCTTTGGCTGCATAGTGATCACGGATCACTGGCCAGCAATCCCATGGGTTCTACCCCGCTTCCACGGACACTTTCAAGTAGACTCATGTGGAGTCATAGGAGTGTTCATGTCCAAGCGCAAACAATATAGCCCGGAGTTCAAACGGGAGGCCGTAGAACTGGCCCGTCGCTCAGGCACCAGTTGTCGTCAGATAGCTCAAGAGATCGGGGTGGCGCCAAGCTTGCTAAATCGCTGGGTGCGTGAGGCGCGAGCAGCTGAGAAGCCTTTTCCCGGCACAGGCAACCCGCGAGATGAAGAACTTGCCCGCCTCAAGCGCGAGCTGGCCCGAGTGACGAAGGAACGTGATTTTTTAAAAGACGCGGCAGCGTACTTTGCCAGGGAATCATCGAACGGTACTCGGTGATCCAGCGCTGCCGCAACGAGTACCCAGTCCGACTGATGTGCCGTTGTTTGAAGGTGTCTGCCAGTGGCTATTACGACTGGCAAGATCGTGAGCCAAGCCCACGCGCTCAGGATAATGCGCGCCTGATAAAGCGTATTCGTGAGATCCATGAGGATAGCCGCGGTGCAATAGGTGCGCCTCGCATGCACGAGGATCTCCTATTCGAAGGTGAAACCGCCAGCCTGAACCGTGTTGCTCGCTTGATGGCCGCAGAGCAAATTCAAGGTTGGCCGCGCAGGAAGAGACGTGGCTTTGGCCGAGTAACGTCTGGCCGCCCAGCAGGTGTGGAAAATCTACTGGAACGCGACTTCAATGCCTTGGAGCCGGAGCGCAAATGGGTCACGGATATCACGGAGATAGCCACGCTGGAGGGCAAGCTCTTCCTGTGTGTAGTGCTGGATCTGTACAGCAAGCTAGTGATTGGCTGGTCGATGCATCATCGCCAAGATAGGCAGATGGTCATCCGGGCAGTGGAGATGGCGATTTGGCAGCGTCAGGGTAACTGGTCGGTCATTTTACATTCTGACAGGGGAAGCCAATTTACCAGCGTCGACTATCAGCGCTTTCTGAGCCGAAACACGCTGGTTTGCAGCATGAGTGCCGTTGGCCATTGTGCCGATAACGCGGCTTGTGAGGGCTTCTTCGGCCAACTCAAGCGCGAGCGTGTTGCTCATCAATCGTGCCGGACACTTGATGAAGCGCGAGCGGATCTGTTCGACTATATTGAGCGGTTTCATAACCCACGAATGCGTCGTAGAGTTGCTCAGCAAGATCTGAAGTTTTCGGCTCTTTTAAAACCGTCCGTGGAAGCGGGGTAGAACCCCTCCTTACCCAAACAATGTAAGGCCGTGTGACCCCATCCTGCAGCGTGACCTGATTTGGTCAAGGCCGGGTTGTCATGCAGGCAGCTTGGCTGCAAGGAGTTCGACCTTCTCTATATTGGGCGGAGAACTGAGCAAGGTCGCGGCGTTGGCCATCAAGGCCGCGGCGATCTGGCCGTTCAGATGTGCCTGGCGACCTGCCTCATCGGCAAAGGCATCGAACACACCGAACGTCGAAGGGCCAAACTTCAATGCAAACCAGGCAGTGGTGCCGGATTCGGCGTTGGCGAGCGGCAGTGCGCTGGCCAGGAAGTCGGCAAGCGCAGCCTCCTGGCCGGGTTTGGCTTCGAGGCGAACAAACAGGGCGAGCTTAGTCATACTGTAATCCTTTGGGTAAATGGTTTAGGTGAAAGCATCGATGAGCCTGCAGTCTAAGTCTTTATGACAACCATTTATATAGACAACAATGACAACTTTGATATCATTATTGCCATGAAACTTCATATCCTTGTTTGTGATGGCGTGTTTGATCTGGGGCTTGCGGCGCTCACTGACACAGTGGGCTTGGCCAATGCGATGTCGGGCTCGCTGCCACAGGCTCCCGCGCACATAGAGCTCACGCTGGTGGGCGTGCGGCGTCGCATCCGAACGGCGCAGGGCTTGACGGTCCCCGTGGTCACTGCGCGTGGTGTGCCGGAACCAGACGTCGTGCTCGTGCCCGCGTTTGGTGACAAGATGCCTGACACGCTCTCAGCTCGGCTCACACGCCCCGACGTGCCCGATGCGGTCGCCGCGCTACAGCTGTGGTCCACCGCTGGCGCGCACCTTGGTGCCGCCTGCTCCGGTAGTTTCTTACTTGCAGAGAGTGGCCTGCTTGATGGGCATCGTGCGACGACGTCATGGTGGCTGGGGCCGATGTTTCGGCAGCGCTATCCGAACGTCAAGCTGGACGAGTCACGCATGATCGTGAACTCGACACGCTTCACTACCGCGGGTGCCGCTTTGGCCCACGTCGACTTGGCCTTGCGCATCATCCGGGAGCGCAGTCCGGCGCTGGCGGCCCTGGTGGCACGCTATCTGCTGGTCGAGGCACGCAGTTCGCAAGCCGAGTTCGTGATTCCCGACCACCTTGCGCATGCCGACCCGATGGTCGAGCGCTTCGAGAGCTGGGCCAGAAGTCAGCTCGCGCAGGGGTTCTCGCTGGCCGAGGCGGCCAGCGCCGCGGGCACAAGCGAGCGCACCTTGGCGCGGCGGCTGCAAAGCGTTTTGGGCAAGACACCGTTGTCGTATTTCCAGGACCTGCGCGTGGAGCATGCCGTCCATCTCTTGCGCACCGGAAACGCCAGCGTCGACCAGGTCGCCACACAGGTCGGGTATTCGGATGGGGCGACCCTGCGGGCCCTGCTGCGCCGCAAGCTGGGCCGGGGTGTCAGGGAGTTGCGACGCGGCGGATGACCAGAGGCGTTTGGTATATGTACGGCTGGAGACCGCCGCGAAACTGACGCAGGCCAAACGGCGCATTTGGACCTGATAAAACTACTGCGCCACGTTATTTGAACTGGTTTGCTAGGGTCTGTTGCCATTTCGCGCTAACCCATTGATCTATAAGAACAAGCCCGTATCGTTGAAGCTCTGACCCAACATCGATACGAGCTTGCAATGCCCCGATTACTGCTCAGCGATGAGCATTGGTCGAAGCTGCGGGAAATTCTGCTGCACAAGGCCATCTACAACAAGCGTGATCTACGAATGACCGTGGAGGGCATGCTGTACCGCATGCGCACGGGATGTCCCTGGAGAGACCTGCCCAAGGCGTTTGGCTACTGGAATAATGTCTACAAACGCTTCAATGCAGGCCGCAGCGGTACAAGAGGATTCACCGAAAGAATTGCTTGGCATGTTGTTCTCCTCTGTTCAAACGGACGGCGCAGCTATCGCGCGCCAGGACGGCAGCTCGTCAGGAAGATTTCTCTTCCGCCGCCGTGTCGCTGTGGGCGTGTCTTATCCTGCGGACGATCCACCAGATCGTCAGCATCACCGCAGGTACCAGAACCGCCATCACCTGCGCCACGCTGTCGTGAACGAGCGGAATGCCCTTGAGCAGGTAGCCGAGAAGACTCACGACGTAATAAGAAATTGCCGCGACCGACAGGCCTTCGACGGTTTGCTGAAGGCGCAATTGCAACTTGGCCCGGTTGTTCATCGAAGCCAGCAGATCGCGGTTCTGGCGTTCAAGTTCGACGTCGATCCACGAACGCAGCAACGCGATGGCTCGGGTCAGTTTGTCGGAGAGCTTGGCCTGGCGCTCCTTTACGGATTGGCACTCCCGCATGGCTGGAGCGATGCGACGCTGCAGGAAATCCGCCCAGGTGCTGTATCCGGATACGGCCACTTCTGAAAGCGCAGCCAGCCTTTCCTCGACGATCTCGTAGTAGGCACGGCTGGCGCCGAAGCGATAGAGATTTGCCGCGACGCCAGCTTCCAGTTCGGCGGCCAGACCTGTCAATTCGGAAAGCAGCACGTCGCTATCGCGGCGTTCTACCAAATTCGTACACATCTCGTCAGTGATCGCAGCAAGGCGCGACTCCATGTGTCGCAGCTCCGACGTCATCGATCGCGTCAACGGCAGAGACAGCAACGCCAAGGTACGGTACGTCTCGATCTCCAATAGACGTTGAGCCAGCGCACCTGCCCGCGCCGGGGTCAAATCACGAGCAAGGATGAGGATCTGCGTCAGGCCATCCTCATCCTGTCGGAAGTCGGTCAAGATGGCGGCAGAGCCGTTCTCCACCAACGAGTAGCACAGGCTGGCAGGATCGAAGCGATCAGCCTCCTTCTCCGTTTCTGGTATCCACGGAAGAAGTCTCAAGCGGATGCCGGATATGACCGGGCCCGGAGGAACAAATCCATGTTTGAAGGGATTTTCTCCGCAAGGCTCTCCCGTCTTGGAATCCAGCGAAGCGCACCAGAGATACGTAGAGAACTCGGTGTGCTTTTCACAGTGAAGGTCTCCCTCATCCCATGTCATGCCGTGTAGCGGCGTAGCGTGGTCGGGCTCGGCAACGCCGAAGCGATGAGACAACTCGCTCATCGCCATCTGATCCCTGGCCTGGTCACCTTCGGTCATGAAAGCGAGCTGCAATATACCGCGGGGGGCCTGAAGCAACAGATGCGGGCGCGCATGCACTTCACCCACGGCTGCAGCACGATCGGCATAGGCCGGCATGCCGTACACGGTGGCGGTCGGGGTGGGTTGTACGGTCGTCGTATTGATATTGGCCGGCTCTTTCATAACGACCTCATTTCTCATTGGTTGAAAAGCACGCTTCAAAACAAATGCCCGCAGCCATGCGTTTCACACATGGCTGCGGGCCGATCTTCATGAGCAGGCACCGCGTTACACAGTCCGTCTAACAGGCTCGCCGTATAATAGAGGCTTGTGCTGACCCTGTCAGAACGCTCTCAGCTTCCTTGCTTTCAGACGAAGGTGTACGAGCAGACCTTGTTGCCCGCCGGATCACGCAGGTAGGCCGCATAGGCACCCGGCAGGTGACCACGTGCGCCAGGCTGGCCCTCGTCAATGCCGCCTGCGGCAAGGCCGGCGGCGTGGAAGGCATCCACTTCAGCGGGAGTGGCGGCCGCAAAGCCGATCGTCACGCCGTTGCTGGAAGGCGCTTCACCATTGCCCGGGCGGGCGATGATGAAAGCCGGCTTTTCGCGACCGAAAAGTACCCATCCGTTGTTGAAAGGACCGAGGTTCTTGATGCCAAGAGCACCCAGAGCGGCTTCGTAGAACGCGACCGACTTCTGAAGGTCGGCAGCGCCGATAAAGATGTGCGAAAAGATGCCATCGCCAGAAATGACAGGAGTGGACATGATTAATTTCCTTGGTGGTTGGTGTTGAATGGGTAGTGGGCGGTCAGTAGTGGATCACCGTGCGAATCGACTTGCCTTCATGCATCAGGTCGAAGGCCTTGTTGATGTCGTCGAGGCCCATGGTGTGGGTGACGAACGGGGCGAGATCGATCTCGCCTTTCATTGCGTCCTCCACCATGCCGGGAAGTTGAGTGCGGCCCTTGACCCCGCCGAAAGCCGAGCCCTTCCAGGTGCGACCGGTGATCAACTGGAACGGGCGCGTCGAAATTTCCTTGCCTGCACCAGCCACGCCGATGACGATCGACTGGCCCCAGCCACGATGTGCTGCTTCCAGTGCCGAGCGCATCACGTTGACGTTGCCGATGCACTCGAAGGTGTGATCGACACCCCAACCGGTCATCTCGATGAGAACCTCGTGAATCGGCTTGTCGAAGTCCTTCGGGTTGAGGCATTCGGTCGCGCCGAAGGTACGAGCCAGCTCGAACTTCGCTGGATTGGTGTCGATGGCGATGATGCGACCTGCCTTGGCCTGGCGTGCCCCCTGAATCGCAGCGAGCCCGATGCCGCCGAGGCCGAAGATGGCCACAGAGTCACCCGGCTGAACCTTGGCCGTGTTGTGAACAGCGCCGATGCCGGTGGTCACACCGCAACCCAGCAGGCAGACATGCTCGGGATTGGCGTCCGGGTTGATCTTGGCCAGCGAGACTTCGGCCACCACCGTGTATTCGCTGAAGGTCGAGCAGCCCATGTAGTGGTAGATCGGCTGGCCGTTGTAGCTGAAGCGGGTGGTGCCATCGGGCATCACGCCCTTGCCCTGGGTGGCGCGCACCGCCACGCACAGGTTGGTCTTGCCGCTCTTGCAGAACAGGCACTCACCGCACTCGGCGGTGTACAGCGGGATCACGTGGTCACCCGGCTTGACCGAGGTCACGCCCTCGCCGACCTCGACCACGATGCCGGCGCCCTCATGGCCCAGCACCGCCGGGAACACGCCTTCCGGGTCCTCGCCCGACAGGGTGAAGGCGTCGGTATGGCAAACGCCGGTATTCGTGATCCTGACAAGCACCTCGCCCTTGCGCGGCGGCTCGACGTCGATCTCGACGATTTCCAGTGGCTTTCCAGGCCCGAAGGCAACTGCTGCACGTGATTTCATGATGTCGCTTCCTTTACTAGCTAACTAAATTTTCCCTCACCGAGGGCACCCTGGTGTCTCTACCGCAGGTAGGAGCGGACGATGGAGATGGTCTCGTCAATGGACTTGTTCTGCGAATCGCTCCTGATTTCGCTACTGGGAAACTCTTCCCGTAGATAGCTCTCCATAACCGTTGCCATCAATCCGTTGTCAGCCCCACGAACAGCTGCAAGCTGCTGAAGAATTGCAGGGCATTCAGCACCTGCATCGAGCGCTTGCTTCTTTTCTTCCGGGCCATGTGGCACTCACCGCTTTTCACTCCAGATAAGCGGGGCCTGACGCCGAAGAGACAGGCCCTCAACTCATTAGAATTCCTGCACGGTTGGGCGCAGAACGATCTCGTTAATATCCACGTCAGCAGGCTGCTCAATTGCGAAGGCGATAGCTCGAGCGACCGATTCGGCGGGAATTGCATGCTTGTAGAAGTCCACCACGAAATCGCGGCTCTGTTGGTGGGTGCTGCCGAATTTCAGTTCGGAGTCCACGGCGCCCGGTTCGATAGTCGTGGTGCGGATGCTGCCACCGACTTCGTGACGCAGTCCTTCGGAGATAGCCCGCACAGCAAACTTGGTGCCGCTGTACACGGTGCCACCTGGGCTGAACACCTTCAGGCCTGCAACCGATGCGATGTTGATGAAGTGACCACTGTTTTGTTTCTGGAAGACTGGCAATGCAGCCGCGACTCCGTACAGCAGACCCTTGATGTTGATATCGATCATGCGATCCCACTCGTCAGTGCGAGTATCGCTGAGCGGTGCAATCGCCATCAGTCCGGCATTGTTGATCAGTACATCAATGCGACCGTAGGTGTCCACGGCACCTTGAATGAGCGTTTTGACCTCTTCCTGAGAGGTAACATCGGTCTGATACGCGATTGCCTGACCACCTGCATTGGTCAGCTCAGCCACCAATGCGTCGAGTTTATCTTTGCGACGTGCAGCCAGCACTACGCGAGCGCCAAGCGCAGCAAGGTGGCGTGCAGTAACCTCACCCAGGCCGCTACTGGCACCGGTGATAACGACAACTTTTCCAGAAATGTTATTGCTCATGCTGAGAACCTCGTCGGCGGGTTTATACTTCGCCATGGTTGGTTAACCTGGCAGTGCGCAAACTTTAGACCCATGATTGATATCAATAAATGGAAATGATTGGATTATGCTATTCCTGAAAATGGAATAAACGGGGGGGGGGGGGGCAACATGCTTAACCGCATGGAGATGGTTAGGATTTTTTGCACAGCAGCAGAGGCAGGTAGCTTCCGCGAAGCGGCAACTCGATTAGGCATCTCCCCACAAGGGGTGACTCGAGCCATTCAAGCCCTGGAAGCTGAGCTTGGCGAATCACTGTTCCACCGCAATACCCGCCAGGTGAGCATCACTGCTTTCGGTCAGGATTACGCCAAAGATGCCAGGTCAGCTCTGGATCATTTCGATACGCTATTCCGGTCGCACAGGACGGAGCCTGAGCTGTCAGGTAGGGTGGGGATTACGGCGCCACATGCTATTGGCAGGCGCTTCCTAATACCGTTTCTTCAGCCCCTGGCCGCTGCACATCCTGACCTGCAATTCGATCTCCGCTTGGAAGATCAGATGACTGATGCCGTTGAAGCGCATATCGATATTGGTATCCGGGTGGGGGTTATTCGCGACCGGCGCTACGTTGCACGTGCCTTAGCTCCCGTGCCGTTTTACGTTGTCGCGTGCCCGTCTCTCATAGGCCAACAGACACCACCTGAATCTTTGGATGCCTTAGCTAAGCTGCCACTTTCAGTCCTGATCGACCGGAAAAATGGCCGCCCTTGGCCTTGGCTATTTGCCGACGGGCAAACGTTCGCGCCCAGGCAGCCAGCGCTTATCTGTGATGATCCAGATACGGAACTGGAAGCCACCCTGGCAGGCATGTGTTTTGGCCAAATTCCTGCCTATCTGGCTGAGCCTCATCTGCGGTCAGGAAAGCTGGTTGCCGTTTTGGCTGATCACGCTCCAGCACCATGGGATCTGTTCATATACCGCCCGCAGCAGGGTCCTGTATCGAAGCGGGTGCGATTGGTGTACGACCACCTTAAGCAGGCTTTCTCAAACCCCAAGCTATTTCCCCAGGGCCTGGGGACATAGCTTGAATACCTGCCAGCAATCGTCCGCTTTTGGCCGATTCTGTTGAAAAAGTAGCGGCCTTCCCATGCCGTTGGCAAAATTGCGTTGTCAGCGAGCGTGGGGGCGAACAGCATGATGGGACAGTTACCGGGAGGACAGCAGCGCTTGTTCTACTCGTTCAACCTGGAAGATCACGTCCCGGCCCAACATCTCCTGCGCAGCATCGACCAGTGCCTGGATCTCAGTGATCTGCGTGCCTACCTAGCGGATTTCTATAGCCCCATCGGGCGTCCCTCGATTGACCCGGAGTTGATGGTGCGCATGCTGGTCGTCGGCTACTGCTATGGCATTCGTTCCGAGCGGCGATTGTGCGAAGAGGTGCACCTGAACCTGGCCTATCGCTGGTTCTGCCGGCTGGGTCTGGAAGACGAAGTCCCCAATCACTCGACCTTCTCGAAGAATCGCCATGGGCGTTTTCGTGACAGCGATTTATTCCGCTGGTTATTCAATGAGGTGCTGCGGCGTTGCATGGCAGCCGGCCTAGTCAAGAGTGAAGGTTTCGCCGTCGACGCCAGCATCATCAAGGCGGATGCCAGCCGGCAACGTGGGGTGGCGGGAGATGAGGTCGACTGGAACGATCCAAAACTCAGCAGCCGCGCAGTGCGCGAGTACCTCGAAGCCCTTGATGAAGAGGCGCTGGCTGAGGCTCTTCCCAAGAAAATTTCGCTCACAGATCCTCAATCCCGCTGGACAGCAGCGCCAGGTGGCCCGGCCTTTTTTGCCTACTCCACGAATTACCTGATCGACACTGAGCACGGTGTGATCATGGACGTGCAAGCTACCCCGGCGCACCGTACCGCCGAAGTCGATTCGACTAGGACGATGGTCGAGCGTGTCGAAGCGCAGTTCGATCTCACACCGGAACGCCTTATCGGCGATACCGCTTATGGCACCGCCCCTATGCTGGCCTGGATGGTCGAAGAAAAGGACATCGAACCGCATGTGCCGGTGTGGGACAAGACCGAGCGCAAGGACGACAGCCTCTCCAGTAACGACTTCCACTGGAATCAGGACGCCAATGAATATCGCTGCCCAGCCGGCAAACCGCTACGCAGTGAATGGCGCGCCTTTACCCTGCAAAGATCGCGGGTAACCAAGGCCAACACAATCATTTACCGCTCCAGCCAAACCGACTGCGCCACCTGCCCGTTGAAAGCAAAATGCTGCCCCAACACGCCGAATCGGAAGATCGTCCGCAGCATCCATGAGGCTGCCCGCGACGTGGCTCGACGCATCGCCAAGACACCGGAGTACCTCGTCTCTCGCTGCGAACGAAAGAAGGTGGAGATGCTTTTCGCCCACCTCAAACGGATCATGAAACTCGACCGTTTACGACTGCGTGGCCTAACGGGTGCCACTGACGAATTCAGCTTGGCTGCGATGGTGCAGAACCTGCGCCGCATGGCCAAGCTTTTGCCTCAAGGGCCACCGCTGACGGGATAGGTACGCCTGCTACGAGCAGAAACCCTCAAATTAACCCTTAAACCTGAGCAAGGACGCTCAGTGAAACGCCGGAAGGCAACTTGAAGTGGCTTGCAGCCACTTCGACAGCAGGCGCACTTGATCGGCAGGCTGCCGCTGAGGCTACTTTTTCAACAGAATCGGCCCAGAGTGTGTAAAAACGCTGTCTCAAACCCTTGCTATGATTTTCTCAGGATCTAACGCAAGGATCGTCCATGAAGCGCTTCATTCAGGGTGAGCATCGAGGCCAAAGCACCTTACTTCCAGAGAGTCTCGACGACTACGTCAGCGACACCAATCCAGTGCGAGTGGTCGATGTCTTTGTCGACGAACTCGACCTAGTGAAGCTGGGTTTTGAAAGTGCCATCCCCGCTGATACTGGTCGGCCTGCTTATCATCCCTCGATCCTGCTGAAGATCTACATCTACGGTTACCTCAACCGGATTCAATCCAGCCGGCGTCTTGAGCGGGAACACAGCGCAACGTGGAGTTGATGTGGCTGACCGGACGTTTGATGCCTGATTTCAAGACTATCGCTAATTTTCGGAAGGACAACGGTAAGGCTATCCGTGGCGTCTGCCGTCAGTTCGTTCTGCTGTGCCAGCAATTGGGATTGTTTGGCGAGAGTCTGATCGCCATCGATGGCAGCAAATTCAAGGCGGTCAACAACCGAGATCGCAATTTCACCAGCGCCAAGTTGAAGCGCCGGATGGAGGAAATAGAAGCGAGTATTAGCCGGTACCTGTCGTCGCTCGATGCTGCCGATCAACAGGATCGTCCTGCCTCTGACGCCAATGTCATGCGCCTGGAAGAAAGAATCGCTAAGTTGAAGGTGCAAATGAAGGAGCTTCAGTCAATCGAAGCTCAGCTCAATGAATCACCGGACAAACAGGTATCACTGACCGATCCAGACGCTCGTTCCATGATGACCCGCGGGACAGGAATCGTTGGCTACAACGTGCAGACAGCTGTCGATACCAAGCACCATTTAATCGTCGCTCATGAAGTGACCAACGTCGGATCCGACCGCGACCAGCTCAGCCCTATGGCCAAGCAAGCCCGCGAGGCGATGGGAACAGAAAAGCTGTCGGTGGTAGCTGACCGTGGGTACTTCAAAAGCGAGGAAATCCTGGCTTGTCACGACGCAGGTATCGTCACCTATGTACCCAAGCCAATGACCTCCGCAGCCAAAGCCGATGGGCGATTCAACAACGACGCATTTATCTATGACGCGGCGGCAAACGCATACACTTGTCCGGCTGGCGAGACTTTGATTTGGCGTTTCTCCAGCGTTGAGAAAGGCATGAAACTGCATCGGTACTGGAGCTCAAATTGCCAAAGCTGCGCATTGAAATCGCAGTGCACGCCGAGCAAGCAGCGGCGAATTCGGCGCTGGGAGCATGAAGCAGTGCTGGAAGAAATGCAGCACCGGCTCAGCAGAGCACCCGAGATGATGAAGGTTCGAAAACGAACCGTTGAGCATCCCTTCGGGACGCTCAAACAATGGATGGGCGCGTCGCACTTCCTGACGCGAAAGCTCAATGGGGTGAGTGCTGAGATGAGCCTGAATGTGCTCGCCTACAACCTGAAACGGGTGATGAAAATCATAGGCACCGTCAGCTTGCTAGAGGCCCTGACAGCGTAAAAGCCCTGGCTTTACTCACCTACGCTGCCTCTGAGAGGGCTCCAGGGCGTTGCTGGATTGTCTCATGCGCCATTCGCAGTGGTCATAAGCTTGATCAGGTTCTCAGCTCGAGAAAGGCTCGCTATAGACCGTGACGGAAATCCGTTCTGGCGTTTTTACACGCTCTGGGCCGATTTCAGTCGCTTTGCCCCACGCCCCAAATCTGCCCACATTTCAGCCGGAACTTGCGACCCTTTTCAGAAAGCAGAGCCACCGGGGGAGATTTGCGGAACCCTGTTTAAAAGCATCCCGCTCACTACCCGTGCAGCAAACCTCTTGGTTTTCTCTTTTTCGAGAAACTCACCGCAAAATGCAGTTGCTGGGTCAAGGATCGCCTATGAAAGCGATTTCTCTCATTTACTAAAGTTTCCGCGATGCCTAAGTACTGGCTACACTCAGTTGCATAACTCAACCCGCTCCAGTGAGCTTTGCCTGCATCACACAGGTGATGAGATGAAGAAATTCGAGAAAAAATACCAGCAACCTACGAAGAAGCTGGGCGCATAAAAGCTGAGAACCAAGCGCAGAAAACTCCGTGGGTAGCCTCGTTCAGCAAAGAAGAGCGCGAGGCCATAGAGAAGTGGTTGCAAGACGTCGTGGTCAAGGATTTTGGCGGATATCGATCACTTGACAGCGACCGAAAGGTTAATATAATCGAGCAAGATTCTGAGACGCCACCTAATCCAACTCGAACGGCAAGCACGCCTGAGAGCATGATTATTCGGGACATTCGAACAGTTGAGTGCGAATCCCCCCGGCCCACCAAATCAAAAAAGGCGTCCTTGGACGCCTTTTTTCTGCCTGAGATTTGTCCCCAGGCTATTAGCCAATATCACTCTCCTGCCACGTAAGCTCCCTGCTCCCGCGCCGTTCTAACCAGCATCTCCTCAGTGATATCTGAGATCGATTTGGCGCCAGTCAGGACCATGGCGACCTTCATTTCCTTTTCAATCAGGTTCAGCAGGTTGGCCACCCCGCTCTCCCCAGCCGTTGCCAGCGCGTAAATGAACGGGCGGCCGAGCAGGGTGAAATCGGCGCCCAAGGCCATCATGCGCACGACATCTAGGCCGGTGCGAATGCCGGAGTCGACCAGGATCTTGATCTGACCTTTAACTGCGTCTGCTATGGGCGGTAATGCCCGAGTGCTGGAGAAAACGCCATCGAGCTGGCGGCCGCCGTGGTTGGAGACGACAATGCCATCTGCGCCGAAGCGGACAGCTTCTCTGGCGTCTTCGGCATCGAGGATGCCTTTGATAATCATCGGACCTTCCCAGAAATCGCGTATCCACTGCAGATCTTTCCAGGAAATGGACGGATCGAAGTTGGCGCCGAGCCAGCCAATATAGTCGGCCAACGCCGTGGGGCTTTCGCGGTACAGGGAGATATTGCCCAGGTCGTGTGGCTTACCGTGCAGTCCCACATCCCAGGCCCAGCGTGGGTGCATGGCCGCCTGAAACATGCGGCGCATGGCGGAGTACTGACCGCTCATTCCCGAATGCGCATCACGATAGCGAGAGCCGGGAGTAGGCATGTCCACCGTGAAGACCAGCGTCTTGACGCCCGCGGCCTTGGCCTGCTCCAGCGCATGCTTCATAAAGCCGCGGTCCTTGAGCACGTACAGCTGGAACCACATGGGTCGATTGATCGCCGAGGCGACCTCAGCGATAGGGCAAACTGATACCGTAGACAGTGTGAAGGGTATGCCCTTGGCCGCCGCCGCTCGTGCAGCTTGAACCTCACCACGCCGGGCGAACATACCTGTCAGCCCTACTGGAGCCAGGGCCACTGGCATGGTCAGCATTTCATCAAACAACTGGGTCTCGAGGTTGACGCCTTCAACATTTTTCAGCACCCGCTGACGCAGCGCTACATCTGCAAGGTCCGACACGTTGCGACGCAGAGTGTGTTCGTCGTTCGCACCGCCATCGATATAGTCAAACAGGAAACGCGGTAACCGGCTTTTGGCCGCAGCGCGATAGTCATTAGGCGAAGAGATAATCATAGAAATTCATACCTTGTTCTTGGCAGGGAGGCCAACCGAGCACCAGCATGCCCAGTTTTACCCCCTCAGGGAAATTCTCAATAAGTATGAGGCTCAATCGCACGCGTAGCTTATTACAGGACTAATTGATGAAGCGATGAACAACGGGCTGGTAGAGAGGTCCATATAAAGCTAACTGATCGACTAGACGAGGCCAGAAAAAACCGGCTTGTGAAGACCGTAGAATGGCTTCAGCCCAGTGGGAATAGGGCTTCGCTATTAAAAGCCGATCATATATTTCTCTTTGATCATGCCGATCGTCGAAACGCTGGATACAATGATGAAAGTGGGCTTTATTATTGCAAATTATGAGTTATCACTATTCGGCTCGATGGAATTACACCGCTACCGGATACCACTGAGCCAGGAGGGCTTATGAGCAAGCAAATGGAATTGCCCGAAATCGCTTGGTACCTGTTGCAGTGCAAACCCCGGCAAGATACCCGCGCGTGTGAACACCTGACCCGACAAGGGTTCGAGTGCTTCAACCCCAGCATCCAGATGCAAACCCTGAAACGCGGCTCCATTCAGCAGAAAGTTCAGCCACTTTTTCCCGGTTATATCTTTGTCCGTGTAAAGGCCGAAGATAGCTGGACCTCGCTGCAATCCACCCGGGGCGTCACCCGAATTGTGGCGTTCTGCGGGACACCTTGCCGAGTGAGCGATGACATCATTACCCATCTGCGTGAACGCTGCGCCACGGCTCAAAATGCACAGGCGCTGAATCCCGGAGACCGAATTCACGTCAAGGTGGGCCCGTACGCAGAGCTGGATGCCGTCTTCGTTTCGATGGATGGCGAACAGCGGGTGATGTTGTTGCTTAACGTTTTAAATCGGCAGCAGTTGGTCAAGGTACCGCTCAAGCACATATCAAACTGATTATTGCCATTTTAAGACGCAATTGTTTCAGGGCTGAACTATTTTGAGGCATGCAGGTCGGATGCGATGAGATTGTATTGAGAGATTTCATAACGCTTGTAGCCTCCCAACACGGCATGCTTATTGCTTCGGTCACGTTAGATTCACACAGATGAATTAACCTTTTGATCGCTGTAAGCCTCTGTTGATGTATTTAGTGCTGCCTACCACAACATTTATCTAGTAGTTGCCCATCAGGAGCATGTCTTGGGCGGTAGCGTGCCTGAATGATCGTCAGATTTGACGCACCAAACTGACACGCCATGATGAGAAACGAATCAGATTTGTGCACAGGTTCTCTCGCACATCCTGCTAAACAGATGGCGACAACCTTGTTTCAAGGGCTGGCTCCAAGGTGTGATCGTTCTCCAAGCTTAAAACAGAAAAGAAATCGCTGACGTTTCGGACATTACTGCTTAGTGCATCCATCCGAGATCCATCAGGTCTCGGACAGAAGACGATGAGGGCTGGCAACTCTCGCTAGTGCAGCATATTTGTCATCAAAGTCAGCGCCTTAGATACCGGCGGAGGGTCGCAAGAAGACCTTCTTCCTTTCACTGCAGCTGTATCTTTCGACAAGGACTTCATTTCTATGAGAACAACCACACTGACCATGGCTATGCTTGCTGGCAGCTTTTCGGCTCATGCGCTTGCAGTGGAGCCTCAGAGCATCGATTTGGCAGGCTTTGACTTCACGCCTACCCTATTACTGGGCGAGCGCTACGATGACAACCTTCGTGGGGATAACGAGGACGAGATCTCGTCCTGGGTGACCACTCTGGAGCCCAGCTTCCAGCTCACGGCTGAGGGGAGCAAGACTGGCCATCAACTGGAGTATCGCGCCACCCGCGAGACCTACCACTCCGAGTCAGACGCAAGCCATACGAATCATCACCTGACACTGAAAAGCATTCTGGAATTTACCTCACGGCACCGACTCAGAACGGGGCTGGGCTACCACCGAATTGAAGAAACGACTGATACCACGCTCGATGGCGTTAACGATAAATACTCGTTAGCCAACGGCGAGCTGGGTTACACCTTCGGCGCAGTGACCGCGCGCAATCAGATCGACCTGCTGGGTCGTTACGAGCAGCGCCGCTTCCAGAACAGCGGCGGCATCAACGATGATCAGGAACGTGACACGGCGGGTTTGACCACCACCTGGTATCACCGTATATCCCCAAAAACCCGCACACTTGGGGAACTGCGCTACACCGATCATGACTACACCACCGATCTGAATAACCGCAGTAGCGTCAATACCGCGGCTCTGGTCGGCGGAACATGGGAGGCCACTGCGAAAACGACCGGTACGCTGAGAGTTGGTGCGGAGAAAAAGAATTTCGACGATTCCAGTCGCACGGATTACACCAGTCCCATGTGGGATGTTGGCTTGACCTGGAACCCTCGCACCTATTCCACCTTCGGTATCACCACTCGCCGCGCCTTCGATGAAGGAGATGATGGCGCCAGCACAGTGCAGGACATAAACACGCTGCTTAGCTGGGATCACATCTGGAGCCCCTGGATCTCAACCGAGCTGGAATATCAGATTCTTGATCGCGAGTACAAGGCGGTCGACAGAGAGGATGACCGGACCGCATTCGGCGCTGCAGTTGTGTATACGTACGACCGTTGGGCCGATTTCAAGCTCGGCTATCGCAGGGTCGATAATGACTCGAATACCAGTGAAAACGACTACAAACGCAACCTCTATCTGCTGATCGTCGAACTCAGTTTGTAAACCACTACCCCAAGGCCGATGACCGTCGGCCCACTCTAATAACCAGGACGATATCGCTGCAGAGCTGTTGCGCAGTCGTGGAGAAACCTTTTATGCCTATGCACATTTTGAAGATAGCCGTCGTACTACTGCTTGGCTTCGTTTTTCAGGCCCAGGCGCAGACCCAATATCGCCTGAGCTCCGGCGATGTGGTTCGTATCAACGTTTATGGGGAGCCCGACCTGAGCTTCGAGGAAATCCGCTTGAACGACGCAGGCACCTTCTCCTACCCCTTTATTGGCGAGGTCAATGCGCTGGACAAAACGCCTCGGGAAATCGAAGACATGATCGTCAAGGGGCTGCAGGACGGCTATATCGTCGACCCGCGCGTGTCCGTCAGTGTCATCAACTATCGCGAGTTCTACATCAGTGGCGAAGTGAATGAACCCGGGGGCTACCCTTTTCAGCCAGGTCTGACTCTAGATCGCGCCATTGCGCTGGCGGGGGGCCTGACTGAACGGGCATCAAAGCGACGAATCACGGTAATCCGTGGTGGTGACGAAAGCCGAACTATTGAAAAAGCCGCTCTGGATACCATCGTCAAACCAGGCGACACCATCACTATCGACCAGGGATTCTTCTAAGCATGAACAGCCCCCTTCGCCCGGAAAAACAATGGTACCCGCTGGCCCCATCAGATGATGATGCGGACTTTATCGACCTGAAAAAGAAATGGCATGCCATCTGGTCGGCAAAGTGGAGCATCTTTGCGCTGGTGGCTTTGGTGACCTTGCTAGCCGCGCTGGCGTTGTCGCAGGTGCAACCAGTTTACCGCGCCAGCACTACAGTGATGATCGAGGCGAAGGGCAACCAGTTGGTAGCCTTCCAGCAGGTTTATGACTCTACCGGCCTGCTCGGTGAATACATGCAAACACAGTTGGGCTTGATTACCAGCCGTGACGTTGCGGAAAGGGTGGTAGAGAAGCTCAACTTGACCCAGCACCCGACCTTTGACCCACGCCAACAGCCGCAACCGTTGATTAATATCAAGCCGCTGATCAACCGCGCCAAAATTGCCGTGTTCGGGGAAGATCCCGATTCGATAGAACAAATCCTTACCGAAGAAGAAATCCTGGATTTCGCCACGAGCCGCTTTATGGAGCGTACCTCCGTCAGCGTCGAAGGCAAAAGCCAACTGGTACGGATCGCCTTTGACATGACCGATCGATTTACTGCAGCTCTGGCAGCCAACGCCATTGCAGACAGTTACATCGAGAGTCAGCTCGAGGCGCAGATGGACATGTCGGTCAAAGCGACCACATGGATGAACAGCCGTCTTGAAGAGTTACGCGGCAGCCTCAAAGAAGCCGAAAACCGGCTGCAGGCGTATCGCGAACAGGAAGGTCTGGTAGATATTGACGGCGTTGCGACCATCAGCGCCAATGAGTTGGGCATGATCGGCGACCGAATGATTGACGCTCGCAGTCAACGCGCCGAGGCAGAAAGTCAGTATCGCCAGGTGCAGTCGATGAGCTCCCAGGGCTGGGAACGGATGGCCAGTGTGCCTGCGGTGCTCGGGCATCCGCTGATTCAACAATTCAAAGCCGAGCAGGCTCGCGCCCAAGCCAAGGTTGATGAGCTGTCAGGCCGGTACGGTGAACGTTTCCCTGCCATGCAGTCAGCACGCTCGGACCTGGCCGCTGCCACGGCCAGCCTGCGTAGCCAGGTCGAGCAAGTGGTTGCGGGCATTGAACGCAATTATCAACTGGCTCTGGCCAACGAGAACTCCCTGCGCGCTTCGTTCAATCAGAACAAGGAACAGATTCAGGACATTTCCGGCAAGGAGTTCAAGGTCCGGGAGTTGACTCGAGACGTGGAGAGCAACCGTGCACTCTATGAAACCTTCATGACCCGTCTACAGGAAACCACCGCCACGCAAGATCTGGCCAGCACCAATGCGCGTATCGTCGATCGGGCCATTCCACCTGCTGAGCCTGCCGCGCCAAACAAGAAACTGCTACTGATTATTGCCGTGGTGCTATCGCTGATTGCCGGAGTCGTAATTGCGCTGATTTCCGAGGTCCTCAACAACACCTTCAAGAGCACCGAAGATGTCGAGGGACAATTGAACCTACCCGTATTGGGGATTATGCCGCTGATGGCAAAAAAGCATCAGAAGCATATGCATCATCTGTTCGAGAGAAACGAAGAGCACCAGTTCTGCGAGGCGGTGAGAACTATCCGTACTGGGGTCATGCTCGCCGATATGACGCGCTCGCAGAAAGTCATGGTGATCACTTCGTCGGTACCTGGCGAGGGCAAGAGCGCGCTGGCGGCGAACCTGGCGTTCTCCTTGAGCCAGCTGAAATCAGTACTGCTGATTGACGCAGATTTACGCCGTCCGACTCTGGCGCGCAACTTCGACTTTCCTGTCGGGACTCCGGGGCTGGCAAACCTGATTTCCGGTACCGCCAAGGCTCAGGACTGCATACAGAAGGTATCTGAAAATCTCGATATGATGACTGCCGGCGCGGTGCCGCCTAATCCGCTGGAGTTGCTCGCCTCCCCGCGTTTTGCAGAACTACTGGAAAAAGCCAAGGAGCATTACGACCACATCATCATTGACTCACCGCCAACGCAAGCTGTCAGCGACCCGATTCTGACCTCGACTTTGGCCACATCGGTGGTCTACGTAATCAAGTCAGAAAGCACCTCCATTCCCATGGCGCAGCGTGGCGTGGGCCAATTGTTGCAAAGCGGTGCCTCCATCGTCGGCGTGGTACTGAATCAGGTAGACGTGAAAAAGGCCGCGAAGAAAGGCGATTACAGCGGCTACGTCGACCACTACGGCTACAGCGCTGGGAAGGCTTGATTAGCACCCTGCGGCGGCCGGATTGCTATCTGAGCAAACACCATGATTGACCTGCACTGTCACTTGCTACCGGGCATCGATGATGGCCCGGAGGACATGCAGACTGCACTGGAAATGGCCAGAACTGCAGAGTCTAGCGGCATCACCCACATGGTCTGTACGCCGCATATCCATCC
The DNA here is from genome assembly GCF_009497895.1 of Halopseudomonas pelagia. Lineage (NCBI taxonomy): Bacteria > Pseudomonadati > Pseudomonadota > Gammaproteobacteria > Pseudomonadales > Pseudomonadaceae > Halopseudomonas > Halopseudomonas pelagia. Next base: position 894,124 of record NZ_CP033116.1, on the reverse strand, counting down.
CGGACGTTACGACAACAGCGCAGCCATTATCCGCAATGTCTGCCGCCAATTTGCCGCGGCGATCTCAGAGGCGGGCATCAAAGTTCGGGTCAGTTACGCCGCTGAAGTACGTTTCGGCAGTGAACTGATGAGCATGATAAGCGAAGGCAGCATTCCCTTCGTAGGGCGTTGGAAAGGTCGCAGAGTCATGCTTCTGGAGTTTCCGCACGGTGGCATTCCGTTCGGTGCCGAGCAGATGACGCGTTGGCTGCTGAGCCGAGGAGTCATGCCCATGATCGTTCATCCGGAGCGCAATAAAGGTTTTATGCAACAACCAGCGCGGCTGCGACCTTTCATCCAGCAGGGCTGCCTGGTGCAACTGACCGCCGGGTCGGTGGCAGGCTCATTTGGTGAGCCTGCGCAAGATCTAGCCCTGGATTTGATCAAGCAGGGCGTGGTGACCATTTTAGCCAGCGATGCACACAACCTGGTGCACAGGCCACCGGATATGCAGCCTGGCCTTGAGGTGGCCATGGAGATTCTCGGTGAGAGGACTGCGCGGCGGCTGGTTGTTGATACGCCATGGCTGATTGCAGAACACCATTTCGTTAGACCCTAGGTGCGCCAGACCGGCGCCACTTTTCGCTGACGGCTCAGGGCTTCCCCGCCCGGTCGATCAGCCGTAATTCAACATGTTGGAATGATTGACTATTTGCGCCGCCGCATAAGCACGACAGGCAGAGCACGGACCTCAGGCGACAGCAATTTACGTTTGAAGGAGTTTTATAATGATCGCGAAACGAAACAACCCGGCTGTCAACCGACACGGTCTGACTTTTTGGGTGCAGTGGTTTTGTGCTGTTTCACTGGTCAGCATTTTACTTTGCTATCTAGCCATCGATCAGTTCGGCATGGTTTCCACCCAGTACCGTATGCTGATCGTCGTCACGGTATTTGCTTCAGTTCCGGCTTATATGCTGGCGCATGTCTATCATAAGCGGCATGGCTATTTTGCCGGGCTCGGCCACCTGCTGATTGGCTGGGCGACCTTGCTGAGCGGGCTGTTTGTGATCGCCCACCTTAGTAACAGCAGCGACTTGTTCTCGCCCCGCATTCTGCTCAAGTGGGCGACGCTAGGCTTTGTGGTGCAAGCGGTGGCCTACCTGCCTATGCGCTACTTCGCCAACCTGCATTCCAGCAAACTGCGTGTGGGCCGCACGTCCGCGATCCTCGGCACGGGTGCTACCGCCTATGATCTGGCCAAGCGACTCGCCGCTTCTGGCCGAGTGCCGCTGCTGGGCATGCTATCCTCGCAACCCGATACCGAAACCGCAGACCCCCGATTCCCTGTGCTGGGCGACTTGAGCACGCTGCGTGAGCAGGTCGAGAAACATAACATCAAGCGCGTTTACATCGCGCTAAGCCTGAACGAAGTCCCGTCGATCGAAGCGCTCTACCTGACACTGCTTGATCTGAGCGTGGACGTTGTATGGATCCCCGATTTTGGCGGCATGCCGCTCCTCAACCAGTCGATTTCCGAGATCGAGCAACTGCCGGCAATTTATCTGAATGAAACGCCTTTCAGCTCGCACCCCGCAGCAGTGTTCACCAAGGACTTGATGGACCGGGCGATAGCCATGCTCGCCATCCTGGCGCTCAGCCCGGTTTTTCTAGCCGCAGCCATTGCAGTGAAACGTTCGTCGCCCGGGCCTGTCCTGTTCCTTCAGCCGCGCCACGGTTGGAATGGCGAAGTCATCCATGTGATGAAGTTCCGCTCCATGCGCATGCATGAGGATGACACCGTGGTGAAGCAGGCCACCCGCGAAGATCCCCGCGTGACGCCAGCAGGACGCATTTTGCGCAAAACCTCGATCGACGAACTGCCGCAACTATTCAACGTGCTACGCGGTGAAATGTCTCTGGTCGGACCTCGCCCCCACGCAGTCACGCATAACGATTACTACAGCGACAAGATCCTTGCCTATATGGCGCGTCACCGCATCAAGCCCGGCATTACCGGTTTGGCGCAAGTTAACGGCCACCGCGGCGAAACGGAAACCATCGAAAAGATGCAACAGCGGGTAGAGCAAGACCTGGCCTATATCAATAGCTGGTCGCTCTGGCTGGACATCAAGATCCTGTTCCGCACGCCCTTCGCGTTGTTCTCACGAGACGTGTACTAACTATTGAGATGCACGGGAGGCCTCTGCGCCGACCCTGTGATCTGCAAATGCTTTTACTTTCAGACAAGGATTAATTCATGGACATTACTGTCATTGGAACCGGCTATGTAGGGCTGGTTACCGGGGCCTGTATCGCCGAAATGGGTAACACTGTTTACTGCGTTGATACCGACCCGAAAAAGATCGAGAACCTCAAGAAAGGCATTCTGCCGATCTATGAGCCGGAGCTCGATACCCTGGTGACAGAAAACCATGCCGCCGACAGGTTGCATTTCACCACCACGCTGAAAGACAGCATTGAGCATTCCAACGTATTCTTCATCGCAGTCGGTACCCCGCCCGGCGAAGACGGCTCGGCGGATCTGCAGTATGTGGTGGAAGTGGCCAGGCAGATCGGCAGCCTGATCACCCGGCCATCGGTTGTGATCAACAAGTCCACAGTGCCGGTAGGCACCGCGGACCTGGTACAGGCCACTATCAGTGAGCAGCTCAAGCAGCGCGGCCTGGACCTGAGTTTTGACGTGGTATCCAACCCCGAATTTCTCAAGGAAGGCTCTGCGGTCAATGATTTCATGCACCCGGATCGCATCATTGTCGGTACCGAAAGCGAGAACGCTCGCCAGGTGATGACCGAGCTCTATGCGCCTTTTATTCGCAACCGCCCACGGATGATGTTCATGGGCGTGCGCGATGCGGAAATGACCAAGTACGCAGCCAACGCAATGCTCGCCACCAAGATTTCCTTCATGAATGAAATCGCTGGTCTGTGTGAACGCCTGGACGTGGACATTGAGCACGTCCGCCTGGGTATTGGTTCTGACCAGCGCATCGGCTACCACTTCATCTACGCCGGATGTGGCTATGGCGGCTCGTGCTTTCCCAAGGATGTGAAAGCGCTGATCAGTATCGCCCATCAAAATGATTACGAGCCCAAGCTGCTGCAAGCGGTTGAAGACCGCAATGCCGTGCAAAAACAGTCGCTGTATAACAAGCTGATGACGCATTTTGACGGCGAGTTGAGCGGCAAGACCTTCGCCGTCTGGGGGCTGGCCTTCAAACCGGGCACCGACGATATGCGTGAGGCACCCAGCGTGGTGCTGATCAACAGCCTGATCAATGCCGGTGCAAAGGTGAAAGCGTACGACCCGATCGCCGCTGACTCCGCGCGCCGGGAGTTTCCCGAGCAATGGTTCAATGAACAGAAACTCACTATCGTCGAAGGTCAGTACGAAGCCGCCATCGATGCAGACGCGCTCGTGCTTGTCACTGAATGGAAGCCTTTCCGCCGGCCTGATTTCAAGGCCTTGAAGAAGCTGCTCAACCATCCCTTGATCGTCGATGGGCGTAATCAGTACGACCCTGTCCAGATCAAGCGTGAGGGTTTTACCTATTACGGCATTGGCCGTATGCCGATCAATGCCTGATCCGCCCCTCTCCGCTAGCGCCGTTGCCTCCCAGTCTGGTGAAGATGATCATCTGCGTCGCAGCAGGGTGAGCATGGGTATTCGTGAGCTCACAAAAAGCAAGTTGCTGCGCAATATACTCACGGTGGTGTCCGGCACTGCCGGGGCACAGATGGTCGCGATGGCTTTCATGCCCATCATCACGCGCCTGTATGGTCCGGAAAACTATGGGGTGTTGGGCGTGTTTCTCGGATTGGTGGCGATGACCGTGCCGGTCGCAGCCCTGACCTATCCGATGTCTATCGTGCTACCCAGCCGCGATGATGAAGGGCGCAACCTGGTCAAGCTGTCGATTATCCTGGCGATAGGCGTAGCCGCGTTGAGCGCCGTACTACTGCATTTTTTCGGCGGGCAACTGGTTGCGCTGATGGGCGTAGAAGCCATCACGCCATTCCTGATGTTGCTGCCGCTGGCGATGTTCTGTGGCGCGGCTCTGGAAACTGCCCAGCAATGGTTGATCCGCAAACAGCGTTTCAAGGTCACGGCCCGGGTCGCCGTAGCCCACTCCATTATTCACAATATCGGCCGCAGCACTGCCGGTCTGATACACGCTTCCGCCGCCATGCTGGTGATCACTACCGCGCTCGGACCCTTGCTGCATGCGGGCATGTTGTTTTTCGGCATCCGCCGCGACAAGGCGATCGGTCGCAAGCATCCCGAAGATCAACCGACTGAAGTGTCCACGATTCTTGGCGTAGCTGGCCGCTACAGCGACTTCCCGATTTACCGGGCACCGCAGATGTTGATCAATGCTGTCTCGCAGAATTTGCCGACTTTGGTTCTGGCCGCCTATTTTGGTGCTTCAGCCGCTGGGTTTTTCGCTATTTGCAAGCAAACCCTGAGCATGCCCACCCACCTGATCGGCAAATCGGTGGCCGATGTTTACTACCCCAAGCTGGCGAAAGCCATTCAGGAGGAGCAGGCAATCACCGGCATGCTGCTCAAAGCCTTTATCGGCCTGGCGGCGGTAGGTCTGGTGCCGTTCGCCACCGTATTCTTTTTCGGCCCCTGGCTATTCTCTTTTGTCTTTGGCACCGAATGGGCGATCGCTGGCGAATTCGCACGGTGGCTGGCGCTGTCAGAATATGCGGTATTCATCAGCCGGCCCTGCACTGTTGCAGCACCGGCCCTGCGACTGCAGCGCCGCTATCTGGCTATCGAGGTGATCAGTACGATCATGCGCGTCAGCTCGCTGTTTATCGGGGCGCTCTGGTTACAGGACGCACTAGGCACTGTAATCGCCTTCGCGATGGCCAGCATCTTCATTTACACCAGCTTGATTTTTATCGTGCTCTACGAAGCTCGCAAATGGCACAAGCGCCTGACACCTCGGAGCTGACATGACACCCACATTCGCGCAACCCGTTTTCTTGTCCTCCTTCGGTTTATTAACTTCATGACGCAATCCCTACCCACGATCATTGTGATCGGCTATAACCGCCCTGCCAGTCTGTCGCGATTGCTGGGCTCCCTGCGCAATGCACACTTTCCGGCAGGCAATGTCCGTTTGATCATCAGCCTGGATAACTCCGGCATGCTCGAGCCTCTGGAGGTAGCGAAAGCCTTTGATTGGCCACACGGCGACAAACGTATCATCGCGCACGAAACTCGGCTGGGCCTGCGCAATCACGTCTTGAGCTGTGGCGATCTGACCGAAGAATACGGCGACGTGCTGGTATTGGAAGATGATTTGTTCGTCTCCCCCTTCTTCTATCAGTACACCAGCGCGGCTCTGGACTTTTACGCGGACGATCAGGCGATTGCCGGCATCAGCCTGTACAGCCAGCAATTCAATCAAACCGCTAATCTGCCGTTTATGCCGGTGGACAATGGCGATGCCGATGTCTATTTCATGCAGCTGGCTGCTTCCTGGGGTCAGGCCTGGTCTCGCCGGCAATGGCGGGGCTTTCGCCAATGGATGCAGGAGCATGGAACGGACATTACTAATATTGCGAATATTCCAGCAGACATTCTCAGTTGGCCGGACTCCTCCTGGTTGAAGCTGTACAACGCCTACATCATCTCGCGGAACAAGTTTTTCGTGTATCCGTACCGGTCATTAACGACCAATTTTGGCGATCCGGGCCAGCACTTCAATATCGCCTCATCGCGCTTCCAGGTGCCGGTCCAACAGCGCAGCATGACCCACCAGTTTGTGTCGCTGGGCGCCAGCCTGGCCATCTACGACGCCTTCTGCGAAATCTCTCCGGCCAGTATCAAGATGCAGAATCCGCTGTTGGCCGATTATGACTTCACGGTTAATTTGTATGGCTGCAAACACCACACTGACGGGCTGCAGCTAGCTCGCAGCAACAGGCAAGGCCTGCACAACTTCAGCTTATCCATGAAACCTATGGAGCTAAGCGTGATGCACAACGTCGAGGGCGAGGGTATCAGCCTGATTGAGCCATCAAGCGCTACCAGTTACGCCTCGTCTGCAGAAGCCGAATACGGCATGTACCGATTTTTCTACAAATTCCCCTCCCCGCGGATCATTTTGTCCGGCCTGCTGGAACGGGTTCAGTTAGTCGTCAGCCGCTTTGGATCCCGCTGATTAACTGCGGCTGTCAGGTATCAACTCTTTCAAATCGATATTCGGAGCACAGAAAATCAATGGAACGCAAAAAAGCACTTATCACCGGCATCACCGGGCAAGATGGTTCCTATCTGGCGGAACTGCTGTTGGAAAAAGGCTATGAAGTGCATGGCATCAAGCGCCGTGCGTCCTTGTTCAATACGCAACGGGTGGACCACATTTACCAAGACCCGCATGTCGAAAATCAGAATTTTGTGCTGCATTACGGCGACCTGAGCGACTCCTCCAACCTGACGCGCATCATTCAACAGGTGCAGCCTGATGAGGTGTACAACCTGGGAGCCCAGTCACACGTTGCGGTCAGCTTCGAGTCGCCGGAATACACCGCCGACGTGGACGCTATGGGTACACTGCGTATCCTTGAGGCCATTCGCCTGCTCGGGCTGGAAAAGAAAACCCGCTTCTATCAGGCCTCCACTTCCGAGCTGTATGGCCTGGTCCAGGAAAGCCCACAGAAGGAAACTACGCCTTTCTACCCGCGTTCGCCCTACGCCGTCGCCAAGCTCTACGCCTACTGGATTACCGTGAACTACCGCGAGGCCTACGGCATGTACGCCTGCAACGGTATTCTGTTCAACCATGAGTCGCCGCGCCGCGGTGAGACCTTCGTCACGCGCAAGATAACCCGCGGTCTGGCCAATATTGCCCAGGGCCTGGAGACATGCCTGTACATGGGTAATATCGACTCCCTGCGTGACTGGGGGCATGCGAAAGACTACGTGCGCATGCAGTGGATGATGATGCAGCAGGAGCAGCCTGAAGACTTCGTCATCGCTACCGGCGTGCAGTATTCGGTACGCGAATTCATTAGCTGGTCCGCCGCCGAGCTGGGCATCACGTTGCGCTTTGAAGGCACTGGCGTGGATGAAAAAGGCATCGTCGACAAGGTTGTTGGCGACCAGGCTCCGGCGGTCAAGGTGGGCGACGTGCTGATTCAGGTCGACCCGCGTTACTTCCGCCCTGCCGAGGTAGAAACCCTGCTCGGTGATCCCTCCAAGGCCAAGTCGAAATTGGGCTGGGTGCCGGAAGTCACCGTGCAGGAGATGTGCGCTGAAATGGTCCGTGAAGATCTCAAGGTCGCCCGTCGCCATGCGCTGCTGAAAGAGCATGGTCACGACGTTCCCTTGACCGTGGAGAGCTGAGCATGACCGAGAAGACACGCCATCAGCGCGTTTTCGTCGCTGGCCATCGAGGTATGGTCGGCTCAGCCATCGTCAGACGCCTGACTGCGTTGGGCTATGACAACATCATTGTCCGCGACCGCCAGTCTCTGAACCTGCTGGATCAGGCTGAAGTGAACGCGTTCTTCGCCGAGCAGGCCATTGATCAGGTCTATCTGGCCGCTGCCAAGGTCGGTGGCATTCACGCCAACAACGTCTACCCGGCAGAGTTCATCTATCAAAACCTGATGATCCAGGCCAATATCATCCAGGCCGCCCATGCCAACGATGTACAGAAACTGCTGTTTCTCGGCTCATCGTGTATTTATCCCAAGCTGGCAGAGCAGCCGATGCGCGAAGAGGCCCTGCTGACCGGTACTCTGGAGCCCACCAATGAGCCTTATGCGCTGGCGAAAATTGCCGGCATCAAGCTGTGCGAGAGCTATAACCGCCAGTACCAGCGCGACTATCGAAGCGTGATGCCAACCAATTTGTATGGCCCTGGCGATAACTACCATCCGGAAAACAGCCACGTGATTCCCGCATTGCTGCGGCGCTTCCACGAGGCCACGTTGCGCGGTGATCAGGAAGTCATCATCTGGGGCAGTGGGGAGCCCATGCGCGAATTTCTGCATGTGGATGACATGGCCGCAGCCAGCGTGCATGTCATGAACTTGGATACGCCTACCTATCAGGAGCATACCCAGCCCATGCTGTCGCATATCAACGTCGGTACCGGTGAGGATTGCACCATTGCCGAGCTGGCCCAGACCATTGCCAAAGTGACCGGCTTCGAAGGCTGGCTAGGCTTTGATCCGAGCAAACCCGATGGCGCGCCACGCAAGCTGATGGATGTATCGCGTCTGGCGTCGTTGGGCTGGAGCGCCAGTATCGGGCTGGAAGACGGGCTTCGCGATGCCTACAGCTGGTTTGTCGAGCACATGAACGAAGCCCGGAGCTAGCAGTGTTCCTTGACGCCGACAGTTTCAAAACCGTGGTGGCCAGCACGCCGCTGGTATCGATCGATTTGCTGGTGAGCAACAGCGATGGCGCCGTCCTGCTCGGACAACGCCTCAATCGTCCGGCACAAGGCACCTGGTTTGTGCCGGGCGGGCGTATCTACAAGAACGAAAGCCTGGACCAGGCCTTCCAGCGCCTTACCGAAGACGAGCTGGGCCGTGTATTTGTTCGGCAGCAGGCCGACATGCTGGGCGTTTATGAGCATTTTTATCATGACAGCGTATTCGGTCAGGGCGGCGACGCACCCAGCACGCACTACGTTGTGATCGCGTATCAGATCACGCTGAGTGCCGAAGATACTCTCAGCCCGCCGCCTGACCAGCACAGGCTGTATCGCTGGTGGCAGAGAAACGACATGGCAACGTCCGATCAGGTTCATTTGAATTCAAAAGTCTATCTCGACGCTTGTACGTCGATCTGAACAATCCGCTAGAGGGAACAATTGCCTTGTTCAAACAACTGCTCGCTTACAGGAACCTGCTTTTTATCCTGATTCTGCTGAACTCGGGTATTTTCTTCCTGACAGATGACAAGAAAGCTGGGCTCCCATTCATGCGGGAGATGTACCTGTTCGGCATGGTAATAGCGGCGGGAATGTTGCTGTTCATGTGGAAACGCGTTTACCAATCCAAATCCAGCTTGTGGATTCTGTTTTTAGGCGGGGTACTGCCGTTGGCATCAGCCATTCTGGCCAATCTCAATTATGGCCAGCCGATCATTTACGGCTTGCTGGAAGAGCGCCGCAGCCTGCTTTATCTGTCGTTCTTTCCCACCCTGTACCTGCTGATCAAGACCGCTCCGACTCAGAAGCACCTGGAAAACTTCTTTTTGTATTCTGCCGTACTCTGTGGGGTGGTGGGCTTTCTGTATTACTTTGGCATCATTCCGGAAAACACCAATATTTCTTTTCACGTAGATGAGAAGGACTTCGTCGAAACGCTAAGACCCAACCGTTTCATGATTGGCTCAAGCTATGTATCGATTGCCGTGTTCATGCTGCTATACCGCATGCGGGACCGAGTCTCTATTGCACGGGTGGGCCTGCTATTATTCTTCGCTGCCTACCTCTGGCTCGTTATCCAGACCCGCCAGACCATGATCATCTGGTCGCTGGCGGCGTTGTGGGTTTTCCGCAACCGCATTGGTTCGCTGCTAAAACTAGGCTCCCTGGCATCGGCAGTACTGATTTTTTCCTTCTTCCTGGTACCCGAGTTCTACGTAGAACAGTACGAGCGGTTCAATGCCCTGCTGTTTGAAGCGACCAGTGGTCCGGGCGTCCGCGACAATACCGTGGCGGTGATCATGCAAGCCGTACGGGACAACTACTACGTTGGCCTGGGTGCCCTGTCGTTGCAATGGAATGGCGGATTTTCCGGCATGTACGGGCCGCATTTCTACCTGTCTGACGTGGGCATCGTGGGTGTGTATCACCGTTTCGGCTTCCTGACGCCTTTAGTCGCGTTGATTTTCTATGGCGGCTACCTGTGGATCATGCGTCAGTGCAAACACAAGGGGCCGCTACTCCTCGCCTTTCAACTGACCTTCTGGTTCGGCATGCTCAACATGCTGCTCTCCAACGCGCTCATGTATGGCGGCGCTACCCTGGGTATCGCCACCGCCTGTTTTGTCTATTTCGCCAAGGTAAGAAACCCTGCTCGCGAGCAGGGTCGTACCCCTGTATCGCCACCAATCAATTGGGCTCACCATGACCAACTTCAGCGTCGTCACTATTAACTGGAACAATCTGGCGGGTTTGCAGAAAACCTACGAGAGCATCGTTCGTCAAAAGTACCGCAATTTTCGCTGGATCGTGATGGACGGAGCTTCCACCGACGGCAGTGCGCAGTGGCTTGCCGAACTGAACGAGCCGTTGGCAGAGATCACCTCGGAAGCCGATAAAGGCATTTACGACGCCATGAACAAAGGCTTGATCAGAGCGACAGAAACCCCCGGCTATACGTTGTTCATGAACAGTGGCGACCAATTCTACGATGAGAACTCGCTGGAGAAGGTGGCGCTGGCCGCGGAGCGGGCTAGCGTTGTACCGAAGTATATTTACGGTGATTACTATCTAGAGAACGCCGAAGGCAAGCTGACTGCGGCCTATGGCAAGCCTATCAACAAGATCTTTCTCGGCATGCCGTCCTGCCACCAGGCCATGTACTTCGAAAATGCGCATTTGAGCAAGATCCGCTTCCGCCAGAATTACAAGCTGTCGGCCGACTATTGCATGATCATCGAGTTCGTGAAGGAGCTGGATAAAAACACCGAAATACTGCACTTGCGCACACCACTGTGCATCTTCGATACCACGGGCGTCTCCCAGCGCCGGCGCTTCGCAGCGCTGAAAGAGGATGTGGATATCCGCATGCAATACCTGAAGCTCAATGCCCCAAAAGCGTACGGACTTTATGGCCTACACTATCTGCATACGCACAGCAAAATTCTCCGGGCCACGCTGGAGAAACGCTTTGCCTGAACTCAACGCTAAGCGGGAATCAGGCCTGCCTGTTGATACGGGGATCGCCATGAAGGCTTTTGATATCGATTTCTACACCGGTTCCAAGGAGCAATTACTGACCAGGATACTTCCAGCCTGCCAGCAGCCGTTCAGCTATATCGTCACTCCCAACATCAACCATATTGTCCAACTGGAACACGACCAAAGGCTGACCGAAGCCTATGCTACGGCCAGTTATCGCATCTGCGACAGTCGAGTATTACTGCCAATACTCAGGTTGCTCGGCGTCAAGCTCGAAGAAGCCATCCCGGGCAGTACGCTGACGGCTGACCTGATGAATATTGCGGCTGAACGCCACTGGACCATCACGGTAGTAGGTTGTGAGGCGAACAATGTGGCTCTGCTGCGTGCCAAGTATCCAGGCATCACTTTCCACCATGATTATCCGCCGATGGGCTTTATCAAGGACGAAATGGCGGTAAGTCGCTGTATCGACTTCGTTGTTGCCCATCCGGCCAACCTCGTCGTTCTTGCCTTGGGCTGTCCGACGCAGGAAATTATTGCCGCTCGCATATTCGCGACGGGCCAGGCCAAGGGGCTAGGGCTCTGCGTTGGTGGTTCTCTCAACTTCCTGGCAGGCAGCGTCAAGCGCGCACCGGAGTGGGTGCAGAACCTGAGCCTGGAGTGGCTCCATCGCATCTGCGCCGAACCCAAGCGGCTGCTTCGCCGCTATGCACACGATGCGCGTCGTTTTATCCCCATACTCATAAGACACCTCAGAACCTAGCCTGCAACCGATTCGATTTTTCACGGAGTACACACATGATCCCCATTATTATGTCGGGTGGCACTGGGTCCAGGCTCTGGCCGCTGTCACGCCAACTCAATCCCAAGCAGTTTCTGCCCTTGGCGGACCCCAGCATGTCCATGCTGCAATCGACCATCGCTCGACTGAGCGGCCTGAACACTGATCTGCCACGGTTGATATGTAACGAAGAGCACCGCTTCCTTGCCGCAGAACAACTGCGCAAATTGGGCATGGAAGGAGCGCAGATCCTGCTCGAACCGGCTGGCCGCAACACCGCACCCGCTGTTGCGCTGGCGGCACTGCAGGCCTGCGAAGGCGGTAATGATCCAGTTCTGTTGATTCTCGCTGCCGACCATCTGGTTGAAGATCAGGACGCTTTTCATCACAGCATCAACAGCGCCCTGCCCTATGCCGAAGCCGGCAAACTGGTTAACTTTGGCGTGGTCCCTACGCATCCGGAAACCGGTTACGGATATATCCAGAAAGGTGCCTCTGACGGTGAGACCGGCGGCTATAAGGTTCAGCGTTTTGTAGAAAAACCGGACATCGAAACGGCCAAAGACTACATAAGCTCGGGTGATTTCTTCTGGAACAGTGGCATGTTCATGTTTCGCGCCAGCCGTTACCTGGAAGAGCTGGGTAAATTTCGCCCAGACATTCTTGAAGCCTGTCGCAGCGCTGTTGCCCAATGTGAACAAGATATGCATTTTACCCGGGTAGATAAGGCCGCCTTCATGGCATGCCCATCCGACTCGATCGATTATGCGGTAATGGAGCGCACTACGGACGCCATTATGGTGCCCCTGGATGCAGGCTGGAGTGACATCGGCTCCTGGTCAGCGCTGTGGGACGTAAGCGACAAGGACAGCAGCGGCAACGTACTCAAGGGCGACGTGATTAGCCACGATTCGCGTAACAACTATGTGCATGCAGACCATCGGCTGGTGGCCACTGTTGGCCTCGAAGACCTGGTGATTGTGGAAACCAAGGACGCTGTTCTTGTCGCCCATCGCAGCCAGGCGCAGGAAGTCAAACGTATCGTCGACCAGTTGAAACTCGATGGCCGTGGCGAGCACCTCAATCATCGAGAAGTTTATCGCCCATGGGGCGTCTATGATTCAATCGACAACGGTCAGCGTTATCAGGTCAAGCGCATTACCGTGAAGCCAGGCGCCAAACTCTCTGTCCAGATGCACCATCACCGCGCCGAACATTGGGTCGTTGTAAGCGGCACTGCGCGTGTCACCAACGGCGACGAAACCTATATGGTGACTGAAAACCAATCCACCTACATTCCCATTGGTCAGGTCCATTCGCTTGAGAACCCCGGCATTATTCCGCTAGAGTTGATTGAGGTCCAGTCAGGCTCCTATCTGGGCGAGGACGATATAGTTCGCTTCGCTGACAACTATGGTCGAGTGTCAAACAACGAAAAGGCGTCCGTAGCCTAAATATTTCGCAGGGGCGCCACAGCCCCTCTACCATCTGAATAGCAAGGAGGCTCACATGAATTATAGAAGTGTAGGCGACCTATCAACGCTAATCAGCAAAAATGCCGGCAAACTTCCGCAAGGTATAGATCTGATTGTTGGTATACCGCGCAGCGGAATGCTGGTGGCCAGCCTGATATCGTTAAAGCTGAATCTGCCGCTAACCGACCTGTACGCCTTTCTACGCAATGATGATCTCAAGCACGGCAGCACCCGCACCTACAAACATGACGCACTGGAAAAGCCCCAGAACGCCCAGCAAATACTATTGGTAGATGACAGCATCGCCACCGGCAATTCCATGCGCGAAGCTGTGACCAAGGTGAAGGAAGTGTATCCCGGCGCAGTGGTGACCATGGTCGCCTTCGCTCAGCAGCATAATACCTCCGAAGTGGACGTCCATCTGGATACCGTCGAGCAACCGCGGGTATTCGAGTGGAATATCATGCACCACCACTATATCACTCGAGCTTGTCTGGATATCGACGGCGTACTCTGCGTAGACCCTACGCTCGACGAGAACGACGACGGACTGCTTTACCGGCAGTTCCTGGCATCCGCCAGACCGCTCTATCTACCTTCGGTGCAAGTAGCGCACCTGGTCACCAGCAGGTTGGAAAAATACCGCCCGGAAACCGAGGCCTGGCTGAAAAAGCATGGCGTTTCCTACGGCAAGCTGCATATGTTGGACCTACCGTCTGCCGAGGAGCGGCGCCGTTTGAATATGCATCACACGTTCAAGGCGCGCATTTATAAGGAGCAGCTGCAGGCGATACTCTTTATCGAGAGCGAGGAGCACCAGGCAAGGGAGATCATGCGCCTGTCGAACAAACCGGTGTACTGCACCGCCACCAACGAAATGTATGTGCCTGGCTTCAGTGTGTCAGCTTTAAAATACGTCACACTGCGCAAGGGCCAGTCGCTGAAAAGAAAAATTAGAGAACAGGTGCGCCGGCTTTTCGCCAGGTTACCTGCCTAGCGAAAAGCCGGCGTCAGACCCTAGCCTGGACCGTATTCCGAACAGTTACCCTGCCCCAGGTATTTTTCCAACACGGCCCACTGCGGTTGGTCCACGCCCTTGCGCGGCTCAACCGAGAGCCGATACTTGCCCCAGGAGGGGCCCGCTGCCCAATAGGTGATGGGTATGCAATTGTCCTGCAGATGAGCGAGAAGCTTATCCATAGCGTCCAGCCAGCGCGGGTCATCTCCTGGCACGCCAAATTCTCCGATATGCCCCCGCTTTCCATGCTGCTTCAACCAGCCGATAAACGGCTCGGCCCGCTTGACCCCCACCATCGGATCAAAATCATCCCCCGGAGCGGCTTTATAACTTCCGCTGGCATCACTGTCGATATACAGGTGCGCGGAAAAGATGATGTTATCTGCCGGATCCTCCAGCTCTAACAGCGCATCGGCGTAGCGCGGCCAGCGAGCAGCGCTGGACCAGGAGGTACCCTCGATCAGCAGCGGCCGCTGCATGTCGTGCTTGCGGATGCCATCAATACCCGCCTGCGCTGTCGGCGGCCATTTGTCGTCCGCGCCATAGGGTTCGTTCATGATGTCGTAGGCGTAGAGCGCTGGATGCTTGTGCCAGCGTTCCGCGATACGGGACATCAGATCATGGTAGGCACTGATCGGCGTTTCCGCGGTGCCAATCACCTTGCCCCGATATCGCGCGTAGTTATGCACATCAAGAATGATGCGAATGTCGTTTTCGGCGGCCTGGTCGAGCATCTTGTCCACCAGTCCACTGTAGACCGGGTCCAGTTCGGCATTGAGGCTGGCCTGCAGGCGCTCCCACTTCAATGGGAAGCGCACCATTGTTATGCCTTTTTTGCGCCACTCGGCAAAGTAACCTTTGGGCGGAAAAAAGTAGTGGGTACCATGCTTGCCCGGCAGCTGATTGCCGGTGAATTCGGCCCCCGCCACATTCAAGCCCACCAGCTCGATACTGCTCTCCTGCGCTTGAGCACCGGACCAGCAAACAACCATCAGGCATCCCAGTCCGGCAAGTAAGCGCTTTGCGACTTTGTGCATAATCATCTCCTCAGGACAATAAACCAAAGTGGGCAAGCAACTACTCCCTACCTACTACTGATACAGTAGCATCCCCTGCCGCTACCTACTGCAATCCGATGCTAGACCGCTCGATCTTGGAAAAAAACCAGTTACGTCTGTATCTAGTCGCTGTCGCTATGGGTCTGCTGCTAGGCAACCTGCTACCTGGCATAAAAACCTGGTTGGAGATCCTGCTGTGGCCCATGTTGGGTTTGCTTCTTTACGCGACCTTTGTTCAGGTGCCATTACTGCACCTGCGCCAAGCCCTGGCTGATCGCCGCTTTATGGCAGCGGTGCTGGTAGGTAACTTCCTGTTCTTACCACTGGCAGCATGGGTCTTGATCCAGTGGCTGCCGGACAATCCCGCCCTACGTCTGGGGGTATTGCTGGTGCTGCTAGTACCCTGCACCGACTGGTTCATTACCTTTACGCATCTAGGGGGTGGCAGTACCAGCCGTGCCATCTCAATCACCCCGGTTAATCTGCTTGCTCAGCTACTGCTGCTACCCGTTTATTTATGGCTGATGCTACCTGACAGCAGTCTGCAAGTGACCATCGACGCGCAGCTGTTAAACGCTGCGCTAGGGCTGCTGGGTGTGCCCATGTTGATGTCGGCGATAACCCAGCGGTGGATGCAGGCAGTGCCCGCCCGCGCCCGCGTGGGAGACGGCCTGGCCTGGTTACCGGTACCGCTCCTGGCGCTGGTATTAATGATGGCCTGTGCCGCAAACGGTCAGGTGCTGGAAGAGTCCGGCGCCCTTTTGCTGACCGCACTACCTGTGTTTATCCTGTTTCTACTGATTGCCGGGTTTCTTGCTCATGGACTGTCACGCGTTTTCAAGCTCAATACCCAGGCTGGACGCACTTTGGCTTTCAGTTTCGGCACGCGCAACTCCTTCGTAATGCTACCCTTGGTTCTGGCTCTGCCTGCCGGTTGGGAGATAGCTGTCGCGGTAGTGGTCTTCCAGTCTTTGGTGGAATTGACCGGGATGCTGGCCTATTTATGGTGGGTACCCCGCCAGTTATTTCGCTGACCCATGGTAGCAACACGCTTGTAGCAAGGCGGAACACAATTGCCTCTTTCAGATTTGAACCTGCACTCGGAGCATAACAATGACGTACGCATCATCGTTTTCCTGCCATAAGCTGATCTGCGCACTCGCCACTCTTTGTCTCGGCATCGCTGCCAGCCTACCCATCAGCCAGGCCGTTGCGGCTCCCGTGGGCAAACAGAATACTCAAGTGCCCGGCTACTACCGTATGGCTGTGGGCGACTTCGAAGTCACCGCACTGTACGACGGCTTTATTGACCTGGATCCGGCGCTACTGAAAAGCATCGACGCCGAAGACATGCAAAGCCTCTTGGCAAAAATGTTCGTCGAGTCTGAGCGTGGCATCCAGACCGCTGTTAACGCATACCTGGTCAATACCGGCAGCAATCTGATTCTGGTTGATGTGGGCGCCGCCCAGTGCTTCGGACCGACCCTGGGGGTAATAAAAACCAACCTGGAGGCCTCGGGCTATAGCGTTGAACAGGTGGACACCGTATTGCTCACCCATTTGCACGCCGATCATGCCTGCGGTTTGCGCAACGCCGACGGCACGGCCACCTACCCCAACGCTACCGTGCACGTCCCGCGTGCCGAGGCGCAGTTCTGGCTTAGCGAAGAAGTAGCAGCCAGCATGCCCGAAGCCATGCAACCGTTTTTTCAAATGGCGCAAGCGTCGGTCGAACCTTATGTGGCGAAAAAGCGCTTGCAACAATATGGCCGCGATGCCGAATTGATGCCAGGCCTCAGCACCATACCCACAGGCGGTCACACGCCAGGTCATAGTGCCTACATGTTCCGCTCGGAAGGCCAGAGCCTGATGGTCTGGGGCGATCTGGTACATAGTCATGCCGTACAGTTCGCGCGCCCCGAGGTGACTATCGAGTTCGACGTGGATAGCGCCAAGGCGCTGCAAACCCGCAAACGCGTGTTCAACGACGCGGCGGACGACAGCTTCTGGGTCGCGGGCGCACACCTGCCCTTCCCCGGCTTGGGCCACGTACGCCGTGAAGGCGAGGCCTTTGCCTGGGTACCGGTCGAGTTCGGCCCATTGCGCAGCGACCGTTGAGCCGCGCGCCCCGGTCGCTCATGCACTTGTTCATCAGGATGCGCACTTATGGATATTGAGATCATTGAAATACGTGATCACCTGAGCCGCTTTCCGCCGTTCGAGGGCTTGCCGGAAGACGTCCTAAGCGAGGTAGCACGCCAGATTGAGATCAGCTATTTCAAGGCGGGTACTGACATTCTGCTGTTCGACCAGGATATTCGGTTCCTGCATTACCTGCGCAGCGGTGCGGTGGATGTGTTCCGTCGCAATGGCGAGCTGTATAACCGGCTGACCGAAGGCGATATTTTTGGTCACTTCGGTCTGCTGCGCAATCACAAGGTGCGCTTTCCAGCACGGGCAATCGAAGACAGTCTGGTTTATTTTATTCCCTCCAGCCTATTTGACCGTCTGTGCGAGGAGCATGAAACCTTTGCCGACTTTGTCGAGGCCGAGGGCCAGTCGCGCCTGAAGACGGCGGTGGACAGCCAAAGCAAGGCCGGCGAGCTGATGCAGATCAAAGTGCGCAAGCTGATCAGCAGGCTGCCGATTATGGTGCCGGCGCATACGTCGGTCAAAGAGGCTGCGTGCGTGATGACCGCAGAGAACGTCTCATCGCTGGTTATCGTCGATAGCATGGCTGCCGTGGACGGTACCGGCACACTGCCCGCTGCAGGCCCCGGAGCCGGCATCATGGTCGGCATCGTCACCGACCGCGATTTCCGTACCCGGGTGGTGGCCGAGGGTCTGGCACCCGACACACCGATCAGTCAGGTCATGTCGCCCAATCCGATTACCGTGCAGGCCGAAGACTCGGTGTTCGACACCATGCTGTGCATGCTGCGCAACAATATCCATCACCTGCCGGTGATTCAGCGCAAAAGGCCGATTGGCCTGATCAACCTGACCGATATCATCCGCTTTGAATCGCAGAGCAGCCTGTATCTGGTCAGCAATATTTTCAATAAGCAGGACGTCGCCGGCTTGCAGAGCTTGCTACCGGATATTCGCGCGACCTTTGTGCGCATGGCCAACGATGAAGCCACCGCGCATATGATCGGCAGCACCATGGCCGGTATCGGCAGAGGCTTCAGCCAGCGTTTGCTGGAGCTGGCCGAGGCGGAGCTGGGCCCGCCGCCAGTGCCCTACTGTTACCTCGCGCTCGGATCCATGGCACGCGATGAGCAACTGGTAGTGACCGATCAGGACAACGCGCTGATTCTGGATGACAGCTTTGATCCCGAACTGCACGACGCGTATTTTCTCAAGTTGGCAACCTTCGTCAGCGATGGGCTGGCGGCCTGCGGTTACACCTACTGCAAGGGCGGCATCATGGCCACCAACCCGAAATGGCGTCAGCCGCTGAAGGTATGGAAACAGTACTTCACCCAGTGGATAGACCGACCCAACCCTGAAACCTTGCTCAACAGCTCGATTTTCTTTGATCTGGACAGCGTCTATGGCGAAGCCGACCTGGCCGAAACGCTGAAGGATCTGCTCGCATCCAAAGCCAGCACCAGTGAGCCGTTCCTGGCGGCCCTGGCACGCAACGCGCTCAATCGTACGCCGCCACTGGGCTTTTTTCGGACCTTTGTGATGGAACAGGATGGCGAGCACAAGAACATCATCAACCTCAAGGGCCGCGGCACAGCGCCCCTAACCGATCTGATCCGGGTACACAGCCTGGCTTGCGGCTCCAAGGCGCAAAATTCCTTCGAGCGACTAGACGCCGTGGCCACCACGCGGCTGATGCCGCCGGAAGCAATTACTCGGCTGCGCTATGCCCTGGAATTCCTGTCGATGGTGCGTATCCGCCATCAGGCGCGGGAGATCGAACAGGGCCGCGAACCCAATAATTATATTCAGCCTGAAACCATCCCTGCAGCGGATCGACATAACCTCAAGGAAGCCTTTCAGGTCCTCAGCAACGCACAGAAATTCCTGCGCTACCGTTATCCTTCGCTGCAGTCCATGCGCACTCTATGAGCAAAGCAGCCGCCCTCGCTAACAGCCCTGACTGGCAGAGCATTTTCAATAACCTGGCCAATACCGCGAAGGATGAGCGCCTGGTGCGCTTTTATCAGGCCGGCGCCGTTGCCGCTGACACGCCCTTGAGCGACGTCGAGCTGATCGCCATGGATATCGAGACCACTGGCCTGGACCCTGATCGCAACGCTATCGTCAGTATTGGTCTGGCGCCTTTCAGCCTTGATCGCATTCGCTGCGCGCAAACCAGCTACCACGTGGTCAAACCGATTGCCGAACTGACCAGCAAATCGGTCACCCTGCACCGCATCACTCACAGCGAAATCAGCGAAGCTCCGGGGCTGGACGAGCTGTTAGGTACCTTGTTGGAAAGCTTGGCAGGCAAAGTGGTGGTGGTGCATTACCGCAATATCGAGCGCGGCTTTCTCAGTGAAGCGGTGCGCTACTTTATCGGCGAGCAGCTGCATTTTCCGGTGATTGATACCATGGAGCTGGAAGCGCGGCTGTACCGCGGTGCGAACCAGCCGGGCTGGTTTGCCCGGCTGCGCGGTATTAAACCGACTTCCATCCGCCTGGCTGACAGCCGCCTGCGCTACGGCCTACCGCACTATCAGGCGCATCATGCCTTGGTCGATGCGCTGGCTACCGCCGAGCTGCTGCAAGCGCAAGTTGCCACTCACTACCATCCCGCCATTGCCATTCGCGATCTGTGGAACTGAGTCAGTAAAACCGAAAAAAGGCGCGACCCTCACAGGTCGCGCCTTTTGTTGCAGCTCTAAATCAAAGGTTAACGGGGCTCGGACATCAACCCTTTAACAATCGAGATACAGCCGACCAGCAACACCAGGGTAAACGGTAAACCGGTCGATACCGCCATGGCCTGCAATGCCACCAGACCGCCACCGAGCAGCAGCGCAATAGCAATCACGCCTTCGATGATCACCCAGAACACCCGCTGTGGTACCGGGGCATTGACCTTGCCCCCAGCCGTGATGGTATCGATCACCAGCGAGCCGGAATCCGACGAGGTGATAAAGAACACGATCACCAGAATGATACCGATGAACGAGGTGATTTCCGCCAAAGGCAGCTCACCAAGCATGGCAAACAGCTGCAACTCCAACGCCGCATCCTGCACTCCGGTAAATCCGTCGTTGACGAACTGACCGATGCCGGTACCGCCAAAGGCGGTCATCCACAACACTGAGACCAGCGAAGGCACCAGCAGAACCGCAATCAGAAACTCGCGTACGGTACGGCCACGGCTGACGCGGGCGATAAACATGCCGACGAAGGGTGACCAGCTGATCCACCAAGCCCAATAAAACGCGGTCCAGCCCTGGCTGAAGTTGGCATCTTCACGGCCAATCGGGTTGGACAGCGCCGGCAGATGCTGGAGGTAGGACCCCAGATTGGTAAAGAAGCCGGTGAGGATCGCCAGCGTTGGGCCGACAACAATGACGAAGCCCAGCAACAGGATCGCCAGAACCATGTTCAGTTGCGACAGCCGCTTAACGCCCTTATCCAACCCGGCCAGCACAGACATCAAGGCAATCGCCGTGATGCCGATAATCAGCAGCACCTTGGACATGTCCGTAGCGGCAATGCCAAACAGATAGTCGATGCCGCCTGCGGCTTGTTCCGCGCCAATACCCAGGGAGGTAGCCAGACCAAACAGGGTGGCAAACACCGCAAGAATATCGATCACATGCCCGGGCCAGCCCCAGACCCGCTCTCCCAGAATCGGATAAAAGATCGACCGTATGCTCAGCGGCAGACCCTTATTGAAGGAAAACAGCGCCAGCGCCAGCGCCACAATCGCGTAAATGGCCCAAGGGTGCAGACCCCAATGGAAAATCGTCGCGGCCATCCCCAAACTGGCAGCGGCTTGTGCATCACCGGCAGCGCCAGCCAACGGCGCCCAGTCAGTACGCAAACCCTCTTCGCCTACAGCCACACCGCCCATGGACGCGGAAAAATGCGACATCGGCTCGGAGACGCCGTAGAACATCAGGCCAATACCCATACCGGCGGCAAACAGCATACTGAACCAGCCCATATAGGAGTGATCCGGTTTGGCGTCCATACCACCCAGGCGCACTTTGCCCAGTGGCGAGACGATGAGCACCAGGCAGAGAATCACGAAAATATTGGCAGCGCCCAGAAAGAACCAGGCCAGATTACCAGTCAGCCAATCACGGATGGCGCTGAAAATCGGCTCCACGTCATTCTGTAGTGCCAGCGTGAGAATCACGAACGCAATAATGGTCAACGCCGAAATGCTGAACACCTTACCGTGGATATCCAGCGCAAAGGAAAACTGCCCTTTGATATTATCCTGGCCAATGACGTAATCGGTATCGATCAGCGTTGATTCGCCCGAAGGTGCCGGGATGGCATCCAGGGGGGGATTTTCCGGCTCAATGCCGGTATTTGAAGAGGGATCTTTATCCATCGCGGTTCTTGCTCCTGAGTGAAGGCAGGCGGTTGCCCAGATGCCAGAACAGGACAAGTAAACGGGTCTTGGCCAGCCTGGTGCGCAACTCAACCATGCTTGACGGAGAACCGGTACACGCTACCGATCAACAGCCATTCAGCGACATTCGTCACCAATAAGCCCCCATGATAGCGATTTCGGGAACATTATGGAAACGCAGCTGTCTTCCGCGGGATTGATTACTCGGCTGACTGTAAAATGGCCAGCGCTTGCCGAGCTGAATAACCGTAGCTTTTTATCAACGCTTTCAGTTCATCATTGAACGCCAGTTCCCGCTGCAGACCGGCGTCCTGCTTCATGTTTTCCAGTTGGGCCAGCTGCTGCGCAAGTTTACGCTCTGCGGCCCGAAACTCCGCTAAATTGGTCATTTAATGCCTTCAAGGGTCAAAAGAAATAACGCCTGTAATAATACCTCAAAAATGCCAAACGTTAGACGGCGGCTTTGGCACAGGTTAGCCTGCCGACTATGTCGATAATCTTACCTCCATCCCGTCTCATCGCTCTGACCCGCTGGGCGGGCATAAGTTTGTTGGTATTGCTGAGCGCTTGCAGCGGCAGCGATCCGGCGACCGCCGTGCGCACCCTTCAACCGGTAGCGGAACGTCAGGCGGAACAAATGATGATCTCCGCGGCGCACCCGTTAGCGGTGGAAGCCGGACTGGATATATTGCGTCAAGGTGGCCATGCAGTAGATGCCGCCATCGCGGTGCAAATGGTACTCGGGCTGATCGAATCACCCGAGACCGGCATCGGCGGCGGTGGGTTTCTGCTTCTGCATCAAGCGGGAAGCGCACAGCCGGTAGTTTACGATGGCCGCGAAACCGCACCCGCTGCCGCCAACCCCGACCGTTTCCAGTTTCTTGGCACCTCATTGCCGCTGGCGCTGGCTATTCCCAGCGGCTCGTCGGTCGGCGTGCCTGGGCTGGTCTCGATGTTGGCCCTGGCCCACCAGGAACACGGCCGCCTACCCTGGGCGACGCTGCTGGCTCCAGCCATCGCGCTGGCCGAGTCGGGCCTGCCGATGCCACCCCGTTTACAGCGACAGATAGAGGCCGATTGGTCACTGCGCCTGTTCGCGGATACTCGCCAGTATTACCGGCGCCAGGCCGGCGTCGAGCCGCCCGTATTACGCAACCCGGCGCTAGCCAGGACCTTGCAGCAGCTTGCGGATCAGGGCCCCCAGGCTTTCTACCGAGGCCCCATCGCACAACAGTTTGTCCAGCGCACCAACAATGCGCGCTGGGGAGCCGACGATATGCGCCTGGAAGATCTGGCTAGCTATACCGCACTGAAGCGCGATGCGGTCTGCGCGCCCTACCGCGAATGGACGTTGTGCGGCGCGCCACCGCCCTCCTCCGGCGGCATTAGCGTATTGCAGATCATGGGCATGCTTGAACACTTCGACCTGAGTGCGTTGGCGCCTGGTAGTCCGGCCAGCCTGCATCTAATTACCGAAGCCAGCCGCCTGGCGTTTGCCGATCGCAACGCTTATATCGGCGATCCGGATTTTGTCCGGATACCCGTCGATGGGTTACTCGATGCCCAATACCTGCGCCAGCGCGCCATGCTGATCAAGCCCGACCAGGCGCTGACTCAGGTGCATCCCGGCGAACCCGGCAAACGCGTGGAGCGACGCGATATCGAGCTGGCGCCTGATGCGGATGAGCGCGGCACCTCGCACTTCAGTATCGTCGATGCACAAGGGAACCTGTTGGCGCTGACCAGCTCGAATGAGGCGCCCTTCGGGAGCCGAATGCTCAGCCAGGGGTTCGTGTTGAATAACCAATTGACCGACTTCAGCTTCGATCCGCAGTTGGGCGATCTCGCTCACCCCAACGCCGTGGCTGGCGGCAAACGCCCGCGCAGTTCAATGGCTCCGATTATAGTTCTGGATGCCGATGGAGAGCCTAGACTGGTTATTGGTTCGCGCGGCGGCAGCCGGATCATCGGTTATGTCGTTAAAGCCCTGGTCGGCGTACTGGATTGGAATATGGATGTGCAGCAAGCCATCGCGCTGCCCAATCACCTGGACCGCGGCCTGGGACTGGAAATGGAAGCCGGCACGGCGCTGGAGCAGCAGGTATCCGCACTTCAAGCGCTGGGCCATGAGGTGAGCCTCGTGTCGATGACCAGCGGTTTGCACGGTATCGAACGAGTTGATGGGCAATGGCGCGGTGGTGCTGATCCGCGACTGGATGGCGTAGCCTTGGGTGAGTGACCCTGGCCCCTGAGGGCCGGATAGGTTACATGCCATTACCTGTCACCAATACGCCCTTGCCCTCGTGTTAGAGTAGCTTGGCATCTTTGAAGGAGCGAGGCATGACCCAGAACCCGTTTCCAATGCCGCCGCGGCAGAAAACCCAGAAGGGTGAGCTGCGCCGCGTAGGCGTAGAACTGGAAATGAATGGCCTGACCCTGGACGCCCTGGCCCAGTTGGCCGCGCAGTTTCTCGGCTGCGAGGTTGAACAGACCAGTCGCTACGAACGCACCCTCACTGGCGATGCTGCAGGCCCCTGGATCGTCGAGCTGGACTTCCGGTTATTGAAAAAACTGGGCCGGGAGAAACGTCAGAAGGATGATTTAGGCGATGACCTGAAAACCTCTGCCGAAGAAGTGCTCAAGTGGCTGACTGATAATCTGGTCCCACACGAGCTGGTTAGCCCGCCGCTGCCTTTGAACCGCCTGCATGAGGTCGACGCGCTAATCGCGCACCTGCGCAACGCTGGCGCCAAGGGTACCGGTGATCGCATGACCAATGCCTTTGGTATGCAGTTCAACCCGGAGGTGCCAGACACCGAAGCCGAGACCATCTGCGCCTATCTGAAAGCCTTCATATGTCTGTATGACTGGCTGTTGCAACGCGCCAATATCAATATGACGCGGCGACTGACCAGTTATGTCGACCCGTTTCCCAGCGTGTATGTGAGGCAAGTAATCAACCAGGCGTACTGGCCTGAGATGCCCCAGCTGATTAGCGACTATCTGCGAGACAATCCGACCCGTAACCGGGCGCTGGACATGCTGCCCCTGTTCAAGCATATCGACGAGGCCCGGGTGCTGTCGGTCACCGGCGACGCGCTGATCAAATCGCGGCCGACCTTTCATTACCGTTTGCCCGATTGCCTGATCGATCAACCCGGCTGGGGTTTGCACCTGGCATGGGCCGATTGGCTAGAGGTGGAACGTTTGGCCGGAGATGCCCCACGCCTGGCCGCCTGTTGCGATGCCTATCGCCAGCATCTGGATAGTGGCCTGAGTCGTCTACTGACCGATTGGGCAGAACAGGTCGACAAGAACTGGCTCGGCGCTCAGGCATGACGCGGCGGATTGTGGTTGCTGTGACTGGGCCTCGCCGCGGTGCTTTCGGGCCACGTTTCCTGGTCGGCTGTGCACTGCGCTGGTACGGTGCTCAAGCCCTGCAGGTCAGGCCCGGCGATGACTTGAGCCAACTGCAATATGATGCCGTGGTGGTGACCGGCGGGCATGACATCGACCCGGTGATCTATGCGGCCGAGCCAGAAGTCCATCCTAAGTACGACGCTGAACGCGATGCTCTGGAATTGGCCGTGATCGACGATGCGCTGGCGCGCAATCTGCCGCTGCTGGGCATATGCCGCGGTGCGCAGCTACTCAACGCACGGCGTGGCGGCAACCTGTTTCAGGAACTGAAGTCACACCGCAAGATGACCTCCAATCGCTGGACCATACTGCCGCTGAAAACCCTCAATGTTGAGCCGAGCAGCCGCCTATGGCGACTGTTGATGTCCGACAACTGCCGGATCAACAGCCTGCACAACCAGGCGATAGACAAGGTTGGCGAAGGGCTAATCGTCAGCGGCCGCGATCTGGACGGTATCGTTCAGGCAGTGGAAGATCCGCGCAAGCCGTTCCTGCTTGGCGTGCAATGGCACCCGGAATTCCTGTTGTTTTACCGCCGCCAGCGCCTGTTGTTCCAGGCGCTGATTCAGGCGGTCAGAAGCGCCGCTGAGTAATCAGAATGCCAGGCCACTGACCCGCTTTACCCGCGTCTGTACCGCCTGCTCGAATACCCCGTCGCGGCTTTCCAGCAAGCTGAAATGCGCGCTGGCGCGGGTGATGGCGGTGTACACCAGTTCTTTGGTCAGCACCGGGTTACCCGTTTCGGGTAGTACCAGAGCCACGTGTTCGAACTCGGAGCCCTGGGATTTGTGCACCGTCATCGCAAATACCGATTCGACTTCCGGCAAGCGGCTGGGTAATACAAACCGGATACCGCCGCTACCATCATTACGCGGGAACGCCACGCGCAGCGCTTCCTTTTCCGGCTCGCCGGGTTGCAAAGCCGGCTCGCGAATACGCAGGGCGATACCGATATCCCCGTTCATCAGGCCCAGCGCATAATCATTGCGGGTGACCAGCACCGGGCGGCCTTCGTACCAGCCCTGATCACTGCGCAGCAGACCGCGACGTTGCAACAACGCCGCCACTCGCTGATTGACTGCCTCCACACCCCAGTCGCCGCGGCGCACTGCGCACAATAGCTGGAAGCGATCAAACGCTTGGAGCACCTTGCGCGCCCAGCTTTCCCAGACCGGATCTGCGCCGCTGACGTCCTGCTCCGGACGCATATCCTGCAACACCTGCAAGTAGCCAGCGTATCCCGGTAGGCCCTCGTTACCACCCAGCACCAGGGTGCCGAACGCTGAATCGCCAGGTGCACTCAACCGTTGCCGGTGAATATCGCTAAAGTCGCCGCTTACCAGTAATCGCCTTGCCCCGGCGCTATCACAGCGGTTAACCGCACGAGCGAGTTCACCGATGCCGCTGTGGCTACCGAAGCGGTGGGAGTAGCGCAGCATGGCAGTCTGCTGCGCCAACGGATGCGTAACCTGCTCACCTATTTGCAACTCGGCAGCCGCCAGTGACTGACCACTGACCTGCTCCAGCCAAGCGCGGGTTTCTTCGCTATACCAGCCACCATCCGCGTACCGGCAGAGATCACCGAGCACGGCGCCGGCCTCGACCGATGCCAGTTGATCCTTGTCGCCAAGCAGCACCAGCCGTGCACTGGGCGGCAGCGCGGCCAGTACGCAGGCCATCATTTCCAGATCGATCATCGATGCCTCATCCACCACCAGCACATCCAGCGCCAGCGGATTGCCCGCATGATGGCGGAAGTGGCGGCTGTCCGGCAGGCTGCCGAGCAAACGATGCAGAGTAGTTACTTCCTTGGGGATGGCGTCACTCACGCTGGCATCCACCGGCAGCGCACCGACCTGTTTGCCAATGGATTCGGTCAGGCGCGCAGCCGCCTTGCCGGTAGGCGCCGCCAGTCGGATGCGCAATGGTTGGCCTACTGCCACTGCCGGGGTCTGCAGCAGCGCCAGCAGACGCACTACGGTAGTGGTCTTGCCGGTACCGGGCCCACCGGTAATGATGCTGAAACGACCACGCGCTGCCAGTGCGCAAGCCAGCCGCTGCCAATCCGGGTTCTGCTGGCTGCCGGCAAACAGCGCTTGCAAGCGCGCCGGCAAATCGGCCGGCACAGCCAGCGGCTGGCCAAGGCGCTGCAACAAGCTATCAACCACCTGGCGTTCATACTGCCAATAGCGGCGCAGATACAGACGCTGCCCTACCAGCACCAAAGGCCGGCTGCCGAGTTCGGGCCGCTCGCTGTCGACCACTGCGCTTGCCGCCAGTTGTTGCTGCCAGTCCGTCACGCGCCAACCCGCGAGTAATTGCGACGGCAGCAAAGCCTCCTCTATGGCTTCGCCTTCGGGCGGCAGTGACAGAGCAAAGTCCGGCTCTGCCAGGGTTGCCTGCAGATCCAGACACACATGGCCATGCCCCAATTGGTGACTGACCAGCGCCGCAGCCAGTAATACGCTGGCCGGAGAGTCGGGCACCTGTTCATGGAGAAAGCCTGCGAGCGCACGATCCAGCGTCCGCAACCAGCCATTGGCCTGCCACTGATCAAGCAGCGCCAGCAGACGCTGGCTGTCATGCAACTCTACTGCGAGGCCGGGGCCGGCGAGCAGATCCAGTTGATCACCCTGCATGGCTAGCCTCCTGGGGCTCACCGGCAAACAGCCTGTCGAGCGCCTCGATCAGCGCACGCGGCGGCCGATCGAGCCACAGCCCGCCGTTATCTGCCTCCACGCCGCGCACAAACCAATAGAGTGCACCGCCAATATGCCGGTCGTAGTCGTAGTCCGGCAAACGCGCGCGCAGCTGGCGGTGCAGCGCCAGCAGATAGAGTACGTACTGCAGATCATAGCGATGCTCCAGGATCATGCGCTGCATCGCCGCCTCGGTGTAATCCGTTAGCCCCTGGCCGAGCCAGTTGGACTTGTAATCGACCACGTAATAGCGGCCCTCATGTTCGAATACCAGATCGATAAAGCCCTTGAACAAACCATTGAGCTGATCACGCTGCAAGGCTGGACGCGGCTGCTGATCAAGGGTTGCAGCGCAGACCAGTTGGTCGATCTGCCGTACATCCACGCGGCTGGCACTGAATAGAAACTCCAGCTCGCTCTGGTACTGGCCAGGGTGCAAGTCTGCCAGCGCCAGAGTGCTGCCGGGCACCAGCCCGGGGCGCGTCAGCAGTTGCACCAGCCAGTCGCTCAGGCACTGACTCCACTCACCCCAGCCACGCCGCTGGCAGCGCGGCACCAGCCAGGTCACGCACTGCTGCGGTTCACTCAGGCTGGCAAAGCCCTCGTTGCCGGCCAGCTCAAGCAAGCCATGAATAAAGGTGCCAGGCTGCGGCCCGCGCGGGAAGCGATGAATGGTCGGCGTTTCACCGGGCCGCAGGGCGATGAAGCGCGCCTTGCGGTCATCATCGGTAATCTTCTCTGCCAGAGCGGTTTCAGCCGCCAGCGGCGTGTCACTGCTGACCGTCAACGCACTGTAGGAGCCAATCCACCAGGATTCGAAACGTGCGTGCGAAGGCACGCGTTCGCGGAGGTTCAGGACTGCATCCTGTTGTGGCTGGTAAATCTCTTCAAGCGGCTCGGGTGCGGGTTGCACAACAATGCTGCCGTCCGCCTGCTGCCAGCCCTCCAGCCAACCGATCAGAGCCGACGAAGCAGGGAGCGGCTGGCCGCCAGCCAGCAACCAGGCGATGGCGCTGTGGTGCAGTACCGACTGCTTGCTATTGCCTGACTTCAGATCCGCCAGCCCTAGCCAGCAGGCATGCCGGGCGCGAGTGAGCGCGACATACAACAATCGCAGGTCTTCGCCGAGCCGTTCCTGGTCAGCCTGCGCCAGTACCTCTTCATTGGGGTCCAGATGCAGCTGCGAGCGCTGGCCGTCATGCACGCGCACCGGCTCGCCTTTTTTCACCGGTCGGCTATGGCTGATAAAGGGCAGAAACACCAAGGGATATTCCAGGCCTTTGGATTTGTGGATGGTCACCACCTTGACCAGTTCCGCATCGCTTTCCAGCCGCAGCACCTGCTCTTCTGCACTGCCGCTGCCGGCCTGGCGAATCAGTTCGCCGAGGTGACGAATAAGCGCCTGTTCGCCATCCAGTTCCCGCGCGGCACTTTGCAGCAACTCCGCCAGGTGCAGCAGATTGGTCAGCCGCCGCTCGCCATCACGCTGGCCGAGCAGCCGCGCAGGCAGCTGGAATTGATGCAGCAGCCGATGCAACATCGGCAGCACGCCCTGGCGCTGCCATAGCCGGCGGTAATCGCGAAACTCATCGACCCGCCGCTCCCACAGGCGCTCATCTTCATTCAACTGTTCCAGTTCGGCCCAACTCAGGTTCAGAGTGGGGGCGGCCAATGCTGCGCGCAGCAAACGGTCATTGCCGGGTTCTGCGCAGGCACGCAACCAGCGCAACAGATCCTGCGCTTCCAGGGTAGTGAGTACCGAATCCTTGTCCGACAGATAAACGCTGCGCACGCCACGTTCGGCCAATGCCTGACGAATCGCCTGGGCTTCGCGCCCGGTACGCACCAGCACCGCCATATCCGCCGGTCGCACCGGCTGAATCGGCTCGCCCGGCTCGGCAAAGCCGGCCTCGCCCTGCTGACCGGCCTGCAGCAGCTCGACCATTGCAGTGGCGCAGCGCTCGGCCATCTGCCAACGATAGTCATCACCGCTGACCGGCTCGTCGCTGGGCAAATACCAGGCGGTCAGCGCGGGCGCCGGTTGACCGCCGACACTCCACACCGCGTCACGACCCTGGGCAGTGACCGACAGAAACGGCAGCGGGTTGTGCTCGCCCCGGCGGAACAGAAAGGCTCCGCGGTCAAATTGCTGTTCGGCCTGCTCAAACACGTGATTGACGGAAGTGACCATCGCAGCACTGGAACGGAAGTTGGTGTCCAGGCTCTCGTGCCGCCCTAGCGTGGCGGCGCGAGCACGCAGATAGGTGAAAATGTCCGCACCGCGGAAGGCGTAGATCGCCTGTTTCGGGTCGCCGATCAGCAGTAAGGCGGTGTCCTGATCATTGGCTTCTACCCGGTAGATTCGATCAAATATGCGATACTGCAGCGGGTCGGTATCCTGAAATTCATCGATCAGGGCGACCGGGAACTGGGTACGGATCACCTCGGCCAGGCGGTCACCGTTGGGTCCCTGCAGCGCGGCATCCAGACGCGTGAGCATGTCGTCGAAGCCCATCTGCGCACGGCGGCGCTTTTCCGCCTCGAAGCGTTGCGCAATCCAGGCCGCAGCGTGGCGCAGGGCCGCTTGTTCCGGCCCCTTGATCCGCTCCAGATCCGCTCTCAGATCGCGCATCGCGTCCAGCGCCGGGTGATCCGGCGGGCTGCCTACCTTCCATACTTCAGCAAGCCCCTCTGGTGTCAGGCGGGAAAACCCTGCGCCTATGTCCAGTACCAGCTGCTGTGGATCGCCGGCCCAGCTGCGAAGTCTGTCCAGCCAGTTGCCCAGATTGCGGCTGTTCATCTTCTGACCGTTGTAGGCCTTGGCCTCGCGGGCCTGCTCCAGCAGCAAGGTCAGCTCGTCAGCCCAATCCAGCCAGGGTGCCTTGAGCGCTGCCATTTGTTCCTCGGCCTGCTGCAGCCCGGCATCAATCAACTGCTGCAGATCCTGCTCATGCGCGTCCGCCGGTGCCTGGTCCAGCAGAATGCGCGCCTTGCCGAGCAGCAGATCCGGTTGCTGCCAGTTGTGGTCCACCCAGCCCAGTGCTGCATCCTGCAGGTGGTAACAATGCAGGCGCCAGTAATCGCGTGCGACCTCGGCGAGCAACTCGCGCTGATCGGTTTCCAGCGTCTGCACAAACAGGCTGCCACTGTCGAAGGCGTGCTCGCGCAGCATACGCTGGCACCAGCTGTGGATGGTCGACACAGCGGCTTGATCCATCCATTGCGCGGCGATCTCCAGCTTGCGCGCGCTGGCCGACCATAGATCCGGGTCGATATCTTCCCGCAGCGCGGCAATAATCGGATCCGGCTTCTCGTCCTCGCCCCGCAACGCCCTGGCCGCATCGACCAGACGCGCACGAATGCGGTCGCGCAATTCCTGGGTGGCCGCTTCGGTAAAGGTCACTACCAGAATTTCTGGCGGCAGCAATTCACGGACGAAGGCGGCGTCGCCGCCATGGCCCAGCACCAGGCGCAGGTAGAGCGCGGAGATGGTGAAGGTCTTGCCGGTACCGGCGCTGGCTTCGATCAAGCGGCTGCCGCGCAGCGGGCAGCGCAGTGCCAAGGGTAATGAATGAGCCAGAGTCTCGTCCGGGTTGTGCTGGTTGTTCATGCCTCGCCCTCACTGGCTGCGCTGATGGTGATCCATCCGCCATCCATGCCATTGACCAACGGCAGGTAGAGCGCTTCGGCCCAGCCCTGAAACTCCTCGTTGGCCAGCAGGCTGGCAAAATCCGGATAGCTGCGCTGCAAGGCCACGCTTTTACTCACCTCGCCGGTCAAAAAGCTGGAGCCGTCGTAACAGCTCGCGGCCTTAAACAACTGCTGTTCAGGCTTTTTCTCCGTCAGCAAGGCAAAGGCCGTTTCCGCCGCAACCGGCAGCGGCCGCTTCAAACCTTCCAGCCAGCCGAGCAACCAGTCATGCATGATCTGTTGCGCCTGCCCCTGCTCCAGCGGCAATAACTCCACGCTGGCGTCCGCACTGATCAACCTGCTGGTCAACAGGTGACCGCTGGCAGAAGCCAGAACATGCAGGCACAGGTCGTTGAGCAGCTTGCGCCAGCGCGGCGCCTTGCCTTTTTTATCCAGCAGGCTTCCGGTGACCAGATCCAGGCGCAGCAGGCCATGATCCTGCGCTGACTGACGTACGCCAGCCAGCCAACTGCGCAGCTCGATACCCGGCGCACTGGCGAACAGCGGCAGTGGGTGCTCGATGACCTGCGGCCAGACCGGCAACTGTTCACGGTAACGACTTAATTGATTCTCAAGCGGGCTGATCAACTGATCCCGCGTCAGCCCGCCAAACCCGGCCAGCGGCAGACTACCGCGCTGCATCAGGCGCGCCGCCTGCGTGGTCAGTTCGGCCTGCCAGTCGGCATCGGGGTCCAGATCCTGCACCTGCTCGAGCAGCCACTGGCTAAGCTGATGGCGCTGCAGACCGTTCAGCGCAAAGGGCTCATCATCCTCGGTGACGGTGTCCTGCTCGTGCAGCCAGACTTTCAACCGGGTGGCAAAGAAATGCTCGACCGGATTGCGCAGAAAGCGCTGTAACGCGGGTAGCTCAATCGCGTTTCCCAGGGTCATCGCGGGCAGCGGCGCATCGACCTGGAGCTGTAATGGCAGATCGTGTAGTGCACGCCAGTCCCCGGCATAACTGAACAGCGCCGGATCATCGCCAGTAAAATAGGCGCGGCTGAAGGGCTGCAGCGGGTGCTCGGTGGTCAGCGACGCGAGCAGATCGGCCCCATCTTCGCGGCGCCAACCGCTGGTCAGATGATCGCGTAGCTGGCCGATCAAGACAGAGGGCGGACGCTCGCTGTTATCACGAATGCTTCGGCCGACCCAGCTGATGTAAAGACTGTCGCGGGTCGAGAGCAGTGCCTCCAGCAGCAGATAACGGTCATCCTCACGCCGTGAGCGGTCGCCGGGCCGATAATCCCGGCCCATCAGATCGAAATCCAGCGGCGGCTGGGCGCGAGGGTAGTCGCCATCATTCATGCCCAGCAGACAGATGCGTTTGAACGGAATCGCGCGCATCGGCATAAGTGTGCAGACATTCACCGCGCCAGCGAGAAAGCGCTGACTCAACTGCGTCTGACCGATGCCCTCCAGCCAGGCTTCGGCTACTACGTTCAGTGGCAGCGGCTCATCCAGCGACACCGAATCACAAAGCTCCAGCCAGTTGGCGAGCCCCTCCTGCAGTTGCGCCAGCAGCAACTGGTCACGATCGCTTTCGGCGTTGAAAAAGGCTTCCAGCAAGCCACGCAAACGTTCGCCCCACACAGCCGGGCTTGCCGGCTGGGCGAGTTGCTGTTCGTATTTGTCCAGTGCCTGCAGCAAGCTGCTCAGCGGGCCGATCAGCGCGGCGTCCAGCCCGCCGACTTCATCATAGGGCTCGATATCGGCCCAGGCGCTGCCCTGCCCGGTGGCATAACCGAGCAGCATACGGCGCAGCCCGAATCGCCAGCTGTTGGCTTCAAGGCCGGCGGGCATGCCGAGACTTTCACGCCGCCGCTGATCCAGACCCCAGCGGATACCGGCGCCCTCGATCCAGCGGTGCAAAGTTGGTAAATCGCTCTCGCTCAGCCCGAAGCGCGAGCGCAGGGCCGGCACATCCAGCAGGTCGAGTACCTCACTGACGGGCAGACGGCTGTCCGGCAGACGCAGCAAGTGCTCCAGCGCAATCAGCAAGGGTTCCTGACCCCGCTGCCCCTGATCTGCCAGGGTATAAGGGATATAGCGCGCCGCGTCAGTTGAGTGCTGACCAAACACCGCCTGGATATGCGGCGCATAGGTATTCACGTCCGGAACCATAACGATGATGTCGCGTGGTTTCAGGTTCGGATCAGCGTCGAAGGCCGCCAGGAGCTGATCATGCAGAATCTCTACTTCGCGCTGCGGGCTGTGGGCGATATGAAAGCGGATCGACTCATCCCCACGACCCAACAGCGCCGGCCAACGCGCACGGCTTTCCGCCAGCGGGCTGAGCTCCAGAATATCGCGCTGCAATTGTTCCAGTAAGGTTGCGCCGCCCGGCTCCTCGAACAGATCGACGCGGCCGCCGTTGATCGAAGCAAAGCGTGCTTCGTAAGCGCCGCGCTCGTCGTGCTGATCCAGCAGGTTGATATAGTCGCGGCCCTGCTTGCCCCAGGCCGCCAGCAACGGATGTGCGTGTTGATGAACAATCTGCTCATCCAGGGTGGCGGGCATCCCGGGACGGCGCTGCTGACGCTTGTATTGATGCCGCAGCAGATCCTGGTCGGCGACGATATCGCCCCAGTGGTACTGGCAGGGATTGAGCACACCAAGCAGCACCTGACTGAAGCGCCCGATCACGGCGAGCGCCTCCAGCGTCTGGGCCGGCAGCGAGGAAATGCCGAAGACGATGACCCGGCGTGGCAACCCTAGCGGGCGCTCCGCCACCTGCAACAGATGCTCGACAAAGCGCGGATGGATACCGGCACGGCTATCGCTCAGGCGCTCCGCGCCAACGTCTTGCAATACCGCGCGCCAGAGCGCCGGCTGCCACAGCTCCTCCACTCCCAACGGTTGATGACCCTGCCGCGCCAGGCCGATGCGATCACGGCCTTCGGCCCAATCATTCAACCAGTCTGCGCGGTAAACCTGATACTGATCGAAGAGATCGGCCAGGCGCTCGGCCAGTTGATAGCGTTTGCGGCAATCGACATCGTCTTCCAGAAAGCGCTTGAGCGGGGCAAAGGCGGGTTGTTCCAACAGCATCGGCAACAGGCGCATCAGCCGCCAGGTGAGTGGCTGTTTATCCAGCGGCGAAGTTTCCGGCACTGCTTCTCGGCCCAATACGCCGCGATAACTATCCCAGAGAAAACGTGCCGGCAGTTGCACATCCAGCGCTGCAGCAATACCGCTGCCGCCGTGTTGCGCATCGGCCGCCAGCGCCATCTGCAGCCATTGGGCGATGCCATTGCTCTGCACCAGGATGACTTCATTTTCCAGTGGCGCCAGCGGGTGCGCGCGCATCCAGTCCACTACCAGCTCGCGCAGACTTTCCAGACGATTACCGTGAATAATCATCAGGCCGGGATTGAGGTCGTCAGCGTCCTGCATCATTGCTCCGCACGTGCCCAAAAGAATGCCTGCAGGTTAGGGAATACCGCTGCTGGCGTCCATGTCCGATTGCGCTGCTAGTGCTTATCGCCGCGCAGAAGCTCCAGGTTTTGCCTGACCGAAGAATCAGACAAACGCGCCGAGAAAGCGCCGCTCCCAGGGCGTAATCTCGTTCATGAAATCTTCCAGCTCCAGCGCTTTGCTGGCTATATAGCCATCGACAAACTCGCTGCTGAACAACTCCTTTACCAGTGAACTGCGGCGCAGGCGCTGCAATGCTTCATGCAGGGTGCCCGGCAGCGTCAGCTCGTCCGGCGCCTCGAATTCGCCCTGAAACGCTGCAGTGGCCTCGATCTCATTTTCGATGCCATGCAGCCCCGCAGCAAGACTAGCCGCAATTGCCAGATAAGGGTTGGCATCGGCACCTGGCAATCGGTTCTCGACGCGCCGGTCCATCGGCCCGCTGGCCGGGACGCGCAACCCGGCACTGCGGTTGTCATGCGACCAGCACAGATTATTGGGCGAGGCGTAGGTATGGCAAAAGCGCTGATAGGAATTGATATACGGCGCCATCAGTAAGGTCATATCACCCAGGCAATGTTGCAGCCCACCGATGTAGTGCCCAAAACTGAAGGTCGGCTCCTCGTTACGCGGATCAGTAAAGATATTCCGCCCGTGGGCCTTCTCCACCACGCTTTGATGAATATGCATCGAGCAGCCCGGCACCCGCGCCAGCGGCTTGGCCATGCACACCGCGATCAGGCCGTGCTTGAGCGCGACCTCGTGCAGCATGTGCTTGAACAGAAAGGTCTGATCGGCGATCAGCAGCGGATCCCCATGGACGAAATTGATCTCGAACTGACTGACGCCCATCTCGTGCATAAAGGTGTCACGCGGAATACCCAGCGCCGCCATGCATGCCTTGAGCTCTTCAAAGAACGGCCGCAGACCGCTATTGGAGGTGACACTGAAGGCGGCGTTGCCCGCATCGCGGCGCCCGTCCAGCCCGACCGGCGGCTGGAACGGCTGGTTTACATCGGCATGCGGCTCAAACAGAAAGAATTCCAGCTCGGTCGCCACAATCGGCTGCCAGTTGCGTGCGGCATATCGCTCAACCACCTCCTGCAACAAGCTGCGGCTCGATAACCCGGAGAGCTGTCCATCCAGCTCCACCGCATCACAAATGGCCAGTGCGCGTGGCGTCTCGGCCCAGGGCAGACCATGCACCTGCTCAGGCACGGCACGCAGCACCAGATCGCCGTCTTCGTTACCGTAAAAGCGCGCTTCCGGGTAACCGCCCATCACTGCTTGCAGCAACACGCCACGGGCCATCTGCAAGCGCCGCCCCTGTAAAAAACCATCCACGGTCATGACCTTGCCCCGGGGTATGCCGTTCAGATCAGGAGTCACACATTCAATATCCGGCACGCCAGCCAGACGCATTTCCAGGGAGACAGCAGATAGCGGCGAGGACATTCGGGATACCTTTCGAGGTGGAGTTGCGCAGCTGGCGTGCAAGGCCGGCATCAATCATCGGGAAGCCAATCCGGGAATCATAGCCTGATGAGGTGGCGACGTCACCGCGATGCTGGTTGGCAGCCCATGCAAAGATGGAGTATCTTAATATTTATGAACGAACGTTCATTCATATATATGCCTTTATAACTATGCCCTAATAACGACAACAAAGGACTACGCCATGCCGGCTGCCATCTGTCTCAAAACCTTGCTGCTGGGTTTGCTCATTCTTCTGCTCAATGGCTGCCTCGGCGGAGGGGGTGGCGGGTCTGACGACAATGCCAGTACGCCACCTGCGCCACCTCCGGCTAACGAGCCTGCCAATCTGACGTTCATGAGCGCTGCAGGGATAGGCGTGAGTGATCTGGATGCAGCGGTGACGCTCTACACACAGGGTATGGGCATGCGTGAACTGGAACGTCTGACGCGCGACAACCGCACCGAGGTGATTCTGGAATCCGCCGACGCCCGTGGCTCCAAGGTGATCCTGATGGACTTCACCGATGGCATCGGCCGCAACTTCCAGCAGAACCCCGGAAAACTGGTGTTCTACGCCAAGGACCCCAATCAGTTCGCGAGCGACTTCAGCGCTGCCGGCGGTCGCATCACGGTACCGCCCGCTGCTCAGCCTTCGGTCGGCAATGTGGTCGTCGGCTTCGGACGCGACCTGGATAACAACCTGATCGAGATCGTCGGTGAACCGACCGCCACAGAGTCGTTTTTTGGCGCCTTTGGCATCGGCGTCAGCAACGTGGACGCTGCCCGGGATTTCTACGTTGAGGTGCTCGGCTTTGAGGAAAGTCAGTTTCTGCAAATTCCAGGGCAATATGACGAATACATCCTGACCTCACCGGTGCCCGGCAGCTCGGCCGTGGTACTGATGAACTGGACCAACGGCAGCGTGCGCAATTACACCGACAATCCGGTCAAGCTGCAGCTGGATGTGGCCTACCCCGAGCGCCTGACCGAGAGCGTCAGAGATTCAGGCGGCGATGTCAGCCGCGACCCTGCAGCTTCCGAAGAGGCAGACCTGGAGGGCGCGCTGCTTGGCTATGCCAGCGATGCCGATGGCACTCTGCTGGAGATACGCCAGGGCATCCGCGGCTACTTGGGCGCCGCTGGTATCGGTGTGGAGGACCTGGAAGCAGCCGTCAGTTTCTACCGCGCCGGACTGGGCATGCAGGAAGTCACACGCCGTAGCCGTGCGGACCGCGAAGAAGTGGTTATGCGCTCTGCCGACGAACGTGGCTCGGACGTAGTGCTGATGGCCTTTACCGACGGCGTCAGCCGCAATTATCAGCAAAATCCTGGAAAGCTGGTGTTCTATGTAAAGGATCCTGATCAATACGCGCTGGATATCATCGCCGCAGGCGGACGAGTCACCGTGCCGCCGGCGTTTCAGGCCGGGCTGGGGGTGACGGTTGGCTTTGGCCGTGATCTGGATAATAACCTGATCGAGTTTGTCGGCAGTGCCGACGCGCTGCAATCCTACTTCGGCGCCTTTGGTATCGGCGTCAG
Organism: Halopseudomonas pelagia; assembly: GCF_009497895.1. Lineage (NCBI taxonomy): Bacteria > Pseudomonadati > Pseudomonadota > Gammaproteobacteria > Pseudomonadales > Pseudomonadaceae > Halopseudomonas > Halopseudomonas pelagia. The sequence goes on along the minus strand of NZ_CP033116.1, from coordinate 856,109 downwards.
TGATCTACAGGCCGCTCGCGATTTTTATGTCGAGGATCTGGGCTTTCGCGAACTGGTCTACCTGCCTATTCCCTTCCAATACAATGAATACATCCTGCAAGGCCAGGGTGGCTCCGCACTGGTTTTGATGAATTGGACGCATGGCGCTACGCGCAATTACACCGACAACCCGGTCAAGCTGGAGGTGCGCAGCATGTCGCCGGAAGGCATCGCGCAGGCCATCAGCGATGCCGGCGAGCGGGTTACAGAGATGCCGGCCGCCGCTACTGACAGCGACAGAGAGGGCGAGACCGTTGGCTACGCCAAGGATGCCGACGGCACGCTGATCGAAATTCTGCGTGCGCCATGGCAGAAAAAATAGCCGCCAAGCGCTGACAAAAAAGGCCAGCCCGATCGCTCGGGCTGGCCTTTTCATTTGTCGCGATATGATCAGAAATTCAACGGGCGATCGCCGTCTTCATCACGGATACGCGTGGGCAGACCCATCTCGTTCATCAGTTTGAGAAAGGGTTTGGGCGGCAGTTCTTCGACGTTGGCCATCTTTTGCACATCCCACTCACCGCTGGCGATCAACAGTGCAGCCGCTACCGGCGGCACACCGGCGGTATAGGAAATCCCCTGGCTGCCTACTTCCTGATAAGCCTCGGCGTGGTCGGCGACGTTGTAGATGAATATCTCGCGGTCCTCGCCATCCTTCTTGCCCTTGATCAGATCGCCGATACAGGTTTTACCCTGGTAATCCGGCGCCAGCGACGACGGATCAGGCAACACCGCCTTGACCACTTTCAACGGCACCACTTCCAGCCCTTCGGCGGTAGTCACCGGCTGTTCCGAGAGCAGGCCCAGGCTGTTGAGCACGGTGAACACATTGATGTAATGCTCGCCAAAGCCCATCCAGAAGCGCACGTTCGCCACCTTGAGATTCTGCGACAGCGAATGCACTTCATCATGGCCAGTCATATAGCTGGTGTGTGCGCCGACCACTGGCAAATCGTCAGTGCGCTTGACCTCAAACATCTTGTTGCTGACCCATTGGCTGTTCTGCCAGGACCAGACGGTACCGGTGAACTCGCGGAAGTTGATCTCCGGGTCAAAGTTGGTAGCGAAGTACTTGCCGTGGCTACCAGCGTTGATATCGATGATGTCAATATCGCTGACGCTGTCGAAATAGTCGCTGACTGCCAGTGCCGCGTAGGCATTGACCACACCCGGATCAAAGCCGATCCCCAGAATAGCGGTGATGCCGTTGGCTTCGCACAGCTCGCGACGCTTCCACTCGTAGTTGGCGTACCAGGGCGGGGTTTCACAGATCCTGCTCGGATCCTCATGGATCGCGGTATCCAGGTAGGCTGCACCGGTTTCGATACAGGCTTGCAGCACGGACATATTGACGAAAGCCGATCCGACATTGATGACGATTTGCGACCGTGTCTTGGCAATCAGCGCTTTGGTCGCCTCGACATCGAGAGCATCCAGCGCATGCGCTTGCAATTCACCGGCAACCTTGAGGCTGCCCTTTTCCCGTACGCTGTCGACCAGCTGTTGGCATTTTTCCACCGTACGTGAAGCAATATGAATATTACCCAGCACATCGTTATGCTGCGCGCACTTGTGCACGACAACCTGAGCAACACCACCGGCACCAATAATCAGAACGTTTTTCTTCATGTCTCTTCCTCGAAACGCCTCCTTGGAAAAGGCTGGATTAAAGGCCTCAGGAGAGGCCGTTGACAAAGTCTTCGAATCCGAACTCACGGACCAGTTCGATCTCGCCGTCCAGCTGCCGCACGGCAATGGATGGCATTTTCACCCCGTTGAACCAGTTCTTCTTGACCATGGTGTAACCAGCCGCATCGATAAATGACAGGCGATCACCGACCTTCAATGGCTTGTCAAAACGGAACTCGCCGAAAATATCACCCGCCAGACACGACTTGCCGCACACCATGTACTCATGCTCACCTTCACAGGGTTCCATCTTCGCTGGCTGACGATAAATCAGCAGGTCGAGCATATGCGCCTCGATGGAGCTGTCGACCACTGCCAGTTGCTTGCCGTTATACAGGGTATCGAGCACCGACACTTCCAGTGAGGTGCTCATGGTGATGGCCGCCTCACCGGGCTCCAGATACACCTGCACGTCGTAACGCTCGGCAAAACGCTTGAGCCGCTCGCAGAAAGCATCCAGCGGGTAGCCCTCGCCGGTGAAATGAATGCCGCCACCCAGGCTGACCCATTCGACCTGCTCGAGCAACTCGCCAAACCGCTCTTCAATCTGGCTGAGCATCTGGTCGAACAGGCCGAAGTCACTGTTCTCACAGTTGTTGTGAATCATGAAGCCGGAGACCTGATCGATCACATCGGCGATCTTCTCGGCATCCCACTCGCCCAGACGGCTGAAGGGACGCGAAGGGTCGGCGATCAGGAATTCCGAACTGCTGACGCCTGGGTTCAGGCGCAGCCCGCGCACATGCAGGTCAGAGGCATCGGCAAAGCGCTCAAGCTGACTGATCGAGTTGAAGATGATCTTGTCCGAATGCGCCAGCACTTCCTCGATCTCATCATCGCCATAGGCGACGCTATAGGCATGGGTCTCGCCGCCGAACTTAAGACGGCCGAGCTTGACCTCATACAGCGACGAAGAAGTGGTGCCGTCCATATATTGCTGCATCAGATCGAATACCGACCAGGTGGCAAAACACTTCAGCGCCAGCAATGCCTTGGCCCCGGAGTGTTCGCGTACATAGGCAATCTTTTCCAGATTGCGCAGCAGCTTGCTCTTGTCGATCAGGTAATACGGCGTCTTGATCACTGAGTCATACCCCTCTGGTCGGTGCCGAACATCCGGGCAGGGCCCGGCGTTGAGAAAGCGCGCGATTATAGTTTAAAGGGCCCCCGGCTTCGAGGAAAAATGCACCCCGATCCCGTCTCATCGGCCGCCAAGCATAGCGAGTTAGTGTGGCAATTTGGCTGCACAATATAAAAATAATATTCGTCAGATTGCATCAATGCGCATTGCGCATCAAAAACGCACTAAAAATGCATTGGATATATAAGGCTCCGCACTTTTATAGTCTTAACTACTTAAGGTTATTGCCGATAAAAACAACGCTGGAGTTTATCCACCATGCGCTACCGCCCGTTGCTGTTAACCAGCATCCTCACCGCAAGCTGCACCCTGAATGCTTTCGCTGAACCCAAGCCTGCAGAATCCTATACCGCTGAGCGCAACAAGGCGGTTCTCGACGCCCTGCCCTTCGCCAATACCCAGGCATTTGATGACGCCAGGCGAGGATTTATCGCCGAGTGGCCTGAAGGCAAAGTCATCGACAGCGAGGGCAAAACGGCCTGGAATATGGCGGCCTACGCTTTCTTGAATGGTAAAGCAGCCCCGGACACGGTCAATCCCAGTCTCTGGCGTCAGGCACAGTTGAACGCGATACACGGCCTGTTCGAAGTCACCGAAGGCATGTACCAGATTCGCGGCATGGATCTGGCCAACATGACCATTATTGAAGGCAAGACCGGCCTGATCATTATTGATCCGCTGCTGACGCCGGCCACCGCCAAGGCCGGTCTGGATCTGTACTACCAGAACCGTCCGCAAAAACCGGTGGTTGCCGTGCTCTACACCCACAACCACGCCGATCATTTTGGCGGGGTAAAAGGTGTGATCGATGAGGCGGATGTGCGCGCAGGCAAGGTAAAGGTCTATGCTCCGTACGGCTTCATGCAGCACGCCATATCCGAAAACGTGATAGCCGGTAATGCCATGACCCGTCGTGCCACCTACCAGTTTGGGGCGCAGGTGCCACCGGGTGAACGCGGTCATGTGGATACCGGCCTGGGCAAAGCGCTGGGCAGCGGCCCCATTACCCTGATCGCCCCGACTGACACAGTGCCTGATGATGCGAAACTGACCATTGACGGCATCGACATCGAATTCCAGATGGCCCACGGCACCGAAGCCGAGTCGGAAATGATGATGTATTTCCCGCAGTTCAAAGTGCTCAATACCGCGGAAATCACCAGCCAGCATCTGCACAACATCTACACCATTCGCGGCGCAGCCATTCGCGATGCCAGCGCCTGGTCGCACTATATCGACAAGGCACTCGAGCGCTTTGGCGACCGCGCTGACATTCTTATCGCCCAGCACCATTGGCCGATCTGGGAGCAGAAACAGGCTCAGCATTTTCTCGGCGTACAAAGAGATCTGTACAAGTTCATTCATGACCAGTCGGTACGGATGATGAACAAGGGCCACCTGGCGGGCGATATTGCCGAGAACATCAAGCTGCCGAAAAGCCTCGACCAGGAATGGTATGCGCGCGGCTATTACGGCACGCTGAAGCACAATGCTCGGGCCATCTATCAGCGCTATATGGGCTGGTACGACGCCAACCCAGCCAATCTGGATCCGTTGCCGCCACAAGAGAATGCGAGCAAAACCATCAGCTATATGGGCGGCATGGACAAGCTGCTGGAGCAGGCCCGTGCAGATTTTGCCAAGGGTGAATACCGCTGGGTAGCCTGGGTCATGAGTCAGGCCGTATTTGCCGAACCGGGCAACCAGGCAGCTCGCGAACTGGGCGCTGATGCACTTGAGCAGTTGGGCTACCAAGCAGAAGCGGGCACCTGGCGCGGCGCCTATCTGACCGGCGCCCAGGAGTTGCGCGAGGGCACAGCTGAGCCGCGCCGCGGCAACGCACTGTCGCCAGATCTGTTACAGGCTCTGGAAGCCGGCATGTTCTTCGATCTGTTGGCAGTGCGTCTGAATGCAGAAAAAGCCGAAGGCCAACACCTTGTGATCAACTGGAGCCTGACCGATATCGACGAGCAGTATCGCTTGAACCTGCAGAACTCGACCCTGACTTACCGCGCTGGCAGCCTGGCCGATAATGCCGATGCCAGCGTCAGTATGACGCGCGCCACCCTGGACCGTATTCTGCTGCGCCAACTGACTTTCCCCGACGCGGTCAAGGCGGGCGACATCAGCGTGGAGGGCAACCCCAAGGCGTTTTTCGGTTTGCTGCAACTCATTGAGGAACCGCCTACCAACTTCGCGATTATCGAGCCGGTCGCGCGATAACCCTCACTGCAGAAACAACAAAGCCGGAGCGCAAGCCCCGGCTTTGTTGTTTATACCCATTTAACTCAGCATCAGCATGCCGTGCAGCCGCTGCACAAAGAATTCCTCTTCCTGCTTGAGGCAGAACAATTCAGGCGCAAACAGCCAGCTCTGGGTCACGCCCATCAAATAGGTGTAAACCAGCAGCCCGAGTTTGTCCGCTGGCTGCGTGGAGGGAATCTGATGCAATTGCTGCGCCTGGGCGACTAACTGTGACAAGGTATCGACAATATGCCGCGTCAGCTCTCTCTCGCGTTTGAGCGTCGGCGCCACCGCTTCGGTCAATTCGGTTTTGTTCAATAGAATTTCGAACGACTGCCGAAACCAGACATCTTCAGCGAGCAGGACCAACCACTGCCTGGCAAAGGTATCTATTGCGGCAACCGGATTGGCCGTCTCGCGAGCGGCATTGTCGATCAATTGCTCAAGCGGCTCCTGCGAGCAGGCCAGAACAGCCTGGTAGAGGTCATCCTTGTTCTTGAAATGCCAGTAGATGGGTCCGCGGCTATAGCCGGCTTCGGTGCCGATCATCGCCAGGGTGGTATTCGAGAAACCGTTGCGGCTGAACAGCACCAGCGCGGCTTCGATGATTTTCAGGCGGGTTTTTTCCGCGTCTTCTTTGGTACGGCGCATGGGTGTTCCAATCGCATCACCCACCTCGACCGATCAGACCGAGGCAGGTGGAGGGCTTTATCAGAGTGCGTCGTCAGCCGCCATTTGCATGTAGGAGGGATCGAAGCGCAGCTTGATATTATCGGTATCGCCCAGCGTTTTGCCACCGGGGAAGCTGATGCCAACAAAATCGGCAGAAGGCGCACCATCACCCAACAGACCTTTCTCGAAGGAGAAGTCACGAACGCTGTCCATTGCCTCGACTGCTTCGTCGCTGGAAATGAACGCGACTGCGTCGGCCGGCTTCCAGAACATTTTCATGCCCGCCAGTTGTGCTTCATAACCGGCCTGATCCGTACCAGAGGCTTCGCCCAGGGCCGCGCGAGCTTCCTGACCTGCTTCGCTGTCAGTGCCCATTTCAGCCATCAACTCGAACCAGGCGCCAACCAGCGCCTTACCCAGTTTGGGGTTATCTGCCAGGGTCTGGGTGTTAACCACGGTCAGATCCTTGATGTGACCGGGGATCTGGCTGGAGTCGAATACGCGATTGGCGCCAGGCATTTTTGCTACGTCATCAAGCAGCGGGTTCCAGGTCACCACGTTCTTCACGCCTGGCGTGCTGAAGGCAGCCACGATGTCCGCATCTCCGGTGTTGACCACAGTCACATCACGCTCGCTCATGCCAACGCTGTCCAGCGCCCGTGCCAATAGATAATGCGAAACAGACAGCTCGACCAGATTGATTTCCTGACCTTTGAGGTCCCTGATATCGCTGCTGTCTTTCATCACCAGACCGTCATTGCCATTCGAATAATCGCCAACGATCAGCGCGGTGGTATCCACACCACCAGCGGAGGGAATCGACAATGCATCCATGCTGGTAGCGACTACGCCGTCAAACTCACCAGCGGTGTACTGGTTGATGGATTCGATATAGTCGTTGATCTGCACGATCTCGACTTCGATACCGTACTTGTCGGCCCATTTCTTCATGATCCCGGATTCATCAATGTATTTCCACGGAATCCAGCCAGCGTAAATGCTCCAGGCGATCTTGAAGCTGTCACGCTCCTGTGCGTAAGCGGCAGGCACCATGATGGCGGATGCGGCCATAGCCAGAACCGCGCCTTTGAGTAAGCCGCTGAGGCGGCGGGTAAAGGGAAGAGGCTTTTGCATGTTTCAACTCCTGGGGGATATGAGGCTGTTGCCTGTTATGGGTAAGCACAGCAAAAGGCGCGCCAGCTTTTGCTGGCGCAATGAAATCAGAAGAATTTCAGATAACGCTGAATTTCCCACTCGGATACGTGAGTGTGATAGCTGGTCCACTCTTCGCGCTTGAACTGCACGAAGCTGTCGAACATCGCCTGACCAAAAACCTGCTTGGACAGCGGGTCCGCTTCAAAGGCGTCGACGGCTTCGCCAAGGTTCTGCGGCAGCATTTCGATGCCCATCTCGCGCACTTCCTTGTCGCTGTAGTTGTACATGTTCTCGCGGTGCGGCTGACCCGGATCCATGGCCTCGCGGATGCCCTCCAGACCTGCAGCCAGAATCATCGCCGCGCCCAGATACGGATTACAGGCGATGTCCGCCGCGCGGCATTCCACCCGGCCCCCCTGCGAGGGAATACGCAACATATTGGTGCGGTTGTTATTGCCGTAGCAGACAAACACCGGCGCCCAGGTCGAACCGGACATCGCGCCCTTGCGCACCAGACGCTTGTAGCTGTTGACCGTCGGCGCAATCACCGCGCTGATAGCCCCAGCGTGCTTCATGATGCCGGCAATAAAGTGATAGGCCATTTCGGTGACGCCACAGCCATGGGTGTCTTCGCCATTGGCCGGATCGAACAGGTTCTTGCCGGTCTCGCGGTCAGCCAGCGACATGTTGTAGTGCGCGCCGCTGCCGGTGCGGTTGGCCGAGGGCTTGGGCATGAAGCTAGCGAACGCGCCGTGCTTGCGAGCGATTTCGTTGGCCATCAGACGGAAGAACACCAGGCGGTCAGCCATGCCCAATGCGTCGGTATAGGTAAAATCGGTTTCGAACTGGCCGTTGGCGTCTTCATGATCGAAGGAATAGACGTCCCAGCCCATGCTGTTCATTGCCTCAACCAGTTCACCGACGATATGCATGTTATCGCCCAGGGTGCGCGGGTCGTAGCAGGGCTTGGCCAGAATATCGCGGCCGCTAATAGGTTCAAAGCCACCATCGGCGCTGTCCTTGAACAGGAAGAACTCGGTTTCAATACCCAGATTGAAGGTGAAGCCCATATCCGCGGCGGCCGCAACCTGGCGCTTGAGAATGCTCCGCGAACAGGCTTCGAAGGGCGCGCCCTCCAGGTGCAAGTCGCTGGCAAACCAGGCGAGCTCCGAGTTCCACGGGCAGACAGTCATGGTTGCAACGTCCGGCATCGCCGCCACTTCGTTGTCAGCGATATCCTGTGGTACACCATCCAGAGCAGCACCGGTAAAGAGTTCCGAGCCCTTGAGCATGCGACCGATATGCGAGATGGGTACAAACTTGCCCTTGATGATGCCGTGAATATCCACATAACCGGCCAAGGCGTATTTAACGCCTTTGTCCTGCAGGGTTTGCTTGAGGCTTTCGGGTGATGGCTGAACGGTCATGACTGCACTCCAGAATGAAAAAAGCGCCGACATCGGCGAGCTTGGTATGATTCTTCCATTCAACATACATGCCAGCATGCATGTATAAATAAGCGCGGCACTGTCCCGTGTTGCTTTCATGGGCATCTACATATCGAGAGAGGAGTCGTAGTAATGTCGGTATATCAAGGACTTGAGCAAATCATTCAGTTGGGGAATATGCCTCTGCAAAGCGGTGACATATTGCGCGACGCCTGGCTCAGCTATGTCCAGATCGGGGAACTGAATGCAGCGGGCGACAACCTGATTCTGATCCCGACGTACTATGGTGGAACACACGAAGGCGTTCTGCCCCTTATTGGTGCGCAGAGCCCGCTTGATCCAGACAGGTATTGCATTGTCATTCTTAACCTGATCGGCAACGGGCGCTCGATCTCACCGAGTAATGCGCCAAACAATCAGGCGCGCGGTCATTTTCCGCACGTCAGTCTTTACGACAATGTCAGAGCGCAGAAGCGTTTGCTGGAAAAGCGTTTCGCCGATGCCTCACCCGCGCTGGTCATGGGCTGGTCCATGGGCGGTATGCAGGCACTGCAATGGGGCTGCCTATATCCGCAACAGGTCAAACGCGTCATGAGCATTTGCGCCACCGCACGCTGTTGGCCGCACAACCAGGTATTTCTCGAAGGGGTGAAGGCAGCATTGACCTGCGATCCGGCCTGGCATGACGGCTTTTATCACCACCAACCGACGGCCGGGTTAAAAGCCTTTGCTCGCGTTTATGCCGGCTGGGCCTATAGCCAGGCGTTCTTCCGGGATGAGCTTTACCGCCAACTCGGGTTTGAAAATATCCCGGCATTATTGAAGTACTGGGAGGATGACCATCTGGCCCAGGATGCCAACAATTTGTTGACCGTGCTGGAAAGCTGGAAGGCCGCCGATATCAGTCTCAATGACAGCTTCAATGGGGATATTGCCGCGGCACTCGGAGCCATCACAGCAAAGACGCTGATCATGCCCTGCACCACGGACCTGTATTTCACGGAACAGGATGCCGCCTGGGAAGCCGCAAAAATGCCCAATGCCGAGTTTATGCCCCTCGTCTCCGACTGGGGACATTGTGCGGGCGCGCCAGGACGCAATCCGCCGGATACGGCAAAGATTCTGGCGGCCTGCGCCAAGCTGCTCGATCACTGATCACATCTCGCGCCGCTGCTCATCCGTCCCGGCGTCGTCCCAGAACGGCCTGGCACTTTCGCGCTGCGCTTCAGCCCGGGTGATGCCAATATCCCTGAGCTGATGCTGGTCCAGCGCGCCGAGCAAGCGCCGCTCATAGGCCAGTCGCTGCCAACGCTGTACCCGGCGCACCATCGCCAGCACCAGGGTCTTTGCCTGGCCTGGGAAACGGCGCAGAGCCCGCCCGTGATCCTGACTATACTGTTCTACCACAACCTGCTTTCTCGCTACTTTCATCGCCATATCCTCCATCCACCCTCCATAGGGTATGGCGCTAGTCTTGCGCTGGAGCTAACATCAATCCAACGAATGTTTATGATGCCTGCCATCTCAGGAATTGATCTATGGCCAACTTCCCCACTATCGACAGCGAGTTGCTGCGCACCTTCGTCGCCATCGCCGATCAAGGCGGCTTTACCCGCGCAGCCGAAGTCCTGAATCGGACACAGTCAGCGGTCAGCATGCAGATGAAGCGTCTGGAAGAGGACGTACTGCAGCGCGCGCTGTTTCTCAAGGAGGGCCGGCAACTGGGCTTGACCGCAGAAGGTCAATTGCTGCTGGGCTATGCACGGCGCATTCTGAAACTGCAGAGCGAAGTCATGAGCAGCCTGCGCGAACCGCATATGGTCGGCAGCGTCCGTGTGGGCACGCCGGATGATTATGTCATGCGCTTTATGCCCAGCATCCTCGCCCGCTTTGCGCAAACCTATCCGATGGTCCAGGTAGAGCTGCATTGCGAGCCGTCCTTTCATCTGTTGCAACGCAAGGATCTGGATTTGACGATCGTGACGCGGGAGCCGGGCAAGGAAATTGGCCAGTTACTGCGCCAGGAACAGATCGTCTGGGCGCAGGCAGCCGGGTTCGACCTGAACGAACAATCGAGCCTGCCGCTGGCGATGTTCAACGCCGAATGCTTCTGTCGCGATTGGGCCTGCAACGCGCTGGATACCATGGGTCGGGATTATCGGGTGGCCTATACCAGCCCCAGCCTGTCGGCGATCATGGCGGTGGTCAGCGCTGGGTTGGCAATCACCGCGCAATTACAAAGTCTGATCCCGGCTGACATGCGTATTCTCGGCGTTGACGATGGCCTGCCGACCATGCCCAGCGCGAGTATCGTACTGCTGCGCAATGCGCAGACGCGGTCGCCGGTGAGCGAGTGTCTGGCAGACTATATCGCTGATGGCTTCAGACTTTAGGCCAGCGTTTCCTGCTGCGCCCATCCACTGTAGATATAGGTCATTGGCCGCGGGCCTGGCAGGTATTCGGTCGCTACTTCCCCAATATTGAACCCGGCATCACGCAGCAGCTGTGGGATGTCGCGATTGAGATGGCAGCCACCAGCGATTGGTTTCCATATCGGGGTCAACCGGTGCTGCCAGCGTCTGACCGACGCATCCGGAGCCAGCCCGTGCTCGCAGAACAACAAGCGCCCGCCGGGCTTGAGCACCCGCAACATTTCGCGCAGGGCTGGTAGCGGATCGGTAATCGAGCACAAGGTGAAGGTCATGACGATAGTATCGAATCGGTCGTCCGTGGCATGGATGCCTTGCACATCCACCGCGATCATTTCCACCGGAATGCCACACGCGGCTGCACGCCGCAGGGCCAACGTCTGCATCTGCGCGGCCGGGTCGACCCCCACAATGGAGCTTACCTGGTCGGGACGGTAGAACTGCAGGTTCAGCCCGGTGCCAATCCCGATTTCCAGCACCTCTCCTATCGCCTGCGGAACGATGCGTGAGCGCGCTTTCATCACGTCGCCCATCCCACAGGCGATATCGATCATCCGTGGCAATACATAGCGTTCGTAAGGATTCATCAGACCTCCCGTCCCGGGGGGACTGCGGCGTCTCAGTCTTTAACCCAACTGAGCGTTTGCGGTTGCCCCTCATGTGCGTCAAACAGATGCCCGACGTCCGGCACAGCATAGCACCGGTCGCCACGTTGCGGCTGCCAGCGGTTGAATTCCACATGGCTGATACCCACCTCCCAGGGCTCTTCCGAATGCCAGCCGCAGGGCAAGAGTTCCAGCCGGACCTCGGCCCCGATCAAGCTGATTGATTCAATCCGCAAGGGCAGATTGGCGTGCTCTGCGGGTTTGTCCTGCAAGCGCACCTCATGTGGGCGCAGATACAGCTGCACGGCTTCATCGGTTATCGGCGCTGGCATATCCACCCAACCATCGCCCTGAGCCAAACGTTGACCCTGCACGGTACCGTTGAACACGTTCACATGCCCCAGAAAATCAAAGACAAAACGGCTTTCCGGTTGGGCGTAAAGGGCCTGGGGATTATCGACCTGCTCAATTTTGCCGGCGCTCATCACCACCACCCGATCGGACAGCTCCAGCGCCTCTTCCTGGTCGTGGGTGACGAACACACTGGTAAAGTGCAACTCGTCATGCAGCGCACGCAGCCAGCGGCGCAAGTCTTTGCGGACCTTGGCATCCAGTGCGCCAAACGGCTCGTCCAGCAACAGAATCTGCGGCTTCATCGCCAGCGCGCGGGCCAGGGCAATGCGCTGTTTCTGTCCGCCGGACAGCTGCGAAGGAAAGCGATCAGCCAAATGACTCAGCTGCACCATTTCCAGCAATTCACCGACCTGCTTGCGAATATCCGCAGCGCCAGGGCGCTCCTTGCGCGGCAGCACCTCCAGACCAAAGGCGATGTTCTGCGCCACGGTCATATGCCGGAACAACGCATAGTGCTGGAACACGAAACCAACGCGTCGCTCACGCACATGCAGCGACGTGACATCTTTGCCATGAAATAGAATGCGGCCCTGCTCTGCCGTCTCCAGGCCGGCGATGATGCGCAGCAAGGTGGTCTTGCCCGAACCTGAAGGCCCCAGCAACCCTGTAAGCTCACCATCGGGGATCTCCAGAGAGATATCCTTGAGGGCCTGGAATTGGCCAAAATACTTGTTGATACCGTCTAGGGTAATACTCATCAGCGACTGTCCGATTGGTCAGATAGCGGGGCGCGCTGGCGGGACTGGCGCCACTCGACGAAGCCCTTTACCAGCAGGGTCAGCAGCGCAATCCCAGCAAGCAGCGACGCACTGGTGAAAGCCCCGACTGCGTTGTAATCCTGATACAGCAGCTCGACATGCAGCGGCAGCGTATTGGTTTCTCCGCGAATATTGCCGGACACCACCGATACGGCACCGAACTCGCCCACAGCCCGGGCATTGGTCAATATCACGCCGTACAGCAGCGCCCACTGGATATTCGGTAGCGTCACCTTGCGGAATAGCTTCCACCCCGATGCGCCCAGTACCACACCGGCCTCTTCTTCTTCGCGGCCTTGCTGCTGCATCAAAGGAATCAGCTCGCGGGCAACAAAGGGGCAAGTGACGAACACAGTCACCAGCAAAATGCCTGGCCAGGCGAACATCAGTTGCACGTCTTGATCCATCAGCCAGCTGCCGAGCCAACCGTTACTGCCGTACAGCAACAGATAGAGCAAGCCGGCCACAACTGGCGATACGGCGAAGGGGATGTCGATCAGGGTAATCAGTACCTTGCGCCCCGGAAATTCGAAGCGGGTTACCAGCCATGCGAGAAACACGCCAAATACCAGATTGATCGGTACCGTTAGTGCCGCCACAAACAGCGTCAGCCCAATAGCATGCAGCGTGTAGGTGTCGGTGAGATTTTCCCAAAAGGTTTGCGCACCTTCGGAAAAGGCCTCGACGAAGATCAGCACCAGCGGGATGACCAGCAATAGTATAGTCACGCTCAGTGCCAGAGTAATCAGCCCCCATTTAACCCAGGGCTGATCACCGATACGCAAAGTAGATTTTGACCGGCTCATGGGCGCTTACCGTCCATGCAGGCGACGTAAGTAACGCGCCTGCCATAAGTTGATAGCCAACAACAGAACCAGCGAAGCCATCAGCACAACGGACGCAATCGCGCTTGCTGCGGCGTAATCGAACTCCTGCAGGCGGATGAAGATCATCAAACTGGTGATCTCGCTGACGTAGGGCATATTGCCGGCAATAAAAATCACCGCACCGAACTCGCCGAGGCTGCGAGTGAACGACAACGCAATACCCGTCATCAAGGCTGGCCACAGGGAAGGGAATAGAATGCGCCTGAATACCGTCCAATCCGAAGCGCCCATACTCACCGCCGCCTCCTCATCTTCCGGCGCCAGATCCTCCAGTACTGGCTGCACCGTGCGCACCACAAAGGGCAGACTGGTAAAAGCCATTGCGACCACGATGCCCAGTGGCGTAAAGGCAACCTCTAGACCTAGCGCAGCAAGATACTCGCCATACCAGCCGCCCTCGGAGAACAGCGCCGCCAGGGTAATGCCCGCGACCGCTGTCGGCAGCGCAAACGGCAGATCCATCAAGGCATCAACGATGCGCTTACCCCAGAACTCGTACCGCACCAGAACCCAGGCGAGCAAAAGCCCGACCACGCCGTTAAACAGCGATGCGATTGCTGCTGCCCATAAGGTCACCTTGTAGGAAGCGACGACGCGCTCATCGCTGATCACCGCCCAGTATTCAGCCACGCTCATACCGGAGGTCTGAACGATCAGACCGGTTATCGGCAGAATCAGTATCAAGCTGATAAAGAGAAGGGAGACACCCAGACTCAAAGCAAAACCCGGCAAGACGCGCTTGCCGGGTTTGTTCCTACTTGCCGACGATAAGCCGGCCACGGTTGTACTCATGGAAAAATTCGATTACCTGCGCTGAAGTTGATCCAGTTTACCACCACTGGCAAAGTGAACCTTCATCGCGTTCTCCCAATCGCCAGCAATCTCTTCGATAGACACAAGCTCCACCTCTGGAAATTTATCAGCAAATTCTTCGCTGACGGTTTCGTTGTGCACGCGGTAGAAGAAACCAGCAATCAGTCGTTGTGCTTCTTCGCTGTAAAGGTATTCAAGATAAGCTTTGGAAACCGCCTCAGTGCCGTTACGCTCAATATTGCGGTCGATCCAGGTCACCGGCATCTCGGCCAGGAAGCTCACTTTAGGCACTACGACTTCGTAGCCACCTTCCGGGTATTGGGCGACGATATTATTCACCTCGGACTCGAACGTCAGCAGGACATCACCAATTTCCCGCTCAACAAAGGTCGTGGTAGCGCCGCGGCCGCCGGTGTCGAAGACAGCAACATTGCTCAGCACCGTTTTCAGAAACTCATCAATCTTTGCCTCATCACCTTCAAAGGTCTTTTGCGCGTAACCCAGTGCCGCGAGATAAGTGTAACGGCCATTACCAGAGGTTTTTGGATTTGGCAGTACAGAGGTCACGCCTTCGCGAGCCAGGTCATCCCAATTCTTGATATTTTTCGGATTGCCCTTACGAACCAGGAAAGCCATGGTTGAATAATAGGGCGAGCTGGCATTTGGCAAGCGCTCGCGCCAGTTTTCAGGAATCAGATTGCCACGCTCGTGGAGGATATCCACATCAGTCACCTGGTTGTAGGTAACCACGTCGGCACGCAAACCTTGAATGATAGCCTGCGCCTGCTTGGATGAACCGCCGTGCGACTGCTTGATTTCAATCGTCTTGCCGCTCTCTTCCTGCCAGTGTTCACTGAAGAGTTCGTTATAGTCAGAGAAGAGTTCTCGCGCAATGTCGTAGGAGGAGTTGAGTATCTCTTGATCTGCGGCATGGGCTGGCGTCATCACCATACCGGCGCTCAGTGCCAATACGCCAGCCGCGCCTTTTAAGCGTCCCAATACTGATAATCCACCAACCATATAAACCTCCACAGGCATATCAAAGATATGCAGTTCCGTTTGAACAGGAAACACAGCCTACAGAATGCTCCGACATAGAACAATATTGGCTTTAGACGGATTTGCTTATTACTTAAAACACTAAAGCATAAGAAGGATTTGAAGCTGGAAGAGGGTAACCGTCCGGTAATCACATCTTGAGGCTGACAACGGTACGGTCAGGATAGTGTCCACTTATTCTTTAGTGGACACTTGTCATGAACACATCAAGCGTAGTCAAGCCCGCACCGAAGCGTCGCCGCTTCACGTCAGACTTCAAAGCCTCTATCGTTGCTGCTTGCCTGGAACCCGGGGTCTCCGTATCGCGCATTGCACTGGATAACCGTCTGAACGCCAACATGGTCCGCCGTTGGATCAGAGAGTCACAGCGCAGCGATACTCGTTATTCAACACCTTCATTTGTGCCGGTAAAGCTACCAGCACCTGCCTTGTCATCCGAGACCCGCCCGCATAGTGCTATCCGTATCGAAATACCCCACACTGGCGGCGCCGTTGTCGTTGAGTGGCCTACTGAGCAGGCACACCAATGCGCAGCCTTACTGCGTGATCTGCTGCGATGATCCGTATCGACGAAATCTGGTTGGCAACCGAGCCGCTGGATATGCGTGCCGGCCCGGATAAAGCCCTAGCACGCGTTATTGCTGTCTTCGGGGCGGCCAGACCGCACTGTGCTTATCTGTTTGCCAACAACCGCGGTAATCGGATGAAGGTCCTGGTGCATGATGGTCTGGGTATCTGGTTGTGTGCCCGACGTCTGAACCGGGGCAAGTTTCACTGGGCCGACACCTGGCGCGGTGACCGGGTAAACCTGACCAATGAACAGCTCATGGCACTGGCTCAAGGACTGCCTTGGCAGCGTATCGGTGACGCCGGCATCATCTCGGTACTTTAAGCATAGCCTGCTGCCAAGCGCCATAACCCGAAGGGTGTATGCACAGCCAGCTGCGGGTTGGGCATACTACCTCCATGACCCAGCAGCCCGACCTCAATCAGCTATCTGCCGAACAACTCCGCACTCTGGCGGCCGAGTTGATGGCCTCTCTGGCGGCTAAGGATCGGGCGCTGACGCACAGTACTGCGCTGAATGACAAACTGACTCACGAACTCGCGATCCTCAAGCGCCACAAGTATGCCCGGCGCAGTGAACAGTTCTCTGTGATGCAAGGCTTATTGCTGGACGAGCTGGTCGACAGCGACCTGGCTGCTATCGAGGTCGAGCTGGAACAGGCAAAGGCAACTACCGAACCAGCGCCCAAAGCCAAGCAGCAACCCAAGCGCGGAGCCTTACCGACGGAGCTGCCACGCACCTTGATCCGCCACGAGCCCGACAATACCCAATGTCGCTGTGGCTGCCAGCTCACGCGTATCGGCGAAGACATCAGTGAGAAACTGGACTATGTACCGGGCGTGTTCAGTGTCGAGCGGCATATCCGTGGCAAGTGGGCCTGCACCAAGTGCGAAACCCTGATCCAGGCGCCCGTTCCTGCGCAGGTTATCGATAAGGGCATCCCGACCGCTGGCCTGCTGGCTCAGGTACTGGTCGCCAAGTATGCCGATCATCTACCGCTGTACCGTCAGGAACGTATCTTCGGTCGAGCAGGCCTGGAAATCGCACGCTCTACCTTGGCCGAATGGGTCGGTACCTGCGGCGTTCAGTTGCAGCCGCTGGTGGATGCGCTACGGCATGAACTACTCCAGCATCCGGTGCTGCATGCTGATGAAACACCGGTCAGCATGTTGGCCCCAGGCAAGAAGAAAACCCATAAGGCCTACGTCTGGGCTTACTGCACGACACCCTTCGCCGAACTGAAAGCCACTGTCTATGACTTCGCTCCAAGTCGCGCGGGTGAACATGCCCGCAACTTCCTCGATGACTGGCAAGGAAAATTGGTGTGCGATGACTACGCGGGCTATAAAGCCGGGTTCGGTAAGGGCATCGTGGAAATCGGCTGCATGGCGCATGCACGCCGCAAGTTCTATGACTTACACCAGGCTAACCAGAGCACCTTGGCTGCACAGGCACTTGAGTATATCGGTAAGCTCTACGAAATTGAGCGAAACACCAAGGACGAGCCACCCGATAGACGACAGGCGATCAGGGCCGCCAGAGCCCGGCCACTGGCGGATGCCTTGCATCACTGGATGATTGCACAACGGACCAAAGTGCCGGACGGTTCGGGTACGGCACGAGCACTGGATTACAGCCTGAAACGCTGGGCTGCGCTGACGCGCTACCTGGACGATGGCCGTGTGCCTATCGACAACAACCGAGTGGAAAACCAGATCCGACCCTGGGCGCTGGGACGTTCGAACTGGTTGTTCGCCGGCTCGCTGCGCAGTGGTCGGCGCGCCGCCGCGGTGATGAGCCTGATCCAATCAGCCAAGCTGAATGGTCATGACCCGTATGCGTATCTGAAGGATGTGCTGACCAGGCTACCAACACAGCGAGCGAGCCAGATTAGTCAGTTACTGCCGCATCAGTGGGAACCATCAAAAGCGGGTCAGTAATCGCCGCGGTGTATCACCCAAAACGGCTACCCCGTAATAGTCTCGCACTGATTTATAAGCGTGCAGAGGGTGATACAAGAAAAGCGTTCAGCATGTGATACAGCGACCCGTTAAGAGGGTGATACAGGCGCGCAAGGTGACTTCGCCGGACGCTTACGGAAGAGGGTGCGGGGGGCCTAGTGAGCGAGTCAAGCCGGTATTGGTGCTTTGTGCTGGTAAACAGTGATCTGGTTACGCCAACGGCTGTACGCATCGCCCTCGGCTTGTGCGTTAGTCGCTACACCTCTGCCCCCCTCCACCATGCCATTGCAACCCACCTCGTCATTCCCGCGCAGGCGGGAATCCAAGCGCAGCGGTAGAGAGCGCTCTGCTTGCGATCAAGGTGCAGGAGTCCAGGTCCGACTGGATTCCCGCCTGCGCGGGAATGACGGGTATGGCCGGGACAAGGGGGTTGAATACAGGGTAGTCGTTGGTTCAAGTGGCTTGGACCACTTTTTTCCGCGCAAAGAAAAGCCCCGCGCTGTTTCCAGGCGGGGCTGTTCAGTATAAGCGCTTGACGATGACCTACTCTCACATGAGGAAACCTCACACTACCATCGGCGATGCATCGTTTCACTTCTGAGTTCGGGATGGGATCAGGTGGTTCCAATGCTCTATGGTCGTCAAGCAATTCGTTGCTGTGCAGGTGCTAGCCTACACGGCGTAAAGGGGTGGTTCGGTGATAGAAATGTTTTTTCATAGCGGTAACTGCAATCTCAATCCAAGTTCGGATTGTCGTTCATCAAGGTCATGACCACACCAAATTGCTTGGGTGTTATATGGTCAAGCCACACGGGCAATTAGTACTGGTTAGCTCAACGCCTTGCAACGCTTACACACCCAGCCTATCAACGTCGTAGTCTTCGACGGCCCTTTAGGGGAGTCAAGCTCCCGGTGAGATCTCATCTTGAGGCAAGTTTCCCGCTTAGATGCTTTCAGCGGTTATCTTTTCCGAACGTAGCTACCCGGCAATGCCACTGGCGTGACAACCGGAACACCAGGGGTTCGTCCACTCCGGTCCTCTCGTACTAGGAGCAGCCCCTCTCAAATCTCAAACGTCCACGGCAGATAGGGACCGAACTGTCTCACGACGTTCTAAACCCAGCTCGCGTACCACTTTAAATGGCGAACAGCCATACCCTTGGGACCGGCTTCAGCCCCAGGATGTGATGAGCCGACATCGAGGTGCCAAACACCGCCGTCGATATGAACTCTTGGGCGGTATCAGCCTGTTATCCCCGGAGTACCTTTTATCCGTTGAGCGATGGCCCTTCCATACAGAACCACCGGATCACTAAGACCTACTTTCGTACCTGCTCGACGTGTGGGTCTCGCAGTCAAGCGCACTTTTGCCTTTATACTCTACGCACGATTTCCGACCGTGCTGAGTGCACCTTCGTACTCCTCCGTTACTCTTTGGGAGGAGACCGCCCCAGTCAAACTACCCACCATACACTGTCCTCGATCCGGATAACGGACCAGAGTTAGAACCTCAAAGTTGTCAGGGTGGTATTTCAAGGTTGGCTCCACATGAACTAGCGTCCACGCTTCAAAGCCTCCCACCTATCCTACACAAACAAATTCAAAGTCCAGTGCAAAGCTATAGTAAAGGTTCACGGGGTCTTTCCGTCTAGCCGCGGATACACTGCATCTTCACAGCGATTTCAATTTCACTGAGTCTCGGGTGGAGACAGCGCCGCCATCATTACGCCATTCGTGCAGGTCGGAACTTACCCGACAAGGAATTTCGCTACCTTAGGACCGTTATAGTTACGGCCGCCGTTTACCGGGGCTTCGATCAAGAGCTTCGCCGAAGCTAACCCCATCAATTAACCTTCCGGCACCGGGCAGGCGTCACACCCTATACGTCCACTTTCGTGTTTGCAGAGTGCTGTGTTTTTAATAAACAGTTGCAGCGGCCTGGTATCTTCGACCGGCATGGGCTTACGTAGTAAATACTTCACCCTCACCGGCGCACCTTCTCCCGAAGTTACGGTGCCATTTTGCCTAGTTCCTTCACCCGAGTTCTCTCAAGCGCCTTGGTATTCTCTACCTGACCACCTGTGTCGGTTTGGGGTACGATTTCTAGTTACCTGAAGCTTAGAGGCTTTTCCTGGAAGCATGGCATCAACCACTTCTCTTTCTAAAAGAAAGATCGTCATCAGTTCTCGGCCTTGATCTCCCGGATTTACCTAAGAAATCAGCCTACCACCTTAAACACGGACAACCAACGCCGTGCTGGCCTAGCCTTCTCCGTCCCCCCATCGCAGTAACTACAAGTACGGGAATATTAACCCGTTTCCCATCGACTACGCCTTTCGGCCTCGCCTTAGGGGTCGACTCACCCTGCGTCGATTAACGTTGCGCAGGAACCCTTGGTCTTCCGGCGTGGGAGATTTTCACTCCCATTGTCGTTACTCATGTCAGCATTCGCACTTCTGATACCTCCAGCCAACTTCTCAATTGACCTTCACAGGCTTACAGAACGCTCCTCTACCGCTCATCCTAAGATGAACCCGTAGCTTCGGTGTATGGTTTGAGCCCCGTTACATCTTCCGCGCAGGCCGACTCGACTAGTGAGCTATTACGCTTTCTTTAAAGGATGGCTGCTTCTAAGCCAACCTCCTAGCTGTCTAAGCCTTCCCACATCGTTTCCCACTTAACCATAACTTTGGGACCTTAGCTGACGGTCTGGGTTGTTTCCCTTTTCACGACGGACGTTAGCACCCGCCGTGTGTCTCCCGTGCTGACACTCACTGGTATTCGGAGTTTGCATGGGGTTGGTAAGTCGGGATGACCCCCTAGCCCAAACAGTGCTCTACCCCCAGTGGTGATACACGAGGCGCTACCTAAATAGCTTTCGAGGAGAACCAGCTATCTCCGAGCTTGATTAGCCTTTCACTCCTATCCACAAGTCATCCGCTAACTTTTCAACGGTAGTCGGTTCGGTCCTCCAGTGCCTGTTACGGCACCTTCAACCTGCCCATGGATAGATCGCCCGGTTTCGGGTCTATACCCTGCGACTAAACGCCCTATTAAGACTCGGTTTCCCTACGCCTCCCCTAGACGGTTAAGCTCGCCACAGAATATAAGTCGCTGACCCATTATACAAAAGGTACGCAGTCACCCAACAAGTGGGCTCCCACTGCTTGTACGCATACGGTTTCAGGATCTATTTCACTCCCCTCACAGGGGTTCTTTTCGCCTTTCCCTCACGGTACTGGTTCACTATCGGTCAGTCAGGAGTATTTAGCCTTGGAGGATGGTCCCCCCATGTTCAGACAACGTTTCACGTGCGCCGTCCTACTCGATTTCACAACTAAGAGCCTTTCGTGTACGGGGCTATCACCCACTATGGCGGCCATTTCCAGGACCTTCCACTAAACTCTAAATTGCTTAAGGGCTGCTCCCCGTTCGCTCGCCGCTACTTGGGGAATCTCGGTTGATTTCTTTTCCTCGGGGTACTTAGATGTTTCAGTTCCCCCGGTTCGCCTCACACACCTATGTATTCAGTGTGTGATACCTAGCTTATGCTAAGTGGGTTTCCCCATTCAGAGATCTCCGGATCAAAGTCTGTTTGCCGACTCCCCGGAGCTTATCGCAGGCTACAACGTCTTTCATCGCCTCTGACTGCCAAGGCATCCACCGTATGCGCTTATTCACTTGACCATATAACCCCAAACAATCTGTCGTTAGCCGAAGCTAGCGCCGATTATTCAAAGCGATATGTATGACATGATTCACGACAATCCGGAACTTGCGTTGAGATTACAAGTTACCTTAGCCATAACAGATCGCAGTGAAACGTCTGTTATGTCTATCATTTCTATCACTTTCCCACATTGTTAAAGAGCGACTGGCACAAAGACCAGACATCAACAATCCACTCGGAGCCTTCCCGGTGATTGTTCATGTATGAACTCTGGCGTCTAGCGATCGGTATCTCGGTCGTCTCTGACCTACTGCGTCTTGGTGGAGCCAAGCGGGATCGAACCGCTGACCTCCTGCGTGCAAGGCAGGCGCTCTCCCAGCTGAGCTATGGCCCCTTTTTCAAGACCTTCCACACCTCGACAATTGGTGGGTCTGGGCAGATTCGAACTGCCGACCTCACCCTTATCAGGGGTGCGCTCTAACCAACTGAGCTACAGACCCAATTATCTCGGCATCATTCAACTCGTCCGGTCATTGACCTCACCCTACTCCTCATACAACAAGGGGGTGCGCTCTAACCAACCGCGTCAAACTCAATTGCCCGGGGACGCTCGAAACAGATAAGCCTAGACTTAGCTGCTACGGGTGAACTGTAGCTTGAGAGCTAAAGACCCTATCGCTTTCTTAATGAATCAAGTAATTCGTGTGAGTGCTTGACCGAATGGTCTGTGATCTATCGATTAAGGAGGTGATCCAGCCGCAGGTTCCCCTACGGCTACCTTGTTACGACTTCACCCCAGTCATGAATCACACCGTGGTAACCGTCCTCCCGAAGGTTAGACTAGCTACTTCTGGTGCAACCCACTCCCATGGTGTGACGGGCGGTGTGTACAAGGCCCGGGAACGTATTCACCGTGGCGTTCTGATCCACGATTACTAGCGATTCCGACTTCACGGAGTCGAGTTGCAGACTCCGATCCGGACTACGAGAGGTTTTATGGGATTAGCTCCACCTCGCGGCTTGGCAACCCTTTGTACCCCCCATTGTAGCACGTGTGTAGCCCTGGCCGTAAGGGCCATGATGACTTGACGTCATCCCCACCTTCCTCCGGTTTGTCACCGGCAGTCTCCTTAGAGTGCCCACCATAACGTGCTGGTAACTAAGGACAAGGGTTGCGCTCGTTACGGGACTTAACCCAACATCTCACGACACGAGCTGACGACAGCCATGCAGCACCTGTGTCTGAGTTCCCGAAGGCACCAATCCATCTCTGGAAAGTTCTCAGCATGTCAAGGCCAGGTAAGGTTCTTCGCGTTGCTTCGAATTAAACCACATGCTCCACCGCTTGTGCGGGCCCCCGTCAATTCATTTGAGTTTTAATCTTGCGACCGTACTCCCCAGGCGGTCAACTTAGTGCGTTAGCTGCGCCACTAAGAACTCAAGGTTCCCAACGGCTAGTTGACATCGTTTACGGCGTGGACTACCAGGGTATCTAATCCTGTTTGCTCCCCACGCTTTCGCACCTCAGTGTCAGTATCAGTCCAGGTAGTCGCCTTCGCCACTGGTGTTCCTTCCTATATCTACGCATTTCACCGCTACACAGGAAATTCCACTACCCTCTACCGTACTCTAGCCAAGCAGTTATGGATGCAGTTCCCAGGTTGAGCCCGGGGATTTCACACCCATCTTACTTAGCCACCTACGCGCGCTTTACGCCCAGTAATTCCGATTAACGCTTGCACCCTCTGTATTACCGCGGCTGCTGGCACAGAGTTAGCCGGTGCTTATTCTGTCGGTAACGTCAAGATTGCAGCGTATTAAACTACAACCCTTCCTCCCAACTTAAAGTGCTTTACAATCCGAAGACCTTCTTCACACACGCGGCATGGCTGGATCAGGCTTGCGCCCATTGTCCAATATTCCCCACTGCTGCCTCCCGTAGGAGTCTGGACCGTGTCTCAGTTCCAGTGTGACTGATCATCCTCTCAGACCAGTTACGGATCGTCGCCTTGGTGAGCCGTTACCTCACCAACAAGCTAATCCGACCTGGGCTCATCTGATAGCGCAAGGTCCGAAGATCCCCTGCTTTCTCCCGTAGGACGTATGCGGTATTAGCGTCCGTTTCCGAACGTTATCCCCCACTATCAGGCAGATTCCCAGGTATTACTCACCCGTCCGCCGCTCTCAAGAGAAGCAAGCTTCTCTCTACCGCTCGACTTGCATGTGTTAGGCCTGCCGCCAGCGTTCAATCTGAGCCATGATCAAACTCTTCAGTTTTAAGACTGATTGGGTTTTGTGAAAACCCTAAACTTGGCTCAGCTTTATTACAAAAAACTCAGTGAATTCACAGAGTAACTTGCTTAGGCTGATAATCTTTCGGATCATCAATCCCATAAGGCAAGCACCCACACGAATTACTTGATTCACATTGTTAAAGAGCGTTTCGGTTCGCGTTTCCGCTTAACCAAGGCCGCGTATCTTACGCTAACCTTCTAATCTGTCAAGCATTTTTGTGAGAATCTTGTTCATCACATCCTTGCTTGTCTGGCCCCGAGAACAACCTCTTTCTCGTGACCGGGAGGCGCATTCTACAGGAGCCAAAACCCCTGTCAACCGCTTCCGTAAAACTTCGCTGACTTAACTCAGCACCTGGAAAAGTGATCCTGCCGACCTTCCCAGTGAGCGGCGCATTCTACGCTACTCGCCTGCCTTGTCAACCGCTAAATTATCGCTAACTTATTGATTGTAAAGCGCTTTATGCAAAGCACCCCGTTTGGGCAGACGCGCATTATAGGGGCTATGAGAAAACCGTCAAGCGCTTTTTAGCGTAATGCGTGCAAACTTCTTCTTGCCCGCCTGACAGACGTACTCAGTACCCAACTGGAAGACAAAGTCACGATCAACAGCCTCTCCATCCACCCGCACCGAGCCGGCGGAAAGCAGATCGCGCGCTGCAGCCGCATTCTTTGCCATTCCCGCCCGGTTCAACACAGCAGACACCGGCATGGGCTCCGTAGCCTCCAGCTGAATCTCGGGGATATCGTCCGGCAGCTCACCTTCCTTCAGACGATTACCCGCTGAACGGTGGGCATTGGCCGCCGCCTCCGCACCGTGAAACCGCTCGACCAGCTCTTCAGCGAGCTTGATCTTGATATCGCGCGGGTTCGCACCGGCATCCACCTCGGAGCGCAAACCGCTGATCTCTTCCATGCTACGAAAGCTGAGCAGTTCGAAGTAGCGCCACATCAAACTGTCCGGCATGGACACGATCTTGTTGTACATCTCCCCCGGGGCGTCATTAATGCCGACATAGTTACCCAGCGACTTGGACATCTTCTTAACGCCATCCAGCCCTTCGAGCAACGGCATGGTCAGAATGACCTGCGGCTCCTGACCATACTGACGTTGAAGCTCACGACCCATCAGCAGATTGAATTTTTGATCAGTACCGCCAAGCTCCACATCTGCCTGCATGGCTACCGAGTCATAACCCTGCACCAGCGGGTAAAGGAATTCGTGGATGGCGATGGACTGCCCACCTTTATAACGCTTGTCGAAGTCATCCCGCTCGAGCATGCGCGCGACGGTGTATTTGCCGGCCAATTGAATCATGTCGGCCGAGGTCATCTTGTCCATCCAGGTGGAATTGAACATGACCTCAGTCAGTGCCGGGTCCAAAATCTTGAACACCTGCTCTTTATAGGTCTCGGCATTATCGAGAACCTGTTCCCGGGTCAGCGGCAAACGCGTAACGTTCTTGCCGGAAGGGTCGCCGATCATGCCAGTGAAGTCGCCGATAAGAAAAAGTACCTGGTGGCCCAGCTCCTGAAACTGACGCAGCTTGTTGATCAGGACGGTATGCCCAAGATGCAAATCTGGCGCAGTTGGATCAAAACCTGCCTTGATACGTAGCGGCAAACCACGCTCAAGCTTGATACGCAGCTCATTTTCAACCAGAATTTCGTCCGCGCCGCGCTTGATCAGCGCCAACTGCTCGTCAACCGGCTTCATAAATCAGTAGATCCTGTATTTTGATGGGCAAAAAAGGGAACCAAACATACAACATTGCTGACCAATTACAACTTTGGCAGACGGCCTTGCGTCAGAATAGCAACACACCGCGCGCTGGAAAACTGACGGGCGGTGGCACTGAAGGGTTGCAACGAGGGACTTTCAGTTATAATTTAGCAAGTTATTACACTTTATTCAGACTCGACCACAAGAGCGCTTATGCCTTCTCACAAGACAAAACCGCCGCTGTACCCCAAAAGCCATATTGTAGCGGCTAGCGGTATAGCAGCAGCGCTGAGCATCTTTCTGCTCGTTATCCCGACCTCGGATGTAGAAGCTCGCAAAACGTATGTGCAGCTTGATCTTGATACCATTACCAATCACCTGGAGTCACCGGGCTCGTCTAGAGATTTGGACGCCCTGATCAGCGAAACAGTCACTTTTTCGCTGGCCGACGAATTGAACAAGCAACCAGTACCCCTGGCTGCCAAGCAGACTTTCCGTGGCAGCGACCGTCAAGCTCTGCCGGTCGACCTACCCATGGCCATGGTAGCTAAAGCGCAGCCTGCCTCGGAGTGGATGAGCGTTCCTGTTGAGAGCGGTGACACGCTTTCAGTGGTGTTCGAGCGCGTCGGTCTCTCTGCCAGCACGCTGCATTCAGTGATCAATAGCAGTTCGGACGCCAAGCGTTTCACTCGCCTCAAGGCAGGCCAAGTTCTGGATTTCAAACTTGGCGCAAATGGCGAGCTGGATGCACTCAAGTCCAAGCTGAACGATCTGGAGACGCTGCGTCTGGACCGTGAAGGCGATAATTATGTGGTCAATAACGAACTGATCACCCCTGATGTGCGAACGCAATACGCGCAAGGCGAGATTACCAGCTCGCTGTTTCTCGCCGCGCAAAAAGCCGGCATGTCACACAACCTGACAATGGAGATGGCGAACATCTTCGGCTATGACGTGGACTTTGCACGTGATATTCGCCAAGGCGATCGCTTCGAAGTGGTTTATGAAGAGCTCCACGTGGGTGATAAACGCGTGGGCACCAACAATATTCTCGCTGCTCGCTTTAGCAATCGCGGCAAGACGTTTACCGCAGTGCGCTTTACAGACAAGAGCGGCTACAGCAGCTATTACCGTGCTGATGGCACCAGCTTGCGTAAGGCATTTATCCGCACGCCGGTCGAATTTGCGCGTATCAGCTCCAAATTCAACCCCAACCGTCGTCACCCGATTCTGAACAAGATTCGTGCTCATAACGGTGTCGATTATGCTGCCTCTACCGGCACGCCGATCAAAGCCACCGGTGACGGCCGCATCGTCCATTTTGGACGTAAAGGCGGATACGGCAACACCATCGTCGTGCAACACGGGCAGAAATACAAAACGCTGTATGCGCACATGAACCGCTTCGCCAAGAATCTGCGCCAGGGCTCCAATGTGTCGCAAGGTCAGATAATTGGCTATGTCGGCATGACCGGGCTAGCAACGGGCCCGCACCTGCATTATGAATTCCTGGTCAATGGCCGTCACGTCAATCCGCTTGGGGTTGACCTGCCTGTGGCTGACCCGGTACCGCAGAATGAGCGCACCGCGTTTATGGCGATCAGCAACAAGATGATGGCCAGCCTGGACCAGAACAGAGACACTCAACTGGCTCTGCTGGAGCAATAAGTGTCCCACCTGCATGTCGGTATCATGTCGGGCACTAGTCTGGATGGTATCGACATCGCTATTACCGAGATCACCCCTCCTCAACAGGTGCGCTTAATGGCCGCCTGTTGCGTACCCTTCCCCGATTCATTGCGCAACGACCTCCTGGCCCTGTGCAGCCCTGACACCAATGAAATTTATCGCGCCGGTATCGCTGGTCAGGCCTGGGCTCGTCTGGCTGCCGGCGGGGTAACATCACTGCTGGAACAGCTGCAGCTAAGCCCCAATCAAATTGCGACTATCGGCAGTCATGGCCAGACCATCCGTCACCACCCGGACCTGGGCTTCAGCCTGCAGATCGGCGCGCCCGCCCTGCTCGCCGAACTGACAAAGATCTGCGTAATAAGCGATTTCCGCAGTCGCGACATTGCCGCAGGTGGTGAGGGCGCGCCGCTGGTACCGGCTTTTCACGATTGGCTATTACGTGATTCGGCAACTACCCGAACGCTGGTCAACGTGGGCGGCTTTGCCAACCTGACCATCATGCGACCCGGCCAGCCTGCGACAGGCTTCGATAGTGGCCCTGGCAATGTGCTGCTGGATTACTGGATCAACCAGCATCTGGGCCAAGCTTACGATCACGCAGGGGACTGGGCACGCAGCGGAAAAGTGCTGCCAGAACTGCTGAACTCAATGCTGAATGACGGATACTTTCAACGCACGGGACCCAAAAGCACTGGACGTGAATATTTTAATCCGTACTGGCTACACCAGCAGCTTGGAAACTTCCCGCCCGCCGCACCAGAAAATGTGCAAGCGACTCTGGTAGAGCTGAGCGCGCGCTCCATAGGCCAGGCCGCGAGTCAATACGCCAGCGACAGCCAGGCGCTATACCTGTGTGGCGGCGGCGCGCGGAACATCCTGTTGATCGAGCGGCTCGCGCACCACTTGCCGAGCATGCAGGTGCTGACTACCGCAGAACTTGGCGTAGATCCGGACTGGATGGAAGCAATGGCTTTCGCCTGGCTGGCCTGGCGCTGTACCGAGCGCCTAGCAGGCAATCTGCCGGCAGTGACCGGCGCCATAGGCGAGCGTATTCTCGGAGCGATTTATCCGGCCTGAAGCCAGAAAGCGGCAAGCGCAGTGAATGGCTTCAGACGGAGAACGAAGAACCACAACCACAGGTAGTGGCTGCATTGGGATTATTGATGACAAAACGCGAACCTTCCAAGCCTTCCAGATAATCGACCTCAGATCCGGCGAGGTACTGAAAGCTCATCGGGTCGACCACCAGTTTCACACCCTCGCGCTCGACCACGGTATCGTCTTCAGCCAGCTCGTCATCGAAAGTAAAACCATACTGGAACCCCGAACAGCCACCCCCGGTTACGAACACCCGCAGGCTCAGGCGCTCATTACCCTCTTCATCGATCAGCGCGCGGACCTTGGATACGGCGTTGTCGGTAAACAGCAAGGGAGTGGGGGTAAACATTTCAGCAGTAGACATACATCCTCCAGCGACGGGTGCAAAAGCACACTAACGGCCTATTATCCGTTTTCCCGACTCTTTTGGTCAACTATTCTTCGGATACCAAATCGGTATCTACCGGTAACGCGACCTGGGCCGGCAGCTCTGCATCCATGTAATGCAGGTTACCGCTGATCTGTGCACCCATGACCATTTCCATGAAACGGTAATGCAGATCGCCGCTGATGCGCGCCTTGGCATCAAGCTCAAGGTGCTCAGAAGCATGTACGTCCCCGGTTACCTGACCATTGATCAGTACGCTCGGCGCTCTGATAACACCCTCGATACAGCCATGTTCACTAATGCGTACCAAGCCCTGATCCGCGTGCACATTGCCAATGACACGTCCGTCTACCTGCAGGGCGCCGGTGAAGCGAAAATCCCCTTTGAACTCAGCGTCTTGAGCGATGATCGTGGTTTTACCGCCAAACTGACCGATATCTACTTTTTTGTGCTTGTCTGTTCCAAACATCAGGGCCTTGCTCCTGTTACCGTCCAATCGAATGCTTGTTCTACCAGAGTTTTGCCATCGCGAACGGCCTTGAGAATCACGCGTTCTGGCTGAAAATCATCTGGCAGTACCAATTCAGCACCACTGCCGTTGCTGGGCACTACCTGGAAGTAGCGGAAATTCAGGCTCATCACATCTTCAGCCAGATCCCCTGTCACATCATCCAGGGTCAAGGTTACCGCCTCGCCGCCCTGGCGGCCATGAATGGTCACATCCAGCCGCGCCTGGACCGTATCGCTTTCTTCGCCGACGCGGCTGACCATGACTTTATAGCGGAAAGTGTTCGGAGCTTCTGTGGCATGCAGCTCAAAAGCCTGGATACGCAAACCGGGAAGCATCGCATTGGGCGCCAGAGCACCCTGATACTGGGCCAAATCCTGCTGTACTCGGAACAATTGCTGTTCCAACTCTTGGACCACGTCACGCGCTTCCTGCAGACCTTCGCGCGCCACCAGCAAGTCAACCTCCATCTGTTGCTGGCTTTGCCGCGCGCTATCCAGCTCGGAGGCCAGCTCCAATTGCCGCACCAGCAACTGATCTCTCTCCTCTAGAACCGCCTGTTGCGAGCGCAACGCAAACTCCCAGCCGAACCAGGCACTCAACGGCGAAGCCAGCAACAACGTGACAATCAACCCTACCTTCAGCACCTGAACCAGCCTGGATGTGCGCGGGATGAAGACCACGCGATGATCGCGCAAGACCCGGCGGCGCTTCAGTTTGAACATCAGGGCATAAGCGCCGGATGGGACAACCCAAGAGTCTCGTCAAGCCCGAGCGCGATATTCATGTTTTGCACAGCCTGCCCTGAAGCGCCTTTAACCAGATTGTCGATCACTGACAGGACCACCACCAGGTCGCCGCCCTGTGGCCGGTGGACTGCGATCCTGCAAACGTTGGCACCCCGCACACTGCGCGTTTCTGGATGACTGCCGGCTGGCATGACATCGACAAAGGGCTCATCGGCATACCGCTGCTCGAACAAGGTCTGCAAATCCACCGAGTGGTCGACCACAGTCGAGTACAGCGTGGCATGGATCCCGCGGATCATCGGCGTCAAGTGCGGTACGAAGGTCAGCCCTACCGGACCACCGACGGCCTGACGCAACCCCTCACTGATCTCGGGCAGGTGGCGATGGCCGGCCACGGCATAAGCTTTCATGCTCTCGGTGGACTCGCAGAACAACGAACCCAGATTGGTGCCGCGGCCCGCGCCGCTAACACCGGACTTGCAGTCGGCAATGATGCGTGACGGATCCGCCAGCCCGGCCTCCAATAGCGGAATGAGCCCTAACTGGGCGGCGGTGGGGTAGCAGCCTGGCACGGCGATCAAGCGCGCGGTACGGATGGCCTCCCGATTGACTTCCGGCAAGCCATACACAGCCGTTTCCAGTAATTCGGGCGCGCCGTGCGGCTGCCCATACCAGCGAGACCACTCCTCGGAATCCTTCAGCCGGAAGTCGGCTGACAGGTCAATGATGCGAGTGCTGGTCGACAGCAGCTCGCCAGCCATGGCATGGGCCACGCCATGCGGAGTAGCGAAGAACACCACATCACAGGCGCCCAGAGCAGTAACGTCCGGCACGCTGAACTTGAGGTTGTCATAGTGCCCGCGCAGGTTAGGGTACATGTCCACAACCCGCTGGCCTTCTTCCGATCGGGAGGTTATGACCTCGACATGGGCCTGGGGATGTTGCGCCAGCAGCCTGAGCAACTCGACGCCTGTGTATCCGGTCCCGCCTACAATGCCGATTTTGATCATTTTATTTCCTGAATCGTTTTGTACATGACTGTTCGCCCCTATGATAAAAGGGCTGACGTAAAATACCAGCACTCACTGCCCCTGCGTGGGTGCAGACACCCGTCGTAGAGGAGCTTGCCGTGTACCTGTGGATCAAAGCCTTCCATATCATTGCCATGGTGACCTGGTTTGCCGCCCTGTTCTACCTACCGCGACTGTTCGTCTATCACGCCCAGAGTGACGACAGTATCAGCCGCGAACGTTTCAAGATCATGGAGCGCAAGCTATACCGCGGCATTATGACGCCCTCAATGGTAATCACCCTGGCATTGGGCTTCTGGATGCTCTGGCTGCAACCTGCATGGCTCTCGCATGGCTGGCTGCATGCCAAGCTGATGTTGGTAGCGGCACTGGTGGCCTATCATTTTGTCTGCGGCACTCTGCTAAAACGCTTTGCCAATGACGCCAACACGCGCTCGCACGTGTTCTACCGCTGGTTCAATGAGGCGCCGGTGTTCGTGCTGCTGGGAGCGGTCATCCTGGTGGTAGTCAAACCTTTCTAAGGTTAATCCGCCATCACCGCGCGGGTTTTCGCCCAATCCCGTAGCGCCTGTAGACGCTCGGCCATGATCACTGACAGCGGCGATGTCTGCGCCAGCGCCTCCAACACATGGGCATCGCTGACCTCCTGCTGACGCGCAGCAGCCGCATACACGGCCGAGACAACGGCTTGTTCAATTTCTGCGCCGGAGAAACCGTCGCTGGCCTGCGCCAATTGCGACAGGTTGAACAGCGGCACCTGTAATTCGCGACGGACCAGATGGATACGGAAGATGTCTTCGCGCACGGCCGAGCTCGGCAGATCGACAAAGAACATCTCATCGAGTCGGCCCTTGCGGATCAGCTCGGGGGGCAGCTGGCTGACGTCGTTCGAGGTGGCAACCAGAAACACCCGACTTTTGCGCTCTGCCATCCAGGTCAGTAACGAACCGAGCAGACGTCGCGAAACACCTTGATCAGACCCGTCCGGCGCCAGCCCTTTTTCAATTTCATCTATCCAGAGCACACAGGGCTCCATGCAATCAGCCATGTGCAGCGCTTCGCGCAGATTCTTTTCCGTCTCACCAATGTACTTGTTGTACAGCGCCGCGAAGTCCAGCCGCAGTAGCGGGAGCCCCCATACCCCTGCCACCGCTTTGGCAGCCAGGCTCTTGCCCGCCCCTTGCACACCCACCAACAGGACGCCCTTTGGCGCGTCCTTGACATCGCCGGCCTGGAGAAAGGCCGCCTGCCGATTCGCCAGCCAGCCTTTAAAGTGTTGCAGGCCGCCAACGTCAGCAAAATGCGCGGTGTCCTGCTCAAAGCTCAGCACGCCCTGCATATCCAGCAAACCGAACTTGGCTTTATTCAACGCAGGCAGATCTTCCTGCGTAATGGCACCGTCATCAGCAATCAGATTGCGCGCCAGACGACGTGCTTCAGCATGCGTGGTCCCGCGCAGATTACGCACCACCTGCTCCAGGGTGCGGTTATCGGTGCGCACCCTCTGCCCTTGGTTCTCTTGCGTCCAGTTGGCGGCCTCTTCACGCACGATGGCCGCCAGTTGCTCGTCGGACGGCATGCTCAGATTGAGCCGCGCCGCCAGCCGGCTGAGTTCGGCAGGCAAGGCTATCGCGTGGCTTACCAGCACCACTGTGGGGGACGCCCCGGGCTCCATGGCCAAGCTCTTCAGCAGGCGGATCAGCCGGGGCGATTCAAGATAAGGGTGCAAGTCACAGAACACATACAGTGCCTGCTCATTAGCGCGGCGAATCTGCTTTAGCGCCGTCTCCGGGTCAGTGGTGTCCTCGCTCGGTTCTACATCGGCGCCAAACCCGAGTCGGCGCAAGCCGTCGAGTAGATTCCAGGTATACCAGGTCTGCGCTCGCTTGATCGCCAGCGCGGCCATGGTTTCCAGCACCCGACGCTCCTCCCAGGATTCGATCACAATCAGCTTGATCTTGCTGTCGAGCAGCAGATTCAGATCGTGGATATCATTTTTCACAGGCCCTTCCTTTTGCAATCCCAGTTTATGCATTCCCAGGTGATGCACTCTCAGGTGACGCACTCTAAGGTGATGGTGCCATTCTAGCGTTAGATGGTTACACTGGAAGCACTTTGAGCACCTGTTGAGGAGTAGCCTGTGGACTGTCTGTTCTGCAAGATCGTTGAGGGTAAAATCCCGGCAAAGAAAATCTATGAAGACGAGCAGGTTATCGCCTTCCACGACATCAATCCCCATGCTCCGGTGCACTTTCTGGTCATCCCAAAAACGCATATCGCGACCCTGGCAGATATCACCGAAGATGATCGCGCGCTGGTCGGCCATATGATCTATACCGGCCAGAGGCTCGCCAAGGAGCTAGGCTGCGAAGAAGGATTCCGCACCGTCTTCAATTGCAACGCTCAGGGCGGACAAACGGTTTACCATATTCATCTGCATGTGCTCGGGCAGCGCCAGATGAGCTGGCCGCCGGGTTGATCCAACGCAATAGTCGGCCAGCCACAGCCTTTATACTGCCGCTTTTGCCAAGCAGCACAGGAGTGATGTCATGAACTCACCGCGTCAATACAGCTTTCTCGACCGCCTGCTGACCCAGGCTGATCAGTCTCTGCGCACGCTGGTGCCTGGTGCAGCGCAGGCCAGCCGCCCCTCCCCCGCGCAGCATCTGGCCAATGTGCCCATGGATGCGGTGGAGCGCCAGCATATCGCCGGTCTGATGCGTATCAACCACACTGGCGAAGTCTGCGCGCAGGCGCTTTACCAGGGCCAGGCTCTGACCGCCAAGTTGCCCGATGTGCGCGCCAAGATGGAACATGCTGCAGCTGAGGAAATTGACCACCTGGCCTGGTGCGAACAGCGCCTGGAGGAACTCAACAGTCAGCCCAGCGTGCTCAATCCGCTGTTTTACGGTTTGTCATTCGGGATGGGGGCGGTGGCCGGCATGATCAGTGATCGCGTGAGCCTGGGGTTTGTCGCGGCTACCGAACAACTGGTGGAGCGGCACCTGGATGACCACCTGACCCAGTTGCCGGAAGAGGACATAAAATCCCGCGCGATTCTGGAACAGATGCGCATAGACGAAATAGAACACGGCAGCCAGGCATTGGAAGCCGGCGGAATGATATTTCCCGAACCGGTAAAGGCGGCCATGACGCTACTCTCGGGTTTTATGACCAAAGCTACCTACAAGATCTGATGTAAAAGGCTGCCACAGGCAGCCTTTTCACGAACCAGCGGTTTATTCGATCTCGACGATCTCATAACCGTGGGTCATTTCCACCCCGGCGCGCGCCAGCATGATGGAGGCCGAGCAGTATTTTTCGGCTGACAATTCGACTGCCCGCTTGACCTGCGTTTCCTTCAGATTCTTGCCACTGACAACAAAGTGCAGGTGGATCCGGGTAAAAACCTTGGGTTCTGTTTCCGCGCGCTCGGCTTCCAGCTGGGTGTGCACGTCGCGAATATCCTGGCGGGCCTTTTTCAGGATGCTGACTACGTCATAGCTGGCACAACCGCCCAGGCCAATCAGCACCGTTTCCATCGGCCGCACGCCCATATTGCGCCCGCCCGCTTCCGGCGGGCCATCCATGACCAGCGTATGACCACTACCCGATTCGCCAACAAACATGGCGCCGTCTACCCACTTGATCTGTGCTTTCATCTGGCTCTCCGGCTGACATTCTGAATGCGCGCAGAATATCACAAGCTTTATAGCGCGGCGCCACACTGGTCAGCGGCAGAAAAACTGGACATAATCGTCTTTGGTCTCAGTGACGAGGCTTTCAGGGGTGCTCCGGCACCTATGGCTTGCTCGACAGGATAACTACATGGTTTCAATTGCCCTGACACCCAAAATAAAAAATCTCGACTCCTATCTAGCCCATTGCCACCTTCGCAGCTTCAACGCCCGCAGTACCATCATCCACGCCGGCGACCACTCCGACAGTCTGTTTTATATCGTCAAAGGCTCTGTAACCATCCTTATCGAGGATGAGCAAGGCCGGGAAATGATCATCGCCTATCTGAATCAGGGCGACTTCTTTGGCGAGATGGGCCTGTTCGACGAGGTCAAGCCGCAGCAGGACCGCAGCGCCTGGGTGCGCGCCAAGACCGAATGTGAGGTGGCAGAAGTCAGCTACAACAAGTTTCGCGAGCTGAGCCAGACCGAGCCCGATCTGCTGTACGCCGTGGGCCGGCAGATGGCCGAGCGCCTGCGCAACACCACGCGCAAAGTCGGCGATCTGGCCTTTCTTGACGTCACCGGCCGTGT
Organism: Halopseudomonas pelagia; assembly: GCF_009497895.1. Taxonomy (NCBI): domain Bacteria; kingdom Pseudomonadati; phylum Pseudomonadota; class Gammaproteobacteria; order Pseudomonadales; family Pseudomonadaceae; genus Halopseudomonas; species Halopseudomonas pelagia. The sequence continues at coordinate 820,803 of NZ_CP033116.1, read as the reverse complement.
GGCCCGCACGCTGCTGGATCTGTGCAAGCAGCCCGATGCCATGACCCATCCCGACGGCATGCAGATCAAGGTCACCCGTCAGGAAATTGGACGGATTGTCGGCTGCTCGCGGGAAATGGTCGGGCGGGTACTCAAGAGTCTGGAAGAGCAAGGCCTGATCGACGTCAAGGGCAAGACCATGGTCGTCTTCGGCACCCGCTAAGCGCTCTGCAGCCAACCCCTGCAGAGCATCAAGCGCTGAGGTACAATCGCCGGATCATTTCAATCACGGCGAGGCGATTATGGGCTTGAACAATCAATGGATGCAGCGTGACCTGTCAGTGCTCTGGCACCCCTGCACTCAGATGAAAGATCACGAGCATATGCCGGTCATCCCGATCCAGCGCGGCGAAGGTGTCTGGCTGCATGACTTTGAAGGCAATCGCTACCTGGACGCCGTCAGTTCCTGGTGGGTCAATATCTTTGGCCATGCCAATCCCTACATCAATCAGCGCGTCAAGGATCAGATCGACAATCTGGAGCATGTGATTCTGGCCGGATTCAGTCATCAACCGGTGATTGAGCTATCCGAGCGTCTGGTCGATATTACCCCTGCCCCACTGACCCGCTGCTTCTACGCCGACAACGGCTCGTCGTGTATCGAAGTGGCACTGAAAATGAGCTTTCACTACTGGCTCAATACCGGTAAGCCGGAGAAGAAGCGCTTTATCACCCTGTCCAACAGCTACCACGGCGAAACCCTGGCTACGCTCTCCGTCGGCGATGTCGCGCTGTACAAGGAAACCTACGAGCCGCTGCTGATGAGCGTGATTACCGTGCCGTCGCCGGACTGTTATGAGCGTGAAGCCGGTGCTACCTGGGAAGAGCACAGCCGTCTGATGTTCGAGCATATGGAGCGTGCGCTGGAGCAAAATCACCAAGAAGTGGCGGCGGTGATCGTCGAACCGTTGATCCAGTGCGCCGGCGGCATGCGCATGTACCACCCGGTGTATCTCAAACTGCTTCGCGAAGCCTGTGATCGCTATAACGTGCACCTGATCCATGACGAGATTGCCGTTGGCTTCGGCCGTACCGGCAGCCTGTTCGCCTGTGAGCAGGCCGACATCAGCCCTGACTTCCTATGCCTGTCCAAGGCGCTCACTGGCGGGTATCTGCCCATGGCGGTGTGCATGACCACCGACAAGATGTACGAGGCTTTTTACGACGACTACGTGACCATGCGCGCGTTCCTGCACTCGCACAGTTACACCGGCAACCCGCTGGCCTGCGCCGCGGCACTGGCGACCCTGGATCTTTTCGAGCAGACCGATGTGATCGCTGCAAACCGCGTTCTGGCAGCGCACATGAAGAAGGCTACGGCGCATTTTGCTGACCATCCCCATGTCGCCGAAGTGCGCCAGACCGGTATGGTCCTGGCCATAGAGATGGTTCAGGACAAAGCCAATCGCACTCCTTACCCGTGGCAGGAGCGTCGCGGCATTCGCGTATACGAACATGCGCTGAAGAACGAAGCCCTGCTGCGTCCGCTCGGTAGCGTGGTGTACTTCATGCCGCCTTATGTCATTACCCCGGATCAAATTGATCACCTGGCCAGCGTCGCCTGGGAAGGCATTCAACTGGCCACGCGGGACTGATCGCATGCGCGTATCGCGTTTCTATCTGGATACTGCCCTCGCCGAGGGCGACTGCCTGCTTGAGGACAATCTGGCCCACTATGTTGGCCGCGTACTGCGATTGGCTCCAGGAGCGCCGGTGCAGCTGTTCAATGGCAGCGGCGAGGAATGGCCTGGAGAAATACTCGAAGTCAGCAAACGCGAGGTCCGGGTACGCCTTGGCGCCGCCGTTGCCGGCATGCCAGAACCTGCATTGCGGGTGCATCTGGGCCAAGCCATGTCCCGCGGCGAACGCATGGACTGGGCGATTCAGAAGGCCGTCGAGTTGGGCGTAACCGAGATTACACCGCTGTTTACTGAACGCTGTGAGGTCAAGCTGCAAGGCGAACGGGCGGACAAACGCCAGGCCCATTGGCAGCAGATAGCCGTGAGCGCCTGCGAACAATGCGGCCGCAGCGTCGTACCACTGATTCACCCACCAGCGGCATTGAACCCGTGGCTGGGCGGCCTGACCTGCGACCTCAAACTGGTACTGCATCATCGTACCGAGCAAAGCCTCAAGAGTCTTGCCCGCCCTGAGCGGCTCGGCTTGCTGATTGGCCCTGAAGGCGGCTTGAGTGCAGACGAAATTGCCCTGGCGGAAAACAGCGGCTTTCAAGCTGCCCGCTTTGGCCCGCGGGTATTACGCACTGAAACAGCGCCGGTGGTGGCGTTGACCATGGCCCAACATCTTTGGGGCGACTTTTTGTAACCCATACATCTTCGGTTCTTTTGGTCACGCAGGCTGCAAGCCTAAGGCTCAGTGTGGTTGCCAAGAAAACGCGATTGGAACAGAACCCTGCGCCTTCTGTCGTACCCTTATAGACACCTAGCCGAAACGAGCCCCGGGAGCGAGTAGCGGGCAAAACCCAATACGTATCGAGTCAGGAGAGCAACCCCCATGAACTACAGCAAGTTCGCGGCGATGATCGGAACATCAACTATTGTGATGTTAGTACTGATGTACTTAACCACCTACAGTTGGGATCATGTGTTTTTTAGCGAAACTCGTCTGTTCATGGCCATAGTGATGGGCGCTGCCATGGCCTTTATCATGCTGATGTTTATGCTGGGCATGTATAAAAGTCGACGAGTCAATATCTGCATCTTGGCTGGTAGTCTTGCAGTTTTTGCTCTGTCACTCTGGTTAGCCCGCAGCCAAGAGACCGTCGATGACGTTGCGTGGATGAAAGCAATGATACCCCACCACTCCATCGCCATCCTGACGAGCGAACGGGCGAATATCAGCGACCCACGCGTGCAGGAGCTCGCCGCTAAAATCATTGAGGCTCAAAGAGCTGAAATTGCAGAAATGAAAGCCTTGATCAATGATCTTTCCAATGAGTAGTACGCACCCTTTTTAGATAACAATGCATACCGGGCCTAAGATCGCGAGCCCCGACCTGAGACACATCACCCTACACAGAGATAATCTGATCCATGGGCAACGAGCAGTCTAATCTGATCCAACGGCTTAACAACGAGTGTTTTTGTGTCAGCCTCGACCAGCACGCACTGAGTCAGGCGCTGGCAACGGAGACTGGTCGCTCTGACGTTTTTCAGTTGCTGCAAGAGCGCTGTCCGACTGTGTTTGCTGCTCGACCTGTCTTTGTGTCGCCAGCGCATATGAAGCGCATGCGGGATCTCATCTACGCGGTCGAGTCAGTGGTCGCCTTACCCACTTACCGGGAAGAAGTCCTTGCTTACGCCCCAGCAATTGCCAGACATTCATCAGGCCCACGCGGCGTATTCATGGGCTATGATTTTCACGTCGCACAGGAAGGCTTCGGGCTAATCGAGATCAATACCAACGCCGGCGGGGCCATGCTTAACGCGCTGATGGCCCGGGCGCAACGCGCCTGCTGCCCGGAAGTGGCTGGCGTAGTTCCGCCGCCAGCGCTCGCGGAGCGTTTCGAAGCTGAGATTGTCGCTATGTTTCGTCATGAGTGGGCGTTAGCTGGGCGCAAGCAGCCACTGCGCAGTATCGCAATTGTCGATACTGAGCCGGCAAGCCAATATCTCTACGCCGAGTTCATGCTGTTCCAGGCTCTTTTTGAAAGACAGGGTATACGCGCGGTTATCGTCGATCCGGCGGAACTGGAGCTGCGCTCCGGTCGCTTGTGGCATGGTGATCTGGCAATCGACCTGGTGTACAACCGGCTGACTGATTTTCTGCTCGAGTCGCCGGCTAACGAACACCTCAGGGAGGCACACCTTGCCGGCGCTGCTGTGCTGACACCGCACCCCCAGGCCCACGCCCTTTATTCGGATAAACGCAATCTGATCATATTGAGCAGCGATGACCATTTGCAGCGGCTAGGTGTCGCCCCTGAGACCCGCACGACTCTGCTTGCAGGCATTCCGCGCACGCAGCAGGTCCACCGCGAAAAAGCAGAAGAGTTCTGGGCCCAACGTAAAGGACTGTTCTTCAAGCCTGCAGCGGGTTACGGCAGTCGTGCTGCCTACCGCGGCGACAAGCTCACCCGTCGCGTCTGGGAAGATATTCTGGCAGGGAACTACGTTGCTCAGGCTCTGATCGCTCCTGGCCAGCGCGTGTTGGGTAGCAACACATCGCCGCAGGTCCTCAAGTTCGACCTGCGCAATTACGTATATGACACTCAGGTGCAGTGGGTAGCGGCCCGACTTTACCAGGGGCAAACCACCAACTTTCGTACGGTCGGTGGCGGCTTTGCTCCGGTTTATCCCGGCCCATGAAATGATCTTTCATAGGCGCGGTACAAACCAAAAGCTGCAGGCTCACTCGCTTTTTTCAAGCTCGGTCACAACATAGCTGTCGCCTTGCTTGTCCGCCCGAAATCGGACCTTGTCCCCGGCGGCCAGCCCTTCCAGGTCCGCCGCATTCTCGACCTTGAAGACCATGGTCATGGGAGGCATTTTCAAGTTATCGATCGGTCCGTGGCGTAACGTCACCCGTTGCCCGGTCTGATCGATTTTTCTCAATTCGCCTTCGGTCATTGCCTGGTGATTGCTGGCCACGACAGGCACAGCTGCCAGCCCGAACATCATCAGCAATAACATCATTATTTTTTTCATCGCATTCTCCACTCATGGATTATCTTGTGTTTACGTTAAGACCGCCAACCATGCCGGCTTGAAAGTGCCCTGGCAGCAGGCAAGCAAAGTCAAAGCGCCCGGCTCGATTGAAGGTCCAGATCAGCGTTTGCGTTTGCCCCGCGGCTACGTGTGCCATGTACGGCTCGTCATGCTCCATACCCGGAAATTTGGCCATCAGTGCGGCATGCTCTTCCAGCTCTGCAGCCGTGCCCAAAACCAGTTCGTGCAGCATCTTCCCTTCGTTTTTGATTACCAGCTTCAGCGTCTCCCCCTCGGCCACTTCGAAATGGTCCGGGGTAAAGCGCATGCTGTCGTCCATCCGAATGACCAGTTCGCGATCAACCTGCTCTTCACTTGCGCCGATGCCCCACGCCTTCTGCTCCGGAGGCATCATGCTACGCTCGCTCTCTCCGGCCTCGCCATGCGCCAGTACACCAAAAGACAGCGTGCTCAGCGCCGCCACGGCCGCTACCAATGTTAATTTGCTCATCATTTATAGCTTCCCTTGCAGATTAATGTCCGGAATGTCCGGTGGGTTTACGAACTTGCACTTCAACAGCGGGCTTGCCAGTGGATGCTTCCGATTTAAAACGCGACGGCTCTTGTAGAGGCCCGGTCCACTCGAATGCCTGGGTACCTTCCGGCTGCTGGTACCAGCCAGGATCGCTGTAATCACCAGCAGGCTGGTCTGCTCGCACCTTGAGCATGGTGAACATACCGCCCATCTCCACTGAGCCGAAAGGTCCGTCGCCGGTCATCATCGGTATGGTGTTCTCCGGAAGCGGCATCTGCATCTCCGCCATATCTGCCATACCCCGCTCGCCCATGACCATGTAATCCGGGATCAGACTATTGATCTGGGTAACCACCTTGCGATGATCAACACCCAACATCGTCGGCACGTCGTGGCCCATGGCGTTCATGGTGTGGTGGCTCTTGTGGCAGTGAAAAGCCCAATCACCCAAATCGCTGGCGATAAACTCGATCTGCCGCATCTGACCAACGGCTACGTCCGTGGTCACCTCCGGCCAGCGTGCACCGCGCGGTACCGGCCCACCGTCGGTCCCGGTAACTTCAAACTCGTGGCCGTGCAGATGTATCGGGTGGTTGGTCATGGTCAGGTTGCCGACGCGAATCCGCACCTTGTCATCCTTGCGCGCAACCAGGGGATCAATTCCAGGAAAGACCCTGCTGTTGAACGTCCAGATATTGAAGTCAAGCATCTCCATGATCTTGGGTGTGTAGCTTCCCGGCTCGACGTCATAGGCGTTAAGTAGAAAACAGTAATCGCGGTCTACCTCGTCAATATTGGGATGAGCATCGCGCGGGTGGGTTACCCAGAAGCCCATCATGCCCATGGCCATCTGCACCATCTCATCCGCATGCGGGTGATACATAAAGGTGCCGGGGCGCTTGGCTTCGAACTCATACACGTAGGTTTTGCCTGCCGGGATAGCACGCTGATTCAAGCCGGCTACCCCATCCATGCCGTTGGGCAAACGCTGCCCATGCCAATGGATACTGGTATGTTCCGGCAGCTTGTTGGTAACAAAAATACGGACCCGGTCCCCCTCTACCACTTCAATGGTAGGCCCAGGCGATTGGCCGTTATAGCCCCAGAGATGGGCATTGAAGCCTGGGGCCATCTCTCGCACTACCGGTTCAGCAACCAGGTGAAACTCCTTTACACCGTTATTCATGCGCCAGGGCAGCGTCCAGCCATTCAGCGTCACAACCGGCTTGTAAGGCCTGCCAGTATTCGGCTCCAGCGGCGCCATGGTCTCCGGGCTGCTCTGAATTACTGGCTCGGGCAACCCCGCCAAAGAAACCCGGCTGACCGAAGAGGCAGCAACGGCTGCCGTTATGGCACCCGCGCCCATAAAGAAATCACGTCGTGAAACCATGTTAGTGCCCTCCGGCGGGGGAAGCGGGTGTGGTGGAAGCGCTATTGGCCTCGCTCGGCGTTACTGGCCCAAAACGAACCAGGTCCAGTTCAGACTGAGCCACCCAGAAGTCACTCTGGGCCTGCAGATAACGATTGACTGTGGAGATCTGCTCCCGCGCATCAGCAAGTAGCTCGAATACACCGATAAACATGCCGTTGTAGAGCAACATGTTTTCCTCACTGATACGCTTGCGCAGGGGGACGATTTCATCACGATAATGCGCTGCCACATCCCAGGCTGTGCGATAAGCCTGATAGCTCTCCCGTACCTGCGAACGCGCATTGATTGCGACTTCGGCGGTCCGCTGCAGCTGCTGCATGTATCGCGCCTCGTTGCCGGCCATGCGAGCACCGCTCCAATCGAACAACGGAAGCTCAACGGTAATTTCATAGCCACGTTGCACGGGCTCTTCGTTGGAGCTGTTATTGCTGATGCCCAGTTCCAGCACATTGATAAAGCGCGTTGCCTTACCCAGCTTCAGGTTGGTTGCCAGGCGCTCGGCACCCTGCTGGGCCGCCTGGACATCCAGGCGACTGGCCATGGCCTGCTGCTCGATATCTGGCTGGTCCAATGGCTCAGCAGGCACATCCGGCAGCCGCTCTGGCAGGGTGAAATTCGTCTGCTCACCCCATAAACCAAGCAAGCGGACCAGCCGCTCATGGCTGGCGACCTGCTCTTGTCTGGCCTGCAGGTGAGACAGTGCTGCTTCCGCGTAAAAGCTCTGCTCACGGGCTTTCTGCAAGGCACTGTAGTTACCCACGGCGGCCATACGATGAGCCATTTCCGCGCCTGCATCAGCCGCCTGCAGAACCTGCTCGCTATAAGCCAGACTCTGCTGCGCTGCGACCGCGCGATACCAGGCTATACGCGTATCCGTTGCCAACCGCATCACCGACAAGCTGACTTCCCGCTGTACCTGCGCATTCTGGCCATCAGCTATGCGACGGGTTAAGGGCAAGGCGATCAAGCTGCCCAGATTAAGGTGCAGCCCCCGCTCCCACTCCACTTCGCTGCCACGCGTCATGCGCCCGATGGAAAAGCCGGGATTCGGTAAACGGCTCGCCTGTACCCGCTGCGCATCAGCGATACCCAGATCAAACAAGCGAGCTTGCAGCCCGGGATTGTTCATCAGCGCAATTTCCACTGCACTTTCCAGCGCTAACGGCTCAGCCAGAAGCTCGGCGATACGCTCGCGGACCACCGGCGGCTGATCCTGCTCGGTGGCCCAATGCAGCGAATCCTGCCCGGTCAGCTCGGCGCTCTGTTGCTGAACCTGTTCAAGGCTACTCTGAGGCGCCAGCCCCGCGCAGCCCGCCAGGGTCAACAGCAGCACGCCGGTGGAACCCAAACGCGCGAGAGCCGTATTGGTCTTGTTCATAACCAGCTCCTTAATGATGTTGATGCGGATTGGCGTCGCCGCCAGCATCGGCAGCGTTATCAATGTCGGCATCAGCGCCATCATCTTGCGACTGGCTGGCCTCCCATACCTCTGCCGCATAGGCTTGCCAACCGCCTATACGGCCGACGGTAGCATTGGCCTCACGCCAGTCGCCGGGAGTCTGGTGCTCAAAGCCTCGATAGCTGTGCAATGGAGATTGGTAAGTCACTGGCGGGACGACGTCGGCGCCAGATGGATCGGGCTGGTTTGCCTGGGCGTGACTGTGCCACGCCAGAACGGCTAATAAGCCGCCAATACAATACATTGGGGAAAACATGACCACCTCTGCGATCAGATCGGTGTTACCGATCAGAAATGTTCAGCTCAACAGGAGCCGTTATCGTTTCAGAGGAGGACGGTGCGGGGAGGTCGTTTGAGTGGCTCGGGGGTTTGCCCGACAAACAATAGATAGGCCGGTACGCCAGAGAGTACCGGAGCAAACACAGCCAAAGGCTCGCTGTTGCAACTGGTCAGAGCACTGATGCCATGACAACTGACCGCGCAAAGCACACACCCGCTATGCACCACTTGGCCGGTGTCATCATGGGCCTGCTCGGCCATCGCATGATGGGCATGCTCAACTGGCATCTCGTTCTGCTGCGTGGCAGGAGGTGTAGCTGCACAAGACGTAGAAAACGCACCCGCAACTGCCTGGGCCGGGATGATCAAGATCATCAGCCAAAGCAGACAGGTACGTAGTACGCCAGTTTTCATTGAGCATCCTGAAGGAATTGTTATACGCAGGTTAACGCTGAGACGAACAATAATCCAGCCACCGATGTAACCAGGTGCCTCTTTCGATCTCACCAGGCTGACCCGTGTTTATCTGAGGGCACAAAGCGCTCGGTTACTATTGAACCAAGCGCTGACTGAACCACCACATCTCGAGAAAATCGACAACTCAGCGAAGGGCTCTCTAGAATTCACGCAACGACTTCTTAATTACCGGCGGCGGATCCGGGGGCAGGTCTGATGAACTCGCTATTTTTTCTCGTTCCTGGCGTTCCTCACAGCCGCCATAATGCCAGTGTCACCAACGCCGTCGCTCTCGCGCCGAAAACAACGGGGCTTGGTGATCCAGATTGGTTGTAGCCTGAGCTTGTTTTATTTTTATGACGTCTACAGTTGATTGACCGCTCCATTAGCCTTGGGTAATGTTCAGCCGGTTGCCGATTCGCCAGATAAACGAGGTATGTACATGGCCAAGAAAAAAGTCGCCGTGGATTTTGAACAATCGCTGGGCGACCTGCAAAAACTGGTCGAGCGGCTGGAAAGTGGCGAACTCAGCCTGGAAGATTCATTAACGGCGTTCGAGCAGGGCGTGGCGCTGACCCGCGATTGCCAACAGGCGCTGAGCCAGGCAGAACAGAAAGTGCAGCTACTGGTCGAGCAACACGGCAACCTGACCACTGAACCCTTTGACGGACCCGCTGAATGAGCGATTTCGGTGCCTATCTTAGCGCCTGCCAACACCGCATCGACACCTACCTGACGCAACAGCTACAGACCGGAGAACCGCGGCTGGAACGGTTGTTTTCAGCGATTCGTTACAGTGTGACGCACGGCGGCAAACGTATTCGTCCCATGCTCGCCTATGCCTGCTGCGAAGCGCTTGGCGGCCGGCCAGAGCAGGCCGATACCGCCGCCGCAGCGGTTGAGGCAATTCATGCGTATTCGCTGATCCATGACGATCTGCCGGCAATGGATGACGACGATCTGCGCCGCGGGCATCCCACCTGCCATATCGCCTATGACGAGGCCACGGCCATTCTTGCCGGCGATGCGCTGCAAGCCCTGGCGTTTCAGTGGCTGGCTCAGGCCACTGCCCTGCAGGTGAACACCCGGCTGCGCATGATCGAGGTACTGGCTACGACTGCAGGTCCGAACGGCATGGTCGGTGGTCAGGCGATTGATCTGGGCGCCGTGGGTGAGAAGCTTGACCTACCAACGCTGGAGAAAATGCACCGGCACAAGACCGGCGCGTTGATTCGCGCCAGCGTACAACTCGGTGCTCTGGCCAGCGAGCAGGTCAGCGAAGAGCAGCTCAAGGCGCTGGGCGTTTATGCCGACTGTATCGGCCTGGCCTTCCAGGTTCAGGACGACATTATCGACATCGAAAGCGACACCAGCATACTCGGCAAACAACAGGGTGCTGACCTGGCTCGCGACAAGCCTACCTACCCAGCGTTATTAGGTCTGGATGGCGCGCGAGCACTGGCTGACACGCTGCGCCTGCAAGCCATTGAGGCGCTGCAGCCCTTTGCTGACGATGCTCTGCGCCTGCGCCAGCTAGCCGATTTTATTGTACAAAGACGGTTCTAACCCGGCTGCGCTAGTTGGGCTAAGAGGCCGCATCGGTTAAACTGCCGTTTTAATCTTGCCCTGCATGCGGCACCCAGAGCCTGTTTGATGCCAAGCACCTTTCACGAAATACCCCGCGAACGGCCCCACACCCCGTTGCTGGACAGCCTGAACGACACTGCTCGCCTGCGTGAGCTGGACGAAGAGCGTCTGCCGGAACTGGCCGACGAGCTGCGTGCCTACCTGCTGTGGACCGTCAGCCAGACTGGCGGCCATTTCGGTGCAGGCCTGGGCGTGATCGAGTTGACTGTTGCGCTGCACTATATTTACCAAACGCCCGAAGACCGGATCGTCTGGGATGTCGGCCATCAAGCCTACCCACACAAGATTCTGACCGGGCGCCGCGAGCAGATGAGCACCTTGCGCCAGAAAGACGGCCTGGCCGCCTTTCCGCGCCGCCATGAAAGCCCCTACGATACCTTTGGTGTGGGCCACTCCAGTACTTCGATCAGCGCTGGACTGGGCATGGCCGTAGCCTCGCGGCTACAAGGCCTGGACCGTCGGACCGTCGCGGTAATCGGCGATGGCGCACTGACAGCGGGCATGGCCTTCGAGGCGCTCAACCATGCCTCGGACGTCGAAGCCGATATGCTCGTAGTGTTGAATGACAATGATATGTCGATCTCGCGCAATGTCGGCGGCATGTCCAACTACCTGGCGAAGATTCTCTCCAGCCGCACCTACTCGCATATGCGTGAAGGCAGTAAAAAAGTGCTGTCGAAGATTCCGTCTGCCTGGGAACTGGCTCGCCGCACGGAAGAGCACGCCAAAGGCATGCTGGTGCCCGGCACGCTTTTTGAAGAGCTGGGCTGGAACTATATCGGGCCCATCGATGGCCACGACCTGCCAACCCTGATCGCGACCATAGGCAATATGCGCGAACTCAAGGGCCCGCAGTTTTTGCATGTGGTCACGCAAAAAGGCAAGGGTTTCTCCCCGGCTGAAGCCGACCCGATCGGCTATCACGCGATTACCAAACTGGAACCCAAACCCGCCAGTAACGGCATCAGCAAGCCGAAATATTCCAATGTGTTCGGCCAATGGCTGTGTGACATGGCTGCGGAAGATCAGCGCCTCGTGGGTATTACGCCGGCGATGAAAGAAGGCTCTGACCTGATTGCGTTCAGCGAACAGTACCCGAAACGCTATTTCGATGTAGCGATTGCCGAGCAGCATGCAGTTACCCTGGCCGCCGGCATGGCCTGCGAAGGCGCCAAACCGGTGGTGGCGATTTATTCGACCTTTCTGCAGCGTGCCTATGATCAAGTGATCCATGATGTCGCGGTGCAGAATCTGGACGTACTCTTTGCCATTGACCGCGCCGGCCTGGTTGGCGAAGACGGCCCGACGCACGCTGGCAGCTTTGATCTGTCCTTTCTGCGCTGCCTGCCGAATATGCTGATCATGGCGCCAGCCGACGAAAACGAAACCCGTCAGATGCTCAGCACCGGTTTTCTGCATAACGGCCCTGCGGCAGTACGCTACCCACGTGGGACCGGCCCGGGTACGCCCATTAACAGCAGTTTAGAGCCATTGCCAATCGGTAAAGGCCAGCTGACCCGCCAGGGTCAGGGGGTCGCCATCCTCTGTTTCGGCACCCTGCACGCCCAGGCACTCAAAGCTGCCGAGGTACTGGATGCTAGCGTGGCGAATATGCGCTTCGTCAAACCGCTGGACACCGCGCTTATCCAGCAATTGGCCGACAGCCATGAGCTGCTGGTCACGCTGGAAGAAAACGCCATCATGGGTGGTGCCGGCAGCGCAGTGAACGAGTGGCTGCTGAGCCAGGGCAAGCCGGTCAACATTCTGAACCTCGGCTTGCCAGACGTGTATGTGGAACACGCCAAGCCGGCAGAAATGCTCGCTGAATGCGGGCTGGATGCGGCCGGTATCGAAGCTGCCATCCGCCAGCGCCTGCACCTCAACAGCTGACATTTTCCCGCTATTCTCGACGTTGGCCCGGGTTACAGCTCGCGGCCAACACAGCAACAGACTTGACCATCCGCCACTTAGCCCCTAGAGTCCATCCCGCTTCCAGTCGCACTGGGTGCCCTGCCGGCCATCGAACCGCAGGGTGAAACGGGAAGTCGGTGCAACCCCGACGCTGCCCCCGCAACGGTAAAGGATCACAGCCCCCTGATACGGGTCTGTCGGTAATGTGCAACACGCCACTGTACGCCTGCGTATGGGAAGGCCACATTATTTGCATCCTGAGCCCGGAGACCGGCCCTGTGCGTAAAGAACCCTGTGCGTGCCGGTATTCAAAGATCCCGTCTGCCATGGTTCGTAGCTGAGGTGTCGCGGAGGGCGTCACCCGGCCAGTGCATGGCTGCCCTCCGCTCTACCGGCAGATTTCGCTGGCTTCTCGCCCTCCTCAAAAGCGTTTCTTTTGAGGATTCATGATGAACAGAGTACTTTTTCTCGTCCCAGGCCTGCTGGCGTCCGGTATCGCCTTGGCCAACAGTGCGGTAGACCTGCCGGACACGGTCGTCACAGCATCACGGCAAGCACAGTCACTTTCCAGAACACCGGCCGCGACCACCGTTTTTACCCGCAGCGAGATTGAACGTCTGCAGCCCAGCTCTGTTGCAGATCTGCTGCGCCGGGTTCCGGGCGCATCAGTCACCACTACAGGCGGACAGGGTAGCCTTACCTCATTGTCCCTGCGCGGAACCGGCAGCACCCAATCGCTGGTACTGGTCGATGGACAACGCATCGGCAGCGCCTCGGCGGGGCAGCCAAGCCTGGAATTTCTCAATATTGATCAGATCGAGCGTATCGAAGTTATCCGCGGCCCCCGTTCGGCTATCTATGGTTCCGACGCCATCGGCGGTGTAGTGCAGATATTTACCCGCCAGGGAGAGTCTGGCCTCAACCCCAGAGTCACCGCCGGCATCGGCAGCAACAACACCTACCGTCGCCATGTAGGTATGTCCGGAGGCAACCAGCAGACGCGTTTTGATCTGGGCGCCAGCCTCAATGAAACCGCCGGCTTTGACCGTACCCGCCATGAAGAGGCAGGCGACCAGGACGACGACGGTTACCGCAATCGCGCATTCAACGCCTCTCTCAGTCACAATTTTACTGACGACGTCGAAGCAGGTGTTCGCTTGCTCGAGCAGAGCGGTAATACCGAGTACGATCTGAATGGCAATCCTGAAGACGATTTCACGTTAAGCACTGTAGCCACGCACCTGCAATGGCAAGTCAGTCAGCTATGGACCACTCGCCTAGAAGCTGGGCACGCCGAAGACAAGCGCAGCAGTCATTATGATGCCAACGCTTTCGGACCGGCCGCTACCTATAGCTACAACACCTATCGCGACTCTGCCAGTTGGCTTAACAGTCTGCGCCTATCCGAGCAGCACAGCCTGCAAACCGGTGTGGACTGGTATCAGGATCGACTGCGCAGCACCGGCAGCTATCTGCAAACCGAGCGCTACAACCGTGCCGCTTTTGTTCAACACCGATTTGAAGGCGAGGCATATCAGACTGAATTGGGTTGGCGGCATGATGACAACGAGCAATTTGGCAATGCCAACACCTTTAACGCAGCGCTGACTGTGCCGATCACCGACAATCAGCAAGTGGTCGCATCCTACGGGGAGGGCTTCCGCGCACCCACGTTCAACGATCTTTACACTAGCTTCGGTGCAAATCCAAACCTGCGCCCCGAGCGCTCCAAAAGCTATGAACTGCAGTGGCGCGGCCAAGTGCAGGCCGCTCAGTTACAGGCTGCGGCATTCCGCACCGATATTGACGACCTGATTCTGCTTGACCCGTTCTTCACCGCCCAGAACATTAGCCGCGCCCGGATCCATGGTTTGGAGTTGAGCGCCAGCACTCAAGTAGCCGGTTGGGATACGCTGCTCGCAGCAACCTGGCTGGATCCGCGTGATCGTAACAGCGGCAATCAACTGCCACGCCGACCCAAGCGCCTGTTAAGTCTGGATGTGGATCGTCAATTGGGTGTGTTCGGGATTGGTTTCAGCCTTAGCGCCAACAGTCAGCGCTATAACGACCCGGCCAACGAGCAGGAGCTATCCGGCTACGGCCTGGTCGAGGCCCGCGCACGCTGGAACATGACCCCTGCGCTGCGCTGGGATCTGAAAGTAGGCAATCTGCTGGATAAGGATTACAGCCTGGCCAACTATAACTACAACGGTCAGACCTACGGCTACCGGGAGGTCGATATCAACGCCCAGCTATCTGTGAGCTGGACACCTAGCTACTGACAGTACGGCACCGGCCAGCGTCATGCAGCCGGTGCCACCAGCCGACATAAGCGCTGCAAACCATGGACAATTTGCGGCGTTGGTCGAACCAGGCTATCGCCGTTCATTACCTTCAATTGCCCTTCGCGCACCGCTCGCATTTGCGGAAACTGACGCCAGCGTCGAAGCCACGGATGCCCGGCTGCAGGCTGGTCATCCACTACCAGAATCATATCCGGATCTGCCGCAAGCACACTCTCAAGCCCAACCTGGGGTGCGTAAATCGACAGATCTGCAAACACGTTGCGCGCGCCGCAGTGGCGCAAGGCATCACCAATCAACTGGTTATCGCTGACCGTATACAAAGGCTCGTCCCAGAGCTGCACGAATACCCGTGGGGCGTTGTTCGTCACAGGCCGGTGCAGACGCTGCAGTTTCTGCTCATAGCCGCTAAGCAACGTTTCCGCCGCCGCTGGGCGCTCCAGCAAAACGCCCAGTCGACGGGTCATCTGGGTGATATCAGCCAATCGTTGGGGATCAAAACGCTCGACCCGAATACCCCAGGTTTCCAGGGTGTCGAGTAATTCAGGGGGGTTGCCTGAGGTCCAGGCCAGAATCAGATCGGGATTCTGCGCCAGGATCAGCTCGCGGGACAGGCTTTGATGGCTACCGATGCGGGGTACGCTTTCCAGCTCAAGGGGCAGTTGCCCGTCGTCCAGCACACCGACCAGCTGATCTACGGCGTCCAGCTGCACGACCATATCGGTAAGAAACGGCGCCAGACTGACTACCCGGGGAGCCGCTGCCAGCGGTAGGCAAAACAGCAACAGCCCGGCCAGCCAGCCGGCGCGCATCACTTCACCCAGGCACTGGGCGGACGGTACAGCAACATCACGCCCATGCTGGCCAGCACCAGCAACACCAGAGGGACGATTTCGTTGGTGCAGACAAACTGCAGCATGCCCATCCACGCGGGAAACTTGGCGTTCATCAAACCCAACAGCTGTTGCTTGTGCAGGGTTTCCCAAGCCGATTCCGCCTGTGGCTGGTCGCCCAGCGCTTCAGCAGCGATCAACGCGGATTTGTAATGGCGGAAGCGCCAGATGGATAGAAACAGCGTCGCCAGCCCAACGACGAACAGTGGAATAGCCCCCTCAGGCCAGGCGCCCGGCTGCTCGCCAATAAACCATACCAGTGCAATCGGCAATACCAGGGTTACACCCGCCTGCATCCGCCAGTTGCGCTGCAAGGCCTTCCAATGAGGACGTGCATCAAACATTATTCCGCCTCCGCCTGGTGCATCTCGCCAAGCATATGCCCGAGCTTGCCGGCCTTGGTCGCCAGATACTTGCTGTTGTGCGGGTTGAGTCCAAACTCCAGCGGCAGCCGTTCAGTCACCTTCAGGCCATAACCTTCCAATGCTTTGACCTTGCGTGGATTATTGGTCAGCAACTTGAGGCTGGTGATACCCAGATGCGCGAGTATTGGCTGGCAGATGGCGTAGTCACGCTGATCGGCGCCAAAACCCAGTTGCTCGTTGGCCTCGACGGTATCCGCACCACCATCTTGCAAGTGATAAGCACGAATCTTGTTCATCAGGCCGATGCCCCGGCCTTCCTGGCGCAGATACAGGAGCGCGCCGCGCCCCTCCTCGGCGATGGCCTGCAAAGCCGCTTCCAGCTGGAAACCGCAATCACAACGCAGACTGAACAGCGCGTCGCCGGTCAGGCACTCGGAATGCAGCCGGCCGAGCACAGGCTTGCCATCGGCTACATCGCCCATGGTCAATACAACATGTTCCTTGCCGGTATCCTGTTCGAGGAAACCGTGCATGGTGAACGTACCCCATCGGGTAGGCAATTTGGATGACGCAACAAAGGTGACTGACACACCGGTCTCCTGTACAGCCGCTGCAATAAGGGGCAGCTATATTATCAGGAGAATGCCCGCGCCGCGACGTAAAGCACCGGATGGAATGTATCAGCATTTCCTGAAACGAGCCGCGCCAGGCGCCTCAGCGGCTTTCCAATATCAGGGTGCCGTTCTGGTCCACCATACGTATGCGGTTCAGATAGCTGTTGCCGAGCAATACTTCGGTGGGAAAGCCGCCTTCCAGAATCAGACCGTCGACATTGGTCAGTTCGACATCGCCCACTTTGACCCGGGCAAGCGTTACCCGGTAGCCCGCAACCTGACCACTAGCGGTAGTGGCCCGCACTTCGGAGCCGGTGACCCGATAGTCGATGCCCAGCCGCTGTGCCTCGAAAGAGCTCATGGCGACGCTGGTCGCTCCGGTGTCGACCATAAACTGAACGGTCTGGCCGTTGATCGAGCCGGTGACACGGTAGTGTCCACCCCTGCCGCGCGGGATGCTTACCTGGGTAGTGGCGCGCTCAGCGAATCCGTCGGTGTAGTCGCGCTGCATGCCGAACTGGCGAGTCTGGCCGTTGATGCGCAGCGTGGCGGTGGTGCTGTCTGCGGCTACCAGCTCAATACCTTGGGGGCCGGGCTGACCGATCCGCAACATATGCCGCTGACCGTCAATATTGACCACCGCGGCGCCAGCAAACAGACCGACCACTCTCACTGACGGATCGGCGACGGCTGCGGGGCTGAGCAACAGCAGCACACTCAGGCGCAACAGGGTGGGATAAAGCAGGGGCATGGTGTCCGTTCCTCGCCAGTGTCAGATCAACAGTTCGGCTGCTAACAATACCAGCAGCGCCATGAGGCCGGCGAGAAGATCGTCCAGCATGATGCCGAAGCCGCCGCCGACCCGCCGATCTACCCAGCCAATTGGCCAGGGTTTCCAGATATCAAACAATCGGAACAGCGCAAAACCGGCCAACAGCCATAGCCATCCCGGTGGCGCCAGCAACATGGTCAGCCACAGGCCAACGAATTCGTCCCAGACGATGCCGCCGTGATCATGCACGCCCATATCCTTGGCGGTGCGGTCACACAACCAGATACCCAGCAGGGTTGCGACCACCAGCACCAGCACATACCCGGCCAGCGGCAACTGTTGCCAGATCAGTACAAAGGGCACGGCGGCAAGTGTGCCCCAGGTACCCGGAGCCTTGGGAATCGCCCCACTGCCGAAGCCGAAGGCGAGAAAATGGATCGGGTTGCGCCACACGGAAGCGGGAGCGTGCGGCTGCAGGTCAGTCATCGGTTGTATCCTTGAAGTGTTGGTAGCCCGCGAGGCTATCCATGTTCACCAGTTGCTGCCCATCATCCAGCCACACCCCCTGCCCTGCAACCACTTCACCAATCACCTTTACCTGGTGGCCCTGGGATAACCACACATCAAGGCAGGAGCGGCTGGCGACCGGAAGAGTAAAAAGCAGCACATAGTCATCACCCGCACCCAGCATCCACTCCCGGCGTTGCGCCTCAGGCCAGGCCTGTAGCGCGGGGGAGCAAGGCAGGTCGGCATAGCGCATATGCAAAGCCACATCGCTGCTCCGCGCGAGATGACCGGCATCTGCCAGCAGCCCGTCTGATACATCCAAGCCAGCACTGGCAATGCCAGCCAACTCAAGTCCCAGTTCGCACTGAGCGCGAGGCCGCCAAAAACGCTTGGCGAGATACTCTCGCGCGGCATCGCTGAGCTGTTCGGGAAGCGTTTCGCCAAGCACTACCGCCAGACCTGCGCCACCATCACCCAATGGGCCACCCACGCACACCAGGTCTCCCGGTTGTGCGCCTTTGCGGCGGACTACCTTGCGCGCGGCAACCTGGCCGATAACCGTCACGCCAATATTCAACGGGCCGCGCGTGGTATCGCCACCGACCAGACAAATACGGTGATCCTCGGCCGCCTGGGCCAGACCCTGGGCAAAACCCGCCAGCCAGTCTTCGTCAACCTGCGGCAACGTCAGCGCCAAGGTAAAGCCCAACGGCCTGGCGCCCATCGCCGCCAAGTCGCTCACCGCGACGGCAAGCGCGCGGTAACCCAGATCAGCGGGCAGATAATGTTCGGGGAAATGAGTGCCGAGCACCAGACTGTCAGTAGAAACCACACACTGCTTATCTGGGTCGGGCTGCAGCAGAGCGGCGTCATCACCAATACCCAGGGTAATGGCCCCAACGTCGCCCGCCGCTTCCAGGGCAGGACCCTGGAAGTAGCGGTGGATCAGTTCAAACTCACCCAGCGGCATGGCGACAGCCTCCTGCCGGCGACATTCAGCGTCCCCGGCGGGACGCGTTGACTTCGGCACTGCGCAGGCGCGGTGCGAGCTTGTCGAGAATACCGTTGACGTATTTGTGCCCATCGGTCGCACCGAAGGTCTTGGCCAACTCGATGCCCTCGTTGATCACCACTTTGTAGGGCACATCAATGCGGAACATCAATTCGTACACGCCGATGCGCAAGGTTGCGAGTTCGATAGGGTCGAGTTCTTTTACCGGGCGATCAAGCACGGTAGCCAGGCACTCATCCAGCTCGGTGAGATTCTTGCCCACGCCGGTCAACAGCTCGTGAAAATAGGCGCCGTCAACCTTGGCGAAGTCGTTGTCGGTACGATACTGCGCTTCAATATCGGACAGCGGCAGGTCTGCCACGTGCCAGCCATAGAGCGCTTGCAGCGCGAAGCTGCGAGCCTTGCGCCGGGCTGAAGCCTTGGGCTTGCCGGCGGTAACTGGCTGGGAGTCAGACTCGCTCACTTCGCCTCCAACTGCTTGAACAGGCTAACCATCTCGAATGCGGACATGGCCGCTTCTGCGCCCTTGTTGCCAGCCTTGGTGCCGGAGCGCTCAATGGCCTGCTCAATGCTATCGACGGTCAATACGCCGAACGCCACCGGAATACCGTATTCCAGGGACAGGCTGCCGATGCCTTTGACGCACTCGCCAGCGACATATTCGAAATGCGGCGTACCACCGCGAATGACCGCGCCCAGCGTAACAATCGCGTCGAACTGCTTCATCTCGGCGACTTTCTTCACCACCAGGGGGATCTCGAACGCACCTGGAGTACGGATGATGGTGATATCGGCATCCTTCACCCCATGGCGCTTCAGCGCATCAATGGCGCCGGACAGCAGGCTTTCGACCACAAAGCTGTTGAAGCGTCCAACAACCAGTGCGTAGCGGCCTTGGGTCGCCATGAAATCGCCTTCGATGGTACGTATAACTGACATGTTGTCTCTCTCTTAAAGAACCGACTGCGCACCGGGCGCAGTCGTGGATCGGGTGCGTTTATTCGCAGGGCAGATATTCTACTACTTCCAGATCAAAGCCGGATATGGCGTTGAACTTCATTGGCTTGGACAGCAGGCGCATCTTGCGCACGCCGAGGTCGCGCAGAATCTGTGAACCGGCGCCTACCGTATTGTAGGTGGTCGGCTGGCGTTCGGGCGTATCGGTGCCGGCCAACTGGTTGACGTGATGCAACAGCTCGTCGGCGCCCATCTGGTTGCCCAGCAGCAGTACCACGCCATGACCTTCCTCGGCCAGTTTGGCCATGGCCGCACGCAAGCTCCAACGCTCCGGCTGCTTGACCATGAACAGGTCGCGCAGCGGGTCCATATTGTGCACGCGCACCAAGGTCGGCTCCTCCGGCTCCAGCTTGCCCAGGGTCAACGCCAGGTGCACTGCGCCTTCCAGGCTGTCGCGGTAGGTCACCAGATTGAAGGTGCCCAGCTCGGTTTCCAGCGGCTGCTCGGACACACGCTTGACCGTGCGCTCGTTGAGCAGGCGGTAGTGAATCAGGTCAGCAATGGTGCCAATCTTCAGGTTGTGCTGTTCGGCGAACGCCTCCAGCTCCGGGCGACGAGACATGCTGCCGTCGTCGTTCATGATCTCGCAGATCACCCCGGACTCGCCAAACCCGCCCATGCGTGCCAGATCACAGGCTGCCTCGGTATGCCCGGCCCGCGCCAGCACGCCACCAGGCTGCGCCATCAGCGGGAAGATATGTCCGGGGCTGACGATATCATCAGCCACCGCGCCCGGCGCAGCTGCTGCCTGCACTGTACGCGCCCGGTCGCCAGCGGAAATACCGGTGCTGACGCCAACAGCCGCCTCAATGGACACGGTAAATTTGGTACCGAAGCCGGAATTGTTGCGCTGCACCATCAACGGCAGCTTCAAGCGCTCGCAATGCTCGAGGCTCATGGGCATGCAGATCAGGCCGCGACCATAGCGCGCCATGAAATTGATGTGCTCAGCCTGGCAGGCTTGCGCTGCCATGATCAGGTCGCCTTCATTCTCGCGATCTTCGTCATCCATCAGGATGACCATCTTGCCAGCCCGAATGTCTTCGAGCAGTTCTTCGATTGTATTGAGTTTCATACGGCCCTCCCGGGCACGTTGATCAAGGCTTCAGGAAGCCGTTTTCGGCCAGAAAGGACATACTTAGCGTGCTGCTGCCAGCGCCGGATTCAGCCGCCTTGTCACCCAGCAGCAGACGTTCGAGGTAGCGCGCAATCAGGTCAACTTCGAGATTGACCGGAGCGCCGACCTGATACCCGCCCATCACAGTCTCCTGCATGGTATGCGGCACGATGTTCAGATCGAACACGGCGCCGTCCACGCTGTTGACCGTCAGGCTGGTGCCATCGACAGTAATCGAGCCTTTCTCGGCGATGTAGCGCGCCAGATTGGCTGGCGCTTCAATACGGAAATGCCAGGAGCGCGCATCTTCGTTCATGGAAAGCACTTTGCCGACGCCATCAACATGACCGCTGACCAGATGGCCACCGAGCCGTGTTGACGGCGTCAGGGCTTTTTCAAGATTGACCTTGCTGCCTTCCTTGAGCCGCGACAGAGCGGTACGGCGAATGGTTTCCTGGCTGACATCCGCCCAGAAGCCATCACCCGGCAGTTCAACTGCGGTCAGGCAGACGCCGTTGACGGCAATGCTATCACCCAGCTTGACGTCGTCCAGACTCAGCTTGCCGGTCTTGACGTACAGGCGCACATCACCACCGCGTGGCTGCATGCTCTGAATATGACCGACTGCTTCAATAATGCCTGTAAACATCTGTACGTCTCGCTAACGTGGAAGGAAAGATTCAGCTGACCAGCAACCCTAGCCCGTACACTGCCAGAAAGCCAAAAGTGAAGGCGATAAACAGCAGGCCGAAGCTGCGCATATAGGTCATGAAGGTCAGCCCGGGCAGCTTGCTCATCGCAACAATACCCGCAGCGGAGCCAATTATAAGCAATGATCCCCCTACTCCGACAGCATAAGTCAGACCCATCCACTCGGCGGTGCCCATTTGCAGGTCGGATTTCAGCAAGGCGGCCGTCAGGGGAACGTTGTCGATCAGCGCCGACAACATGCCCATCAGGAAGTTGGCGAGCATTACCGGGACCACGTCATACAGAGCTGTCAGGCCTTGCAGCACGCCGATGAACTGCAACATGCCGACCAGCAGAAGCACGCCCAGGAAGAACAGCAATGTCTCGAACTCGATAGCGCGAACGTATTCCAGAATCGGATCGTTCTCGATGTCTTCATTGAAAAACCGTGCAATCAAAAACATCAGTGCCAGCCCGGTAAGGAACGTCAGAACAGGCGGAATCGAGTACAGCAAGCTGCCCAGAATGGTGCCGACAATGGTCAGTAGAAAAACCAGACCTATCACCTTATCAACACCACGCACCGGCTGCAGAGTGCCTTTCTCGATCACCACCTCGCCACTCAGGCCCACCGAAAGCAGTGCTGCCAACAGCATGACCGCCATAAAGGCCGGCAGCGCCAGCAACAACAAGTGGGTAATTTCCACCTTGTCGGCGAGGAAGATCATCAGGGTCGTGACGTCACCGGTAATCATCGCGACACCACCGGAGTTCACCGCAAACACGACCAGCGTGGCAAACCTCAGGGTTTTACGCAGTTCAAGCTTGAGGCTGAGTACCAGCGCCACCGAGACCAGCGTTGCAGTGATGTTGTCGGCGATCGAAGAGAAAACGAAACAGAACAGGCCGGTCAGGAACAGGAGCTTTCGCTCAGTGATCTGGCCAGGAAGAATGCTGTAGATGATGTTTTCAATCAGACCTTTCTTGTTCAGGTAAGCAACAAAGGTCATGGTCGCCAGCAGAAATAACCAGAGGCTGGCGATATCGGTAATGTTTTCCGTCAGCGCTTCGTTTACCTCACTTCGGAACGCCTCATCGGGGGCGGCAATAAACAACACCATCCACGCCAGAGCGCCAAAAAACAGTACCACCTTGGCCTTGTTAACGTGAATCAGCTCTTCAAGTACTACACCCAGAAACGCGGCTATCGCCATTAGAATCAGCAACCACTGAACTGCCATTTGCATGATGAAACACTCTCAGGAAGGGAAAACCGGTCGCGCCGTGATTCGCCAGTCACGGCCGACAACCCGCATGTCGGTCACTTCAAGCTGCATGGCCTCGGCCATGTTGTCGAAGGGCAATTCCAACAAGGGTCGCGCCCGGCTGCCCAGCAGCCTTGGCGCCATATACACCACTAACTCATCTACCAGCCCGGCATTGACGAACGCGCCTGCCAAGCGTGCTCCGGACTCCACCAGCACTTCATTGCAGCCTCTTTTTGCCAACTCCTGCAGCAGCGCCTTGAGGTCCACATACTCCTGCGCCTTATCCGGCAGGGTAAGGAGTTCGGCGCCAGCAAACACATAGCCCTGAACCCGACCGCGCAACAACTTGCAAGCCACCAGCAAGGGGCCCGCCTCACGGAACAGGCGATTTTCCAACGGCACGCGCAAGCGCCCATCGACCAACACCCGCAGTGGCTGCCGGGCCGCTGCGGCGGCCGCTTCTGCCTCAGGCAAGCCCAACTCGGCGGCACGCACTGTCAGGGCAGAATCATCCAGCAGCACCGCGTCGGCGCCGCTGATTACCGCACCGCTGCGCGCACGCAAGCGCTGCACGTCAGAGCGGGCGTCAGGCCCGGTTATCCACTGGCTTTCACCGCTGGCCATGGCCGTGCGGCCATCCAGGCTCATGGCCAACTTGACGCGCACATAGGGCATGCCGGTCTGCATGCGCTTGATGAAACCAGGGTTCAACGCGCGGGCTTCGGCTTCCTGAAGCCCGCATTCAACCTCAATACCTGCCTGTTGCAAGCGCGCCAAACCTTTGCCCGCGACCAGGGGATTGGGATCCTGCATGGCTGCCACTACGCGAGCGACACCCGCCTCAATCAAGGCGTCGGCACAGGGCGGGGTTTTGCCGGTGTGGCTACACGGCTCCAAGGTCACATAGGCCGTGGCCCCACGTGCCTGCGCGCCAGCCTGCGCCAGTGCATTGACTTCCGCGTGACCTTCGCCCGCGCGGGCATGCCAGCCCTCGCCGACAATCTCGCCATCACGTACCAGCACACAGCCAACACGGGGATTGGGTTCGGTGGTGTACAGGCCTTTATAGGCTAGCTGCAGTGCGCGGGCCATCATGCGGCTGTCGAGAGTGTCCTGATCAGGCATCCGGCTCGTCCTTGTCACGTCGTGAGAGGCGTTCGATTTCTTCGCGGAACTGGTTCAGATCCTGGAAGCGGCGGTAGACCGAGGCGAAACGAATATAAGCTACCTCATCAAGCTGCTTGAGTTCGTTCATGACCATCTCGCCGACCACCATCGCCTTCACTTCACGTTCACCGGTGGCGCGCAGACGGTGCTTGATATGGCCAATGGCAGCCTCGATCTGCTCGACACTGACCGGACGCTTTTCCAGTGCACGCAGCATGCCCGCGCGCAGCTTCTCCTCATCAAAGGGCTGACGACGGCCGTCACCCTTGATCAGGCGCGGCAGCACCAGCTCGGCGGTTTCAAAGGTAGTAAAGCGTTCCTGACAGGCCAGGCATTCGCGCCGCCGGCGTACCTGGTCGCCTTCGGCCACCAGACGCGAATCGATCACTTTGGTGTCATTGGCACCACAGAAGGGACAGTGCATAGCAGACTTCCTGTTGGGCATGCGCGGCACATCTTACTCCGATGTGCGCCGGGGTTAAATGACCGTCGCACCCCGGGATTGTGGCCTTTATGTATCCGCACTGCCCATGAGTCAGGAAAGTCAGTTGCCCTGTGGTGTGGCGTACGCATCCTTGAGCCTGCGCTTGGCAACTTTGCCGTTGTCATCGCGTGGCAGGCTGGCAACCAGATGGACTTGCCGCGGGGTCTTGTAGCTGGCCATGCGCTGGCGAATAAAGTTCTTTATCACCTCTTCATTCAGCGCAGGATCGGCAGTGGCGACCACCGCTACCAATGATTCGCCGTACTCGGCATCGGGCACACCGAATACTGCGCAGTCCGCCACACCCGGCAGGGTGATCAACTGATGCTCTATTTCTGCCGGGTATATGTTTACCCCACCGGAAATGACCATGTCTGACTTGCGGTCGCAGATAAACAGGTAGCCCTCCTCGTCCAGATAACCAATATCGCCCACGGTCGCCAGATCGCCCAGCCCGGCTTTGGAGCGCGCCTCGTCGTTGTTCAGATAGGTGAAGTCTGGCACGGCCGGCTGGCGTACATAGATCACGCCCGGCTCACCCAGCGGGCAATCATTGCCCTGCTCATCGATAATGCGAATACGCGTCTGGCCTATCGGCAAGCCGACGCTACCCGGTTTGCGGCGCGCCGAAACCGGGTCCTGGATGGTGATCATGCCGGTTTCGCTGGAGGCGTAGGTTTCATAAATGACCGGCCCCCACCAGTCGAGCATCGCCAGCTTTACATCCGGCGCACAGGGCGCGCCGGTCGATGCGACAAAACGTACCGAAGACAAATCGTACTGTGCCTTGATCTCCGCCGGCAGGCGCAACAGCCTTACATACATGATCGGCACTAAAAACACCGTATCGATGCGATATTGTTCGATCAGCGCCAGTGTCTGCTCGGCATCAAAGCGCGGCATCACGACCATCAGTTCAGCCTGCAAAATCGACTGCTGGGCAAAGGAGCTAGGGGCGCTGTGATAGAGCGGCGCCGACACCAACGTGCGCACCCCGGGCTCTATGCCCCAAGCGGCACGCGACAGCTCGCGCATGGCGGCGGCCATGGCTTCACGCTCCTCTACTGGAGGCGCCAGGCGCTTTACGCCCTTGGGCCGCCCGGTGGTGCCTGAGGTGTAAGCCATATGTGCCCGCGGCGTGCGCGGCTCACCAGCATAGGGCGCCTGTTCGGCCAGCCAGGTTTCATAGCGCAGGTGACCGGTGCGCAAGCTGCCACCGCCGCCATTGACCAGTACCACCACCCCGTCAGGAATGATGCCCGCCAGGTCGTCCAGCAGGTCGGCTTCAACCAGAAATACCTTGGCCGCCGAATCCTCTAACAAGAATGCCACCTCATCAGCCTTGAAGTGCCAATTGACCGGACAATAGAAGCAACCTGCTGTCTGGCAACTCTGGATTGCATCGATAAAAACCGGTCCATTGCGTAGCATCACGGCGATCACATCGCCGTCTTCAACGCCCAAGCGCGCCAGGCCACCAGCCAACTGCAGGGCGCGCTGCGCGACCTCATCACCACTGCGCTCCAGTTCGCCGCAGATCAGCTGTGCGGTCATGGCCGCTTACCGTAAGGGCTGGCGATCTGCTGCATCCGCGCAAGGGCGCTGGCGTATTCCTGCTCCAACTGGCTGACGGCCTCCGCGGTGGTGGTGACGCCAGCAATGCTGCCCACGCCCTGCCCAGCGCCCCAGATATCGCGCCAGGCCTTGCTCTTGTTACTGCCGCCCGAACCGAATTTCATGCTGCTCTTCTCGCCTTCGGGCAGGTTGTTCGGATCCATTCCGGCATTCTGAATGCTCGGCTTGAGATAGTTGCCGTGCACCCCGGTAAAGAGGTTGCTGTAGACGATGTCGTCCGCGGAGGTATCCACCAGCATCTGCTTGTAGGCGGCGTCGGCATTGGCTTCATGGGTGGCAATGAAGCGGGTGCCCATATAGGCCAGGTCTGCACCCATGGCCTGGGCAGCCAGAATCTGCTCGCCCTTGGAGATGGCGCCGGAAAGGATGATCGGGCCGTCGTAGAAAGCGCGAATTTCAGACACCAACGCAAAAGGACTGAGTTGCCCGGCATGCCCGCCTGCGCCAGCACAGACCAGAATCAGACCGTCGACACCCGCTTCTATGGCTTTTTTTGCGTGCTTTACGTTAATTACGTCGTGGAAAACCAGGCCGCCATAACTGTGGATCGGTCCTACCACCTCATCCGGCGCGCGCAAGCTGGTGATGATGATAGGCACCTTGTATTTCACGCACATTTCCACATCGTGCTGCAGGCGGTCGTTGCTGCTGTGCACTATCTGGTTGACGGCAAAGGGCGCGACCACGGCATCCGGATTGGCCGCCTGGTACTCGGCCAATTCGCTGGTAATGCGCTTGAGCCACACTTCCAGCTCCTCGGCCGGCCGTGCGTTCAGCGCCGGGAAGGACCCGACCACGCCAGCCTTGCACTGGGCAATCACCAGGTCAGGGTTGGAGATGATAAACAGCGGCGAGCAGATAACCGGTAGCTTGAGCGAGTTCTGCAGAACGGCGGGAAGACTCATTGTTGTTCTCCTTGGACTAAGTCATGTATCGACAACATCAAAATTTAACGTGCCTGGACTATAGAAGCTGGCTGGTTGATCTACAATATCCGCCAACGAGCCCAAACTGTTTACAAATAGGCAACAATAGGTGGATATCAAAACCCTGCAGTTCATCTGCGCCGTGGTCGAAGCCGGCAGCATGAGCAGCGCCGCGCGCCGCCTCGGCACATCACGCTCGCATGTCAGCCGCAGACTCAAGGCGCTGGAGCAAAGCATTCAGGTGCAGCTGTTCCGGCGCACCACGCGCCGGGTGGAACCCACACAAATAGGCTGGGCGTTGTACGAGCATGCCGCGCGTATCAGCCAGGAGCTCAATGCCCTGCAGGCCACGGTGGACGACCTGGGCAAGAACCTGCGCGGGCATATCAGGCTCAGCGTGCCGGTCGCACTGGGGCAACAAGTGGTCGGCCCCTTGTTACTGGAATTCGCCAACCTCTATCCAGAGGTTAGCCTGCAGCTAACCTTCAGCAATCGGATTTTTGATCTGGTGGCGGCCGAGATTGACGTCGCTATCCGCGTTACCTCGACTCCGCCCGACGCTCTGGTTGCCCGCGACCTGGGCCCGGTCGATTGGGCGCTGTGTGCCAGTCCTGCTTATCTTCGGGCGCACGGCACACCGCAGGAACCGGAGGACCTGCTGCAACTCGACATGGTCAGCGTCAACGTGCCGGACCAGCGCCTGCCGCTGGAGCTATTCGACGGCCGCGAGACCCGCACGTTGACCCTGCGCCCGCGACTGCAGACCGAAGACATGCTGTTCCTCAAACGGGCGGCTCTGGCCGATATTGGCTGCGCCCTCCTGCCGCTCTACAGTGTGCAACAGGAGCTGGACAGCGGCGAGCTGCTACGCCTGCTGCCCGATCAGCGCGTGCGGGTCAGCGCCTGGGGGGATCAGCTGTACCTGTTGACCGCGCCCAACCTCTACCCGACCTTGGCCACGCGCACCCTGATCGAGTTCCTGCACAGCCGCCTGCGCGCCTCTCTGCCGATTTGACTGGGCTGCGAGGATGCAAGCACCGACGTTACAATAGCTCCCCTGTCACTATGGACTACCCCATGACGCTAGCCGCCCTGAACGCCGAACTGCATCAGGTTCTGTCTGATGCACAACTGGTTACCACCCGCCTGCCGGGTTTGCCAGAACTGCAGCTGTGGCTGCTTGATCCTGCCAATTTGAATCGCGCCTTCAGTAGCGAGGAAACCCGACAGCTGCTGGACCAGCCGCCCTACTGGAGCTTCTGCTGGGGCAGCGGCCTGGCGCTGGCACGCTGGATCCTGGATAACCCACAGCAGGTCCGTGGCATGCGGGTACTGGATTTTGGCAGCGGCTCGGGCATCGTGGCCATTGCCTGCGCCATGGCCGGTGCGCGGCAAAGTATTGCTTGCGACCTGGACCCGCAGGCGCAAAGCGCCTGCGCCCTGAATGCGCAATTGAACGGCGTGCCCCTGACCCTGGCGGCGGATTACTTTGCGGTGACCGGCGTGATCGATCTGATTATCGCTGCGGACGTCCTTTACGACAGTGATAACCGCATGTTTCTTGAGCATTTCCGCCAGCGCGCACCCCGCGCCATTCTGGCCGATTCACGGGTGCGCGATCTGCAGCACCCAGGCTATACGCGTTTGGACACTCTGCACGGCCAGACCTGGCCGGACCTGGGTGAACCCGAGGCGTTCCGGCAGGTAGCCCTGTATGGCACTGTCGCCTGACGGCACTGAAGGAAGATCTGCACTTTTGTCAGCTGTTCGGCCCTGGCACCAACGCAGCCTTGATTTCAGCCGCACGCAACCCCACTATCGCCTGATTATTCCTGCGATGGACAATCCATGAGCCAGTCATCCTATATTTTCGACGTGACCGAAGAGACCTTCGATCGTTACGTGCTGGAAAATTCTTTTCACAAGCCGGTGTTGGTCGACTTTTGGGCAGACTGGTGCGCGCCATGCAAAGCCCTGATGCCGGTGCTGGCAAGTATTACCGAGAGTTACGCCGGCGAACTGTTAATGGCCAAGGTCGACTGTGACGCCGAGGCAGGATTGAGTGAACGCTTTGGCATTCGCAGCCTGCCGACTGTCGTGTTGTTCAAGGATGGCCAACCGGTTGAGGGGTTTGCCGGCATGCAACCAGAAAGTGCCATCCGAGCGTTGCTTGAGCCCCATGTCAGCCTGCCACCGTTGCCCGACGCCGAGGGCGGGGATAGCGAAGCTGATATCAGCGCGCAGGTGGACGCCCTGCTGCTGAATGGCGGTTGCGTGCAGGCTATCGCCTTGCTGCAGCAAGCCATGACCATTGAGCCCAGCGACAAGCTGCGGCTGCTGCTGGGACACGCCTACAGCGACAATGACCAACTGGAGGAGGCAGAGCAGGTGCTGGCTGAGGTGACTGATCGCGAGGCACACAAGCTCCCGCTAAAAAACCTGCAAGCCGAGATCGGCTTTCGACGCCAGGCACACGACTTCCCCGCTGAGGCGCTCTTGCTTGAGCGGCTGAAACATAGCCCGCAAGACAGTGAAGCCACTTTCCAGCTGGCGATTCTCAAGCTCGCCCATCAGGATCACGAGCTCGCTCTGGCCCATTTGTTAAGCCTGTTTCAGCATGACCGGAGTTATGCCGACGGCGCTGCGCAGCGCACCTTGCTGGAGGTTTTTGACATTCTGGGTAGCGAGCATCCACTGACCACTCAATACCGCCGCAAGCTTTACCAGGCCCTGTACTGACAGGGCCGTAGCGTTTACCTGGCGCGTCGATAGTGAAAGTGGCCTTGCTTGAAAAAATGTAATAAGATAACGTTCCTTTTAACAATGCGTTATCCCCTTTGCTGCGAGGCCTATCATGCGCCCTACCCCTTTTATCATTGGCAGCCTGCTGGCCGTCATTTCCGTTGCCAGCGCGGCACATGACCATGACGAGCACGGCCATGAGCACGAAAGTTTATCCGCGCACGAGCATGGCGTAGGGTCCTTGAACCTGGTGGTCGATGGTGGTGAAGTGGCCATCGAGCTGGTCTCCCCCGCGAACAACCTGCTGGGCTTCGAACACCTGCCGGCCAGCAAAGCAGACAAAGCCAAGGTCAAAGCGCTTCAAGCACAACTGAATGACGCTAGCAGCCTGTTTGTCTTCCCCGCCGCCGCTGACTGCAGCCTTGAAGAAGTCGAATTGAGCAGCCCGCTGTTCGAGACAGAGGACGGCCATGAGCATGAACATGAACATGAACATTCCGACGAATCGGCTGAATCCCACGCAGATATTCAAGCGCACTTTCATTTCAACTGTACTCAGGAAGCCGCACTCGACCAGATTCAGGTCGCACTGTTCAGCGCCTTCCCCGGCACCGAACGGTTGCTACTGCAGGCAATCGGCCCCAAGGGCCAGCAGGGTGGCGAGCTAACCGCGACACAGAACCTGATCCGTTTCTGATATTTGCACGCCCCCGCGCGCCTGCCGACTCCGGGTAGGCGCGCCAGCCTATCGCTGATAGGCTTGAATCCCTCTTTTGCGAGCTCTTTTGAAGCCATGAATTCCGTCATTATTGACCTGGATGCTGCGACCTACGCCTGGCCCGGGCAACCTCCTCTGCTGGATATCAAACACTTGCAGCTGCTGGCCGGCGAGCGAGTGTTTCTAAAGGGGCCGTCAGGCAGCGGCAAAACCACATTGCTCGGTCTGCTGGGTGGCGTCTATCTACCGGACCAGGGTCAGATCACCTTGCTGGGCAAAAATATGGCCGGCATGTCCGCCGCTGAGCGCGACCGTTTTCGCGCCGATCACACCGGCTATATTTTTCAAATGTTCAACTTGTTGCCCTACCTGTCGGTGGTAGAGAACGTCACTCTGCCTTGCCATTTTTCCCGTGTGCGCCGCGAGCGTGCGCTGAAGCGTCACGATGGGCTGGCCTCGGCGGCACTGCATCTGCTGCACAGCCTTGGACTGTCTGATAACGCTCTGCTGGATCGCTCGGTCAACGAGCTGTCCATTGGTCAACAGCAGCGGGTTGCCGCAGCGCGCGCACTGATCGGCAGCCCCGAACTGGTGATTGCCGACGAGCCGACCTCTGCACTCGACGCCGATAGCCGCGAAGCTTTTTTGCGACTGTTGTTCGCCGAATGCAGCGCCGCTGGCAGCAGCTTGCTGTTTGTCAGTCATGATGCGTCGCTGGAGCCGCTGTTTGACCGCGCGCTGTCGCTGCGCGACATCAATCTGGCCGCGCAGCCGCAGGAGGTGTGTTGATGTATCTGTTGCGCCTGGCGATCAAGAGTTTGGGCAACCGCCGCTTTTCTGCTCTGTTGACGGTGATCGCCATCGGTTTGAGCGTCACCTTGTTATTAGCCGTGGAAAAAGTGCGCACTGAAGCGCGCAGCAGTTTCGCCAGCACCATTTCCGGTACCGACCTGATTGTCGGCGCCCGATCCGGATCAGTGCAGTTACTGCTGTACTCGGTGTTTCGCATCGGCAATGCGACCAACAACGTACGCTGGGACAGCTTCGAGCACTTCGCCTCGCATCCGCGGGTGGACTGGGCTATCCCCCTTTCGCTAGGTGACTCGCACCGCGGTTTCAAAGTGATGGGCACCAACCAGAGCTATTTCGACCACTACCGGCATGGCCGCGACCAGGCACTGACCTTTACCGCTGGCGCGCCTTTCGATGACTTGTACGACGCGGTGATCGGGGC
The DNA here is from genome assembly GCF_009497895.1 of Halopseudomonas pelagia. Lineage (NCBI taxonomy): Bacteria > Pseudomonadati > Pseudomonadota > Gammaproteobacteria > Pseudomonadales > Pseudomonadaceae > Halopseudomonas > Halopseudomonas pelagia. The sequence goes on along the minus strand of NZ_CP033116.1, from coordinate 788,914 downwards.
TGATATTGCTCGCGAGCTAGGTTATGAACTGGGCACCGAACTGGTATTGGCCCATGGAACCGGCGCGGTGAGCTTCGTCGATCACGGGGATAAGCCTTTTCAGGTCAGCGGCGTTCTGGCGCGCACAGGAACGCCAGTAGACCGCACGATTCATATCAGTCTGGAAGGTATGCAAGCCCTGCATGTGGACTGGCAGCAAGGCATGCCAGCGCGCGGAGCAGCGGCAGTCAGCGCCGAGGATGCGCGCGAACTGGACCTGACGCCCACTGCGATTACCGCCATCTTGCTGGGGCTGAATAACCGCATCAGCACCTTCGCCGTGCAGCGCGAGGTCAATCAATACGGCGGCGAACCCTTGCAAGCCGTGCTACCGGGGGTGGCGTTACAAGAGTTATGGAGCTTGCTCGGCATGGCAGAAAAAGCCCTGTTCATCGTTTCGGTCTTCGTGGTCCTGACCGGGCTGGTGGGCATGCTCACGGCGATCCTCAGCAGCCTCAACGAACGCCGACGGGAGATGGCCATCCTGCGTTCGGTCGGAGCACGACCGCGCCACGTATTTGCGCTGCTCCTGCTGGAAGCCGCTAGCTTGGCCATCGCCGGCATCCTGCTGGGGCTGGGCTTGCTCTATCTGGGCCTGTGGATTGGCCAGCCATTGATCCTCTCGCAATACGGCCTGTTCATCGCGATCACGCCGCCAGGGCTGTATGAATGGACGCTATTGGGCGCTATTCTACTGGCCAGCATTCTGATGGGCAGCGTGCCCGCGTGGCGCGCCTATCGCCAATCATTGGCTGACGGCCTGTCGATTCGAACCTGATGAGGTATTTCATGCGTACTTGTGTCGCCCTGATCGGCGCTGCCCTGCTTGCGTGCTACACGATGCCGGCTCTGGCTGTCGAAGAGCTGGCCTGGGGCGACCTGGTGCCCCCGGAAGCTCGGGACGTCATGGGCTCACCGCAGCCCACACACGACCTATCGGCATTGGCCGATACCCTGAGTGATGAGGAGTTTGGTGATCCGGCCGTGCAGGTAGAGCCGGCCGCGCCGGTGGTAGCGGAACTGAATGGCCGTGAGGTAAAGCTCCCTGGCTACATAGTGCCGCTCGGCATCAATGATGACGGCGTGGTGAACGAGTTTCTCCTGGTGCCGTACTTTGGGGCCTGCATCCATGTGCCGCCACCGCCGTCCAACCAGACCGTGTATGTACAAAGCGAGACGGGCATCAAGCTGGAGGCGCTGTATCAACCTTTCTGGATTACCGGGTCGATGCAGGTCGAAGCGGTGGAAAGCGATCTGGCCAACGCCGGTTACAAGATTGCCAACGCCAGCATTGAGCCCTACACCTACTGAGCGCGACTCTGAGTGCGCGCCAGCCGCGTGGTTTTAACCTTCTTCCTGCGCCTGACGGGCGTAACTGGCCCACTGATTAAGCGTACGGCGTTGCTCGGCACTGGCGGCGGGACGGGCCAGCTCAAGGCTGCTCAACAATTCCTCCCAATCACCCTGGTTGAGCTGAATGGCTGCTACACGTAGCCAATGGTCAGCCCGGCCAGAGCTGCGCGCCAACGCCGTCCAAGCGGATTTGGCTCGATCGTGATCGCGGGCTTGCTGCCATAATTGCGCCAGACGTTCCTGCCGGGCGCCATTGGCCGCTAATAGCTGCCGTTTGAGCAGCGCTTCCAGTAGCCTGGCGGCCTGCCAGGGGGCGCCGGCATTGACCTGCAGCGCAACCAGATTATCCAGGTCCTGGGCCTTGAAACGAATGCCAGCTTCATAGGCCAATCGCAGCGTACCCGCAGCGGCGCGCTGGCGCTTATCGAGACTCTGCATACCGGCCAACTGTCGCCAGTATTCAGCGTTGCCCGGCTCGCGCTTAAGCAGTACTTTCAACCAGCGCTCCGCCGCCTCATACCGCTGCAGCCGATAATTCATACCCACCAGCAATTGATACCAGACGGCGTCAGCGCCCGGCTCCTCACGCACCACCTGCTCGGCCAAGGGCAATGCCTTGCTGTACTGCTCCAGCTGGTTATACAGCTGCACCAACAGCCGCCGATTCTCGGGTGGCAAAGAACCCGCTGCCAATTCGGTTTCCAACAGAGCTGCGGCTTCGCGCGCCTGCCCTTCAGCAGCCAGCAACTGCGCCAGATTGCGCCGATCCTGGCTGGCGGCTTCGGCATCCAGTTGTTCACGGCTTAACGCTTTGCGCAGCCAGCCGATAGCTTCGGCGTTGCGATCACGGGCAATCGCCAGGTAACCCAGGCGCTGTTCGACCAACGCCTGCTCGATGCTGCCGTCAGTGGCCTGCTCCAGGGCCGCACGCAAGCTGTTACCCGCGGCACTGTAATCACCGTTTTGTTGCGCCTGCTGGGCTTTATTCAGCGCCGCAAAAGCAGCCGGATCGATCGACTGCGCCTGTACTGCTGCGCCCCAGAGCATGAGTAGCATGATGAGAGCACGCATCAGCGACCTCCATCCAGACGGAAATAGAGTGTTTTGGTGGCCTCACGCGCCACCGCCTGGCCATTCTCCCGGCGTGGCGCAAAGCGCCAGCGGCTGGCTGCCCGCCGGGCTTCACGATCAAAGACCCCGGGTGGTTTGGCGTCAGACACGCGCAAGTTTTCCACCCGGCCCTCGGCGGTGATGGTAAAGGCCAACGTCACCTCGCCTTCGATGCCCGAAGCCAATGCGCGCTGCGGGTAGTTGGGCGGCACATCGGTCAGCGGGGTAACCTCTTCCGATACCGAGGGTGAAGAGTCCGGCGGTGGCGCGGCGGGCTGCGGCGCGGCCTCAACCTGCGCGGCTGTCAACCCTGCCAGGGACGGCGCGCTGCTGACCTGAATCTGGGTCGGTACATTAGGCACGCTGATATTCAGATCCATGGCGGCGCTGACCTGGGGCTGCGGCGGGGTCGGCTGCACTGGCGGCTGATCGGGTGGTTGCGGCCGGTCCGGTGCTTCGCGCTGCTGACGTTCGCGACTGTCGCTCTGAGTATCGCTGACCGAACGCACGAAACTGACCCGCGCCAGCTCTTCCACCGGGTCCGCGTCATCCCTTGGCGGCATCACCAGCACCAACATCAGCGCGAACAGCGCCAAGGCGACCAACAACGCCGCGACAAAACTCAGGGCCAGACGCATCAGCGACCCTCAGTTCCGGCCGTCGCGGCCAGCGCTACATCCTGCACACCGGCAAGGCGGATCTGATCCATCACCTGGATCACCAGGCCGCTGCGCGATTCGCGATCAGCCTGCACCACCACTGAACTATCCGGCTGGTCGACACGCATGCGCTCGACAGCCGCCCGCAAGGCGCGCACATCGACCTGCTGGCGGTCAATCCAGATCTCGCCATTGGCGCTCACGGCCACCAGAATATTACCTTTTGGCTGCTCGCTGGCGCTGGCTGCCGAGGGACTGTCAACCGTAATCCCCGACTCCTTGATAAAAGAGCTGGTGACGATAAAGAAAATCAGCATGATAAAAACGATATCCAGCATCGGGGTCATATCGATCCCGGCTTCTTCGTCATTACCCGTATGGTGCCTGCGCATTCGCATGGACTACTTCCTATTCAAAACGCAGTCGGTCATTGAGCCGCTGCAAGGCCCGGCGTGATTGCTGATCCAGTCGTGCCAGGCAGAACAAACCACTGATGGCGATGACCATGCCGGCCATGGTCGGCACGGTGGCGCGGGACACACCCGCCGCCATGGCCCGTGGGTTACCGTTGCCGCTCAGGGCCATCACGTCGAATACTTCAATCATGCCGCTGACCGTACCCAGCAAGCCAAGCAACGGACAAAGTGCGATCAATACGCGCACCATCGGCAGAAACCGGCCGAGGTGTTGATGAGCACGAGACAACCAGGCCGCGCGGATATGCCGTGCCGCCGGGCTGGTGCGATCTGCACGCGCCAGCCAGCGTTGCTGCAGTTGCCCCGCCTCCGTGGGGAAGACCCTGGCCAGAAACCATAGCCGCTCAACCATCAGCGTCCAGAGCAGTACAGTGACCAGCAGAATGCTCCACAGCACCCAGCCACCGCTGTCCAGGAAGTCCCTGAGCAGCCAAAACCCCTCAGCCATCTCGCGGCTCCTCGCCACCCAGATGCAGCGCGATCAAACCGGCACTCTGCTGTTCCAGCAACTGGATCAAGGCCTTACTGCGTGCGGCGACCAGGCTATGCATGAACAGCAGCGGAATCGCCACTACCAGACCCAGCACCGTCGTCACCAATGCCTGAGAGATACCCTCCGCCATCAATTTCGGATCGCCTGTACCAAACAGGGTGATCGCCTGAAAGGTCGCGATCATGCCCGTCACTGTACCCAGCAGACCCAATAGCGGTGCGACTGCCGCAAGCAGTTTGATCAACCCCTGCCAGCGCTCCAGCGAAGGTGTTTCCTTGAGAATGGCCTCGTCCAGTTTGAGCTCCAGCGTGTCCAGTTGGTCGAGCTTGGGACGACTGCCGATTACTCCCAATACGCGGCCCAACGGGTTGTTTCGATTGAGGTTTCCCAGGTCCGCGACCTGGCGATCCACTCGCTGACTGGTGCGTTGCAGCCAACCGAGACGCCAGAGTGCCAGCACCAAACCCAGCACACCCAAAGCGATGATCACATAACCCACTACGCCACCCTGATGAACACGTTCGATCAGGCTCGGGGTTTGCTGCAATTGCTGGATCACGTTGCCCCGGGTTGGATCAACCTGCAGATCGGCGAGCTCGCTACGAGGCTGCGTGAACTCATCGATCAAACCGCTACCTTCCGGCTGCCGCGGCGCTACCAGCAAGCGCTCGGTATCGGCCTGATAGAGCAGATAATCGTCGCCTTGCAGCGCGACAAAGGGGCCCACTCTGACCACTGGCAGCACTCGCTGCTCACCATCGCGGCCGACCACTGGCGCCTCGAAGCGGCTGATTTTGCCGCTGGCGGTCATATCCTGTTGCAACAGGTACCAGAAGTTTTCCAGTGCCTCTACCGTCGGAATACCGCGGCTGGCCGAGAGGCTTTCCAACGTCTGCATGCGCTCGGGGAACTGCATGTTCAGCAACGAATCCTGCCACTGACTCTGCGTGTCGCCCGCCGTCTGACGGACCACGCCGAACAGTTCGCCCAGATTGCCGCTGCGCTGCTCAAGTTCAGCTTCCACTTCAGCCAAAGCCGTTTCCAGGCGATCAAACTCGGCCTTGAGCCGATCTGCTTCTGCCTTGACTGGTGCCAACGCCTGCTCGGCCTCGCGCATGCGCCGCTGCTGCTGGTCGCGCTCGGCAATAAAGCGTGATTCACGCTCTTGCATGGCGCTCTGCTCGCTGCTGCGCACGTCGCGGATGTTGCGCAAAAGATCATCCAGGCTTGCCGGCTGAGCCAGGCTCATCGGTGCCAGCAAGGCCAGAGACAAGCCAATTAATAGATGCTTCATGGCTGGCTCTCCTGCGGGCTTGATTGCTCTGAGACGGGGGGCAAGGGCAGACGCAGCATCATCGGTGTCTGCTGTTGACGCGCCATGCGCATGCCCTGCTCCATGGTGCGGCGATACTCGTTAGGCAGCGGCGTCCAGGCCTGGCTTTCAGCATCCCAATAGCCTTGCTCGCGCCCATCCAGGCTCTGATAGAAGAACATCACGCGGCCCAGACGCAGATAGTCGACCACCCGCACACTGTCGCCCTGTTCCAGGCTGCCGCGCCAGGCTTCAAGTGTGCGGCCGTAATCACTTTCAATCTGATAGGCCTCGATCAGCCGGCGGTATTTCTCCGCCACACTGACATCCGAGCGCAGCATCAAATCCCGCAGCTGGTCGATGCGTTCGCCGCGCTCTTCGGGCAGAAAGGGAAGGTCCAGCGCAACGAACTGCTCCAGCGAATCGAGCATGCGCTGCATTAGCGGCAGCAGTTCGCGCTGGGTGTCTTCGATACTGCTGAGCTGGCCTTCAAGGCTTTCCAGCTCGGCCTGCTGCGCGGCGACCATGTCGCCCAGGCGGGTGTTGTACTCACCTAACTGTTCGCGCTGCTGAACCGCTTCACGATAGCGCAGCAGCGCCTCGCGTGTTGCATCGTCCAATTGCTCGATACGCTGCTGAGAACCCTGAGCATCACGCATCAAAGCCTCGCTCTCGTCCAGCGCCCGATCAGTAACGTCCTGCGCCACTACTGCCGCTGGCAGCATGACCGCCAGCAGTAACCAAACCGCTCTCATCCATACTCTCCAGAGTATCCGTGCCTGAGAATCAGGCGACTTAAAAGAGAAGCATTATCATTTACTCACAAGCAGAGTTCAAGTGCTAATACGCCTGCGGCAGACGGTCGCAGCCCTCCCGAGGCAATTCTTGCTTCAGATCAATAAGCGGGTTCAACGCGATCACTACCATGGCGCCATTATCACAAGCCCAGGAGTTACCTCATGTCTCGTTGCACTACTCAACTGGCCGCCGGCCTACTGCTTATCCCCGCCCTGTTGGCCACCTCGGCGGTCTACGCGCATCAAGCCGGCGATACCATCGTTCGCGTTGGCGTGGCGGCTGTCGACCCTCAGGAGAACAGCGATGATGTGATCATCGGTGGCGCGAACACAGGATTGGAAGTAGGTGTCGACAGTGACGTGCAAGTGGGTATTACCGGCACTTACATGCTCACGGACAAGTACGGTATTGGCATTCTCGCCGCTACGCCGTTCAGTCACGACATCAACCTGAACGGCGTGGGCAAGCTGGCCGACATCAAGCATCTACCCCCTACCCTAACGCTGCAATACTTCCCGATGGGGGCAGGCGCGGCCCTGCAGCCCTATGTGGGCGCGGGCCTGAACTACACCACGTTCTTTAGCGAAGATTTCACTTCGGCCAATAAAGCGGCCGGATTCAGTGATCTGTCGCTAAGCGATTCATGGGGCTTGGCACTCGAGGCCGGCGTGGATTATCAGCTAACCGACAAGGTGTTGCTGAACGCCTCGGTATGGCATGTGGATATCGATACCGAAGCCACTTTCAAGGTCGGCGGAGCACCAGCCAAGGTGGATGTGGAAATTGATCCATGGGTGTACATGCTTGCTCTGGGTTACAAGTTCTAAGCACGCAGAGGATGATGTGAACGGCCGCCAGGCGGCCGTTATTCTGCTTTGCTATTGGGCGGCACACTGGCCAATAGCTCAGGTAGCTGCGCGCGCCAGGCGCGAGGCTTGATACCAAAAGCCATCAATAGCCGACGGCTGCTCAATACCGCATTCTGCGGCTCCCATGCGCTATCCAATTGTTGATCGAATGGCACGGAACGGATCGTCGGCACGCTATCAAGCTGCTTGGTCGCCAACAACTCCTGCGCCAGACTTTTCACGAAACTGATCCAACTGGACGCCTCACTGCTGCCATAGTGATAGGTGCCATATAACGGCGCATCACAATCCAGCTGTTTGAGGATCGCCAGTACCACACGGGCGGCATCGTTTACCGGGGTTGGGTTACCCCGCCACTCCTCCGCCAGCAGCATCGGCTCACCGCTGCGCAACTGCTGCAAAAGCCCGGCAAGCTGCCCGTCGGGTGAGCCATCCAGCACCCAGCCCAGGCGTAGCATGATGTGCCGCGCGCAATGGTCCTTGAGCTGTTTCTCCATATCCACATGCAACTGTCCCAGCGCATCGCCAGGCGCCAGCGCGTCCTTCTCGGTATAGGCCGTGGTCTTCAAACCATCGAACACTCGCGCACTGGAAAGCAGAAACAACAAGCTGTCTGCCTGTTTGCTCAGCGCTATCAGCTCCTTGCCGAACTTGCGCTGCAGTGCCAGATTGTCGCCGTCATTGGACCCCAGCTGGAAGTGCTGATGGTAAAAAGCCAGATTGACTACCGCATCTGGCTGATACTCGGTAAACCAGTGCTTGAGCTGCTCTGCCTTCCAACCTTGCTCTGGACGCTCAACCGCATCAATGGCTATCTCTTCGGCTGCCGCCAGACGCAGTACCGCCTGACCCATCAGGGAGTCTGCGCCCAACAACAGAATGCGCATTCGCATATCTTGACCTTATCGTTTAAACCACTATTCCTGACTGCATTTTGCAACCTTCAGGCCCTCAGGTCACGCGGCAGTTTAAACCTCTTTCAGGTATAGGTGATTAACGCTTGCAGCTCAGCGCTATCCAGGTGCGGCACACTGTTGAAACTGCTCAGGCGCATATTGTGCTGATTGAATACACAATGAATCAGTGCGGTATTACGCGTCTGCAGATTCAGCTCGACCATGGTCTCGCTCGGCGCCTGCAGCAACTGACGCACCAGCATGGCGATTGCACCACCCGAGCTGACGGCAAGCACCCGCTGGCCTTTGTACTGGGCCATGATGTGCTGACGCACATCGAGCAAACGCTGCTCGAATGTTTGCCAGGTCTCCGGGAGCTGGCCTTGCAGACCGCCCTGCGACCAGAGCACGATGGCTTTCTTCAACCGTTTGAAAAAATCCGCAACAGCCGGCTTTTCAGGTAGGGCCTGATCGGGGAACTGCGCGAGATACGCCTGCAGAATCGAATGGAAGTCGAACTCGTTTAGTTCGGTGAACACCTCGAAACCCGATGCGGGCTGCCCAAGCCCTTGGCAAATACCCTCGGCCGTTTCCCGATGACGAACCATATCGCCGGTCAGAATGCGGTCAAACTGCATGTCCCGCCGCAGAAAATACTCGCCCAGCAAGCGCGCCTGCTGATGCCCCAGCTCGGAGAGTTGATCGTAGTTGCTGGAGCCGAAAGAGGCCTGGCCGTGGCGGACAAAATAGATTTCAGACATCGAAGATCCTCGGGTTGCTGCTCCTGAAACAAGGGCCTCCCCTCATACGCAGCCTGGTTTACAGCTAACGATGAGTCGTCAGCGCGGCGCCCAATCTTAACCTTGCAATTAGAAGCGTCAACGTCAAGGTCCCCTAATCAGCCTGCCGTAACCATACACATTGATGACCGTGATGCGCAGGGTAACAACCAACCCTTTTTCACCGAACACCAGTATCGACGCCTGTAAAGAGTTGACTTTGGATAAAATCCGAATATATCCTGTTGTCCGGACAACATGACATCCAAACAAATACAAAGGAAACCAGCATGAGCGTAAGAAAGATTGGTGAGCAACGTTATCGGGGTCAAATCGGTCGTTATTTCGAAGAGTTCGAAATTGGCGATATCTACGAGCATCGTCCCGGCCGCACGCTGACAGACACGGACAATATCCAGTTCTCGTTGATGACCATGAACAATCACCCGATGCACTGTGATGCCGCATTCGCGGAAAAGAGCGAATTCGGCAAGCTGCTTATCAACAGCGGCTTGAGTCTGGCAGTGGTATTGGGGATGACCGTCCCGGATGTCAGCGGCAAGGCCGTCGCCAACCTTGGCTGGAACGACATAAAGCTGACCGCGCCGGTTTTTGCCGGTGACACCATCTACGCCGAATCCGAAGTACTCGACAAGCGCGAGTCAAAGTCCCGACCTAACCAGGGCATCATTACGGTCAAGACGCTGGGCAAGAAAGCTGACGGCACAATCTTCATGTCGTTTGAACGCAACGTATTGATTCAGAAACGTGAAGGCAGCACGGACGACGCCGCCAACTACTGAGGTGCACGACCGCTGACGCCGGAATATACAACCCGCTGGCAGGCTAGAAAGACTGAAACATCGTACCTCTCAACAATAACAATTGAGGATGAGTTCCATGAAAAAGCTCCATAGCTTCATTACCGCCGCCATTACCTCTTGTTCGCTGGCCCTGGGTGCTCACGCCCAGGCGGTTGAACTGGTTCTACCCAACGAGGTATCTACCACCCACTGGAAAAATCAGTATATGCAGGAGTTCGCCAAGAAAGTCGGCGAGCGCACCAATGGCGAGATCGACGTCAAGGTGTTTCCGGCAGGCCAGCTCTATACCGACCAGGATGCCGTCGCAGCCTTGGGTACCGGCGCGGTGCATATGGTCTGGCCGGTGTCGGTAAGAATCGAAACCATAGAGCGGCGCACTGGCGCCATCAACCTGCCCTTCGCGCTTAGCGATGAGTTGATGAACAACCAGTGCTATGCCAAGGGCATCACCCAGTTGATGTCGGACTACGTCGAGCCTCGCAACCTGAAGATTCTGGGTCTGCTCTGCGCGTCAGACCTGTTCTTTATTTTCAGCGACCTTGAAGCGAAGAAACTGGAAGACCTCGCCGGAACCAAAATACGGGTGATTGGCGGCCGCGTGTTCCTGGAAACCATCAAGTCATTGGGCGCCAGCCCGGTGTCGATGCCCGCCTCGGAAATGAGCAGCGCTCTGGGCCAAGGCGCCATTGACGGGGTCTTCACCTCGGCAGGCGGTTGGGCCGAGATGATCGGCATGACCGGCAAGCATGCTTTGTACGTGCCTAACTTCTCGCTCACCACCTATGCCGTCACAGTAGACAACGGCTGGTTCTCCAGCCTGCCGCAATCGCAACAGGATGCCATCTCGCAAACCATTGACGAGATCGTCGCCAAACAATGGAAAGAGGTTGTCTCTGAAGAAGAGGAGCTGATTGATCGGATGGTCGCTCAGGGCGCCACTTTTCATACCGTCGACGAAGAGGAAAGTGAGCGCTGGAGGACCCTGTCAGAACGCAATGTCGAGCTGTTCGCTGAAGAGTATCCGGACGTGCTGCCGAAGATGAAGGCGGTACAGCAGGAGTGCATCGATGAAGGCTGATCATAACGCCAGCACTCCTACCGCTAGCGCTGATCAAAGCCAGGGAGCCCGCCGCAAGGCGGGGCTCTGGCAGGTCATCGAATCCAGAGTCCTGATGAATATCGCCACCGTCATGTTTCTGTTGTCGTGCGGCGTGATGCTGTTCGAGGGATCTTCGCGTGCGTTTTTCGATTCCAGTTCGTTCTGGGCCGAAGAAAGCGTTCGCTACCTCATGGTCTGGGCTTTTTTTCTGACTCTGGGCATGGCGGGCCGCGCAGGACACCATATTCGTACCGATCTGCTGGTGGCCCATCTTGGCCCGAAAATGCGGCGGGTCATGAACCTGCTGGCCAGCCTGCTGGGCATCGGCTTTTGCGGCCTGCTGTTCGCTGCAGCCGTTCCCCAACTGATCCGCTACCACTCAATGGGCATGATGACCGAGTCAAACCTCGACCTGCCGCTGTGGGCGCTATTCATGGTCATGCCGATTGGCGCGCTGATCTTCATGCTCTATTACATCGGCTGCCTGGTCCGGGTGATCAAGGATGAAGATCCCTTCATCGTTGAAGACTCCAACCATGGCCCGCAGATATAGGACGAACCAGAACAATGCTAATACTCCTGGCTCTGATAACAATGATCCTGTTCCTGGCGATCGGCACGCATGCCGCCATCGCCATGGGGCTGGTAACCACCGGCATGATTCTGCTGGTTGCCGGCGTGCCGATGACCGTCATCGCGCAAACCGCGTTCAAATCCGTCAATAGTTACCCGCTGATGGCCATTCCGATGTTCGTGCTGGCCGGCAATCTGATGATGAAGGGCAATATCGCCGAGATTTTGATTCAGCTTATCGGCAGTGTCGTGCGGCGCATAAAGGGCGGACTGGCCCTGACTGCGATGATTGCCAGCGTATTCTTTGCGGCCGTTTCCGGCTCAAGCGTCGGCTCGGCGGCGGCTATCGGCTCCTCCACGGTAGAAGGCCTGCGCAAGGAAAACTACCCGCCGCGCTTCTCCGCCGCCATTGTTGCCGTAGGCGGCACACTAGGTCTGATGATCCCCCCTTCACTGGGCTTTATCCTGATCGGCTCCATTGTTGGCCTACCTATCGATAAGCTGTTCATCGCCGGTATCTTTCCCGGCCTGATGGAAGCTACCTTGCTGATGCTGGCAGTGGTCTTCTTTGCTCGCAAGAACAATTACGGTGGCCCGGTCCAGCGTGCCGACTGGGGTTTGTTTTCGCGCAAGCTACCGGGTGCCGCTGCGGCGCTGGCCATGCCAGTACTGATTCTGGGCAGCATCTACACCGGTTTTCTGACGCCTACCGAAGTATCTGCCTTCGCAGCTGCCTATGCTGCCTTGCTCTGCCTGCTGGTCTACCGCAGCGTCACGCTCGGCGGGGTCTGGACCGTTGCACGGGATTCGCTACTGCAAACCACGATGATCTTCGCTGTGGTCATGGGCGGCAGTCTGGTCGGCTTTGTACTGGCGCGCTTGGGCGTGTCCGCCATGCTCATCGAATTCATCACTGAGCAGAACATCACAGCCTGGCAGTTTCTGATCATCGCCAATCTACTGCTACTGATCCTCGGGATGTTCCTCGACGGCGTGGCCATGATCGTTCTCACCTCGCCGCTGCTGTTCCCGGTCGCGACTGCGCTGGGTATCGATCCAATCCACTTCGCCGTGATCATGGTCGCCAACGTCGAGATTGCCACGCTGACGCCCCCCATCGGCCTGAATCTGTTCGTCATGAGCGGCATCACCAAGCTGCCCGTGCATGAAGTGGCCAGAGGCGTACTGCCGTTCTATCTGGTCAGGCTGGTAGGGCTTGGGTTGATCACCTTTATTCCGGCCATCTCCCTGGCCCTGGTTTCCTGAGGAAATATGACTATGCCATCGCAGCCCCCATCAACTGCCAGCAAACCCTTGATTGCCGAAGCATTGGCAGACTATGCGGCGCGCTTTACCTATGACGCCATTCCTACGGTCGTTCGCGACCGCGCGAAACATCTGATGCTGGATGCCATCGGCATCGCGCTGGCCTCTACCCGTTACGACTTTGCCAAGCGTGCGCTGGCGGCCAGTACCGAGCTGGGAAGTGGTACCAGCCAGGTGATCGGCATGGATGCACAGTTGGCTCTACGCGACGCCATTCTGATGAACGGCGTGTTGATTCATGGCCTGGACTATGACGACACTCACGCCAGAGGCGTTATCCACGCCACCGCCAGCGTGCTGCCGACGGTTATGGCAGTGGCTGCCGATACTCGTGCCAGCGGCAAGGATCTGCTCAGTGCCTACGTGCTGGGCATGGAAATCGCCACGCGGTTGGCTTCCGTAGCCAAGGGTGGTTTCCATCAGGTCGGGTTTCATCCCACCGGACTGATCGGCGCATTTTCTAGCGCTCTGGTCACGGCCAAACTGCAAAACCAGAGCGCCGCGCAAATGGCCATGGCGCAGGGCATTGCCCTGAGTATGGCGTCCGGAAATCTGGAATTTCTGCAGGACGGCGCCTGGACCAAGCGTCTGCATCCCGGCTGGGCTGGCGTGGCAGGCGTGACCGCTGCCACCTATGCCCGGCACGGGTTCATTGGCCCCAGAGCCGTTTATGAAGGCCGCTTTGGTCTTTACAACAGCCACCTGGGCGAACGCGCTCAGGACTGTGATCTGGGCTTGGCCACCGCCGACCTGGGTCAGGTCTGGGAGCTGACTCAGGTTGCGGTCAAGCCGTTGCCAGCGTGCCACTTCACTCATGCCTGCGCTGATTCCGCAATAGCCCTGCATGAGCGTGCAGAATTTGATATCGCGCAGATCAAGCGAATTCGCGCACTGGTGCCCGCGGAAGTGATTGGCATTGTCTGTGAGCCGGTCGCCAACAAGCGCCGGCCCCAGAACAGTTACGACGCCCAGTTCAGCATTCCCTACGCGGTCGCCAGCGGCTTGTTGAGAGGTCGTTTCGGCCTCGCCGAGCAGGAGGCCGATGCGCTCAAGGCTGCTGATGTACTGGCACTGGCTGCCAAGGTTGACTACGAAGCGGACCCGGATTCCGGCTTCCCTCGTCACTACTCCGGCGAAGTCATCGTTGAGCTCAACGATGGCCGCGAGTTCCGCCATCGGGAAGCGATCAACCGCGGCGCAGCAGATCGCCCGCTGAGCAACGCCGACATCGTCAACAAATTCATGGAAAACACCGCCCTTGTAGTCAGTGCAGCGCGAGCCGAACAGATTCGCGAGCTGATCCTGAACGTAGATAGCGGTGTGGACGCCCTGACATTTTCCCGGTCGCTGGTAGCCCGGGCTTAACAAAGAGAGAAAAGACTCATGAGTAATTTGACCGAGCAGCAAGAGCAGGAAGTCATGATGCTGGACGCATTGGACCGCTTTCTGGAAACCCAGGTAAAGCACCAGGTACGCCAGTTGGAGCACGATGACGAATACCCCCACGAAATCGTCGAGATGATGAAGGAAATGGGCCTGTTTGGTTGCATCATCGATCAGGAGTACGGTGGGCTGGGCATGAGTACCTCCACTTATGCCAAGATCGTCGAGCGCATCTCCACGACCTGGATGTCTCTCTCCGGCATCATCAATTCGCACCTGATCATGGCCTCTGCGATTCAGCGCCATGGCACCCCGGAGCAGAAAAATCACTATCTGCCCAAGTTTGCCACTGGCGAAATGCGCGGCGCCATCGGCCTGACCGAGCCCGATACAGGGACCGATCTGCAAGCTATCCGTACCGTCGCAAAGCGTGAAGGGGACCACTATATCGTCAATGGCGCCAAGACCTGGATCACCAATAGCAAGGAAGGTACTTGCGTGGCCTTGCTGGTAAAAACCGACCCCACTGCCGAGCCTCGGCACAAGGGCATGAGCTGGCTGATTGCTGAAAAGGGTCCAGGATTCATCGTTACGCGCAAACTGCAAAAGCTTGGCTATCGCGGTATCGACACCTGCGAGCTTTCGTTCGAAGACTACAAGGTGCCGGTGGATCGCTTGATCGGTGGTGTCGAAGGCGTGGGCCTCAAGCAGGTCCTGTCCGGACTGGAACTGGGGCGTATCAACGTCGCCGCCCGTGGTGTTGGCGTCGCCAACGCGGCATTGCAGGAAGCCACCAGCTATTCGCAGATTCGCAAGACATTCGGCAAACCCATCTGCGAACACCAGGCAATCCAGCTGATGCTCGGCGAAATGGCCACGCGGGTGGAAGCCTCGCGCCTCCTAGTCGAGTCAGCAGCCAAAGCCTACGACCGTGGCGAGCGTTGCGACATGGAAGCCGGCATGGCCAAGTACTTCGCCACCGAGTCTGCGGTGACCAACTCCATGGACGCCATGCGTATCCACGGCGGTTACGGCTATTCCAAGGAATACAACGTCGAGCGTCTCTATCGCGACTCGCCTCTGCTGACCATTGGTGAAGGTACCAATGAAATGCAGCGCATCATCATTGCCAAGCAACTGATTGAAAGGAACCCCGTATGACGCTCCCACTTGCAGGCGTACGCATCATTTCCGTGGAACAGTACGGTGCCGGCCCCTTCGGCACCCAGCATCTGGCCGATCTGGGCGCAGAAGTGATCAAGATTGAAAACCCCAACGACGGCGGCGATGTCGGCCGCGGTGTAGGGCCGTATTTCTTTGAGGAAGGCGACAGCCACTTCTTCCAGTCTTTCAACCGCAACAAGAAGAGCATGACACTGGATCTGAAGCAGCCTGAAGGCAAAGCCATTCTGCACAAACTGGTGGCAGAAGCAGACGCCGTATTCGACAACCTGCGCGGCGACCTGCCGGTCAAGTTGGGGCTGACCTATGCCGATCTGAAAGAGCACAACCCGGCTATCGTCTGCGCCCACCTTTCCGCCTATGGCCGCGAGGGAGAGCGCAAGGCCTGGCCGGGCTATGACTATCTGATGCAGGCCGAGGCCGGCTACCTGTCGCTAACCGGCGAGCCCGGCGGCCCGCCAGCGCGATTCGGCATTTCCATCATTGACATGATGACCGGCACCACCGCTGCCATGGCACTGTTGGCCGGGTTGGTGGGCGCGCGGGCGACCGGGGTTGGGCGTGATGTCGATGTGAGCCTGTATGATGTCGCCATGCATAACCTGAACTACCTGGGCACCTGGTATCTCAACGAGGGAGTGGTCACGTCGCGCACTCCTCGCTCAGGTCATCCTTCATTGACGCCAAGCCAGCTGTACCGCACTCAGGACGGCTGGATGTTCATCATGTGCAACAAGGAAAAGTTCTGGGGTGTATTGGCCAATCTGATCGACAAGCCCGAATGGACCACCGATGAGCGGTTCTGCAACTTCAAGGCGCGCCTGGCCAACCGTGACGAACTCACGGAAGAGCTGGATGCCATCCTGATGCAGGCGACTACCGAGCAATGGATGACAAAATTCGCTGGCAAGGTACCCGCCGCGCCGGTAAATGACATCGCCCAGGCGCTGGACAATCCGTTTGCCATCGAACAGGGCTCGATTGTCGATGTAGAGCATCCGGTTCGGGGCCCGGTGAAGACCCTGGCCTGCCCAGTACGCTGCCCTGGCGAACAGCTGCCGTCGCGCCCTGCCCCACGCCTGGGTGCAGATACCGAAGCAATGCTGCGCCAAATCAACAACAATGACGAGTGGATAGCCACACTCACTAGGAGCAATGTGATATGAACCTGGGACTGCCTCCCTTGCTGACTGCCGGTCAACCGCGTTATCTGGTGCTGGCGCAGGCACTCATGGACGACATCAAGTCGGGCCGTTATCCGGTGGGCGGTCTGCTGCCCACTGAGCACGAACTCTGCCAGCACTTCAATGTCAGCCGGCATACGGTCAGAGAGGCAATCCGCAAGTTGAGCGAAATGGGCTTGCTCACCCGTCAGCAGGGCGTGGGCACTCGCGTCAAGGCGACGCATGTGGCCTCCCGCTATGTGCAATCCAGCGAAGGCCTCTCGGACCTGCACCAGTATGTTCGCGACGTGCGTCTGGACATTTCCGGAGTGCGGGACGTTTCGACTGACGAAGAGCTCGCCGAGCTGCTGGAGTGCAAGGCCGGGCAGGATTGGCTGGAAGTCAGCGGCCTGCGCTATATGGAAGGGGATATGGAACCCATCGCCCTTACCCGGGTTTATATCGCCCGCGCTTATCGCGGCATCGCCGATGAACTGGACGGCCAGCAGCCGATTTATTCGCTGATCGAGCGCAAATATTCCGTGCAGTTCGTGGAGATGCGTCAGTCGCTCAGCGCCGTGACCATCAACGAGACAGAGGCTGCTGCACTCAAGGTGGTGGCTGGTTCGCCTGGGCTGCAGATTGTGCGCAAGTACACCACCGGTAATGGTGAGCTGCTTGAAGTGGCAGTCAACCTGCATCCAGGTGACCGTTTCAGCTACTCAACAATCCAGCGCCTGACCTGGCAGGGCAAGGACGCGTGAACAAGATCGTCGCGCCCCTCACCATCACCCTGTCCATCCAGGCGTTAGCCTCGATGGCGGCGCTGACGGTGCCGATCATCGCACCATTGGCCGCCGGTGATATCGGCGGGAACGCGGCGCACGTGGGTTATTTTGTCGCTCTGATCTATGTCGGCGCGATGTTTTCCAGTGTTATCAGCGGTGATCTGGTCAGCCGTTTTGGCGCAATCCGCAGCAGCCAGGTATCCCTGCTATTGTGCGCGGCGGGTCTTGCCTGCTGTAGTTACGGCACACTGTGGGCGATGTTTGCCAGCGCCTTGTTGATCGGGTTTGGTTATGGCCCTATCACGCCGGCAAGCTCGCATATTCTCGCCACCACCACACCTTCGCACCTGATGGGCTTGATGTTCTCAATCAAGCAGACCGGCGTACCGGTCGGCGGCGCTCTTGCAGGTGCCTTCGTTCCGATGCTGGCGGTCAGTCTGCATTGGCAAGGGTCTGTGCTGGCCGTCTCGATCGCTTGCCTGGTAACGGCGGCCATCGCTCAGTGCTACCGGACTCAGCTGGAAACCCCGCTTGAGCCAACCAGAGGTTCGTTAGCCAATCTGGCCAAGCCATTTCGGCTGATATTCGAGCACAAACCCCTGCGCGATCTGGCGTTATGCTCGTTTTTCTTCGGCGCCATACAGCTGTGCCTTACCACCTATCTGGTCCTGCATCTTACCCAGGTTTACGGCATGGGCCTGGTTGCGGCGGGTCTTATTCTGACCGCCACGCAGGCAGCGGGTATTGTTGGCCGGATTCTGTGGGGCTGGATTGCTGACCGTTGGATATCACCCCGCGTTCTACTCAGTGCACTGGCCCTGTGCATGGCGATCTCTTCGTTGGTGACGGCGAGTTTTACCCCGGACTGGCCTTTGATAACCGTAATCGTAATTAGCATCTGCTTTGGCGCTACCGCGATCGGCTGGAACGGTGTCTACCTGGCGGAAGTCGCCCGCCTTGCTCCCCCCGGGAAAGCCGGTGTGGTTACCGGCGGCACCCTGTTCTTCACTTATTTCGGTGTGGTCACCGGCCCACCTGTTTTCGCTCTGGTTACGCAAGCGACCGGATCCATCGGCACAGGATTCACCCTTTTCGGCTTCATTCTGTTGCTCACCGGGCTATCTCTGGCTTTACCTCGAAGGCAACCCAAACCCAGCTGACTTCTGTGCCGGTCAAACCGACACATAGTCCGAGTTGCGTCCGAAAAACGCATCAGACCATTAATTGGAGAGTTTTATGTCAGCAAGATCCTATCTGTTTGTACCCGGTGATCGTCCTGAACGATTCGATAAGGCCTGCAACTCTGGTGCAGATGTAGTCGTCATTGATCTGGAAGACGCTGTTACCCCTGACCGCAAAAGCGTGGCGCGCGCTGCCGTGCGCGCGTGGCTGGAAGCCGGAGGCAAAGCCTGCGTCAGGCTCAATGGCACAGACACCGAATGGTTCAACGACGACTGCGAATTGCTTGAGCTTGAAGGCGTTACCCTGGTGGCTCTGCCCAAGGCAGAACGGGCCGAACAAATCAGTCAGCTGGCCGAGCGCCTGCGTCCCGGTGTGAATATTTTCCCGATCGTGGAAACTGCCCTGGGCGTGTGGAATGCCGTGGAGGTAGCACAGGCGCCCAAGGTCGAGCGACTGGCGTTTGGTTCGGTGGACTTCCAACTCGACACCGGCATCATTGGTGACGACCTGGAGCTGCTCTATGCCCGGTCGCGGCTGGTGATCGCCTCTGCCATCGCCAGAATTGATGCACCCGTCGATGGCGTAACCGTTGCGCTGGATGACGACGAGCAACTGCGTATTGATGTATTGGGCGCTCGCAGCAAAGGCTTTGGCGGCAAACTTTGCGTTCATCCCCGTCAGGTTGCACAGATCAATCAAGGCTTTCTGCCCTCGGAGGACGAAGTTCAATGGGCCCAAGCCGTCATCAGTGAGGTTGAGGCCCACACCGGTGTAGGTGCAATCAGCCTGAAGGGCAAGCTGATTGATCAACCAGTCATCGACCGCGCCAGGAAGTTGCTCAGCTCCTCTACCCTGCCGCGTTAACCCCGTTCAATTGCTGAAAAGGACAGCCTATGGCCCACAACTAGATCTCGCCTGAAGCGGCGCCGGCAACACCAAACACATCTGAGCTTTTTCAACGTGATTTTCAATCGCGCGGGTTTGCTCGCCCTGAATTCAGGACATGAACAACAAAACTAAAGACCAGTGGAGAATACAATGACAAGAATCACTCGCCACATCATGGGCACCACGCTGCTGCTGGGCTTGGGTAGCCTCACCACCAACGCCTTCGCCGACTTCATCGGCGACGCCAAAGGCAGCCTGGAGCTGCGCAATCAGTATTTCAGCCGCGACTTTCGAGACAGCACCGCAACGCAGTCCAAGCGCGAGGAGTGGGGCCAGAGTTTTATTCTGCAACTGCAATCGGGCTACACGCCCGGGACTGTCGGTTTCGGTATCGATGCCATCGGCATGCTGGGTTTGAAACTCGACTCCAGCCCGGCTCGTCGCGGCACGGGACTGTTGCCCAGCGATTCCGACGGCAGACCTGAGGATGATTACTCCAAAATGGCCATGACTTTGAAGGCGCGCCTGGCGGAGAGCGAATTACGCGTCGGCGGGTTGATTCCGACCCTGCCACTACTAGCCTCCAACGCCAGTCGGCTTTTCCCCCAGGTGTATCGGGGCACGCAACTGGTATCCAAGGACCTGGGTGACCTGACCCTGACGCTGGGCAAGGTTGGCTCGGTAAAGCAGCGTGACTCGAGTAATTTTGAGGATCTTACGGTCATGGGCCAACTGGGCGCTTATTCCACCGCCGCCAATAGCGACCGCCTGCTTTACGCCAACCTCGAGTATAACCTGATGCCGAATCTGCGCATCAGTTATCACGCCAGTGAGCTTGAGGACATATTTCGCCGGGACTTCATGGGCTTCAAGTACACCACACCACTGGGAGCCGGGTCGGCGTTTGCTGAAGTCCGCTATTTCGATGCGAGCGATACCGGCCGCAGCCTGGCTGGAAGAATGGATAACCAGACCATCAGCTCCAACTTCGGTTACAGCATTGCCGGGCACACCTTCAGCGGTGGCTATCAGAAGGTATCCGGAGACACCGCCTATACCTATATTGGTGGCAGCGACACTTATCTGTTCAGCGAGATGCAGGCCAGCACCTTTGCGCTAGCCAACGAGCGGGTATTCCATGCACGCTATGACTACGACTTTGCCAAGCTAGGCTTGCCGGGCCTCAAGTTCAACGTCCGTTACGTCACCGGCGATGATGTTGATCCCACCAACATAAGTACTGCACGTGCTGCGGCGCTGCGCGCCAGTGGCAAAAGCGGTCAGGAATGGGAGCGCTCGACTGACATCACCTACGTGATTCAGCGTGGTACCTTCAAGGACCTGTCGTTCCGCTGGCGCAACGCTACCAACCGCTCAACCTATGCCAACGATGTAGATGAAAACCGAGTGATCGTGCGCTACACCTTCAATTTCTGAGCGTCACCTTCGGTCATTTCTCTGCCAATAAAAAACCGGGCTACTGGAAACAGTAAGCCCGGTTTTTTGCTTGCTAAGGTATCCTCTAGAAAGGAATGTCGTCATCAAAGCTGTCGTAATCCGGCGTTGCCTGCTGCGGCGCCTGTTGCGCTGGCTGCTGCTGCGGAGCTGGCTGCTGAGCCGCCGGGCGCTGTTGCTGTGGCCGCGGGGCCATGCCCTGCTCGCCGCCCTGGGGCTTGCCATCGAGCAACTGCATCTGGCCACCGATGTCCACAACGATTTCCGTGGTGTAGCGCTTGACGCCGTCCTTTTCCCATTCGCGGGTCTGCAGGCGACCTTCGATATACATCTTCGAGCCCTTGCGTACGTATTCGCCAACAACCTCGGCGATACGCCCAAAGAACACCACGCGGTGCCACTCGGTGCGTTCCTGCTGCTGGCCGGTCTGCTTGTCCTTCCAGCTGTCACTGGTGGCGAGGGTGATGTTGGCAACGGCATTACCATTGGGCAGGTAGCGTACTTCTGGATCGCCGCCGACATTACCGATCAAAATTACCTTGTTGACGCCTCTGGCCATGATGCTTTTCTCCTGTGTACTGACCGGTTCAGGCCGGGTTGACGACCCGGTCCAGCGCCTCACGATCGAGTACCTGTGTATCGACTTTTAGATAGGCTGCGGCCTCTTCGACCACAACCACCGCTTCTGCTACCCCCGGAACCGCTAGAATCCGCCGGGGCAACGCCTCATCCCCAACCAACGCCAGGGACAACGGCAGGCGGTAGCTTGTTACATAAGGTGGTTCACTCATGGTAACACCAATCGCCCACCAGGAAACCGCGAGTAGTGCACAGCAGAGGAAAACCCCGCCCAGTCCCCAGGCGCCGAATACCGCGCCGCCAATCAGCCCCCCCAGCGCCGCACCAGCGAACTGGCTGGTGGAATAAACGCCCATTGCCGTACCTTTGCCGCCCGCCGGCGCGATCTTGCTGAGCAGCGATGGCAGTGTAGCTTCGAGCAAATTGAAACCAACAAAAAACAGCACTATGGCCGCCACCAGCCACGGCAGTGAACCCATGCCCAACCACATCATCGGTTGCACCAGAGCCAACAGGATAATAGCGCCCAACACCACTCGCTTGATTTGCCGCTGGCGCTCGGCATAGATGATAAAAGGCACCATGGCGAAGAAAGACAGCAGCAGCGCCGACAAGTAAACCCACCAATGCTCCTCGCGGGGCAGGCCGGCCTGCTCCTGCAATGCCAGAGGGATGGCGACGAAGCTGGCCATCAAAATTGCATGCAATACAGCAATACCGTAGTTCAACCGCAGCAGATCCTTGTTGCGCAGGCTTGGCAGAAAGGCACTGCGGACCATACCCGCTTCACGATGCCGTAATGCCTGATGCGGCGTGGGTACGATCCAGATAACCAACATGATGCCTACCAACGCCAACGCCGAGGTACTGTAGAAAACCCCCTGCAGTCCGGCGCGCGCAGCAATCACCGGTCCGGCGACCATCGCTACCGCGAAGGACACGCCGATGCTCATACCGATCATCGCCATGGCCTTGGTGCGGTGCTGCTCGCGCGTTAGATCCGCAACCAGCGCCATCACCGCAGCAGCGATCGCACCGGCACCCTGAATAATTCGACCAACGATCACGCCCTGCATGGTCTCGGCCTGCGCTGCCACCAACCCGCCGAGCGCGAATAACAGCAAGCCACCAATGATCACCGGCTTGCGCCCAATGCGGTCAGACAGCATCCCAAAGGGAATCTGCAGGAAGGCCTGAGTCAAACCATAGGCGCCAATCGCAATGCCGATCAGCAGCGGCGTGGCATCTCGCAACGAGCCGCCATAGGTGGCCAGCACCGGCAGCACCATGAAAAGCCCAAGCATGCGAAAGGCAAACACCGCAGCCAGCGAGCTCGCGGCACGCTGTTCGGAGGACGTCATGCGATCGGCCTGGTGCATGGCTTTCCCTGCTTGATGACTGGATGAATGTCACAGCGCCACAGTAGCGCCACGAAAGGCGACGGATTCTAACATGTTGCCCGCCACAAGCAGAAACGGACATCTCCCGTTGCAAAGCCGGCTTTCCCTGTCATCGGTTTGTTGCCCGGTGTTTTGCCGGGCCGCTGCCAGACAACGTATACTGTTCTGCTTTGCTGGCCGTAGGGTAAATGTACTGTGGATACCATTTCGATCCGTGGGGCGCGCACCCACAACCTGAAGAACATTGACCTCGATCTGCCGCGCGACAAACTGATCGTGATTACCGGCCTGTCTGGCTCGGGCAAGTCGAGCCTGGCTTTTGACACCCTCTATGCCGAGGGGCAACGCCGCTATGTCGAGTCGCTCTCGGCCTACGCGCGGCAATTTCTATCGATGATGGAAAAGCCCGATGTCGATCATATCGAAGGTTTATCGCCGGCGATTTCCATCGAGCAGAAATCCACTTCGCACAACCCCCGCTCCACCGTGGGTACCATTACCGAAATCTACGACTACCTGCGCCTGCTGTTTGCCCGCGTTGGTGAACCGCGTTGCCCCGATCACGACCTGCCGCTGGCTGCACAAACCGTCAGCCAGATGGTCGACCAGGTTCTGGCGATGCCCGAGGGCAGCAAGCTGATGCTGCTTGCTCCGGTCATGCGCGAACGCAAGGGTGAGCATCTGGCGCTCCTGGATGAATTGCGGGCTCAAGGCTTCGTCCGTGCGCGCATCAATGGCCGCATCCATGATCTGGATGAACCGCCGGCACTGGAGAAGAACCGCAAACACACCATTGAAGTGGTAGTGGATCGCTTCAAGGTCCGCGAGGATCTGCAGTTGCGTCTGGCGGAATCGTTCGAAACCTGCCTGAACCTGGCCGACGGCATCGCCATCGTCGCGCCCATGGATGGTGAGGAAGGCGAAGAGCTGACCTTCAGCGCGCGTTTTGCCTGCCCCCAGTGCGGACACTCGATCAGCGAACTGGAACCGCGACTGTTTTCTTTCAACAACCCCGCCGGCGCCTGCCCTACCTGTGATGGACTGGGTGTTAAACAGTTCTTTGACAGCAAGCGGCTGGTCAACGGCGAGCTGACCCTGGCAGAAGGCGCGATCCGCGGCTGGGATCGACGCAACGTCTACTATTTTCAGATGCTCAGCTCACTGGCTGATCATTACGGCATCTCGCTGGAGGTACCGTTCGGCGAGCTGGAAGACAAGCATTGCAAGCTGGTGCTGCACGGTACGGGTACGGAAAAGGTGTCTTTCCGCTATCTGAATGACCGTGGCGACATCGTCATGCGCAATCACCCCTTTGAAGGCATAGTGCCGAACCTGGAGCGACGCTACCGCGAGACCGAATCGCAGAGTGTGCGTGAAGAATTGGGTAAGTACCTGAGCACCCAGCCCTGCCCTTCCTGCAGCGGCACGCGGCTGCGCCGCGAAGCGCGCCACGTCTTTATCGATGGGCGTAACCTGCCTGGGGTCACCACGCTGCCGGTTGGCGAGGCAGCGGCGTATTTTACCGGCTTGAGCCTGGACGGCAGCCGCGGTGAGATTGCCGAAAAGATCCTCAAGGAAATCCGCGCGCGCTTGATGTTCCTGGTCAACGTCGGCTTGGACTACCTGTCGCTGGACCGCAGCGCCGACACGCTGTCTGGCGGTGAAGCCCAGCGTATCCGCCTCGCCAGCCAGATTGGCGCGGGCCTGGTGGGTGTAATGTACATCCTTGACGAGCCCTCTATCGGCCTGCACCAACGTGATAACGAGCGCCTTTTGTCCACGCTGATTCATCTGCGTGACCTGGGCAATACGGTTATTGTGGTTGAACACGACGAAGATGCGATTCGCCTGGCCGACTATGTAGTGGATATCGGCCCCGGCGCCGGCGTCCACGGTGGCGAAATTGTCGCCCAAGGCACTGCCGATGAGGTAATGAACAACCCGGCCTCACTCACTGGCAAATACCTCTCAGGCAAGGTGAAGATTCCCATACCCGCCAAGCGCAACCCACCGCAGAAGGACAAGTGGTTACGCCTCAAAGGAGCCTGCGGTAACAACCTGCACAAGGTCAATCTGGAAATCCCGGTGGGCCTGATGACCTGTGTCACGGGCGTATCCGGCTCGGGCAAATCAACACTGATCAATAATACCCTGTACCCGATTACTGCGACCGAGCTCAACGGCGCCACTACCTTGGAAGCATCCCCCTACGACAGCTTCGATGGCATGAAGCATATCGACAAGGTAGTGGATATTGACCAGAGCCCCATCGGTCGGACTCCCCGCTCCAACCCAGCTACCTACACTGGTTTGTTCACGCCGATTCGCGAGCTGTTTGCCGGCACCCAGGAAGCACGTTCGCGCGGCTACAAGGCCGGGCGGTTCTCCTTCAACGTCAAGGGTGGCCGCTGCGAAGCCTGTCAGGGCGATGGCCTGATCAAGGTAGAGATGCACTTTCTGCCGGACATCTATGTGCCCTGTGATGTGTGCAAGAGCAAGCGCTACAACCGCGAGACGCTGGAGATCAAGTACAAGGGCAAGAACATCCACGAGGTGCTCGACTTCACCATCGAAGAAGCCCGCGAGTTCTTCGAGGCGGTCCCGGCACTGGCGCGCAAGCTGCAGACCTTGATTGATGTAGGTTTGTCCTATATCCGCCTGGGCCAATCCGCGACTACGCTGTCAGGTGGCGAAGCCCAGCGCGTCAAGCTGGCCCGCGAGCTGTCCAAGCGCGACACAGGCAAAACCCTGTACATTCTCGATGAGCCGACTACGGGCCTGCACTTCGCCGACATCCAGCAGTTACTCGATGTACTGCATCGCTTGCGTGACCACGGCAATACCCTGGTGGTGATCGAGCACAACCTGGATGTGATCAAGACGGCTGATTGGGTGGTCGATCTTGGGCCTGAGGGCGGCTCCAAGGGTGGCTATATTATTGCTACCGGCACGCCCGAGCACGTCAGCACTGTGGAAGCTTCACACACCGGACGCTTTCTTGGGCCGCTGCTTGAGCGGGATCGCGATTGATTTGCTTTTTGTCGGGTTTTGCGCCGGCCTTAGCGCGCCTGCCACCCTGCTCAGACACGCTGCAAGTACGTCCCTGTAGCTCATCGATGGCATCCCTGCCATCGACGGTCTGATCAGGGTGGCAGGCGCGCTAATGCATATAAACCGTCCAAACTGCTTCACGATTCTTCGAATTCAGCTATCAGAACGCATAGATGCCGCGCTGGGCTGGAACCGAGGGCCCTACACATGACCGTCGGCGCACAGGGACGTGCGCCGACGAGCCCCATGGATGGCTTGTAGCGTGTCATGCGTAGGGCTCTCGGTTTCAGCCCTCACCACTACGCTTGGAAATTTCACTACAAAGGCTGTCCTCCCAACCGCCGCCGACGATCAACATCGACCAAACCCCTCATCAGCAGACAAATCACAGGCACAAAAAAACCGGACACAAGGTCCGGTTTTTTCTAACGCTTTGCTATCACTCTTCGCTGGCAGCAGCCAGTTCAGGGCGATCAACCAGCTCGACGTAGGCCATGGGCGCAGAGTCACCAGTGCGGAAACCGCACTTGAGAATACGCACATACCCGCCGGGACGGTCTGCATAACGCTTGCCCAGGTCATTGAACAGCTTGCCAACAGCTTCTTTGCTGCGGGTGCGGTCAAATGCCAGACGGCGATTGGCGACGGTATCTTCCTTCGCCAGGGTGATCAAAGGCTCGGCTACACGGCGCAATTCCTTGGCCTTGGGCAGAGTGGTTTTGATCAGTTCGTTCGCGAACAGCGACACCGCCATGTTCTGGAACATGGCCTTACGGTGTGAGCTGGTCCGACTCAGGTGACGACCACTTTTACGATGACGCATCTCTCAATTCCTCGGTGTCGAGACGATTAGGCCGAAACCTTGTCGTCCTTCTTCAAGCTTGCAGGCGGCCAGTTGTCCAGACGCATACCCAGTGACAGACCCCGTGAGGCCAGAACGTCCTTGATCTCGGTCAGGGATTTCTTGCCCAGGTTGGGAGTCTTCAGCAGTTCCACTTCGGTACGCTGGATCAGATCGCCAATATAGTAAATATTTTCGGCTTTCAGACAGTTGGCTGAACGTACAGTCAGCTCAAGGTCATCAACCGGACGCAGCAGGATCGGATCAATCTCGTCTTCCTGCTGTTCAACAACGGGTTCGTGCTCACCTTTCAGGTCAACGAAGGCGGCCAGCTGCTGTTGCAGGATGGTCGCAGCACGGCGGATGGCTTCTTCAGCGTCCAGCGTACCGTTGGTTTCCAGGTCAATAACCAGCTTGTCGAGGTTGGTGCGCTGCTCAACACGGGCGCTTTCCACAACATATGCCACACGGCGAACCGGGGTATAAGTCGCGTCCAGCTGCAACCGGCCGATGGAGCGGCTTTCATCATCGTCGGATTGACGAGAATCAGCGGGCTCATAACCACGGCCACGGGCCACGGTTATTTTCATGTTCAGCACACCATTGTCAGACAAGGTAGCAATCAGGTGATCAGGGTTGATGATTTCGACATCGTGATCCAGCTGAATATCAGCTGCAGTCACCTGGCCCGGTCCTTTTTTGGACAGGGTCAGAGTTACATGATCACGGCCGTGCATCTTGATCGCCAAACCCTTCAGGTTCAGCAGGATCTCGATGACATCTTCCTGTACGCCTTCGATGGCGCTGTATTCATGCAAAACGCCGTCGATTTCCGCCTCTACCACGGCACAACCGGGCATGGAGGAGAGCAAAATGCGACGCAACGCATTGCCCAGGGTATGGCCAAAACCACGCTCCAGCGGCTCAAGAGTGATCTTGGCACGCGTGGGAGAGGTTTCCTGTACGTCAATATGACGTGGTGTTAGAAACTCGGTAACCGAACTTTGCATGGGGGCACCTTTTGCTGTCTGTCACTTACTTGGAGTAAAGCTCGACGATCAGGTTTTCGTTGATGTCGGCGTACAGATCACTCCGTGAGGGCAGGCTTTTAAAGACACCTTCCTTCTTGGCTGCATCCACTTCCAACCACTCGGATTGACCGCGCTGCGCTGCCAGCTCCAAGGAACCACCGATACGCAGTTGGTTCTTGGCCTTTTCGCGAACAGCCACTACGTCGCCCGGGGATACCAGGAAAGAAGCGATGTTGACGGTCTTGCCATTAACGCTGATAGCCTTGTGAGAGACCAGCTGACGTGACTCGGCACGAGTAGAGCCGAAGCCCATACGGTATACAACGTTGTCCAGACGACGCTCGAGCAGTTGCAGCAGGTTCTCGCCGGTAGCGCCCTTCAAACGGGCAGCTTCCTTGTAGTAGTTGCTGAACTGACGCTCAAGAATGCCGTAGATACGACGTACTTTTTGTTTCTCGCGCAGTTGGGTGCCGTACTCAGAGAGACGACCACGACGCTGACCATGCACACCAGGAGGGCTCTCCAGGTTGCACTTGGATTCAAGAGCGCGAGCGCCGCTCTTGAGAAACAGATCAGTGCCTTCGCGACGAGACAGTTTACATTTGGGACCAATATATCTAGCCATTTCCGTCTCCTGGTTACACGCGGCGCTTTTTAGGCGGGCGACAGCCGTTATGTGGGATGGGGGTGACATCGGTGATGCCGCTGATCTTGTAGCCACAAGAGTTCAGAGCACGAACAGCCGATTCACGACCCGGGCCTGGGCCCTTCACATTAACGTCGAGGTTTTTCAAGCCGTATTCCAAAGCAGCCTGACCAGCACGCTCCGCTGCAACCTGGGCAGCAAAGGGGGTGCTTTTACGCGAACCACGGAAACCGGAACCACCAGAAGTCGCCCAGCTCAGAGCGTTGCCCTGACGGTCGGTAATGGTAATGATGGTGTTGTTAAAAGAAGCGTGGATGTGGGCAATCCCATCAACCACCGTCTTTTTGACTTTTTTACGTACACGAGCAGCAGGCTTAGCCATATCTGTATATTCCTTCGCGATTACTTACGGATCGGCTTGCGCGGACCCTTGCGGGTACGAGCGTTAGTCTTGGTGCGCTGACCACGGACCGGAAGGCCCTTACGGTGACGCAGACCACGATAGCAACCAAGATCCATAAGACGCTTGACGTTCATGTTGACCGCACGACGCAGGTCACCTTCAGTGTTCGACTTGCCCACTTCGGTGCGTAGCAGATCAACCTGCTCCTCGCTGAGATCCTTGATTTTTGCGTCTGGCGCAATGCCAGTCGCTGCACAAATTTTCTGTGCCTTGGTTTGACCGATACCAAAAATATAGGTCAAAGAGATAACAGTATGTTTGTTATCCGGGATGTTGACGCCTGCAATACGGGCCATCCAAATTTACTCCGTCTGACAGCTACCTGACTCAACCGAAAAGTTCACAGGTTGTGTGAAAAAGGGTGCAGTAGGGTAGCGCTAACAAATATAAAAATCAACCACCCGACCAATTATCTGGCCGAGTGGCGGTTATCCTGAGACGTAGTCGACAATCAACTAGAGGGATTATTAACCCTGGCGCTGCTTGTGACGGGGCTCAGCACTGCAGATGACACGAACGCTACCATTGCGACGTACCAACTTGCAGTTACGGCAAAGCTTCTTGACTGATGCTGCAACTTTCATAACAGACTCCTAGAACCTAAAAACTCAGCGCAGCATACCGCTGCCGCCATAGCCTTTCAGGTTGGATTTCTTCAAAAGAGACTCGTACTGCTGAGAAACGAGGTGCGATTGTACTTGGGACATGAAGTCCATCACAACCACTACGACGATCAGCAGTGAAGTCCCACCCAGGTAGAAGGGCACATTGGCCGACACCACCAGGAACTGCGGCAACAAACAGACCGCGGTCATGTACAGGGCACCGAACATGGTCAGGCGTGTCAACACACCATCAATGTACCGGGCAGACTGTTCGCCTGGGCGGATGCCAGGAATAAACGCACCTGACTTCTTGAGATTTTCAGCCACATCTTTCGGATTGAACATCAGCGCTGTATAGAAGAAGCAGAAGAAAATGATCCCTGCACTAAACAGAATAATGTTCAACGGCTGGCCTGGGGCCAGAGACTGGGAGATGCTTTGCAGCCAACCCAGACCTTCACCCTGACCGAACCAGGTACCCAGCGAAGCCGGGAACAGCAGAATGCTACTGGCAAAAATCGCCGGAATAACACCTGCCATGTTGACCTTCAGCGGCAAATGGCTGGTTTGCGCGGCAAACACCTTGCGGCCCTGCTGACGCTTGGCATAGTTGACGGTGATCCGCCGCTGCCCGCGCTCAACAAAGACCACAAAGGCAATCATCGCAATCGCCAGCAACGCAATGGCAATCAGGGCGAAGATGTTGATATCACCCTGACGAGCCGCCTCAAACGACTGCCCGACCGCGCTAGGCAGCCCCGCCACAATGCCGGCAAAGATAAGCATGGATATACCGTTACCAATACCGCGCTCGGTAATCTGCTCGCCCAGCCACATCATGAACATGGCGCCGGCCACAAAAGTGGTCACCGCCAGGAAGTAAAAGCCAAAGCCAGTATCGAAGGCAACACCCTGACTAGCTAGACCCACCGACATGCCGACGGCCTGGATTAACGCCAGAACCAGAGTCAGGTAGCGGGTGTACTGGGCAATCTTGCGACGCCCGGATTCACCTTCCTTTTTCAACTGCTCAAGGGACGGGTTCACCGCCGTCATCAGCTGCATGATAATCGATGCAGAGATGTACGGCATGATGCCCAGAGCGAAGATACTCATCCGCTCCAGTGCACCACCCGAGAACATGTTGAACAAGCTAAGTATGGTCCCCTCATTCTGTCTGAACAGATCAGCCAGACGATCAGGGTTGATACCGGGAACAGGGATATGCGCCCCGATGCGGTAAACAATGATCGCCAGGAACAGAAAACGCAGACGCGTCCACAGTTCCGTTAAGCCGCCTTGTTTGATTCCTGAGAGAGCGCCTTGCTTAGCCATTTATTCCTCGAACTTGCCGCCAGCTGCTTCGATTGCTGCACGCGCACCTTTGGTGGCCATCAGCCCTTTGACGTTGACCGCTTTGGTCATGTCGCCGGACAGGACGATCTTGGCACGTACAAACTTGTTGCCAATGATATTGGCATCTTTCAGAGCCTGCAGGTCGATAACGTCAGCATCCAGCTTGTTCAGCTCGCTGGTGCGGATCTCGGCAGTCACCATCGCAATCTTCGAAGTAAAACCAAACTTCGGCAGACGACGATGCAAAGGCTGCTGACCACCCTCGAAACCGGGGGCAACAGTGCCGCCGGAACGTGAGCTCAGACCTTTGTGACCACGACCGGCAGTCTTGCCCAGGCCGCTACCAATACCACGGCCAACGCGCAGCTTGTTACGGCGTGCACCTGGCGCGGAACGCAGATCATTCAATTTCATGTCTTAACCCTCTACCCGAACCATGTAGGAGACCTTATT
This sequence comes from Halopseudomonas pelagia, assembly GCF_009497895.1. Lineage (NCBI taxonomy): Bacteria > Pseudomonadati > Pseudomonadota > Gammaproteobacteria > Pseudomonadales > Pseudomonadaceae > Halopseudomonas > Halopseudomonas pelagia. Next base: position 757,842 of record NZ_CP033116.1, on the reverse strand, counting down.
GATCATCCCACGAACGGCCGGAGTATCTTCGACCTCGACAGTGTGATTGATGCGACGCAGACCCAGACCCTTGACGCAGAGTCTGTGGTTCGGCAGGCGCCCAACAACACTTTTGAACAGGGTCACTTTGATTGTTGCATTAGCCATGACAGCTTACCCCACGATGTCTTCGACGGTCTTGCCACGCTTGGCCGCTACTGACTCAGGCGACTGCATGGATTTCAGGCCCTTGTAAGTGGCCTGGACGACGTTGACCGGATTGGTGGAACCGTAACACTTGGCCAGTACGTTATGCACACCAGCAGCTTCCAGGACGGCGCGCATGGCGCCACCAGCGATAACGCCGGTACCTTCGGAAGCAGGCTGCATGTATACCTTGGAGGCACCATGTGCAGCTTTAACCGGATATTGCAAAGTTGAACCGTTAAGGTCCACCTGGATCATGTTACGACGTGCAGCTTCCATGGCTTTCTGGATAGCGGCAGGCACTTCACGCGCCTTACCACGACCGAAACCCACGCGACCCTTGCCATCGCCGACTACAGTGAGTGCGGTGAAAGCGAAGATACGGCCGCCTTTTACTACTTTGGCAACGCGGTTAACTTGAACGAGTTTCTCAATGTAACCTTCGTCGCGCTTTTGCTCGAAATTAGCCATAGCTCTACCCTTAGAATTCCAGCCCGCCTTCACGAGCGGCGTCGGCAAGCGCTTTCACGCGGCCATGATACTTGAAGCCGGAACGGTCAAAGGAGACCTGACTTACACCGGCGGCCTTGGCGCGCTCAGCTACCAGCAAACCGACTTTCTTGGCGGCTTCGATATTGCCAGTGTTGCCACTGCGCAAATCGGAGTCCAGCGTGGAAGCGCTGGCCAAAACAGTGGCGCCATCAGCTGCGATCACTTGTGCGTACATGTGCTGCGAAGAACGGTACACGCACAGACGTACGGCTTCCAGCTCGCGCTGCTTCAAACGCGAACGGCGAGCGCGACGGAGACGAATAACTTTTTTATCGCTCATTTGCTATGCCCTACTTCTTCTTGGCTTCTTTACGACGCACGATCTCGTCGGTGTAGCGAACACCCTTGCCCTTATAGGGTTCGGGACGACGGAAATCACGAATTTCCGCGGCTACCTGACCGACCAGCTGCTTGTCGATACCTTTAATGATGATGTCAGTCTGGCTGGGGGTTTCCGCGGAAACACCTTCAGGCAACTGATACTCGATCGGGTGGGAAAAACCCAGCGCCAGGGACAGAACCTGCCCTTTGGCCTGCGCTTTGTAACCAACACCAACCAGCTGCAGCTTGCGCTCAAAGCCGTCTGTGACACCGGTAACCATGTTCTGTACCAACGCACGCGTGGTACCGGCCATGGCCATATTGACGCTGCCCGGACGGGCGGCGAACCGCAGCTCACCGTCTTCCTGAACAACTTCGACTGTCGAGTGCAGGTTCAGATCCAGAGTGCCTTTGGCGCCCTTGACGGAAATGTCCTGACCGTTCAGTTTGACTTCTACGCCCTGTGGCAATTTGACAGGGTCTTTAGCGACGCGAGACATCGTAACCCCCTATCAGAATACGGTACAGAGCACTTCACCGCCGATACCGGCAGCGCGAGCGGAACGATCAGTCATAACACCTTTGTTGGTGGAGACAATCGATACACCCAATCCACCCTTGACCTTAGGAATCTGGTCAACGGACTTGTACTGACGCAGACCTGGACGGCTTACGCGCTTGATATCTTCAATTACCGGCCTGCCCTCGAAGTACTTCAGCTCGATTGACAGTACAGGCTTTGCTTCGCCCTGCACGTCATAACCGGCTACGTAACCTTCTTCTTTCAATACTTTGGCGACAGCCACCTTCAGCTTTGCCGAAGGCATGCTGACACTGGACTTTTCAGCCATCTGGGCATTACGGATGCGGGTTAGCATATCAGCTAACGGGTCCTGCATACTCATGGGCTTTGTGCTCCTGAAACTGAGTAATTAAGGTCTGGTTTACCAGCTGGCTTTAACCAGACCGGGGACGTCACCGCGCATAGCTGCTTCACGCAACTTGATACGGCTCAGGCCAAACTTGCGATATACACCGTGCGGACGACCAGTGATGCGGCAGCGGTTACGCTGACGAACCGGGCTGGCATCGCGCGGCAGTTTTTGCAAAGCTACCTGGGCATTCCAACGGTCTTCAACAGACGCGTTGATGTTGCCAATGATAGCCTTGATTTCAGCACGCTTTGCAGCGTACTTGGCAACCATACGAGTGCGCTTGGCCTCGCGGTTTTTCATGCTGACTTTAGCCATTACCTAGACTCCTAGTTACGGAACGGGAACTTGAACGCACGCAGGAGCGCGCGGCCTTCGTCATCCGTCCGGGCAGTGGTGGTCAAAGTAATGTCCAGACCACGCAGAACGTCGATCTTGTCATAATCGATTTCCGGGAAGATGATCTGTTCCTTGACGCCCATGCTGTAGTTACCACGGCCATCGAACGATTTCGCGTTCAGGCCACGGAAGTCACGCACACGCGGCAGAGAGATCGACAGCAGGCGATCCAGGAATTCGTACATCTGTTCGCGGCGCAAGGTAACCTTGACACCAATCGGCCAGCCGTCACGAATCTTGAAACCAGCGATCGACTTACGAGCGTAGGTCACGATGCCTTTACGGCCCGTGATCTTCTCCAGGTCAGCCATTGCGGTTTCGATGATTTTTTTATCACCAACAGCTTCACCAAGACCCATGTTAAGGGTGATTTTGGTGAGTTTCGGCACTTCCATCACGTTCTTCAGGCCCAGTTCTTCCTGGATCTGTGGAACGAGAGTAGTCCGGTACAGTTCTTTCAATCTTGCCATGGTAAGCACCTAGATTCTCAAGCGTCGACGGCTTTTTGCGTCGACTTGAAAATACGAACCTTCTTACCGTCTTCGACCTTGAAACCGATACGATCGGCTTTGCTAGTCGCGGCGTTGAAGATTGCCACGTTGGAGACGTGGATTGGCGCCTCCTTTTCAACAATACCGCCTTGCGAACCAGCCATTGGATTAGGCTTGGTGTGCCGCTTGATAATGTTGACGCCGGAAATCAGCAGGCGTTGATCAGCCAGGACCTTGAGGACCTTGCCGCGCTTACCTTTATCCTTGCCGGCGATGACGATTACTTCGTCTTCACGTTTAATCTTTTGCATGACCGGGCTCCTTACAGCACTTCGGGCGCGAGGGAAACGATCTTCATGAACTGCTCATTACGCAGTTCACGCGTCACTGGCCCAAAGATGCGGGTACCGATCGGCTCATTTTTGTTATTGAGCAGAACGGCAGCGTTGCCATCAAAACGGATCAGCGAACCGTCCGTACGGCGTACACCGTGACGGGTACGCACGATGACCGCGTTGAGCACCTGACCTTTCTTTACTTTGCCGCGGGGAATCGCTTCCTTCACGGTCACCTTGATGATATCGCCAATGCCGGCGTAGCGGCGGTGAGAACCGCCCAGAACCTTGATACACATAACGCGACGTGCACCACTGTTGTCTGCTACTTCCAGCATGGATTGAGTCTGAATCATAACTTTCTCCGACCCTTAAAAAATCCGCAAACGCGCGGGGCTTTAAACTTGTTCCGCGCGCTCGTCGATCTGCACCAGGGTCCAGCTCTTGGTTTTGGCCAAGGGACGGGTTTCCTTAATGGTGACAGTATCGCCAATGCGGCATTCGTTGTTTTCATCGTGCGCATGCAGCTTGGTAGAGCGGCGCATGTACTTACCGTACAGCGGGTGCTTTACCTGGCGCTCGATGACGACAGTAATGGTTTTATCCATCTTGTCACTGACCACACGGCCGGTGACGGTACTTACTGTTTGTGTCTCGGCCATGATCAGTTACCACCTTTCTGGTTGAGCACGGTCTTGACTCGGGCGATATCACGCTTGGCCTGCTTCAGCAGGTGGCTCTGACCGAGTTGACCGGTTGCCTTCTGCATGCGCAGATTGAACTGATCACGCAGCAGGGTGAGCAGCTGCTCATTGAGCTGCTCAGCAGATTTTTCACGAAGTTCAGTTGCTTTCATCACATCACCGTCCGCTTAACAAAGGTGGTAGCGAGAGGCAGCTTGGCAGCAGCGAGAGCGAAAGCCTCACGCGCCAACTCTTCGGAAACACCTTCAATCTCATACAGGACTTTGCCAGGCTTAATCTGGGCAACCCAGTACTCGACATTACCCTTACCTTTACCCATCCGAACTTCCAACGGCTTCTTGGAGATCGGCTTGTCCGGGAATACACGAATCCAGATCTTACCGCCACGCTTAACGTGACGGGTCAAGGCACGACGTGCTGCCTCGATCTGGCGCGCGGTCAAACGACCACGGCCAACGGCTTTCAATGCATATTCGCCAAAGCTCACCTTACTACCGCGAAGTGCCAGGCCACGGTTGTGGCCAGTCATTTGCTTGCGGAACTTCGTACGCTTGGGTTGTAACATGTGCGTACCCCTTACTTAGCAGCTTTTTTCTTGGGAGCGGCAGTTTTGGTTTCTTCAGGCTGACCACCAATGATCTCGCCTTTGAAAATCCAAACCTTGACGCCAATCACACCGTATGTGGTGTGGGCTTCAGCCGTCGCGTAGTCGATGTCGGCGCGCAGGGTGTGCAAAGGCACACGACCTTCGCGGTACCATTCGGTCCGGGCAATTTCAGCACCGCCGAGGCGGCCGCTTACCTGGATCTTGATACCCTTGGCGCCGATACGCATGGCGTTCTGTACTGCGCGCTTCATAGCACGACGGAACATAACGCGACGCTCGAGCTGCTGAGCAACGCTTTGTGCAACCAGTGCACCGTCGAGCTCCGGCTTGCGGATCTCTTCGATGTTGATGTGCACGGGCACGCCCATTTGCTTGGTCAGTTCCTGACGCAGCTTCTCGACATCCTCGCCCTTCTTACCAATCACGATGCCTGGACGGGCAGTGTGAATGGTGATCTTGGCGGTTTGTGCCGGGCGCTGAATATCAACGCGGCTGACCGAAGCGCTTTTCAATTTGGTCTGAACGTACTCGCGTACTTTCAGATCCGTATTCAGATAGTCCGCGTAAGTGCGGCCTTCTGCGTACCACACCGAAGTGTGCTGTTTAACAATACCGAGGCGGATGCCTATCGGATGTACTTTCTGACCCATGTGATCGACTCCCTACTTGTCAGCAACCTTGACCGTGATATGACAAGACCGCTTTACGATGCGATCAGCACGGCCTTTGGCACGTGGCATGATGCGCTTCAAAGAGCGACCCTCGTTGACAAACACGGTGGACACCTTAAGGTCATCCACGTCTGCGCCATCATTGTGCTCGGCGTTGGCAATAGCCGACTCGAGTACCTTCTTGATGACTTCAGCGGCCTTCTTGTTGCTGAATTTCAGCAGGTTCAGGGCCTCATCCACTTTCTTTCCGCGGATCTGGTCGGCGACCAAGCGCGCTTTCTGGGCAGAGAGGCGGGCGCCTTTATGTGTAGCGGCAACTTCCATCTTCTAACCCCTTAGCGCTTGGCTTTCTTGTCTGCCACGTGACCACGATAGGTACGCGTTGCAGAAAATTCGCCTAACTTGTGGCCGACCATATCTTCCGAAACAATAACCGGAACATGCTGACGACCGTTATGAACAGCAATGGTCAAACCAACCATTTGCGGCAGGACCATAGAACGGCGCGACCAAGTCTTGATTGGCTTGCGATCGTTCTTCTCAACTGCCACTTCGATCTTCTTTAACAGGTGAAGATCGATAAAAGGACCTTTCTTTAGAGAACGCGGCACTGTCGTATCCCCTTACTTGCTGCGGCGGCGGACAATCATCTTGTCCGTGCGCTTGTTGGACCGAGTCTTGGCACCCTTGGTCGGGAAGCCCCATGGCGATACTGGGTGGCGACCACCGGAAGTACGGCCTTCACCACCACCGTGCGGGTGATCTACCGGGTTCATGGCAACACCACGAACGGTCGGACGAACACCGCGCCAGCGCTTGGCGCCAGCCTTACCCAATGAACGCAGGCTGTGCTCACCGTTGGACACTTCGCCCAGGGTGGCACGGCACTCGCCCAGCACTTTGCGCATTTCGCCGGAACGCAGGCGAACTGTCACATAGGCACCTTCACGAGCAACCAGCTGTACGGAAGCACCGGCACTACGAGCAACCTGAGCGCCTTTACCGGGCTTCAGTTCGATCGCGTGGATGGTGCTACCCACCGGAATATTACGCAGCGGCAAGGAGTTACCGGGCTTAATCGGCGACTCTGCACCTGAGACCAGTTGGTCTCCAGCGCTCACACCCTTGGGTGCGATGATGTAACGACGCTCGCCATCTGCATACATCAGCAGCGCGATGTGAGCGGTACGGTTCGGATCGTATTCGATGCGCTCAACGGTGGCTGGAATGCCATCCTTGTTGCGACGAAAATCGACCAGACGGTAGTGTTGCTTATGCCCGCCCCCACGATGACGCGTGGTAATGCGACCATTATTGTTACGACCACCCGTTTTGCCTTGCTTCTCGACCAGAGGTGCATATGGAGCACCCTTGTGCAGGTCGGAGTTAACGACCTTGACTACGAAGCGGCGGCCAGGGGAAGTAGGTTTACATTTAACAATTGCCATGATTTACCCCTTACTTATCAGCGCTGGCAAAATCGATGTCTTGACCAGGCTGCAGGCTGACGTACGCCTTCTTCCAGTCACTACGCTTGCCCAGGCCGCGAACGGTTCGCTTGGTCTTGCCCTTAACGTTCAAGGTCGCAACAGTCTTGACCTTGACGCTGAACAGTTGCTCGACAGCCTTTTTGATTTCCAGCTTGGTCGCGGTGGTTTCCACCTTGAACACGAACTGGTTCTTGCTGTCAGCCAGCACGGTAGCCTTCTCGGATACATGCGGGCCAAGCAGTACTTTGAAAATGCGCTCTTGGTTCATCCCAGCATCTCCTCGAACTTCTTAACAGCAGGTACGGTGATCAGTACCTTGTCGTAAGCGATCAGACTGACCGGATCTGAACCCTGCACATCACGTACATCGACATGCGGCAGGTTGCGCGCAGCGAGGTACAGATTGGAGTCAAGGCTGTCAGTAACGATCAACACGTTGTCCAGATTCAAATCCTTGAGCATGCCTACCAGGGCCTTGGTCTTGGGAGCTTCCATAGAGAACTCTTCAACCACTACCAGACGGTCCAGGCGGATCAGCTCGGACAGGATCGAGCGCAGTGCGCCCCGGTACATCTTCCTGTTCAGCTTCTGCTCATGGTTCTGTGGACGAGCTGCAAAAGTGGTACCGCCCCCGCGCCAGATTGGGCTGCGGATGGTGCCAGCACGGGCACGACCGGTACCCTTCTGACGCCAGGGCTTCTTGCCGCCACCGGATACGCCAGCACGGGTCTTCTGCTGCTTGGTACCCTGACGCCCACCAGCCATATAAGCAACAACGGCTTGGTGTACCAGGGTTTCATTAAACTCGGTGGCAAAAGTCAGATCAGATACTTCGATCGCGTTTGCACCAGCTACATTCAGATTCATGGTAACTCCCCCTTAACCCTTGGCCTTGACAGCCGGGCGGACAATGACGTCGCTACCTGGTGCGCCTGGGACAGAGCCCCGGATCAACAGCAGGTTACGTTCGGCGTCAACGCGGACGATTTCAAGGGTCTGCACGGTCACTTGCTCAGCACCCATGTGACCAGCCATTTTCTTGCCCTTGAATACCCGACCTGGGGTCTGGCACTGGCCGATAGAGCCAGGAACGCGGTGCGATACAGAGTTACCGTGGGTCGCATCTTGACCGCGGAAGTTCCAACGCTTGATCGTACCGGCAAAGCCCTTACCTTTGGACTGACCAGTTACATCAACCATCTGACCCGCTTCAAAAATGCTCACGGTGATTTCGGAGCCAGCAGCAAACTCGCCTTCTTCAAAGCGGAATTCACAGACGCGACGGCCAGCCGCGGTATTGGCTTTGGCGAAATGCCCGGCCATCGGCTTGCTGACGCGACTAACGCGACGCTCACCAACGGTGATCTGAACGGCTTGGTAGCCATCAGTATCCAGGGATTTAACCTGTGTGACGCGGTTCGGCTCAACTTCAACAACCGTAACCGGTATGGAAACACCATCTTCAGTGAAAACGCGGGTCATACCGCATTTCCGGCCGACTAATCCAATAGTCATTCTTTAAACCTCATGAGTGCACGGGGCTATTACCCGCTATGGCCGCCCATTGCAGGGCGTTACACGACTTATAGCCCCCGTCGTATGGGACTATCAGCCGAGGCTGATCTGAACCTCAACGCCAGCTGCCAGGTCCAGCTTCATCAGCGCATCGACAGTCTTGTCGGTAGGCTGAACGATATCCAAAACCCTTTTATGGGTGCGGATCTCGTACTGATCACGGGCATCTTTATTGACGTGCGGGGAAACCAGCACTGTAAAACGCTCTTTGCGAGTCGGCAAAGGAATTGGACCACGGACCTGAGCCCCAGTACGTTTCGCGGTATCCACGATTTCCTGGGTTGATTGATCTATCAGGCGGTGATCAAAAGCCTTCAACCGAATACGAATCTGTTGGTTCTGCATTTGACCAGAAACTCCAAGCTTCAATTCTTCAGAGCTCACCCGAACATCGGGTAGGCCCATCCAAGGGAGGCGCAATTCTACTGATGCGACCACCCACTGTCAACCTAAATACAAAAGCCCCCTTAAAAAGGGGGCTTTTGCTTATGGCCCAGATTATCAGGCGATAATCTTGGCAACCACGCCGGCACCAACGGTACGGCCGCCTTCGCGAATTGCGAAGCGCAGACCATCTTCCATGGCGATCGGAGCGATCAGGGTGACGACCAGCTTGACGTTGTCGCCAGGCATGACCATCTCAACGCCTTCTGGCAGTTCGCACGAACCAGTCACGTCAGTAGTACGGAAGTAGAACTGTGGGCGATAGCCTTTGAAGAACGGAGTGTGACGGCCGCCTTCGTCCTTGCCCAGCACGTACACTTCAGCTTCGAACTGAGTGTGCGGCTTGATAGTGCCCGGCTTGGCCAGTACCTGACCACGCTCTACGTCTTCACGCTTGGTACCGCGCAGCAGTACACCGACGTTCTCACCGGCACGACCTTCGTCCAGCAGCTTGCGGAACATCTCAACGCCAGTACAAGTAGTCTTGACGGTATCTTTGATACCGACGATTTCCACTTCTTCCTGAACCTTGACGATGCCGCGCTCTACACGACCAGTCACAACAGTACCGCGACCAGAGATGGAGAAGACGTCTTCGATTGGCATCAGGAACGGCTTGTCGATGGCACGCTCGGGCTCAGGAATGTAGGAATCCAGAGTCTCGACCAGCTTCTTGACAGCAGTAGTACCCATTTCGTTGCCGTCTTCGCCGTTCAGAGCCATCAGCGCAGAGCCGATGATGATTGGCGTGTCGTCGCCTGGGAAGTCGTAAGTGCTCAGCAGATCACGCACTTCCATCTCGACCAGTTCCAGCAGCTCTTCGTCATCAACCATGTCAGCCTTGTTCAGGAACACGACGATGTAAGGAACGCCTACCTGACGGGACAGCAGGATGTGCTCACGAGTCTGCGGCATAGGGCCGTCAGCAGCGGAACAAACCAGGATAGCGCCGTCCATCTGCGCAGCACCGGTGATCATGTTCTTCACATAGTCAGCGTGACCAGGGCAGTCAACGTGCGCGTAGTGACGAGTCGGGGAATCGTACTCTACGTGCGAGGTGTTGATGGTGATACCGCGAGCCTTTTCTTCCGGCGCGTTGTCGATTTGATCGAAGCCACGGGCGGATCCGCCGTAAGCTTCAGCACAAACGCGGGTCAGCGCTGCAGTCAGAGTGGTTTTGCCATGGTCAACGTGACCGATGGTGCCCACGTTAAGGTGCGGTTTTTTACGTTCAAATTTTTCTTTAGCCACGATAGATAACCTCTTTGTTTAGCTTTGGTTCAAGTTAGCCTTGCTTCTTGATGATTGCTTCGGCGATGTTCATTGGCGCTTCGGAGTACTTCGAAAACTCCATAGAGTAGCTCGCACGCCCCTGGGACATTGAGCGTACATCCGTGGCGTAACCGAACATCTCACCAAGCGGAACCTCAGCGCGGATCACCTTACCGGAAACGGAATCTTCCATACCTTGTACCAGACCGCGACGACGGTTCAGGTCGCCCATTACGTCACCCATGTAATCTTCCGGGGTAACTACTTCTACTTTCATCATCGGCTCGAGCAAAACAGCACCGCCTTTATTGGCCAATTGCTTGGTGGCCATAGAAGCGGCAATCTTGAATGCCATTTCATTCGAGTCAACGTCGTGGAAGGAACCGTCGAACAGGGTTGCCTTCAAGTTAAGCAGGGGATAACCAGCGAGAACGCCGTTTTTCATCTGCTCGTCGATGCCTTTTTGCACCGCAGGAATATATTCCCGAGGCACAGAGCCACCAACTGTTTCATTGACGAAGACCAGACCGTCAGCTGCCTCATCGGAAGGCTCGAAGCGGATCCATACGTGACCGTACTGACCGCGACCTCCAGACTGACGAACGAACTTGCCTTCGATTTCACACTTGTTGCGGATCGCTTCACGGTAAGCCACCTGCGGCTTGCCGATATTGGCCTCCACACCGAACTCACGCTTCATGCGGTCAACCAGAATATCCAGGTGCAATTCGCCCATACCGGAGATAATGGTTTGCCCGGACTCTTCATCAGTACGCACACGGAAAGACGGATCTTCCTGGGCAAGCTTACCCAGTGCGATGCCCATCTTTTCCTGGTCAGCTTTGGTTCTCGGCTCCACCGCGACGGAAATAACCGGCTCGGGAAACTCCATGCGCTCTAGAATAATTGGCTTCTCATGAGAGCACAGCGTGTCCCCGGTGGTGACGTCTTTCATGCCGATCAACGCGGCAATGTCACCAGCCAGCACTTCCTTGATCTCTTCGCGGGTGTTTGCATGCATCTGCACCATACGACCAACACGCTCTTTCTTGCCTTTGACCGAGTTCAGCACCGAGTCACCGGAAGACAGCACGCCGGAGTAAACCCGGACGAACGTCAGCGTGCCCACGAAGGGGTCCGTAGCGATCTTGAACGCCAACGCAGAGAAAGGCTCGGCATCATCTGCATGACGCTCGTCGACCCTCTCTTCGTCATCGGGATGCACACCCTTGATCGCAACCACCTGATCAGGCGCAGGAAGATAATCAATGACAGCGTCCAGAACCAAAGGCACACCCTTGTTCTTGAACGAACTACCACAGACAGCCGGAACGATCTCGGAGGCCAAGGTTCGCTGACGCAAACCAGCCTTGATTTCATCGTTGGTCAGCTCGCCGCCTTCCAGATACTTGTTCATCAGCTCTTCATTGGCTTCCGCTGCGGCTTCTATCATCTGCTCACGATACTTCTTCGCCATCTCGAGCATGTCCGCCGGAATCTCTTCCTCCCGGAAAGCCATACCACTGTCATCATCGTTCCAGTAGATGGCTTTCATGCGCAGGAGATCAACCTGGCCGACGAAATTTTCTTCCGAGCCAATAGCCAGCTGGATCGGCACCGGGGTATGCCCCAGGCGCTGCTTGATCTGCTCGACTACACGCAGGAAATTAGCACCTTGGCGGTCCATCTTGTTGACATAGACCAGCCGCGGCACACCGTACTTGTTCGCCTGACGCCATACGGTTTCAGACTGCGGCTCAACACCCGAGGTACCACAGAACACCACGACCGCACCATCGAGGACGCGCAGCGAGCGCTCTACCTCGATAGTGAAGTCGACGTGACCGGGGGTATCGATAATATTGACCCGATGGCGCGGATACTGCTTCTCAGAACCTTCCCAGAAGGCCGTCGTAGCAGCGGAGGTAATGGTGATCCCCCGCTCCTGCTCCTGCGCCATCCAGTCCATGGTGGCTGCACCATCGTGCACCTCACCCATCTTGTGGTTGACGCCGGTGTAAAACAGAATCCGTTCCGTAGTCGTGGTTTTGCCCGCATCTACATGCGCGCAAATACCAATATTCCGGTACAGATTAATAGGCGTTACACGGGCCACAATATTCTCCTGAGTCGCTTAGATTAGAAGCGATAGTGAGAGAAGGCTTTGTTGGCTTCAGCCATACGATGCACATCTTCACGCTTCTTAACCGCGGCGCCTTTACCTTCAGACGCATCGACCAGCTCACCAGCCAGACGCAAAGCCATGGACTTCTCGCCACGCTTACGGGCAGCATCAACCAACCAACGCATCGCCAAAGCGTTACGACGGGAGGGACGCACTTCAACCGGCACCTGATAGGTGGCACCGCCGACACGACGGGATTTAACTTCAACCAGCGGCGCAATGGCATCAAGCGCTCTTTCGAACAGCTCAACGGGATCTTCGGTCTTGGTACGTTCCTTGACCTTGTCCAGGGCACCGTAAACGATGCTTTCAGCGACAGCTTTCTTGCCGCTTTCCATTACGTGGTTCATAAATTTGGCGAGAATCTGGCTGCCGTACTTTGGTTCTGGCAGGATCTCACGTTTTGCTGCTACGCGACGTCTTGGCATGATAAGCCCTCAAACGGTCTTCAGGTTAGCCCAGGACCATAACCATCTGGTTACGCCTGACCTTACTCTTATCGACTCAGGAAAAATGAATTCAACTTTACTTCGGACGCTTGGCGCCGTACTTGGAACGACCCTGACGACGGTCTTTGACACCTGAGGTATCCAGAGAACCGCGAACAGTGTGGTAACGCACACCTGGCAAATCCTTCACACGGCCGCCGCGAATCAGTACGACGCTGTGCTCTTGCAGGTTGTGACCTTCACCACCGATATAGGATGAAACTTCGTAGCCGTTGGTCAAACGGACACGGCAGACTTTACGCAGAGCCGAGTTCGGCTTCTTCGGCGTAGTTGTGTATACACGTGTACACACACCACGACGCTGCGGGCAGTTCTGCAGCGCTGGCACGTCGCTTTTTTCAGCAACGCGCTTACGCGGCTTGCGAACCAGCTGGTTAATTGTCGCCATCTAGCAAAACTCCACTGATGTCTATCAGACATATTAAATAAAAAATGGCAGGACAAGGCGCCCCGCCAATTTTAGGGGTACGGAATTCTATAGAGACCGGCCCCGCTCGTCAAGGTCAGCGGCGCCCGAGGGCGCCGACAGCCTAATCAGTCATTACCCGAATTCAATGCATCGGACAGTGCCTGTTCGATTTCTACCGCACTTACCTTGGCTGGTTTGTCTGCCATGCGCTGACGCTTGCGCTCGGCATGGTAAGCCAGACCAGTACCGGCCGGGATCAGACGACCCACAACCACGTTCTCTTTCAGGCCGCGCAGGTGATCGCTCTTGCCAGTAACGGCAGCCTCGGTCAGTACCCGCGTGGTTTCCTGGAAGGAAGCCGCGGAGATGAACGATTCGGTCGACAGCGACGCCTTGGTGATACCCAGCAGAACGTGCTCGTACTTGGCCAGGAACTTGTCCTGTTTGGCCAACGATTCGTTCTCTTCCAGGGCGTGGGTCAGTTCGACCTGATCGCCCTTGATGAAGTTGGAATCACCGGTGTCAGTGATTTCGACCTTGCGCAGCATCTGGCGAATGGTCACCTCGATGTGCTTATCGTTGATCTTCACACCCTGCAGGCGGTACACGTCCTGAATTTCGTTGACGATGTACTTGGCCAGCGCGCTGACACCCAGCAAACGCAGGATATCGTGCGGATTGCTCGGACCATCGGAAATAACTTCACCCTTAGTAACCTGCTCACCTTCGAACACGTTCAGGTGACGCCATTTCGGAATCAGCTCTTCGTACTGCTCGCTGCCGTCAGTCGGGGTAATGACCAGACGACGCTTGCCCTTGGTTTCCTTGCCGAAGGAAATCGTGCCGCTGATTTCCGCCAGAATCGAAGGCTCCTTCGGACGACGTGCTTCGAACAAGTCGGCAACACGCGGCAGACCACCAGTGATGTCACGGGTCTTGGAGGTTTCCTGGGGAATACGGGCAACAACGTCACCCACGTTCACCTTGGCACCATCAGACAGGTTGACCAGCGCGTTGGCCGGCAGGAAGTACTGCGCAGGTACATCAGTACCCGGCAACAGCAATTCCTTGCCCTTCTCGTCCACCAGCTTCACGGCCGGACGGATGTCCTTGCCGGCTGCCGGACGATCCTTGGCATCCATGACTTCCAGGTTGGTCAGACCAGTCAACTCATCAGCGGTACGCTTGATGGTGATGTTCTCTTCCATACCAAAGAAGGCCACGGTACCGGAGATCTCGGTGACGATGGGGTGAGTGTGCGGATCCCACTTGGCAACGACCTGGCCGGCGGTCACTTTCTCGCCTTCCTTGATCGAAATAACCGCGCCGTAGGGCAGCTTGTAACGCTCACGCTCACGACCGAACTCATCGGCCAAGGCCAACTCACCGGAACGCGATACTGCCACCAGGCAACCATCGGCGCGCTCAACGTGCTTGAGGTTGTGCAGACGGATGACACCGGCTGCTTTAACCTGAACGCTGTCCGCAGCGGAAGTCCGGCTGGCCGCACCACCGATGTGGAACGTACGCATGGTCAGCTGGGTACCCGGCTCACCAATCGACTGCGCAGCGATAACACCCACTGCCTCACCGATGTTGATCAGGTGACCACGAGCCAGGTCGCGACCGTAACAGGTACGGCAAACGCCATAGCGGGTTTCACAGCTGATCGGCGAGCGCACGATCACTTCGTCGACGCTGTTCAGCTCGAGGAACTCAACCCACTTCTCGTCGATCAGCGTGCCACCAGGAACAATGACTTCGTCGCTGCCGGGCTTGATCACGTCACGGGCAATGGTACGACCCAGTACGCGCTCACCCAGCGGCTCCACGATGTCACCGCCTTCAATGTGCGGCGCCATGACCAGACCGCGATCAGTGCCGCAATCGGTCTCGGTGATCACCAGATCCTGGGCCACGTCAACCAGACGACGGGTCAGGTAACCGGAGTTGGCGGTCTTCAATGCTGTATCTGCCAGACCCTTACGGGCACCGTGAGTAGAGATGAAGTACTGAAGTACGTTCAAGCCCTCACGGAAGTTGGCGGTAATCGGCGTTTCGATGATTGAGCCGTCCGGCTTGGCCATCAGACCCCGCATACCCGCCAGCTGACGAATCTGCGCAGCCGAACCCCGGGCCCCGGAGTCAGCCATCATGTACATCGAGTTGAAGGATTCCTGCTCCACTTCCTTGCCGTCACGATCCAGCACGCGAGTGGATTTCAGGTTGTCCATCATCGCCTTGGAGATCTCGTCGTTGGCCTTGGACCACAAGTCGATCACCTTGTTGTACTTCTCGCCCTGGGTCACTAGACCCGAGGCGTACTGATCTTCAATCTCTTTCACTTCTTCGGTGGCCGCATCAATGATGTGCGCCTTCTCATCGGGGATGACGAAGTCATTCACACCAATGGAAGCACCGGAAATGGTCGAGTAGGCGAAACCGGTATACATCAACTGGTCAGCGAAGATAACGGTTTCCTTCAGACCAACCACGCGGTAGCACTGGTTGATCAGCTTGGAAATCGCCTTCTTCTTCAGCGGCTGATCCACCAGCTCATAGGGCAAGCCTTTGGGCAGGATCTGGAACAGCAACGCACGGCCGACCGTGGTATCCACGATACGGGTCTCGGTAGTCCAGCTGTCGTCCTTGTGCTTGACGGTCTCGGTGATACGCACCTTGACCAGCGCATGGAGCTCGACCTGACCACTGCGGTAAGCCATCTCAACTTCATTGACGCCGCTGAAACGCATGCCTTCGCCTTTGGCGTTGATGCGTGTGCGCGTCATGTAATACAGACCCAATACCACGTCCTGCGACGGCACGATGATCGGCTCGCCGGAGGCCGGGGACAGGATGTTGTTGGTCGACATCATCAGTGCACGCGCTTCCAACTGAGCCTCAAGGGTCAGCGGAACGTGTACAGCCATCTGGTCGCCGTCAAAGTCGGCGTTGTAGGCAGCACAGACCAGCGGGTGCAGTTGAAT
The DNA here is from genome assembly GCF_009497895.1 of Halopseudomonas pelagia. Lineage (NCBI taxonomy): Bacteria > Pseudomonadati > Pseudomonadota > Gammaproteobacteria > Pseudomonadales > Pseudomonadaceae > Halopseudomonas > Halopseudomonas pelagia. Next base: position 741,773 of record NZ_CP033116.1, on the reverse strand, counting down.
CGCCTTGCCTTCAATCAGAACCGGTTCGAACGCCTGGATACCCAGACGGTGAAGTGTCGGCGCACGGTTCAGCAGTACGGGGTGCTCGCGGATCACGTCAGCGAGAATGTCCCATACTTCTGGCAGTTCGCGCTCGACCATCTTCTTCGCAGCTTTGATGGTAGTCGCCAGACCACGATGCTCCAGCTTGCCGAAAATGAACGGCTTGAACAGTTCAAGCGCCATTTTCTTCGGCAGACCACACTGGTGCAGACGCAGGGTCGGACCTACCACGATCACGGAACGACCGGAGTAGTCAACGCGCTTACCCAGCAAGTTCTGACGGAAGCGACCCTGCTTACCCTTGATCATGTCAGCCAGGGACTTCAGCGGCCGCTTGTTGGTACCCGTGATGGCACGGCCACGACGACCGTTATCCAGCAGCGCATCTACCGATTCCTGCAACATGCGCTTTTCGTTGCGCACGATGATATCCGGCGCAGACAGATCCAGCAGACGCTTAAGACGGTTGTTACGGTTGATCACGCGGCGATACAGATCGTTCAGATCCGAGGTCGCAAAGCGGCCACCATCCAGTGGTACCAGCGGACGCAGATCCGGTGGCAGTACTGGCAACACAGTCAGCACCATCCACTCGGGCTTGTTCCCGGAACCGTGGAAGGCTTCCATCAATTTCAGACGCTTGGACAGCTTCTTGATCTTGGTTTCCGAAGTGGTCTGCGGAATCTCTTCACGCAGCACAGCAATCTCGTGGACCAGATCCATCGCCGAGAGCAATTCGAAGATCGCCTCAGCGCCCATGCGGGCATCGAAGTCATCGCCAAATTCTTCCAGCGCTTCAAAGTACTGCTCGTCGTTCAGCAGCTGACCTTTTTCAAGCGTGGTCATACCAGGTTCGATAACCAGGTAGGATTCGAAATACAGCACGCGTTCGATGTCACGCAGAGTCATGTCCAGCAGCAAACCGATCCGGGAAGGGAGCGACTTGAGGAACCAGATGTGCGCGACAGGCGAGGCCAGTTCGATGTGACCCATGCGCTCGCGACGGACCTTGGCCAAAGCCACTTCCACGCCGCACTTCTCACAGATGACACCACGGTGCTTGAGGCGCTTGTACTTGCCGCACAGGCACTCGTAGTCCTTGACCGGGCCAAAGATCTTGGCGCAGAAAAGGCCGTCACGCTCAGGCTTGAACGTACGGTAGTTAATGGTTTCCGGCTTTTTTACTTCGCCGTAGGACCAGGACCGGATCATCTCCGGTGATGCCAAGCCGATTCGAAGGGAATCGAACTCTTCAATCTGTCCCTGGGACTTGAGCAGGTTCAATAAGTCTTTCAAGGCCTAAACTCCTCGCAGTGTCTGAAGGGCGGATTGTCTCCGCCCCTCAGACAGGGCAGTTGGTGGTTATTCGGATTCCAGTTCGATATCGATACCGAGCGAGCGGATTTCCTTGATCAACACGTTAAAGGACTCGGGCATGCCGGCCTCCATGCGGTGATCGCCGTCCACGATGTTCTTGTACATCTTGGTCCGGCCGTTCACGTCGTCCGACTTCACGGTCAACATTTCCTGCAAGGTGTAAGCGGCGCCGTATGCTTCCAGGGCCCACACTTCCATCTCACCGAATCGCTGACCACCAAACTGAGCCTTACCACCCAACGGCTGCTGTGTTACCAGACTGTAAGAGCCGGTAGAACGTGCGTGCATCTTGTCGTCCACCAAGTGGTTCAACTTGAGCATGTACATATAACCAACCGTCACAGGACGATCAAAGGTGTTGCCAGTCCGACCGTCGATCAGCTTCATCTGACCTGTATCCGGCAGGTCTGCCAGGCGCAGCATGTGCTTGATTTCGTGTTCCTTGGCACCATCGAATACCGCAGTCGCCATCGGCACGCCACCGCGCAGGTTCTTCGACAGTTCGATGATCTCCTGATCGCTCAGCTCGTCCAGATTTTCCTGGCGGCCACCGACCTTGTTGTAGATCTCGTCAAGAAACTCGCGCAGCTCGGAGACCTTGCGCTGGTCTTCGACCATACGGTTGATCTTCTCGCCCAACCCTTTGGCCGCAAGGCCCAGGTGAGTTTCGAGAATCTGACCAACGTTCATACGCGAAGGTACGCCCAGCGGGTTGAGCACGATATCCACCGGGGTACCGAACTCATCATGCGGCATGTCTTCCACCGGCATGATGACCGAGATAACACCCTTGTTACCGTGACGACCAGCCATCTTGTCACCAGGCTGAATGCGACGCTTGATAGCCAGGTAAACCTTGACGATCTTGAGTACGCCCGGCGCCAGGTCATCGCCCTGCTGCAGCTTGCGCTTCTTGTCTTCGAACTTGTCATCAAGCAGCTTGCGACGGTCAGACAGGTAAGCCTGAGCCATTTCCAGCTGTTCGTTGAAGCTATCTTCGCTCATGCGCAGCTTGAACCACTGGCCATGCTCGATTTCGTCGAGCATCTCATCGGTCAGCTTGGCACCCTTCTTCAGGCCCGCACCGCCTTCAACGCTCTGACCCAGCAACGCTGAACGCAGACGCTCAAAGGTTGCCACTTCAACAATACGGAACTCTTCCTGCAGATCCTTGCGGATCTCGTCCAGCTGCTCTTTCTCGATTGCCAGTGCGCGTGAATCACGCTCTACGCCGTCACGAATGAACACCTGCACGTCGATGACCGTACCCTTGGTGCCAGTCGGCACACGCAGGGAGGTATCTTTTACATCCGAGGCCTTCTCACCGAAGATCGCACGCAACAGCTTCTCTTCTGGTGTCAGCTGGGTTTCGCCCTTGGGCGTGACCTTGCCGACCAGAATGTCGCCCGGGCCCACTTCGGCACCGACGTAGACCACACCAGCCTCATCCAGCTTGCCCAGTGCCGATTCACCGACGTTGGGGATGTCGGAAGTAATTTCCTCCGGCCCCAGCTTGGTGTCACGCGACACGCAGGTCAGTTCCTGAATGTGGATGGTAGTAAAACGATCTTCCTGAACTACGCGCTCGGAGACCAGAATCGAGTCTTCGAAGTTGTAACCATTCCAGGGCATGAACGCGACGCGCATGTTCTGACCCAGGGCCAGCTCACCCATATCAACGGACGAGCCGTCGGCAAGGATGTCATTGCGTACGATCACATCACCTTTTTTCACCAGCGGACGCTGGTTGATGCAGGTGTTCTGGTTGGAGCGGGTGTATTTGGTCATGACATAGATGTCGACACCGGCTTCGCCAGCTTCGATCTCGTCATCGGCCACGCGCACCACGATACGGCTGGCGTCGACCGAGTCGATCACACCACCGCGACGTGCGGTTACGCACACACCGGAGTCGCGCGCTACGTTACGCTCCATGCCGGTACCGACCAGCGGCTTTTCAGCACGCAGGGTGGGAACCGCCTGACGCTGCATGTTCGAACCCATCAAGGCGCGGTTAGCATCGTCGTGCTCAAGGAACGGAATCAGCGACGCAGCAACCGATACTACCTGGCGCGGCGACACGTCCATCAGCGTCACTTCATGCGGCGCCTTGACGGTAAATTCGTTCTGGTGACGTACAGCAACCAGATCATCAGTCAACTTGCCGTCTTCAACCTTGGCGCTAGCCTGGGCGATAACGTGATCGGATTCTTCGATCGCCGACAGGAAGATGATCTCGTCGGTCACCTGGGCGTCACGTACACGGCGGTAAGGGCTTTCCAGGAAGCCGTACTTGTTGGTACGGGCATAGGTTGCCAACGAGTTGATCAGACCGATGTTCGGACCTTCAGGCGTTTCGATCGGACATACGCGACCGTAATGCGTGGGGTGTACGTCACGTACTTCGAAGCCGGCACGCTCACGGGTGAGACCACCCGGCCCAAGAGCCGATACACGGCGCTTGTGGGTAATCTCGGACAGCGGGTTGTTCTGGTCCATGAACTGGGACAGCTGGCTGGAACCGAAGAACTCTTTCACTGCCGCTGCAACCGGCTTGGCATTGATCAGATCCTGCGGCATCAGGCCTTCGCTTTCGGCCATGGACAGACGTTCCTTGACCGCACGCTCGACGCGCACCAGACCTACACGGAACTGGTTCTCGGCCATCTCGCCAACCGAACGCACGCGACGGTTACCCAGGTGGTCAATGTCATCGACAACGCCTTTACCGTTACGGATGTTGACCAGGGTCTTGAGCACTTCAATGATGTCTTCCTTGCTCAGGACACCAGCGCCTTCGATCTCGTCACGGCCAATACGACGGTTGAACTTCATCCGACCCACCGCAGACAGATCATAGCGATCGCTGCTGAAGAACAGGTTGCCGAACAGAGTCTCGGCAGCATCCTTGGTTGGCGGCTCGCCAGGGCGCATCATGCGGTAGATTTCTACCAGTGCATCCAGTTGCGACGCGGTACCGTCGATACGCAGGGTATCGGAGATGAACGGGCCACAGTCGATGTCGTTGGTATACAACGTCTCGACGCGGGCAACCTGGGCTTTCTCCAGCTTGGCGATCAGATCGGCGGTGATCTCAACGTTGCTTTCAACGATGATCTCGCCCGTCGCCGGGTGCACGATCGGCTTGGCGATGGTACGGCCGAGCACGTATTCGTACGGCACTTCCAGGCTGGTGATCTTGGCTTTCTCGAGCTGGGTGATATGCCGAGCAGTAATACGGCGACCCTTCTCGACAATCACCTTGCCCTTGTCATCCTTGATGTCAAAGGTAGCGATTTCACCGCGCAGACGATGAGGCACCAACTCGAGCATCAGGTTTTCACCGGTCACTTCGAACACGTTGGTGTCGTAGAAGATGTCGAGCATTTCGTCAGTCTGATAACCCAACGCGCGCAGCAGCACGGTCGCGGGCAGCTTGCGACGACGGTCAATACGGACGAATACGCAGTCCTTCGGATCAAACTCGAAGTCCAACCAGGAGCCGCGGTAAGGAATCACGCGGGCCGAGTACAACAGCTTGCCGGAACTGTGGGTCTTGCCACGGTCATGGTCAAAGAACACGCCCGGGCTGCGATGCAGCTGGGAAACAATTACACGCTCGGTACCATTGATTACGAAGGTACCGTTTTCAGTCATCAGGGGGATTTCACCCATGTAGACTTCCTGCTCCTTGATATCCTTGATCGCCTTGTTGGACGACTCGCGATCAAAGATGATCAGGCGCACTTTTACCCGCAAAGGAACCGCATAAGTCACACCGCGCGATACGCATTCCTTGACGTCGAATGCCGGATCACCGAGACGGTAACCCACGTATTCGAGAGCCGCATTACCTGAATAACTGATAATGGGGAACACAGATTTGAAGGCCGCGTGCAGACCGATATCACGAACCTGCTCCTTCGGCATGTCCGATTGCAGGAATTCCCGGTAGGAATCCAGCTGAATCGCCAGCAGATAGGGCACATCCATCACATGCGGCAGTTTGCCAAAGTCCTTGCGGATACGTTTTTTCTCAGTATATGAGTAAGCCATCAGCGTTCCCCAGCTTGGTCACCTGCTTGATTGGCCCTCCCCTGCGGGGAAAGCCAGAAAATGCTTGCAAGTCCTAAGTCTTGCTCACCCCTCGGGGTGCCTTCCCGCCAGCTGCTTCACAGAAGCGAGCTAGAACGGAAAAAGGCCGGTGGCACTTTGGCCACCAGCCATCAATCTGACCGATTAAATCAGACTGTCGACGCAAGGTCGCACAAGATTACTTGAGCTCAACCTTGGCGCCGGCTTCTTCCAATGTCTTCTTGGCAGCTTCGGCTTCGTCTTTGGACACGCCTTCCTTGATGGTGCCAGGAGCGCCATCAACCAGTGCCTTGGCTTCTTTCAGGCCCAGACCGGTCAGCTCACGAACAGCCTTGATCACGTTGACTTTCTTCTCACCGGTTTCGGTCAGAACAACGTTGAACTCGGTCTGCTCTTCAGCAACAGCGGCAACGGCAGCAGCCGGACCGGCAGCAGCAGCAGCGGAAACGCCGAACTTTTCTTCCATAGCCTGGATCAGTTCGACAACCTGCATTACGGACATTTCTGATACGGCGTTGATGATATCTTCGTTGGACAGAGCCATGACTCAATATTCCTGTATTGGTGACGGCACCCAGGCCGTCAAAAAATGGTGTGCGATTAAAGTAAGCAGTCGGCCAGCACTTAGGCGGCTTCGGCTTCCTTCTGATCGCGGACGGCGGCCAAGGTACGTACGAATTTGCTGGTAGCGCCTTGAATCACGCTCATCAGCTGGCTGATAGCCTCGTCGTATGTTGGCAGCGTAGCCAAAATGTCGATCTGAGAAGCTTCAAGGAAGTTGCCTTCAAAGGCTGCGGCCTTGATCTCGAATGCGCTCTGACTCTTGGCGAACTCTTTGAACAAACGGGCAGCTGCACCGGGATGTTCGTTAGAGAATGCAATAAGAGTCGGACCTACAAAGACGTCGTTCAGGCACGCATAATCCGTACCTTCAACAGCGCGACGCATCAGCGTGTTACGTACAACTCGTACGTACACACCAGCATCACGCGCATCTTTACGCAGACCAGTCATAGCAGCAACGCTCACGCCGCGGGCATCAGCCACAACAGCAGAGAGCGCACCTTTGGCAGCTTCGTTGACTTCAGCGACGATGGCTTTCTTGTCTTCGAGCTTAATTGCCACGGGTTTTACTCCTGGATTTACCATTGATCGCCCGAGGGCGACATGTTTTGGTGTCTGATCCAGCCTGCACTGAATCGGGAGCACCATCTGCGTAGGCTTCATGTTTAAGGCTTGCGCCGCCTACGGTCTTGGACAGCCCCCGCTACGCAGGGACCCCAATAAGTGGCACACCGAAAAACGGTGCGCCGGAAAATCAGATATTCAGGGAAGCGTGGTCGATCTGTACGCCGGGACCCATGGTGGTGCTCAAGGTCACGCGCTGCAGATAAACACCCTTGGACGTGGAAGGCTTGGCCTTCTTCAGGTCAGCGATCAGGGCTTCAACGTTTTCCTTCAGCTTCACTGCATCAAAGCCGACTTTGCCGACTGAGCAGTGAATGATGCCGTTCTTGTCAGTACGGTAGCGAACCTGACCGGCCTTGGCGTTCTTGACCGCAGTACCAACGTCTGCAGACACGGTGCCGACCTTCGGGTTAGGCATCAGGCCACGTGGGCCCAGCAGCTGACCCAACTGACCAACAACGCGCATCGCATCCGGAGAAGCAATTACCACGTCGTAGTTCAGATCACCGGCTTTCATTTCGGCAGCCAGATCATCCATGCCTACTTTGTCAGCGCCGGCGGCCAAAGCGGCTTCAGCATTGGCACCCTGGGTAAATACGGCAACGCGAACGGTCTTGCCAGTGCCGTGCGGCAGCAAGGTGGCGCCACGAACAACCTGGTCGGATTTACGCGGATCAACACCCAGGTTCACGGATACGTCGACAGACTCGACGAACTTGACGCTGGAAACTTCGGCCAACAGAGTGGCGGCATCTTCAAAGGCGTACGCCTTGTTCGCCTGCACTTTCTCGTTGATAGCCTTTTGACGCTTGCTCAGCTTAGCCATTACACACCCTCCACATTAAGGCCCATGCTACGTGCGGAACCAGCGATGGTCCGTACAGCAGCGTCCATGTCAGCAGCAGTCAGATCAGCCTGTTTAGTCGTGGCGATATCTTCCAGCTGAGCACGGGTTACGGTGCCAACTTTCTGCGTGTTAGGACGAGCGGAGCCGCCTTTCAGGCCCGCTGCTTTAAGCAGCAGTACGGCAGCAGGTGTGCTTTTGGTTTCAAAGGTAAAGCTACGGTCACTGTAAACAGTGATGATTACAGGAGTCGGCAGACCCGGCTCAGCGCCTTGGGTCTTGGCGTTGAACGCCTTGCAGAATTCCATGATGTTGACGCCGTGCTGACCCAGAGCCGGACCAACCGGTGGACTGGGGTTGGCCTGACCGGCCTTTACCTGCAGCTTGATATAAGCTTGAATCTTCTTAGCCATGCTATTTCTCCATTGGGTAGTAGCGCCTTGCGGCTCCCCGTTTCATTACAACACCACTGACAACAAAACCCCGCAGCGCAAAAGCACTGCAGGGCTCAGGAGGACGTGGGCAATTAGCCCTTTTCTACCTGGCCGAACTCCAGCTCTACTGGTGTGGGACGACCAAAGATGAGAACAGCTACCTGAACTCGGCTCTTCTCATAATTCACTTCTTCTACAACACCGTTGAAATCGGCAAACGGACCATCAGTTACGCGCACCACTTCACCCGGCTCAAACAACGTCTTGGGCTTGGGCTTATCAGTACCGTCAGCAACACGACGGAGAATGATGTCGGCTTCTTTATCAGTAATCGGCGCAGGCTTGTCGGCGGTACCACCAATAAATCCGAGCACGCGGGTGGTGTCTTTGACCAGGTGCCAGCTCGCCTCATTCATTTCCATCTGGACTAGAACATAGCCGGGAAAGAACTTACGCTCGCTCTTGCGCTTCTGACCATTGCGCATCTCCACCACTTCTTCGGTGGGCACGAGAATCTCGCCGAACAATTCTTCCATTCCGGCGAGCTTGATGCGCTCCTGAAGAGAGCGCATGACATGCTTTTCATAGCCAGAAAAGGCATGCACTACGTACCAACGCTTAGACACGGATCACCCTTAACTAATGAACTGAGAAATGATCCAACCCAGCAAGGTATCCAGCCCCCATAGAACCAGAGCCATCACCAACACAACCGCTACTACGATAAGGGTTGTCTGAGTCGTTTCCGAACGGGTTGGCCAAACCACTTTGCGTATTTCGATACGCGCTTCTTTCAAGAGCGCCCAAAAAGCCTTGCCTTTGGTGGTCTGCAGAGCAACGAAGCCCGCAGCCAAACCTAGCACAACCAGTGCTAGCGCCCGATACAAAACAGGTTCGGCGGCAAAATAATGATTACCATAAACGCCGGCTATAACTATAACGGCCACTACAATCCACTTGGGGATATCTAAGCGGTCATCGTGAAGTTCTGCCTTGGTGCTCATGAATCATCAAATCCTGTTTTGGTAGCCAGAAAAAATCTGGCAGGCCAGGAGGGAATCGAACCCCCAACCTGCGGTTTTGGAGACCGCCGCTCTGCCAATTGAGCTACTGGCCTGTAATCGCAGTCGAGCCGGCAATAGTACCGGCTCGACAGTTCAAGATCAATTGCTAATTAAGCAATAATCTTGGCAACCACGCCGGCACCAACGGTACGGCCGCCTTCGCGAATCGCGAAGCGCAGACCATCTTCCATGGCGATCGGAGCGATCAGAGTGACGACCAGCTTGACGTTATCGCCAGGCATGACCATCTCAACGCCTTCTGGCAGTTCGCACGAACCAGTCACGTCAGTAGTACGGAAGTAGAACTGTGGGCGATAGCCTTTGAAGAACGGAGTGTGACGGCCGCCTTCATCCTTGCCCAGCACGTACACTTCAGCTTCGAACTGAGTGTGCGGCTTGATAGTGCCCGGCTTGGCCAGTACCTGACCACGCTCTACGTCTTCACGCTTGGTACCGCGCAGCAGTACACCGACGTTCTCACCGGCACGACCTTCGTCCAGCAGCTTGCGGAACATCTCAACGCCAGTACAAGTAGTCTTGACGGTATCTTTGATACCGACGATTTCCACTTCTTCCTGAACCTTGACGATGCCGCGCTCTACACGACCAGTCACAACAGTACCGCGACCAGAGATGGAGAAGACGTCTTCGATTGGCATCAGGAACGGCTTGTCGATGGCACGCTCGGGCTCAGGAATGTAGGAATCCAGAGTCTCGACCAGCTTCTTGACAGCAGTAGTACCCATTTCGTTGCCGTCTTCGCCGTTCAGAGCCATCAGCGCAGAGCCGATGATGATTGGCGTGTCGTCGCCTGGGAAGTCGTAAGTGCTCAGCAGATCACGCACTTCCATCTCGACCAGTTCCAGCAGCTCTTCGTCATCAACCATGTCAGCCTTGTTCAGGAACACGACGATGTAAGGAACGCCTACCTGACGGGACAGCAGGATGTGCTCACGAGTCTGCGGCATAGGGCCGTCAGCAGCGGAACAAACCAGGATAGCGCCGTCCATCTGCGCAGCACCGGTGATCATGTTCTTCACATAGTCAGCGTGACCAGGGCAGTCAACGTGCGCGTAGTGACGAGTCGGGGAATCGTACTCTACGTGCGAGGTGTTGATGGTGATACCGCGAGCCTTTTCTTCCGGCGCGTTGTCGATTTGATCGAAGCCACGGGCGGATCCGCCGTAAGCTTCAGCACAAACGCGGGTCAGCGCTGCAGTCAGAGTGGTTTTGCCATGGTCAACGTGACCGATGGTGCCCACGTTAAGGTGCGGTTTTTTACGTTCGAACTTCTCTTTAGCCATCGAGAGATCCCCTCTTCGTGAGTGCAATGCGCGAGTCACGCGACCATTAAACAAAAGGCAGATATCTGCATATCTGCCTCTATACTGGAGCTCATGAGCGGAATTGAACCGCTGACCTCACCCTTACCAAGGGTGTGCTCTACCAGCTGAGCTACATGAGCTTATACACTTTTTGCTCAGCCAGAATTGGAGCGGGTAGCGGGAATCGAACCCGCACCATCAGCTTGGAAGGCTGAGGTTCTACCGTTGAACTATACCCGCCGAGCTCTGGCTATTGCTAAATCTGGTGGAGGGGGAAGGATTCGAACCTTCGAAGGCTAAGCCGTCAGATTTACAGTCTGATCCCTTTGACCGCTCGGGAACCCCTCCGTAAGAGGGCGCCATTTTCTTCACTTGGCGCCGCACTGTCAACACATTTATTAGTAAAAACCGCTACTTGTGTGCTGATAACGCTCATTCTGACGGAGATTCAAGGAAACGCCACCATTCAGAGCGGCGCATATGATAGGCGATGGCCGCTCAGTCCGCAATCGATTTACAAGGAAGGAACTGATGCTGTAACGCCGGAAAGCTTTTCCGCAGCCCGGCCAATAAGGATTGATCAACCAGACGGCGAGCCGCGCTGTCGACTTGCACCAGATATTCACTGCTCACACTTTCCTGCCTTTCAACCCTGACTGAGTGACCCATGGCCTCAAGCTGATCCTGGCGGGCCAGCGCATAGTCCTCGCGCCGGAACACCCCCAAGGAGATGTCATTGGCGAGAGCTCCCTGGGTAATGATGAAGCTGTCGATGCCTTCGCTCTGCAAAGTACTGAGACGCTGCAAGGCTTCAACCTGGCCGCCCTGCACAGGCATCACTAACCAATAATCCTGGCTACCTGGAACTTCGCGACTGATGACTTCGGACTCTATAGACAAAGCCAGCAACCTCTGACGCAACTGTTCAGCTTCAGGCCTGACATTGAATACGCCCAGATTGACGCAGAGAACTGTCGACGGCTGACGCCCTTCTATAGAGGGAGTCGCTTCAACCTCAGACTCAGGCTCCTCCATCGTCACCTCGGCGACAGGCAGTTGCTCCAGAGCTTGATCGGCAGCCTGATATAAAGACTCATCGGCATTGCCGTCCTGCAGCTGCCATAGTCCGTAGAGAATGTTGAGCAACAGCAGAAACAGGAATAAAAAGCGCATCACTCCACCTCCACTGGGCAGGCGAGAGCAAGGCCGTCAAACACCAGGTCATTGATTACCTGACACTCCCCTGGGAGCGCCTCTGCCATGCGCTCGGCATCTCCGCCGGTTAGAATGACCAGCATATCGTCACCGAGCAGTTGGTGAGCTATCCGATACTGCTCTCGAACAAAACCCGCAAGCATCAGATCGCATCCAAACTCCACCGCCTCTGCCGTATTACTCCCTGGCGACGGCAGCAGCAGATCACCCAACAGATTCTCGTCATAGCGGATCAATCGGGTGTGGCGTTTGAGTCCAGTGCGCAGCAGCTTGCTACCCGGTGCGATGTAGCCACCCAGGTGCTGACCGTCCTTCTGAACGAAGTCGACAGTGATTGCAGTACCAAGATCAATCACTACACAGGCGCGCTGGTATCTTGCATAAGCGGCCGCAACCGCCAGCCAGCGATCCATTCCCAGCTTGGTATGATCGGTATAGCCGTTGGTGACGCCAGCCAGGTGCATGCTGGTCCGGGCTAACACAGGGTGCAGCTTCAGCCAACTGGTCAGCTGATCCATCACCACCTGGGTTTCATCCGCAGAGCGTACGCTTACCAGCCGGCACGCGCTTATTTCGCGCTCCTGACCGCCCAGCAATAGCTGCAGCTCAACCAGGTCGGGCGCCATGTCACGATCGCGCACGCGACCTTCCCTGTCCAGCAGCCGCCACTTGATCAGCGTATTTCCACAATCGAGCTCAAGGAGCATTATTGACCCTCAGACTGACTTCACCACCACTGACCAGTATCTCACCCTCAGCGGTCTGCAATCTGAGGGCGCCACGCTCACTGATGCCCAGATGAACGCCGTTCAGGACGTTCGCCCCGGATACCACACTGACTGACTGACCAAGCCAGGCGTCGCGTTTTTCCCATTCAGGAATGAATACCTGAAAACCTGAGCGCCTGAATCCGCGCATAGCTAGAAGCAACTTTTGCGCAAAAGTGGCAACCAACTTGTTCCTGTCCAGCTCGCCCCGACCTGATGCCTGCAACAAGGAGGTCCACGCCTGATCAATCTGCGCCCCAGCTTCAGCTCGCATCAACACGTTGATTCCTACACCGATGACAGCAACACAATCAGAGGTCAGATCACCGGCGATTTCGATCAGGATACCTGCCAACTTCCTATTCTCGAGCAGCAGATCGTTCGGCCACTTCAAACGGACCTGAGGGTAACCACAGCTTTCCAGCGTGTCAGCCAGCACTATACCGACAATCAGGCTCAGCCCCTCCAGGCCCTGGGCACCATTGTTGAAGGGCTCTACCAGGGTCATGTAAATATTCTGGCCATAAGGGCTTACCCAGGCACGGCCGCGACGGCCCCGCCCGGCGCTTTGCTGCTCAGCGATGCACACCAGCGGTTGATGGCCGCTGGCGCTAGCCATCAGGCGCTGCGCCTCGGCATTGGTCGAATCAATAGACGGGTACAGGTGCCACTGCCAGTGGTTCGCAATATCAGTCGGCAGATGTTGCTGTATTGCATCCAGATCAAACAACACCGCGCCTTTGGGAATACGGTAACCCTTGCCACGTACGCGCTGAATAGGGAAACCCTCTTTCTCCAACCGAGACAGCGACTTCCATACTGCAGCGCGACTCACGCCCAGCGACTCTCCCAGCTTTTCACCAGAATGGAATTGCCCATCAGACATCATTGAAAGCAGGGTACTAAGCATGTGCAAACGGAACCATAATTATCAAAGACGCATGATAACGCTGTGGCGAAGCAGAATGAATGGGGAATGTGGTTTTAAAGCTGGAAGCTGGAAGCTGGAAGCCGGTGCGGGGGCGTGATGAGGACGTCAAGCCTTTGTTGGCGGTTTTGTGCTGGTAATGAGTGATCTGGTTACGCGAACGGCTGTACGCATCGCCCTCGGCTTGTGCGTTAGTCGCTACACCTCTGCCCCCCCTCCACCATGCCATTGCAACCCACCTCGTCATTCCCGCGCAGGCGGGAATCCAAGCGCAGCGGTAGAGAGCGCTCTGCTTGCGATCAAGGTGCAAGAGTCCAGGTCCGACTGGATTCCCGCCTACGCGGGAATGACGGGTATGGCCGGGACAAGGGGGTTGAATACAGGGTAGTCGTTGGTAAGCGTCCGGCGAAGTCACCTTGCGCGCCTGTATCACCCTCTTAACGGGTCGCTGTATCACATGCTGAACGCTTTTCTTGTATCACCCTCTGCACGCTTATAAATCAGTGCGAGACTATTACGGGGTAGCCGTTTTGGGTGATACACCGCGGCGATTACTGACCCGCTTTTGATGGTTCCCACTGATGCGGCAGTAACTGACTAATCTGGCTCGCTCGCTGTGTTGGTAGCCTGGTCAGCACATCCTTCAGATACGCATACGGGTCATGACCATTCAGCTTGGCTGATTGGATCAGGCTCATCACCGCGGCGGCGCGCCGACCACTGCGCAGCGAGCCGGCGAACAACCAGTTCGAACGTCCCAGCGCCCAGGGTCGGATCTGGTTTTCCACTCGGTTGTTGTCGATAGGCACACGGCCATCGTCCAGGTAGCGCGTCAGCGCAGCCCAGCGTTTCAGGCTGTAATCCAGTGCTCGTGCCGTACCCGAACCGTCCGGCACTTTGGTCCGTTGTGCAATCATCCAGTGATGCAAGGCATCCGCCAGTGGCCGGGCTCTGGCGGCCCTGATCGCCTGTCGTCTATCGGGTGGCTCGTCCTTGGTGTTTCGCTCAATTTCGTAGAGCTTACCGATATACTCAAGTGCCTGTGCAGCCAAGGTGCTCTGGTTAGCCTGGTGTAAGTCATAGAACTTGCGGCGTGCATGCGCCATGCAGCCGATTTCCACGATGCCCTTACCGAACCCGGCTTTATAGCCCGCGTAGTCATCGCACACCAATTTTCCTTGCCAGTCATCGAGGAAGTTGCGGGCATGTTCACCCGCGCGACTTGGAGCGAAGTCATAGACAGTGGCTTTCAGTTCGGCGAAGGGTGTCGTGCAGTAAGCCCAGACGTAGGCCTTATGGGTTTTCTTCTTGCCTGGGGCCAACATGCTGACCGGTGTTTCATCAGCATGCAGCACCGGATGCTGGAGTAGTTCATGCCGTAGCGCATCCACCAGCGGCTGCAACTGAACGCCGCAGGTACCGACCCATTCGGCCAAGGTAGAGCGTGCGATTTCCAGGCCTGCTCGACCGAAGATACGTTCCTGACGGTACAGCGGTAGATGATCGGCATACTTGGCGACCAGTACCTGAGCCAGCAGGCCAGCGGTCGGGATGCCCTTATCGATAACCTGCGCAGGAACGGGCGCCTGGATCAGGGTTTCGCACTTGGTGCAGGCCCACTTGCCACGGATATGCCGCTCGACACTGAACACGCCCGGTACATAGTCCAGTTTCTCACTGATGTCTTCGCCGATACGCGTGAGCTGGCAGCCACAGCGACATTGGGTATTGTCGGGCTCGTGGCGGATCAAGGTGCGTGGCAGCTCCGTCGGTAAGGCTCCGCGCTTGGGTTGCTGCTTGGCTTTGGGCGCTGGTTCGGTAGTTGCCTTTGCCTGTTCCAGCTCGACCTCGATAGCAGCCAGGTCGCTGTCGACCAGCTCGTCCAGCAATAAGCCTTGCATCACAGAGAACTGTTCACTGCGCCGGGCATACTTGTGGCGCTTGAGGATCGCGAGTTCGTGAGTCAGTTTGTCATTCAGCGCAGTACTGTGCGTCAGCGCCCGATCCTTAGCCGCCAGAGAGGCCATCAACTCGGCCGCCAGAGTGCGGAGTTGTTCGGCAGATAGCTGATTGAGGTCGGGCTGCTGGGTCATGGAGGTAGTATGCCCAACCCGCAGCTGGCTGTGCATACACCCTTCGGGTTATGGCGCTTGGCAGCAGGCTATGCTTAAAGTACCGAGATGATGCCGGCGTCACCGATACGCTGCCAAGGCAGTCCTTGAGCCAGTGCCATGAGCTGTTCATTGGTCAGGTTTACCCGGTCACCGCGCCAGGTGTCGGCCCAGTGAAACTTGCCCCGGTTCAGACGTCGGGCACACAACCAGATACCCAGACCATCATGCACCAGGACCTTCATCCGATTACCGCGGTTGTTGGCAAACAGATAAGCACAGTGCGGTCTGGCCGCCCCGAAGACAGCAATAACGCGTGCTAGGGCTTTATCCGGGCCGGCACGCATATCCAGCGGCTCGGTTGCCAACCAGATTTCGTCGATACGGATCATCGCAGCAGATCACGCAGTAAGGCTGCGCATTGGTGTGCCTGCTCAGTAGGCCACTCAACGACAACGGCGCCGCCAGTGTGGGGTATTTCGATACGGATAGCACTATGCGGGCGGGTCTCGGATGACAAGGCAGGTGCTGGTAGCTTTACCGGCACAAATGAAGGTGTTGAATAACGAGTATCGCTGCGCTGTGACTCTCTGATCCAACGGCGGACCATGTTGGCGTTCAGACGGTTATCCAGTGCAATGCGCGATACGGAGACCCCGGGTTCCAGGCAAGCAGCAACGATAGAGGCTTTGAAGTCTGACGTGAAGCGGCGACGCTTCGGTGCGGGCTTGACTACGCTTGATGTGTTCATGACAAGTGTCCACTAAAGAATAAGTGGACACTATCCTGACCGTACCGTTGTCAGCCTCAAGATGTGATTACCGGACGGTTACAGTCGTTGGCTCAAGTGGCTTGGACCACTTTTTTCCGCGCAAAGAAAAGCCCCGCGCTGTTTCCAGGCGGGGCTATTCAGTATAAGCGCTTGACGATGACCTACTCTCACATGAGGAAACCTCACACTACCATCGGCGATGCATCGTTTCACTTCTGAGTTCGGGATGGGATCAGGTGGTTCCAATGCTCTATGGTCGTCAAGCAATTCGTTGCTGTGCAGGGTTTAGTCTACACGGCGTAAAGGGGTGGTTCGGTGATAGAAATGGGTGTTGCTTGGTAACTGCAATCTCAATCCAAGTTCGGATTGTCGTTCATCGGTGTCATGACCACACCAAATTGCTTGGGTGTTATATGGTCAAGCCACACGGGCAATTAGTACTGGTTAGCTCAACGCCTTGCAACGCTTACACACCCAGCCTATCAACGTCGTAGTCTTCGACGGCCCTTTAGGGGAGTCAAGCTCCCGGTGAGATCTCATCTTGAGGCAAGTTTCCCGCTTAGATGCTTTCAGCGGTTATCTTTTCCGAACGTAGCTACCCGGCAATGCCACTGGCGTGACAACCGGAACACCAGGGGTTCGTCCACTCCGGTCCTCTCGTACTAGGAGCAGCCCCTCTCAAATCTCAAACGTCCACGGCAGATAGGGACCGAACTGTCTCACGACGTTCTAAACCCAGCTCGCGTACCACTTTAAATGGCGAACAGCCATACCCTTGGGACCGGCTTCAGCCCCAGGATGTGATGAGCCGACATCGAGGTGCCAAACACCGCCGTCGATATGAACTCTTGGGCGGTATCAGCCTGTTATCCCCGGAGTACCTTTTATCCGTTGAGCGATGGCCCTTCCATACAGAACCACCGGATCACTAAGACCTACTTTCGTACCTGCTCGACGTGTGGGTCTCGCAGTCAAGCGCACTTTTGCCTTTATACTCTACGCACGATTTCCGACCGTGCTGAGTGCACCTTCGTACTCCTCCGTTACTCTTTGGGAGGAGACCGCCCCAGTCAAACTACCCACCATACACTGTCCTCGATCCGGATAACGGACCAGAGTTAGAACCTCAAAGTTGTCAGGGTGGTATTTCAAGGTTGGCTCCACATGAACTAGCGTCCACGCTTCAAAGCCTCCCACCTATCCTACACAAACAAATTCAAAGTCCAGTGCAAAGCTATAGTAAAGGTTCACGGGGTCTTTCCGTCTAGCCGCGGATACACTGCATCTTCACAGCGATTTCAATTTCACTGAGTCTCGGGTGGAGACAGCGCCGCCATCATTACGCCATTCGTGCAGGTCGGAACTTACCCGACAAGGAATTTCGCTACCTTAGGACCGTTATAGTTACGGCCGCCGTTTACCGGGGCTTCGATCAAGAGCTTCGCCGAAGCTAACCCCATCAATTAACCTTCCGGCACCGGGCAGGCGTCACACCCTATACGTCCACTTTCGTGTTTGCAGAGTGCTGTGTTTTTAATAAACAGTTGCAGCGGCCTGGTATCTTCGACCGGCATGGGCTTACGTAGTAAATACTTCACCCTCACCGGCGCACCTTCTCCCGAAGTTACGGTGCCATTTTGCCTAGTTCCTTCACCCGAGTTCTCTCAAGCGCCTTGGTATTCTCTACCTGACCACCTGTGTCGGTTTGGGGTACGATTTCTAGTTACCTGAAGCTTAGAGGCTTTTCCTGGAAGCATGGCATCAACCACTTCTCTTTCTAAAAGAAAGATCGTCATCAGTTCTCGGCCTTGATCTCCCGGATTTACCTAAGAAATCAGCCTACCACCTTAAACACGGACAACCAACGCCGTGCTGGCCTAGCCTTCTCCGTCCCCCCATCGCAGTAACTACAAGTACGGGAATATTAACCCGTTTCCCATCGACTACGCCTTTCGGCCTCGCCTTAGGGGTCGACTCACCCTGCGTCGATTAACGTTGCGCAGGAACCCTTGGTCTTCCGGCGTGGGAGATTTTCACTCCCATTGTCGTTACTCATGTCAGCATTCGCACTTCTGATACCTCCAGCCAACTTCTCAATTGACCTTCACAGGCTTACAGAACGCTCCTCTACCGCTCATCCTAAGATGAACCCGTAGCTTCGGTGTATGGTTTGAGCCCCGTTACATCTTCCGCGCAGGCCGACTCGACTAGTGAGCTATTACGCTTTCTTTAAAGGATGGCTGCTTCTAAGCCAACCTCCTAGCTGTCTAAGCCTTCCCACATCGTTTCCCACTTAACCATAACTTTGGGACCTTAGCTGACGGTCTGGGTTGTTTCCCTTTTCACGACGGACGTTAGCACCCGCCGTGTGTCTCCCGTGCTGACACTCACTGGTATTCGGAGTTTGCATGGGGTTGGTAAGTCGGGATGACCCCCTAGCCCAAACAGTGCTCTACCCCCAGTGGTGATACACGAGGCGCTACCTAAATAGCTTTCGAGGAGAACCAGCTATCTCCGAGCTTGATTAGCCTTTCACTCCTATCCACAAGTCATCCGCTAACTTTTCAACGGTAGTCGGTTCGGTCCTCCAGTGCCTGTTACGGCACCTTCAACCTGCCCATGGATAGATCGCCCGGTTTCGGGTCTATACCCTGCGACTAAACGCCCTATTAAGACTCGGTTTCCCTACGCCTCCCCTAGACGGTTAAGCTCGCCACAGAATATAAGTCGCTGACCCATTATACAAAAGGTACGCAGTCACCCAACAAGTGGGCTCCCACTGCTTGTACGCATACGGTTTCAGGATCTATTTCACTCCCCTCACAGGGGTTCTTTTCGCCTTTCCCTCACGGTACTGGTTCACTATCGGTCAGTCAGGAGTATTTAGCCTTGGAGGATGGTCCCCCCATGTTCAGACAACGTTTCACGTGCGCCGTCCTACTCGATTTCACAACTAAGAGCCTTTCGTGTACGGGGCTATCACCCACTATGGCGGCCATTTCCAGGACCTTCCACTAAACTCTAAATTGCTTAAGGGCTGCTCCCCGTTCGCTCGCCGCTACTTGGGGAATCTCGGTTGATTTCTTTTCCTCGGGGTACTTAGATGTTTCAGTTCCCCCGGTTCGCCTCACACACCTATGTATTCAGTGTGTGATACCTAGCTTATGCTAAGTGGGTTTCCCCATTCAGAGATCTCCGGATCAAAGTCTGTTTGCCGACTCCCCGGAGCTTATCGCAGGCTACAACGTCTTTCATCGCCTCTGACTGCCAAGGCATCCACCGTATGCGCTTATTCACTTGACCATATAACCCCAAACAATCTGTCGTTAGCCGAAGCTAGCGCCGATTATTCAAAGCGATATGTATGACATGATTCACGACAATCCGGAACTTGCGTTGAGATTACAAGTTACCTTAGCCATAACAGATCGCAGTGAAACGTCTGTTATGTCTATCATTTCTATCACTTTCCCACATTGTTAAAGAGCGACTGGCACAAAGACCAGACATCAACAATCCACTCGGAGCCTTCCCGGTGATTGTTCATGTATGAACTCTGGCGTCTAGCGATCGGTATCTCGGTCGTCTCTGACCTACTGCGTCTTGGTGGAGCCAAGCGGGATCGAACCGCTGACCTCCTGCGTGCAAGGCAGGCGCTCTCCCAGCTGAGCTATGGCCCCTTTTTCAAGACCTTCCACACCTCGACAATTGGTGGGTCTGGGCAGATTCGAACTGCCGACCTCACCCTTATCAGGGGTGCGCTCTAACCAACTGAGCTACAGACCCAATTATCTCGGCATCATTCAACTCGTCCGGTCATTGACCTCACCCTACTCCTCATACAACAAGGGGGTGCGCTCTAACCAACCGCGTCAAACTCAATTGCCCGGGGACGCTCGAAACAGATAAGCCTAGACTTAGCTGCTACGGGTGAACTGTAGCTTGAGAGCTAAAGACCCTATCGCTTTCTTAATGAATCAAGTAATTCGTGTGAGTGCTTGACCGAATGGTCTGTGATCTATCGATTAAGGAGGTGATCCAGCCGCAGGTTCCCCTACGGCTACCTTGTTACGACTTCACCCCAGTCATGAATCACACCGTGGTAACCGTCCTCCCGAAGGTTAGACTAGCTACTTCTGGTGCAACCCACTCCCATGGTGTGACGGGCGGTGTGTACAAGGCCCGGGAACGTATTCACCGTGGCGTTCTGATCCACGATTACTAGCGATTCCGACTTCACGGAGTCGAGTTGCAGACTCCGATCCGGACTACGAGAGGTTTTATGGGATTAGCTCCACCTCGCGGCTTGGCAACCCTTTGTACCCCCCATTGTAGCACGTGTGTAGCCCTGGCCGTAAGGGCCATGATGACTTGACGTCATCCCCACCTTCCTCCGGTTTGTCACCGGCAGTCTCCTTAGAGTGCCCACCATAACGTGCTGGTAACTAAGGACAAGGGTTGCGCTCGTTACGGGACTTAACCCAACATCTCACGACACGAGCTGACGACAGCCATGCAGCACCTGTGTCTGAGTTCCCGAAGGCACCAATCCATCTCTGGAAAGTTCTCAGCATGTCAAGGCCAGGTAAGGTTCTTCGCGTTGCTTCGAATTAAACCACATGCTCCACCGCTTGTGCGGGCCCCCGTCAATTCATTTGAGTTTTAATCTTGCGACCGTACTCCCCAGGCGGTCAACTTAGTGCGTTAGCTGCGCCACTAAGAACTCAAGGTTCCCAACGGCTAGTTGACATCGTTTACGGCGTGGACTACCAGGGTATCTAATCCTGTTTGCTCCCCACGCTTTCGCACCTCAGTGTCAGTATCAGTCCAGGTAGTCGCCTTCGCCACTGGTGTTCCTTCCTATATCTACGCATTTCACCGCTACACAGGAAATTCCACTACCCTCTACCGTACTCTAGCCAAGCAGTTATGGATGCAGTTCCCAGGTTGAGCCCGGGGATTTCACACCCATCTTACTTAGCCACCTACGCGCGCTTTACGCCCAGTAATTCCGATTAACGCTTGCACCCTCTGTATTACCGCGGCTGCTGGCACAGAGTTAGCCGGTGCTTATTCTGTCGGTAACGTCAAGATTGCAGCGTATTAAACTACAACCCTTCCTCCCAACTTAAAGTGCTTTACAATCCGAAGACCTTCTTCACACACGCGGCATGGCTGGATCAGGCTTGCGCCCATTGTCCAATATTCCCCACTGCTGCCTCCCGTAGGAGTCTGGACCGTGTCTCAGTTCCAGTGTGACTGATCATCCTCTCAGACCAGTTACGGATCGTCGCCTTGGTGAGCCGTTACCTCACCAACAAGCTAATCCGACCTGGGCTCATCTGATAGCGCAAGGTCCGAAGATCCCCTGCTTTCTCCCGTAGGACGTATGCGGTATTAGCGTCCGTTTCCGAACGTTATCCCCCACTATCAGGCAGATTCCCAGGTATTACTCACCCGTCCGCCGCTCTCAAGAGAAGCAAGCTTCTCTCTACCGCTCGACTTGCATGTGTTAGGCCTGCCGCCAGCGTTCAATCTGAGCCATGATCAAACTCTTCAGTTTTAAGACTGATTGGGTTTTGTGAAAACCCTAAACTTGGCTCAGCTTTATTACAAAAAACTCAGTGAATTCACAGAGTAACTTGCTTAGGCTGATAATCTTTCGGATCATCAATCCCATAAGGCAAGCACCCACACGAATTACTTGATTCACATTGTTAAAGAGCGTTTCGGTTCGCGTTTCCGCTTAACCAAGGCCGCGTATCTTACGCTAACCTTCTAATCTGTCAAGCATTTTTGTGAGAATCTTGTTCATCACATCCTTGCTTGTCTGGCCCCGAGAACAACCTCTTTCTCGTGACCGGGAGGCGCATTCTACAGGAGCCTAAACCCCTGTCAACCGCTTCCGTGAAACTTCTCTGACCGCAGTCAGAAGCCTGAAAAAGTCATCTTGCCGACTCTCCCGGTGAGCGGCGCATTCTACGCTAACTCACCACCCTGTCAACCGCTAAATTATCGCTAACTTATTGATTGTAAAGCGCTTTATGCAAAGCGCCCCGTTTGGGCAGACGCGCATTATAGGGGCTATGAGAAAACCGTCAAGGGTTAATGACGGATTTAAGACAATAAAAAGCCCGCCGCCGGTTTTACCCGGCGGCGGGCCTGGCGTAACAGGCTATACGGACAAGTAGCGACTGATATGTGCCCGGTCGATCTGATCGCCGCTGGCCTCGTGGACTATATGCCCCTTGTCGATTACCAGCATCCGGTCCGAGACCGCCAGCGCAAAGCTGAGTACCTGCTCCGAGACCACAATACTGATCTTGCGCAGTTGCTTGATCTCGTTCAGCGTGGTCGCCAGCTGTTTGATGATAGATGGCTGAATACCTTCGGTAGGTTCATCCAGCAGCAGTATCTTCGGATCAGCGGCCAGCGCCCGACCGATAGCCAGTTGCTGCTGCTGACCGCCCGAGAGGTTACCCGCCTTGCGGTGACGCATCTCCAGTAGCACCGGAAACAACTCATAGATGTCATCCGGCACTTTCTTGCGCCCGGACGCCTCCAGCCCGGCCATGATGTTCTCTTCCACCGTTAGCGTCGGAAACACCATGCGCCCCTGGGGGACGTAGGCTATCCCACTGGCCACGCGCTGGTAGGACTGGGCCTTGCTCAGCTCCTTGCCGTTAAAGGTGATCAAGCCACTGCTGCTTGGATGCATGCCAATCAGTGATTTGAACAGCGTAGTCTTGCCCATGCCGTTGCGACCCATGATCGCCACTGTTTCATTGGCGCCGACATCCAGCGAGATACCATGGATGACTTCGCTCATGCCGTAACTTACCCGCAGATCACGAACCGTCAGCATAACTGCCTCCTTATATTAGTGGCCAAGGTACACCTCGATGACCTTCTCGTTATTCTGTACGTCTTCCATCTTGCCTTCGGCCAGCAACTTGCCCTGATGCAGAACAGTAACCTTGTTGGCGATGTCCTTGACGAAGTCCATGTCATGCTCAATAACGATTACCGAGCGGTTGTTGCTGATACGCCGCAACAGGTCCGCCGTCGCTTCACGCTCGGACACGCTCATACCGGCAACCGGCTCATCAAGCATCAGCAATTCCGGGTCCTGAATCAGCAACATGCCGATTTCCAGCCACTGCTTCTGGCCGTGGCTAAGCAAGCCCGCACTGGTTTCCAGCCTGTCAGACAGGAATATTTCGCCGGCTACCTCGCGCACGCGCTCAGTTACTTTCTCAGTCACCTTGAAGAACAGACTACCGAACACCGTACGCCCGCCAGGGTAGGACAGCTGCAGATTTTCCCGCACGGTCAGGTTTTCATAGATGGAAGGAGTCTGGAACTTGCGCCCTACCCCGGCCTTGACGATCTGATTCTCGGCCAGCTTGGTCAGCTCGGTATTCTTGAACATGATGGAGCCGGACGACGCTTTGGTCTTGCCGCATATCAAGTCAAGCAGCGTGGTCTTGCCGGCGCCATTTGGCCCGATCACCACGCGCACCTCGTTACGCTCAACGTAGAGATTCAATCCATCGACCGCCTTGAAACCGTCGAAGGAAACGGTCAGATCTTCAATTGCCAAGAGTATCGGCGACGTCATGACTGCACCTCCTGGGCCACGGCGGTTTCACCGGATTTCTTGCGCTTACGGCCAAGCAAGCCGTTCAGATGCGGCTGGACGAAGTCGGTATAAATACCAGCCAGACCGCGCGGAAACAGTAGAACCACCCCTATAAACAGAGCGCCCATAAACACGATCCACAGTTGCGGGAAGGTTTCCGAGAGCATGGTCTTGGCCAGGTTAACCAGTAGTGCACCGTAGACCGCGCCTATCAACGACAGCCGGCCACCGACTGCACAGAAAATCACCATCTCGATCGACGCCACGGTACCGACAAAGGAAGGCGACATAAAGCCGACCTGCAACGCGAACATGGCGCCGCCGATGGCGGAAAATACCCCGGCCAACGCAAAGACGAAGATCTTGATATTGGCCACGTCGTAGCCGGAGAAGCGCACGCGGTCTTCCTGGTCACGCATCGCAATCAGCAACTTGCCGAACCGGCTGTTAAGCACGAACTGGCCGACCAGTAAGCAGATGATCAGCGCTACGCAGCAAACAAAGTAGAGAATGTAGCGGGCGCTGTCGGAACGGATGTCCCAGCCCAGCAGCGTGCGCAGGTCGGTAATGCCATTGATGCCACCGGTGTAACCCTGCTGACCGATGATCAAGATCGTTGCGATGGAGGCAATCGCCTGGGTAATGATGGCGAAATACACCCCACCCACCCGCCGCTTGAACATCGCGAAACCGATAATGAACGCCACGATCGCCGGCACGGTGAGAATCAACACAATCGTCAGGAACAGACTGTTGAACGGCATCCACATCATCGGCAACTCGGTGATCTGGTTCCAGTCCATGAAGTCAGGGATGCCCGGCGTGCTCTGAATGGACGTGAACTCCGGCGCCGACGACTCCAGCTTGAGAAACATCGCCATGCAGTAACCGCCAAGACCAAAGAAGATCCCCTGGCCCAGGCTCAGAATGCCGCCATAACCCCAGCACAACACCAGCCCCACCGCGACAAAGGCGTAGGTCAGATACTTGCCCAGCAGGTTGAGACGGAATATATCCAGCGTCAAAGGCAGTATCACCATCAACAGTACGGCCAGCGCCAGCAGCTGCAGCAGGCGTTGCCCTCCCCCGAATGCCGCTATCCATCTGTGCATATCAATAACCTCCAGCCGGCACGCCGATCAACGGCGCACCTTGCTTGCAAAGAGCCCCTGGGGACGAATCATCAGAATGCCGACCACAACCGAGAGCGTAATGACCTTGGCCATGGAACCGCTGAGGAAGAACTCCATTATCGACTGCGCCTGGGCAATACCGAACGCCGATACCACGGTGCCGAGAATGCTGGCTGCGCCGCCAAAGACAACAATCAGGAAGGTATCGACGATATACAGCGAACCCGTAGTGGGGCCGGTAGAGGCGATGGTAGTGAAGGCCGCACCGGCAACACCCGCGATCCCGCAACCCAACGCAAAGGTAAAGCGGTCGACCCGCTGGGTATTGATACCGGCAGCATTGGCCATGGCGCGGTTCTGTGTAGTTGCGCGCACTTTGATACCCCAGCGCGACTTGTACAGCAGGATCGCCACCCCAAGGGTAATAAAGAAAGTGACGCCCATAACGAACATGCCGTTCATTGGGATATCGATAATGTCGGTAGGTGCCCAGGAGCCCATCAACCAGCCAGGCAAACTGACGCTGACCTCGCGCGGGCCAAAACCGGAGCGAAACGCCTGCTGCATGATGAGTCCCAACCCCCAGGTCGCCAGCAAGGTATCCAACGGCCGGTTGTACAGCAGCCTGATCATGAAACGCTCGACCAGGTAGCCTAAAATAAAGGTTCCGGTAAAAGCCGCCAGTATCGCGATAGGGAAATAGATGTGCTCCATCCATGGCCAGATACTGGTACCCAGCTCCGACACCAGCCAGGTGATATAGGCGCCCAAGGTTAGAAATTCACCGTGGGCCATATTGATCACGCCCATTTGTCCAAAAATGATCGCCAGACCCAACGCCATCAGCAGGAATACACAAAACAGGCTAAGCCCGCTAAAGCCCTGCATAACAAAGATGGCCGTGAGTTCCTGCGAGGAATATCCGCCCATGATCGCTCTCCTTAATTCGGTAAGATGCGGTCAAGAAGACCGCATCAGTGCTGATTTACCCTGACGGGAGCGCCTTATTGGTAACCTTCTGGGAAGGGGTTCGGTTCGATCAGCTCAGACTCGTAAACGACCTTGGCCTGACCATCTGCCTGCCATTGACCTACACGCAGCTTGCTCCACAGGTGGTTGTTGCGGTGGATCTTCACGTAGCCTTCAGGGGCGCTGGTCAGCTCGATATCCGGCGAGGCGGCGGATACAGCGTCGACGTCGAAGCTACCAGCCTTTTCTACTGCGGCTTTCCACAACCAGGGGCCAAGATAGGCAGCCTGAGTTACGTCACCAATCACGCTGTCTTCACCCCAACGCGCCTTGAACGCCTTGACGAACTCGGAGTTGTTGTCGTTTTCCAGCGACTGGAAGTACTTCATGGACGAGTAGAAACCCACCATGTTCTCGCCACCAATGCCCAGCACTTCGTCTTCGGTTACCGAGATGGTCATGATGGTCTGGCGGTCAGCGGTGATGCCGGCGGCATTCAGCTGCTTCCACCAGGCGACGTTGGAACCACCGACAATGCTGGAATACACCACATCAGGCTTTTTAAGACGGATCTTGTTGATCAGCGAACCGAAGTTGGTGTTGCCCAGCGGGTAGTACTCTTCTCCTACAACGGTGCCACCCAGGACGTTTTCAATATGCTTGCGGGCGATCTTGTTCGAGGTGCGTGGCCAGATATAGTCAGAGCCGACCAGGTAGAAGGTCTTGGCATCTTTCTCTTTGGCAATCCAGTCCAGACCGGCAAGAATCTGCTGGGTGGCTTCCTGGCCGGTGTAGATTACGTTCTTGGACTGCTCCAACCCTTCATAGAAGGTCGGATAGTAGAGCATGCCGTTTTCTTTCTCGAAAACCGGCAATACGGCTTTACGAGATGCGGAGGTCCAGCAACCGAATACCGCGGCAACCTTGTCCTGGGTCAGCAGCTTGCGCGATTTTTCCGCGAAGGTCGGCCAGTCACTGGCGCCATCTTCCTGCACGATTTCAATCTGTCGGCCCAGTACGCCGCCCATCGCGTTGATCTGTTCGATCGCCAGCATTTCTGCCTCGACCGAACCGGTTTCGCTGATGGCCATGGTGCCGGTAATGGAATGCAGAATGCCGACCTTGACGGTGTCATCGGTCACGGCCAGGTCGGTGGTATTGACCTGATCGGTAGGAAAATCTGCCGCGCCGGCGAGGCCGGTAAAGCCTAAACCAGAGCCCAGCGCCAACGCCAACACATGGCGCTTCCAGGCGGGCATCTTGCGTATTGATTCGTGCATAGGGTGGTTCTCCTTGATGTGGGTAAAACCGGCTAGCGAACCCATCTCCCCAGTCCGCCGACCTGTCACTACACCTCAGAGCAACCCTTGTGCCATCAAGGCCAAATGGCCATAAAAGAATTCCATAATTTATTTAAATGGCTATTTTTCAATGACCTGCACGCGACCTCTGCACTCGGGGCGCGCGTCCTCCTTCAGCGAGATTTATCAGCCCTCACAGGGCAATCTGACATTGTCATGACATTGTCAGCCTCAAACCCGTGACATTGTCACATTGGTCTGGGCCACCAATATGACAATAACTGACTATCCAATCACAAATAACTGATTAACAACGACTTTTCCCATCCATGACAAAGCTGGCACGGCATCTGCTCTACCATTTGCACTGGCCTACATCCGGCCTTGAACGCCATCACCCACACAGAGGATTCATCGTCATGGCTGAGACATTGATCAAGATCGATCTGAACAAGAGCCCCAAGGAACACGATATCATCCATAACCGCTGGCATCCGGACGTTCCGATGGTCGCGACCGTGAAGCCAGGCGATGATTTCATCATCGAATGCATGGATTGGACCGGCGGGCAGATCGAAAACAATGACAGCGCTGATGACGTGCGCGATGTGGACCTGAGCAAGGTGCACTACCTGAGCGGCCCAGTAGCCGTGGAAGGAGCAGAGCCCGGCGACCTGATGGTGGTCGATATTCTCGACATCGGCGCCTTCGCCGACCAGATGTGGGGCTTTAACGGTGTATTCGCCAAGGAAAACGGTGGCGGCTTTCTGACCGAACATTTCCCTGAAGCACGCAAGACCATCTGGGATTTCAATGGCATCTACACCAAATCCCGGCACATCCCCGGCGTCGAATTTATCGGCCTGATGCACCCGGGCCTGATTGGCTGCCTGCCGTCACAGGAGCTGCTGGACGAATGGAACAAGCGTGAGCAGGCGCTGATCGATACCGATCCGGATCGCGTACCTGGCCTGGCCAACCCACCCTACGCACCCACTGCTCACGTTGGCCGCGCCACCGGTGACGTTGCGGCGAAAATTGCTAACGAAGGCGCGCGCACCGTGCCGCCGCGTGAACACGGCGGCAACTGTGACATCAAGGACCTGACCAAAGGCTCGCGGGTATTCTTCCCGGTGTATGTGAAAGGCGGTGGACTGTCGATGGGCGATCTGCACTTCTCCCAGGGCGACGGCGAAATCACCTTCTGCGGTGCGATCGAGATGGCCGGCTGGATCCACATTCGCGTCAACCTGATTAAGGATGGCGTAAGAAAATACGGCGTAAAGAACCCGATCTTCCAGCCCAGCGACATGGCGCCCAGCTACAAGAAACACTTGATCTTCGAAGGTATCTCGGTCGATGAAAACGGCAAGCAGCATTACCTGGATGCGCATGTTGCCTACCGCCAGGCGTGTCTGAACGCGATCGAATATCTGAAAAAATTCGGTTTCAGTGGCGCCCAGGCGTACTCCCTGCTCGGCACTGCGCCGGTACAAGGGCATATCAGCGGCATTGTCGACGTACCCAACGTCTGCGCCACCCTGTGGATCCCCACCGAAATTTTCGATTTCGACATCATGCCCAACGCCGATGGCCCGACCATCTCGGTCAACAGCCCGGAAGTGCCCACTTCCAAATGGAATAAGTAGACCTGCCGTGTCGCCGCAGCCTTTTTGGTGCGGCGACTCCTCTTCGGACGCACCCACAAGGAGCATTCCATGCCCTTATATGATTTTGACTGCCCGCAATGCGGCTCCTTCGAGGCGTTACTGCCAAGCGCCGAACGCAATCTGCCACGCGCTTGTCCGGCCTGCGGGCACTCCATGCAGCGCCTGATCAGCGCGCCACGCCTGCAGGTGCTCAGTTCGCAGCAACGCAGCGCGCATGAAACCAACGAGCGCAGCGCCCATCAACCCAGAGTCAGTCAAGGGCACAGTTGTTGCAGCGGTAAAACCTGCACTCATAAACCCCGTGAGGAAGGGCAGCCGCCCGCTCTCAAGCAGCAAAGTGGTCCGCGTCGTCCATGGATGATCAGCCACTGAATTCAGCACTGCGAGTTCAGTGTATTAACCCGACGCAGGCCCACGGGATCAGTTGTTCCCGCATCAAGGAGCCTGCATACGTGATAACCCTGTCTGATCGGACATCCCAGCAGATGAAGCGTGAACTGGTCGTTATTCTGGAAATGGCCAAGCTGTTGGAGAAGCCGTTGGATGCCCCGCGCACCATACAGGGGATTCTGCGGCTCCTGGCGCAGCTGTACGGCCTGAACTGCGGCAGGGTCAGCCTGCCGATCACTGCCACCAATAGCCTGGAAGTACGCTACTCCTATGGCCTGGCACCGGAAGATCTGAAAGCCGGCCGCTTCAACCTGAACATAAATCAGGGCGTCACCGGTTATGTCATGCGCACGGGTTCGATAGGCCTGGTTCCGGATGTCAGCAAGGAGCCGCTATTCATCTACCGGGTGGCCGAGCTGTCCAATCATACCGGCGGGCGCATGACCTTTATTGCCGTGCCTATTCTGGAGTCCGGCACACCCATCGGCGTGCTCTCGGTGCAGCGTGAAGGACTGCACGAGCGTCCCTTCGATGACGATATCAGCCTGCTGCGCATCGCCGCCTCCATGATTGGCCAGGTATTGCGCATTCACCAGTTCGTAGTCGATCAGACCGCGCATCTGGTCAAGGAAAACCAGCATCTCAGACACAGTATTGCGGTCGAGGCGATGCTCAAACAAAGCCTGGCGCACGGGATTCTGGGCACCAGTCCGGCGCTGATGGATGCGGTGCGCTCGACTATCCAGGTCGCCCGCAGCGATGCGCCGGTCATGCTCCTGGGCGAGTCCGGCACCGGCAAGGAGAAATTCGCGCGCATGACCCACCAGCAGAGCGATCGGCGCGAGAAGCCGTTTATCTGCATCAACTGTGCGGCGATCCCCGCAGAACTGCTCGAATCCGAGCTGTTTGGTCATGCCAAGGGTGCATTCACCGGGGCATCACAATCCAAGCAGGGCAAGATCCTGCAGGCCGACGGCGGCACGCTGTTTCTCGATGAAATCGGCGACATGCCGCTGGCCTTGCAGGCCAAGCTGCTGCGTGTATTGCAGGAGAAAAAGGTAGACCCGGTCGGCAGTGATCACGCTATTTCAGTGGATTTTCGGGTGATCACCGCTACCCACGTCAACTTGCAGGAGTCGGTCAACCAGGGGCGCTTCCGCCTGGATCTGTTCTACCGCCTGCACGTAGTCCCGGTACATCTACCGCCGCTGCGCGAGCGTCAGGACGACATTCGCCAATTGGCTTTGCACTTTCTCAATGAGCTCAACCACCACTATGAGCGCAACTGGAGCCTGGAAGCCGACGCCTTCGAAATTCTCGAACGCTTCGACTGGCCGGGCAATATCCGCCAGTTGCAAAACGTGCTGGAACGCACGGCGCTGACCAGCGACGCGGATTCGCTCAGCGGTGACAAAATCAAACGCAGTCTCTCGTCCGAAAGCGCGATCAATCTGCCGCAACATATCCAGCACGAGAAAGCCGCCAACCCTGCGCCGGCGGAGCTGGCTGGCCAGCCGCTGAGCGTTAACGGTCAACGGCCCTACGGGCGTTCATATAACTGGGTGAATCAGGATGAAGCCGCGCATATCCGCGCCATGCTGGTCGACACCAACAATAACCAGTCCGAGGCGGCCCGGCGCCTGAACATCAGCCTCAAACAATTACGCTATCGGGTCAGCAAGCTGGGTATCGACCTGCACTGACCCCCAACTCAAGCAAGCGGAGGAATACTCATGCGTCATGGAGATATATCAAGCAGCCCCGATACCGTTGGTGTTGCCGTAGTCAATTACAAGATGCCGCGGCTGCACACCCGCGATGATGTACTGGCCAACGCCCGCAATATTGCCGAGATGATCATCGGTATGAAGCAGGGTTTGCCGGGCATGGACCTGGTGGTGTTTCCGGAATACAGCACGATGGGCATCATGTACGACCACGATGAAATGATGGCCACGGCCGCGACCATTCCTGGTGATGAAACGCGCATTTTCAGCGAAGCCTGCAAGCAGGCCAAAACCTGGGGTATTTTTTCCCTGACCGGCGAGCAGCATGAAGAACATCCGCACAAGGCGCCCTATAACACCCTGGTACTGATCAATGATCAGGGCGAGATAGTGCAGAAATACCGCAAGTGCATACCTTGGTGCCCGATCGAAGGCTGGTACCCCGGCGACCGCACTTATGTATCCGACGGCCCCAAGGGCATGAAGATCAGCCTGATCATCTGTGATGACGGCAACTATCCGGAAATCTGGCGTGACTGCGCGATGAAAGGCGCCGAGCTGATCGTGCGCTGCCAGGGCTATATGTATCCGGCCAAGGAACAGCAGGTAATGATGGCCAAGAGCATGGCCTGGGCCAACAACTGCTATGTCGCGGTAGCCAATGCCAGCGGCTTCGATGGCGTGTACTCCTACTTCGGCCACTCGGCAATCATCGGCTTCGACGGTCGCACGCTGGGTGAATGCGGCGAAGAGGATATGGGTATTCAGTACGCCCAGCTGTCGGTATCGCAGATCCGCGATGCGCGGGCCAATGATCAGTCACAAAACCATCTGTTCAAACTGCTGCACCGTGGCTACACCGGTGTGTACAACTCCGGTGATGGTGATCGCGGCGTTGCCGATTGCCCATTCGATTTCTATCGCACCTGGGTACTGGATGCGGAAAAGGCCCGCGATGATGTGGAGAAAATGACCCGCAGCACCATCGGCGTCAAGGATTGCCCGGTGGGTGAACTGCCGCATCCAGGCAAGGACAAGGAAGCCGGCGCCTGACGCCGCTGACGGGGCGCGGTCATGCCGTTTATCAATGAAGTGTTGGAGCACAATCAGCGCATGGGCGGCAGCACGCCGCCCATGCGCCAGTCGCGCTTTCAGTTTGATCTGGACAAGGTCATGCAGTCGCTGCGCTCGCGCATCACCGGTCAGGGTGCGGCGCTGGACGCTATCGCCGCGAGCCTGGCCCTGACCAAGGCCGAGCTGGGCGACCCGAGAAAACCCCTGGCGGTAATGTTGTTAATGGGGCCAACGGGGGTGGGGAAGACCGAAACCGTGCGTCTGCTCGCCGAAGCCATTCATGGCCGCGCCGACGCCCTGTGCCGCATCGACATGAACACCTTGGCCCAGGAGCACTACGCCGCTTCACTGACCGGGGCGCCGCCCGGTTATGTGGGCAGCAAGGAGGGCAATACACTGTTTGACCGCGAGGCCATCGAGGGCAGCTTCGGCAAACCCGGCATCGTGCTGTTTGACGAGCTGGAAAAGGCCAGTGAACCGGTGATCCGCGCACTGATGAACATCTTCGACAACGGCCAGCTAAGGCTCAGCTCAGGCACCAGTACCCTGGACTTCCGCAACAGTCTGATTTTCATGACCAGTAACGTCGGCGCTCAATCACTCTGGGCCTGGCAACAGCGCCAGCAAAGTGGCTGGCGGCGCTGGCTACCCGAAGCCTGGCGCGCTCGACAGGAACAGAAGCAGCAACAACTGGCTCTTGAGAAGGCCTTTGCACCGGAATTTCTCAACCGTATTGACCAGCAACTGATTTATCAGCGCCTGGGCGACGATCAGATATTGATTCTGGTGGAACTGGCTTTGCAGCGGCTGAATAACCGCCTGGCTCGGCATCAGGTCCAGTTGGTGGCGCAACCGCCACTCAAGTCGTGGCTCGGCCAGCAGGGTTTTGACCGACGCTACGGCGCGCGGGCCATGGCCCGCAGCTTTCGTCAGCACCTGGAGCCGGAGGTGGCTCGCGCATTGTTGCAAACTCCCGATCGCCCACCAGGCTGCCTGCTGTTGGCCGATCTGGATACGCAACACAGAGTGAGGTTGACCCTGAAAGGCCCGGACGATTGACACAAAAAAAACCCCGCCGAGGCGGGGTTTTTCAATTACCGGCTGATCAGATGCAGTCTTCGACTGACTTCAGTGGGTAATGGGCCGGGTATGGCAGGGTAGCCACACCGGAATCGATAGCCGCCTGGGCCACAGCTGCAGGCACTTCTTCGATCAGGCGCACGTCCATGGGCTTGGGAATGATGTAATCACGACCAAATTCCAGGGAGATACCGCCGTAGGCAGCAGATACGTACTCCGGTACCGGCTCCTTGGCCAGCTTGCGGATCGCATGTACGGCAGCAATCTTCATCTCTTCGTTGATGCGCGTGGCGCGAACGTCCAGAGCACCACGGAAGATGAAGGGGAAGCCCAGTACGTTGTTGACCTGGTTCGGGTAGTCGGAACGACCGGTGGCCATGATCACGTCAGGACGTGAAGCGTGAGCCAGCTCGGGATCGATTTCCGGATCCGGGTTGGAGCAGGCGAATACGATGGGGTTTTCAGCCATCAGCTTCAGTTCGGCCGGTTGCAGCAGGTTAGGACCTGACAGGCCGACAAACACGTCAGCGCCTTTCATGGCATCAGCCAGGGTGCGCTTTTCAGTGTCGGTAGCGAAGATCGCCTTGTATTCGTTCAGGTCATCACGGCCAGAGTGGATCACACCCTTGCGGTCGAGCATATAGATGTTCTCGACCTTGCAGCCCATGCTGACCAGCAGCTTCATGCAGGCGATGGCAGCAGCGCCAGCGCCCAGACAAACGATCTTGGCATCTTCCAGCGTCTTGTCAGCCAGTTCCAGCGCGTTGATCATCGCCGCGGCGGTAACAATAGCGGTACCGTGCTGGTCATCGTGGAAAACCGGGATATCGCACTGCTCGATCAGAGCGCGCTCGATTTCAAAGCACTCGGGGGCCTTGATATCTTCCAGGTTGATACCACCGAAGGTGCAGGAGATACGCTTGACGGTGTCAATAAAAGCCTGCGGGCTTTCGGATTCGACTTCGATATCGAACACGTCGATACCAGCGAAGCGCTTGAACAACACGCCTTTGCCTTCCATTACCGGCTTGCTTGCCAACGGACCCAGGTTACCCAGGCCGAGAATGGCTGTACCGTCGGAAATCACCGCAACCAGGTTGCCCTTGCCGGTGTATTTGTAGGCATTGAGAGCGTCCTTGGCGATTTCACGCACTGGCTCAGCAACGCCAGGACTGTAGGCCAGAGCCAGGTCACGTGCAGTGGCGGTAGGCTTGGTCAGTTCGACGCTCAGCTTGCCCGGACGCGGGTTGGCATGATAGTCGAGTGCATCGGTTCTCAAATCAGACATGTTCAGTTTTCCGGTCAAGTTGCTTGTGCGGGCGGATGAGAATACAGAAAACCGCCAACACGAACAAGATCATTCACGAGATCAATGTCAAGGACATTATCTTACAACTTTGAGCCACTGCCCGGCCTTGGGCTGGCCCTCCGGCCATTGCGCGTTCAGCAACCGCAGGCGTGCTTCGGCCTCATCTCCCAAGGGGCTGCCCTTTGCCAGCTTAGCGTAGGTATCGCCTTGTCGCGCGCGCACCAAGCGAATCCGCATGGGCTGCGCGTTCTTTTTATCCGCGGCGGTCAGGGGCCGAAAACTGCGGATGGTCTGCACAAACTGCTCGTCGTAGAGCTCCAGCGGGCCACGACCACGGAATGCACCGATAAACAGGAACGCCTGTTTGCCGCGCACTATTGCCGCCACACGCCGCGCATTATCCCCGGGAATGGTCGCCATAAACCCCTTATAGCCCGTGCCGCTGAATGCCTGGTCCTGGGTCAGCCGCTGCTTGCCCACACGAGCGCGCAATAACTCCTCGGCAGTAACATTGGTGTTGCTCAGGTTTTCCATCGTC
Source organism: Halopseudomonas pelagia (assembly GCF_009497895.1). NCBI lineage: Bacteria > Pseudomonadati > Pseudomonadota > Gammaproteobacteria > Pseudomonadales > Pseudomonadaceae > Halopseudomonas > Halopseudomonas pelagia. The sequence goes on along the minus strand of NZ_CP033116.1, from coordinate 706,778 downwards.
AGCGCAATAAAACCCTGTTCGTCTGGAGTATGCGCCAGCAGCACGTCCGGGCGGTTGAGAATCACCCAGCCCTTGGGATAATCCAGCACCATGTTCAGCTCGGTATGCAGGAAGCGCTGACCGCGGATGATTCCCTGTTCCGGACTGTCGCCATAGATCATACCGTCGAGCATCTGCAAATAGTCGTCCCGCCCCACCCGCTGCGCGTCACCGGTTGTCAGCCCCTGAGCCTGGGCCACCACCTGCTGCAAGCGCTGGTCGTGGGTCGGATGGGTAGAGAACAGACCATGGTAACTCTCGACCTGTTTACCCTGGGCAGCGGCTTTCTGCGAAGAATAGGTATCCTGATTCTTCAGCGCGCCGATGACATCCAGCACCGCCTCCGGCCGGTATCCGGTACGGGCAAGATACTCCGCACCCAAACCATCGGCCTCCAGCTCCATATCACGGCCGTAACCACGGACCATGGCAGTGCCGAGCATATTGCTCAGATCACCGGCCGCCGGCATGCCCGTACCTATGGTAATCAGTTGGCCGATCAGGCCCGTGCCCATCGCGATACTTTGCTGCCGCACGCCATGACGTGCGGTGACGTGGCCGATCTCATGGCCCAATACCGCAGCCATCTGCGCCTCGGAGTTGAGGTAGATCAGCAGACCGCGATTGATATAGATATGCCCGCCCGGGAGCGCGAAGGCATTGATGTCCGGGGAATCGACCACATTGAACTGATAGGGAATACCGCTGCGATGGCTCTTATTGGCCAACTGCGCACCGATGCGCTGCACATAGGCCTGCAACTTGGGATCCTTGAGCATGCTCATCTGTTGCGCGATCTGCTCGCTGGCCTGTTGCCCCAGGGCCATCTCCTGAGCCTCGGACATCATCACAAAGTTCTGCTTGCCGGTGACCGGATTGGCCGCGCAGCCGCCGAGCATTAACCCGGCCAGGACGAAGACCAGCAGAGGACGAAAAATCATTGTAGCTCCAACATCGAGGGGTGACGCAGTGGCAACATGAACGGCTTGTGGCCGGGTTTAAGGTGACGCTGACCGCGCCGGTCGATTACCCACCCGCGCGCTTCCAGCTGCCGGCCCTTCCAGGATCCGGGCGCACCTGCAGGAAATAATCTGCGCTCATCCTGAGCAATACGCAACACCACAGGGCCGTCCAACTCCAGCCAGAGATAACCCCCGGCTTCATTGGCCGACACGACCTGCCCGCCGAGCAGTGCAAAACCACCCGACTTGATCTGGCTCGCCTTCTGCACCGGGGAATCCTGCCACAGACCTAGTCTGGCCTGGCGCGCCTGCCCTTCCGCCGCCAGGTGACAGTCAATCAAGGCACTGTTGGGCGGTACCGCCAGCGCAAACCCCAAGCCTTCGCTGAGCAATTGCGCTTCGATATTCTCGCCGTCCGGGCCGTACAGATGTGCCAGTGTTCGGCCGTAATGGTCCTTGGGCTGCTGTCCGACATGCAAGCGCAAACCGGGTTGCCGAACCAGTTGCTCCAGGCGCTTTCTGGCCGCCTGGGCGAAGGGTTGACTGGCCTCGCCACGCCGGCCGATTTCCGGTGTATCGATGCCGATCAAACGAACCCGTCGCTGATCGCTCAGCTCCAGCGTATCGCCATCGATCACCACCCGACTGCTGACGCGTTCGCCTTTAGCCGCTAGCTGACAAACATCGGCATGTACGGCGGGGGCCAACAGACAGGCAATAAAAAAGGCGCCCGTAAGGAGCGCCTTTTTCTTGCCTTGCACTGCGGCCATCACTTGCGCGAGGCCCGGCATGGGTCTTACTTGGAGCTGACAGCGCCAAAACGCTGCTTGAAGCGCTCGATACGACCGCCGGTGTCCAGCATCTTCTGCTTGCCGGTGTAGAACGGGTGGCACTCGGAGCAGACGTCGAGGTGAATACCGCTTTTCAGTGTGGAACGGGTCTTGATCACGTTACCGCAGCTGCAGGTGGCTTCGATTTCCTGGTACGCAGGATGCAAATCAGCTTTCATGGTGAATCCTCTTTGTGTGTGCCGCCACCAGATCAACCTGATCAGGCACCGCACGCTATGGTGGTCTGCCTGGCGCCAGCACGGAATGCACAGGGGCCATAAATAGGCCGGCGATAATACCAGAATCCGCGCCAGACGCAAGTCTCATGCACGAGGGATGGGAATGCTACCATGGCGCGACATCAACATGGCCTTACCAACAGCCTAGCAACAGGAAGCCACGCGTGCCCGGACCCATACTGCAGGTCGCCCTGCCCTCGCCCCTGCGCCGCCTGTTCGACTACCGCAGCCCAGCTGGCGTGCGTGCCGAGGATCTGCGTATCGGCCAGCGCGTACGGGTGCCCTTCGGCCAGCGGCAGATGGTCGGCGTCATTGCCGGTATCAGCGACACCACCGAGGTGCCTGCGGCCAAACTGAAGCCAGCGCAGGAACTGATTGACCTGCAGCCGCTGCTGCCCGGGAGTCTGTGGCAACTGATTCTCTGGACTGCCAGTTATTACCAGCATGGGCTGGGCGATACTCTGGGCTGCGCTCTACCAACGCTACTGCGCCAGGGTGAGCCGGCTATCGCCCGGCAGGACCTGCTCTGGCAATTGCTGCCCGGCGCCTACCCCGAGCATCCTGCGGTCAGTCGCGCGGCCAAACAGAAGCAGGCGGTACAGGTTTTGGCCAAGCATCCGCATGGCTTGTCCCATGCGCTGATCAGCCAATGGGGTCTGACCCGCGATGCACTCGAAGCGCTTGAGCGCAAAGGTCTGGCTCAGCGCATTCACCAGTCCCCGCATCACACGGCCGAACCTCTGCCTTTATTAAGCGACATTCCGCTCAAGGCCAATGCCGAGCAGCAGGCAGCACTGGATGCGATCGCCGGCAAGAGCGGTTTTACCGCCTGGTTGCTGGACGGCGTCACCGGCAGCGGCAAGACTGAAGTCTACCTGCAAGCAATCGAACGCTGCCTGGTCGCCGGGCGGCAGGCGCTGGTGCTGATCCCGGAAATTGGCCTGACCCCGCAAACCATGGAGCGCTTCCAAAAACGTTTCAGTATTCCGGTGGTGATTCTGCATTCCGGGCTGAATGACCGAGAACGGCTGGATGCCTGGGTTGCCGCCCGTGACGGGGAGGCAGGCATCATCATCGGTACCCGCTCGGCGATCTTCACGCCGTTGGCGCGCCCAGGCCTGATCATTGTCGATGAAGAGCACGACCTGTCGTTCAAACAGCAGGAAGGCCTGCGCTACAACGCCCGCGATCTGGCCGTGTACCGCGCGCACCTGGAAGACACGCCGATCATCCTCGGCTCGGCCACGCCGTCGCTGGAAAGCCTGTATAACGTGCGTCGCGGTCGCTACCAGCATCTGCGTTTGACCGAACGTGCCGGTAACGCCAAGCCGCCGGGCTTTCGCTGTATTGATATCCGCAGCCGCAAACTCGAAGCCGGCCTGTGCCGACCGATGATCGAGGCCATTGGCGAGCATCTCAAGCAGGGCAACCAGGTGCTGGTATTTATCAATCGCCGCGGCTTTGCGCCGACGCTGATGTGCCACGATTGCGGCTGGATCGCCGAATGTACCCGCTGTGACGCACGCATGACCGTGCACCAGAACCCGCCACGTCTGCATTGCCACCACTGCGATACCCAACGCCCGCAGGAGCACGAATGCCCGAAATGCCTGAGCAAGGACCTCCGCCAGCTCGGCGCCGGCACCGAGCGTACCGAAGAATATCTGGCGCAGCGCTTTCCGGATTTTCCGGTGCTGCGCATCGACCGTGAAAGCATGGCGCGCAAGGAAGCCATGCAGGGCATGCTCAAGCGCATTCAAAGCGGCGCTCCCTGTTTGCTGGTGGGCACGCAGATGCTCGCCAAGGGTCATCACTTTCCCGATGTAACCCTGGTGGCGATTCTGGACGCCGATGGCGGTTTGTTCTCGGCCGACTTTCGCGGGCCGGAACGCATGTCCCAGTTGATTACTCAGGTCGCCGGCCGCGCCGGCCGCGCCGACAAGCCCGGCCAGGTGCTGATCCAGACGCATATGGCAGAGCACCCGCTGCTGATCAACCTGACCGAACAGGGCTATGGCGCGATTGCCGAGATGGAACTGGATGCCCGCGACAGGGCCGGCCTGCCGCCCTTCAGCTTTATCGCGCTGCTGCGAGCCGAGGCCAATAACGCCAGCATCGCCAATGAATTTCTCGAATCCGCCTGTACGCTGGCAGAAAACCTGAGCGATCAACTCGGGCTGGCAGTGGATATGCTCGGACCGGTGCCGTCACCGATGGAGCGCCGGGCCGGACGTTACCGCGCGCAGCTGCTGGTGCAGGCCAAGCAGCGTTCGACCCTGCACCAATTGCTGCATCACTGGTTACCGCAGCTGGAAGCCCATCCCCTTGGGCGCAAGGTGCGCTGGTCCATCGACGTAGACCCATTGGACATGTTTTAACGTACCGCATTTGGCAACCGCACACTTAATGCGGATAATGGCGGGTTTTCCACAGGCACTTGCCGGATGAATCCCCAATCATGAAAAACCTTATCAGCCAACTGTTGGCCAGCGCGGTCAGCAGCCTTCAAAGCCAGGGCGTACTGCCTGACGACATTCAGCCGTCCATTCAGGTCGAAATTGCCCGCGATAAGGCCCATGGCGATTTCGCCAGTAACCTGGCGATGACCCTGGCCAAGGCCGCACGCATGAAGCCGCGCGACCTGGCCGAGCAATTGATCGCGGCATTGCCTGAGCATGAAGCCATCTCCGAGGTATCCATCGCCGGACCAGGCTTTATCAACTTCTTTCAGAACCGTCAGTGGCTGGCGGCCAATCTGGACCGTGCACTGACCGACCCGCGCCTGGCCATCGCCCTGGCCCAGCCGCAGCAGAAAGTCGTAGTGGATTATTCCTCGCCCAATCTGGCCAAGGAAATGCACGTTGGCCATTTGCGCTCAACCATCATTGGCGACGCCGTAGTGCGCGTACTCGAGCATCTGGGCCACGAAGTCGTCAGGCAAAACCACGTGGGTGACTGGGGTACTCAATTCGGCATGCTGCTGGCCTATCTGGAAGAACAGAGCGTCGACGCCGAGGCCGAGCTGGCGGACCTGGAAAACTTCTACCGCCAGGCCAAACAGCGCTTTGACGAAAGCCCCGAGTTTGCCGACCGTGCGCGTGAGCGGGTGGTGCAGTTGCAGGCCGGGGACGCTGCTTGCCTGGCACTCTGGGAGCGCTTCAACCGTATTTCGCTGGGCCATTGCCAGGCCGTGTATGACCGCCTGGGCGTCAGCCTGACGCCCGCCGATGTGCGCGGCGAGAGCGCCTACAACGACAAACTGTCGAGCATCGTCGACGCCTTGCAAGCCAAAGGCCTGCTGACCGAAAGCCAGGGCGCCCGCTGCGTCTTCCTGAATGAGTTCAAGAATGCCGAAGGCAATCCACTGCCGGTGATCATTCAGAAGGCAGGGGGCGGCTATCTCTACGCCACCAGCGATCTGGCCGCCATGCGCTACCGCCATGAGCAGTTGCATGCCGACCGCGTGCTTTACTTCGTGGACCAGCGTCAGGCTCTGCACTTTCAGCAGGTGTTTGCCGTGGCACGGCTCGCCGGTTTCGTACCGGAGAGCATGCAGCTCGAGCATATGGGCTTTGGCACCATGAACGGTGCCGACGGCAAGCCGTTCAAGACCCGCGATGGCGGCACGGTCAAGCTGGTAGATCTGCTGGATGAGGCCGAAGAGCGCGCACATCAACTGGTCTCGCAGAAAAACCCGGATCTGGATGCTGCAGAGCTACGGCAGATCGCCCGTGCTGTCGGTATCGGCGCAGTGAAATATGCCGATCTGTCCAAGCACCGCAGCAGCGATTACAACTTCAACTTCGAGCTGATGCTCAGCTTCGAGGGCAACACCGCGCCCTACCTGATGTATGCCTATACTCGCGTGGCCAGCGTGTTCCGCAAGCTGGACCGGAGCATGACCAGCGTCGAGGATCTGGGTCCGATGCAGCTGGAACAGCCTGCTGAAATCGAACTGGCCGCCCATCTGGCGCAGTATTCCCAGACCCTGGAATACGTGGCACGCGAGGGCACGCCCCACGTGCTTTGCCACTATCTGTACGAGCTGGCAGGACGTTTTTCCAGCTTCTATGAACTCTGTCCGATTCTGGCCGCCGAACAGCCGGCCCAGAAAGATAGCCGCCTGCGTCTGGCGGCATTGACTGGACGCACCCTGCGGCAGGGGCTTACCCTGCTCGGCATCGACACACTGGAGCGCATGTAAGCAGTATGGCAAAAGCACGCAAGGCCGCCCCCCGGCGCGGCGCCAGCAGACAGCAGTCCAACTCCAAGCGCAGCATCCCCGGCTGGCTCTGGCTGGTGGCCGGGCTGGCGATCGGCGTCTTTGTAACCTTTCTGTTTCAGTTGGAGCCTGGCCGCGGGTCCGTGCAGCGTGACAAGACGCCACCACCACCAGCGGTCACGCCACCGCCGCCAAGCAAGGCTGATCAGCCGCGCTATGACTTTTATACCTTGCTGCCCGAGTCAGAAGTCATAGTGCCGCAGAGCAGTGTGCCGGAAACCGCCGAGCCTGAAAAAAGCACCGACGAGAAAAAGCCAGAAGATGCCGCTGCCACGTCCGGCACCCGCTTCTACCTGCAAGCCGGTTCTTTCCGGCAGCGCGCCGAAGCTGACCGGGTCCGTGCGCAGATCCTGTTGCTCGGGCTGGATGTGAAGCTGGAAAACGCCCGCCTGGATGGCGGTGAAATCTGGTATCGGGTACAGGTTGGCCCATTCCAGGATCGAGCGACTCTGAGCAGTGCGCAAACTACGCTAGCCGGCAACGGCTTCGACAATCTGCTGTTGCAGCAGCGCACTACACCCTGAATATTGACTGCAGCCCGCTACCGGGCTGCAGCTCGTGGTACAGACCTGACACTCTCCGTTAAACCTGACTTGTCGATCACGTCTTGATTCCCCGCACGACCAAGCCTTGAAATACCCCACTGCGCCCCCAGATAAATAAATATGGGTCGGCGCAGCATGTCGGCCACTCCCTTAACAGCCAATCAGGAGCTGCGCGTGACCACTATTGTTTCCGTACGCCGTAATGGCAAGGTCGTGATCGGCGGCGATGGCCAGGTATCCCTGGGCAACACCGTGATGAAGGGTAATGCCCGTAAAGTACGCCGCCTGTACAAAGACCAGGTGATTGCTGGCTTCGCCGGCGGCACCGCCGATGCTTTTACCCTTTTCGAACGCTTTGAAGCCCAGTTGGAAAAACACCAGGGCCATCTGGTCCGAGCTGCTGTTGAGCTGGCCAAGGACTGGCGCACCGACCGCGCACTGCGCCGCCTGGAAGCGCTGCTGGCCGTCGCCAACAAGGACGCCTCACTGATCATTACCGGCAACGGCGATGTGATCGAACCGGAAGAGGGTCTGATCGCCATTGGCTCCGGCGGTCCCTATGCCCAGTCCTCAGCGATGGCATTGTTGCGACATACCGACCTGTCGGCGCGCGAGATCGTCGAGACCAGTTTGAATATTGCCGGTGAAATCTGCATCTACACCAACCACAACCAGACAATTGAGGAGCTGGATGCCAATCCCTGAGGCATCCGGAACATCACCAGCATGTCCATGACCCCCCGCGAAATTGTTCACGAACTGGACCGGTATATCATCGGCCAGCAGGACGCCAAGCGCGCCGTTGCCATTGCGTTGCGCAATCGCTGGCGTCGCCAACAGCTGCCCGAAGCCCTGCGCGCCGAAGTCACGCCAAAGAATATCCTGATGATTGGCCCCACCGGTGTTGGCAAGACCGAAATAGCCCGGCGCCTGGCAAAACTGGCCCAGGCGCCCTTTATCAAGATTGAAGCGACCAAGTTCACCGAGGTCGGTTATGTCGGCCGCGACGTCGAGTCGATCATTCGCGATCTGGTTGACGCAGCCATCAAGATGCTCCGTGAGCAGGAAATCGCCAAGATGGGCCACCGTGCCGAAGATGCTGCTGAAGAGCGCATCCTTGACGCCCTGCTACCCCCAGCCCGACCGGCAACCGGCGATCAACCAGTGCGCGAAGATAACAGCACCCGTCAACTGTTCCGCAAACGCCTGCGCGAAGGTCAGTTGGACGACAAGGATATCGATATAGAAGTGGCCGAGGCTCCCGTCGGCGTGGATATCATGGCACCGCCGGGCATGGAAGAAATGACCAGCCAGCTGCAGAACATGTTCTCCAACTTCGGCAAGGACAAGCGCAAGACGCGCACGTTGAAGGTCAAGGAGGCGCTCAAGCTGGTACGCGATGAAGAAGCCGCGCGCATGGTCAACGAGGAAGAGCTCAAGGCCCGGGCAATTCATGCGGTAGAGCAGAACGGCATCGTGTTTCTCGACGAGATCGACAAGGTCAGCAAGCGCGCCAATAGCGGCGGCGGTGCCGACGTCTCCCGCGAAGGCGTGCAGCGCGATCTGCTACCGCTGATCGAAGGCTGCACGGTCAATACCAAGTTCGGCATGATCAAGACTGACCATATTCTGTTTATTGCTTCAGGCGCCTTCCATCTGACCAAACCTTCAGACCTGATTCCCGAGCTGCAGGGTCGTTTGCCCATCCGGGTCGAGCTGCAATCGCTGACGCCTGGTGATTTCGAGCGCATTCTCACCGAACCCGATGCGTCGCTGACCGAACAATACCGCGCGCTGATGAACACCGAAGGCCTGACCATCGATTTTGATGCTGGTGCTATCAAGCGTCTGGCCGAGATTGCCTGGCAGGTGAACGAGAAAACCGAGAACATCGGCGCTCGTCGTTTGCATACGGTGCTGGAGCGTCTACTGGAAGAAGTCTCCTTCAGTGCTGGCGACCTGGCCAGCAGCCAGAATGGGGAAACCCTGAAGATTGATGCTGCCTATGTGGATGAGCATCTGGGCGAGCTGGCGGTGAATGAGGATCTGTCGCGGTATATTCTTTAAACACAGCCGCAAGCTACAAGCGTCAAGCTGCAAGCCGTCCGTGCACTGCACTGTCTGTTTCTGCTTGAAGCTTGAAGCTTGAAGCTCAACCAGGATGACTCTCATGCCCGCCCCTATTCCCGCCAGCATCAAACTCCACAAGGCGTCGCGCACGCTGGAGCTAGGCTATGCCGATGGTCAGGCGTTTACTCTGCCGGCGGAGTATTTGCGGGTGATGTCGCCCTCGGCCGAAGTGCGCGGGCATGGCAAGCCGGTGCTGCAGACCGGCAAACAGCATGTCGCCCTCATCGGCGTTGAGCCGACGGGCCGCTATGCCCTGAAACTGACTTTTGATGACGGCCACGACAGCGGCCTGTACAGCTGGGACTATCTTTACCAACTGGCAACGGAGCAGGAACAGCTCTGGAAAGCCTATCTTGAGCAAATCTCCGATGCCGGCGCCAGCCGCGATCCACACACTTCAACAGTGCGCTTGCTGCACTAAACCCGAGCACAGAATCCTCCCTGCGTAACGCATCTGAATAATCGCTGAACCTAAGGCAAATTCGGTTTAACAGCCAGCTCCGCGCGTGCTAACTTGTCTCATATCCAATCATTTTTCGAGGAGAATGCAGATTGTTGTAACAGGTCGGTACCTTGGGTAAGCCGCTGCGCAACAGCTTTACCCAGCGACATCCAGCCTGTTTTTTCTGCCGAACCAGTTTAGTCACGCACCGGAGCTTCACCAGATGGCCCATAAAAAAGACGAAGAGCTCGGCCTCCAAGCCAGTGACAGCATACTTGGCCCTAACCCGATCATCGGCGCGCCTACACGCGACATCATCAGCACCGCACGTCAGGTTCTGCGCCAGACGGTGAAACAGCCGGTCCATAGCCTCAAACACGTTGGCCGGTTCGGTCTGGCCATGAAGGATGTCCTGCTGGGACGTTCCGAGATCGCACCCGATCCGGCAGACAAGCGCTTTCTGGATCCAACCTGGGATCAGAACCCCTTGTATCGACGCTATATGCAGACCTACCTAGCCTGGCGCAAGGAGCTCAACAGCTGGATTACCAGCTCCAACCTGCCTACCCAGGATGTTGCGCGCGCACAGTTCGTGATTTCGCTAATGACCGAGGCCATGTCACCGACCAACACGGCGCTGAACCCGGCTGCACTCAAGCGCTTCTTCGAGACCGGCGGCAAGAGCCTGTTCGACGGCATGACCCATCTGGCGCAGGATATTGCCAACAATGGTGGCATGCCCAGCCAGGTCAACATGAACGCCTTTGAAGTGGGCAAGAACCTGGCTATCACCAAGGGCTCGGTGGTGTTTCGTAATGAAGTGCTGGAGCTGATTCAGTACAAGCCGCTGACCGAAGAGGTTTACGAAAAGCCGGTGCTGGTAGTACCGCCGCAGATCAACAAATTCTACGTGTTTGACCTGTCGCCGGAGAAAAGCCTGGCCCGCTATCTGACGCTGAACCATATGCAGACCTTCGTCGTCAGTTGGCGCAACCCGACCAAGGCGCAACGCGAGTGGGGCCTGTCCACCTATATCGAAGCGCTGAAAGAAGCTATCGACATCGTCTTGAAAATCACCGGCAGCAAGGACCTGAGCATGCTCGGCGCATGCTCAGGCGGTATCACTACCGCCTCACTGCTGGGCCACTACGCGGCTCTGAAGGAGAAGAAGGTCAGCTCTTTCACCCTGCTGGTCAGCGTGCTGGATACCGGTATCAAGACACAGGTCGCCCTGTTTGCCGACGAAAAATCCATAGAAGCAGCGCGGCGCATGTCCTATCAAAGCGGCGTGCTCGAAGGCAAGGACATGGCCAAGATCTTCGCCTGGATGCGCCCCAACGATCTTATCTGGAATTACTGGGTCAACAACTACCTGCTGGGCAATGAGCCGCCGGTGTTCGACATTCTGTTCTGGAACAACGACACCACGCGGCTACCGGCAGCACTGCACGGCGAGTTCCTGGAGATGTTCAAGACCAATCCACTGACCCGCGCCAAGGCGCTGGAGGTGTGCGGCACGCCGATTGACCTGAAGCAGGTCAAAGCAGACTTTTTCTGTATTGCCGGGCTGAACGATCACATTACGCCATGGGATGCCTGTTACAAATCCGCCAAATTGCTGGGTGGCAAATGTGAATTTGTGCTGTCTTCCAGTGGTCATATCCAGAGCATTCTCAATCCACCGGGCAATCCGAAATCGCGGTTCTTCACCAACACCGAGATGCCCGACGATCCGAAGAAGTGGCTGGAAACTGCCACCAAGCAGTCAGACTCCTGGTGGCAGTACTGGCGTGACTGGCTTCATGCCCGTGGTGGCAAACTCAAAGCAGCGCCTGCAGTATTGGGTGACGATGATTTCCCGCCGATGGAAGCGGCGCCAGGGACTTATGTCCACGAACGCTAGGAGCGTTCCCAAGAGATCCATACATGTCCCAACCTTTTGTATTTCGTACCATTGAACTGGATGGCCAGGTGTTGCGAACGGCCGTCCGACCCGGCAAGGACCATATGCCGCCTTTGCTGATATTCAACGGCATTGGCGCCAACCTGGAGCTGGTATTTCCGTTCGTCCAGGCGCTGGATCCGGAAATGGAAGTAATCGTATTCGATGCACCCGGCGTGGGCGGCTCCTCCACACCGTCCACTCCTTTTCGGTTTCCTGGCCTGGCCAAGCTGGCAGCGCGGATGCTGGATTACCTCGACTATGCCCAGGTCAATGTGATCGGCGTTTCCTGGGGCGGCGCACTGGCTCAGCAGTTTGCTTATGACTATCCTGAACGCTGCAAGAAGCTGATTCTGGCAGCCACTGCCGCAGGCCTGGTAATGGTGCCTGGGCGGCCGCATGTGCTGTGGAAAATGGCCAGCCCGCGGCGTTACCTGCAACCTTCCCACGTGGTCAAAATCGCGCCTGACATCTACGGTGGCGCCTTTCGCCGCGACCCCAACCTGGCCCGCTCGCACGCAGCCAAAGTGCGCTCTTCCGGCAAGGTGGGTTATTACTGGCAGCTATTCGCAGGCCTGGGCTGGACCAGCTTTCACTGGCTGCACAAGATCAGGCAACCCACGTTGATTCTGGCTGGTGATGATGATCCGATCATTCCACTGGTCAACATGCGCATGATTGCCTGGCGTATCCCCAATTCGGAACTGCATGTGATTGATGATGGGCATTTGTTTCTGGTCACTCGTGCCGACTCGGTAGCGCCAATCATCATGCGCTTCCTCGCCGAGGAGAAACATCCTGCGGTAATCAGACCGCCGGCCAGCGCCGTGATCAAACACTAATCACCCATTACCCATTCGTATCTGGACAAGGACTGCTGGATGCCCGCGATACAGGATCCCGCTTTATCTGGCGCATCAAGCGGGGATCTGGCCGATAGCCTTTTGGCGCTTTTGCGCACACTCCCCGCTCAACCCTGCCATCACGTTCGCCACACGCTAAGGCTCGGGAGGCGCCTGCTTGAAGCGTTGGCAAGCAACTCCAGCCGGGCGGTAGACCACGCGGATCAGCGCTTCAGCGATCCCGACTGGCAGCGCCCGATACAGCGGCGGGTGCTGAAAGCCTGGCTCAGTTGGCAGCAGGAAAATGCCGGTTGGTTGGAAGGTCTTCGGATCAATGAGGCCGACCGCAGCCGTCTTGCCTGGCTAGGCATGCAGCTGGAGGCGTCTTTGGCGCCCAGTAACAGCCCGCTCAACCCGGTTTTTCTGCGCCAGTTGCAGCGTAGCCGGGGCAGAAACTTGGCGGCAGGCGTACAACATCTGGCTGCGGATCTGGCGCTAAAGCGGCCGCTGGCACCGCTGATTGAAGACAATGATTATCTGGTTGGCCGCGACCTGGCTTGCTCGGCGGGGCAGGTCGTTCTGCGCGACCCGATGTTTGAACTGATCCAGTACCAACCGACTTCGCCCCAGGTTCATCAACATCCACTGCTGGTGATTCCGCCGCCGCTCAACCGGTTCTACCTGCTGGATCTGAATCCACAGCAAAGCCTGGTCCGTCATGCGCTGGACCAAGGCTTGCAGGTGTTTCTGATCAGTTGGCGCAATCCCTTGGCGGAACACTGCGAATGGGGCTTCAGCCATTATGTAAGAGCTTGCGATCGAGCCCTGCAAACCACCTGCACTGTTAGCGGCAGCCCGCAGGCCAGCTTGCTCGGGGTCTGCGCTGGCGGACTTCTCGGCCTGCTATTTCAGGGGCTGCTGCAGGCCAGGGGCGATAGCGCCAGACTCTGCTCGGTCAGCTACCTGGTAACGCCCATCGATCCCCACCTGGAAACACCTTTGCTGCGGCTGAGTGGGCCAGCCACGCAACAACGGCTCCGCTCACGACTATGGCAGCAGGGTTACCTGAGTGCCCGGCAACTGGCCGCCAGCTTCGCCTGGCTGCGGCCGGAACAGTTCGTCTGGCCGCAGGCCCTGGCGCGCTATGCCCTCGATCAGCCGCTGGCCAAGCGCGACATCCTCTACTGGAGCCAGGACAGCACTCGGCTGCCCGCCCGCCTGGTGGAAGATCTGCTCGACCTGTTTCAACGCGACCCGTTGAGCCGCCCGGGGCACCTCTGCTTGCTCGGTCACCCCATCGACCTGCAGTCGTGTAGCCAGCCTAGCTGGCATCTCGGCGCTCGGCGTGATCATATCGTGCCCTGGAACAACTGTTTCCCGGGTGGTCGTCTGGGCGGCGATGCGGTTTTCGTGCAGAGTCACAGCGGCCATATCCAGAGCCTGATCAATCCACCGGAGTATCCGGGTGCGGTCATGCGCAGTGGGCCGGTGACCGGTGATGTGACTAGCTGGCTGGTTGACAGCGTTGAACAAGGAGGCAGTTGGTGGCCACACTGGAGCAGTTGGCTGCAAAGCCACAGCGGGGCCATGCAGCCAGCACCCGATTACCTTGGCAACCTTGATTACCCACCGCTGGGGCCCGCACCCGGGCGTTATGTACATGACTGTTGAAGGAAGCGCATGAAAACCCGTGACCGTATCCTGCTTTGCACGCTGGCGCTGTTCAACGAGCACGGCGAACCCAATGTGACCACGCTGGATATCGCCAACGAGCTGGATATCAGCCCAGGCAATCTGTATTACCATTTCCGCGGCAAAGAGGCGCTGTTGGAAGCCCTGCTGGATGCGTTTATCGACAATACCCAGGGACTGCTGCAACTGGACATCGACCCTGATGAACTCAGCCCCGAAGATTATTGGCTGTTCCTGCACCTGCTGTTCGAATCGATCATCAGTTACCGCTTTCTGTTTCAGGATCTATCCAACCTGACCGGGCGTTACGGTTTTATCAACCGCGCCATGCAACAGTGGATTGCCGCCCTGCGCAAGACCCTGCTGCGCGTGCTGCTGGCACTGCGCGAGCAAGGCCATATGGACTGTGATGACGAGAGCCTGGAGCGCTTGCTGGACACCCTGTGTCAGACCTTTCTGTTCTGGCTGGACTACCAACGCATCACCCGCGGCGACCAGCAAGATGCTTCCCTTGGAGTGCGGCAGGTCCTGGGGTTGCTGCTGCCGTATCTGGATGCGGATACCCGCGAATGGATGCTGATGCTGATCAACCGCTACGCATAAAAAACCCGGCCAGTGGCCGGGTAAAGGGGACTACAACCTGGTACTCAGCCGAGCTTGGCGCCCTTGAGCGATGCGCTCAGTTCATCCAGCTTGGCGGACAACTTTTGCATCTCACTGCGGCTGGGAATCCCCACCCGGCCAAGCAACTCCGCGCGGCCTTTCTCTACCGAATCGACGACCTTCTCCAGACGTCCGCCAGTGGCAGAATCAACGCGCGTCTTGAACCCGGCTTTGAACTGCTCAACCTTAGAGGTAGCACTGTCGACCTGCTCGGAAAGCAGTTCCTTGCCCTGCGTCTCAAGCGCCTGGCCTTCGTTCACCAGCTCCTTGAAATACGCGGCACCTTCTTTGCCTACTTTCGCGTAAGCACCCAAGGTCGCCAGCCACAGCTGCCTCGCCTGGATCTTGAGGCTATCAGTTACCTCAGTGGCGGCGTTGATGCTCGAATCAATAAGACGCTCTTTTTTAACCTGTGCCATGTAGTCACTCCTGCTGATAAGGGTTTGGCTGCCATTACTGCCAGCCACATCATCGAGACTACCCAGTCATTTTAGAAAAAACATACTAATAAACGAGCGCCAATAAAAACCCGACCGGCTTGCGCGGGTCGGGTTTCAATAGTGCAAAAAGCCTCAGGAATTCGAAGGCTTTTCCGCCGCAGGCGCTGCAGGAGCAACCGTTGGCGTGGGTGTCGGCGTTGCCGCTGGTGTCGCTGTCGTTGGCTTGCTAGCTGCTGGAGTAGCCTTGGGTGCGGCTTTCGCTGCAGGCTTGGCAGCCGGTTTCGCCGCGGCTTTCGGCGCTGCTTTTGGTGCCGCTTTGCTCGCGGCCGGTTTCGCTGCTGCCGGTGCTGCTTTCGGCTTGGCTGCCGCACGGGCTGTCACTGGCTTGCTGGCAGCCGTCTTTGGCTTGGCCGGTGCTTTCGCAGCGGCGGCCTTGGGCTTGCTTACAGGCTTGGCTGCTGCCGACCGAGTGGCAGCGGGCTTGGCCGCAGTTTTGGGTGCGGCTTTCGGCGCAGCCTTGGCCGGTGCTTTCCCAGCGGTCATCTTGCTGATCATGCGAGTCAGCTCGTCAACCTTGCTGTTAAGCGCCTTGACCTCATCACGCGAGGGAACTCCCAGGCGGGACACGGCACTGTTCAAACGCTTGTCAAAAGCTTCTTCCAGCTCGTTCCATCTGCCGGAGACGCGTCCACGGGCCTTGTCGACCTTGGACTGTGCCGCCGCAACGGAATCCTTCTTGCTCTTACTGGCTTTGCCTTTGATGGATCCAACCTGCTTGTCAATTTCGGACTTGGCGGCTTTCTCGGCCACCTCGCCGTCCTTGATCAGGTTTTCGAAGAGCTTGACGCCCTCCTTGCCAACCTTGGCATAAGCGCCCAAACCTGCCAGCCAGATCTGACGTGAGTAGTTTTCTATCTCACCGACCCAACCATTGTCTTTGTCCTGCTTTTTCTTGCCCGCCATGGAGTAACTCCTCTGTGACCTTACTTGCTGTCGATCGACTTGAGTGCAGCACTCAGATCATCCAGCTTAGCAGACAGCTGGTCAATGTCCTTCTTGCTCGGGATACCCAGGCGGCTCAAGGCAGAAGCAACACGATCATCAAATACTTCTTCGACCTTGTTCAGACTTCCGCCAGTGCGCGCCTGAATCCGGTCCTTGAAGCTTTCTACCTTGCTGTTGACCTTGCTAGTGGCAGACTCGACCTGGCTAGAGACCAGTTCCTTGCCTTGCTTCTCAACAGCTTCGCCCTCGGAAACCAGCTTCTTGAAGTAATCAGCGCCTTCCTTGCCGGCCTTGGCGTAGGCACCCAGGCCTGCCAACCAGATCTGGTGAGCATAGTTCTTTACGTCGCCAGTAAATGAGGCAGCTTCAATTTCGACTTTCTTTGCGGTGTTCTTAGCCATGGTAATGATTCCTTTAATGAATAATGGATACATTGATGGGCCGGTGTTCGACCCTTGTAGGCCAAGTTACGCAGCTAAATTAGAAAACACATACTAAAACGCCGAATCAGCTCAAATACTTGTCCAGGGCCTTGTCGATCTCGCCTTTGACCATGCCCGCCATAGGGGTGAGCATCAGCCCGAGTTTGACCGTCACCCGAACCTGATCTTCCGACACGCTGATGCAACCATCGGCGCCACTGCGCTTGAACAGCAGATCATCACCTTCCCATGTGCATTTCGCGTCGAGTTTCTGCGCCAGCTTGTCAGCCAGTTTCTGGGCGCGCTCGCGCGCCACTTCCTTGCCCAGATTGTGTTCACGGGTAATATCGACAGTTGCCATTTTCGTTTCTCTTCTTTTAATGGGAGGTAGGACGCTCAGCAAGCCCATAGCATGCCGTAAAGGCCGCCACGCGTCACCCGCCAGTGCGTCACGACGGGCTATTGAAAACCCCCGCTGGCACGGAAAAAGCGGTTAGAATGTGGGCTGATTTGCCCAGGCAGACGGATCCCATGAGCGATAAACACAAGCAAGACAATACCACTCACTTCGGCTTTCAGACGGTCGCCGAATCCGAGAAGGCTAAACGCGTTGCCGATGTATTCCACTCGGTTGCCGCGCGCTACGACCTGATGAACGACCTTATGTCCGGGGGCATTCATCGCCTGTGGAAGCGATTTACCATCGAACTGTCCGGCGTACGACCGGGTAACAAGGTGCTGGATATTGCTGGCGGCACCGGCGACCTGACGCGCAAGTTTTCCAAGCTGGTGGGCGTTGAAGGCGAAGTGGTCCTGGCCGACATCAATGATTCGATGCTCAAGGTCGGACGCGACCGGCTGCTGGATCTGGGCGTCGCCGGCAACGTGCGTTTCGTGCAGGCAGACGCCGAGGCTCTGCCGTTTCCCGACAATCATTTCGATTGCATCACCATTGCCTTCGGCTTGCGCAACGTGACCCACAAGGACCGCGCCATCGCCTCCATGTTGCGGGTGCTGAAACCCGGCGGGCGATTGCTGGTACTGGAGTTTTCCAAGCCCGGCAACAAGATGCTGTCCAAGGCTTACGATCAGTATTCTTTCCGTCTGTTGCCGTTGATGGGCAAACTGGTGACCAATGACTCGGAAAGTTACCGTTACCTGGCCGAATCCATCCGCATGCATCCCGACCAGGAAACCCTAAAGGCGATGATGGTGGAAGCCGGCTTTGCCCGCGTGACCTATCACAACATGACCGGCGGCGTGGTCGCACTGCATCGGGGCATCAAGCCCTGATGCTCACCCAGGCCCTGCTTTCCGGCGTGCAGCGCAGCCTGACAGCAGCGCTGGCGCGTGACCCGTTGACCGCTCAACGCCTGGCCGGATTGAGCGGCAAGGTGATATTGATCCAGGCGCGCGACCCAGAATGGCAGGTGTATTTACTGCCTGGCGCCGCAGGTATCGAACTGCTCCGCGCGTCTGAGCTGCCTCCCGACTGCACATTGAGTGCCCCCAGCGCTTTGCTCGCTAGGCTGATGGTCAGCGACCAGCGTCAGCGCCTGCTGCAGGAGCCCGCTTTGCAACTGAGTGGCGATAGCCAGGTGCTGGTCAGTCTGCAGAGCGCGCTGGGCGACTTGCGCCTGGATGGCGAGGCAGAACTGGCGCGCTGGATTGGTCCAGTAGCCGGCCATGCGGTGGCCAATCTCTTACGCACAGGCAGGGAGTGGGGGGGACAAGCGCAGCAAAGCCTGAGCCGCAGCCTCTCCGAGTATCTGACCGAAGAAGGCCGGCAACTGGTTGGCAACGCAGAAGCCAACGTCAGCGCCGACCAGCTTCATCAGCTGCGTCTGGATCTGGACCGTCTCGAAGCCCGCCTGGCCCGGCTTAACGCCTCCGACCCGGAAACGCACGACCTATGAACCTGACAGCCCTGCTACGCCTGATGCGCATCCTGCACATTTTCACTCGCTATCGGCTGGATCAGCTACTGGGTGCCTTCCCCCTACCCTGGGCTGGTCGATTTCTTCTGAAGGTTGGCCCCTGGCGTTTGCGTCCAGCACCGAAGAATCTCTCGCGCGGTGCACGCCTACGGCTTGCCTGTGAAGATCTCGGTCCGGTGTTCATCAAGTTCGGGCAGATTCTATCGACCCGTCGCGACCTGCTGCCGGACGATATAGCGCTGGAACTGGCGCGTTTACAGGACAAGGTACCGCCCTTCCCCGCCGACCAGGCGCGCAAGCGCATCGAAGAGCAACTCGGCCTGCCCATCGAGTCGATCTTTGCCAGCTTCAGCGCCGAGCCACTGGCCTCCGCATCAGTTGCACAGGTTCATGCTGCGCGGCTGATGGATGGCACCGAGGTGGTGGTCAAGGTCATTCGCCCCGGCATTGGCGAGGTGATTGGCCAGGACATCCAATGGTTGTTTCTGGCCGCACGCATGCTCGAACGCCACTCCGTTGAAGGTCGCCGCCTGCGCCCGGTGGATGTGGTGCGGGATTATGAGAACACCATTTTCGACGAGCTGGATCTGCACCGCGAAGCGGCCAACGCCTCGCAACTGCGACGTAACTTCGAAGACTCGCCCCTGCTCTATGTGCCCAAGGTCTACTGGGACTGGTGTCGGCACAAGGTCATGGTCATGGAGCGCATCAGCGGCCTGGCGGTAACCGACATGCCGGCGCTGCTCGACCAGCGTACCGATATGAAAAAGCTCGCCGAACGCGGCGTCGAGATCTTCTTCACCCAGGTGTTTCGTGACAGTTTCTTCCATGCGGACATGCACCCGGGCAATATTTTTGTCTCCCGCAGCCATCCCTGGGAACCGCAATATATCGCTATCGATTTCGGCATCGTCGGCAGTCTGACCCCCGAGGATCAGAACTACCTGGCGCGCAATCTGATGGCGTTCTTCAAACGTGACTATCGCCGCGTCGCGCAGCTGCATATCGACTCCGGCTGGGTGCCCGCCGAGACCCGCATCAATGAATTCGAAGCGGCGATCCGCAGCGTCTGCGAGCCAATCTTCGAGCGGCCGTTGAAGGATATTTCCTTCGGCCAACTATTGTTGCGCCTGTTCCAGACCGCCCGGCGCTTCAATATGGAAGTCCAGCCGCAACTGGTGTTGCTGCAAAAGACCCTGCTGAATATCGAAGGTCTGGGTCGCCAGCTGTATCCCGACCTGGACCTATGGGCCACCGGGCAGCCGTATCTGGAGCGCTGGATGCGCGAACGTGCCATGCCGCAGCATCAATTGCGCAACTGGCAGCAGCAGCTCGAGCAGGTGCCGCCGTTGCTACACAGCACGCGCCAGGCACTGGACCGGCTGGCAATGCAACCGGTGCAGCCGGTGGTGACCCGCAGCAGCAATACCGGGCTGCGACTCGCCGGCTTGTTACTTGGCATACTCGGGGCCAGCGGGTTGGGCGCCGAGCCGGCACTCTGGACCCAGGCTGAGCCCACCCAGTGGCTGCTGATCGTCGTCGGTGGCTGGTTGGTGCTGCGGCGTGGCATGCCGCGCGGCGAATAGACGCTCTCCACGTAACAACCACTGGCGCGACCTGACCTATAACTGGCACACTTCTGACTATGAATGATTCGACAGATAACAGCGCCTGGCTGGATATGATCAAGTGGGATGCCGATGGCCTGGTACCCGCCATTGCCCAGGATGTTCACAGCCAACGGGTACTGATGGTCGCCTGGATGAATCGCGAAGCGCTCGCGCTGACCGCTAGCGAGGGCCGCGGCATATACTGGTCACGCTCGCGGCAAAAGCTCTGGCGCAAGGGTGAAGAATCAGGCCATGTGCAGGTGCTGCACGAGCTACGGCTGGACTGTGATGCCGACGTCATTATTCTGATGGTCGAGCAGTTGGGCGGGATGGCCTGCCACACCGGACGCGAAAGCTGCTTCTACCGGGTATTCAGAGAGGGCCAATGGCATAGCGTTGACCCCGTACTCAAGGACCCAGAACAGATTTATGAACACAAACATGACTGACACCCTGCGCCAGCTCGCCGAAGTTCTTGAGCAGCGTAAACAAGCCGATGCAGACAGCTCCTACGTAGCCAGCCTGCACGCCAAAGGTTTGAACAAGATCCTCGAGAAAGTCGGCGAGGAATGTACAGAAACGTTACTGGCTGCCAAGGATTGCCAGCACAGCGACGACAAGTCGGATCTGATTTATGAAACCGCCGATCTCTGGTTTCACAGCCTGGTGATGCTCAGCCATTTGGGCCTCGGGCCGGAAGACATTCTGCAAGAACTGGAGCGACGCTTCGACCTTTCCGGCCTAGCCGAAAAGGCCGCGCGACAACATACATAGGGCATGGCCCGCGGCATAGGGCATCAGCCCCTGGAGGTCTGAAATGGGTTTTGGCGGCATTAGCATTTGGCAACTGGCGATCGTACTGGTCATCGTCATCCTGCTGTTCGGCACCAAACGACTCAAAGGCGTGGGTAGCGATCTGGGTGAAGCCATCAAAGGCTTTCGCAAATCCATCAATACCGATGAAGACAAGCCGAATCACGAACACAAAAGCGGTGACACGCTAGACGTTGAGCCTCAACGCAAGCAGGAATCGCACACCAAGGACTGATCCTCATGTTTGATGTCAGTTTCCTGGAGCTGCTGGTGATTGCGGTCATTGCTCTGGTAGTGCTCGGCCCCGAGCGCTTGCCCGGTTTTATCCGCACCGTTGGGTTGATGATCGGTCGCGCCAAGCGCGGCTTTGCCGACGTGCGTGCGCAAGTCGAGCGCGAGATCGGTGCGGATGAAATCCGTCAGCAGTTGCACAATGAAAAGATCATGTCCTCGCTTGAGAAAGGCGGCAAGGATCAGGACAAGAACCTGAGCAAGCCTGTCTCGAATGTGAAACGCAATAGCAGCGAAAGTGTCACAGCAACTGATCAGACTACAGCTGCCGTGTCGGATCAAGAGGCCGCGCTAGAGCCAACCGACCTCACGAGCACAGCGGATCACCCAGGCACACTGGATAATCCGGACGCCACCGTAGCCGAGCCGCAGACACCACACCATGAGCGATAAGCGTACCCCGGTGCAGTTGGCCGAAGACATGCCCCTGGTAGCCCACCTGACTGAACTGCGCTCACGTTTGCTGCGCATCATTCTGATCTGGATGGTGATTTTCGCCGGCCTGTTCTATTTCGCCAACGACCTTTACACCTTTATCTCCGAGCCGCTGCGCGCCTTCATGCCCGAAGGCACGAGCATGATCGCTACCGACGTAGCCTCGCCCTTTCTTACGCCGTTCAAACTAGCGCTGGTCAGTGCGCTGTTTATCGCCATGCCCTTTGTGCTGCACCAGTTGTGGAGCTTTATAGCGCCCGGTCTGTACAAGCACGAGAAGAGGCTGGCCGTGCCACTACTGGCTTCCAGTATCGTGCTCTTTTACTCGGGGATGGCCTTCGCCTATTTCGTGGTCTTCCCCCTGGTCTTCGGCTTTTTTACCAGTACCGCGCCAGAGGGCGTGGCGGTGATGACCGATATCAACAAGTATCTGGACTTCGTGCTGACGCTGTTCATGGCGTTCGGGCTGGCGTTTGAAATTCCGGTGGCGACCATTCTGCTGGTGCTCGCCGGCGCGGTGGATGTAGCCAAGCTGCGGCAGATCAGGCCCTACGTGGTTGTCGGTTGCTTTGTCATCGGCATGGTACTTACCCCACCGGATGTGATCTCGCAGGCGCTACTGGCGATTCCCATGTGGCTGCTTTATGAGGTCGGCATTCTCTTCAGCTCAATGCTCAAACCCATCCAGCGCGATGCTGCCGAGACCGACCCGGAACAACAGCCACCCGCATGAATCTGCTGCTGCTGCGCGACGAGGATTTCATCAGTGCTGACCTTGTGCTGCTGCGCGGCAGGCGCTTGCAGCATCTGCTACAGGTGCATCAGGCAGCTGTGGGTGACAGCCTCAAGGTGGGCCAACTGGGTGGGATGATGGGCCGAGGCGAGCTCCTCGCGCTGAGCGCTGAGCACGCCGAGCTCAGCGTGCAACTGGACCAACCGCCACCTGCCAAACTGCTTTTGACGCTGCTGCTGGCGATGCCCAGACCCAAGATGTTCCGCCGCATACTGCAGCACTGCGCCACTCTGGGCGTTGCCGAGATCATTCTGCTGAACAGCTTCCGGGTGGAAAAAAGCTTCTGGCAAACGCCATTTCTGCAACCGGAGCAGATCGAAGAGAATCTGCTTCTTGGCCTGGAACAAGCCCGCGATACCGTCTTGCCGCGGATACAGATCGAAAAACGCTTCAAGCCCTTCGTGGAAGATCGCCTGCCAGCTCTCATCGCTGAGCGACTGGCTTTGGTCGCTCATCCTGGCGACTACCCAGCCTGCCCGCGCGCGGTCACTCAACCCACTGCCCTGGCTATTGGCCCGGAGGGCGGCTGGATTCCCTATGAAGTAGATAAACTGGTAGAGGCCGGGTTCCAGCCAGTGCAGCTTGGCGCGCGCATACTGCGCGTGGAAACAGCGGTTACCGCGCTGATAGGACGTTTGTTCTAAGGCTCCCGGCACCTCATCTACTCCCTCCGATATCGCAATTTTCCGAGCTCGACCATCACCCGTTTGGGCGCATGGCACAGTGCGTCCATCAAAGTTAGTCTTTGCCCTTATTGCAGACGCTTTGCGTGTTTGTCTCACGCACAGCTCGCGTCTGTTATTTCGGAAGTAGTCACCGCAAAGGATAACAACAATGAAAAACCCTATTAGCGCCAGCACGGCGCGCCCCACCCTCACCGCGCTCACCGCCGCGCTGATGTTCGCTACCTTGAGCGGCTGCTTTTCCGGCGGCGGGGGTGGCTCCAGCGCCAGCCCTACCCCGGAACCCGTCCCGGATCCCTTGCGAATCACCACTACCGAAGGCGATATTCAGGGTATCGAGACTGAAAGCATGCGGGTATTTCGCGGCATCCCCTATGCACAGCCACCCGTCGGCGAGCTGCGTTTCGCCAGCACGGTAGCAGCCGAGCCCCGTGAGGCGTTACTGGAGCTCAGCGATGCATTCGGCAATATGTGCCCACAAACCAATATCACCACTCGACAAGTCCAGGGTAATGAGGACTGCCTGTTTCTGAACGTCTACGCCCCGGCCGAAGCAGATGGCCTGCCGGTGATGGTGTGGATTCATGGTGGCGCCTTCGTATTTGGCAATGGCGGCGGCGAATATGATCCGACCCGACTGGTTGCCGAGGACATGGTGGTCGTGACCCTGAACTATCGGCTGGGGAACCTTGGATTTCTCGCCCATCCAGAGCTGGAAGACGACGCCGGCAATTTCGCTTTGATGGATCAGCAGCAAGCTCTGCGCTGGGTAAAAGAGAATATCGCCGAGTTCGGCGGCAACCCTGACAACGTCACGCTGTTCGGCGAATCGGCTGGCGGACATAGCGTCATGAGCCACATTGTGTCGCCACGCGCCGCTGCAGAAAATCTGTTCCAACGGGCGATTGTCCAGAGCGGCTCCTATGCGCCCTTCCAGCAGCCCAAGGCAGTGGCTCAGGCGCAAGGACAACAGATCGCAACGGCTCTGGGCTGTAGCGATCCGGCAAGTATCCCCAGTTGCCTGCGCTCCGCCAGTGTGACCGATCTGCTGGCATTGCAGGGCTCGCAGGGCATACCTGCGGTAGATTCTGAAGATGACCTGTTGCCGAAATCGATCATGCAAGCGTTGGCAGAACAGGATTTCAACACCGATCTGGATGTGATGATCGGCAGCAACCAGGATGAGGGCACGCTTTTTGTGGCGCTGGATGAGCTCAGTGACGGGCCGCTGGAAGACCTTGGCGAATCCGTCTATCGCCAGCGGGTAACCGACTTCTTCGCACCGTATCAGGGCATGGTGCCCTATGACAGCGAGCAAATCGCCACTGATTATCTGGCGCTGTATCAGGACGCGGATCGCCCGCTTTCCCAGGCCCTGTCGGCGATCTGGACCGAGTTCACCTTTGCCTGCAACAGCAGCGTGCATGCCGCCACTTTCGCCGCTGCGGATATGAACACCTTCCAGTACTGGTTCCGCGATGAGGACGCGCCTTACACACTGGTGCCACCGCAGGTTATACAGTTCGAGATGGGTGCCAGCCACGCCAGCGAAATTCCTTACGTGCTTTACCCCGAACAGTTGATGCGCGATCGGCATACCGGGGACGAGCAGCAACTGGAGTCACTCGCAACTGAGATGGTCGACTACTGGACCTCTTTTGCCCGCACCGGCAGCCCGGATACTGCGGATGGGGTCGCCGCAGCCTGGCCCCAGGCTGCCAGCGGTGAGCTGCTGCAACTGGATGTGCCGTCCGCCGAGGCGGTGGCCAGCAGTGAATTCACTGATTATCACCGTTGCAGCTACTGGGCAAACCCGCCACTGGATCTCTGATCCAGCTAATAGCGCTTCGCCGGAGTCATCCGGCGCAGCGCTAGTCTGTTCCACCTCTGACGGCTAGCGGTAACACCCCTGGCACTGTCCAGCCAGTACCTGCTTGCACCCGCACGTCCCTTGCCGTCACCGGCTCTGCGCATTCGGAACACACCACCACCGGTTTCATGATCTGGCCGCACCCCTTGTGCACATGTAGCACCGGTGCACCGCGCTCATCCGCCATATGCCGATCCCCCCAACTTACCAACGTCAGAATGGTCGGGTGCAGGCCCAGACCCTTTTGCGTCAGCCGGTATTCTTCGCGTAGCGGGCGTTGCTGGTAGGCCACCTTGGCCAATACGCCATGCTCGACCAGCTTCTTCAGCCGCCCGGCCAATAGATGCCGAGTGATGCCAAGGCGCTTCTCGAATTCATCGAAGCGACGCACACCGAGAAAACAATCGCGCAGCACCAGCAACGTCCACTTGTCGCCAATCACCGCCAGTGTTCGCGCCAGCGAACAAGGTTGCAGCTCCAACTCTTCCCACCGCATGAGCCTACCCTCAGTAGTCGATGGGGCAAGCCTAACTTGACAAGTTCTAAAAAGGAACTGATTATCTATTAGTTCCAAAAAAGAACCAACTAACCACCAATAACTTTCCAAGAGGACTGACTATGTCCACACCCCCTGTTGCAGTGGTGATCGGCGCTGGCGATGCCACCGGCGGTGCCATTGCCAAACGCTTCGCCCGTGAAGGCTTTAGTCTATGTGTAACCCGCCGAAACGCCGATCAACTGTCCGTGCTGGTGGATGAGATCCGGGCCGCAGGTGGCACCGCACATCCCTTTGGCTGTGACGCCCGGGTGGAAGAACAGATGGTCGAGCTGTTCGAGCACATAGAACGGGATATTGGCCCGATTGAAGTAGTGGTATTCAATATTGGCGCTAACGTACGTTTTTCGATCACTGAAACCACTGAGCGCGTCTACCGCAAGGTATGGGAAATGGCGGCGCTGTCCGGTTTTCTGACCGGACGCGAAGCGGCCAAGGCGATGTTGCCGCGGCAAAAGGGCACCATCATCTTCACCGGTGCGACCGCGTCCTTACGCGGTGGCGTGGGCTTCAGCGCGTTCGCCGGGGCCAAATTTGCCCTGCGCGCACTGGCGCAAAGCATGGCGCGCGAGCTCGGCCCCCAGGGCATTCACGTCGCGCATCCCATTATTGACGGTGCGATCGATACCGCCTTTATCCGCGATACCTTTCCCGAACGCTATGCGCTGAAGGATCTGGATGGCATTCTCAATCCTGAGCATATCGCCGAACAATATTGGCAGCTGCATTGCCAGCCACGCGACAGCTGGACCCATGAGTTGGACCTGCGGCCCTGGATGGAAACCTTTTGAGCACCCGAATAATCTGGCATTAAGGACGGCATAATGAACAAGAAACTCGAATTCTTCTTTGACTTTGGTAGCCCTGCGACCTATCTCGCCTGGACGCAACTGCCGGAATTGGCCAGTCGTACCGGTGCTGAGATTATCTGGCGGCCGATGTTGCTGGGGGGCGTTTTCCAGGCCACCGGTAATAGTTCACCAGCGACGGTGCAAGCCAAGGGCAACTATACCCGCAAGGATTTCCAGCGCTATGCACAGCGCTACGGCGTCACGCTCAACCACAACCCGTATTTTCCGATCAACACGCTACAGTTGATGCGAGGCGCAACAGCGTTTCTCGGCACCGACGACTTCGACCGCTATCTGAAAGCGATATTTACCGCGATCTGGGTGGATGAGCAGGATATGAACCAGCCGGAAGTGGTCGGCAAGGTGCTGGCCAAAGCTGGCTTCGACCCCACTGCCGTACTGCAACGCATCAGCGATCCGCAGGTCAAGGAGCAACTCAAGGTCACTACCACAGAAGCAGTGGACCGTGGCGTATTTGGCGCGCCGACCTTCTTTGTTAACGACGAGATGTTCTTTGGTCAGGACCGGCTGGAATTTGTCGAAGCGGCGTTAACTCGCTAACACCACTCAACAGGGCTAAACCTCAAGCAGAAAGGTCACTGGCCCATCGTTGATCAGATGCACCTGCATATCCGCGCCAAAACGGCCGCTCGCCGTGGGGGCGTGGATTTCCTTTGCCTGCGCCAGCAGATAAGCGAAGAGTTGCTCCGCGGCAGCGGGTGCTGCTGCGGTTGAGAAGCCGGGACGCAAGCCTTTGCGTGTATCGGCCGCCAGAGTGAACTGCGATACCAGCAACAAACCGCCCTGCACCTCCTGTACCGAGCAATTCATCCGCCCATCGACATCATTGAATACCCGATACTTGAGCAAGCGCTGGAGTAGTTTGTCAGCGGTGGCTCGGTCATCCTGCGGTTCGATACCGACCAGCACCAGCAGGCCCTGATCGATACTACCCACCACCTCGCCGCCGACTTCAACCCGCGCCTGGGTGACCCGCTGTAACAGCGCTTTCATCGCTGCATTACTCGCCTATTCCACCAGCGGCGGCAGGTTGAGCAGCTGTCGCGACAGGGTTTCGGTAGCCCGTACCAAGGCGTCAGCGATACCGGTTTCCGAAGCCGCGTGCCCCGCGTCGCGAATAATTTTCAGCTCACTGCCGGGCCACTTCTGATGCAGGCTGTGGGCATTATCCAGCGGGCAGACCATATCGTACCGGCCGTGCACAATGATGCCGGGGATATGGGCGATGGACTCCATGTTGTCGAGCAACTGATCAGCTTCGAGAAACGCGTGATTGACGAAGTAATGGCATTCAATCCGCGCAATCGCATAGGCCCGTCGGGCATCGCTGAAGCGGTCCACTACCTGCGGGCTGGGTCGCAATGTAGCGCACCGGCCTTCCCAGATCGACCAGGCCTTGGCCGCGTGCATGCGGCAGATTTCATCGTCACCGGTCAGCCGTTTGTAATAGGCGCCGACCATGTCATGCCGCTCATCTTCAGGAATCAGGGCCAGGTAATCTTCCCAGTAATCAGGAAATACATGGCTGGCGCCTTCCTGGTAGAACCAGCGGATATCCTGGTCACGGCAAAGAAAAATGCCGCGCAGAATCATGCCCATTACTCGGTCCGGATGAGTCTGCGCATAGGCCAACGCCAGCGTCGAACCCCAGGAGCCGCCAAACAACACCCACTGTTCTATCCCCAGATGCTTGCGCAGTACCTCCAGATCCTCCACCAGATGCTGCGTGGTGTTGTTTTCCAGGCTGGCATGCGGTGTGGAGCGGCCAGAGCCGCGCTGGTCGAAGGTGATGATGCGATAGACCGAAGGGTCGAAGAAGCGCCGGCTCAGACCGTCACAGCCCGCACCCGGTCCCCCGTGAATGAACACCACTGGCAAACCATCGGCTTGACCGCTTTCATCCACATACAATACGTGAGGCTTTTCCACGGCCAATTCATGGCGAGCGAAGGGTTTGATCTCCGGGTACAACAGCTGCATGATGACCGCTCCTGGCCTGATGGGCAGCCGGAACCGACTGCTATCTGATAGGCACAACATTACTGACCGAAGGGCACTCTGTCTATGCTACCCGTGCGTCGCATTCTCTTGTGTTGGCTGGCTGTTGGCACTATCGCACTGATGACTGCGGGCTGCGGGTCGCAAAGCGCCGACGAGCGCCTGAATCTCAAGCTTGACGAACTTCAGGACGGCCTGGAGGCGCGTTCCACCGACCGGGTAATGGACGTACTGCACAGCGACTTTCAGGCCAGGGGCGAGCTGGATCGCGACTGGGCGCGACGTACGATGGCACTGATGTTTCTGCAGAACCAGCGGGTCAACGTGCTGGTAATCAATCAGGAAACCGCAATTGACCCGGTCTACGACGGGCAGGCCGTCACGCAGGCGCAGGTCAGCTTGAGTGGTGCCGAGCGCTTTATTCCAGATAGTGCCCGGGTCTACTCGGTCAAGCTGAACTGGTTGGAAGAAGATGGCGAATGGCAGTTGCACCGGTTGACTTGGGAATAAGCCACCCGGTGATATCGCTATTACGCCAAGGAAGGATTCAGCCGCCGAAGGGTTTAACGCCGATCAGCGCGCCATGCAGCCACATGGCGAAGACCACCCAAGCGACCAGGCCCACGACCACTGCCGCTCCATCCATAGCCGCCCGGCCTTTTGGATAGGTCACGCCCGCCATCCGGTCGCGGCGACGCGAGACCACATACAGCGCCACAGCCCAGGCCAGGAAGCTGCCGAACAACAGCAAATCCGCCAAGGTGCCGTTGGCCAGCAAGTGGGCAATGGCCCAGAATTTGACCCCGAGCAACATCGGATGGCCCACGCGAGCCTTGATGTGGGTGCCAGGAATATAGGTCGCGGCGAGCAGGATGAAGGCAGGCACCGTCAACAATGCCGCCAGATGCCGGGTCCATACCGGGGATACCCATAGCCAGGTAGGATCCAGGCGCGCCTGACCGTAACCCCAGATGATCAGCAACAGGCCGACGAGCGAAGCAATGGCGTAGGCACCCTTGTACGGCAGCACTCCCCTTTTGCTGATCTGCTTGGCCCGCCACTGTGCGGCGAACAGGCGGGTGGAGTGCACCCCGAGAAACAGCAACAAACCAATCACCAAAGCCAGCATGGATACATCCTTTTCATTATGGTTATACGCACAGGCGCTTATCAGGGCGCACGGGCGGTCAGGCGTTGCCCGGCACCTGCGTAGAGTATCAGGGCGCCATCTTCAGTGAAATCAAAGCGCTGTAACGAAGCGAGCGCGGCCAACACTCGTTGCTCCTGCTGCATCAATGCCGGTGCGCAGGCCTTGCGGGTGGTAGCCGCCGTGGAGAGGGTCAGTCCTTCGCCCGACAGCGCGTATTCGCCACGGTAATTGTTGCAGGACGCCTGACCATAGAGCAGCCCATCGGGACCGAAATTCACCGTCACATGCGAGCGATCAATAATACCCGCTTCGTTAATGTCTTCGACCACCCATTCCACCCCCTGAATCAGCCGCAGAGGGTCACCGCCACAGCCGGCGTAATTGTGATCGTCATAGCTGAGTTCAACTGTCTGCGGGTAGAGCATGCCGCTCATGCTGTCAGTGCATAACGCTTCGTTCACTTGCATCTCGACCTGCGAATCGCCGGCTACTGCACTTACCAAGCGGCTACTGGTGGACTCCACTGCCTGGGTATATTCGGCAGCCTCGATCAACTCCTCCTCAAGCCGCGTCAGGCGTAGCGCACCAGCCTCCAGGTCGACACGCCAGAAAGGCTCATTGCCTCTGGCAACGAAGGGCTCGATGATCTCCCCAGGCGGTACGCAGAGCGGATAGCGCACCGCATCGATAATTAGATCCGCTGTGTTTCCTTTACTCCAGAACCGTGTATCGGGGTCGCCTTCGGCTTCATAGCGCGCACCTGACGCTGCCTCTACCGGGAGCAATATGTGCTTTTCGCCGTTCGCATCCAGTACCAGCGTGTCGCCTTCATAGCCGGCACTCACTTGCAGGCGCCCGCATTGCAACACGCTGCTGAACGCGGCAGCACGGTAAGGCATCAACGTCACTTGGCCAAGTTCGCGTATGCCCGCTTGCGGGCTGACGCTGATCGGTTCGGAAATCCAGGTAGTACGTTCGGCTTCCGTTAACGCCGCCCTGAGCTGGTAATCGCCATCCGCAGATAGATCGCTGGCGCTGAGCTCCAAGGCAAATTCAAGCGGTACCTGGCGGCCATTCAGACTGAACCGCTGCTCGGCAATCATCGCCTCATCCGGTGACGCCGAGTCGGACACGTCGCGCAATTCGATCAACGCCTGGCTGTTAGGCGCCAATGCGACCCGGGATCGATATACCAACTGACCACGCAACACCATACGATCGTCATCGGCATCCACCCCTGACGTTTGCGCTTCAGGCGGTGGCTGGGCGTCAACCTCCGCGTTGACTTCCTGAGGCGCGTCGGAACAACCCACCAACAGGAGCAAAGCGCCCAGCACGGTAGCAGCGATTCCCCAGCGGATTGGAGCAGGCGCAGAAGGGACTGGGAATAACGTCATGGCATTGCTCCACAAGCAAACGAAAATGGTTGAATAGTGTGAACTAGGACTTTGCGGGTGGGTCAGCGTTCCCCTGTCTCGCCCAATCGAAAGCGAGCAACAGCCAGCTTTTGATCAAGCATACTTACAATGCATGGGCCAGTGCAGCAATAACTATTCAACGCTTACTTTCGCACTACCCCCGCGTGCGCATGACAGCGTAGTGCGCCGAAGGTAAACTACTGCGCCTGCGGCCGCCCGAAACCTGCCCCGCTATTCTTTTGTATTCCACCTCTGCCGGAGTCACCGGCCAGGACACTCGCATGATTCGCATCAATGAACTGCAACTGCCGCTCGATCACCCAGTCGAGGCATTACGTCCGGCCATTGTTGCGCGCTTGAAAATAGCCGATATCGAACTGCTGGGCTTCACGGTGTTCAAGCGCAGTTATGACGCGCGCAAGAAGAACAGCGAGATCACCTTCGTCTACATTCTCGACGTCGAGCTGAGCAACGAAGCTCCGGTGCTCAAGCGCTTTGCCAAGGATCACAATATCCGCCCGGCTCCGGATACCGTTTACTACCCAGTGGCCCAGGCGCCCACCGACCTGAACGAACGGCCGCTGGTGATCGGCTTTGGACCCTGCGGGCTGTTTGCCGCATTGACGCTCGCGCAGATGGGTTTCAAGCCGATTGTGCTGGAGCGTGGCAGGGATGTGCGCAGCCGCACCAAGGACACCTGGGCGCTATGGCGCAACAAGGTACTCTCGCCCGAGTCCAACGTGCAGTTCGGTGAAGGCGGGGCCGGATTGTTTTCCGACGGCAAGCTCTACAGTCAGATCAAGGATCCGAAATTCTATGGCCGCAAGGTCATGCATGAGTTCGTCCGCGCTGGCGCGCCTGAGGAAATCATGTTCGTCAGCAAGCCGCATATCGGCACCTTCCGTCTCACCGGTGTAGTTTCGAGCATGCGCGAGGAGATCAAGGCGCTGGGCGGCGAGGTTCGGTTTGATAGCCGCGTAACCGATTTCCTGATCAACGACGGACGCATTGAAGGCGTGCAACTGGCCGATGGCGAAGAACTGCGCAGTCGTTATGTGGTGCTGGCGTTGGGACACAGCGCGCGCGACACCTTCCGCAAGCTGCATGAGCGCGGCGTTTATGTCGAAGCCAAACCCTTTGCCATCGGCTTTCGTATCGAGCATCCGCAATCGCTGATCGACACCGCACGGCTGGGTAAATACGCCGGCCACCCGCAACTTGGCGCTGCGGACTATAAGCTGGTGCACCACGCCAGCAACGGGCGTGCGGTCTACAGTTTCTGCATGTGCCCAGGCGGTATGGTCGTAGCGGCGACGTCAGAGCCAGGGCGCGTGGTTACCAACGGCATGAGCCAGTACTCGCGCAATGAGCGCAATGCCAACGCCGGCATCGTAGTTGGCATCCACCCTGAGCAGGACTTCCCCGGTGGACCGTTGGCCGGGGTGGAACTGCAGGAGCAGCTTGAGTCCCGCGCCTTTGAACTGGGCGGCAGCGACTATTGCGCGCCCGGCCAACTGGTCGGTGATTTTATTCGCGCCAAAGCTTCCAGCAGCCTTGGTGAGGTACAGCCTTCGTACCAGCCTGGCGTACTGCTCGGCGACCTGGCCGCCGCCCTGCCCGCCTACGCCATTGAGGCCATACGTGAAGCGCTGCCGGCCTTTGGCAAACAGATTCGCGGCTTTGACCGCCAGGATGCGGTGCTCACCGGCATCGAAACCCGTACCTCCTCCCCAGTGCGAATCAAGCGCGATAATATCTCGCTGCAGAGTCTCAATACCCGTGGCTTGTATCCTGCGGGCGAAGGTGCAGGCTACGCTGGCGGGATTCTTTCCGCGGGCGTAGACGGGATCAAGATCGCCGAAGCCGTGGCCACGGCAATGCTGGCGGACAGGCAGGCCTGATACTCAAGCGTCCTGTTCGCTGGTGAATCCACGGCACACGGCGGCCAGCTTATTACCGTCCGGGTCCCGCACATAAGCCGCGAAAAAGTCCGCGTTGTACTGTGGCCGCAACCCCGGCTCACCTTCACTGGTGCCGCCTGCTGCCAGTGCTGCGGCGTGGAACGCACGCACGGCCTCCCAACTATCGGCCTTGAGTGCGACCATGTTGCCGTTGCCGAAGGTGGCAGGCTGGCCATTGAACGGCTTGCCTAGCCACAACGCCAATTCCCGACGTCCGTCTTCCTCGTAGGTGCCCCAACCAGCAATATCTTCCCAGCCATCCTCATCCTGCGGGTCACAGCGCTGCAGCCCGAGTGGTGCCAGCGTTGCATCATAGAAACGCACCGCACGCTCCAGATCGTTGGTACCCAGGCTGATATAGGTAAACATTGTGGACTCCCAGCATCGGAACGCCTGTCGCTCAGCATAGCTCGCGGAAATAGACGCCGCTCAAAAACTCGAACCCGGCTGTTTGAGAAAGGCCAATTCCGCCAGGCTTGAAGGCCTGCCCAAGACCGCGTTGCGATGCGGATAACGCCCAAAACGCTCAAGTATCTCCCTGTGCTTCCACTCAAATTTCAGATTGTCTTCCAGCCCCTCGGCAGAAAAAAGCTGGACTGCCATCTCGTGGATCGGCAGCGACTCACTGTGCATGAACGGCATGTACACGAACCGCCGCCGCTCGACCGGCAACTCCTGATCAGCGCCCTGCCGCACCGCTTCCTGCGCCAGCACCAGTGCCATGCCATCGCTGGCGAAGGCACGTGGCGTGTCGCGCCAGATATTCCGGGAGAACTGATCCAGCACCAGGATCTCAGCGAGGCGCCCCTCGGGCGTTGCCCGCCAGCTTTCCAGCTCCCCGCGTTCGCCCTGCCGATGCACGGCAGCAAAACGCTCGGCGATCTGCCGATCAAACCCCAGATTCACCTTCCACCACTGAGCCGGTTTGATCTCTTCAAACCAGAATCGATTAATCTCATCAATCATCAGTCTGCAACCTTAAGTCGGGTTGGTTCATATTCATGCAGTGTGCATAGAAGCTTGTAGTGGCTGGCCAGTCGGCGAAGATCGCCTTCACCCCCACCTGTTGCGCCAGCACATCAATCACGGTCAGCACATCACTGTCCCGGCTGATCGCCTCCTGGACGCTTTGGTAGTACCAGCCACCGCCCTGCGCTAGAGGACCGCTGCGCTCAACCGACCAGGCAATCAGATCGAGCCCGGCACGTCTGGCATTTCGCGCGTACTCAGAGGGGACGATACGCTGCTGATCATCCAGACTGAGCAGTTTCCACAAGGCCGGGGCCAGTATCGCAACGCCCTGGGCTTTCAGGTCCGTCATGTAATCCAGCGAGGCGCTCTCATCGGTGAGCGCGCGATCATCAAGATAGACGGCCTGACGACCGAACGCCGGAAACTGATCAATCCAGAACAGCACATCCCTCAATCGAAACGACTGCGGCATCACATCGGCGGGTTCCACACCGGCATCGATATAATCCTGAATCATTTGCCGGGCATAGTCCTCCTGGGTGTACTCGCCCTCGAACGGCATACTCACCACCGGCGTCTTCAGTTCCGGGACGAACTTGACCCCAAGCTGTTTGAACAGGGCAATGCTTTCGCGATGGCTCAGCACAGTGCCGCGCGCGGCGTACAGGTCGGTGCGCCAATCGGCGGTGCCGCCGAGGTAGGCCTGCGGCGTGGTGGCCGTTGGATCAAAGGCATCCATTTTGCCTTGCAGCGTTTTGAACTCGGCCAGCGTGATGTCGCTGGTGCGGCATTCGGCCTGGGCTGGACGCCCGCTGTCTGGATCGGCTGGAACAAAGGGCTGGGTGCACTTGGCATTCAGCGCTGGCACGGCGACGATGTTGGTCGTGGTGTGCAGGTCATCCTGGGCATGCCGGCAAACCAATTGGCGATCCCGGGTAAAGGCCACATCACACTCAATAACCCCTGCACCCATGCGCGCCGCGGCAACATAGGACTCCAGAGTATGCTCTGGAAACTGCAATGGCGCGCCGCGGTGCCCAATGGAGAACGTCGAAGGCTGGATATTTGAGGTGTCGCAGGCTTGCAGCGACCGCTTCAGTGGGCCCTCCTCCAGGCCATCTGCCAGCCAGAGCGGGCGTGGTCCCAGCTCAATCCGCGGGGCGCTCCGCAGCTCAGCCCAGGCCGCAACCTGCTGATCTGCATGCGCGTGAGGGTCTTGCTCAATTGCCTGCGCAAGGCTCGGCGTCGCTGCTGCCACTACACTACCGCTCAGCAACAGCGCCATCGCCAGGGTCTGAAATTTCATCCTGTCTCTTCTCGCTAAAGGGTGAAGAACGGGTAAGCACTATAGCGTTCCTATCGGCTTTGGTGCCGTGTGCCATAGCTCGATGCATTGAGCCCAGTCTACCTCCCACGCAATAAAAAACCCGCCAGAGTCACCCCTGGCGGGTTTGGTCAGCTAACTGAAGCTTAGCTCTTGCCAGCGCGCTTGCGCTCGTTTTCGGCGAGCAACTTCTTGCGCAGACGGATCGACTTGGGCGTGATTTCGGCCAGTTCGTCGTCTTCGATAAACTCCAGCGCCTGCTCCAGGGTGAAGCGTATTGGCGGTACCAGTGCGATGGTTTCATCTTTACCGGAGGCACGCATGTTATCCAGCTTCTTACCCTTGGTAGGGTTAACGCCCATGTCGTTGTCACGGCTGTTGATACCCACCAACATGCCCTCGTACACTTCATCGCCATGGCCCAGGAACAGCTTGCCACGAGCCTGCAGGGTTTCCAGCGAATAGGTCAGCGCCTTGCCGGTAGCAACAGAGACCAGTACGCCATTCTGACGACCGCTCATTTCGCCTGACTTCAACGGGCCATAGTGGCTGAAGATGCTGGTCATGATACCGGCACCGGACGTCATGGTCAGGAACTGGTTACGGAAGCCGATCAGACCGCGAGCCGGAATGGTGTACTCCAGGCGTACGCGACCCTTGCCATCCGGAACCATGTTGGTCAGATCACCCTTGCGCAGGCCCATCTGTTCCATCATTGCGCCCTGGTGCTGCTCTTCCAGGTCGATAGTGACGTTCTCGAAAGGCTCCTGCTTCTCGCCGTCGATCACACGGATGATGACTTCAGGACGGCCTACGGCCATTTCAAAACCTTCACGACGCATGGTTTCGATCAGTACCGACAGGTGCAGCTCACCACGACCGGATACCTTGAACTTGTCAGCGCTGTCGCCTTCTTCCACACGCAGAGCCACGTTGTACAGCAGCTCCTTGTCCAGACGCTCCTTGATGTTACGGCTGGTGACGAACTTGCCTTCCCGGCCGCAGAACGGCGAATCATTAACCTGGAAGGTCATGCTTACGGTGGGCTCGTCAACCGACAGCGGCGTCATCGCTTCAACATTCTGCGGATCACACAGCGTGTCGGAGATGAACAGCTCGTCAAACCCGCTGATGCAGACGATGTCGCCAGCGGCAGCTTCGTCCACGTCAATGCGGTGCAGACCGTGGTGACCCATCAGTTTGAGGATACGGCCGTTACGACGCTTGCCATCGACATCGATAGCAACCACCGGCGTATTCGGCTTGACGCGGCCACGGGCGATACGGCCCACGCCGATCACACCCAGGAAGCTGTTGTAGTCCAGAGCGGAGATCTGCATCTGGAACGGGCCTTCGCGGTCAACCTGAGGTGCCGGGACGTTATCGACAATAGCCTGGAACAGCGGGGTCAGATCGTCAGCCAGATTGTCATGCTCGAGGCCGGCAACGCCATTGATGGCCGAAGCGAAAACGATCGGGAAATCGAGTTGCTCTTCAGTGGCGCCCAGGTTGTCGAACAGGTCGAACATCTGATCCACAACCCAATCTGGACGCGCGCCTGGGCGGTCAACCTTGTTGACCACAACGATCGGACGCAAACCAGCCTGGAAGGCCTTCTGAGTCACGAAGCGAGTCTGCGGCATGGGGCCGTCCTGCGCATCTACCAGCAGCAGTACGGAATCAACCATCGACATCACGCGCTCTACTTCGCCGCCGAAATCGGCGTGACCGGGGGTGTCCACGATGTTGATGTGGTGATCGTTCCAGTTGATAGCGGTGTTCTTGGCAAGAATGGTAATGCCGCGCTCTTTTTCCTGATCGTTGGAGTCCATCAGGCGTTCGGTGTCGAGCTCATTCCGCTCGAGGGTGCCAGATTGGCGCAGAAGCTTATCAACCAGAGTCGTTTTACCGTGGTCAACGTGGGCAATAATGGCAATGTTGCGGAGTTTCTCGATCACTATGGACATCCTGGATTGCCCGACCGCGGTCGAGCTAACTGAAAAAAGAGGTGGGCATTATACAGACCCAGAGGTGACAGTGTATGTTTTTTGTACGCATCAGCCGATAATCCGCTATTTGCGAGGGTAATTTGCCGAAAACAAACGCCTGAGTGATGTAAGGTACAGCATATAAGCGCATTATATGTCGGCCAGGAAATACGCTGGCCAGAGAGCACCAAAATAAGGCGCCTGATTATATAAAGGCACCATTTTGGTGCGCTTAAAGATTGCACCGATTCAGCTCACTCGCTGTAATCCCGTTACAGCGCGGTTTACAGCGAATGCTCCGAAATGGCACATCTTTTGCTCACTTGTAATGCAAGCGGTAATGCAAGCGGTTGTGCGGGTATATACCGCTCGAATTTAGAAGCGCCGGGCCAGATGCCCGGCAAATGATTCCTTCTGGAGGAAACCATGTCGAAAGCGATTCAATTGATCAAAGAATTTGACGTGAAGTGGGTTGACCTGCGCTTCACCGATACCAAAGGCAAGCAGCAGCACGTCACCATGCCGGCTCGTGATGTCAAAGATGACTTCTTTGAAGAAGGCAAAATGTTTGACGGCTCCTCGATTGCCGGCTGGAAAGGCATTGAAGCTTCCGACATGATCCTGATGCCCGATGACAGCACTGCTGTAATCGACCCCTTCACCGAAGAACCTACGCTGATTCTGGTGTGCGACATCATTGAGCCTTCCACCATGCAGGGCTACGAGCGCGACCCGCGCGGTATCGCCAAGCGTGCCGAAGAGTATCTGAAGTCCACTGGCATTGGTGACACCGTGTTCGTCGGTCCCGAGCCCGAGTTCTTCGTATTTGATGAAGTGAAGTTCAAGTCCGACATTTCCGGTTCCATGTTCAAGATCTTCTCCGAACAGGCCTCCTGGAATACTGATGGCGACATCGAAACCGGCAACAAGGGTCACCGTCCAGGCGTCAAGGGTGGTTACTTCCCCGTGCCGCCAGTCGATCACGATCACGAAATCCGTACTGCCATGTGTAATGCCATGGAAGAAATGGGCCTGACCATCGAAGTGCATCACCACGAAGTGGCGACTGCTGGTCAGAACGAAATTGGCGTACTGTTCAACACCCTGGTTGCCAAGGCGGACGAAGTGCAGACGCTGAAGTACTGCGTACACAACGTTGCTGATGCATTCGGCAAAACAGCTACCTTCATGCCCAAGCCTCTGTATGGCGATAACGGCTCCGGCATGCACGTGCACATGTCCATCTCCAAAGATGGCAAGAACACCTTTGCTGGCGAAGGCTATTCCGGCCTGTCCGATACCGCCCTGTTCTTCATCGGCGGCATCATCAAGCACGGCAAATCACTGAACGCGTTTACCAACCCGTCTACCAACAGCTACAAGCGTCTGGTACCCGGCTTCGAAGCGCCGGTCATGCTCGCCTACTCGGCGCGTAACCGTTCCGCTTCTATCCGTATTCCTTACGTTTCCAGCCCGAAAGCCCGTCGTATCGAGGCTCGTTTCCCCGATCCGGCTGCCAACCCCTACCTGTGCTTCGCCGCACTGTTGATGGCTGGCCTGGACGGCGTCCAGAACAAGATTCACCCTGGCGATGCTGCAGACAAGAACCTGTACGATCTGCCGCCCGAAGAGGCCAGCCAGATTCCTCAGGTTTGCGGCAGCTTGAAAGAAGCGTTGGAGTCCCTGGACGCCGACCGCGAGTACCTGACCAAAGGTGGCGTGTTCACCGACGAGCTGATCGATGCCTACATCGAACTGAAAGCCGCCGAAGAACTCAAGGTTCGCACCTTCGTTCACCCGCTGGAATATGACCTGTATTACAGCGTCTGATACAGACGGTGTAATACCAGAAAGGGCGCCCATTCGGGCGCCCTTTTTTTTACTCGTGCGTCAGACCTTGCCAGATATCCAATTGAGTGCAAGTCTTAACGCAGACTATAAAGGAGTTACACGTCATGCCGCGTAGTTACCTGTCCCTGGCGTTAGGCGCGCTGCTCACCCTGGCGAGCGTTTCGGCCCTGGCCCAGATCTATACCTGGAAAGATGCCGATGGCAACACTATCTATAGTGACCGGCCGCACCCCAATGCCAAGACCATCGAATTGCAGCCCACCAATACCGTGCAACCGCCTTCCAACCCGCAAGCGTCGCAAGGCAACAACGCCTCCGGTAATGGCAATGACGATGAGCAGAGCTCGGGCCGCAGCTATCGCGATCTGCAGATCGCCAGCCCGGCGAATGATGAGGCCATTCGCAGTAACGAGGGCACGCTGAGCGTGACTGTGAATACCGATCCACCGCTGTCCAGCGGGCATCTCATGCGCGTAGTGATGGATGGCGAACTGCGCGAAGAAGCCGTTGCGGGAAATGGCCAGGCCACGCAGACTTTGAATCTGAACAACATAGATCGGGGCAGCCATACCCTGGCTGCAGTGGTGTATGACGCACGGGGCAATGTAGTACAGAGCACCGCGGCCATTACCGTGCATATCCAACGCACTTCAGTGAATCAACCCGGTCGCACCGGCAGCAACCAGGCACCACGCCCGGGCAACCCCAACCCGGGCGGCGGCAACAGCGGCGGC
Source organism: Halopseudomonas pelagia (assembly GCF_009497895.1). Classification (NCBI taxonomy): domain Bacteria; kingdom Pseudomonadati; phylum Pseudomonadota; class Gammaproteobacteria; order Pseudomonadales; family Pseudomonadaceae; genus Halopseudomonas; species Halopseudomonas pelagia. The sequence continues at coordinate 667,047 of NZ_CP033116.1, read as the reverse complement.
TCGGGCAGCAACTGACCTTCGCCAGGGCAGCCCTCCGCACAGCCGCGTATCACCGCGCACCATTTTTGTGCATACTCGGAAAGCGAGCAGCTTTTTCCGTGCACTGCCTTTATGCCTCGGCGCAGGAGCGCGCTTGGCATGCGCTGATCTGAGTCTGGCGGACAAGGCACCCACCTGATGCAAAAGCAGGTTGGAAACCCTGCTGCCAGGCCTTGCAGTCGCGCAGCAGCCCCTTCCACGTCACCTGCCGCATGCCATTGGTCGTCGAAAGCGTGATATGACGCACATCAATCGAGACCACGCCCTGTATTGGTTCGCTTCTTGCATTTGTCTGCACAACCCGAGGGAGTAGTAATGCTGACTGATCGCTTTTTACGCCAGATTCTCGATAACCTGACCACAGCCGTCATCATGCTGGATGCTGAGCTGCGCGTGAATTACATCAATCCGGCAGCCGAGATTTTGCTCGCGGTCAGCGGCCAACGTGTCGCTCGGCAACATTTTGGTGAACTGTTCAATGACTCCGAGGCGGCAATCCAACCTCTGGAAGCAGCCATCCTCAGCGCCAACCCTTTTACCAAGCGTGAAGCCCAGCTCAATCTGACCAACGGCCAGACCTTGATGGTGGATTATTCCGTGACCCCTATCGGCAACCAGAACACCAGTTGGCTACTGATGGAGCTGCACCCGCGCGATCGGCTACTGCGCATTACCAAAGAAGAAGCGCAGCTGTCCAAACAGGAAGTCACCAAGGTCCTGGTCCGCGGCCTGGCCCACGAGATCAAGAACCCGCTGGGCGGCATTCGTGGCGCGGCGCAGCTACTGGCCCGTGAGCTACCGGAGCCATCATTGCGTGACTACACCGACGTCATTATTGAAGAGGCAGATCGCCTGCGTAATCTGGTCGACCGCATGCTTGGGCCCTATCGCCCACCCAATCTGCAGCCGCTGAATATCCATGAAATCACCGAACGCGTGTTCAGCCTTATCGAAGCCGAAACCCAGGGCGAACTGACCCTGCGCCGGGATTACGATCCGAGCATCCCGGACATCATGGCCGACCGCGAACAGTTGATTCAGGCACTACTGAATATAGTCCGTAACGCCATGCAGGCGATCGCCGAAAGCGGCGCACTGCGCCAGGGCCGCATTACCCTGCGCACCCGCGCATTACGCCAGTTCACCATCGGCCAGGTACGTCATCGCCTGGTTTGCCGGTTGGAAGTAATCGACAACGGTCCCGGCATTCCCGCCGAGATCGTCGAAAGTATTTTTTATCCCATGGTCAGCGGCCGTGCCGAAGGCACCGGGCTCGGGCTCTCCATCACGCAAAATATCATCAGCCAGCACCAGGGCCTGATTGAATGCGAGAGCACCTCCGGCCGCACCGTGTTTACCCTGTTCCTGCCACTGGAACCCATACCGGGAGACTAACCCTATGAGCCGAGCTGAAAATGTCTGGATTGTTGATGATGACCGATCCATCCGCTGGGTGTTGGAAAAGGCATTGCAGCAGGAGGGCATGGAGCCGGTCAGCTTCGATAATGCCGACAGCGCTCTGGCACGGCTGCAGCGTCAGCACCCGGACGTCCTGATCAGCGACATCCGCATGCCCGGGACCAGCGGCCTGGAGCTGCTGGCGAGTATTCGCGAGCAGTTTCCCAAGCTGCCGGTGATCATCATGACCGCGCACTCTGATCTGGACAGCGCAGTGGCGTCCTACCAGGGCGGCGCGTTCGAATACCTGCCCAAGCCTTTCGATGTGGATGAAGCCGTTGCGTTGGTGCGCCGTGCGTTGGCCCATAGCCGCGAGCAGGATGGCCAGGAGCCGGATCCTGCACAGGCGCGCACGCCGGAAATCATCGGCGAAGCCCCGGCCATGCAGGAAGTCTTTCGCGCCATCGGTCGTCTCTCGCACTCCAACATCACGGTGCTGATCAACGGCGAGTCGGGCACCGGCAAAGAGCTGGTCGCCCATGCCCTGCATCGCCACAGCCCGCGTGCGCGCAATCCGTTTATTGCGCTGAACATGGCGGCGATCCCCAAGGATCTGATGGAATCCGAATTGTTCGGCCACGAAAAAGGTGCCTTCACCGGCGCCGCCGTGCAGCGCCGCGGACGCTTTGAACAGGCCGACGGCGGCACGCTGTTTCTGGATGAGATCGGTGACATGCCGGCCGAGACCCAGACCCGGCTGTTGCGCGTATTGGCCGACGGCGAGTTCTATCGAGTCGGCGGGCACACGCCGATCAAGGTAGACGTGCGCATCATCGCTGCCACCCACCAGAATCTGGAAGGCCTGGTACAGGCCGGCGGCTTCCGCGAGGATCTGTTCCACCGCCTCAATGTAATCCGCATTCACATTCCCAAGCTGGCCGAGCGCCGTGAAGATATTCCCGCGCTGGCGCAGCACTTCCTTGCGCGCGCCGCGCAGGAGCTTGCGGTGGAACCCAAGGTCCTCAAGCCGCAGACTCAGGACTATCTGCGCAACCTGCCCTGGCCGGGTAACGTGCGGCAGCTGGAAAATACCTGCCGCTGGATCACCGTCATGGCCTCAAGCCGTGAAGTGCTGATCGAAGACCTGCCTCCGGAAATGCTCACTCAGCACCAGGACAGTGCGCCAGATGGGCATTGGGAGCACAGTTTGCGCACTTGGGCCGACCAGGAACTGGCCCGTGGCGTGTCCAACCTGCTCGATATCGCGGTACCTGCATTCGAGCGGATCATGATCGAAACCGCCCTCAAGCATACCGCCGGTAGACGCCGGGATGCCGCGCAGTTACTGGGCTGGGGCCGCAATACCCTGACTCGCAAGATCAAGGAACTGGGGATGAATATTGACGGCAATGACGAGGACGAAAGCGAATAAGCGACACTCCATGCGAAACTGGCACGCTTGATGCTTTAGTAATAGTGGGTGTATTTGGGGTGACTCTGGTTCAGGCAGGCCAGAGTCGCCTTTTTTTATGGGCGATCGAAAAGCAGCTGGAAGCTGGAAGCTGGAAGCTGGAAGCTGGAAGCGTAATCAGTTTTGGGCTTGGGTAGCGGCCGTCAAACACTTCTTCTGCGACAACATTACTTTCCTGCACGAGTGCAACTTGCCGCTTCAAGCTTGCCGCTTGCCGCTGCGGGCGCCTACACTGCGCGACCATTATGCCACATCCGAAGCGCCCGCCATGTTCCATATCGCCCTGCTCGAACCTGAGATTCCGCCGAATACCGGCAACATCATTCGTCTGTGTGCCAACACCGGTTGCCAATTGCATCTGATCGAACCGTTGGGGTTTGAGCTGGATGACAAGCGCTTGCGCAGGGCGGGGCTGGACTATCACGAATTTGCTGCGGTGAAGACCTACGCCAATCTGCAAGCCTGCCTGGCAGCAGTCAAACCCGAGCGGGTTTTTGCCTTGAGCACCAAAGGTAAACACGGATTCAGTGAGGTGGCGTTCAAGCCGGGGGATTTGTTTCTGTTCGGGCCGGAAAGCCGGGGGCTGCCTGCCGAGATACGCGATGCTCTGCCGCAGGACCAGGTGCTGCGCGTGCCAATGATGCCCGGCAGCCGCAGTCTGAACCTGTCCAACAGTGCTGCCGTGCTGATCTACGAAGCCTGGCGCCAGCAAGGTTTTGCCGGCGCCGGGCTTTGATCAAGATCAGTCGCGGACTTTAACCACGACCTTGCCCACGGCCTTGCGCGAGCTCAGCACTTCAAGCGCGTCTTCGTACTGATCTAGCTTGTAGGTCAGCGACACCAGCGGCTTGAGCTTGCCTTCGCTGAACCAGGCGAACAGTTGCTGGAAGTTTTCCAGGTTGGCCTGCGGCTCACGCGCCGCGAACGAGCCCCAGAACACCCCGACAATGGACGAGCCCTTGAGCAGGGCCAGGTTGGCCGGAAACTCGGGGATGCGGCCGCTGGCAAAGCCTACTACCAGCAAACGACCCTTCCAGTTGATTGAGCGCACCGCCTGGTCAAAAAGGTCACCACCGACCGGATCATAGATCACATCCGCGCCCTGGCCCTTGGTCAGTTCCTTGACCGCATCCTTGAGGCTCACTTCGCTGTAGTTGATCAGCTCATCGGCGCCAGCAGCTTTAGCCACTTCCAGCTTCTCGGCGCTGGAGGCAGCGGCGATGACCCGAGCACCCATGGCCTTGCCGATTTCCACGGCGGCCAGACCCACGCCACCGGAAGCACCGAGGACCAGCAGGGTTTCGCCCGGCTGGATGTTGGCGCGCTGCTTGAGCGCGTGCATGGAGGTGCCGTAGGTCATGCTGAAACCAGCGGCGGTGACGAAGTCCATATCCTTGGGCATCGGCAATACGCGCATCGCGTCAATGGCGATCTGCTCGGCAAAGCTGCCGAAGCCGGTCAGGCCCATGACCCGGTCACCCGGCTTCAGGTGTTTGACCTTCTCGCCCACACTGGAAATCACACCCGCCGCTTCACCACCGGGTGAAAACGGAAATGGCGGCTTGAGCTGATATTTGCCTTCGATGATCAGGGTGTCAGGGAAGTTGACCCCGGCAGCGTGAATGTCGAGAACCACTTCATTGGCTTTGGCGACCGGATCAGCGGCCTCTTCCAGTACCAGGTTGCTCGGCGGTCCAAAGGATTTGCACAATACGGCTTTCATGACGACTCCATTGTTATCAGGGCGGTTATCAGGTTTTCACACAGTCTAGTCGCATGCAGGGCCGCCGGGTCAATGACCATGCCTTGAATTGATTGATACCCATAAGAATGCGACAGGGAACCTGGGCACCGTTCACCTTTACCAGGAAAGTTTGGCGACGCGGGCCGGCTCGGCTATCCTGACGCCAACGTTAAGGGAGTCAAAGCTGATGCGATTGAGAACCACCTTGTATGCGCTGCTGTTATCCGCTGTAGTCGCGTTGCCGGCCCAAGCCAATGAAGAGGCCGCACCAGCAGGGCCGCAGTATGTGGAAATGAAGCCATCGTTTGTCGGCACCATCGGTCCCGGTCCGCGCATTCAATATATGAAAGTCGATGTGGCGCTGCGCGCCAATGATCCGACTGCGGTGGAGCGCATCCAATATCATGACCCACTGATTCGCAATGCTCTGGTATCGCTGTTCGGGCGCCAGACTCCTGAAGAGCTGGCGACGCTGGAAGGCAAGGAGCAGCTCAAGCAGCAAGCCCTGGAGGCCGTGCGTGCGGTACTGGAGGAAGAGGAAGGCAAGCCGCTGGTGGACGACCTGCTGTTTACCAATCTGGTGACACAGTAACCGCACTGCCCGAGCCAACGCGCCTGGATATCAGGCGCGCTGACTCAGATAGGCCTCGACGAAACTGTCAAAATCCACTTCATCCGCTGCTTCAATGGCCGCCTGCTCTGCCAGCGAGCTATCCGCCTGGGCTTTGCACGCACGCAGCGTTTCAGCGTCCAATGGCCGGCTGATAAATTCGCGAGCATGTGCCTGTGACTGTGCCAGAGCGAAGCGGAAAAAACTGTTGTCGTGCTCGGCCAGCGCCTCTAGAACCCGCGCGGAAGGAGTAAGCGCGGCGTCTTCAAGCTTCGCCCGCTGCAGTGCCAGGCTGGCACTGTAGTCGCTGGTTTGATGGCTGCTATCCAGCAGGCTCGCGCACTTGGCGATGTCTTCCAGCAACGCCAGACCCCACTCCTTCAGCTCCCGTGGCTGGCCGCCATCGGCCAACTGCAAACCAGGCTCGCGCCCGCGTTTGACCGCCAGCGCGAAGTTGTCACCGGTCTCGGTGCAGGCCTCTTCGGTCAGCGCCGGGCTGTCCTGCAGCGCGCAGTAGAGCAGGAAGCTGTCGAGGAAGCGGGCGCTGGTCGGCTCTATGCCCAACGGCACAAAGGGGTCGATATCCATACACCGCACTTCGATGTACTCCACTCCGCGCGACGCCAGTGCGTAGACCGGCTTCTCGCCGCTGCGCGTGACACGCTTGGGACGGATCGGACTGTAGAACTCGTTCTCGATCTGCAGCAGGTTGGTATTCAGTTGCTGCCACTGACCCTGGGCATCATGCGTCCCCAACTGGTCGTAGCGCGCATAGGGCAGGCTGATGGCTTCCTGCATGCTGGTGATATAGCTGTCCAGGCTGTTGTAACAGACGTTGAGGCCGGACTGGGCATTGTTGTTGTAGCCCAGGTCGCTCATTCTCAGACTGGTCGCATAGGGCAGGTACAGACTTTTCTCACCCAACGGCAACAGCTTGTGATCGCGGCCTTGCAGAAAGGTTGCGCAGACCGCCGGCGAGGCACCAAACAGATACATCAGCAGCCAGGCATAGCGGCGGAAGTTACGGATCAGATCCATATAGCGCTCGGACTGATAGTCCTGGGCCGAGCGCGCATCACCGGCCTGCTCCTGCAATACGGCCCACAGTTGTGGCGGCAAGGAGAAGTTGTAGTGAATACCGGCAATACACTGCATGGCCTTGCCGTAGCGGATAGCCAGGCCACGACGATAGACATGCTTGAGCATGCCGATATTCGAGGTGCCGTACCAGGCAATCGGAATGTCGGCATCCACCGCCGGTAATTTGCACGGCATGGACTCGGTCCAGAGCAACTCATTGTCCAGCTGGCTGTAGACGAAGCGGTGAGTGACGTCCAGATGCTCGAACAGGGTGTCCAGGCTGGTGCTCACTGGCGTAATCAGTTCGATCAGCGCTTCGGAGTAATCGGTGGTAATGGTCGGATGCGTCAGCGCCGAGCCCAACGCCAGCGGGTGCGGCGTGCTTGCCAGGCCACCCGTTGGCGTGGTCCGCAGGCTTTCTTTCTCTATCCCATGCTGGCAACCATTTAACCGCTCGCGGTAGGTCGGTTGAGCCAGCAGTTCCAGGGTATTGCTAAACGTTGGTGACAAGGTTGCCACTCCTAGCTGTCAGGCTGGCCGCGAACTGCGCACCAGCGTGAACTTGAATAAGTATGGATCAGATCCGCGCAAAGGTACCCAGCGCTTTGGCCACCAATGCGCCGTCCTGCCAGATCTCCCCGTCCACCACCACGGTGCGGGTACCAGCATGTACGACCTTGCCAAAGCACTCCAGTTCGCCGCCAATCACCGCGCGCGTGTAGTTGATCTTGCATTCTACTGTAGCAGTGGATTCATGCGGCTCCAGAACGCTGAACGCGGCAGCGCCCATGGCCGAATCGAGCAGCGAGAAGATCACCCCACCATGAACCCGCGCAGTCCCGTTGAAATGCTCCTCGCGGATGGGCAACAACAAGGTGCACAAGCCCTTCTCGATGGACTTGAATTCCACACCCAGCATCTTGGTGAATGGGCTCATGCGGTTCCTCGCGATCTCTTGCAGATTCGGGTGTTGGCTCATGGTCAGCGCTTCTTCAGGTCTTTGGCATTGGCAAACAGGTTGGCAAAGGTACCACCGGCCGACGCTGGCGCACCAGCCCCGCCAGCCTGATTGCGCCCCTGACCCTTGCCCTGGTTTCGATTGCGCTCACCCTGCGGACCAGACGACTGACCAGCCTTTTCACCGGCGGCGCCGGGCTCGTCCGACAGCCGCATGGTCAGGCTGATGCGCTGCCGCGGAATATCCACTTCCATGACTTTGACCCGGACAATATCCCCGGCCTTGACCACTTCCCGCGGATCCTTGACGAACTGCTGCGAGAGCATGGAGATATGCACCAGCCCATCCTGATGCACGCCAATATCGACGAAGGCACCGAAGTTGGCCACGTTGCTGACCACACCCTCCAGCTGCATCCCCGGTTTGAGATCGCGGATGCTCTCGACCCCTTCCTGGAAGGTCGCCGCCTTGAACTCCGGTCGTGGATCCCGGCCGGGCTTGTCCAGCTCCTTGAGGATATCGGTGATGGTCGGGATACCAAAGTGCTCGTCGGTATATTGCGATGGTTCCAATTGACGCAGAAACGTCGAGTCGCCGACCAGACTCCGGATATCACGACCAGTCTGACTGGCAATGCGCTCGACCAGCGGATAGGCCTCGGGATGCACCGCCGAGGCGTCCAGCGGATTGCTGCCGTTCATTACCCGGAGGAAACCTGCGGCCTGTTCAAAGGTCTTGTCACCCAGACGGCTGACCTTGAGCAGCTCACGGCGGCTGGCAAAGGCTCCATGCTGATCGCGATAGTCGACGATGTTCTGTGCGATGCTCGGATTCAGCCCCGAGACGCGGGTCAACAAGGGCGCGGAGGCGGTGTTCAGATCCACGCCCACCGCGTTCACGCAATCTTCCACCACCGCATCCAGACTGCGTGCCAGCTTCACCTGTGACACGTCGTGCTGGTACTGGCCTACGCCAATGGACTTGGGATCGATCTTCACCAGCTCGGCCAGCGGATCCTGCAGACGCCGAGCAATGGACACCGCGCCGCGGAAGGTCACATCCAGCTCGGGAAATTCCTTGGCGGCCAGTTCCGATGCCGAGTACACCGAGGCGCCCGCCTCGGACACCATGATCTTCTGCATCGGCAACTGCGGGCAGAGTTTCAGTAACTCACCAGCCAGCTTGTCGCTTTCCCGCGAAGCCGTACCATTGCCAATCGCGACCAGGGTAACGCTGTGCTTCTTGCTCAACGCCGCCAGCACCGCCAGCGACTCGTTCCACTGATTACGCGGCGCATGCGGGAAAATCGTCGTGTGATCGACCAACTTGCCGGTCGCATCCACCACCACCACTTTGACCCCGGTACGCAAACCCGGATCCAGCCCCAGCGTGACCCTTGGTCCGGCGGGCGCCGATAGCAACAGATCTTTCAGGTTGCTGGCGAATACCCGAATCGCTTCGTCTTCTGCGCCTTCACGCAGATCACCCAGCAGCTCGGTTTCCAGGTGGCCCAGCAACTTTACCCGCCAGGTCCAGCGCACCACTTCGGCTAGCCATTTGTCCGCTGCGCGGCCCTGGTCCTTTATCGCAAACGCCTGGGCAATCATGCCCTCGCACGGGTGCGGCGTACCGGCAGGCACATCGCTGTCACCCAATTCCAGGGCGATACTCAGCATGCCTTCGTTGCGGCCACGCAGAATCGCCAGCGCGCGGTGCGAGGGGACCTTGCTCAGTGCTTCAGAATAATCGAAGTAATCGCGAAACTTGGCGCCGTCCTGCTCTTTGCCAGGCACCAGCTTGGAGACCACGCGGCCGTCTTCCCGCAGCGCACGGCGCAGCGTTTCCAGCAGGCTGGCCTGCTCGCTGAAACGCTCCATCAGAATATATTTGGCGCCATCCAGAGCCGCCTTGGTATCGGCAACGCCCTTGTCGGCATCCACATAACCGGCGGCGGTCTGCTCGGGATCCAGTGTCGGGTCGCCAAACAGCAGATCGGCCAACGGCTCCAGGCCGGCTTCGATAGCAATCTGGCCCTTGGTCCGGCGCTTGGTCTTGTACGGTAGATACAGATCTTCCAGTCGGGTCTTGGTTTCAGCCCCGCAGATGTCGCGCTCCAGCTCGGCCGTCAGCTTGCCCTGATCAGCGATGCTGTTGAGAATCGCCTGGCGTCGGTCCTCCATTTCCCGGAGGTAGCGCAAGCGCTCTTCGAGATAGCGCAGTTGGGTATCGTCCAGACTACCGGTAACCTCTTTACGGTAACGGGCAATAAACGGCACGCTGGCGCCTTCATCAAGCAGTCTGACAGTGGCGTCGACCTGTTCCGGGCGAACCGCCAGTTCATTGGCGATGCGCGAGGCAATAGATTCCATGCTGAAGTATCCAGATCAAAGTTGGCAGGCCCGGCAGTATAACCGACGAAACCCGATATGGGGTGACAGCACCGAGGGTGGAAGAATTCTGGCCAAAGCGCCGCGAAACTTGTACAAAAGAAACCTCTTGTAACAATGCCTGAACACCCAAACAGGCCGCTTCAGCCACAATGCTTACAACTTGAACAAGGTGAGAAAGCGCATGACCAGCGAAGGCGAAAAGATCCTGATTGTTGATGACGACGTTCGATTGCGCAGACTGCTCGAGCGCTTTTTGACCGAGCAGGGTTACCGGGTACGCGCGGTGGAAAACACCGAGCAGATGGACCGTCTGCTGGCCCGCGAACTGTATTCCCTGATCGTGCTCGACCTGATGTTACCCGGTGAAGATGGCTTGACTGCCTGCAAGCGCCTGCGTGATCAGGAGAACACTACCCCGATCATCATGCTCACCGCCAAGGGCGATGAAGCCAGCCGGATTCTTGGTCTGGAACAGGGCGCTGATGACTATTTGCCCAAGCCCTTCAATCCCCGCGAACTGGTAGCACGGATCAAAGCGGTGCTGCGCCGTCAGGCGCCACAAGTACCCGGGGCACCCGGTGGCGAAGATGAAGAAGTGACCTTTGGCGAGTTTGTACTCAGCCTGGCTACCCGTGAACTGCGCCGTGGCGAAGAAGTGCACATGCTTACTACCGGTGAGTTCGCGGTACTCAAGGCCCTGGTGCAGCACCCGCGCGAACCGCTAACGCGCGACAAGCTGATGCAACTGGCGCGCGGACGCGAATGGGATGCGCTGGAGCGCTCGATCGACGTACAGATCTCCCGCCTGCGCCGCATGCTCGAGCCCGATCCCTCCAAACCCCGGTATATTCAGACGGTATGGGGTGTCGGCTACGTATTTGTGCCGGATGGTAAGCATTCGTGAAGGGCGGCCCTGGCTGGCATCCGTTGCTGCCACGCAGCTTCTTTGCCCGCACCATCCTGCTGGTTCTGCTGGTCACCTTGTTCTCCAAATTGCTCACCATGTTCTACCTGATGAGCAACGAGGATCTGCTGGTCGACCGCCAGTACAGCCACGGGACTGCCATGTTGATCGGCTCTTATTGGGCCGCGGGCCCGGAAACCCGGGCCGACATCGAAAAAATGACCGGCATGATGCTGGTCCCGCACTACCAGGTACCGCCCGGCGAAGTGCACTGGCCGTACACCGGCATATTCACCAATCAATTACGCGCCGAGCTTGGGGATCGCACCGAGGTCCGCGTGCGCATTCAGGGTGAGCCGTCAATCTGGGTGCACCAGCCGGCTTATCAGGACAACTGGCTGAAAGTACCACTCTATGCGCACCCGCTACGTGGGCAGCGGATCTGGATGGTGGTGCTGTGGTTTGTGTTGATCGGCATTCTGTCTACTGCCGCCGCGTGGATATTCGTCCGCCAGTTGAACAAGCCCCTGAAAAAGCTAGAACAAGCAGCCAGACGTATCGGTAGAGGGCAAAGTGTGCGTCTGCTCGACACCAACTGTCCGGCGGAAATCGCTGAGGTGTATCGGGCCTTTAACCAGATGGCCCAGGACGTCGAACAAGCCAACCGCGATCGCTCGATGCTGTTGGCCGGCGTCTCCCACGATCTGCGAACGCCGCTGACGCGCATGCGTCTATCCACCGAACTGCTGTCCAGCGCCGAGCCGGATCTGACCGAGGGCATGATTCGCGATATTGAGGATATGGACGCCATTCTCGACCAGTTCATGGCATTTATGCGCGATGGCAGTACTGAGGCGGTTGAGCCGGAGGACATCAACGACATCATCATGGAGGTGGTCGCACCGCTGAATACCGGCGAGGAAAAAGTCCGCCTGTGCCTGGAGCCGGTGCCCAAGGTAAAGCTCAGACGCCTGTCGATCAAACGGGTGATGAGCAATCTGATCGACAATGCACTGCATCATGGCGGTAGCGGGATCGAGGTCTGCACCTATGTCACGCGGGCCGCAGCTCAACCCTATCTGGTGGTAGCGGTGCTGGACCGCGGGCCGGGGATCGATCCGACCGAATGTGAATCACTGTTCGTGCCCTTTACCCGTGGCGACCGGGCCAGAACCACTACGGGCACCGGTCTGGGTCTGGCGATCGTCAAGCGCATCGCCGAAACCCATGGGGCGACAGTGCAGCTGCTCAACCGCAGTGGCGGCGGTACCGAAGCGCGGCTCAGCTTTCCGATCTGAGCCGGCGCTCAACCACGCAATAATCCGGCCTGCTCCAACGCTGACTCGATCGCCTGCAGATCCGGAATCATCAACAGTTCCGGTTCATCCGCCAGCTGCACTCGCTGGCTGACGTAAGGGCCCGGCGCGCCAGCTTCACTGATTTCGCCACGCAACACCTTGCGCGAGCGCGGGATGCTCCAGACGCGCATGCCAATAAAATGCACCCCCTCACGGTCACCAATCGCATTCATGATCAGCGTTCGGGGCTGCCGGCCGCTATTGTCCTGCGCCTGGCCGAGCAATACATAGGGATCAACCAGCGGTACCTGTTGATCGCGCCAGCGCGTCCAGCCGAGAAACCAGGCTGGCGCACCCGGCACGTCACGGGTAATGCGGAAGCTGACCAGTTCGGCTACCGCGACGTTGGGCAGCAACAGGCCCTGTTCGGCGAGCGGAACAATCAGTCCGTTCAGACTTTCCAGTGCATCTGACATAGCCTTTCCTCTTGATGGGTTTTCACCGGCGCTTACAACGCTACCGGCCACTCCTGCGCCAGCCAGGCCCGTAACGCCTCCGCCAGCTCTGCCGGGTTGCCCTGACGGCTACTCAAACCCGCCGCCATGACCGCTTCAGGCATCACCGAGCAGGCTGCGCTGTTCGGGTCTTGCGTCCACACCTCGACGCCCTGCTGGCGCAGCCGCCGGCAAGCCTGCACGCCGTCTTCGCCCATACCGCTGAAAATAATCGCCCCGCAGGCCGGAGCGAACGCGTCGCCCACCTGGTCCAGCAACGTCTCGATTGACGGCTGATACAAACCCGGCCAAGGCGTATCACTGAGGCGCACCCGACCTTCCGGAGAAAAGCTCAGGCTGCGTTTGATCGGTGCGACCAGCACATCGCCGTCATGCAAGCCGCTGCCCGCGACACAGTTGATAATGCGCCAGTCATTCTGGCGGCCAATAATGCCAGGCAAACGCTCTTCGAATCCGGCATCGATATGCTGTGCGTAGATAAAGGCGACCGGCAGGTCCGCCGGCAGGCTATCGAGGAAGATCTTCACCGCAGCGGGACCACCCAGGGAAGCGCCCAATAACCAGACACAACGTGCGGGAGGTCTGACCGGCTGACTGTCTGTGATCGCGTCACTGACCGTCAGCATACTCGGCAACTGACCCGCGGGCGCAGGACCCAATAACGGCAGCAGCTTGTTGTAAAGGCGGCGTTCCCAACGCGGATAATCTTCACTGTCAGGCGCTGGAATTTCGCCTGCACCGAGCAGTACTGGAACCGCGCTGTGTTCCAGTAGCCAGTCTGACAGCGCCGACTCCTCCGGCAGCTCAAGCAGCCAGGCGTCAGTATTGATACTGGCCAGCCGCTGACAATCCAGCTGACCGGGATCAGCGCAAAAGCTGACCCGGTAGCCAAAGTGCTGCAGCACCTCGGTCAACAACCGGCGCTTGTCCGGATTGCCGGCTAACAGGCCGATGGCGGGCGCAGTTGCCTCAGCCACGAACCTTGACCAGTTTGCCTATCGCCTCCAACAGTTGAGCCTCCTGATAGGGCTTGCCCAGATAATCATTCACGCCGATGGTACGGGCGCGCTCGCGGTGCTTTTCACCGGTTCGCGAGGTAATCATGATGATCGGCAGATCCGCCAGGCGTTCGTCGTGGCGTACCAGCGTGGCCACTTCAAACCCGTCCATGCGCGGCATTTCAATGTCCAGCAGCATGATGTCCGGATGCACGTCCTGCAGCCGCGCAATAGCTTCGATCCCGTCCTTGGCGGTAATCACCTCCATGCCGTGACGCTCCAGCAACCGCGAGGTCACCTTGCGTACCGTGATCGAATCGTCCACCACCATAACCAGGGTCGAGCGCTCGTCTTCCTTCTCGGTTATCGCATGCGCCCGTTCTGCGGCCAGCCGCTGTTGTGATTGCAATGCCAACTGAGCACGAATGACCGCCAACAGATCGAGAATCACCACCACCCGTCCGTCGCCGAGAATGGTCGCGCCAGCGATCCCCGGCACGACGGCAAACTGTTTGCCCAGCCCCTTTACCACGATCTCGCGCGAACCGGCCAGCGCGTCAACCTGCACCGCCACCGTATGCTCGGCGCCGCGCACCAGAATTACCGGCAGCGGCAACGTGTGCCCGCTCAAACGTGGCTGCTGGCCAGTGACCAGCAGATTGCCCAGGTAGCGCAGATCATAGCGCTTGCCGGCGTATTCGAACGGCGGCGCGTCAGGCGCGTAATAAGCCTCCAGTTCATAACCGGAGACACGCACGATACCTTCGATGGTATTCAGCGGGATCGCGTACAGGTCATCGCCGGAATAAACCATCAATGCGCGGTTAACCGACACGGTGAACGGCAGGCGGATGGTGAATACACTGCCCTTCCCGGGCTCGGTATCCAGACTCATGCTGCCGCCGAGCTGCTTGACCTCGGCGTTGACAACGTCCATGCCGACACCACGCCCGGAGATCTGGGTAATCTTGTCGGCGGTGGAAAACCCCGCTTCGAGAATAAATTGCAGGATCTCCTGATCGGTCAATTCCGCGTCGGCGTCCATCAGCCCGCGTTCAATCGCCTTGCGCTTGACCGCATCGAGATTGATGCCGGCGCCGTCATCGGCCAATTGCAGCACAATCTCACCGCCTTCGCGGTGCAGATCGATACGGATGCGCCCTTCTTCCTGTTTACCCTTGGCTGCACGAACCTCAGGTAGCTCGATACCATGATCGACGGCGTTACGCAGCATATGCTCCAGCGGTCCGATCATCCGCTCCAGCACGCTGCGGTCCATCTCGCCCTCGGCATTGCCGATGTCCAACACCACCTGTTTGCCCAACTCACCTGCCACCTGCCTGACCACTCGGCGCATCCGTGGCAGCAAGCGATCGAAGGGCACCATGCGCGTGCGCATCAGGCCTTCCTGCAACTCGGTATTAACCCGAGCCTGTTGCAGCAACAGGGTTTCGGCGTCGCGACTCTTGGCCGCCATGGTTTCCTTCAGATCCAGCAAGTCAGACGCCGATTCGAACAACGACCGGGACAGCTGCTGGAGCTGTGAATAGCGGTCCATTTCCAGGGGGTCGAATTCTTCGTATCCACCCTGTTCGATCTCTTCCTGGTGACGCGAAAGAATCTGCGCCTGGGTTTCCATATCAAGACGTCGCAACTGGTCACGGACCCGCTCGATAGTGGCGTCCACATCGTGCAGCGTGTTACCCAGGTCGCTGACCTGCTGTTCGATACGGCCCCGGAAAATCGAGGTTTCACCGGCCAGGTTCACCAGCTCTTCCAGCAATTTGGCGGAGACCTTGACGGTTTCCTGCCCGGAGACGCGATTCTGGTTGTCGTCGCCAGCCTCGCTGGCCTGCATCGCGCTTTGCAGAATCGCCTTGACCTGGGCCAGCGTTTGCCGTGGCGCCAAGTCGGTTTGCGTCTGCTCTGGTTCAGGAGCCACCACTGGCTGGCTGGCCACCGGCAGAGCCGGCATGCTCCAGTCAGCCGGGCCCAGATCCACACCACCCGACAATCCTTCCAGCGCCGTCATCAGCGCCAGCAGACCATCGTGCAAGGCTTCGCTGGGCATGCCCTCCATCTGCAACGCGGCTTCCAGCTCTCGAGCCTGCTCGGCCAGTGCGGTCTGACCGGCCATACGCGCGCTGCCCTTCAGGGTCTGCACACGATGAATCAGTTCTGCGCCCGCCTTTTGATCGTTCTCCCGTTGCAGCAGCAACTCCTGGCAAGGCGCCATGAGTTCGACCGCCTCCTCGAGGAACATCGCCAGTAGCGGATCAGCCGCCGGCTCGGCCGGCTGCTCACCTGGATGCAATTCAGCTTCCGCAGCGGCGTCTGTCGCGGTGGCAATGGGCGCTTGACCGGGCAACTGGGGCGGGAGATCGGGCCGCGCACGGAAACCTTTGATCGCGGCGATCAATCCAGAGCCGTCGCTGATAATTCGACCCGCTACGACCCCTTCAACCATTTCTGCCAGGCTGTCGTGACACGCATGCAGAAGATCGTTGAGCCCGTCGCTGGGCTGGTAGCGCTGGTCGGCGAGCCCTTCGTAGAGGAATTCCAGCTCGTGAGCGAGATCCCCAACCGGCGGGATTTCGGCCATGCGTGCGCCACCCTTGAGGGTGTGCAGGTCACGCTGAAGCGATTCGACTGCCAGGCTGTTACCCGGGTCAGCGATCCACTGCTGCAGGCTCGCCGAGGCGCTATCGATGATTTCCTGCGCCTCTTCAAGAAAGATTTCTACCAGTTCGGCGTCGGTCACTGCATCCTGCGGATTCCAGCTACCTGCCGAGGGCGTGATCATCTTCGCCACAGTTGCCGCCGCGGCCGCGGGGAGTAGCTCGCGCAACGCGCCAATTTCCATCACCGCAGGCGGAATATGCTGATGCGCAGCGACCTGATCCATCATGCCGATAAGGCGCTCATGTCCGGCGGCAAGCGCGCTGATAGCCATTTCGTCAAGCTCGACACGCCCGGCAACCAGTGCCTCATGAACGTCTTCCAGGCATTGAGCCAGGGCTTCGATCGGCGGCAGATCCACTTCACCGGCGACATCAGCCAGCGCACGCAAGCTTTGACGCAGCCCCTGACTGTCCAACTCGACATCCTGACCGCGCTGACGCGCTTCCAGCACATCCGCTGCATCCATCAGTTGATCGATGCCTTCAGTAAGGAAAATCGACAACAGGCCCACGCTGGCGGCGCCGCTCTCGAGCTCATCGCGGCCGCTGTGACGAGCCGCCATGCCCTGCTCACGCACCTTGTCGAGTTGCTGGAGAAACTCTGGTGTACCGGGGATGGGCTGTTCAGGCGTGGTGTCGAGCTGAGCAACGCCGGCCTCGATCAATTGCACTGCGTCGGCCAACAGATCGGCCAGCGCCTGGTCGACCGAAATCAGATTGGCCTTGAAATCCTTGGCCAGTTTTTCCAGCGGAGTCGCCAACACGGCGATGGGCTGGATGCCGGCCATGTGCGCACTACCCTTGAGCGTGTGCAACGCGCGCTGCAATGCATCGCTGACCGGCCTCGGCAGCGCTTCCGCGCATCTGTCGAGAAAGGCATTGATCTGTTCGATATGCGACTGGGTTTCGTTGCGAAAGATCTCCAGCAGTATCGGGTCCAGACCACTTTCAGTGGTCTGGACAGCGGCTGGCTCGATCTTCGAATCTTCAGTATCTGGCAACTCGGGTGCAGGCTCTTCGGCGGGCAGCTCCTGTTGCGGCTCCAGCTCGGCCGTTTCCCATTCCTGCTCCTGTTCAGCTTCGAACTCGATGTGCTCGGCAGGCTCCTCCGCTGCAGCCTCGGTCTCGCTATCGACTTCCTCACAGATCAGATCGCTGCTGTCAGCGCCCTCGATCTCGCTGTCGATCTGCGGCTCGTTGTCAGCGGCACCCTCAGCCTCGATCTGGACATCGAACAACAAATCCTCACCCGACTCGCCCTGGGACAATGCATCGGCCAGCGCCGCCAAGCGGGCGACCTCCGGTAAAGGCTGCTGACGATTATGTTCAAAATCCTCTACCAGGCGCGGCATCACCGCGCGGACTGAATTAATCACCTCGAAAATCGCCGGTGACAGATCGATGCTGCGATCAATCACCCGGTTGAGCATGTTCTCTACCGACCAGGCCAGCTCGGCGAGAATGCCGGCCTTGACCATACGCCCACTGCCCTTGAGGGTATGGAAAGCACGGCGCACTTCCGCACGCGCCTTGTGGTCATCATCATTGGCCTGCCACAGCGGGGTAAATTCGCTGAGCGTGTCCAGTACTTCGCCCGCCTCCTCAACGAAGATTTCCACCAGTTCGGCGTCCATCTCGTCGTCATCATCATCCTGCTCTGCGATCGACGACTCGACCTCAGCAGCCGGCCGAAGCGACTCTTCGGGCTCCTGCTGTGGCTCTAGCGCTTCGGGCGAAGTCACGAACGCAGCATCCGATACCGTCTCGGCAGGGCCCTCGTCCAGGTCCTCGAACGTCATGGCGTCCGGCTCGGGGGTCGGGGCGGGAGAAGCTGTTTCTTCTTTAAGCTCCGTCTCTGGCGCCAGCGGTGCGGCGCTGCTGCCGATGACGCCATTGAGGTCATAGCCCAGCGTTTGCAGGCGCTCCGCCGCCACGGCGAGAATATTGTCACTGCGCTCGGCATCATCTTCTGCCAAGCGTTCCAGATAATAATCAACGCTGGTGATCACATCGGCCAGCGCATCCAGCGCGACCCAGTCCGGCACCGCTTTGGGGCCTAACAGCTGGTCGTTGATATATTGCCGACAACTGCGCACCGTCGCCGCGGCGCGCTCCAACGGCAGCATACCCAGGCCGCCGCGCACGCTATTGAGCAATTCGCTGACGGGCTCCAACTGGGCATGATCCCATTGGCTGGCAATGAAAGCGTTGATGGCTTCGCGCGTTTGCTCCAGCGCGTTGCGTGCTTCCTGTATGACCTGCTGGTGCACCAGAACCATGTCCTGAGCCGCCGCCATGCGTTGCATGTCGGTACCGGCAGCGTTTCCGCCGTCATTGCGTTCGATACCCAGAATGCCCTGCAAACTGGCTTCCACGTAGAGCAGCGCGCCAGCCACATCCATCAGTGAGGCATCGTTGACTTCGCTCTGCCCGCTGGCCAGTTGTTCGACCTGCTGAATCTGCTCCTGCAATACGCGACGAGGCTGCCCCAACCCGAGCATCGCCAGGGTATCGGCTATCTGCTTCATGCTGGGTGCCAGCGCAGTCAGATCGTCCATTTGGCTGCGATCACTGCGTACAAACAGGTCCAGACGATCCTTGACCTGCATCAGCTCTTCACCCAACGCCTCAACCACCGACTGCATCGCGCTGCGATCAGGGCCAACCAAGCGTGAGCCGGTGGCCTGATTGGCGATATCGTCTTCGGTCAGCAGGGCCTTGAGTTGATAACGTTGTTTGAGCGCATCCAGGCGCGGGCTGCCGCCTGGACTCTTGGCCACGTAAAACAGCAGGTTGCGCAGCAGTTCCTGCGCCGGCGGTGTATCCAGCGCCGCGGGACCCTGGTCCAGCAGCACCCGTACCTCGCGGTCGGCCTGGCGCAACAGTTGCCGAATGGCCGCGCCATTTTCAATCGTGCCGTGCTCGACCCCTTCGACGACACCAGCATAAGCGGCCCACAAATCGGCATGGGCAGAGCCCCGGCATTGCGCCTGCAAGCGACTGAAGACCTTGCCCAGCTGCCGCGCATTGCCGGATACGTCCTGGCCACGGATGATGCCCGCCTGGGCAATCTGCATGGCCTGACGCAATTTGCGCAATTGCCATACAGTGTGTTCATCGCTGAAATTGGTCAGCCTCTCGGAGGCGTCCACCGGCTCGCCGGTATCGACGTCCGGGCTGAACAACGCGGTTTCCGATAGCAGCTTTTCGCCACGCGCGGTGCGCATGTCATTGAGCAGTGGCAGCAACACCAACGGCAGATCGCGTCGACCGCTCTGGACCCGGTCAAGGTAAGTGGGCAGCTGCAATATCGCTTGCATCAGCACGTCCAGCGCCTCGCCTTCACGGCTGGCACTGCCATGCATCAACGCCTGAGCGAGCTTTTCCATTTCCTCTGCAAGCAGGGCTGCGCCGTAAAATTCGACCATCTGCAGCGTGCCGTGGACCTGATGGATATAGGTCAGACAGAAACGCAGTCGAGTCGAGTCTCCCGGGTTCTCAACAAAGGCTTCAAGGGCCTGACGCGCCTGATTCAGCGTCTCGGAAATTTCGCCTTTGACCCAGTCGAGGGCGACATAATCATGCCGATCACCCATATTCACTCCAGCCGTCCATTAGTATCCCGCCGCACGTAAGCCTGCACCCGGTCATCGGGCAGCCGCTCCAGCAGGGGATTGTTCCAGTCCACTATTTCACCCAGTCCGATCATCAGCATGCCGCCAGGAGCCAGCCGTTTGGCCAGCAGGTTCAGCAGATCGCGGCGACGCCAACGTCTAAAATAGATAAGTAGGTTCTGGCAGAAGATGATATCCAGGTCCTGAATCGGAGCCTGGGCCATGTCCAGGATGTTGAGCCTGGTAAAGCAGATTCGATCACGCAACGCCGGGACTATTTGGTACTGCGTTTCAAAGGGTTCCTTTTCGCCAGCGCGCAGCCACTGATGCTTTTCCGTGTCGGTCAGGCCACCTAGTCGGCTGCCAGGATATTGCCCAGCACGGCCTTGTTCCAGTGCCTTGAGACTGATGTCGGTAGCCCATATGGCGTAGCCGGGCTGCTTGTTCGCAGCCAGCTGCATGGCCTCTTCACTGACCATCGCCAGCGAATAGGCTTCCTCGCCACTGGCGCAGCCAACACTCCAGAGTTGCAGCGGACGCTCCTGAGTGCGCCCCGCAAGCTGCGCCTGCAAATGCCGGGTCACCGCATCATAGGAGGGCCGGTGCCGCATGAAACTGGTTTCGCGTACGGTCAGGCGGTCAATCAGCGCAGACCATTCGATCGCACCGGTCGGGCCCTGGGTGACATGCTCGTAGTAGGCCTGATAGTCAGCCATGTTCAGCTCGCGCATGCGCGCGCAGAGGCTGGTCTGCAGGAACACCTTGCGCTGATCATTGACGCAGACACCCGTCCGCGACTCAAGCAGTGCCTGCCACTGATGGAATTGTTCAGCATCCATCTCCGGCAGTTGCTGCAATGACCAGTTTGGCGTTCTCTGCACAGTATGTCCCTTGCTCATGCCGGCTTACGGGCAGCCTCAAGGCTGCCCGACATCTCTTCTCAGTACTGCTGCGGCAGGGTGAAACCATCTACCGACTGGCGCATGGATTCGGCCTGCACCGCCAGCTCACCAATGCTGCGCGCGGTCGCCGTGGTACCTGCCGACGTCTGCGAGGTAATCTCCTGGATCACGTTCATGGTGTTTGAGATATGGCCGGCCGAAGAAGCCTGTTGGCGAGCGGCATTGGAGATGTTCTGAATCAAGGCCGCGAGGCTGGTCGATACTTTCTCGATCTCTTCCAGTGCGACACCGGCGTCCTGCGCCAGACGGGCACCGCGTACTACTTCAGAGGTCGTCTGCTCCATCGAAATAACCGCTTCGTTGGTGTCAGTCTGAATCGTCTTGACCAGCGCTTCGATCTGCTTGGTTGCCGCAGACGAACGTTCCGCCAGACGCTGTACTTCGTCCGCTACCACGGCGAAGCCGCGGCCTGCGTCACCGGCCATGGAAGCCTGGATCGCGGCGTTCAAAGCCAGAATGTTGGTTTGGTCGGCAATGTCGTTGATCAGACTGACGATATCGCCAATCTCCTGAGACGATTCACCCAGACGTTTGATCCGCTTGGAGGTGTCCTGGATCTGCTCGCGAATGGTATCCATGCCGGTGATGGTGTTCTGCACCACCTCGTTACCCTTGTTGGCGATGGCTACCGAGCGCTCTGCTACCGCAGAGGATTCGGCGGCGTTCGCTGATACCTGGTCAATCGACACGGCCATCTCGTTCACAGCTGCCGATGCTCCGGCAATTTCCTGCGCCTGGTGTTCGGACGCTTCGGCCAGATGCATCGCCGTGCCCTGAGTTTCCTGGGCAGCCGAGGATACCTGCAGCGCGGTTTCGTTAATCGTCTGTACCAGCGCGCGCAGTTGGTCGATGGAGAAGTTGATCGAGTCGGCAATCGCCCCGGTGAAGTCTTCGGTTACCGTCGCCTGGGCGGTCAAATCACCATCGGCGAGGTCGGCAATCTCATCCAGCAGTCGCAGAATCGCCGCCTGGTTCTTGTCGTTCTTCTCGGCGGTTTCAGCCAGACGAAGACGCGTTTCGCGAGTCATCTGCAGACCGATCAGCAAGATCGAACCCAGCGCGATCAGCGCCAGCACGTAGCCCAGCACGGTGTTGATCCAGCGCGCGTCGCTGCGCGCCTCGAAACCGGCGGTGAGTGCGGATACGTTATCCAGCAACAGCTGCGAGTCAGTGAAGGTCTCGCTCGCGGCCAGACTCACCTGATACAGCTCGGGCGAGGTCAACAGAATCTCGTCTACCGATTCTGAAACGAAGGTGAACAGATCGGCGATGTCGTTCAGTCGGATGATTGCATCCGGGTCTGTTACCCGCTCAATCCCAATCGATGGGTTGCCTTCAATCATGCCCTGCAGTACACGACCAAACAGGCTGGCATCACGGCCAAAACTGTCGGCGGCCATGACCGCATCCTCATCACCAGCCAGTACCCGGTTTACCGAGTTGAGGATACGTTCGGCAAGCAGCGACTGACGCTGGGCAATCGCCACCTGATCCGCAGCAGCGTTACTGGAGATCAGCACATCTACCACGTCCTCGTACTCGACCTGCAATTGCGGAATCGTATCTGAGAGGGTCAGCGCCACTTCGTTCAGAGACAGAACCGTGGCTTCGCTGGCAAGAATTTCGTCGGCATTGCTGCGCACCCGGTCCCAGTTAGCCTGCACCGTCTGCAGCTGATCCTGCAGTGACTGCGGCGTAGCCGGCAGACCGGTTTCCTCGCGGCCATTGGTCAGATATTCGAAGCGCTGCTGGAAGTCATTACGCGCCTCCAGCAACAGACCAAACGCCTCGGGCGTGCCGGTAGCCGCCTCACTGGCAGACTTGGAGATCTGCTGCGATAGTACCCGCAACTCACCGGCGTGACCGATGTATTCCGTGTCGTAGGCACTCTGAATGTTCAGGTACAGGAAGTTGACGAAGAGCAACAACAGCGAGACGATCAGCGCGGCAAACAGGCCGGTGAGCGTGCGGTTACCGCGCATGTTGGACAGTATCTGTTTATCGAACTTTTTCATCATCTGGCCCCTACCTGGCCTACAACATTATTCTCGTTACCCGTGATTTAGTCGCGACACCGACACTCCGGCCATCGCCCCTCCCTCAATCAGATCGCCACGTCGAGAAACGCCTGATCGCGTGCCAACGCCCGGAAATTGAATACCAGTGACGATACCGACTCCTGAACATAGGCTCCCACCACGAAAGGTCTGAAGCCTTCCTCAATAGCGGGCAATTCGGTGCTGAAGCTGCTGACGGGAAAATGCTGCATTCCCAGCAGCTCATCTACCAGCAAGCCCACAAACAGATCATCGCGGTCCAGTACCAGGACGCGTCGCTGCTTACGGGGGCTGCTGCTAGTGGAATCAAAGAACCGGCTCAAATCGACGATGGGTAACAGGCGTCCGCGCACGTTCGCAACGCCTCGTACCCAGGTCTTGACCCGGGGCAATGCGGTATACCGAGGTTCATGCAGGATTTCACTGACTTCGCCCATGGCCGCCACCATAGGCTGCCCGGCGAGCCGAAAGCCCACACCACTCCATGTCTCGCTGACAACGTCCTGCGCTGGCAGACCTATGGCCTGACGGCGACATTGCGTTGCCAGCTGCTGGAGAAGATCGAAAGGATGAATTGATTCTGCCATGCCGTGCCTGTTCTGGTTGTTATGCGGCAACATGCCAGCGGCTGAATCAGCCGCCCAGCACCGACTTCAATGTCTTGATCAGCGTATCTTCCTCAACCGGCTTGGTGAGGTAGTCTTTGGCGCCTTGACGCTTGCCCCAGACCTTATCGGTTTCCTGGTCTTTGGTGGTGACGATAATCACCGGAATATGCGCCGTTTCAGGGTCTTTGGTCAGTTGCCGTGTTGCCTGAAAACCGTTCAGGCCAGGCATGACGATGTCCATCAGCACCGCGTCCGGCTTTTCCTGCCGAGCCAATGCCACCCCATCTGCTCCATTTTCGGCCTTGAGTACTTCGTGGCCATGTTTTTCCAGCATGCCAGTCAGCTTGTACAGCTCAGTAGGCGAATCATCTACTACAAGAATTCGGGCCATTTTACTCCCCCGGTAAGGCAATAAGGCTGCAACCGGCTTATGCGCCGGATGCACCCGCTAAATCATCGGATTGTGGAACATGGGCACGAATCGCGCCCAGCAGCTCTTCCTTGCTGAAGGGTTTGGTCAGGTATTGATCTGAACCAACAATGCGCCCCTTGGCTTTATCAAACAGCCCGTCCTTGCTGGACAGCATGATCACCGGGGTACCCCGGAAGGCGCTGTTGTTTTTTATCAGCGCACAGGTCTGATAGCCATCAAGACGCGGCATCATGATGTCAACAAAGATAATATCGGGGTGGTGGTCAGCGATCTTGGCCAGCGCATCGAAACCATCGACGGCGGTGATCACTGTACATCCGACCTTTTTCAGCAGGGTTTCTGCTGTACGGCGGATGGTCTTGCTGTCGTCAATGACCATGACTTTCAGGCTTTCGAAATTTTCTTCCATTATGACCAGCCCTTGTTATTGATGGTGGGTGGTTAGCGCAAATGGCCTGTTGCCAGCGCACAACCAGCCAATCCCTTTTCCGCGTACTTTTAACATAGTTTATGCAGCCAATCTATTGAGGCGGCACCGTTTCACGCTTTTCTGCTGCAATGCATCAGATATGAGACATCCGTCAACATTAGTCAACCTTTCATCGCGAGCAAGGCTGGGAGTACACTCAGCCATTCGAAACTGAGCCATATTGCTAGCCACATTGCTCAACCAAGTTGCTCACCTATAGCGGACCAACCACCTTATGCGCATTCGTCTTGGCATTGTCATGGATCCCATCCACGCCATCTCCTACAAGAAAGACAGCTCCCTGGCCATGTTGCTTGCCGCCCAGCAGCGTGGCTGGGAACTGCAGTATATGGAGCCTCAGGATCTCTACCTGGCTGACGGCCAGGCAATGGGTCACATGCGCGAACTCAAGGTGCATGCCGATCCACAGCACTGGTTCGATCTGCAAGAACACCAGCACACACCACTGGCCGATCTGGACGTGATCCTGATGCGCAAGGATCCGCCGTTTGATAACGAGTTTCTCTACGCCACGCATATTCTGGAAGCCGCCGAGCGCGCTGGTGCAATGGTGGTCAATCGCCCCGCGAGTCTGCGCGACTGCAATGAAAAGCTGTTTGCTACCCAGTTTCCCCAATGCACCCCTGAGAATGTTGTCACCCGCCGCGCCGACATTTTGCGCGCTTTTGCGAAAAAACACCGTGACGTCATTCTCAAACCGCTCGATGGAATGGGCGGATCGATGATATTTCGCATCCAGGAGAACGATCCGAACCTCAGCGTGATCATCGAAACCCTGACCCAGTTCGGTCAGCAGCAGATCATGGCTCAGCGTTACCTGCCGGAAATCAAGGATGGCGACAAGCGCATCTTGATGATTGATGGCGAGCCGCTGCCGTATTGCCTGGCGCGCATTCCCCAGCAGGGCGAAACGCGCGGCAACCTGGCCGCCGGCGGTCGTGGCGAAGCACGCCCCTTGACCGAGCGTGATCGCTGGATCGCCAATCAGGTAGGCCCGAGCCTGCGCGAACGCGGCCTGCTGTTTGTCGGCCTGGATGTGATCGGCGATTACCTGACCGAAATCAACGTCACCAGTCCGACTTGTATCCGTGAAATCGACGCCGCTTACCAAACCGATATTGGCGGGCAGTTGATGGACGCAATTGACCAACGTCTCAAAGCGCGCAGGGGCGCATAGACTTTTTCCGGCGCGCGCGGCAGACTTCGCAGGAAAATGTCAGCCGCCGCCAGCCTACGGACAGCATGAATAAAGCCGTGACACCCTCGGAAATCGCCAAGCAGCCCGACCCACCGGTGGTTACGGCGCGTGATCGCCTGGGTTTTACCCTATTTCTGGCTGCGGTGCTGCACGCCCTGGTTATTCTGGGTATCACCTTCGATCTGCCCACGCCCAGCGAGCTGTCAAAAACCCTGGAAATCACGCTCGCTACCCAACCTTCCGAACAACAGCCGGAAAAAGCTGACTACCTGGCTCAGATGAATCAGGAAGGCAGCGGCACGCTGGAAGAAAAGGCTGCACCCAGCACCACCGAAGAGGCGGTGTTCCAGGATACCGAGGTCAATGAGGTGGAACCGCCGCAGGAAGCCAGCGCGCCGGAACCCGAGCCAGTACGCGAACAACAGGTCGTCACCACCACCGCGCCGCAGCCGGACCGCGTCGCCAAGGCGCCGCCAACCCCCGATCCGGTAGATACCAGCGTGACCCTGCAGCGCTTTGACGTCACTCGCCTGTCCCAGGAAATCGCCAGCCTGGAAGCGCAATTGGCCGAAGAGCGCCAGCAGTACGCCAACCGCCCGCGCGTGCACCGCCTCAACGCTGCGTCGACCATGCAGGACAAGGGTGCTTATTACAAAGACGCCTGGCGGCGCAAAGTCGAGCGTATAGGCAATCAGAACTATCCGGCCGAAGCACGCGACAACAGCATCTACGGCAGCTTGCGCCTGCTGGTGTCGATCAATCGCGACGGCACGCTGCGTGAAGTGCAGGTGCTGGAGTCCTCCGGACACCGCATTCTGGATAACGCCGCCCTGCGCATCGTGCGCCTGGCGGCACCCTACGCGCCCTTCACTGGCGATCTGATGGACGTCGATGTGCTGGAAATCATACGCACCTGGCGCTTTGAGCCGGGGAACCGGGTTTCGAGTTTCTGACATACCCCATGCCGCCCTTGGCGCTTGAAGCTTATCGCGCAAAGCCCAATACTATGGTCATGAGCCAAACCAAACCGAATTACCTCAAGCACCACTTCCTCATAGCCATGCCGCATATGGCAGACCCGCGTTTCGTCAATAGCTTGATATACCTATGTGATCACAACGAGGACGGCGCCATGGGCCTGGTGATCAATCAGCCCAGCGACCTGCATCTGGCCGACATTCTCGAACAACTGCAACCGGCGGTCGACCTGCCCGGCAAGGTTGCCAGCTTCCCTGTGTATAACGGCGGCCCGGTGCAGACCGAACGCGGTTTCGTGCTGCACCGCGGCCCGGAGCAATGGGAAGCGAGCATGGATCTGGGACAGTTACAGCTGACCACCTCGCGCGACATCCTGCTCGACATGGCGCACGGTATTGGCCCTTCCGAGGTATTGCTGGCGCTGGGTTATGCTGGCTGGGACGCAGGCCAACTGGATCAGGAACTGGCTGAAAATGTCTGGCTCAGCTGTCCGGCCGATCCGCATATTCTGTTCGAACTGCCCAGTGAAGAGCGGCTGTTAGCCGCCGCGCGCAGTCTGGGTATCGATTTGCGTCTGCTGACCAGCCAGGCCGGACACGCTTGATGGCACTGCAGCGAGCCATGGCCTTCGATTACGGCACCAAGCAGATTGGTGTGGCCGTAGGGCAGACCTTGACCCGCCGCGCCGAACCCGTAGCAGTCCTGCGCGCCCGCGATGGCGTTCCCGACTGGAACGACATCGCCCGCCTGATCAGCGAATGGAAGCCCGATACATTAGTTGTCGGCCTGCCGCTGAACATGGACGGCAGCGCGAGCGAGATGAGCGGCCGCGCGGAGAAATTTTCCCGCCGCCTGCATGGCCGCTTCAACCTGCCAGTCCACTGCATCGACGAACGCCTTTCTACCTTCGAAGCCAAACAGAGCCTGCGTGACAGCGGCCGCACTCCGGCCAGCTACCGAGACAATCCGGTAGACAGCCTGGCTGCGGCGCTGCTGCTGGAAACCTGGCTCAACGAACAACCCGAGGAGACGCCATGAGCGCCTTGCCCGAGGTCGGCCCATTGCTGCAACGCATGGCCGACGAACTGACCGACTACCTGAAGCAGCGGCAGATTAGCGAGCCGGCCTTTGTCGGCATTCATACCGGCGGCGTCTGGGTCGCGGAGCAGCTGCGCAAGCTATGCCTGCCCGATGCGCCAATGGGCACGCTGGACATCGCCTTCTACCGCGATGACTTTGCCCAGAACGGCCTGCAGCCCGGGGTGCAACCCTCCGAGCTGCCCTTTTCGGTAGATGATCGCCACCTGATTCTGGTCGACGATGTGCTGATGACCGGGCGCACCATTCGCGCCGCGCTGAATGAGCTGTTCGACTATGGTCGGCCAGCTTCCGTTACGCTGGTGACCTTGCTGGATATCGAAGCACGGCAGCTGCCCATTCGCGCCGATGTGCTGGGTAGCAGCCTGGTGTTACCGGCCGGCCAGCGCGTCAAGCTGACCGGGCCTGACCCTTTGCAGCTCACCCTGAACCCTGTTGCCAAACACTGAGAGGCCCATGAGTACTCCATCAAGCCATCTGCAACTCAATTTCCAGGGTCAGCTGCGACACTTTCTGACTATCGAAGGCCTGTCCCGCGAGCTGCTCACCGAGCTGCTGGACACTGCCGACTCCTTTCTTGAAGTGGGCGAACGGGCAGTCAAGAAGGTCCCGCTGCTGCGCGGCAAGACCGTCTGCAACGTATTCTTCGAGAACTCGACGCGCACTCGCACCACCTTCGAGCTGGCGGCCAAGCGGCTGTCGGCCGACGTGCTGAACCTGAACATTCAAACCTCCTCGACCAGCAAGGGTGAAACGCTCTACGACACCCTGCGCAACCTGGAGGCGATGGCCGCCGACATGTTTGTGGTCCGCCACGGCGACTCGGGCGCGGCACATTTCATCGCTGGCCATGTGTGCCCGGATGTGGCGATCATCAACGCCGGTGACGGCAACCACGCGCACCCGACCCAGGCGATGCTCGACATGCTGACCATTCGCCGGCACCGCGGCGATTTCACCAAGCTGTCGGTGGCGATTGTCGGCGATATTCTGCATTCACGCGTGGCCCGCTCGAACATGCAGGCACTGCAGACCCTCGGCTGTCCGGACATTCGCGTGATCGCCCCGCGGACGCTGCTGCCGGCCGGCATCGATCAGTACGGCGTGCGCGTGTTCAACGATCTGCGCGTCGGCCTGCGCGATGTGGATGTGGTGATCATGCTGCGTTTGCAGAAGGAGCGCATGCAAAGCGGCTTGCTGCCGAGCGAGGGCGAATACTACCGGCTCTACGGCCTGACCCGGGAAACCCTGGCGCTGGCCAAGCCGGATGCACTGGTCATGCACCCCGGGCCGATCAACCGCGGCGTGGAGATTGAATCCGAAGTGGCCGACGGCGCCCAATCGGTGATCCTCAATCAGGTCACCTACGGCATCGCCGTGCGCATGGCCGTGATGTCCATGGCCATGACCGGACAGAACGCCCAGCGCCAGCACAATCAGGAAATCCTGTTAGCCGAACAGGCCAGGAAATCAGGTCAGGAAACCCCAGCATGCGATTGACCATTGAAGGCGCCCGGGTCATCGACCCGGCCAGCCAGTTTGACCAGATCACCGATCTGCACATCGCCGCAGGCCACATCGTCGGCATCGGCGAGGCCCCGGAAGGCTTCAGCGCCAATCAACGCATCGACGCTCGCGGACTGATCGCCAGTCCCGGCCTGGTGGACTTGAATGTCAGCCTGCGTGAGCCCGGTCGCACCCGCAAAGGCACCATCGACAGCGAAACCCGCGCCGCCGCCGCCGGTGGTGTGACCAGCCTGTGCAGCCTGCCCGACACTTTGCCGGTGCTGGATACCCCCGCCGTCGCCGAGCTGATTCTGGACCGCGCCGAACAAGCCGGTCAGGTTCGCGTTTTCCCCTTTGGCGCACTGACCCGCGGGCTGGATGGCGAGCACCTGAGTGAACTGGTAGCCCTGCGCGATGTAGGCTGCGTGGCCTTTACCCAGGGCCTGGCGTCGATGAAGAGCAACCGCATTCTGCGCCGCGCACTGGAATACGCGGCCGGCTTTGATCTGCCCGTGGTATTCATGCCCCAGGATCCGGATATTGCCGAGGGCGGCAGCGCCCACGAAGGCGCCACTGCTGCACGGATGGGCCTGGTAGGTATTCCGGAAACCGCGGAAACGGTAGCCCTGGCCCGCGACCTGCTGCTGGTCGAGCAGACCGGCGTGCAGGCACATTTCAGTGGCCTGACCAGTGCCCGGGCGATGGATATGCTCGCTGATGCCCAGGCCCGCGGCCTGCGCGTCAGCGCTGACGTCGCCATGTATCAATTACTGCTGTGCGATGAGGATCTGGAAGGCTTTTCCAGCCTGCTGCACGTGCAGCCGCCGCTGCGCAGCAAGCAGGATCGCCATGCCTTGCGCCAGGCGGTGCAAAGTGGCGTGGTACAAGCCATTGCCTCGCACCATCAGCCCCACGAGCAGGAAGCCAAGCGTGTGCCCTTTGCCGCTTCCGCGCCGGGTATCAGCAGCGTGGAAATTCTCCTGCCGCTAGCTCTGACCTTGGTGGCCGACGGCCTGCTGGAGCTTCCTGCGCTGCTCTCACGACTAACCTGCGGCCCCGCCGCCGCGCTAAATTTGCCAGCAGGCAGCATCAGCCTGCACGGACGCGCGGACATCACCCTGTTCGACCCGGTGGCCGCCAGCCTGATTGGTCACAACTGGCTGTCCAAGGGCGCCAACTGCCCCTTTATCGGCAAGGGCGCACCGTGCAAGGTCACGCACACCATCAGCAATGGCAAGTTGGTTTATCAGGCCTGAGCGACAACATAAAGGGGATTCGCTGGCCCTCAGGCCGAACATTCGGCCAGAGGGCTATTTGAGAAGGTGCTACGCCGAGAATGTCACGTCTAGCGGAAACGCATCAGCGGCGGTACTGACAACAAATCTCCCGCTTATCGGCGGTGATCGTCTACGTCCTCTTCCAGGGCAAAATCGTTCTTGCCGCCCATCATCAACTGCTTGCCGTCGGTTTCCGAGCCCAGTTTGATCAGCAGGCGCAGATCGTTGGCCGAGTCGGCATGCGCCAGCGCATCTTCATAGGTGATTTCGCCCTGGCTGTAGAGGCGGTAAAGCGCCTGGTCGAAGGTCTGCATGCCGAGCTCGGTAGAGCGTGCCATCAATGGCTTGAGCTCATGTACCTCACCCTTGCGAATCATGTCGGCAGCAAGCGGCGTGTTGAGCAGTACTTCGATTGCGGCACGACGCCCCTTGCCATCCGGTGTCGGAATCAGTTGCTGGGCAACAATCGCCTTGAGATTCAGCGACAGATCCATCCACACCTGCTGATGCATATCCGTCGGGAAGAAGTGAATAATGCGATCCAGCGCCTGGTTGGCGTTGTTGGCGTGCAGCGTCGCCAGACACAGGTGGCCAGTCTCGGCGAAAGCCACGGCGTGATCCATGGTTTCCTTGGTCCGCACCTCACCGATCAGAATCACGTCCGGCGCCTGGCGCAGGGTGTTCTTCAGCGCTATCTCGAAGGAATCGGTATCAATGCCGACCTCGCGCTGGGTAACGATGCAGTTCTGATGCTGGTGGATAAATTCGATCGGGTCTTCGATGGTGATGATGTGACCGCTGGAGTTCTTGTTGCGGTAACCGATCATAGACGCCAGCGAGGTGGATTTACCGGTACCGGTTGCACCGACAAAAATCACCAGACCGCGCTTGGTCATCGCCAACTTCTTGAGTATCTCCGGCAGGCGCAGATCTTCCATGCTCGGAATGTTCACTTCAATGCGTCGCAGCACCATGCCCACCAGGTTGCGCTGGTAGAAAGAGCTGACCCGGAAACGGCCAATACCGCGCGCACTGATGGCGAAGTTGCACTCGCGCTTCTCGGCGAATTCACGGCGCTGGGATTCGGTCATCACACCCAGGACGGTTTCGCGCGTCTGCTCCGGTGAAAGAGGCGTCTTGGTCACGGGCAAAATCTTGCCGTTGACCTTCATGCTCGGGGCCACGCCGGCGGTGATGAACAGGTCAGAAGCACCCTTCTCGACCATCAGCCGCAATAATTTCTCGAACTCCATGATGTGCCTCTTCTCACTTCCGGGCGCAGGCATTTATGCCTGCATCGCTGTAATGGCCGCGCTTTAGAAACTGTCGGTATTCTTGGCTTTCTCGCGCGCACTTTCCTTGGTAACCAGGCCCTTGGCAACCAGGCCCTTGAGGCACATATCCAGCGTCTGCATGCCGATGTTGCCACCGGTCTGAATAGCGGAATACATCTGCGCAACCTTGTCTTCACGAATCAGGTTACGGATCGCCGGCGTGCCGATCATGATCTCGTGTGCCGCGACCCGGCCGCCGCCGATCTTCTTCAGTAGCGTTTGCGAGACCACCGCCGTCAGCGACTCGGACAACATCGAACGCACCATGGATTTTTCTTCGGCCGGGAACACGTCAACCACCCGGTCGATGGTCTTGGCCGCAGAGGTGGTGTGCAGGGTGCCGAAAACCAGGTGACCGGTTTCCGCGGCGGTCAGTGCCAGGCGGATGGTTTCCAGGTCACGCATCTCACCGACCAGGATGATGTCCGGGTCTTCCCGCAGTGCCGAGCGCAGGGCTTCAGCAAAGCCGAGCGTATCGCGGTGCACTTCACGCTGGTTGACCAGACACTTTTTCGATTCATGCACGAATTCGATCGGGTCTTCGATGGTCAGTACGTGCTGGTATTTGGTGTTGTTCAGGTAATCGAGCATCGCCGCCAGCGTGGTGGACTTGCCCGAACCAGTCGGGCCGGTGACCAGCACCAGACCACGCGGCACATCGGAAATCTTCTTGAACACGTCGCCCATGCCCAGATCGTCCATGCTCAGGACCTTCGAGGGGATGGTACGGAATACCGCACCGGCGCCACGATTCTGGTTGAACGCGTTAACCCGGAAGCGCGCCACACCGGGCACTTCAAAGGAGAAGTCGGTTTCGAGGAATTCTTCAAAATCCTTGCGCTGCTTGTCGTTCATGATGTCGTAGATCAGACCATGAACCATTTTGTGATCCATGGCCGGTACGTTGATGCGGCGTACGTCGCCATCGACACGAATCATGGGCGGCAGTCCGGCCGACAGGTGCAAGTCCGACGCGCCCTGTTTGGCGCTGAAGGCTAACAGCTCGGTAATATCCATAGGGTTCCCCATAACAACCAGCAAGCATGTAGAATGCCAGAAGATTTTATTAGATTGGCAGGTATTAATGTCCGTAATGTCTACGATAGCAGAGAATATTGCAAACGTTCATGAGCGTATTCAGCGTTCTGCAGTCGGTGCCGGACGAAATCCCCAGGAGGTGACGCTGGTGGCGGTCAGCAAAACCCGTCCAGCCAGCGCGATCCGTGACGCCTGGGCTGCCGGCATCACCCATGTGGGCGAAAATTATCTGCAGGAAGCACTGGATAAACAAGCGCAGTTGGCAGACCTGCCGCTGACCTGGCATTTCATCGGTCCCATTCAGTCGAACAAGACCAAATCCATCGCCGAACACTTCGACTGGGTGCATGGCGTGGACCGGCTGAAAATAGCCCGCCGCCTGTCCGAGCAACGCCCCGCTGAGCTCCCGCCGCTGAACATCTGTTTACAGGTGAATATCAGCCGTGAGCCAAGCAAGTCCGGCGTCATGCCGGAAGAGCTGGCGGCGCTGGCGGCGGAAGTCGCCGAACTGCCCAACATCAAGCTGCGTGGGCTGATGGCCATACCCGCACCGGCCCAGGACAGCGACGGCCGTCGCGCGTCCTTGAAGGCGCTGCGCGAAGCCCTTGAGGCCCTGCCTTTGCCGTTGGATACCCTGTCCATGGGCATGAGCGATGACCTGACCGAAGCGGTTCAGGAAGGCGCCACGCAAGTACGTATTGGTACCGCGCTGTTTGGCGAGCGCACCCCCACTCCACCCCCATCCGCGCAAGGATAAACCCCATGAGCACTCCGACCATCGGATTCATCGGCGCCGGCAATATGGCTACCAGCCTGATTGGCGGCATGCTGCAGCAGAACATCAAGGCCAGCCAGATTCTGGCCAGCGATCGCACCGCCGAGCAGGTCGAGCGGCTGGGCAAGCAATTTGGCATTCGTACCACCACCGACAACGACCTGCTCGCCGCTGAATGCGACGTGCTGGTACTGGCGGTCAAGCCGCAGGTGATGCAGGCAGTCTGCCGCGCCCTGCCGGCCCAGCGCAAAGCCGGCCAGTTGATTGTCTCCATCGCGGCGGGCATCAGCTGCGCCAGCCTGGAGAACTGGCTAGGCGAAGGCACCGCTATCGTGCGTTGCATGCCCAACACGCCATCGCTGCGCCGCCAGGGTGTCAGCGGCCTGTTCGCCAATGCCCAGGTTAGTGAAACGCAGAAGCAACAGACCGAAGCTATCCTCAACGCCGTGGGCATCAGCCTGTGGCTGGAGCGCGAAGAGCTGATCGATGCGGTCACCGCGGTATCCGGCAGCGGCCCGGCCTACTTCTTCTACATGATGGAAGCCATGACCGCCGCTGGCGAGCAGCTTGGGCTGCCGCGTGACACCGCCGAGCGCCTGACGCTGTTTACTGCACTGGGCGCCGCCGACATGGCCGTGCACAGTGACGTGGACGCCGCCGAACTGCGCCGCCGCGTCTGCTCGCCCGGCGGCACCACCGAGCGCGCGATCAACAGCTTTGCCGACGATGACCTACCTGCGATCGTCGCGCGTGCCATGCAGGCCGCTGCCGCACGCGCCGCCGAAATGACCAAAGAACTAGCCTGAGGAAACCGCATGAACAGCCTTAATATGGCCGCCATCTATATCGTCCAGACCCTCGGCAGTTTGTACCTGCTTATCGTGTTGCTGCGCTTTGTGCTGCAACTGGTCAAGGCCGACTTCTACAACCCGGTATCGCAGTTTATCGTGCGCGCCACCAAGCCGTTGCTGATGCCGCTGCGTCGCATCATTCCCGGCTTTGGCGGTATCGACTTCGCCTCGCTGGTGCTGGCGCTGATCTTGCAGATGCTGCTGATGACCGTGATCATCAAGCTGATGGGCTATGCGCTGCCGAACGTGCTGCAATTGCTGGTCTGGTCGATGGTCGCGCTGACCGCGCTGTTCCTGAAGATCTTCTTCTTCGCCCTGATCATCAGCGTGATTCTGTCCTGGGTCGCGCCGACCAGCAGCAACCCCGCCGCGCTGCTGGTGCACCAGCTGTGCGAACCGGTACTAGCGCCGATCCGCAAGATTCTGCCGTCGATGGGCGGGCTGGATCTGTCGCCGATCTTTGGTTTTATCGCGCTGCGCCTGTTCGACATGCTGATCATCGCCAATATCGCCGCCGCCACCGGCATGCCGCGCGGGCTGACGCTGGCGATCTGAGCCGGCGATGCCTTTCTACCAGTGGCGCGGCGCCGACCTGATTCTGGATTGCCACCTGCAGCCCAGCGCCAAGACCCTGGGCTTTGCCGGGCAGCACGGCGAGCGGCTGAAAATCCGCATCAGCGCACCACCGGTTGATGGCAAGGCCAATCTGTTGCTGCTGGCCTTTCTGGCTGACGAATTTGCCGTCAGCAAGCAGCAGGTCAGCCTGCTCAGCGGCCAGCAGAGCCGGCAGAAACGCGTTCTTATCCAGGCGCCCAAGCGGTTGCCAGAGGGGTTGGAGATAGCCCCGCCGGGAAATATTGCGTCCAGCGATGGCGCTCTTTAGACTGGCGCCTCGATTGTTGGCACCGCCCCTGGCTGGCCACCGCCAACCTACAAAGGAACTGCCTATTCATGTCGACATTCCCTGCCGACTCCGTCGGACTGGTAACACCCCAGCGCCTTAGCTTCAACGAGCCGTTGAAACTCGCCTGCGGCAAGTCGCTGGAACAGTTCGAGCTGGTGTATGAAACCTACGGTCAACTGAATGCCAGCCGCAGTAATGCGCTGCTGATCTGCCATGCGCTGTCCGGTCACCATCATGCCGCTGGCTTCCATAGCGCCGACGAGCGCAAGCCCGGCTGGTGGGATGCCTGCATCGGACCGGGCAAGGCGATCGACACCAACCGTTTCTTCGTTGTCAGCCTGAACAACCTCGGCGGCTGCCACGGCTCCACCGGCCCCTCCAGCATCAACCCGGCCACCGGCAAAGCCTATGGCGCCAGCTTCCCGGTACTGACCGTGGAAGACTGGGTACACAGCCAGGCGCTGTTGGCCGACCAGTTGGGCATCGACGCCTGGGCCGCTGTGGTCGGTGGCAGCCTCGGCGGCATGCAGGCGCTGCAATGGGCGATCAGCTACCCGGCACGCATTCGCCACTGCCTGGCAATTGCCACCGCGCCGAAACTCTCGGCGCAGAACATCGCCTTCAATGAAGTGGCACGCCAGGCGATCATTACCGATCCGGATTTCCACAACGGCGATTACGCGGCCTTCGGTGTGATTCCCAAACGCGGGCTGATGCTAGCGCGCATGGTCGGGCATATCACCTACCTGTCCGACGATTCCATGGGCGAGAAATTCGGCCGCGAGCTGCGTACCGATGTGCTCAACTACGACTTCACCAGCGTCGAGTTCCAGGTGGAAAGCTACCTGCGCTATCAGGGTCAGGAGTTCTCCGAGCGCTTTGACGCCAACACCTATCTGCTGATGACCAAGGCGCTGGATTACTTCGACCCCGCCGGTGCCCATGGCGGCAACCTGGCGAAAGCTCTGGAAGGTATTCAGGCGCGCTGCATGGTCATGTCCTTCACCACCGACTGGCGCTTCTCGCCGGCCCGTTCACGTGAACTGGTCGACGCCCTGCTCGCCGCACGCAAGCAGGTCAGCTACCTGGAAATCGAAGCGGCCCAGGGCCACGACGCCTTCCTGCTGCCGATTCCCCGCTACGTGCAGGCCCTGCAGGCGTACATGAACCGTATCGAGGTGGATGCATGACTATGCGCGCGGATCTGGAAATCATTCAGGAGTGGATCAAGCCCGGCAGCCGCCTGCTCGATCTGGGCTGTGGCGACGGCGAACTGCTGCGCTACCTGTCCGAGCAGCGCAAGGTCACCGGCTACGGTCTGGAAATCGACCCGGAGAAGATCAACGCCTGTATCGACAACGGCGTCAACGTGATCGAACAGAACCTGGACACCGGCCTGAGCAATTTTGGCGACAATACCTTCGACAGCGTGTTGATGACTCAGGCGCTGCAGGCCGTGCACTACCCCGATCAGGTGCTGGAAGAGATGCTGCGCATCGGCCGCGAAGCGATCCTGACCTTCCCCAACTTCGCCCATTGGCGCTGCCGTTTATATCTGGGTACAAAGGGTCGCATGCCCGTGAGCGAGTTCATGCCCTACACTTGGTACAACACGCCCAACATTCACTTCTGCACCTTCAAGGATTTCGAAGCGCTGTGTCGCGAACGCTCGATTCGCATCCTTGACCGCCTGGTGGTTGATCAGACCCATCGCAGCGGTGTGCTCAGCGGCCTGTGGCCGAACCTGTTGGGCGAGATCGCCATTTATCGGGTTACCCGCTAGGCCCTTTGGCCTTTATAGGAGATTCATGATGTTCCGCGCTTTGCTTTTGAGCCTGCTGTTACTGCCTGCTCTGGCTCACGCCCAGCAAACCAGCCCACAGCGTTTTGGCGACATGCTGGTGTACTACAACACCTTCAACAGCAGCTATCTGCAGCCGGATATTGCCTCCACCACCGGCCTGACCCGTGGCCCCAACCATGGCGTGGTCAACATCGCCGTGCAGCGCCAAACCGCCGATGGCCCGGTCGCAGTCGATGCACTGCTGACCGGCAGTGTAACTAGCCTGCTGGGGCAGAAATCCCCACTGCAGTTTATCCGCCTGCAAGAAGATGACTCGATCTACTTCGTTGCCAATTACACCTCTACCCAGCGCGGATTGTTGCGCTTTGAAGTGGAAGTCCGCCCCAGCACCGGCGGCACCACGCAAACCCTGCGCTTCCAGCAGGAGTTCTTCCCCGATGAGTGATGCACGCCTACCCTTCCAGCAGCTAGTTCTGGCCAGCGGCAACGCCGGCAAGCTCAAGGAGCTGCAAGCCATGCTTGGCGAACAGGTCACCGTGTTGCCCCAAAGCCAGTTTGTAGCCGAAGAAGCCGTCGAAGACGGGCTCAGCTTTGTCGAGAACGCCATCATCAAGGCCCGCCACGCCTGCCGAGCCTCGGGCTTGCCCGCACTGGCGGACGACTCGGGGATCGCCGTGGACGCCCTGGCCGGCGCACCCGGCATCTATTCCGCACGCTATGCCGGTACCGGCGGCGACGCAGCCAACAATGCCAAGCTCCTGCAAGCGCTCGAAGGGTTACCACCCGAACAACGCGGCGCACGCTTTATTTCCGCGCTGGTGCTGATGATGCACGCCGAAGACCCGACGCCGATCATCTGTGAAGGCGTGTGGCACGGCAGTATTCTGCATTCAGCCCGTGGCGAGCACGGTTTCGGCTACGATCCCTTGTTCTGGGTGCCCGAAGCCAACTGCTCCAGCGCCGAACTCAGCCCGGCAGAGAAGAATCGCTTGAGTCATCGGGGCAAGGCCATGGCGCAATTGCGCGTGCGGTTGGGGTTGGCGTGAGCGAGCTGGAAGCTGGAAGCCGAAAGCTGGAAGCTCAAACTCACACGGAACGCTTCAAGCTTCAAGCTTCAAGCTTCAAGCTGCCGCCCCTGGCGGCCTACATCCACATCCCCTGGTGCGTACGCAAATGCCCTTATTGCGACTTCAACTCGCACGTCAGTGAACAGGGCTTGCCTGAAGCCGAGTATATCGACGCGTTGATTGCCGATCTGGAACTGGATCTGCCTAACGCGCAGGGCCGCGAACTGACCTCGATCTTCTTTGGTGGCGGCACGCCCAGCCTGTTTTCCGCAGAAAGCCTCGGTCGCCTGCTGGATGCCATGGCTAACCGCCTCAACTTCGCCACTGATATCGAAATCACCCTGGAAGCCAACCCCGGTACCTTCGAGCAGGTCAAGTTTGCCGGTTACCGCGCAGCAGGCATCAATCGCCTGTCGATCGGCATCCAGAGCTTCAACGCCAAACACCTGAAAGCGCTGGGCCGTATCCACGACGACAAGGAAGCCCTAGCCGCCGTGGCCATGGCGCGCAAGGCCGGGTTCGACAATCTGAATCTGGACCTGATGCACGGCCTGCCGGATCAATCCCTGGACGACGCGCTAGCCGACATCAACCAGGCCATCGACCTGGGCCCGGAGCATCTGTCCTGGTATCAGCTGACGCTGGAACCCAACACTGTGTTTTACAGCAAGCCGCCGATTCTGCCGGTGGAAGACACCCTGTGGGCCATTCAGGAAGCCGGTCAGGCCAGGCTGGCTGAAGCCGGGCTGGCACAATACGAAATTTCCGCCTATGCGCAGCCAGGCCGACAGGCGCGGCACAACCTGAATTACTGGCAATACGGCGACTTTCTCGGCATCGGCGCCGGCGCGCACGGCAAGCTGACCCACCCCGATGGCCGCGTCGAACGCTACTGGAAAACACGTCTGCCCAGAGATTATCTGGACGCCGCCAAGGACTATTGCGCCGGCCGCAAAGTCATCGCCGCCGCAGACCTGCCCTTCGACTTCCTGATGAACGCCCTGCGCCTCAGCGACGGCGTGCCTACCGCTTATTACCTGGCACGTACTGGCCAGTCGCTTGAAGCGATCGCGCCACAGCTCAATGAAGCCGTGCGCAAAGGTCTGCTCGAACCCTGGGACCAACAGCTGCGCCCCACCGAGCGCGGTCGGCTGTTTCTCAATGATCTGCTGGAAATGTTTCTTTAAAAGCAGCCCCAAGCTTCAAGCGGCAAGCTAACCCTGTTCGCGGCGGGGCCGCCGCTCCTACCGGGAGGGAGCGCCCAAACCTCGCTGGTGGGAGCGGCGGCCCCGCCGCGAAGGGTTTGGCTTTTGAATCAAGCTTGCCGCTTGTAGCTTGAAACTTGCAGCTTGGCCTCCACCCCCATACAGTATCGCAAACTGTCTCATTTATAGAGGTGCCCATGTCTCCCTTTCTGTTTGCCACCACCGCCCAGATTCTTTGCGAGTCCGGTTCGGCCATCCGCCTGGCCGAACTCTGCAAGGAGCGCGGTGCCAATCGTGTGATGATCGTGACCGATCCGGGCATCACCAAACTGGGCATGCTCAACGACATCCTCCCCG
Organism: Halopseudomonas pelagia; assembly: GCF_009497895.1. Lineage (NCBI taxonomy): Bacteria > Pseudomonadati > Pseudomonadota > Gammaproteobacteria > Pseudomonadales > Pseudomonadaceae > Halopseudomonas > Halopseudomonas pelagia. The sequence continues at coordinate 627,405 of NZ_CP033116.1, read as the reverse complement.
GCTTTGCCAAAATCGGCATGGCTGTAGAAATTTTTGATGACGTACAGGCAGATCCGCCAGAATCAGTGGTGATGGCCGCAGTAGAACAGGGCCGTGCCATGCAGGCTGATCTGGTCGTCGGTTTCGGCGGCGGCAGCTCCATGGACGTGGCCAAGCTGGTCGCCTTTCTCGCCCACCCCGGCTGCCAACAACAGCTGGCTGATATCTACGGCGTTGGCAATGCCAAGGGCCAGCGCTTGCCGCTGATTCAGGTGCCCACCACCGCCGGCACCGGCTCGGAAGTCACGCAGATATCCATCATCACCACCGGTGAAACCACCAAGATGGGCGTGGTCTCGCCGATCCTGCTGCCAGACATGGCCCTGCTGGACGCCGACCTGACCCTCGGCCTGCCCCCAGCCGTCACCGCCGCCACCGGTATTGATGCCATGGTGCACGCCATCGAGGCCTACACCAGCAAGGTCAAAAAGAATCCGCTATCGGACATGCTCGCCCGCGAAGCCCTGCGTCTGCTCGCCGCCAACCTCGATGAAGCCGTGCACAACGGCAGCAACCGCGAAGCGCGCCAGGGCATGCTGCTCGGCGCCCTGCTGGCCGGCCAGGCCTTCGCCAACGCCCCGGTCGCGGCCGTACACGCCCTGGCCTATCCGCTGGGCGGGCATTTCCATATTCCCCATGGCCTGTCCAATGCGCTGGTTTTGCCCGCAGTAATCGAATTCAACGCCTCCGCCGCCGAGCACCTGTATGCCGAACTCGCACCGCTACTGGTCAAGAACCTCAAAGCCGGCAACGCTGCCAGCCTGACCGAGCAACTGGTCGCGGAACTGTCAGACCTGAGCCCGCGCTGCAAACTGCCGACACGCTTGCGTGACGCTGGTGTGCCGGAAGACATGCTACCGCAACTGGCCAAGGACGCGATGCTGCAACAACGCCTGCTTGTTAATAACCCACGGGAATTGACTGAGGCGGATGCGCTGGCGATTTATCGCAAAGTGTACTGATCAGATAGAAACGCGGCCGACACTAGTCGCTAGGCTGCTGTCTTGACTGCCCCCGGTTGCAGACCGTCGACGCCCTGGTCGAAAAACGCTCCTGCATTTTCGACACTTCCGCCATCCGTGGCGGTCGGATCAGCATCGCCGAGCCCACATGGATGTGCTTGTAGCGTGTCTGCGACCGGGGGCAGTCAAGGCAGCACACGCGCACCCTAATAATCCGCAATCTCCCAATGCCTATTTCGCGCATCGTGCATATCGAGAAAATGATGACAACTAAACAAACACGCAGCGACTACCCCCACCTGCACCCCATCACCACCCGCTGGCACGACAATGACGTGTACGGGCATGTAAACAACGTGGTGTATTACAACTACTTCGACAGCGCGGTAAACAGTTGGCTGATCGAACAGGGCGGGCTGGATATTCATCAGGGCGAACAGATCGCCTTCGTCGTGAGCTCCGGCTGCGACTACTTCGCCCCCATCGCTTTTCCTGAAGCCATCGAAATTGGCGTGCGCGTCGCCAAGCTCGGCAACAGCTCCGTGCATTATGAATTGGCGGTGTTCAAGGCAGGTGTCGAAGAAGCCTGCGCCGCAGGTCGCTTCGTGCATGTATTTGTTGAACGCGCCAGCAACCGCTCCTGCGCGATCCCCGAAGGGCCGCGCGCAGCACTGGAGAAGTTGCTGGTCTGAAGATCAGCCCAGCACGTCAGGCAGATCGCCCGGCGTGAACAGCTCGATCCAGTAACCATCCGGATCGCGGATAAAGGCAATATTCTTCATCTTGCCATCCTGCGGGCGTTTGACGAAGCTGACTCCCAGCTCCTCAAATCGCGCGCAGGCCGCCTCCAGATCCGGCACGGCGAAGCCGATATGCCCAAAGCCCTTGGGCTCGTCATTGCCGTTGTGGTAACTGAAATCGGCATCGTCTTCCGTGCCCCAGTTATGCGTCAACTCCAGCATCGCCGGGCGGCCAAAAGTCTGCACCAGGCGCTCGCGATTATCGTGCGACCAGTCCACCAGCTCATGGGTATCGATAGCAGCGAGGAAATAGAGGCTGAACTTCATCTCTTCAAAATCCAGCTTCTTCACCAGCGTCATGCCCATGATGCGGGTATAGAAATCCAGCGTCGCTTCCGGCGACTTGATGCGCAGCATGGTCTGGTTGAATACAAAACCTTCGGTAGCCGGATCGCGGTTCTCGCAGAGTCCGACAGCGGATTCAAAATGGCGACTCATGGTAATAGCTCCCGGGCAGGTCAATGGAAAGGGTTACAAGAGTAACATTCACATTGACCTGCTCGAAGCGCGCAAGTGCAAACGATTGTTTGCACAGCGGAAGGGGAATTACTTGAAGGGCCGCTCATCCCACCAGGGATAGAACGCCGGGCGATCCTTGCTTGGGCTGAGCTTGAACTGCGGCGGACGCTTTTCCAGGAAGGACTGCACACCCTCCTGGGCATCCGCCGACTCGCCCATAAAGGCAATCGCCCGCGAATCGACCTTGTGCGCTTCCATCGGATGATCCGCCGCCATCATGCGCCACAACAACTGACGGTTAAGCAGCGCAGACATGCCAGAAGTGTTGTCAGCAATTTCACGCGCCAACGCATAAGCCGCCGGCAGCAACTCGTCCGGCTCATGAATACTGCGAATCAACCCGCCCTTTAACGCTTCCTCAGCATCAAACACACGACCGGTATACACCCACTCCGCAGCCTGCATAGGCCCGACCAGACGCGGCAGGAACCAGCTGGAGCAGGCTTCCATAGTGATACCACGACGCGCAAACACAAACCCGAACCGCGCCTTGGTCGACGCCATACGAATATCCATCGGCAACGTCATGGTCGCGCCTACACCCACCGCCGCGCCGTTAAAGGCACCAATCACCGGCTTGGTGCATTCATAGATCCGCAGAGAAACGGTACCGCCCCCATCGCGCAGCGTGTCACCCTCAGGCTCACTCTGACGCTTGTGCCGGTTAAAGGTATCGCCGCCCTTCTCAAGATCCGCACCCGCACAAAACGCCTTGCCGGCACCGGTCATGATGATCACGCGCACCTTGTCATCGGCATCAGCCGCGTCAAAAGCCGCGATCAGTTCGCGGCACATGGCAGCGTTAAAGGCGTTCATACGGTCGGGGCGGTTCAGTGTCAGGGTAAGGATGCCGTCCTTGATCTGGTAATCGAGTGTTTCGTAAGACATGAGGGTGCTCCCTGTTGATCAGATGCCGACCAGTTTAGAACTGACCGGTCACGGGGACCAGCTGTGTTATGAATGCGTATGTGGGGGTATTGTTGGGGTGGATGGTGTTAAAAAAAGGGTGATGGTTTTGGAGAGATTGGTGCAGCCGCTTTTGGTCAGTACCGCCATTTACAACTAATAAACAGATCCCTTTTTACAGGTTCTGATACTCCCAGAAGCTTACAATGGCTTTTTTCCCAAACACCTGCTCTGGTGTCCGAAAATTTAACCGCATTCCTAAAGAGACGACTGTTAATGCCAGACTTTCTAAGACAACTTAAATAGTCAAATCTCACATACTCCATGACCTGTCGATATTTCCATTTTTTGCTATTTTTTCATTTGTCATCGGCACTATAGCCACGTTCTTTCCAGCTCCACAGCTCTCTGAAATACTGATGCGCATAATCTCTGAGGGTGTCGCTATGTACACTTGCCATTCTACTTGGCTCAGCCATCTGTTGCTTCTGCATTAGTCTATTTTCGGCTGGCCTTCTGACAGCAAAGCTATCAAGTTCCTACGTTCTCCAGTTGAAGCGTGCCGTTCAGTGTGCATTACGACCCTCGCGGTGATGACCGCGGTAACCTTAGCAGTATGGATATGGGAAAGCTCCAATTCGGCTATAGAGATGCTACTTCTACTAGCATCAATATTGCTCTTTTGGATCTGTGCAGTAATGCTGGAATGGGCAACAGTTAATTGCGTGTATCTGGAGGTGCATCAGCAGTCCTTCACTATTAAGGCCTTACCACCAAAGCTTAGAGCAAGACTCTAACTACAAACAGGTTCCTTTTATCTCTCAAAACAGCTGTAAAGCTCTATTCCATCAAGACCGCGGAAATCTTTATCATCTGTAATAATATTAACTATATTATTTTGCTTCATAAAATAGTAATAAAGACTATCGTATCCATCTATATTAAAATTTCTTAGATAATCTAGGACTTTACACTCCAAATCATCACCAATTTTGGCAGGAAGCTCTATCGCCAGCTGCCTCACCTGTTCCCAAGCTAAATGCAGCTCATCAATCACGACTTTACGTTGATGCTGGTCATTTCGAAAACGCTTGAAAGAAAAGTTTTGATCATTCTTAAACGCCTTAAAAATTTCAAACTCAGCACGCTCGATAAGACTGGTGAGCTCAATGAGCATAAGTGGCGAATAATATAAAACCGCTTTGTTATTGACTGCCTGCTCAATGAAGTTCGGATAATTTTCTATTTGATACTGCTTCGGCCCTTTGGGAACGAAGGATTTTGATGCGAAGTAAGTCATCCAATACCAGACATTCGTGTCAACAAAAAACAACTCCCCTTTCCCGGGAGACACATTTTTAATGTCGCGCAACATCACATATCCTTATGAGCTTGGTCGAGACCATTTTTTGTATTATCTGAGCTATCTGAATAGAATTTAATTGCATTCTGTATAACCAAATTCAGAAGCCTGCGCCCATGATCCGAAATATTTATAAATTTCAATTTACCTTGGAGCTGCTCAATAGTTTTATCTTTCAACAAAGCTCCAATACTTGCATTAAAAAAAGGAGACGCGAAAACGTCTATCCCTTCGAAATTCACACTAATCGTGTCCTCTTTTTCCCACAACTTGTTTATCTCGCTTTTAATTTTTTGTCCAGAATTCATTGAAATGGCATTAGCACCTACCATTTCTTTTACGTTTATAGTAACCATGTGCTTGTCTCCTTAAAAGTAAGATGGGGCACTAGCAACTTCTGACCTCAACTTATAATGCTTACCGTCACAATTAACAGTTATGCTAACTAGCGTACCAAAGAAATGACCCGGCATGCTTTGTGTAACATATGAACCGTTGTCCGACACTGTGGCCATATAGCCGTCACTGCATACCCTCAGCACGCCACCATTTACTAGAATAAAGTCTTTGAGCAAACCGAAGCCTAAACCCCGTGGTATGTCAGCGGGACTATCAGTCCTTGTCGAATTACCTACTTCCAATGCCCAACGAAACGCTTCTTCTTTTGCTACATTAGGAAAGCACTTTTGCACAGACCGAACTACACCCCCACCAAAATCAAGCACGGACAATGATAAGCGCTTCTCTTTCGCCTCATAATAGCCACAAGATATTACGCTCTGATTGTTTAAGTTTTCTTTTAGCCCATGACCATAAGCATTCACAAAAATTTCATAAATACTACTGACGATTTCGTTCTTAAGGCTAGTGCTAAGCGAAAGTTTTTCGTTTGTTAACCAGCTATCTTGCAAATGATTAATTATCTCAAAGTCTTTAAGCACTTCTTCGTGCTCTCGATACCCGATATAATCATTACCACCAACGACACCATGGTCCGGCTGTACATAATTCCAAAATCCAAGTTCCTGGAGCCGCGACTGAAGTCTAGGACTCATTCCATCAAGACTGAATCCAATCTTCTTATCAGAAAACATACTAAAAAAGGGAGTTTGCAATTCGTGTCGCTTAAGATAATTACATACCCCTCCTATCACCGCCAAACCATTATGGCTCATAGTGGAACATTTAGAGAAGTCAAAGGTATAAAAGTGCTGCGGATTTGAGATTAATTGGTCAGATAATTTGCTCAAATATTTATAGCCGGATGCGTCGTCTCGAATTGGCGGTAAATTTATTTTTAAGCGTTGCTTTTCCATGCTGCCGCCCTGTCGTGGAACTACACAACCGAATTTGTCAATACTTCGAGAAGCCAGACCATCCAAAAGTTCAACGTCAAGGCCAGCCCGAAGCCCCTGTGGCCCACCCTTGTACAATAATTATAACGTTACTCGTTACAGTTTTTGGTGTTTAGATAAGATACTGGAGTCTGAAATAAATTCCTAGGCTCTGGACCATGGCAGTATGACAAGCGCTAGAGACCTGAAGCTCATTTCCCGAGGATTCTAGCTTGCTGCCGCTGTCCTTTCTGATTGCTGAATAGTTTCCGCAGGCATCGCCATGCGGAGGCTTTCACGATACTGCTCAGCTGGCGCTTCGTGGGTGACCTCGACAACAGCGTCGTAGTTTTCCCTAATTACCGACTCGATCTCAGCAATGTCTGCACGAAAAAACTCCTTGCGCCCGTTCACTTTATTAAGGCGACCTGCGGCAAAGCGTTCGTGCAGCTTCGCTTCAAGCGTGGGAGCGTTGTCAGAGAAAACCATCGCATGTACGTCAAACCAAAACGGCACCGAAGCATCACCCAACTCCGAGATGCGGTCCATTGGCTCCAGCCGGCGAGTCATACCGATCTTGTAGACGTCCTTCCCGAATGCCCCAACATTCGATATGACATAGACATAACCGGCCTTCGCGTTTTGCTCGCGATAGTCAATGAGCTTCTCCTCTCCTTCAAGCTCCGCTCGGCCTGCCTCAATCTCAGCTAGCTTTGACGTAAGAGCAACTCGCTCCTCTTCGGTCTGAACTCTCTCCAGGCGTGCCAGGAGATCTCGCAACGCAGTATCGAAGTGCTTACGCTCCTTGGCGATTTTTTCCCGAGCGGCGCGGATCTCTTGCTCAAGCTTCTGTTGCTCGCGTAGCTCTTCGCGGGCCCGCTTCGCCTCTTCCTTTTCTTCCTGCTTCTTGAGTTGAAACTCATGGGCAAGGTGCAGCTCATCAAGCTTGAGCTTCAAATATTGGCGCGATAGCTCGACGCTCATAACCTTGCCGAGGCGGTTGCACGCCTCAAAGGATTTGAGAATACGTTTCTCGCCAAGCTCTATGTTATTGAACTTAACATTGTCCACGCAGTAGTCAGCCTCGTTGTTGAACGACCGGATAACCAGCTTGATCATGTCGTTAACGAGCTTGCGCCCTTGAGCGTTGCTGCCGTTGACGGACCAAGCCATATTGCCGGTAGAGGCTTCGCCGTTCTTGATCATCGCCTTCTGGCGCTCACGCACTTTGTCCAGTCGCGATTTGTATTCAGTGCTGGCATTGAGCTTGAACTTCGGCTCATAGAGCGCGAAGCTTTCAAGGAGCAGCGTCTCCTCCCACACGAGAATCTGCGCCTGAAGGTCAGAAGAGCGTTGCTCAAGGCTGGCTTTGTCCTGCTCGGCGCGCTGAATCTGATTGCGAACAGCCGCGAGACGGGTTTTCTCTTGCTCGATCAGTTCCTGGATTTCGAGCACATCCATCGCACCGATCTTCTTGTTTAGCGCTAGTAGCTGCGCATGGCGCGCCTGAAGTTCCGTGAGCTGGATATCCAGATCATCCGCCCGCTGCCGATGCGCAGGACCATTCCAGTAGTCGCTAAAAGCCATAGGTTACTTCCCTGTTGCTGAGATAAATCCTTTGGATCAGTGTTGCTCACTGATTTTTTGCCTATAGAGCAACATAGCAGCAATAATCGTTTGGCGGTTGAATATAAAGGCAGTCCCGTTAGGCCGAGACGACAATTCGGATGGCGGGAGGCCATAACACACCACGGGTTTTAGAATTGTCCCAGCCAACCCTAGAGCAGGAGGCAGTGTTGGCTGATAGGGGTAAGCCGACCGTCGATGGCATGGATGCCATCGCCGAGCTACACGGACGTACTTGCTGCGTGTCGGCGTGCCCTGTCAGCCAACGCTGACCTACCCCCGAAGCCACAGAAGCGAAAATCCAGGGTCAGGTCTTTTCTTCTGCTCTAATGCACTTTGGCAACAAGCCAACAAGCTACCAATACTCAGGCCGTTCCTGCCGCTGATGTAGAAAGCGCAGAACCTGCACAGCGTTACCCACCACACGATAAGGCGCTACATACGGTGGCTGGAGAAACACCAGCTCACGAACTCCGGGTGACTGGGAGGGTCTTCCCAAGCCAGGCTGCGCGAGAAGAGGATCCAGTTGGGATAGAAGGGAGAGGATCAGATCGTGCGCTTTCCGCTCCCCTATCAAAGGGGCGTAGTAAGTAAAGATGTCTTCCAGATCAGCTTGCGCTGGATCAGTCAGTACGATTTTGTTCGGCACGGGTCATCCATTTGGCCTTCACAACTTCCAGGTCTGTCAGCTCGCCTGCATCCGCAGCGGCGATGCCGACCTCAATCGCTTTGACGTGCCAGGATTCGGTCTCAAGGTATTGAGCCATTGCACGCTTTACGTGATACAGGCGATCGCGATCGGTCGCTTCAGCTAGGGCATCCAATTGGGCTACTAGCTCTTCTTCGAGTCGAAATGAAACAACAGGCGAAGCCATCATGACCCCCTACGTCGTAGACGCTTACTTCGTTTACTTTGTAAACAGATGCTATACCTAACGATAGAGATGAGCAACGCTGGTATTTGGATTAATAGGTGGATACCAGGATTTATCGATACTGATGTAGCGCCTGCCATCAATTGTTTTGATCTGCCCGTAGTCAGCTCGGTGATCAGCAGGCAGTGTTGGCTGATAGGGGTAAGCCGACCGTCGATGGCATGGATGCCATCGCCGAGCTACATGGACGTACTTGCTGCGTGTCGGCGTGCCCTGGCAGCCAACACTGCCCTACCCCGGAAGCCCGGCCAAGCGGGGTTACTCACTCACCCGAAAATGAGGAGAGATCAATTTAGATTAGCGACTAAGGCACTCGCCAAAGCACCTAAACACAAACCTCCGCTTCCCGCCGAACTGCAAACGGCCGCCATAGACTCAACAGGCCAACGAACGCAATCCCCGCCCCCACCCAAAGCGGCGCGCGCAGCCCATACCCTGTTTCGATAACCGCACCTCCAGCCCAACTACCCACTGCCAGCCCGCCCGTAATCACGGAGGTATGCAGGATATTGACCAGGGCAGTTGGCTCTGCCGCCTTCATCACACGCGCAACCATGGCCGGGTTAAGCGCGACGCCGGTCAAACCCAGCATGATAAAGAAGCCGATATTCAGCCAAAGCCGGTCACCGGCCAGGGCAAAGCCGCTCAAGCTCACCACCAGCATCGCCAGGCCCCAGCCCAGAGAGGGCATCGTATAGCGGTCAGCTACACGCCCTACTACATAGTTACCCAACAGGTTGGCGATACCGTAGAGCGCTAGCAAAGGTGCAAGATGGCGCGGTTGCAAGCCTGCCGCATCGATCAGGATTGGGGCGCAATAACTGAACGCGGCGAAGGTGGCGCCGATGATCAGGCCGCTGGTGAGGTAGGCTGCCCAGAGACTGCGCCTGTTCAATGTTGCCCACTGCTGGCGTAAAGCGGGTTCGCTGCCCGGCTCAACCCTCGGGATACGAGTGGCCGCCAGCAGGGTGCAGAGTGACGCCATCGCCACAATCAGCCAACCGCTGGCGCGCCAGCCGAAGTGCTGTTCAAGCCAGGCCATCAAAGGCACGCCAGCGACGGGCGCGAGCATCAGGCCTGCCAACACCACGGATATGGCGCGGCCCCTTGCGTCTATCGGTACCAAAGCAGCGCAGATGGTCAGGCACAAGCCGATACACGCGGCGCTGGAAATGCCCATAAGGCAGCGGGCAATGAGCATCACAGAGTAGGTGGGCGCGGCGGCAGCAAGCGCAGCGGCAACAACGTAAAGCACCAGCAACCCCACCAGCGCGTGCTTGTTACTCACGCGCCGTACCAACAGCAACATGATCACCGGCGGCCCGCCCAGCGCCATCCCCAGGGCGTAGAAAGCGATCAGGTTGCCGACCTGGGCAATGCTGACCGAGAACGCATCAGCCAGCGCGGGCATCATGCCCGCGACCATGAATTCGGCAGTTACCAGCGAGAAGATGGTGAACGACAGCAAGTAAACGGTGGCGGGCAGTGAGTATTGCTTGGTCATGAAGATCTCGTGAAGGAGGTGTCGATGTCGGCTTGGCCCTGTTGGCCAACCGATAACAGCAGCACTCCAGACGATCCATGATCGCTGGCCGGAATGCTTGCGGGGTTTACTGCGTGTCGGCGTGCCCTGTCAGCCAGAGCAGCCCTATCGCGATTGAGCCGTAAAGGTGAGGCGGGTTATTCGACCCGCTCGAACTTCAGATCCCACACCCCATGCCCCAAGCGCTCACCACGGCGCTCGAACTTGGTGATCGGGCGCTCTTCCGGGCGCGGTACATAGGTGCCGTCTTCGGCCAGATTGCGATAGCCTGGCGCTGCGCTCATCACTTCGAGCATATGTTCGGCATAGGCTTCCCAGTCGGTAGCCATATGGAACACGCCGCCAATCTTCAGCTTGCTGCGCAGTTGCTCGGCAAAGGCCAGTTGCACGATGCGGCGCTTGTTGTGCTTCTTCTTGTGCCAGGGATCGGGGAAGAACAGCAAAACGCGGTCCAGGCTGGCGTCGGGGATGCACTGGTTGAGCACTTCGATGGCGTCACAGTCGAAGACCCGCAGATTATCGACGTTCGCGGTGAGCACGCCGTTGAGCAGCGAGCCTACACCCGGGCGATGCACTTCCACCCCGATAAAGTCCTGCTCGGGCGCGGCCTGGGCCATTTCCAGCAGGGACTGGCCCATGCCGAAACCGATTTCCAGGGTGCGCGGTGCTTCGCGGCCGAACAGCGCATCCAGATTCAGCAGCCCGTTTTCCAGATTCAGCCCAAAGCGCGGCCAGCCCAGGTCAATGCCGCGTTTCTGCGCGTCGGTCATGCGTCCGGCGCGCATCACGAAGCTGCGGATGGCGCGGCGCGGGAAGCTTGATTCGGCACCGGCCTCGGGCAGGTCGGCAGTGTCGGGCAGATCGTGGTTCTCGGTCATGTCAGGCTCGATTGCGGGCAAAGGCCGCTCTGGTTCGGGATCAGAGCGTGCCGGAGAAAAGGTTCAGACGAAGGTGCCTTCCAGCGGTGACGATGCCGTGGCGTACAGCTTGCGCGGCATGCGCCCGGCCAGGTAAGCGCTGCGGCCGGCAAGAATGGCGTGCTTCATCGCTTCGGCCATCAGTACCGGCTTTTGCGCGTGGGCAATCGCCGAGTTCATCAGCACCCCGGCGCAACCCAGCTCCATCGCGATGGCGGCATCAGACGCAGTACCCACACCGGCATCAACCAGTACCGGCACTGTGGCTTCTTCCAGAATGATGCGCAGGTTGTAGGGGTTGCAGATGCCCAGTCCGGAGCCGATCAAACCGGCCAGCGGCATGACCGCCACGCAGCCCATCTCCGCCAACTGGCGGGCGATGATCGGGTCGTCACTGGTATAGACCATCACGTCGAAGCCGTCCTTAACCAGCACTTCGGCGGCCTTGATGGTTTCGATCACGTTGGGGAACAGGGTCTTCTGATCGGCCAGTACTTCCAGCTTGACCAGCTTGTGGCCGTCCAGCAGCTCGCGCGCCAGGCGGCAGGTGCGCACCGCATCTTCGGCGGTATAGCAGCCGGCGGTGTTCGGCAGGATGGTGTAACGGTCCGGCGGGATCACATCCAGCAGATTCGGCTCGCCGGGGTTCTGGCCGATATTGCTGCGGCGGATCGCTACGGTGACGATTTCTGCGCCCGAGGCTTCGATAGCGGCGCGGGTTTCGTCCATATCCTTGTACTTTCCGGTACCCACCAGCAGACGGGAGCGGTAACGCACGCCGGCAATTTCAAAGGCGTCCTGATTGGTATCTGTCATGAGGGTCTCCGAGGGGCGGCTAGCCGCCGCCGATGGCTTGGACAATTTCCACTCGGTCGCCTTCGGCCAACCGGGTTTGGGCGTGCTCGCTGCGCGGCACGATCTCCAGATTCAGTTCCACGGCCAGTCGCTTGCCGGTCAGCCCCATTCGCTCAAGCAGCTCGGTAACACTGAGCGGGTGATCAAGGGAGCAGGCTTCGCCATTCAGTTGGATCTGCATGGGTAAGGTCTCTGTGGTCGTGCGGGAAAGACCGCATTATAACGCGACGGGCGCCGCTGTGGCCACGCCGCGCCCAATTGACGCGGCATGATATGCACTTAAAGATGACGCCACACACCAATGCCCAGGCATAGCCAGCCGAGCAGGAAAGCCACACCGCCAAAGGGCGTGATAATGCCCAGCTTGGTCACGCCGGTCAGGGCCATCACGTACAGGCTGCCGGAGAACAGCAGCATGCCCAGCACAATCAGCGCCCCAGCGCTCTTGAACAGCGTTGCCTCTGGCCAGCGCAGCAACAGCAGCGCCACACCCATCAGTGCTGCGGTGTGCCAGAGCTGATACTGCACACCGGTCTGAAAGGCGCCGAGCAGATTTTCCGGCAGACGGCTGCGCAGGCCGTGGGCGGCGAACGCGCCCAGTGCCACGCCGGTAAAGCCGCTGAATGACGCCAGTAGAAGCAATAGTTTGGCCAAGCTTGAATCCTCCGTTCTATACTGCGGGTCAAGCCGCCCAGACGACTCACCGCATGTTGAAAACACTCTTTCTCAAGATCAGCAAATGGCTGATCATTCTCATGGCATTAAGCCTGATACCGGTCATTCTGCTGCGCTGGGTGCCCTCCCCCGGCTCGGCGTTGATGGTTGAGCGCTGGTTCGAGTTTCGCCAGGACGACAACCCCACCGACATCCGCCGGCAGTGGGTGCCTTACAAGAGCATACCCGAGAGTATGAAGATGGCGGTGATTGCTGGTGAAGATCAGCGATTTGCCGAGCACTTCGGCTTTGACCTGGACGCGATCAAGGCGGCGGTGGAGCATAACCGTCAGGGCGGCAGCCTGCGCGGCGCCAGCACGCTGACCCAGCAGGTAGCCAAGAATCAGTTTCTCTGGTCAGGTCGCAGCTGGCCGCGCAAGGCGCTGGAAGCCTGGTTCACGCTGTGGATCGAAGTACTCTGGCCGAAGCAGCGCATTCTGGAAATCTATCTGAATATCGTCGAATGGGATGAAGGCGTGTTTGGCGTTCAGGCCGCGGCCCGGGAGCATTTTGGCATTGATGCCAGTTACCTGTCAGACCGCCAGGCGGCGCAACTGGCTGCGGTACTGCCGAACCCGCGGGAGTGGAGTGCGGCGGCCCCGCCGGCGCATGTGCAGCGGCGCGCCAGCTGGATTCAGCGCCAGTCCCGGCAATTGGGTGGCGCGCATTATCTGCGCGAGATGGAAGCCGGCCGGCCGCTACCCGAATGGCTGAGCCTGAGCTACTGGCGCAATCGTATCGAGGCGTAATGCCTTAGCGATTGCCGCGCAGCCCAAACATGATCGAGTAGGCTTCCTCGCCGGTGACCGCTACGACGATGCCGGCGCGACCGTAAACCCAGGCCTGATCGTCGCCGCTGACTTCCATGCGCATGTCCGGTTCACCCAGAGTGGCGATAATGCGTTGGGTTTCGATGGGCTGGAACGGTGTCAGACTCATGCGCTCTACCGGTTGACCGACCAGCGCCGCGGCGACCGCCGGCGATACGGATTGGTCGGCCATGTCGACTTTCCAGTCCTGCGCTTGTTTCAGACTTTCCATGCGCTGTTCATCCAGGCTGATAACCGTCTGCATCCGCCAGTCCGCTTCATCGCTCTGAATCACATGCCGGCTAACCAGCTGCGGCTCACCGTCGGCGCTGATCATCCATAGCTCGCCGCTCTCGCCCATTACCGCCACCACATCGGCCAGAGTCAGATTGCCGTCACGCAGCGGCGCCCAGAGGCGCTCCTCGTAGGTAGCCCGCCATTGCATGGGTTCGGGCTCCGCGCCGGGCCGGTCCATGATCCAGTTACCCAGGGCAAACAGACCAATGATGATCAGACTGAAAAAGGTGGCCATACCAAGGCGCGGGCGAAATGCCATGTGAAGCTCCGATTGTTGTTTGAACGGGGGATTATGCGGGCTGAACGGGTTAGCTGCCAGCCGGGCAACAAAAAAGGCATCCCGTAGGATGCCTTTGATTCAATGCTTGGCCGAAAAAATCAGAGATCGTCTTCGGTCTCGAGATTCTTTTTCAGCTTGTTCATCGCGTTCTTTTCCAACTGACGAATGCGCTCAGCGGATACCTGATATTTGGCCGCCAATTCGTGCAGCGTGGCCTTTTCTTCAGCCAGCCAGCGCTGGTAAAGAATATCGCGGCTGCGCTCGTCCAGCTGCTCCAGGCCTTGCTGCAGCTGATGGACCGAGCTGTCGGACCAATCTGCAGACTCAAGCTGGGTCGCCGGGTCGTAGCGCTTGTCTTCCAGATAATGCACCGGCGCGTAGGCTACGCTGTCATCGTCATCGTCCTGGGCGCCGTCAAAGCCCAAATCCTGACCATAAAGACGGCTTTCCATCTCGCGCACTTCACGCGTGGCCACGCCCAGATCCGCCGCTACCGCATCGACTTCATTCTGGGACAACCAGGACAGCTTCTTCTTGGCGCTGCGCAGGTTGAAGAACAGTTTGCGCTGTGCCTTGGTGGTGGCGACCTTGACGATGCGCCAGTTGCGCAGAATGAACTCGTGAATCTCGGCGCGAATCCAGTGCACGGCGAAGGACACCAGACGCACACCCATTTCCGGATTGAAGCGCTTGACCGCTTTCATCAGGCCGACATTGCCTTCCTGGACCAGGTCGGACTGGTTCAGCCCGTAACCGGAGTAGCTGCGAGCGATGTGCACCACGAACCGCAGGTGCGACATAACCAGCTGGCGTGCAGCTTCGAGATCTTCGTTGTAGTACAAGCGATCAGCCAGCGTGCGCTCTTCCTCGACGCTCAAAATCGGGATGGCGCTTACTGTCTGAACGTAGGCCTCCAGATTGGCGCCTGGGACCAGACTATGTATGGGCTGCAACGCAGTGCTCATGCTTGAACTCCAAGAAAATGGTAGCCGAGTGTATCACTCCGAACTAAGACTGTGAATGGGTTGGATAAGTTCCCTTACAACAACCTATTTTCATCTAAATCAACAGCTTGCAGTTTAAAACAGCGCTCGTGACTCTCATTTTACTGCGGCTGTATGTCGCGGATGTGACGCCCGACTGCCAACCAGGCGCCGACCAGACCCAGCAACATGGCGCCCGCTACCAGGCTGACTCCGTCGATCACCGGAATGCCGGCCAGTTCGAAGTCGCTTTGATAGAGTGCGGCGACCTCGCGCACGGTGTCATTCAACCACAGCATGCCCAGGCCCAGCAGCAACCAGGCCAGCAGCCCGGCCAGCAGCCCATAGAGCACGCCGATATACAGGAACGGCCGGCGCACAAAGGCATCGGTGCCGCCGACCAGTTTGATCACCAGGATCTCGTTGCGCCGGCTCTCAATCGCCAGCCGAATGGTATTGGTCATCACCAGTAACAGCGCCAGCACCAGCAATACCGCCAAACCGCCGGTAAAGCGCTCGAGCATGGCGAGGATACTGGTCAAGCGTTCGATCCAGAGCAAATCGATCTGCACCAGCTCGACACCGGGCAGCGCCGCCAGTTGATCGCGTACCGGCTCCAATGCCGCCGCGCCGCCGTCGATACTCGCCGGGGTAACCACGATCACCGAGGGCAAGGGATTATAGGATAGCTGCTGCAAGGCCTCGCCCATGCCAGAATGCGCTTGAAACTCTTCGAGTGCCAGTGCCTTGTCGAGCAAGGTGGCTTCAGCCACGCCCTCCTCCTCACGGATCTCGCCAAGCAGTTGCTCTGCCGCTTCGCTGGAAACGCTGTCCTGCAGGTAAACCGAGAGCTGCGCCGCACGCTGCCAGTCGACGCCCAAGCGTTCGACCTGACCGATCAGCACGGCCAGACCCATGGGCAAGGCCAGCACTATGGTCATCACCAGAATGGTCATGGCGCTGCTGAGCGGGTGGTGCCTGACGCGATCAACTGCCTGGCGGGCACTGGCACGGTGGCTGCCGGCCCAACTGCGCAGCGGATGCCGCCAGTTGCGCTCGGAGCGCGCCGCACCTTTGACCGGTGCTTTTTGCGGGCGCTTGGGGCTTTTTACCGCGGCTTTATCGGCGGCGTTGCCCGTTGCTTTGCGTTTGTCTTCAGCCATGCTGATCACCATCCCTGAGCAGAGTGCCCTGATCGAGCGTCAACATGCGGTGGTCCAGGGTGGCGATCAAGGGTAGATCGTGACTGGCAATGATCACCGTCACGCCCACCCGGTTGAAATCTTCAAACAGCCCCATGATCTCGGCCGATAGCGCCGGGTCCAGGTTACCCGTGGGTTCGTCCGCCAGCAGCAGCGCCGGTTTATGCACCACCGCGCGGGCAATGCCGACGCGCTGCTGTTCACCGCCGGACAGAGCAATCGGATACAGAGCCTCGCGGCTGAGCAGGCCGACCTTGTCGAGCGCGGCGCGCACGCGCCGGCCGATCTCGTCCGGCGGCGTGCCATTGATGATCAGCGGCAGGGCGACGTTATCGAATACCGTGCGGTCGAACAGCAACTGGTGATTCTGGAACACCACGCCGACCTGGCGACGCAGATAGGGGATGTCATCGCTGCTCAGCTCTGCCAGATTCTGCCCGCCGACATGCACCTGGCCGGAGCTGGGCCGCTCCATGCACATGATCAATTTGAGCAGGGTGCTCTTGCCCGCGCCCGAATGGCCGGTGATAAACACCATCTCGCCGGTCTTGATATGCAAGCTGAGCTTGTTCAAGCCCATATGCCCGTTGGGGTAGCGTTTGCTGACCTGATCGAAACGAATCATGACTTAATCGCGCCCAAACAGGGCTTTGACAAACTCCGAGGCGGTAAAGGGACGCAGATCATCAATCTGCTCGCCTACCCCAATAAAGCGGATCGGCAGACCAAACTGCTTGGCCAACGCAAAGATCACCCCGCCCTTGGCGGTGCCGTCGAGCTTGGTCAGCGCCAGGCCGGTCAGGCCCACTGCCTGGTCAAACAGCTTGGTCTGGGAAATGGCGTTCTGGCCGGTACCGGCATCCAGCACCAGCAGCACTTCATGCGGCGCTTCCGGATCAAGCTTGGCCAGCACACGCTTGACCTTCTTCAGCTCGTCCATGAGGTTGTCTTTATTGTGCAGACGGCCCGCGGTATCGGCGATCAGTACGTCTGCACCACGGGATTTCGCCGCCTGCAGCGCGTCAAAGATGACTGACGCGGAATCGGCGCCGGTATGCTGCGCCACCACCGGGATCTTGTTGCGCTCACCCCAGACCTGCAATTGCTCGACGGCGGCGGCGCGGAAAGTATCACCCGCGGCCAGCATCACCTGCTTGCCCTCGCCCTGCAGCCGCTTGGCCAGTTTGCCGATGGTGGTGGTTTTGCCCACGCCGTTGACGCCGACGACCAGAATCACGAAAGGCTTTTTCTCTGCGCTGATGACCATTGGCTTGGCGACGTTGGCCAGCAGCGCCTCCAGCTCATTCTGCAGCGCGGTATACAGAGCTTTGCGATTGGACAGCTGGTGACGGCGCACGCGGGATTGCAGTGATTCCATGATCAGAGTCGCCGCTTCGATACCCACGTCAGCCATCAGCAGGCGGGTTTCGAGCTCTTCGAGCAGCTCGTCATCGATATCCTTTTCACCCAGGAACAGATTAGCCATGCCGTCGCCCAGATTGACACTGGTCTTCGACAGGCCCTGCTTCATCCGGGCAAAAAAGCCCTGCGGTTCCTTGCTCTGCTCCGCAGCTGGTTCAGTGCCCGGCTGCACCGCTTCGGCACTGCCCAGGCCGGCGAACAGCGACGCAGCCGCGTCCTTCGCTGCCTGGTCATGGCTGGCGGGTGCCGGGTCAGCACCGGCAGGCGGCTGTTCAGTACTGGCAGGCGCGGAGGGAGCTTCTTCCTGCTTGCGACGCCCCCAGCCAAACAGGCCTTGTTTCTCGGCTTTGGCCTTGTCCTGCGCGCTTTTGGGTGCTTCGGGGTGTTCTGGCTTGTCTTTGGAACCAAACATTGACGATCACTATCTATGGCTGGCGGCGGCTGTTTAGCCACCGCGTTGAAGGTTGGGTTATCCTACCCCACTTCCGCCGCAGGCGGTAAGTTCCTACAGGATGCATGCATGTTACGGCTGAAGACTTCACTTGGTTATTTTCTGCTGGCGGTTCTCGCCAGCCCGGTTGTGGCGGACGACGCCCGCCAACCCACTCACGAGCTGACGCTGGACAATGGCCTGAAGGTCATTGTGCGGGAGGATCATCGCGCCCCGGTGGTCGTTTCGCAAATCTGGTACAAAGTCGGCAGCAGCTACGAGCCGCCCGGCCAGACCGGTATTTCCCACGCGCTGGAACATATGATGTTCAAGGGCAGCAAGAATCTCGGACCGGGTGAATCCTCCCGCGTGCTGCGCAGCCTGGGCGCGGAAGAGAATGCCTTTACCAGTCGCGATTACACCGCCTATTACCAGGTGTTGAGCCGTGACCAGTTGCCTATTGCGCTGGAAATGGAAGCCGAGCGCATGCATACCGCCACGCTGCCGGAAGATGAGTTTATCCGCGAGATGGAGGTGATCAAGGAGGAGCGTCGCCTGCGCGTCGATGACAACCCCAACAGCCTTGCCTATGAGCGCTATCTGACCCAGGCGCACATCGCCAGCCCTTACGCGCAGCCGGTGATCGGCTGGATGCATGATATCGAACGGCTGACCGTTGAGGATCTGCGCGCCTGGTACACAACCCACTACGTGCCGGGCAACGCGGTGCTGGTGATTGTCGGCGATGTGACCCTGAACGAAATCAAGCCGCTGGTGGAAAAGCATTTTGCGCCTATCGCCGCCGGCCCGGTGCCGGATCATAAAAAGCCACTGGAACTGCCCGGCGGTGCCGAACGTGAAGTGACGCTGCATCTGGACGTGCAATTACCCAGCCTGTTGCTGAGTTTCAATGTGCCAAGCCTGAGCACCGCCGCCGAGGCCTGGGAAGTGCACGCGCTGAGATTGCTGAGCGGTGTACTGGATGGCGGCTACAGTGCGCGACTGGCCAGCCGGCTGGAACGCGGTGAGTCGATTGCCACTTCAGCGTCCGCCAGTTACAGCGGCTTTACCCGCGGCGACACCCTGTTCACCCTCAACGGCCTGCCCAATCAGGCGCGCGATATCAGCCTGGAGCAGCTGGAAGCTGCCTTGTGGAAGGAAATTGACGAACTGAAAACAACCCCGCCATCCTCCTCCGAACTGACCCGGGTCAAGACCCAGATGATCGCTGCGGATGTCTACCAGCAGGACAGCATCAGCCATCAGGCGACGCAGATTGGCCAGCTGGAAAGTGTAGGCCTGCCCTGGACACTGATTGAGGAGGACGCGGCAGCGCTTGAGGCGATAACGCCTGAGCAGGTCAGCGAAGTCGCCCGACGCTATCTGGTCAGCGAACGCCTGACCCGTGGGCATATTTTGCCAGCCGCAAGCGCAGCCGTTGACGAGACTGACGCAGGGTTGCCTGCCACTGGATCGCCAGCCGCAGGGTCGCCTGCCGCCAATACCCAACAAGAGGAAAGCAACTGATGTCCGCCAAGCCGATGTCCCCACTACGCTGGATCGTGGCTGTGGCGGTGCTGATTCTGATCGTTGCGGTCCTGATCAACGAGCGCAATCAATCGCCCAGCGCCCCGCCTGCGGCCACCACGGACGCAGAAACACCCGCCGTCAGCGTTCCGGATGTGGACCCGGAGCTCGACCCCATTCCGCCGCTGACCACACTGCAAAGCATCGACCGCGACAAGGCTCCGGCCCGCCGCGTTCTGGATCTGCAGCACTGGACCACCGCCGAAGGTGCACGCGTGTATTTCATGCAGGCTAGCGAGCTGCCGATGCTTGACCTGCAGCTGCTGTTTGCCGCCGGCGCCAGCCGCGACGGTGAACTGCCCGGCCTGGCCACGCTGGTCAACGGTATGCTGAATGAAGGCGCAGCGGGGCTGGACTCGGGTGAAATTGCTGCCGGCTTCGAGAACCTGGGCGCCCAGTTCGAAAACAGTTCTCATCGGGATATGGCGCTGGTCAGCGTCCGCAGCCTGACCGCTGCCGACAAGCTCGACCCGGCCCTAGACCTGTTCGCCCAGGTGGTCAGCCAGCCCGACTTCCCTGAAGATGCCTACCAGCGCCTGCGCAATCAGCTTCTGGCCGGGCTGCAGTTCCGCCTGCAAAGCCCCGCCGCACAAGCCAGCGAAGCATTCTGGAGCGGATTGTATGGCAACCACCCGTATGCCAGCCTGCCTGAAGGCCAACCCGAGAGCCTGGCGGAAATCACGCCGGAGCATCTGCGCGACTTCCACGAGCAATACTATTCGGCAGGCAATGCGGTGATCTCACTGGTAGGTGATGTCGACCGCCAGCAGGCCGAACGTATCGCCGCGCGCCTGTCCAGCGCATTGCCGGAAGGGCCCGCAGCGCCAGTGGTAACGGATCCGGAACCCATCCAGTCCGAGCGCAAGCATGTGGACTTCGATTCGCAACAGACGCATATCATGCTGGGTCAACTGGGCGTCAGCCGCAGCGCCGAAGACTACCCGGCGCTCTACGTCGGGAATCAGATACTCGGCTCGGGCTTCGGTTCGCGCCTGATGGAAGAGATCAGAGAAACCCGCGGGCTGTCCTATTCGGTCAGCAGCAATTTTTCGCCGATGCAGGCCACCGGGCCCTTCGTGATCAATATGCAGACGCGGACGGATCAGGTCGAGCAGGCGCTGGAGGTGATCAATACCACCCTGGACGGCTTTATCGAGGAGGGCCCGACCGAGGCCGAGCTGATCCGCAGCAAGCGCCAGATCATGGGCGAGTTTCCGCTATCCACCGCCAGCAACAGCGCCATCGTCAGTCAGTTGGGCATGATCGGCTTCTACAACCTGCCGCTCAACCACCTGCAGCTGTTCCTGGATCAGGTCGAGAAACTCACGGTCGAGGACGTGCGTTCCGCGTTTCAGCGTCACTTGAGCAAAGAGCAGCGGTTGATCGTCACCGTCGGCCAGCCGCTACCAGAGCCTGAAATGGAAGCAGACCTGGAACAGAGCGCCGAGGATGCGCCTGCCAAGCCAACAATCGATGCAGCGACGGAGGCGCCCGACGCATGAAGCACACGCCCGCCAGAACCAGCCAGCTGCGGATCATCGCCGGCGAGTGGCGCAGCCGCCGTTTCACCTTTACCGAGCAACCCGGCCTGCGCCCGACCCCGGACCGGGTACGCGAAACACTGTTCAACTGGTTGAGCGGCCGAGTGGAAGGTTCGCGCTGTCTGGACCCCTTCGCCGGTAGCGGCGCGCTGACGCTGGAAGCGCTGTCACGCGGGGCGGCTTACGCGCTGGCCTGCGACAGCAGCCGCGATGTGGTCAATACCCTGCGTGGGCATTTGCAGACGCTGGATTGCACGCATGCGGATATCCAGCAACAGGACGCGCTGGCGTTCCTGGCTGGCAGCCCGGAAAAGCCCTACGATCTGGTGTTCCTTGATCCGCCCTTCCATCAGGGCCTGCTGGCACCCAGCTGCGCCGCGCTGGAAGCCAACGGCTGGCTGACCGCCAACGCCTGGATCTATACCGAAAGCGAATTGCGGCCTACGCAGCTGGAACGCCCGTCGAACTGGAGCCTGCATCGAGAGAAGCGCGCAGGCCAGGTGTGGTACAGCCTGTGGCAGCGCACCTGAAACCAGGCCGCGCGTCTGATCGAGGCTATTTCAGCGGAACGTAATAATCCCGCAGCATCGCTTCCACAGCCGGCCTGACCCGGTCGGTCAGCAGCCCGGTTTCCTGTGACAACACCTGATACACACCCCGGCGCAGCAGCTCCGGGGTCAGTTCCGGCTGTTGGTCATCCAGTACCGAGGCACAGAGAAAGCCTACCCAACCGGTCATCAGCAGCCAGCTGTTGATCGCCAATGCCTGCGGATCGGTGCGCTCGGCACAGAGAATACCGGCGTCCACCAGGCCCTGATAGATCGTCTGCCCGCTCTGCACGCAGCGCCGCGAAAACTGCCGATAGCGGCCAGCCAGCTCGGCGTCACTGTTGAGCAGGTGCTCCAGGTCGCGATGCAGAAAACGGTATTCCCACAGACCACGGAAGATCGATTCCAGATAGACCGCCTTGTCCGCCACTTCCAGTTCACGTCCTGCCGGCACCTGCAGATAATCATCCACCTGGGCTTCGTAATGGCTGAACAGCTCGGCGATGATCTGCTGCTTGTTGCGGAAGTGGTAGTACAGATTGCCCGGCGACATGCCCATATGCTGTGCAATATGGTTGGTGGTCACCAGCCGTTCGCCCTGCTCGTTGAACAGTTGCAGGCTAGCCTGAAGAATGCGATCACGGGTTTTCATTATCGTGTTTCCATTACCTGAGATCCGGCTGTCAGGGCGGATGATGCAAAGTCTGTTTGACAGCTTAGAGCAATTGCTCTAAAAAGCTCAATAGTCATCATAAAACCAGAGCCGTCCAGCGGGCTCTGTGGAGGCCACATGGTAGCCGATATTGCCTATATGCAGGACCAGCAGCAGTCGATTTCCCGCATGCATCAGGTTTTTGCCACGCAGCAACGGGCATTCAAACAGCATCCAATGCCCACCGCCGATAATCGCATTGAAATGCTCAAGGCACTCAAAGGTGCCCTGCTCGATCACCAGCAGAGCCTGATTGAAGCGATCAGCACGGATTTTGGCCGGCGCTCGGCGGACGAAACGCGTCTGGCGGAGATTCTGCCGTCGATCGAAGGCATCAATTACGTTACCAAGCGCGTGCGGCGCTGGATGAAACCGTCCAAGCGCCACGTCGGCATGGCCTTTCAGCCCGGCAAGGCGCAGGTGATTTATCAACCGCTGGGCGTGGTCGGCGTGATCGTGCCCTGGAACTACCCGCTGTATCTGGCCATGGGCCCGCTCACCGCAGCGCTGGCTGCCGGCAATCGGGTGCTGATCAAAATGAGCGAATCCACCCCGGCTACCGCCGAAGCCTTCGCGCGCATGCTGGCTGAGATTTTCACCGAGGATCAGGTTGCCGTGATCACCGGCGAGGCGGAGGTCGGCGAGGCCTTTTCGCGCTTGCCGCTGGATCATCTGCTGTTCACCGGCGGCACCGGCATCGGCCGGCATGTGATGCGCGCTGCTGCAGAGAACCTGACCCCAGTCACGCTGGAGCTGGGCGGCAAGTCACCGGCGATTGTCTCGTTGGAGGTGCCGATCGATGACGCCGCCGAGCGGATTGCCTTTGGCAAGGGCGTGAACGCCGGCCAGACCTGTGTCGCCCCCGATTACGTGCTCTGCCCGCGCGGACGGGTAGACGAGTTGGTCACTGCGCTGGGCAGGCAGTTCAGCAAGCTGTATCCGCACCTGGCAGCTAACCCGGACTACACGCAAATCATCAATCCGCGCCAGCATCAGCGTATTCAGAGCTATCTGGACGATGCGCGCAGCAAGGGCGCGCAGGTGATCGAGCTGAACCCGCGCACGGAAGATTTCAGCCAGACGCGGGTCATCGCTCCGACCTTGCTGCTGAATGTCAGCGACGACATGAAAGTCATGCAGGACGAAATCTTCGGCCCACTGCTGCCGATCGTGCCTTACGACAGCATGGATCAGGCAATGCAGTACGTGGCCGACCGGCCGCGGCCGCTGGCACTGTATTATTTCGGCTATGACAAGGCCGAACAGCAACGGCTGATGGAGCAGACCCATGCGGGTGGCATGTGCATCAACGACACCATCCTGCATGTGGCCCAGGACGACCTGCCGTTCGGCGGCGTCGGGCCTTCCGGTATGGGCCATTACCACGGTCACGAGGGTTTCCTGACGTTCAGCAAGGCCAAGGGCGTGTATATCAAGCAGCGCTTTAACGGCGCCAAACCGATCTATCCGCCGTACGGCGGAATGGTCCTGAAACTGGTGTACAAACTCTTTATCCGTTGACCGCAAACAGCACTAATAGAACCTGTTTCAACCCATAAAAACAAAATGAGACGCACCCCATGTCGACTCACTCTTCAACACAGCTGGCATCAACACAGCTGAGTCGGCGCAGCCTGCTCAAGCTCGGTTTCGGCGCCAGCGCAGTGCTGGCGACCGCCGGCCTGACCGCTACGTTGTCCGGTTGCAGCAGCGACGCGCCAGCGAGCGGCTTTCAGGTACTGCGCGACAGCGATATCCCCATGCTCAAAGCCATCATGACGGCGCTGGTCGGCCCGCACCCGGCGCTGAATTCGGCCAATCTGGACGCTGCCATAGCGCAACTGGACAAGACCCTGGCTTGGACCTCCACGGCAGCGCAGAAGCAGGTATCCGATCTGTTTGGCATGCTGAGCATGGGCATCACCCGTGGCCCACTGACCGGTATCTGGGGAAGCTGGGAAAACGCCAGTGATGCCGAGGTGCGGGCGTTTCTGGAGCGCTGGCGCGACAGCCGCCTGGATATGTTGCGCCAGGGTCATAGCGCGTTGAACCAGGCGTTGCAGATGGCCTGGTATGCGCTGCCCGTTTCCTGGGAAGCCACCGGCTACCCTGGCCCGCCAGCCATCTGAATCTCCCTTTTCCGCGACTGCCCAGGTGACCCGAAATGCCCGTTCCTGATCTGTTTTTGCAAGGTATAGCCCGCGGCTGGCAAGTAATTGATGCCAGTGAGCTGGAGGCCGACCGCTCGTTCGAAGCGGACGTAATCATCATCGGCACCGGCGCTGGTGGCGGCACCAGTGCCGAGATCCTCGCCAACGCCGGGCTCAAGGTCTTGCTGGTGGAAGAAGGCTCACTGAAAACCTCCAGCGACTTCAAGAATGACGAGGCCAAGGCCTATGCCGAGCTGTACCAGGAGGGCCTGGCCCGCGCCACCCAGGACGGCGGGATCGGCATTCTGCAAGGCCGGACCGTGGGCGGCACCACCACCGTCAACTGGACCAGCAGCTTCCGCACCCCGGATCCGACCCTCGCCCACTGGGAACAGGTGCATGGGGTCAAGGGTCTTGATTCCGCGAGCATGGCACCCTGGTTTGCGCGCATGGAAGAACGCCTGGGCGTGGCTCCCTGGGCGGTGCCGGCGAATGCCAACAACGAAGTGATCAGCACCGGCTGCGAAGCCCTGGGTTGGCACTGGAAGGTCATTCCGCGCAACGTGCGCGGCTGTTGGAACCTGGGCTATTGCGGTACCGGCTGCCCAACCAATGCCAAACAATCGATGCTGGTCACCACCCTGCCCGCGGCGCTGGAAAAAGGCGCGACCCTGATTCATCGGCTCAAGGCCGAGCAGCTGGTGTTCGAGGGTGATCAGGTCACGGAAGTACTCTGCCGCGGCATGAATGAACAGATGACCCGCGCAGACGGCCGCGCCGTTCGGCTGCGTGGCCGCCATGTGATTCTCGCCGGTGGCGCGATCAACAGCCCGGCGTTGCTGATGCGCTCCAAGGCCCCCGACCCCCATGGCCGGCTGGGTAAACGTACCTTCTTGCACCCAGTGAATTTTTCCCTGGCCCAGTACGACAAGACCATCAATGGCTTCTATGGCGCGCCGCAGTCGGTGTATTCCGACCACTTTCAGTGGAACAACGGCACCACAGGGCCGATCGGCTTCAAGCTGGAAGTCCCGCCCATGCAGCCGAGCATCACCGCTGCGCTGCTGGGCGGCTATGGCCAGGACCACTTCCAGCGTATGCAGAAGCTGGCGCAGAGCAATATTCTGATCGCCTTGATGCGTGACGGCTTTGACGAGCGCAGCCCGGGCGGTGAAATCGTATTGCGTGACGACGGCAGCCCGGTGCTGGACTACCCGCTGGACGATTACATCTGGGACGGCGCCCGCCGCGCTTGGCTGGCCATGGGCGAAATCCAGTTTGCCGCTGGTGCTACTGCAGTGATGCCGACCCATAGTCGGGGTCGCCTGAGCAGCACCTGGCAGGACTTTCAGGAGCAGGTAAACAACCTGCGCTATGCGATCTACGACGTGCGTCTGGCCAGTGCCCACGTGATGGGCGGCTGCGCCATGGGCGAGGACCCAATGCTCGCGGTGACCAACAGCAAAGGGCAACATCACCAGTTGGAGAATCTGTCGATCCTGGATGGCTCGCTGTTCCCCACCAGCATTGGCGCCAATCCGCAGCTATCCATTTATGGCCTGGTAGCGCGGCTGGCGACGGACCTGGCAGAAACACTGGCCTAGCCGTTGGGTTGATCACGCTGGTTGGCCCCGGGACGCCATTCAGCTACCATCTGCCCCATCCACACTGCTGCAGGAACATGCGCATGAATACGGTTCTTTATCCCGGCACTTTCGATCCGATCACCAAAGGCCATACCGATCTGGTCGAGCGCGCCGCTCGGCTGTTCGACAAGGTGATCGTTGCCGTGGCCGCCAGCACCAAGAAGAATCCGGCGTTTACCCTGGACGAGCGGGTAAACATGGCGCGGGAAGTGCTTAGCCACATACCCAATGTGGAAGTCGTGGGCTTTTCCGAACTGCTTGCGCACTTCGTCAAGAAAGTCGATGCCAATGTGTTGCTGCGCGGTCTTCGCGCGGTATCGGACTTCGAATACGAATTCCAGCTGGCCAACATGAACCGGGTGCTGGCTCCCGATGTCGAAAGCCTGTTCCTGACCCCGTCGGAAAAATATTCATATATTTCCTCTTCGCTGGTTCGGGAAATCGCCGCTCTAAATGGCGACGTCACCAAATTCGTGCACCCTTCGGTGAACGCCGCGCTGATAAAGCGCTACCACGAATAACCGGGCCAACCGCCCACGGAGTTATCGATTCATGTCGCTGATCATTACCGACGATTGCATCAACTGCGACGTCTGCGAGCCTGAGTGCCCCAACGGGGCCATCTCGGCTGGCGAAGAGATCTATGTGATCGACCCCAACCTCTGCACCGAATGCGTGGGGCACTTCGACGAGCCGCAATGTCAGCAGGTCTGTCCGGTCGACTGCATTCCCCTGGACCCGGAAAACGTCGAGAGCCAGGAGGAGCTGATGGCCAAATATCAGATCCTGACGGGCAACTGAGCCGATGTTCCTGCCCCAGCGTCAGGCAGCCAATCTGTTTCTGCTGTGCTGCCTGTTCTTCGCCCCGCTCACCCAGGCGCAAACGCCGAACCAGCAAGCGGTCGCCAGCGCTCACCCTGCCGCCACCGCCGCCGGTCATCAGATTCTCGACCGGGGCGGCAATGCCTTCGATGCTGCGGTCGCTGTTGCAGCGACGTTGGCAGTGGCCGAGCCCTACAGCTCCGGGCTGGGTGGCGGCGGCTTCTTTCTGCTGCGCCAGCAGGCGGAAAGCGGCACCGAGTATCGCTTTCTGGATGCACGGGAAACCGCCCCGCTGAGCGCTGGGCGCGACTTCTATCAGGACGCCGACGGCGAATTTCAACGCGATCCTGCTCTGAACGGCCCGCGCGCCGCCGGCATTCCGGGCTTGCCCGCGGCACTGGTGTTGCTCGCCGAGGAATATGGCAATCTGAGCCTGAAACAGAGCCTGCAGCCGGCGATCAATGCCGCAGAGCAGGGCTTTGCCGTGACCGAGCGTTACCGCATGCTTGGTGGTTTTAGACTGGA
Organism: Halopseudomonas pelagia; assembly: GCF_009497895.1. Taxonomy (NCBI): domain Bacteria; kingdom Pseudomonadati; phylum Pseudomonadota; class Gammaproteobacteria; order Pseudomonadales; family Pseudomonadaceae; genus Halopseudomonas; species Halopseudomonas pelagia. Next base: position 599,938 of record NZ_CP033116.1, on the reverse strand, counting down.
GGCGATGCGTCGCAACGCTGAAACCACAAGGCTGTTCCTGCGCGAGGGCGTCATCCCTGAGGTGGGCACGCTGATCCGTCAGCCGGAACTGGCGCTGACCCTACGCGCCCTGGCCGAACGCGGCCACGCGGGTTTCTACCAGGGCGACATTGCCAAACTGCTGCTGGATGCGGTGCAGGCCGGCGGCGGCGCCTGGGAGCAGGCTGATCTGGATAATTACCAGGTGATTGAACGCCAACCGGTCAGCTTTAACAGCTTCGGCATGCAAGTCTTCAGCGCGCCCCTGCCCTCCGCTGGCGGCATTGCGCTCGCCAACATACTCCAGGGGCTCGAAGCGTTGCCGCAGGCAACTCCCGGTTCAACCGCCTGGACTCACCAGTTGGTGGAGCTGATGCGCCTCAGCTACCGCGAGCGCATGCTGCTGGGTGATAGTGATTTTGTTGAAGTTCCCACCGACAGACTGCTGTCCACCGAACATGCTCAGGCCATGGCCGCCAGCATTAATCCGAACAGAGCTACGCCGAGCAGCGAACTGGGCGATCCCGCGCCGTTCAAGCAGGGCACCGACACCACGCATTTCTCGCTGATAGACAGTCAGGGCAATGCCGTGGCTGCCACATTGAGCATCAATCTGCCGTTCGGCGCGGCTTTCACCGTGCCCGGTACCGGGGTGCTGCTGAACAACGAGATGGATGATTTCGCCACCGACCCCACCGGTGAAAATGCCTACCAACTGGCCGGCAGTGAACCCAACAGTGTCGGGCCGGGCAAGCGGCCGTTATCCAGCATGACCCCAACGATGCTGGAAAATGGCGAGCAATTGGCGATTCTGGGTACGCCGGGCGGCAGCCGAATTATCACCATGGTGCTGCTGGGTGCGCTGGAAGCCATTGAAGGTGAGGATGTGGAGGCCTGGGTCAGCAGACCGCGCTTCCATCATCAGTATCTGCCAGATCATATTCAGATCGAAGACGGCGCCTTCAGCCCGCAGCTGCAGAGCGAGCTGGAAGCGCTGGGCCACAGCATCAAGCCGGTGGGTCGGGATTACGGCGATATGCACGCGGTGCACTGGAACAAGCAGACTGGCGAGCTGCAGGCTGCCAGTGATCCTCGCGGCGTGGGCCAGGCTCAGGTCAAAGCACGCGCCGAGCAGCCAGCCCAGCGGAACGCTGAGCCTCGCGCGGTTACGGCAGACTGAGCGAGGGCTCAATACGTCCGGTGGGCGAGGTACTGAGCACCTGCGCATCCTGGTCATGCAACTCGGCATGCGCCCGGTACAGGTGCTGACGGACGCGCAGCAGGTAGTGCAGGTCGTTGAGCATCGATGACGCCTGCCAACCGTCCAGCTCTCGGTTACGCAGCCGCGTCTGAATGGTCTGCTGGAAATGATCGGCAAATAGCCGCTCTTGCTCTTCATAAGCGCCGAACAACTCTCCCCGCGCTTCCGTGTCGCCTTGCATGTTCATCAACCGCCCCATGTCCACCAGCGCCTGACCACCCTGCTCACGCAACAGGTCGTAGGCTTCATGGATTGCCGGTTGGCGGCTGTCGATCTGCTTGCGCAGGTTGGACTGCAGGTGTTTGGCGGCTTTTACCGCTTCTATCAGTTCACGGGCGGCCGCGTTGTAGTCCATCAACGCCTGCTGCTGATCCGGTGTTAATGACAGATCCATCCGACTGATGAAGTCGATAATGTCGGCGTATACGCCTTTGACGTGGCGCTCGTACAGCGCGTCGGCATCCTCGCGGTGATCTTCCGGCACGGCGCGCAAGACCACCTTGTGCAATTGCTCGCGGGACAGATCGCTCAGATTGCCCGCCGGCAAGTACAACGCAGCGGCGATTACCTGGCGGCTCAACGCGCCGAGATTCTGCACCTCCTGGCCCAGTACCTTGAGCGCGGTGTCCGCGTGCTGCAGGGCTGAATCGTTGAGAAAGCGCGCACGCATGCGCGGCTGTTCACTCAAGGCCGCATGCCGTTCCCGCGGGCTGCCAACGGAAGTGACATCTGGCAGCCAGCGCATCAGCCATTTCACCATCAGCGGAATCCAGGGCAGCATGATCGCCAAGCCCAGGACATTGAATAGGGTATGAAATAGCGCCAGCTTGAGCGTATAGGCATCTGCGGCTATGCCCAGCACCTCGGCCAGCCAGTCCACCGAACGCGTCAGGCTCGGCAATATCGCCAGGGCGACCAGCGCGGTGACCAGATTGAACAGGATGTGTGCGGCGGCCAGGCGGCGTCCGGCATTATTACTGCCGAGAGCGGCGAGCAGCGCGGTGACGGTGGTGCCCAGGTTGGCGCCAATGGCCATGGCCAGCGCGTTACCGTAAGCCAATTGGCCGCTGGCCAGCGCCGCCAGGGTGATCATCATCGCCGCATGGCTGGACTGCATCAGAATGGTCGCAACCAGGCCCAACAGCGCATACAGCACCACGCCGGCCCAACCCTCTACCGCAAAGCCGTCCAGCGCCAGCAGGCCATCGAAGCTGGCGAAGCCGTCCTTCATCAAATCGATGCCGAGAAACAGCAGACCCATACCGAGCAATACCTGACCTGCACCTTTCCACAGGCTTTCCATGCGCCGGCCGAGCAGCACACCAAACACCAGCAAAGGCATGGCTACAACCGCGAGATCGACTTTGAGGCCCACCAGAGCAATCAACCAGGCGCCGGTGGTGGTGCCCAGATTGGCGCCGAACACAATGCCAATACCGGCCACAAGGCTGATCATTCCAGCGCTGAGGAAGGCGATACTGAGTACGGTAACCAGGGAGCTGGATTGCACCAGCGCGGTGCTGGTAATGCCAAACAGCAGGCTTTTCCACAGGCGATTGGTGCTGCGTTTAAGCCAGCGCTCGAGGGCCCCGCCGGTAAAGGCGCGGAAGCCATCTTCGAGGTGGAACATGCCCAGCATGAACAGCGCGATGCCCGCTGCCAGCGTGGCCAGCTCGGGCTTCCAGACGAACAGGAATACGAGCACCAGTAGAACAACGGGCACCCAGAGTGGTTTGAACAATACGCGCATCAGCCTTACTTCTCTGCAAAGAGGCTGCAGGCCACCAACGTGACAATCAGCGGCCTGAACTCATATCGAACGGAAAATCTGCTTAGAGATTTTCATCCTGCTGGCTACGGCCATAACCGCTTTTGGTACAACCCAGACAACGTACAAAGGTTTCGGTACCGGGACGCAAAACCAGTTCCTGACCTGCTTCTGTCACGTTACCGCCCGCCAGGGTGAAAGGCAGACTGACCACAAAGGCCGCTGCGCCAATCGCAGTGACACCCAACAGCAATGGCCGGGCGATGACCAGGTCACCAACCATGGCAAATATGCCGGGGTTTTCAACATGATCTTGATAAGGCGAATGCGAATTTTCTTGAGCCAGAGCGACGCCGCTGAGCAGCAGGCCGGCCATGAGAGCGGTAGTGTGACGTAACAGGCGCATAGTTGAATCCCTGGTAGTTGCCCATAGGCGTTATTCTTGGAGAGACTCCCATCCGGGGTAGCCTTCAGCCTTCATTGTAGGCACATTACGCCGGTTTCGGAATCAGCTGGGTGAAAATTGCCAACCAGGTCCTGGATCCGGCACTCTCAGCGCTGACAACGTCGGCAAAATACCGAGCTACGCTGACCCAGCCGGCACTCTGAAAGCTCTGTGCCGCACACCTTGCAGGGCTGCCCACCACGCCCGTAAACAAACAGCTCTTGCTGGAAATAGCCGGGCTGGCCATCGCCGCCGAGAAAGTCACGCAGGGTGGTGCCGCCGCGTTCGATGGCATAGGCGAGGATGCGTTTTATCTCTTCGGCGAGTATCTGATAGCGCGCGCGGCTGATGCGTCCGGCCTCGCGACGCGGATCAATCCCGGCTGCGAACAGGGCTTCGGTGGCGTAGATATTACCCACGCCGACTACCACGGCGTTATCCATGATAAAGGGTTTTACTGCCATGGATTTACCACGCGAACATTGATAGAGCCGTTCACCGTCGAACAACTCCGACAGCGGCTCGGGCCCCAGCCGCGACAATAGCGGATGCAGCTCCCCGGCCTTGATCCACAGCATCGCGCCAAACCGTCGTGGGTCGGTGTAGCGCAGCGCCATACCGGAATCCAGCTCAATATCCACATGCTCGTGTTTGCCCACTGGACTGCCGATGGGTACCAGACGTAAATTGCCGGACATGCCCAGATGACTGATCAGGCTGCCCCCGCCGATATCCATCAACAGGTATTTGGCCCGACGACGGATCTGGCTGAAGGTCTGGTCTTCGATCTGTATCGCCAGGTCTTCCGGGATCGGCCAGCGCAGACGGCTGTCGCGCACAATCAGCCGGGTGACCTTGCGACCTTCCAGATGCGGGGCAATGCCGCGGCGGGTGGTTTCTACTTCGGGGAGTTCGGGCATTTAGCGGCCTGTTTAAAGATTATGCATTGGGGCATGTTACTGGGTTCTGTGCGTTACGGCATGTTGAGCGCTGCGTCCGTGTGGGGCATGTTGAGCATTTGGTGCGCGTGGGGCGCCGATCAGCAGCCCCGCTTTGCTGACACGCTGTCCCATCCTTGGGCGCTCGGCGTCGCCCATCCATGGGCTCCGACGGTACAGCAAAGCGGGACTGCTGACCGGCGCCTGGTAAATTTGCGTCAGCCCAACATGCCTTCTGGAAGCTGTTGGTTCTCGATTTAAACTTGTCGCTTGAAGCTTGAAGCTTGCCGCTTTCTACTAGCTGTGCAGCCAGTACGTGCCGAACAATAGCAGCAGGAGCAAAGGCATGACGCTCATGACAAAGCGCCCGTTCCAGCCGAAGGCCACGCGGAATGGGGTCTCTCCGCTGTAGCGCGACAGAATCAGCGTCGAGGGTCCGAAGGGTGAGCAGATCATCGCCAGCGAGAAACCGCACATCAAGCCGACCGCCGGGGTCATGATCGGCACACCCAGCACCGCCAGTTGTGCCAACAGGCCTGCGATCAGCGACAGCGAAACAATCGGCGCCACGCCCATGACCGCTAACGTGATGGTGCTGAACAGGCTGGCTACTGCGAGCAGCAGATTGTATTTGGGTTCGGCGGCGAGCCAGGCGGCGATTTCTTCCAGCGGGGCGATGGCGCCGAGTGCACCACCAAGCAGCGCCGCACAGCCGAAAATAAACATCTCGTTATGCATGCTGCCCATGTTCTCGGCTACTTCTTCCAGCGCGCGCTTGGGCGAGCGGTCGCGCCACAGCAGATAACTGATTACCCCTACCGGCACCAGGACCATCGCCGATTGCGACGCGGTCAGCGCCGAGACCGACGCCAGTGCGCCGATCGCCAGCAAACCCAACAGGCTGCCCAGCAGCAGACTGATCATGCCTTCGGCGCGGGTGCTGTCGCCAATATTGTCGCGCAGCGCCAACAGGCCGCGAGTTTCGCGGCGCCAGCCGACCAGGATCATCATCACCGCCGCAACGATTCCGTAGGGCAACATGGCGCTCCAGGATAGCTCGGGCATTTCCCGCGAGATGATCGCAATGGTCACACTGGTCGGCGCCAGCAGCGGCACCAGGGCAAAACCACGCAGCGTGGTGACCATGACGCTGCGCAGGCCGTCGCGGCGCTGGTCATCGGTCAATGGATAGCGTTTGAGATGTGTGGTCAGGGTGCCGCAGAGCAGGTTCATCATGCCGAAATTGAGAATCGAACCGATGCTGCCGGCGGTCAGTACGTAGCGTGGGTAGAGCACGACCTTGGAGCCGGAGAGCAGCGCCTTGTGCAACTCGCTGAGCTGCGGCAGACGCTTGGCCAGCAGCTGCATTAATCCGAGGGCGGCGAGGAAGCTGGTGTAATAGGCGGCTGATGCGGCCAGTTTGGGCCACAAGCTCGCGTCAGTTCGCGCATTCAGCGCCGCAGCGATCAATACCGCCAGGGTGATAATGCCCAGCCACTGCGGGTAACGATTAAGGCGGCTGAAGTGCAGCAGGAAGTACAGCAGAAACACGGCTGCGGCCAGCCAGCTGAGCATCGGCAATTGCAGAAGCAGTGCCGTCAGCTCCAGGCCTACTCCAAGTGGCAGCAGCGCCAGTTTCATACGCGTTGGCTCACGGCAGGTCCTTGCGGTAGGCACCCTTTTTCAGCACGCCTTCGCCAAAGCCGATCAGCTTGTCGTTTTCATCCAGCAGATCGCAGGCAGCCATGAATACCTTGTGCCCGGCGCTGCGGCAGGTTGCTACTGCGCGTACCTGGGTGCCGATTTGCGCGGTGGCGGAGAAGTTCACGTTGAGCGAGAGGGTGATGGCTACCCGGCGCTCTTCGGCGGTCGGTGCCCAGGTGCCACACAGCCCCATGGCGATATCCAGCAGGCTGGCGGTGACACCACCGTGCAGATTGCCGGCGTTGTTCATATGTCGCGGTGTCAGCGTCAGACCGACCACGGCGCGGCCTTCGGAATACTCCAGCAACTCACAACCCAGATCCTGAAAGAATCCGGTAACGGAGCGTTCTACGGCTTGCTGTTGGTCTTTATTCACAGACACCCACCCTTTTTAACTACGCTATTGTTACTACACTCGTTTCTGCCACATCCGATAGAGATTCAAGCTGACAGAGGCGCAAACCGCCAAGGGCGGGCTTGCTTGTATGTAGAGCTCGATTTGTACCAGGGGGAGACAATTATGCCACAGGCAATACCGACCTGCGGTACGTCGGTCCATCTCAGGCCAGCAAACTTGCGCTGATCCCCGGCAGGATTTAATCTCGCACCATCTTAAACGAAATACTATTCCGCCATGCGGAATTGACAGGGTGAATAAGGAGTCATTGCATGTTCAACCGAATTGGCGTGATCGGCGCAGGAGCCATGGGCCGAGGTATCGCTCAGTTATTCGCCAGCAGTGGCCAACAGGTACTGATTTACGATACCCGCGCCGAAGCGATTGATGATGCCATCGCCTTCAATCGCAACCTGCTGCAGCGCTCGGTGGCCAAGGGCAAGCTCAGCGAAGCGGATTTCGAAGCAACCATGGCGCGCATGCAGCCGGCTGCCGAACTCGACGCATTAAAAGACTGCGATCTGGTGATTGAAGCCATCGTCGAGTTGCTCGAGGTCAAGCAGAAGCTATTCGATCAGCTGGAAGCCATCGTGCGTGATGACTGCGTGCTGGCGACCAACACCTCTTCCCTGTCCGTTACGCGCATTGCCAGTACCTGCAAGCGGCCCGAACGGGTAGCGGGTTTCCACTTTTTCAATCCCGTGCCGTTGATGAAGATTGTCGAGGTGGTCCGCGGCGAGCGCACCGATGAGCGTTATGTAAAGGGGCTGGTCGAACTGGCCGAAGCTGCCGGGCATTTTGCTGCGATCACCCCGGACACCCCCGGCTTTCTGGTCAACCACGCTGGCCGTGCCTTTGGCACCGAAGCCTTGCGCATTCTCAGCGAGGGCGTCGCGACACCGCAGCAGATCGACCGTATTCTGCGCGATGGTCCCGGCTTTCGCATGGGGCCGTTCGAGCTGTTCGACCTGACTGGGCTGGATGTATCCCACGCGGTGATGGAGTCGGTCTACGAGCAGTTCTACCATGACCCGCGCTATACCCCGTCCTTTATCGCGGCGCAGCGCGTGGCAGCAGGCCTGCTGGGCCGAAAGACCGGGCAGGGCTTTTATCGTTACGAAGATGGCCAGAAGATCGAGCAGCCGGAAGCCGAACCGGAAACCGTAATCGTCAACCGGCCGTTCTGGCTGGACACACATGATGATGTGGTGCGCAGCAATGTGTCTGCTGCCCTGACCGCCGCTGGCGCGACCCTGGAAGATACCAATATCCCCAGCCCCGAGGCAATTTGCCTGGTGGCTCCCCTGGGTGAAGACTGCACCAACAGCCTGGCGCGTCAGGCATTGCCGGCCGAGCGCACCGTGGCTATTGACTGCTTTGCCGACTGGGACAAGCGCCGTGTGTTGATGCGCAACCCGGCCAGCAGCGCCGACACCGTCGCCCAGGCCCGACAGGCGTTGAGTGCCGATGGCGTGCCGGTGGAAGTGATCAACGATTCGCCCGGCTTTGTTATCCAGCGGCTGATCGCCAGCGTGGTCAACCTTGGCTGCGAGATTGCGCAGAAAGGCATCGCCACGCCGGACACGCTCGACCGCGCCATTCAACTGGCCCTGGGTTACCCCAAAGGCCCGTTGGCGTTCGGCGAACATTACAAGAAGTGCAACATCCTCACCGTTTTGAACAATCTGCAGGCCGTGTATGGCGAGCCGCGCTACCGTCCCAGCCCCTGGCTACGACGCCGCGTGCAGCTTGACCTGCCGCTGACCACACCCGACATCCAGGAGTAATTTGAATGACTGCCTATATCTATGATGGTTTGCGCTCCCCTTTTGGCCGCCACGCCGGTGCTCTGGCCAGCGTGCGCCCCGACGACCTGCTCGCTGAAGTCATGCGTGCGCTGGTTGCCCGTAACGGATTTGAAGGTCAGGATTACGAAGATGTGATCATGGGTTGCACCAACCAGGCGGGCGAAGATGCGCGCAATATCGCGCGTCACGCCGGCCTGCTGGCGGGTCTGCCGCAGGAAGTCGCTGGCGTCACCGTCAACCGTCTGTGTGGCTCTGGTCTGGCGGCAATTCTGGATGCCTCGCGCGCGGTGAAAACCGGCGAAGGCGAGCTGTTTGTCGCTGGCGGCGCCGAAAGCATGAGCCGCGCGCCCTTTGTGATTGCCAAGAGCGAAAGTGCCTACTCACGCGATTTCCGCGCGTTCGACAGCACCATCGGCGCGCGCTTCCCCAACCCCAAGGTGGAAGATGAATACGGTGATGACACCATGCCGCAAACCGCCGACAACGTTGCCGCCGATCTGGGTATTACCCGCGAACAGGCCGACACTTACGCCGCGCGCAGCCAGGCATTGTATGAAGCAGCACGTGCCGATGGCTTCTTTGCCGAAGAAATCCATCCGATTGAAGTCTCCCAGGGCCGCAAGAAGCCGGCCAAACTGGTTGATCAGGATGAGCATCCGCGTGCAGACAGCACTCTGGACGTGCTCTCCAACCTGCGTTCGCTGTTCAAGGATGGCGTGGTCACTGCCGGCAACGCCTCAGGCGTGAACGACGGCGCAGCCGCGTTGCTGATTGGCTCTGAAGCCATCGGCCAGAAGTACGGCATCAAGCCGCGGGCGAAGATCCTCGCTGGCGCCGTATCCGGTGTCGCCCCTCGCGTGATGGGCCTGGGCCCGGTTGAAGCCTGCAAAAAGGCGCTGAGCCGTGCCGGTCTGAGCCTGGATGACATGGACGTGATCGAGATCAACGAAGCCTTCGCTTCCCAGGTTCTCGGCTGCGCCAAGCAGCTGGGCATCGCCTTCGACGATCCGCGCCTGAACCCGAACGGCGGCGCCATTGCCGTCGGCCACCCGCTCGGCGCCTCGGGTGCGCGTCTGACCCTGACCGCACTGCGTCAGCTGGAACGTACCGGCAAGCGTTATGCACTGGTCAGTCTGTGTATTGGTCTGGGTCAGGGCGTAGCTGCGGTTATCGAGCGCGTCTGATACCTGTCTGTTTTGTTCGTAAACCCTTCGCGGCCTCGCCGCGAAGGGCTTCAAGCACCATCCCGCCCCACTGAACTAAGCTCCCTCCTTGTTTTCTGATAAAGTGCTCCACCACATCCACCCGTATAGTGAATGCATCAATGCAACTGAACTCCAACCCGTTTGAATGGCTCGGCGAAGCCTTTGGTACCGTCATCCGCCTGTTGGTCGATAGCCTGGCATGGATCTTTGACGTGCTCGCTGGCGCCAGCTCCGCCTTTGTAAACGGTTTCTCCCGGGCACTGGGTGTCGACAGCAATATCTTCACCGTCATTTTTGTGGTGGTTGGCCTGATCATGATTTACGCAGGGGTTCGAGCCTTTCTGCACAAACGCATTTTTGGCGGCGTCATCTGGTGCTTGCTGGGTTTATGGTTGCTTAGCGCACTGATACGCTGGAGTTGATTCCAACCGAGTTTCACCTGGACTATTCGAGGAGAACGTTATGGGTTTCGCATTCAGCAATGATCTACAACTGAGCAGCAGCGCCTTTGAAAACGAGGGGGCCATCCCCACCAAGCATACTGGTGAGGGTGAAGATGTATCCCCGGCGCTGAGCTGGAAGAACGCGCCCGAGGGCACCAAAAGCTACGCCGTGGTCTGCCATGACCCGGACGCGCCGCTGATCTCTGCCAATGGCACCTACGGCTTCGTACACTGGGTGCACTACAACATTCCGGCCTCAACCACGTCGATTCCCGAAGGCTGCGATCAGCACACGCAAGGCAAGAACAACTTCGGCAAGCCGGGTTACAACGGCCCGATGCCGCCCGAAGGCCACGGCAAGCATCAGTATTATTTCTGGGTATTGGCGTTGGACAGCGAACTCAATCTGCCCGAAGGGCTGACATTGTGGGAGTTGCTGGCCAAGGTTGAGCCGCACTGCCTGGCGATGAACCGCCTGATCGGCACATACCAGCGCGGCTGATAACCTCCCCCTGCAAGGCCGAGTTCCTTCTCGGCCTTCGCTTTAGCTAAGCTTAGCTCAGCGTCAACAATGGCAGTATCCGCTCACGCAGCGGAGCGTTCACACGCTGACGGGTTTCCCGATAGGCCGTGCGATCCAGCGCGGCCAGTTCCGCGAGTTTGATGCGGGCCTTTTCCAGCAGTTGATCCGGGGCGGCCAGCTCATCCAGAAAACCGGCTTGCAGTGCCTGCGCAGGGTCCATCGACTCGGCCTGCAGGGCGCAGCGTGACAACCATTGCGGGGTTATGCGTTCCCGGGCCAGCTCCATCGCCGCTGGCGGCATGCTCATGCCAATGGCCACTTCATTCAGGCCGGTAGTAAAGGCACCCTCGGCGCCCAGTCGATAATCAGCCAGCAGCAACATGAACGCCGCCTTGGCCATGCAATGACCGGTACTGGCGATCACCACCGGCGCAGGGTGATCCAGCAGCGCCAGCGTCAGGCGGTCACCGGCGGCGCGCATGGCGTCGCGGGCCGGGCCGCCTGCGTCAATCACCTTGCGATCGTAACCGGCACTGAAAATGCCCTCGCGGCCGACAATCAGCACCGCGCAGTCGGCCTGCGCGGCCTGATCCAGCGCAGCCAGCAGATACTCGATCATCACCTGAGACAGGGCATTGACCTTGCCGTCGTTCAAAGTGATTTCGGCCATGCCATCACGGGTGGCCATGCTCAGGCCGCTCATGAGGCCGCCCTCGCTTCGTCACGCAGAACTCGACGCAGCAACTTGCCTACGGTGGACTTGGGTAGATCCTCGCGGATTTCCACGGTGCTCGGTACCTTGTAGCCGGTCAGATGCTCGCGGCAATGGGCGATGATCTCGGCCTGGCCCAACTTGGGATCATGCAGGCTGACGAAGAGCTTGATCGACTCACCCTTCTTCTCGTCCGGCACGCCCACAGCGACGCACTCGCGAATACCAGCGTGGCGCATCACGGCGTCTTCGACTTCATTGGGGTAGACGTTGAAACCGGAGACCAGAATCATGTCCTTCTTGCGATCGACCAGCTTGAGAAAGCCCTCTTCATCAATCACGCCCACATCTCCGGTCTTCAGCCAGCCATCGGCGAAGGTCTCTGCTGTTGCTTCCGGACGCTGCCAGTAGCCCTGCATCACCTGCGGGCCACGGATCAGCAGTTCCCCGGGCTCGCCGCGGGGTGTTTCCTGGCCATCATCGTCGACCGTCTTCATTTCGGTATCGATAACCGCCTGACCGATAAAGCCTTCCTTGTAGGGCGTGAACGCGGTGGAAGCGACCACCACTGGCGAGGTTTCCGTCAGGCCGTAACCTTCACGGACCACCGCACCGGTGCGCTCCAGCCAGCGCCGGGCTATTTCGGTATTCAACGGTGCGCCGCCGGAGTTGACCCACTTCAGGTGCGAGAAATCGATGCTGTCGAAGTCGGGGTGCGCCATCAACGAGACGAACAACGAGTTGATGCCGGTCAGCAGGGTAATCCGGTGGCGCTTCAAATCGCCGATCATGCCGTCCAGATCGCGCGGATTGGTGATCAGAATGCTGTGGAAACCAGTGAATACCGAAGCAACGCAGTTCGCGGTAAAAGCGAAGATATGGTACAGCGGCAGCGGCGAAACGCGCACTTCGTTGCCGTATTCCACATCACCTGGCTTGATCACGCTGACGGCCTGCAGCACGTTGCTGAGGATATTGCGGTGGCTGAGCATCGCACCCTTGGATACGCCCGTGGTGCCACCGGTGTATTGCAGAATCGCGAGGTCATCCAGCCCCCGTTCCGGGCTGACTGCCGGGTGCTTGGAGCCCTCGCGCAAGGCCAGCATAAAGCGCGTGACATCGCTTTCGTCCGACTCGAACACCGGATGGGTCATATCATCAATGCTGGTCACGATCAGCATTTCAACCTGCGTCTCTGGCTGAATCTTGCGCACCATGGGCAGCAGCTTGTCGAGTACGATCAGCGCGCGGGCGCCAGAATCGGAAAACTGATGGCTGGTTTCGAACGGCGTGTATTGCGGGTTGGTATTGACGATCACCAGACCGGCTTTCAGTGCCGCGAATATGCTGATGGTGTATTGCAGCAAGTTCGGCAACTGGATGGCGATGCGCTCGCCCGGCTGCAAGCCGAGTGGACCGCGCAGGTAACGCGCCAGCGCGTCCGCCTTGGCATCCAGGTCATTAAAGGAAAGGGTGTCCATGCCACAGGAGAAGGCGGGCTTGTCGGCGTAGTCCTGGCAGGCCTTGGTCAGAACATCAGCCAAGCTGGTGTGACCCAATTGCGCCAGTTGAGTGCTGACGATGGTGCCGACAGGGGAATGAGCGGGTGTTGACATGGAAACCTCTTATCGAATCATTATTTTGCACAGCGGAATGCAATACCAAAAAGATGCTATTCTATCGTCTAACGCTGTGCAATCATTGAGACAAAACTGGTTGCATACCGCTATGCAGAACGGCCATATCTGCTATGGTTCTGACTCTGTGTGCAACAATAATAGACTGTTGTCGGACAATCGGTCCGGAGACGTGCTGGCTCCCAAGCAAGACCGCTGTCTGGCCTGAATAAGATCACAAGGTTAATGCCCCATGAATGACGATCTCGAACTACTCAAGGAACCCGCTGTAGCCAAGGACCGCAAATTTGTCGAGGCGTTATCGCGTGGGCTGGATGTATTGCGCGCCTTCAGCCAGGGCGCGGTAGTGATGGGCAACCAGGACATCGCTCGGATCACCGGCCTGCCCAAGCCCACAGTATCACGCATGACCTACACCCTGACCAAACTGGGTTATCTGAGCTATTCGCCGCAACTGGAAAAGTACCAGCTGGACTCCGGCGTACTGGCACTGGGTTACGCCTACGTATCGAATCTGCGCGTGCGCCAACTGGCCAAGCCGTATATGGATGAATTCGCCCGGTCGACCAACACCTCTGTGGGCCTGACCTGCCGTGATCGTCTGTCGATGATCTACGTCGAGAACTGCCGGCCGGCGGAATCCACCTCGTTGCGTATGGATGTCGGCGTTCGCCTGCCGCTAGCTACTACCGCCGCTGGCCGCGCCTACCTGGCTGCGATGAAAGATGATGAACGCAGCCACGTGCTGGATGCCCTCGCCGCCCGCAACCCGGACAACTGGACCGAGATGCATGCGCAGCTGATGGACAGTTTCGAAGACTATCGCCAGCACGGTTTCTGCCTGTCGCTCGGCAACTGGGACCGTAATGTCAACGCCGCAGGCGTGCCCCTGTTTCTGCAGGACGGCACCATCATGGCCCTGACCTGCGGCGCACCTTCTTATCTGGTCTCGGAAGAGAAGGTCAAAAATCAGCTGGCGCACCAGTTGGCCATGCTTGCTCGCGACATCGAACGCCTCGGGGTTTAGGGCGCCTTTGGCGCCAGCGGCAAGCTACAAGCTGTAAGCGGCAAGCTGGCCGGAGCAAGAAAGCGATATTGTCTGTCTCGCCATCTTGCAGCTTGAGGCTTGAAGCTGCCCTCGCCGGGCGAGGGCCCCATCATCTAAGCTAATCTGTAAACATTTCGCTAAAACACGGGCATCGACAAAGGCTTTGTTTTTTTGTATTTTGCCTAGCGGAACACGGTTTCATTATTTCGCATAGTGAAACACCTTTTTGAATCAGGCGTTATTTGAACAAGCCGCTGCAAACTGCTGTCGACTTATTTACAGCGTTTCATAACCAGCCAGCGGATTACTCAAAGGCGCTCACACTCGGAGATTAAGCATGTCGGACGTGGTCACACTGGAAAGACAGGGCGCCATTGCGGTCGTCAGAGTCAATAATCCACCCGTCAACGCGCTGGGCATTGCCGTGCGTGAAGGTCTTCAGGACAGCTTCAAGGCAGCCGAAGCCGATCCGCAGGTCAAGGCCATCGTGCTGGTCTGCGAGGGTTCGACCTTTATCGCCGGCGCCGACATCAAGGAATTCGGCAAGCCGCCAAAATCACCTGGCCTGCCAGAAGTAGTCAGCGGCATCGAGGCTGGCAGCAAGCCCAGCGTCGCCGTGATCCATGGCACCGCACTGGGTGGTGGTCTGGAAGTGGCGGTCAGCTGCCACTACCGCATTGCGCTGAAAAGCGCCAAGGTCGGCCTGCCGGAAGTGAAGCTCGGCCTGTTGCCAGGTGCCGGTGGTACCCAGCGTCTGCCACGCCTTGTCGGTGTCGAGAAAGCCCTGGACATGATCGTCAGCGGCAACCCGATCAGCGCCAGCGAAGCCCTGGAACTGGGCGTGATTGATGAACTGGTGGAAGGTGATCTGACTGCGGCCGGTATCGCCTATGCGGAGAAGCTGATTGCCGATGGCAAGGGCGCGCGTCGCACCGGCGAGCGTACTGACAAGCTCGACGGTGTCGACAACGCCGCACTGGTTGCCGCCAAGCGCGCTGAAGTCGAGAAGAAAACCCCCGGCCTGTTTTCGCCCCAGCGTTGTATCTCCGCTGTCGAGGCGTCTTTCACCATGCCTCTGGAAGACGGCCTCAAGCGTGAGCGCGAATTGTTCGGCGAATGTCTGGTATCGCCACAGCGCAGCGCACTGGTGCATGCCTTCTTTACCGAGCGTCTGGCCTCCAAGATCGACGATCTGCCGAAAGACACCCCGGTGCGCGAGATCAATTCCGCAGCCGTGATCGGTGGCGGCACCATGGGCGTGGGTATTGCCCTGTGCTTTGCCAACGTCGGTATCCCAGTGAAGATTCTGGAAGTCAGCGACGAGGCCATGGACAAAGCCATGGAGCGCTGCCGCGATACCTACATGATGAGCGTCAAGCGCGGTAGCCTGACCGAAGACGCGATGAACAAGCGTCTGACTCTGGTCGAAGGCGTTACCGACTATGCCGACCTGTCCGGCGTGGACCTGGTGGTCGAAGCCGTATTTGAAGAGATGGGCGTCAAGCAGAAAGTGTTTGAAGCGCTGGATACCCATTGCAAGCCCGGCGCGATCCTGGCCAGCAATACCTCCTCGCTGAATCTGAACCAGATTGCCGACTTTACCAAGCGTCCGCAGGACGTAGTGGGCCTGCATTTCTTCAGCCCGGCCAACGTCATGCGCCTGCTGGAAGTGGTGCGCGGCGAGAAGACTGCAAACGACGTACTGGCGACCGCCATGGCGATCGGCAAGAAGCTGAAGAAAGTGGCTGTGCCGGTGGGCGTGTGCGACGGCTTTGTCGGCAACCGCATGGTCTTCCAATACGGTCGCGAATCCGAATTCCTGCTGGAAGAAGGCGCCACCCCGGCCCAGGTTGATGGCGCGCTGCGCAAGTTCGGCATGGCTATGGGTCCTTTTGCGATGCGCGATCTGTCCGGTCTGGATATTGGCCTGAGCATCCGTACCCGCCAGCGTCAGACGCTGCCGGCCGAGTTCAAGTTGCCGACCATTCTGGACAAGATGGCCGCAGCCGGTATGCTCGGTCAGAAGACCGGCAAAGGTTTCTATGTATACGAAAAGGGCTCGCGTACCCCGCTGGACAACCCTGAACTGCCGGCCATTCTCGAAGCTGCTTCAAAAGAGCAGGGTATCGAGCGCCGTGAACTGACTGACGAGTATATTCTTGAGCGCACATTGTTTGCGTTGATCAACGAGGGCGCGAAGATCCTCGAAGAGGGCATCGCCCAGCGCAGCAGCGATATCGACGTGATCTACATAAACGGCTACGGTTTCCCTGCCCACCAGGGTGGGCCGATGTTCTATGCTGATAGTCTTGGACTGGATCATGTTTACAACCGGATCTGCGAATTCCACAAGCAGCACGGTGCCTGGTGGAAGCCGGCCCCATTGCTGGAAAAGCTGGCCAAGGAAGGTCGCAAGTTCGCTGATCTCTGAAATTATAAATAGTACAGATAAAATCGGCCCCCGAGCACTGAGTGCCGGGGGCTCGTATTCGCTTTATAACGAGGACCTTACATGGACATTCATTACACCCCAGAAGAACTCGCCTTCCGCGACGAAGTGCGTGAATTCCTGAAAAACGAGCTGCCGGAAGATATCGCTGCCAAGGTAAAAAATGGCAAGAACATGTCCAAGGAAGATCATCAGCGCTGGCAGAAGATTCTGTCCAACCGTGGCTGGTACGCGCCCGGCTGGCCGGTAGAGCACGGCGGCACTACGTGGGGCCCGGTCGAAAAACACATTTTCGACGAAGAGTCCGCCGCTTTTGGCGCACCGCGCACCATCCCGTTCGGGGTGAACATGGTTGCTCCGGTAATCATCAAGTTCGGTACCGAGCAGCAGAAAGAACATTACCTGCCACGCATCCTGTCCGGTGAAGACTGGTGGTGCCAGGGCTATTCAGAGCCCGGCGCCGGTTCCGACCTGGCCTCGCTGAAGACCCGCGCTGTGCGCGATGGCGATCACTACATCGTCAATGGTCAGAAAACCTGGACCACACTGGGTCAGCACGCCAACTGGATTTTCTGTCTGGTACGTACCGATCCTGAAGCCCAGCAGCAGCGTGGTATTTCCTTCCTGCTGATCGACATGGCTACCCCCGGCATCACCGTACGTCCGATCATCACCCTGGACGGCGACCATGAAGTCAACGAAGTGTTCTTCGACGACGTCAAGGTACCGGTTGAAAACCTGGTGGGTGAAGAGAACAAGGGCTGGACCTGCGCCAAGTACCTGCTGACCCACGAGCGTACTGGCCTGGCCGGTATCGGCGCGTCCAAAGCCGCGCTGACGCACCTGAAAAAGGTTGCAGCCAAGCAGCAAAAGAATGGCAAGCCGCTGATCGAAGACACCCTGTTCCGTACTCAGGTAGCTGAAGTTGAAATCCAGCTGATGGCAGCCGAAATGAGCACCCTGCGTATCATCGCTGCCGCCCTTGAAGGCGGCGTACCCGGTGCCGAGAGCTCGATCCTCAAGGTCAAGGGTACCGAGATCCGTCAGGCGATCACCAACCTGCTGCGCAAGGCCGTTGGCCCTTACGCCCTGCCCTTCCTGCCGGAAGAGCTGGAATACGATTTTGATGGCGAGATGCTGAACAGCGAGTCCAGCCCAGCGCTGGCCGGTGATTACTTCAACATGCGCAAACTGTCGATCTTCGGCGGATCCAACGAGATCCAGAAGAACATCGTCTCTAAAATGATTCTGGAACTGTAGGAGATTAGTCATGGACTTTAAACTCACAGAAGAGCAACAGATGCTGCAGGAAACTGCGGCCCGTCTGGTACGTGATACCTACACGTTCGACAAGCGTGAAAAGGCCAGCGCCAGCGACACCGGTTTCAGCCCTGAATTCTGGCAACAGATGGGTGAACTGGGCCTGACGGCGATTCCTTTCCCGGAAGAACTGGGCGGTTTCGGCGGTACTGGCGTGGAAAACATGCTGATCATGAAGGAGCTGGGCCGCGGCATTTGCCTGGAGCCCTACATGGAGTCGGTTATTTTCGCTGGCGGTCTGATCACCCAGCTGGGTTCTGATACTCAGAAAGACGAGCTGCTGGCGGGTATCGCCAGCGGTGAGCTGCAGGCGGCCGTCGCCCTTGACGAGCCCAACAGCCACTATCAGCTGTCTGAAGTGCAAACCACTGCCAAGCAGCAGGGCGACAGCTGGAGCCTGACCGGTCGCAAGGCCGTTGTTATCGGTGGTCACACTGCTGGCAAGATCCTGGTTTCTGCACGTACTGCCGGTGATCTGCGTGACCAGCAAGGCATCAGCCTGTTTATCGTTGATCCGGCCAGCACTGGCGTTACCCGCCGCAACTACGCGACCGTAGACGGCCGCAAAGCCTGCGAGCTGTTCCTGGACAACGCCCAGGGCGAACTTCTGGGTCAAGCCGGCGAAGCCTTTGACGCCATCAGCTACCAGGCTGGTCGTGCCATGGCGGCTCTGTGCGCTGAAGCCGTCGGCGCGATGGAAGTCGCCTGCGACATCACCCTGGACTACCTGAAGACACGCAAGCAGTTTGGCGTGCCGATCGGCAAGTTCCAGGCACTGCAGCACCGCATGGTGGATATGCGTACCGAGCTGGAGCAGGCTACTTCGATGGCCATTCTGGCTGCCTGCGTAGCTGATGAAGCCGACAACGCTGAACGCACCCGCACCCTGACGGCGGCCAAGTTCATGATCAACCGTTGTGGCCGCAAGGTTGCCGAAGAGGCTATTCAGCTGCACGGCGGCATTGCGATGACCTGGGAATACTCCCTGGCTCACTACGCCAAGCGCCTGGTCATGATCAGCCACCAGCTGGGTGACGACGACCATCATCTGGAAGCCTACGCCAATCAGATGAGCGTTGCCTGATAGCTTCAACTCGCGGAATAACGGCAAATTAGCCGTTATTCCGGCACTTATGCCGTCACATATTGCACATAGGTACTAGATAGGTACTATCGGCCAGGGTTCAGGCTCGGTATCCTATGGCACCCCTTTCGAGCGCCCTTGCGGGCGTCCTACAGACTTTGGAGGACTAGCGTCCATGAAAATCCTCGTCGCCGTTAAGCGCGTGGTCGATTACAACGTCAAGGTTCGCGTCAAAGCGGACAATTCCGGTGTCGATCTCGCCAACGTCAAGATGTCCATGAACCCCTTCTGCGAAATCGCCGTGGAAGAGGCCGTGCGCCTGAAAGAAAAAGGCGTTGCGACTGAAGTAATCGCCGTTTCCGTCGGCCCCGTGGCCGCCCAGGAGCAACTGCGTACTGCACTGGCTCTGGGTGCTGACCGCGCCATTCTGGTCGAGTCCGCCGATGACCTGAGCTCGCTGGCCATTGCCAAGCTGCTCAAGGCTGTTGTCGACAAGGAACAGCCCCAGTTGGTCATCCTCGGCAAGCAGGCCATCGATTCCGACAACAACCAGACCGGCCAGATGCTGGCTGCGCTGAGCGGCTACGGCCAGGGCACCTTTGCCTCTGCTGTGGAAGTCTCCGGCGAGAGCGTCAAGGTCACCCGTGAAATCGACGGCGGCCTGCAGACTGTTGAGCTGAAACTGCCGGCCATCGTCACCACCGACCTGCGCCTGAACGAGCCACGCTATGCGTCGCTGCCGAACATCATGAAGGCCAAGAAAAAGCCGATGGAAAACCTCAAGCCGGAAGATCTCGGCGTGAGCGTGTCTTCTACCGTCAAGACCATCAAGGTCGAAGCGCCGGCTGCCCGCAGCGCGGGTATCAAGGTCAAGAGCGTCGACGAGCTGGTCGACAAACTCAAGAACGAAGCCAAGGTGATCTGAGATGACGATTCTAGTTATTGCTGAACACAACAACGCTGAACTGAATGCCGCGACGCTGAACACCCTGGCTGCTGCCAAAGCGATCGGTGGTGATATCGACGTACTGGTTGCTGGCGAAGGCTGCTCCGCCGTCGCTGATCAAGTCGCCAAGGCCGAAGGCGTGACCAAGGTGCTGCTGGCGGATAACGCTGCCTACGGCCACCAGTTGCCGGAAAACCTGGCGCTGCTGATTGCCGAAGTCGGCAAGAGCCACAGCCACATCCTCTGTGCTGCCAGCACCAACGGCAAGAACTACGCCCCGCGCGTCGCTGCACTGTTGGACGTGGATCAGATTTCCGAGATCATTGCGGTCGATAGCGCTGATACCTTCAAGCGTCCGATCTATGCCGGTAACGCGATTGCCACCGTGCAGTCCAGCGCCTCGGTCAAGGTCATCACCGTGCGTGCTACCGGCTTTGACGCCGTCGCAGCCGAAGGCGGCAGCGCCAGCGTCGAGGCGGTTTCCAGCGTCCAGGATGCCGGTGTATCGAGCTTTGTTGGCGAAGAGCTGGCCAAGTCCGACCGTCCAGAACTGGCCGGTGCCAAGATCGTCATTTCCGGCGGCCGTGGCATGCAGAACGGTGACAACTTCAAGCACCTGTACTCGCTGGCCGACAAGCTCGGCGCTGCTGTTGGCGCTTCGCGTGCCGCAGTTGACGCAGGCTTCGTACCCAACGACATGCAGGTCGGTCAGACTGGCAAGATCGTCGCGCCGAACCTGTATATCGCTGTGGGTATTTCCGGCGCGATTCAGCACCTGGCCGGTATGAAGGACTCCAAAGTGATCGTCGCGATCAACAAGGACGAAGAAGCACCGATCTTCTCGGTAGCCGATTACGGTCTGGTTGCGGATCTGTTTGAAGCGATTCCGGAGTTGGAAAGCAAGGTGTAAGGGCAGCGGCAAGCTTAGAGCTACAAGCCTAAAGAAAACCCCGGTTCGCGAGAGCCGGGGTTTTTTATTGTCTGCTGGAAAGTCAAAATGGATTCCCGCTTTCGCGGGAATGACGAGGCTGGGTGGCGGATCTGGTTCGATGCACCAATACCGGCGCGGTTTTGCGGGTGTTAAGGGTCAGCCTTAACGGCGCGGACGGACTGTTGTTATGGCTTATGGGTGGTGGCATAACTCCGCTTGGATTCCCGCCTCCGCGGGAATGACGAAGTCAAGTTAAGCAATGGTACCCTTATCCACTAGCGCATCACCTTCCAGTACCCCCCGTCATTCCCGCGGAGGCGGGAATCCAAGCGGACTGTCAGAGCCACCCCGCAGAGCCAGAAATTCGCCGCGCCCCACCCCGCCATTCCCGCGAAAGCGAGAATCATTTTGACCTTGCATCAGTTCGGACCGGCAACTCGGTTCATGGTCGCCTTGCAGCGCAGGTTAGCTCTGGCGTGATTCGCCGGCCGGAGTAGCCTGCTGCACCGGTATCGTCCGAGCTCCACTCTAGCGCATCAAAATAGAACGGTTTCTCTAAATTACCCCGAGACCCGCTATCCAGACGCATCCGTATAGCGTGCTATGCGGAGCAGTCGCGGCTATGGGTGCGTTTCTTGCTAGCACAATGCTATCTCACTGCATTGGAGGATAGCGCGTGCAACTACGTAGCCATGAAATGGCCCTTTCCGGGCCAGAGCGCAGTTGGTTACCCTGGTTTGGCGGTGCGGGAAAGCTGCGCATGGGTTGGGCCTGCTGGATCAACAATAATCGCTATGCTCAGTTGGAAGAGATTTTCGATAGCCTGGCCGATACGCGTATGCGCCTGCTGCAACAGTGGTGCGACAACCAGTGGACCACGTTGCAGAGTATCAGCCGCGACCTGGAAGATGCTCCCGCGCCAGCCACAAGCTCAGTGCTGCAAAAGCTGAAAGGCAAAATGCCGGACGCCAGCGAGCTGTTCCTGCTGGATGCGCAGGGCAAGCCGTTGCTGAGCAATGCCAGCCTGGACGCGTCGCTGAACGTGCACAAGAACGCGCTGCTGGCCGGCCTGCAGAAACCCTTTCTGCATGGCCCCTACATCGACCCACGAACCAAGTCTCTCGGCCCTTCCACCTCAAGCTTTCATGATGCCGTGACACTGATGTTCTACCAGCCTTTGCGCTATCAGGGCGAACCCTGTTGCCTGTGCGCCCGAGTCCCCAACGACGTGCTCGGCGATCTGATCCAGCGCGAGGCGGGGCATATTTATCAGGAGTCCGGCGACAACTATATATTCATGGTCGAATCGCAATTCGACTCCGCGATCGAACCTGGCCGTGCCCTGTCGCGCTCGCGCTTTGAAGACAGCACCTTCAGCCACGGCGGTAATCTCAAGGAAGGTATCGCCACCCAGTGGGGCACAGTCAGCGTCAGAGAACATACCGAGTTTGAAGTGCGCTTTACCGACCCGGCCACCAAGGCCCTGCACCCAGGCGTGCGCGAGACCATCCGCAAGGGTCAGAACCTGTATGTGAGCTACCCCGGCTACTCCGACTACCGGCATATTCCGGTGATCGGCAAGGGCGTGACCTTCAGCCTAACCGGCTCCCCCGACCGTTGGGGCATGATGTGCGAAGCGGATCTGGAAGAAGTCTATCGCTACCGGTCGCTGAGCTACGACCTGATGAAACAGTTTCTGGCCTTGATGCTGCTGATCAGCGCCTGCCAGATCGGCACCGCCTACTCCGGTCTTGGCCAACCGGCCGCCAGCCTGCTGAACCTTGGTGTGGTAGCCGGCAGTGCACTCTGGTTCTGGCGCCGCGGCACACTAAAGCTGGCCAGACGCATGGGCCGCATGACCGAGATCATTCGTAATATTGCCGAAGGCGAAGGCAACCTCAGCCAGCGCCTGGATACCACGCGATTGGTGGCGGATGAGACCGGTGAAATGGGCCGTTGGACCAACAGCTTTATCGACAACCTGGATACCATCGTTGGCCGGGTCAAGCAGGCCAGCCGCCATGCCCTGCAAAACAGCGAGCAGATGCTTGGCCACAATCAACATGCCAGCAACACTGCCGAAGAGGTCACCAGTACTATCGAGCAAATGCTCGGCATGATCGAGACCCAGGTGCAGACCATTGGCAGCGCCTCGCACACCGCTGCGCAGATGAAGCAGACCATGGCCGAGGTGGTCGACACCGCGCGCCAGCGGCTGGATACCGTCAGCGAGGGCACACGGCAGATTCGCGACATCGTCGCGACCTCAGCGCATAGCGTGCAGGAAGTGGACAAACGCTCGCATGAGATTGCTGGCATGGTCTCGATGATTACCGACATCACCAGCCAGACCAATCTGCTTGCGCTCAACGCGGCAATCGAAGCGGCGCGCGCTGGCGAACACGGCCGCGGTTTTGCTGTGGTCGCTGACGAGGTCAGAGCATTAGCATCGCGCACGGCCACCGCAGCCAATGAGATCAGTCAGGCGATCACCGCCATTCGCGACGCCACGCATCAGGCAGTGGGGCTGATGGAGCGCGGCGTTAGCGACGTCGACCAGCAACTGACCAGAGCCAGCAGCGCCGCCGATGACAACAATATGCTGCATCAGACGGTGGAGGAGCTGTTCGAGGTGATCGCGGTCATGGATACCAACAGCAAGGAACACGGGCGCCAGGCTGATCACGTGGCCGAGGCGATCACCTCTATGGCCAGGGTGATTCAGACGCTGCGCTCCAGCTCCGGCCAGGTCAAGGAGACCGCCACGCGTCTGCACCAGTTGTCGGACAGCTTCCAGGTCAGCGCCGACCGCTGATCAGACCAGCGCCACCGGTGTCAGCGGCGAGCCTACGGCGCCGGGCAAACGCAACGGCGGCGCGGTCAGCATGAACCGCGAGCGCCCGTTAGCGCGCAGGTAGCTGGCCAGCTCGCTGAGGTACCAGAGTTCGCCCAAGTGAATACCGAGCTTGAACAGGCAATGCTCATGCAGCGGCAGCGCGGCGCAGCAGCCCTGTCCCTCGCGCGCGGGATAGGCCTCGACCGCGTAGTTGTCGGCGATCAACACGCTCAGGCCGCTGTCGGTGATCCATTGCAATAGCAAAGGATCGCGACCATCCAGCACCGCACAGCTGTTTTCCAGCGTGTGCGCATCCGGATTCTTGTGCATGCCCAGCACCACATCGGCAAAGCCGGTATACAAGCAGACCATGTCACCCGGCTCAATCACTACCCCGTCCAGCTTGATGATCTGTTGCAATCGAGCGTAATCGACCAGGACACGCTCATGGCCGCAGTGCTTTTCCAGATCGATCATCACCGCACGGCCGCTCACCGCGGTCTCGGCCATTTTCTCGATCCCCAAACGGTTGGCGCAGACGCCTTCCAGCGCATCCTCGTGACCACTTGGGCCCTGAATATCGTCACCGGCGCGCCAGCCGTTGTAGTACAGCGGCTCGGCTTCGCCGTCACCGTCCGCGTCGAACAGCGCGCCGACATGCGAGAGCGCGTCCCACTGGGTGGAATACTGGGTAAACAGCAACACCGCGTCGTCACTGACCACATCGGTGAAGGTCGGATTGATGCGGTTCAGGGCGAAATTATAGTTAAGCTTGTCGCCGCGCCCGGAGGTAAAGCGCCGTGGCGGATGACGCAGGCGATTCAGCGCATTGCCGCCGGGGTAATCCAGCGGCAGGCTGAGGCAGAATGAGCGGCCTTCATGTACCTCGGCTACGCCCTGCAGCACTTTGTCCGGGGTGAGCAGGTTGAGCCTGCCCAATTCGTCATCCGGACCAAAGTCACCCCAGTTGGACCCTTCCGGGCGGTTTTTCCAGCGCATGAGCGTCTCCTTTGCGTTCGCGGCATCAGCGCTCAAGATGCCACGCTCAAAGGCGTCGGTCACGCTTATCACCCCCGGTGTTGCATGAACATAACAACCGCTCGCGAAAAAGCCGCGTGCAGCTGTCGCCGCGAATATGGCCGGCATGGTTTAATTGCCACCCCTTCTATTCACTACCGATGGACACCCAAATGGATTGGCTGCAAGTCATTGTTCTGGCCATGGTGCAAGGCCTCACCGAGTTCCTCCCCGTTTCCAGTTCTGCCCACCTGATTCTGGTACCCGCACTGACCAGCTGGGAGGACCAGGGCCTGGCCTTTGACGTGGCGCTGCATCTGGGCAGTCTTTCGGCAGTAGTGATCTATTTCCGCCGCGATCTGATCAAGATGACCCGCAGTTGGACGCGCTCGGTGACCCATCGGGAGATGGACAGCGACGCACGCCTGGCCTGGGCGGTTATTCTGGGCACTATCCCTGTCGGCATTGCCGGGCTGCTGCTCAAAGACAGTATCGAAACCGTACTGCGTTCGCCTATCTATCTGGCGATCGGTTTGATCGTGTTCGGTCTGCTGCTGAGTTGGGCCGACTGGCGCCACAAGGGTGAGCGTGAAGTCGAAGAGATGAACTGGAAGGACGTATTGTTTATCGGTCTGGCCCAGGCCGTGGCGCTGTTCCCCGGTACTTCCCGCTCGGGCATTACCATGACCGCTGGCCTGATGCTCGGTCTCAGCCGCGAGGCATCTGCGCGCTTCTCCTTTCTGTTGTCGATTCCGGTGATCGTGATCGCCTGCGCACTGAAGTCATTCGATCTCGTAACCGCCGGCGTGCCAGTAGATTGGGCCTTCATGATCGGCGGCGTAGTCGCCTCCGGTATCAGCGCCTTTCTGTGTATTCACTTCTTCCTGGCGTTTATCAATCGCATCGGTATGCAGCCGTTTGTGATCTACCGCATCATTCTGGGGGTCGTGCTGCTCTGGATGTTCCTCTGAACCGTCCCGCTGCTTTAGCGGGTCCGATAAAAGACCAGTTAGCCCGCATGCCTACCGGTTCACATTCCGGGGCTGCCCGCCTTGTAGCGGGCCTTTCCTGGCACTAGCATCCCTGGCATAGGTAACGGATTATCCACCGCCAGGGAACAAGGCCATGTCAGGAAAACCCGCAGCGCGTCAGGGCGACGCCACCCAATGCCCCAAGAAAGGCCACGGCAGCAGCACCATTGTCAGTGGCTCACCGGATGTATCGTTCAACGGCATGCCCGCCGCGCGCCTCGGCGATAAAACTGCGTGTGGCAGCACCATTACCGGCCAGGTGATACCCAACGTACTGATCAACGGCCGCCCTGCGGTGGTGACCGGCAGTACCGGTGCCCATGGCGACGTGGTAATCGGCGGATCGGGCAATATCTTTATTGGTGGCTCGGTGAGTTTTGGCACCGGAAGTGCGCTGAGTGCAGAAGATGCAAACGCCGCCCAGGCTTTGGCTCCGACCGCCCATGAGCTGCGACAGGGACCTCAATCAGAACAGTTTGCAGAGACACTTGAGTACGAAGAGGAGGAAGAAGAAACCGAGCTTCCGCTGGAACAGCGCATCACTCTACGCCTGGGGATGTTCTTCGACGGCACCGGCAACAACCTGGCCAACGCCGCCCTGACTGAACAATGCCGGCGTCAGGATCTGCACGACTTCGACCCCGAGACCCTGCAAGCCATTACCCAGCTATGTGAATCTCGGCAATACCGCGACACCAATGGTGACGGGCTATTTGATCAGATACCGGGGAGTAGTTATGGCAATGCCATGACGAATGTAGCGTTGTTGTTTGATCTTTATGAAGATCAAGCAGATCAGCAGTTGGAGAGCACAGCCAAGCAGGCGTATTTGAAGGCGTACATCGGCGGTGCGGGTACTCGCAGTGGCGGATCTGACTCACCTCGAGGTCTTGCGACCGGGCAGGGAGACACTGGTGTTATTGCGGGTGTGGCACAAAGCCCTAACATTATTATTGGACAACTACGCCTACTGCTTACCAATAACCCCCATCTTGTTATCGAGCGCGTTGAGTTCGATATCTTTGGCTTTAGTCGAGGTGCCGCTGCGGCACGGCATTTTGCCAATGAGCTGCTGAAACCTGACGGGGGGATGCTATCCAATACACTTAATCAGAATTCGCCCGCATACAAAGCCGGTTTTGAATGGGCTAAACATGTTTGCATCAACTTTATTGGCCTATTTGATACAGTCGCTGCAATGGTCGATCCACTGAGTGGCGACCTGAATCCCGGAAATGCGCGAAACCCAGGTATCAATCTGTATTTGCCGCCAGATTGTGCGCGCAAGGTAGTGCAACTGACCGCCCAGCATGAGGAACGCTATCTGTTCAGCCTCAATCAGGTTGGCCCCGCCCATGAGGAAATTGCCCTGCCGGGTGTGCATTCGGATATCGGGGGTGGGTACCCAGCAATGATGCATGAGCGGCTGCTGGTTGATCGTCCCAGGGTCATTCCTTTCCAACGCGGTGGAGACAATAGCAGCGCAAATGCCATTCGCGCTACTCGGCAGTGGGACGAGCGCAATACCGTGCAAATGCAACTGATGGGGCTGGGTCTGCCCGGGTCCGGTGAGTTTAAACGAGAGCAAATCAGCCGAGTCGCTCCGAATCAGCGCAATCTGGACGCTACCGATACCGTATTAACTCTGGGGCTGGATCGAAAGGTCAGAGGGGAATTGTCGAGAGTGGCGCTGCGGGTAATGCACGGATGGTCGGTGAAATTTTCGGTACCGTTCAGAAGCATACCCGATACCGAAAAATTTAAACTCCCTAGCGAGCTGCAAGCTATCGCCCAAACCATTATTTCTCAGGCACTCCGCGGCATAAGCGCTCCGCTCTCCCCCGATGAATCTCGCTTTCTTCAAGGCTATTACATACATCGCTCGGCCAACTGGACTACGTCAAGAGGCCTCCTACTTAATCGCCCCAGGGCAGGCGGTAGGGCTATTTATCCAGATCAACCGCAAAAAGGTTATCCCCAATGAAATCGCTTTGTCTGCTGCTCGGCTTGATCATCAGTCTGAGTGCCTGCGCTCGCGACCCGCTTAATCCGCCGCCGCCCAAGCTACCCTACGACCGCTGGAGTATCGGAATGATGGCGCCGAACTATATGGAGGTCTGGGTGGAAAGTGTCGACGTCTTGGACCAGCGAGGTCTTGCCTATTACCGGGTTCACGGCGGGTTGGCCTCAATTCAAACCCCCCCGGATAATCGGGGCAATCCCACTGGCTGGCCTGAGCGTGTGGGCTCCGGGGCGCTCAAGCCCATGACAAACATAGACCTTCCCGAAATAATCTTTGTACGGTGGCAATCCCTAGTGGAGCCGCAGACCTACCATGTTCGGATCAATATTCCCGAGTGGGCGCGGGAGGAAATGCTCAAACCTGACGAGGCCTATTGTCGATTTGACGGCAAGAATGTTACGAGTTACCGGAAGAATGTCACTCTTGGCCTCGCCCCAGGCGGTATCGCCAAAGCCTGGTTAATCGGCGGTTGTCTTGAGCCCATCGAGATTGGACGCTTTGTAGGCAAAATTCACCCGGAAGGCCCGGATCAGGGTCGGTCGGAGGGCCGCTATGCCTTGCCTCTCTCCGAAGAGTCTAAAGCCTATATCAAAGCCCACGGCATTCCCTACGACAGCTGGTAATCCACTGCCCGCTGGGTTTTCACAAATATCAGCGTGCTCTCCGCCGCAGTCAAACGCAATGCATCAAAACTGGGAACGCGTAGCCAGCTGCCCGCTGGCAAGGGCTCACCATTCAGCGCAATGCTGCCCTCCAACACCAGAATTTCGCCCCGGGTCTGACCTGGCAACGGCACCGGCATCGCCTGGGCGTAACGTTGAAGGTTGCTGCATTCGTTAGCAAAGGTATGCAATTGGGCCTGCTCCATGCCTTGGTCCAGTGTCTGCCAGGAGAACTGCTGTGGCTCGAGCCGCAGCGTAGTCATGTCTCCCTGGGCAAACTGGTTGAGCTTGACGAAGATCTGGCAGCCGGGCTGCGAAAACGGACTGTGCCGGGAGCCGGCAGGGCTGCGCAGGTAACTGCCCGCAGGATAATCTCCGCCCTCGTCGCTGAACACGCCGCTCAGCACCAGTATTTCTTCGCCATTGGGGTGACGGTGCTCGGGAAAGCGCGCTCCAGGCAGATACTCGACCAGGCTGGTGACTTCGCCGCTCTCCGGCGCTTCCCGTTCCAGAGGCCAGCGTCTGACCGGCGCCTGCGGCGCATCCAGCCAACGTTGATCGCCGGGGCGGACCAGTACCGCCAGCCGGCGATCCATATTCAGCGGCGTAAAGGAATTGGGCAAGATGATCTCCACAGGCATGAGTGAGTTACCAGCATAACCCCAGTTCCGACCGCTGAGAGGCCGCGCTTGTTACAGAACAAGTAGCCTACTCCGGCAACTGCAAATCCAGTACCAGCGCTTTGAGAAACCGCGAGGCCTCGCCGCCCGTCACTGCACGATGGTCGAAGGTCAGTGATAACGGGAGCAAAGGATGTATCACTACCTGATCTTCCCATGCCACCGGCTGCTTACGCAGGGTGCCGGCACCGATGATGGCCACCTGCGGCGGCATCACTATTGGATTGGCATAGCGGCCAAACAGCGTGCCGAAATTGGACAGCGTAATGGTCGCACCCATCAACTCCCTGGGCGGAATCGAGCGTTTCGCAACATCCTCGCGCAGCTGTGCCAGACCGCGTCTCAAGTCGTCAGGGTCACGCTCGGCGATATCCCGCAGCACCGGCACAAATAGCCCGTCCGGCGTATCCACAGCGACTCCCAGATCGATCTGCGCATGCAGTTGTACCGTAAGCCGCCTTCCATCAAAGCCCGCATTCAAGGCTGGTTGCGCCTTGCAGGCGACGGCGATGGCCCGGGTCAGCCGGATCATCGGATCGCGCACCGGGGCCGTCCAGGCATGCAGGTCGGCATCCTCTACCAGCATCACCGGCACCACCTCGGCATGCGCGCGCGCCATGTTCTTGGCCATGGTCCGGCGCACGCTGCGCAGCGCTTCGCCCTGCCCCTGCCCAAGCGGCTCTGCGGCCCGGCGCACATCTTCTTCGTTGATCAGCCCGCTGTCACCAGAGCCATGCAGGCGCGCCAAATCCACATCCAGTTGCTGCGCCAGACGGCGGATTGAGGGCGTGGCTCTGGCAGGCTGAAAATCCCGGGTGGAGGGCGACATGCCGATATGAAACTCCTCCGCAGCCAGGCCCGCTCTGGCATCCGCCTTGCCCAGATTGCCGACCCCAAGATCACCGACCCCAAGATTACCAACTACAGTACCGCTGTCTTCGGCTTCGCCCTCGAAAACCACCAACGGCTCGCCCACGTGCAACTGGTCGCCCGGCTTACCGAAACAGCGCGCTATCACGCCCGCCTGGGGCGAGGGTACATCGACGATCGCCTTGGCCGTTTCCACCGAGACCAGCAACTGATCCACCTCGACCTGATCACCAGCCTGCACATGCCACTCGACAATCTCCGATTCCTGAAGCCCCTCTCCCAGGTCTGGCAGTTTGAAAGTTTTCATAGCTGTTCTCCGTTCATTACCGCACGCGCGGCCTGACAGATACTCTGCACGTCGGGCAGATAGGCCAGCTCTTGACGCGCGTAGGGAATTACACAGTCGAGCCCGGTGACGCGCAATATGGGTGCGCGCAACGCCTGCCAGGCGTGCTCCTGCAGCAATGCGGCGATTTCCGCGCCCGGGCCATAACTGCGCGCCGCTTCGTGAACAATCACGCAGTGCCCGGTCTTGCTTACCGAGGCGATCAGCGTTTGGCTGTCCAGCGGCTTGAGGCAGGCGACATCAATCACTTCGGCATCCACGCCCTGTTCCGCCAGCAGTGCCGCGGCTTCCAGCGTTTCCTTGAGCGCCGCCCCCCAGCTGATCAATGTAAGATCCTGGCCTTCGCGCAGGGTAAAACAGCTATCCAGCGGCAAAGCCTTACCGTCGTCAGGCACCCGCTGCTGCACCGAGCGATACAGACGCGTGGGTTCAAGAAAGATCACCGGATCCGGATCGGCAATTGCCGCCAGCAGCAGGCCATAGGCCCGCCGGGGCGAGGACGGAATCACTACGCGCAGGCCGGGAATATGCGCGAACAGCGCTTCGGTACTTTCGCCATGATGTTCCGGCGCGTGGATGCCGGCACCGTGCGGCGTACGCACCACCATCGGACAACTTAGCCGGCTGCGGGTACGGCTGCGCAGGCGGCTGGCGTGCGATATCAACTGCTCCATGCCAGCGTAGATAAAGCCCATGAACTGGATTTCCGCGACCGGTTTTAGGCCTTGTGCCGCCATGCCCACGCTGATACCGGCAATCAGCGTTTCGGCCAGTGGCGTATCCATCACCCGGCGGAAGCCAAAGCGCTCGTGTAAACCCACCGTCGCACGGAATACGCCCCCATTGCCGGCCACATCTTCGCCCAGCACGACAACGTCCGGGTCGTCCTGCATCGCCCGGTGTAGCGCCAGATTGATGGCCTCGACCATGCACAGGGATTTGTCCTCACTCATGGTCACCTCCGTTCAGCGACGCCACCCGCTTGCCAAGCTCGGCACGTTGCTGATCGTACTCAGACGGTAACTGGGCAAACAAATGATCAAAGGCGGCGGTGGCCTCTGCCTTTGGCGTACCGCGATAGCGCTCGACCGCGGCAGTGACTGCTTCGCCAAGCTCGGCCTGCAGCGCCTGTTCCTTGTCCTCATCCCATAGATGCTGGCCATGCAGAAAGCGCCGCATGCGGCTCACCGGCTCATGCTTCCAGGCGGCGTTCAGTTCGTCATCAGAGCGATAGCGGCTGGCATCGTCTGCGGTGGTGTGATCACCCAGGCGATAGCTGACGCACTCGATCAGGCTTGCACCTTTGCCTGCACGAGCTCGCTCAATCGCATGCAGCACCCGGTCATAGACAGCCAGCACATCGTTGCCATCCACTTGCTCGCCCGGCACGCCGGCACCCAGCGCTTTGTGCGCCAGGGTGGGCGCAGCGCTCTGCAGGCTGCGCGGTACCGAGATCGCCCACTGGTTGTTATTCACCACAAAGACCACCGGCAGTTGCCAAACGCCCGCCAGGTTCAGGCTTTCGAGAAAGTCGCCCTTGCTGGTCGCTCCATCGCCGCAGGTAGTTACCGCCACCCGTGGCTGCTGGCGCACCCGAAAGGCGGTCGCTACGCCGCAGGCATGACAGGCCTGGGTGGCAATCGGTACGCAGATGGGAAAATCCTCCGCCACCGCCGGGTTTTCCCAGGCGCTGCCCCGCTCGTCTCCGCCCCAATAGAGCAGAATTTCGTGCATGGCCACGCCGCGCTGCAACTGGGTGGCTGTGTCGCGGTAATAGGGAATGAGTACGTCTTCTGAGGCCATGGCCCGGCCGACGGCCGAGCCGATCGCCTCCTGCCCGAGCGTCGAGGCATAGGTACCCAGTTGGCCAGTGCGCTGCAAGGCCACGCACTTTTGATCAAAGCTGCGAACGCGTTGCATGTTTTTGTATAACGACAACAAAAGCGCGTGATCTGCGGTCCAGGCTGGCAGTTCGCCCAGCGGCTGGCCTTCATCGTCAATCAGGCGGGTGTAAGGCAGATTTACCGTCAAAGACATAATGTTTCTCCTCAACCGCATGCTCTGGTGGCTGCCGATGGCGAGTGCCGGTCCGGCCGGTAGGCCGCGACCCCTGATCCACCTGCTTGTGGCCGGCGGACTGACCCGCAGCCGGATGACGCTGCGTGGGCAGGATTCTGCATGACCGAGGACGGTCAGGCAGAACTCGATATGAGTATAGGCAAGAATGCTCCAGGAGCCCCTTTGCCGGCAGCTTTTACTCAAAGGTGCAGCCGCAAGCCATCCTGCAACCCATGTGGTCTATGCTGGTGAGGGAACCGGAGGCGATTTCTCGCGTCCGAGCTGGTAGTTTGCAGCACCTCAACACGCTTGCTCCGCCTTGTGCGTAGCCCAGGCGGATTTAAAAGACCATGGAACAAGGCGCCAATAGATGATTGTCCTCTTACTGATTTTTGCACTGCTCGGATTAGCGTTACTGGCCGGAGGTCTTTGGCTGGCGGCATTAGGGGGCAGCGTCTATTACGCTATCGCGGGCGCAGCCCTGTTGGCAGTGGCCATGTTGATGCGCTCGCGCCGCACGGCAGCACAACTGATCTACGCCTTGCTGCTCGCCATTACTGCGGTATGGGCTCTGTGGGAAAGCGGATACGACTGGTGGCCACTGGCAACCCGGCTCGGCGTGTTATTGCTGCTCGCCATTCCGTTATTGTGGCCGGCCAGGCAGGCAAGCCGGGCACCGGCGCTGGTCTTGTTCGGCGTTTGGGCGGTGACCGGGTTGGTTCTGCTCGGCAGCCTGTTCAATGATGCCCACCGTATTGAAGGCGAACTGACGACCGACTCCGTCGTTACCAATCCCGAGCTGGGTCTGGCAGCGGATCAGAACGACTGGCCAAGCTATGGCCGCAGTAATTATGGCCAACGCTATTCGCCGCTGGAGCAGATCACGCCAGACAACGTAGCCGAATTGGACCTGGCTTGGGAGTACCAGACTGGCGATCTGAAAGGCCCGGAAGATGTACTTGAAACCACCTACCAGGCTACCCCGCTTAAAATCGGCAACAGCTTGTTCTTGTGTACGCCGCATAACTGGCTAGTGGCACTGGACGCAGACACCGGCGAAGAACTCTGGGTGTATGACGCCAAGGTACCCGCCGAAAGTCAGCGCCAGCATCAGACCTGTCGCGGCGTGTCCTATCTGGCACCGGCAACTGAGCGCACCAGCGATACCGCCAGCGTGCCTGCCTCGGAGCCAGCCCAGGACCTGGCTGCGATCCGCTGTGATGCGCAGCTGTATATGCCCACCTCGGACGCACGACTGATCGCGGTAGACCCGCAAACCGGCGCCCGCTGCAGCAACTTTGCCGATAACGGCGTACTCGATCTGATGCACAACATGCCCCATACCCAGGACGGCTTCTACTACTCAACCTCGCCTCCTGTGGTCGCCGCCGGCCTGATCGTGGTCGCCGGTGCGGTGAATGACAATTACGACATCAATGCGCCCTCCGGCGTGATCCGTGCTTACGACGCCCGCACTGGCGAGTTGCGCTGGAACTGGGATTCAGCCAACCCCGAAGACACCGCGCCGATCGCCGAAGGTGATACCTACGCCACCAGCTCGCCCAACAGCTGGGCCGTGGCCAGCGCGGATGAAGAGCTGGGGCTGATCTATTTCCCGATGGGTAACCGTACCCCCGACCAATTGGGCATATATCGCACTCCCGAAGAGGAAAAGTACGCCAGCTCCGTGGTGGCCCTAAGCCTGGAAACCGGGCAGGCGCAATGGGTGCAACAGTTCGTTCATCACGACCTGTGGGACATGGACACGCCGGCGCAGCCCAGCCTGGTCGATATTCAGACCGAACAGGGGCTGCAGCCCGGCCTGGTAGTGCCAACCAAACAGGGCGATGTGTACGTGCTGAATCGGGAAACCGGTGAACCGCTGCTGCCGATCAGCGAAGTACCTGCCCCGCAAGGCGCCATTGAAGGCGACTGGACTGCGCCGACCCAACCGGTGTCTGCGCTGAGTTTTGCCCCTGAGCCGCTGCGCTCCGCAGACATGTGGGGCGCCACCCTGGTGGACCAGATGATCTGCCGTATCCAGTTCGAGTCGCTGCATTACGAGGGTCGTTACACACCGCCCTCCGAGCAAGGCACACTGGTCTATCCGGGCAACTTCGGCGTGTTCAACTGGGGCAGCATTGCCGTTGATCCCGAGCGTCAGGTCATGTTCGGCATGCCGGTTTACCTGGCCTTCACCTCCAAACTAGTCGCCAAGGAAGAGGGCAAAGACCTTGAAGGCGCGACCAATTCCGGCGAGCAGGGCCTGAACGAGAACGCCGGGGCCAATTATGCGATAGAGCTGGGGCCGTTCCTCTCCCCGCTTGGTATCCCCTGCCAGCAACCGCCGTGGGGTTACGTGGCAGGTGCTGATTTGCGGACCGGTGAAACTCACTGGAAACACAAGAATGGCACCGTCCAGGATATGACCCCGCTGCCGCTGAAGATCAAGATGGGCGTGCCCGGCATCGGCGGTCCAATCATCACCCGGGGTGGCGTGGCCTTTCTGGCAGCGAGTGTAGACAACTACTTTCGCGCCTATCGTCTTACCGACGGTGAGCAGCTCTGGGAGCAGCGCATACCCGCCGGCGGTCAGGCTACGCCGATGACCTATCTGAATAGCCAGGGCGAGCAGATGGTAGTGCTGGTAGCCGGCGGACATGGTTCGGTAGGCACCACCATTGGCGACTATGTACTCGCGTACAAGCTGGGTTCCGAGGAATAAGTTCCGAGGAATAAGCGGTCAACTGCAGTAGAAACAACAACGGTCGCCGAGCACGGAGGTGCTACGGCGACCGTTGTTCACAAAAGCCTTGGCGGCTACGACTCAAGCGTTATGACGTACATTCCGGGTTGCCGGCAGAATATTCCAGGCTCGGATCTACCATCGCATCAAACTGCTGCAACGCAGTCGAGCCGATCAGGAAAGGGTAGGAAAACGAGGTACGATCAGTCAGATTGACCTCAATATTCTCTTTCACACCACCCATGCACACGGCCATTTCAATCACCGGCCGGGACGTGTAATCCTTGGTTTCGCCTTCAGGTATGTCCGCTGCGCGACGCTTGATCTGGCTGATGCGCACTACCGGCAGCTCCAGCTCTTTACCTTCCTGCTCACCCTCAACAGCCAATTCGAAACGCACCCAGTCTTCGCCATCACGCTTGAACAGCTTGATGTTCTGCGCGCTGAGCGACGCGGTAACCGCACCGGTATCCAGCTTGGCCGGTACTTCCAGATCCAATTCCGGCAGCAAGGCCTTTTCACTCAGCCCGTAAACGTTAGGCTGGTTCGCCGTCGCAGCGCCACAGGTCATTAGCAAAGCAGAGCACAGTGTCAGCATTTTCAGTCGCATGAATAACCTCTTTGAGAACAATTCGCTATGTGTGACTGACACTTGGCGATTTTCGTTCCAATAGGCGACTCCGCGCTCTTGCTCTAAACTGCCCAGCTAATTGCCCGACGCCATTAATTTACCGTTAAGAGCCTGATGATGAACAAGCACCTGCTTTTCACCCTCGTCCTGCTGCTCAGTTGGATGCCACTGGCGCAGAGCCAACAAGGCGATAATCTGGAGGCGGAAATACGCGTCATCGACGCTCCCCAGGACGAGGCCATCCAGCAGCGCTTGACCCAGGTGCTCGGCGCCATTGACGGCCTGGATGCCATTCAGATTCAGGTCAATGCCGGCGTGGTCACCCTGAGCGGCAATGTCAGCAACCTGCGCGTCGCTCGGGATATCGACGACATTGCCCGTCGAGTTGAAGGCGTGGTCTACGTTCAGAATCGCCTGGAAGATGATGTGAACATTTCAGCGCGGGTCCAGCCGCTGACGCGCCGCTTCAGAGACATGAGCGCCAGCGCATTGCAGACGCTGCCAGTGGGCCTGATGGCGCTGGCGATCTTTATCGTCTTCGCTTTGCTTGGCCGCTGGGCCGGCAACCACGACGCATGGCTACGACGAATCGGCCTGTCCGAGCAGGCTTCTAGCCTCGGCAAGCGGATGGTTCGCCTGGTTATCACCGCTATAGGGGTGCTAATCGCTCTGGAGGTCATGGACGCCACAGCATTGGTAGGCGCCATTCTGGGTATCGCCGGCGTAGCCGGCATTGCCGTCGGCTTTGCCTTTCGCAACATCGTTGAGAACTACCTGGCAGGCATCCTGCTCAGCGCCCGCAATCCCTTCAGCATCGGCGACCAGGTGGAGGTCGGCGCATTCAACGGCAAGGTCATGCGTCTGACCTCGCGGGATACGGTATTGATGACCCGCGACGGCAATCATCTGCGCATCCCCAACAGCGTCATCATCACCTCAGCGATGACCAATTTCACCCGCAACCCGCTGCGCCGCTTTGAGTTCAATATCAGCATCCCCAGCCCTCACGACCTGGCCAAGACTCGCCAACTGGGGCTTGACGCGCTTCGCGGCATGCCTGGTGTACTCGACGATCCGGAACCCCAGGGCCTGATCATGGAGCTGGGTGACAGCGCAGCGCAACTGCGCTTTATGGCCTGGATCGATCAACGCGACAGTGATTTTCACAAGTCCCGCAGCGAAGCGATTCGCATAGTGAAACGGGCTTTCGACCAGGCGGCGATAGTCGCACCTTTAGCGACCTACCGGGTGCTGCTGGACAATGATGCACAGTCTGTTTCACATCCACCCGCGATCACAGAAAATCCTGCGCCGACCTCCCACTCAAGCGCCATGGATACCGCGACCGACCTGAGCATAGACAAGCAAGTGGCGGAGGAATTGCGCACATCGGATGAGGAAAACTTGTTGAAATGATCACGCTGTTCTCATAGAGCAGCGCCCATAAAAAAGGGCAGACCAAAGTCTGCCCTGCTGTAATGCAACCACGTGTTTACATACCCGGCATCAATACCGTGTCGATCACATGGATCACACCATTGCTGGCTTTGATGTCCGTATCAGTAACAGTAGCGTCATTGACCTTCACGCCGTCAGAAGCATCAATCGTAAGCATACCGCCCTGCACCGTTTCAGCGCTGGTCATGCTGATCACGTCGGCTGCCATAACTTTACCTGGCACCACGTGGTAGGTGAGTACTTCCGTCAGCTTTTCCTTATCGGCCAACAAGGCTTCCAGATCGGCTTGAGGGATTTTGGCAAAAGCCTCGTCAGTAGGCGCAAACACGGTGAACGGGCCGTCGCCTTTCAGCGTGTCCACCAGGTCAGCCGCTTGTACTGCCGTGACCAGCGTCTCGAAGCTGCCAGCTGCTACTGCAGTATCTACGATGTCCGCCGCGGCTTTCTTGTCGCCATGGTGATCCGCATAAGCGGGAGCCGCTATCAACATGCTGGCGCTGAACATGGCCAGCAAGGTGTAGCGAGCGCGTTGGGTGAAGTTTTGAGTCAGTGCAAACATAGTATTCTCCAAGGAGGGTGTTATGTGAGTTGCACTATCTTTGTACAGTACCTGTACAATAAATTCCTCAATGTACAATCCATGTTACACACCTTGACTATTTCAGCTCATCTCTGAAGTGGTCGATTAGATAGGCAGTAATTGTCGCTACATCCTGCGGCTTGCTATACAGATAGCCCTGCCCGACATCGCACTTCATCTCCCTGAGCAGCTCGTGCTGCGCTTGAGTCTCGATACCCTCGGCGACGATGGACATTTGCAAACTCTGGCCCAGGGCAATGATCGCCCGGGATATGGCACTGTCGTTTGCCGAACCCGGCAAATCGTTGATAAAACCGCGATCAATCTTCAAGGTATCGACCGGCAGGCGTTTGAGCCTGAGCAGCGAAGAATAACCGGTGCCGAAATCGTCAATCGATAGTCGGACTCCCATGCCACGCAGGGCGTCGAGAGTATCTATACAGCGATCGTCCTGTTGCATGATTTCGCTTTCAGTCAATTCCAATTCCAGGTGTGCGGCAGGTAGATTGGCGCCAGCGAGGGCCTTTTTAACGTTGCTAACCACATCGCCACGTTCCAGCGTGGAGCCGGACATGTTCACCGCCACGCAGGTCAGCGGATACCCCGCATCTAGCCACTGACGCATTTGCAGGCAGGCCTGCTGCAGCACATATTCATCAATCGGGATCAGCAAGCCAACATGCTGCGCTACCGGCAGAAACTCCGCCGGAGGGATCAGGCCGCGCTGCGGATGCTGCCAGCGCACCAGCGCTTCAAGAGCGATGACGCGCCCGCTGTGCATGTCGATCTGCGGCTGATAGAACACCTGCAGTTGATGCAGCTTGATCGCCTGGTGCAGATCGGCCTGCAAGGACATCTGCAGGCGGGCATTGTCGGTCAGCGCCTGGGTGTAAAACGCGTAGGTATTGCGGCCATTCTGCTTGGCCTGGGTAACCGCGGCATCGGCATTGGTCAGCAGCTCGCCACCTTCCTGGCCGTCTTCGGGGAAGATGCTCATCCCCAGGCTCACGCTCAGGTGAATGAGTTGCCCGTTAATGTCGAAGGGCCGGGCAAAGCCGCGTTGCAAGCGTTGCGCGATGGGCGTGATGTCGTCAGTCTCGGCAAGGTTTTCCACCAGCATGACAAACTCATCACCCCCTAGACGGGCTAGCGTGTCTTCTTCGCGGCACAGGCGCGACATCCGCTGAGCCGCCTGACGCAGCAGTTCATCGCCGGCGGTATGCCCGAGACTATCGTTAACCGTCTTGAAGCGGTCCAGATCAATAAAGATCAGACCTAGCCGTTGCTCCCGGCGCTTGGCGCGCACCAGGGCGTTGGTCAACCGCTCGGTCAGCAATAGTCGATTAGGCAACCGTGTGAGCGGATCATGGTGCGCGAGAAAGTCGATCTCCTGGCGCGACTGCTTGAGCACGGATATATCCGAGAATACCGCTACGTAATGCGTGAGCTTGCCGCTTTTGTCGTTTACGGTATTGATGGCCTGCCATTGCGGGTATATCTCGCCATCCTTGCGCCGGTTCCATATTTCGCCCTGCCAGCTACCCGTATGGGCCAAGGTTTCCCACATTTCCCGATAGAACAGCTCGTCATGCCAACCGGATTTCAGCAGCCCGGGCTTCTGCCCGACCACTTCATCGTGGGTGTACCCGGTAATACGGCAGAAGGCGTTATTGACGTTGGTAATACGATTACGGCTATCGCTGACCACGACGCCTTCATTGGTACTGTCGAACACCACCGCGGCCTGCTGCAGGCGCTCGTTATCCAATTTCTGCTGAGTGACATCGCAAACGATGCCGACCATGCGGATTGCTCTGCCCTGCGCGTTGCGCACCGCCTGGCCGCGCGCCTGGACCCAGGCGTAAAACCCATCGCGACGGCGGATCCGGTGCACATGATCCAGGCGCTCGGTCTCGCCCCTTATATGCCGGCGCAATTCCGCTTGCAGTGAAAGGCGATCTTCGGGATGCAGGCGCTTTAGCCAGGTGTCCTGTTGATTCATGTCGAACTCGGGCGGATACCCGAGGACCAATTTGCAGCGATCAGAAAAATACAATTCGCCGGAGACGATATCCCAA
The DNA here is from genome assembly GCF_009497895.1 of Halopseudomonas pelagia. Lineage (NCBI taxonomy): Bacteria > Pseudomonadati > Pseudomonadota > Gammaproteobacteria > Pseudomonadales > Pseudomonadaceae > Halopseudomonas > Halopseudomonas pelagia. Next base: position 560,285 of record NZ_CP033116.1, on the reverse strand, counting down.
TCCCATACCCCATCATTGGAGCCGAGCAACGCCAGATCGAAGCGTTCTTCACTATGACGTAGCGCCTGCTCCTGTTGCAGACGGCGACGTAGATGGTGGCGCGTGGAGTAGAACAACAGGACACCGGTAACCGTGACGAAAAGCAATCCTTTGAGCGTCTGCAGGCGCTGCTGGGTGATGATTTCCACACCCAGCCATAGCAACACTTTGTCGCTAAACAGAATCCACAGGGTAGCGACTACCATATATGTAAGGCTGATGTGCCAGGCACTGCGACTGGATGTCATGCATTACTCAGTTGTATTCAAGCTTAGTTAGCAATATAGCACTCGCCGATTGTCTGACGGACGTGTCATTTAGCTGTGTCCTGGTCCATAATCGAAATTCCGGTGTTTTTCCGGAAATGCTGAAAGAGGAATAGAAGCCCTATGTGGTATCAAGGTTTACTGCAACTCAGCGGCTGGCAAATCCTGGCCGTCACCCTGGTTCTGACGCATATCACCATCGTCAGCGTCACTGTTTATCTGCACCGTTACTCGGCCCACCGTGCGCTCGAGCTACACCCCGCGCTGCAGCACTTTTTCCGTTTCTGGTTGTGGCTCACAACCAGCATGAACACCCGCGAGTGGACCGCCATCCACCGCAAGCACCACGCCAAATGCGAAACACCGGAAGACCCTCACAGCCCGGTGCATAAAGGTCTGTCTACCGTGCTGCGCAAAGGCGCCGAGCTGTATATGGAAGAGGCCAAGAACGAGGAAACTCTGCGTATCTATGGCAAAAATTGCCCGGACGACTGGATCGAGCGCAATCTCTACAGCCGCTTTCCGATTGCTGGCGTGACCCTGCTGGCGTTCATTGATCTGGCGCTATTCGGCGTGCTCGGCCTGACCGTATGGGCTGTGCAGATGATGTGGATCCCGGTGATGGCCGCAGGCGTGATCAATGGTCTGGGCCACGCATTGGGCTACCGCAACTTTGAATGCAAGGACGCAGCGACCAATATCATGCCCTGGGGCATTCTGATTGGCGGGGAAGAACTGCATAACAATCACCACACCTACCCGAACTCCGCCAAGCTGTCGGTGAAGAAGTGGGAGTTCGATATGGGTTGGTTATGGATCCGCCTGTTCAGCCTGCTGGGGCTGGCCAAGGTGCGGCGTACCGCGCCGATCGCGCATCAGGTCGAAGGCAAGCAGACGCTGGACATGGATACCGCGATGGCGATCTTGAATAATCGCTTTCAGATCATGGCCCAGTACCGCAAGTTGGTGATCAAACCCCTGGTGCAGCAGGAAATGCATCGGGTTGATGAGTCGGTCCGCCACCTGTTTCGCCGCGCCAAGCGCCTGCTCAGCCGCGAAAGCAGTTTGATGGACAGCCAGAATGAAGAAAAACTGCAGCGTGTACTGGCTGAAAGTCAGGCACTGAAAGTGATCTACGAGAAGCGTCTGGCACTACAGCAGATCTGGGGACGCACCAGTGCCAACGGCCACGATATGCTGCAGGCTTTGCGTGAATGGTGTCACCAGGCAGAAACCAGTGGGATCAAGGCGCTGCAGGATTTTGCTGCGACGCTGCGGACCTATTCCCTGCAACCTGCGCCGGGCATGGCACGCTGATCACAGCGCCCTGTTGTGCGTGTCGCCACCACGCGCACAACAGGATAGACTCGGCTTTTTCGCCAACACGCATTATGTGAGGTTGCAAAGGATGCGGACCTTCTTCACCGGCCTGGCTTTGCTGCTGGCAAGCCCTGTGCTGCTGGCATCGACCATCTATAAATATGTCGACAGCAATGGTGTAGTGACCTACACCGACAAGGAAACCAAGGGCGCCGAGATATTCGTGTTTCGCGATGCCATGGTCGAAACCTTCGATAAAGACGTTTACGTCACCACCGACAAGCATGCCGGCGGCGAGACCCTGGTGGTGCACAACGATCTGTATGCGCCAGTGGAAGTTGAGCTGAGCATCGAGTCGGCAAAGAATCTGATCGGCGTACCGGCCAAACCAGTGCGCTGGATTTTGCAACCACGCCAGCAGATGCGCCTGCTGACCCTGGCTCCCGAAGTCGGTGCCGGGCCACCCAGCTACAGCTACAAGCTGAAGCACGCCGTGGGTGACCCACGTGCTAAACATGCGTTGAAGGATTACCCCTTGCCTTGGCAGGGTGGCCCCTTCCGCGTGACACAGGGCCCCGGCGGCGGTTATAGCCATACCGGGGCCAAGGGCCGCTACGCCATTGATATTGCCATGCCGGAAGGCACGCCGATTGTGGCTTCGCGACCTGGCGTGGTGGTGAAAACCGAAAACAACCAGTCTGGCCGCGGTACCAACCCCTCAGGTAACTTTGTACGGCTGCTGCACGATGACGGCACCATGAGTGTGTACCTGCATCTCAAACACCGCTCGGTGGTGGTACAGGAAGGCCAGCGCGTGAATGTAGGTACGCCACTGGGCAAGTCCGGCAATACCGGTAACAGTACCGGCCCGCACCTGCATTTCGTGGTGCAGAAGAATGTAGGGCTGGATACCATCTCCATTCCCTTCGCTTTCACCCAGGCCGTGGACCGGCTGCCCAACTTTGCAGTGGGCGGCGAGCCTTAAGAGCCGACCGGCAACCAATACAAAGCAATATCCAGACAACAAAAAACCCGCCGAAGCGGGTTTTTTGTTGCGGGAGGCAGACCTTATTTGATCTTGCCTTCCTTGTACATCACGTGCTTGCGAACGACGGGATCGAACTTCTTGATTTCGATCTTATCGGGCGTAGTACGCTTGTTCTTATCGGTAGTGTAGAAGTGACCAGTACCGGCAGAAGAAATCAGACGAATTAATTCACGCATGGAACTGCTCCTTAAACTTTTTCGCCACGGGCGCGCATTTCAGACAGGACGACATCAATGCCGCGCTTGTCAATAATACGCATACCCTTGGTGGACGTGCGCAGACGCACAAAACGCTTCTCTGACTCTACCCAAAAACGATGATGCTGCAGGTTAGGCAGAAAACGACGCTTGGTTCTGTTGTTAGCGTGGGAAACGTTGTTCCCAGTCACTGGACCTTTACCGGTCACCTGACATACTCGAGACATGGTTAACCCTCTCCAACCACTTGCCCAACCCGAACTGGTTGGAAGCCATAAAAAATGTGTTTTCCAGCCGGGGCAAGCCTTTATGCCGACCTGCAAATGCATCTGTGCAGGCGCAGCCCCGAGAAGAGCGGAGCTTTATATCAAAAGCAGGCCCTGCAAGCAACGACTTTTGATTATTTCTACTTTATAGCAGGCCCCGTTCAGCAAAGGAAACCGGGTCCCCATCACCTACCACCAAGTGGTCAAGCACGCGTATATCCACCAGCCCCAGCGCTTCTTTCAGGCGCCGTGTAAGCATCTGATCAGCCTGACTCGGCTCGGCCACACCCGACGGGTGGTTGTGCGTAAGAATCACCGCAGCAGCGTTCAGTGCCAACGCCCGCTTGACCACTTCACGCGGGTAAACGCTGGCACTGTCGAGCGTGCCCTGGAACAGCTCTTCGAAGGCGATGACACGGTGCTGGTTATCCAGAAACAGACAGGCGAAGACTTCATGTGGCAGATGCGCCATACGGCTACGCAGGTATTGGCGCACTGCACCAGGCGAGGTGAGCGCCGTGCCGCGCTTGAGCTCCTCGAACAGATGCCGGCGGGCCATTTCCATCACTGCCTGCAACTGCACGTATTTGGCAGGCCCGAGCCCGGGATGCGTGCAAAAATCGGGCATATCCGCCTGCACCAGGGCGCGCAGGCTGCCGAAACCGCTGAGCAGATCGCGCGCCAAGTCCACCGCGCTGCGGCCGGGAATACCCGTGCGTAGAAAGATCGCGAGCAATTCGGCATCCGACAGCGCAGCAGCGCCCTGCTTGATGAGTTTCTCCCGCGGACGTTCGGCGAGCGGCCAATCGGTGATAGGCATGAGCATTTCCCTGCTAGTCAGGCACGTACTTCCTGTTCGTGCGGTGTAATATGGTCGCAGTATAAAAGCTGACGACAAGCGGGTCGATACCCGCCTGCGCAGTCAAATAGCGGCCTTGTGCTAGTATCACTAGGCTGGAATGTGTTCGCCATAGGTCGGCGTAGCTCAGGAGTCAAGCATGCAGCGGTTGGTCAACAAACGGGTTCTTCTGGGCGTCAGCGGCGGCATTGCCGCCTATAAAAGCGCGGAACTGATACGCCGGCTGCGTGATGCCGGCGCCGAGGTGCGGGTGGTCATGACCCAGGCCGCGCGCGAGTTCATCACTCCGCTGACACTGCAGGCGTTGTCGGGGCACCCCGTGCATGGTGATCTGCTCGATCCGGCTGCCGAGGCTGCCATGGGTCATATCGAACTCGCGCGCTGGGCTGATGTGGTGCTGATCGCGCCTGCCACTGCCGATCTGATGGCCCGCCTGGCCCAGGGCCGTGGCGATGATCTGCTGACCACACTGGTACTGGCTACTGATGCCCCGATCGCCCTGGCACCCGCCATGAATCAGGCAATGTGGCGCGATGCCGCGACCCAGGCCAACCTCGATACCCTGCTGCAACGCGGCGTCAGCATCTTCGGGCCCGGCGCCGGCGAACAGGCCTGTGGCGATATCGGCCCCGGCCGGATGCTCGAGCCGACTGATATCGCCATGAAGGTCGCTGGCTGTTTTGAGCGCGGCAGCCTCGCCGGCCTGCATCTGCTGATCAACGCCGGCCCCACGCGCGAGGCCATCGACCCGGTACGCTACATCTCCAATCACAGCTCCGGAAAAATGGGCTTTGCTCTGGCTGAAGCTGCCGCCGAAGCCGGGGCACGGGTCACCCTGGTTGCCGGACCGGTGAACCTGCCGACCCCGCCACGAGTGCAACGGGTGGATGTGGTCAGCGCTGAAGATATGCTCCACGCCTGCCAGGATGCCCTGCCCGCCGATGTATTCATTGCCTCTGCTGCGGTAGCCGACTACCGCCCTGCGCACTGCGCCGACAGCAAGTTGAAGAAAGATCCGCATTCAGGAGACGGCATGACGCTGAGCCTGGTACGCAATCCGGATATTCTCGCCACCCTCTCTTCGCCACCAGCAGGCCAGGCACGTCCCTGGTGCGTCGGCTTCGCCGCTGAAACCAATGAGGTGCTCAGCTACGCCCAGGGCAAACTGAAGCGCAAGAATCTCGATCTGATCATCGCCAATGACGTCAGCCAACCGGGTATTGGTTTTAACAGCGATGACAACGCCGTGACCCTGATTGACCGAACGCTGCAACAGCACAGCCTGCCGCACGCCAGCAAACAGAAGCTGGCCCGCCAGATCATTGCTTTTATAGCCGAACAGCTTGCCCGGCAGCCCTCTTCTCAGACCCCATGACTGACGATTTCATGATCCAGACTTCATAAGGACGCCGTATGCACACACTTCAAGCCAAGGTAATGGACCCGCGTCTGGGTCAGCAGTGGCCTTTGCCGCATTACGCCACCGAAGGCTCCGCCGGACTGGACCTGCGCGCCATGCTGGATGAGCCCCTGACACTTGAGCCTGGCCAGACCCAACTGCTGCCCACCGGACTGGCCATCCATATTGCCGACCCCGGCTTGGCTGCGATGATTCTGCCGCGCTCCGGTATGGGCCATAAGCACGGGATAGTGCTGGGCAATCTGGTCGGCCTGATCGACTCCGATTACCAGGGCCAACTGATGGTCTCTTGCTGGAACCGCAGCCAGAGCGCCTTCACCATAGAGCCTGGCGAACGCATCGCTCAGCTGATTCTGGTGCCGGTGCTGCAAGCAAAGCTGGACATCGTCGACAGCTTCGATAACAGTCAGCGGGGCGCTGGTGGATTCGGCCATACCGGCAGCCATTAACCATTCACGACGCAGTGGGCAGGGAGGCGGTAAGCAGTGATCAAACTAAAAAAACAACAGACGGCCAAAGCAGGATCAACCCTGCCCAGTACTTTGACGCCGTTGCTGCTGGCACTGATAGGTTTGGCTTTGGCGGCGATTCCGATCTGGATTGCGCTGTTCGGCATGGGCAGTGAACGCTACCGCACAGACATGACCAGAGCCTATGCGACGCAACAGGCTGGCGCCCTGAACCAGAGCATTCGTCAACTGGATGCCGACCTTAGCCGGCTGGCCGCCAATCCGCAGTTGCAGGTCGCTCTGCAGCAAGGCGGCAGTGCCAGCATGCAGCGCTTGCTGCGTTACAACCTGGCCGGCAATCTGGCGATTTACACCAACGCCGTCGGCCGCGCTGAGGTGACCGATGCGCAGGATGCGCCGCTCAGCTTTGCCGCCCTGGACATGATTCGGCGCGCCGAACGCAATATGCCGGTACCCATGGAGGTCCACCCGGTGGACGGCCAGTGGCGCCTGTATGCCGTCAAACCCTTGCGCGCTTCAGAGAACGCACCGATTGGTGGCACGCTGATTGCCGTCTTCGAACTGCAGCGGCTTACTTCTGCCCTCCCCGCCCTGCCTGAAGACAGTGGCCAGATTACCCTGACTCAGACCTTTCCCGGCGCCACGGCACAAACGCTATATCAAGCGGGCAGCGGCTTCGGCGAACCGGTGTCGATCTCCAGCGTCAATCCGGCCTGGAGTATCCAGTTCATGGCCGGTCCCGCGCTCAGCGCCGGCCTGGTCAATCCACTACTGTTGCTGGCAGCGGTTCTACTGGCTCTGTTTGGCCTGATGATCGGTCTGTGGCAGTTGCAGCGCAGCTGGACCTCGCGGCTTAACGCGGACGCCGAGGTCCTCATCCAACTGACGCATGGCCACAAGGCCGCCGGCCTGCAACTCGGCCCGCTGGTGCGGGTAGGCCAGAGCATCATGCAATTGGCCAGTGGCAGCGGCCGTACCTTGGGCCCTAGCCCCGAGCGTGAAAACGCTGGCCGGAAACCGTCCAAACCCATCGCCCGCGAAGTGCCTGACAGCCCGGCATTTCAGAACCGGGACATTCTGGATATCGACATCGTCGACAGTGACGATGACGCCTTTGGCATGTCTGGCGAACAGCCCGCCGGGCCTGTGATCCCGGAGATACCTGCAGAGATTTTCCGCGCCTATGATATCCGTGGTGTGGTCGGCAAAACCTTGACTGAAGAAGCGGTGTACTGGCTGGGCCGGGCAATCGGTAGCGAGTCCATCGCCGCAGACGAAGCCAAGATAGCCGTTGCCCGCGATGGCCGGCTCTCGGGGCCGGCGCTCAGTGAGCAGCTGATTCGCGGCCTGATGGACAGTGGCTGCCACGTCACCGATCTGGGCATGGTGCCGACACCCGTACTCTATTACGCCACCCACACCACTGAAGCGACCTCTGGCGTGATGCTCACCGGCAGCCATAATCCGGCCGACTATAACGGCTTGAAGATCGTGATTGCTGGCGAAACTCTCTCTGAAAAGCGCATCAGCGATCTGCACCGGCGGCTGCGCGAGAACGATCTGCACGAAGGTGCCGGCAGCCGCAGGCAACTCGATCTGTTGGACGCCTATCGCCGTCAGATCACCGAAGATGTGGTGCTGGTACGCCCGTTGAAGGTGGTCATTGATTGCGGCAACGGCGTCGGCGGTGTGATCGCCCAGCAATTGATCGAAAGCCTGGGCTGCGAAGTGACGCCACTGTATTGTGAGGTGGACGGCAACTTCCCTAACCATCATCCGGACCCGGGCAAGCTGGAAAACCTGCAGGACCTGATCGCCGAGGTAGCCCGTCAGGGTGCCGACGTCGGCATTGCCCTGGACGGCGACGCGGACCGCCTCGGCGTGGTCACTGCCAAGGGCGATATGATCTATGCCGATCGCCTGATGATGCTGTTTTCCGAAGACATTGTCACCCGTCATCCCGGCGCCGACATCGTCTTTGACATCAAGTGCTCACGGCGCTTGCCGATGCTGATCAGCCGCATGGGCGGCCGGCCGGTGATGTGGAAATCCGGCCATTCGCTGATCAAGGCCAAGATGATTGAAACCGGCGCGATGCTCGGCGGCGAGATGAGCGGGCACATCTTCTTCAAGGAGCGCTGGTTCGGCTTCGATGATGGTCTGTACAGCGCCTGCCGTCTGTTGGAGCTGATGTCCATCCTGACGCAGAACAGTGGCGAGAGCGCCGATATCTTCGATAAGTACCCGGTTGGCCTGGTGACCCCCGAGATAAACCTGAGCGTGGGCGAAGCGCGCAAGTTCGAGATCATCGAGGCGTTGAAAAAGCAGGCGCAATGGGGCACTGGCAAGGTCTCCACGCTGGATGGGATCCGCGTCGACTACCCCTCAGGCTGGGGTCTGGTACGTGCTTCCAACACCACGCCGATGTTGGTGCTGCGCTTCGAGGCCGATCAAGCCGAAGAACTCGAGCGGATCCAGCAACTGTTCCGCGAGCAGCTGGCGCTGGTCGCCAGCGATATACAGCCAACATTCTGAACAATTACCGGCCCGCCCCTGTCATACAGCGGCGGGCCTTGCTTTGCATAGCGGTGATGCCAGGCATCCCGGACTGAATATCTTATCGATAGGAGAATGAGACCCACCATGTTGAGTCGTGACGCCGCCACCCAGGTTTCCCGGGTTCTTACCGAAGCTCTGCCCTATATCCAACGCTTTACCGGCAAGACCATTGTCATCAAATACGGCGGAAACGCGATGGAAAGCGACGAGCTGAAAAACAGCTTCGCCCGCGACATCGTGCTGATGAAAACCGTGGGCATCAATCCGGTGGTGGTGCATGGCGGCGGGCCGCAGATCGGCGATCTGCTCAAGCGTCTGAATATTGAAAGCCAGTTCATTGAAGGGATGCGCGTTACCGATACCCAGACCATGGACGTGGTGGAAATGGTTCTCGGCGGCCTGGTGAACAAGGACATCGTCAACCTGATCAACCAGCACGGTGGTAGCGCCATCGGCCTGACCGGCAAGGATGCGGGGCTGATCAAGGCGCGTCAGCTCAAGGTCACGCGCAACACCCCCGGTATGGACAAGCCGGAGATCATCGACATCGGCCACGTAGGCGAAGTGGTGGAGATCAATACCAAGCTGATCAACAGCCTGGTCTGCGATGACTACATCCCGGTGATTGCCCCGATTGGCGTCGGCAGCGATGGCGCTTCATACAACATCAATGCCGACCTGGTAGCGGGCAAGGTTGCCGAGGCGCTGCAGGCAGAGAAACTGATGCTGCTGACCAACATCGCAGGCTTGATGGACAAGGCCGGCAATGTGCTCACCGGGCTGACCACTGCTCAGGTCGATGCATTGATCGCCGACGGCACCATCTATGGCGGCATGCTGCCGAAGATCCGCTGCGCGCTGGATGCGGTCCAGGGCGGCGTCAGCAGCGCGATCATCGTCGACGGTCGGGTACCAAATGCTGTCTTGCTGGAAATCTTCACCGATACCGGCGTGGGTACCCTGATTACCAATCAGAAGCAGGACTGAACGATGCAACTGGATGACTTCCGCTTCCATCACACGCTGCGCGTGCGCTGGGCCGAGGCCGATATGCAGGGCATCGTGTTCAACGGCCATTATCTGACCTATGCCGACGTCGGTATCACCGAGTATTTTCGCGCGATGGGTCAGACCTACAGCGGCGAAACCGGCGTGAATGGCAGCGACTTTTTCGCCGTGCGTACCCTGCTGGAATACCGCTCACCGGCACGCTTCGATGATCTGCTGGATGTGCATGTGCGCATCGCCCGGCTGGGTAATTCAAGCATGCAGTTTCTGATCGGGATTTATCGCGCTGAGGAGCTGTTGGTCAATGGCGAAATCGTCTATGTGCATGCCGACCAGAGCAGTCGCAGACCGAGCCCGATTCCTGCCAGCTTTCGTAGCGCAGTCAGCGAATTCGAAAAAGTGCTTCCCGAAGGCGCCTGAACGGCGCCCGAGTGGTTGAGCTTGCGGAAAGAGTACTGAGGCGGGGCCGTTCAGCTGTGATCAGCTCTCGCTGTCGCTGGCGCCCAGCAAGTAACCCAGACGTGCGCGCTGATGTACGAAACTGGCGCGTACTTCTTTTATTTCCAACTGCTTGGCTTCGATCAAACGCTCCAGACGCTCGGTTTCATCGTCGGCATGCGCCAGCTCCTGCAGAATCTGCGCATCTATCTCGCGGCCAGCACGTTCCTGCACCGCAGCCCGTTGCTGTAATTCTTCGCGGCGATCCTGCACTCCGTCGATCTCACCGCGAGCGGACTGAATGAGGCTCTCGATCTGGGCCAACTGGCGTGCGTGAGCACGATCCAGATCCGCCTGACTGCTGTACAGCCGCAACAGAGTGGTATCGGATTGGCGTTGACGCGCCTGTGCTTCCCGGGCTTCACGGGTGGCCTGGAGCTCTTCGGGGGTTGGCGCAGCGGGAATGACTTCACGCACGCGGCCGTTGCTGTCCAGCACTTCGTAGCCACGGCTGACAAACTCGGGAGGCACCCGATTGCCCAATACGGTGACCCCCTTGTCATCAACGTAGCGATAGAGCTGCGCCTGCTGACCATAAGCAGCCACACTGATCAGCAGCCCGACGAGCACGCCGGAAAACGACCTCAGCATAAAAACAACACCCCTGTCCTTGGAGCCATGGCTCCCAGTGTACGACCAGACAACCTGCGACAGGGCTGCCGGGACTTATATGCCGAACTCAGCGCGGTACGCCCGCACGGCTGGCAGGTGATGCCGCAAATCGGCGTCTTCTTGCAGAAAATCCAGAACCTGGGTCAGGGAAACAATACTGACAACCGGAATGCCGAAATCGCGCTCGACCTCCTGAATTGCCGACAGCTCGCCCTGTCCGCGCTCTTCCCGGTTAAGGGCAATCATCACCGCAGCGGGCTCGGCGCCAGCGGCCTTGATAATCTCCATCACTTCGCGCACGGCGGTCCCAGCGGTGATCACATCGTCAATGATCAGCACCCGGCCCTCAAGTGGCGCGCCTACCAGCGTGCCGCCCTCGCCATGGTCCTTGGCTTCTTTTCTGTTGAAGCAGTATGGCACATCGCGATCAAAACTTTCAGCCAGAGAAACCGCAGTGACGGCCGCTAACGGGATGCCTTTATAAGCGGGGCCAAAAATCACGTCGATATCGTCCAGCCCGCTGTGCACAAAGGCTTGGGCATAGAAACGACCCAGACGCCCTAACGCAGAGCCGGTGTTGAACAGGCCGGCATTGAAGAAATAAGGGCTCCTGCGACCGGATTTCAGCGTGAATTCGCCAAAGCGCAATACCTGTCGGTCCAGAGCAAAACGTATGAATTCCCGCTGATATTCGTGCATCCCCACCCTCTTCTTAACAAAATCCCCTCAAGCTCGGTTATCATACACGTTCGATTTTTGGGGAGCCATGTATGCGAATTATCAGTCTGAATGTCAACGGCGTCGAGGCGGCGGCCGCCCGAGGTCTGTTTGACTGGCTGCGCACACAAGATGCTGATGTGATTTGCCTGCAGGACATCCGCGTTACCGCCCCCGAACTTGAGCAGGACCCCTACTGGATCGACGGCTACTGGCAATACTGCTTCGAGGCGGAAGTCCCCAGCCAGGGCGGCGTGGCGATCTACACCAAAACCGCGCCCAAAGCGATCATCATGGGGCTGGATTTTGAGCTGGCCGACCGTTACGGCCGCTACATTCAAGCCGATTTTGACAAGGTCAGCATTGGCTGCCTGTTGCTGCCGTCCGGGCGCAATGGCGACGCCGACCTGAATCAGAAATTCAAGTTCATGAACGACTTCACCGGCTACCTGAACAAGCAACGCCGGAAACGTCGAGAGTTTATCTACTGCGGTTCGCTGTTCAGCGCCCACCTGAAGCTGGACGTAAAAAACTGGCGCGACTGCCAGAATGAACCCGGCTTTATGGCGCCGGAACGCGCCTGGATGGATGAGATTTTTGGCAATCTGGGTTATGTCGATGCACTACGCGAAGTGACCCGCGAAGCTGAGCTGTACAGCTGGTGGCCAGATAGCGAGCAGGCCGAGAGCCTGAATCTGGGCTTGCGCTTCGATTACCAGATCCTGACCCCCGGCCTGCGCCGTTTCGTCACCAATGCACAGATCCCCCGTGACGCGCGTTTTTCACAGCACGCGCCGGTGGTCATTGATTATGACTGGACGCTGAGTATCTGAGACGCACTGGCGGTTTGCCGGACGATTCGCGGCGAGGCCGCCGCTCCCACAAGACCACCGCTCCCACAGATGCTGTCTCAACCCGGTAGGAGCCGCGGCCCCGCGGCGAAAGCTTCAAGCTATTTAATGATTCGCCAGCAGAACGGATAGCGATAGGCCTTGCCCTCATTGGCCTTGATCGCGGCGATGATCATCAAGATTACCGCCCCGATAATTACCGCCCAGATCAGCAGAAAGCCGATTACCACAACCATCAGCAGTACACACAGCAATCCCGCCAGCGCGACGCTGATCTGGAAGTTGAGCGCTTCTTTGCCCTGATCATCGATAAAGGGATCCTGATCCTTTTTCAGCTGCCAGACCAACAGCGGCCCAATCAGGCTGCCAAAGGGGATCAGGCAACCCAGAAAGCCCGAGAGGTGGGCAAACATTGCCCACTGACGCGCTTCCGGACCGGGCATCCCGGCATCTACTACCGTTTGAGCTTCATCGATCATTGCCTGAACTCCCTATCGTGGGCTGATGTTGTACAAGCTGAGTCACCGAACCGCGCCAGGGGCGCTTACTCGGTTTCCAGCGCGGCAAGCTGCAAGGCAAACAGCTGATCAACGCCTTGCTTGGCCAATGCCAGCATAGCATTCAGCTCTTCCGCGCTGAACGGCGCAGCTTCGGCAGTGCCCTGCACTTCAATAAAGCCGCCTTTGTCAGTCACGACCACGTTGAGATCAGTGTCTGCGGCGGAATCTTCCAGGTAGTCCAGATCCAGCACTGGTTCGCCCTGATAGATGCCCACGGAAACTGCAGCAATCATCTGTACAGCGGGCATTTTCTTCAGTGCGCCGCGCTGTTTCATGACCCGCAAGGCGTCGACCAATGCCACACAGGCGCCGGTGATGGATGCGGTACGGGTGCCACCGTCGGCCTGGATCACGTCACAGTCGATATACAGGGTATTTTCGCCGAGGCTTTTCAGGTCGACCGCAGCACGCAGTGACCGACCGATCAGCCGTTGAATCTCCAGGGTACGCCCGCCCTGCTTGCCACGACTGGCTTCACGCTGCATGCGCCCACCGGTCGAACGCGGCAACATGCCGTATTCAGCGGTAATCCAGCCCTGGCCAGAACCGCGCAGGAAGCGCGGTACACCGGCCTCGACGCTGACAGTACAGATCACCTTGGTATCACCAAACTCCACCAGCACCGAACCTTCGGCATGCTTGGTGTAATGTCGGGTCAGGGTCACCTGACGCATCTGATGGGCTTCGCGGCCACTGGGACGTTTCATCTATTGAATCCTTGTACTGCAAGTATGTGTGCCTGGGATTATACGGCTCAAGCAGGCGGGGCGACACCTGAGAGTGCGCAGGGGTACAATGCGTTTCCGTTTCCCCTCTGCGAGGCCCACCGATGGTGTATAGCATGACTGCCTTTTCGCGCTGCGAATTGAGCACAGATCAGGGCAACCTTGCCTGGGAAATCCGCTCGGTCAACCATCGCTATCTGGAGCCGAGCTTGCGCATGCCCGAGGCTTTTCGTGAGCTGGAGGGCCCGCTGCGCGAGCGTCTGCGCAAGGAGTTCGCCCGCGGCAAACTGGAATGCACCCTGCGCTTCAACCCCGCCGACCAAAGCGTCGACAGCCTGAAACTGAACCAGCCATTGGTCAGCCAGCTGCTTGCTGCCGCCAGACAGGTGAGCCAGCAATTGGACAATCCAGCGCCAATCAATCCCCTGGAAGTGCTGGCTTGGCCCGGCGTAATGGGCGGCGCACAGGACCACCAGGCGGAAATGACGGCCCAGGCCAACAAGCTGTTCGAACAAGCCGTGGCCGAGCTCAAGACCCAGCGCGCGCGTGAAGGTGCGGAGCTGAAAAAGTTGCTGGAAGAACGCCTTGAGGCAATTTCCGAGCGGGTCGAGACCCTGCGCGAGATGATGCCCAGCTTGCTGGCGGCGCACCGGCAGAAACTGATCGACCGTTTCAACGAGGCGCGCCTGGAGCTCGACGGTACTCGGGTCGAGCAGGAACTGGTGCTGCTGGCACAGAAAATTGACGTTGCCGAAGAGCTGGACCGGCTCGATACCCATGTTACCGAGACCCGCCACGTGCTCGGCGGCAAGGCGGCGATGGGCCGACGACTGGATTTTCTGATGCAGGAGTTCAATCGTGAAGCCAATACCCTCGGTTCCAAAGCCATTGATAGCCGCAGTACTCAGGCTGCCGTGGATCTGAAGGTGTATATCGAGCAAATGCGCGAGCAAGTGCAGAACATCGAATGATGTGGCTGATAATCTCCTGAACCTCTAGAGCGTCCATTTGGCCAGCCAAAGCCCTGACCCAAGCCTCAGCCGTCCCAACGTCTATCGACAGCCGGGCTTTCTGCCCTTTGTCATCGCCCGTCTGATCGCGGTGTTCGCGATGCAGATTCAGGCCATTGTCGTGGCCTGGCAGGTTTACGAGATCACCAACGATCCGCTGTCGCTGGCCTATGTCGGTCTGGCTCAGTTCGTCCCTATGGTCTTGCTGCTGATGCCCGCTGGCGACCTTATTGATCGCTTCGACCGCAAGCGCATTCTGGCCCTGGCCTGGAGCGGTGCTGCGCTATGCAGCGCTGCGCTCTGGTGGTTGTCGGTGACAGGCGTTGAAGACGTCTACTGGTTCTACCTGGCGCTGATGCTTTACGGTAGCGCCCGGGCGTTTATCGGCACCTCATTGCAGAGCCTGTTGCCGCAGATTGTGCCTCGCGATCATCTGGCCCAGGCGATCGCCACCAACAGCATGATCATGCGGGCCGCGACCATTCTGGGTCCGGTGATGGGGGGTGTGCTGTTTGCGCTGGGCGGTGGCGTGCTGACCTATGCGGTCTGTCTCGGCTGCTTTCTCGGGGGTCTCGGGCTACTGCTGCGGGTGCCGGTGCTCTACGCCGAAAAACGGCAGATTCTGGAAGCCACCGCCTGGAAACGTTTTACCGCCGGTATTGGCTTTATCCGCTCGCGGCCGATCATTCTCGGCACTATCTCCCTGGATCTGTTTGCCGTGCTGCTCGGCGGTGTGGTCGCGCTGCTGCCAATTTATGCCAAGGAGGTGCTGCAAGTCGGGCCAGAAGGGCTGGGCGCCTTGCGCAGCGCCATGGCCATCGGCGAAATCATGGTGGGCATTTACCTGAGCGCACGGCCATTCAACCGCAATGTGGGGCGCACCATGTTTATTGCCGTGGCCATTTTTGGCGTCGCCAATCTGGTCTTTGCCCTGTCGACGCTGTTCTGGCTGTCTTTTGGGGCGCTGATGGTCGCCGGCGCCGCGGATATGGTCAGCATGTACATTCGCTCGGCACTGATCCAGTTTTCTACGCCGGATACCATGCGCGGCCGGGTGAATGCGGTCAATATGCTGTTTATCGGCTCATCCAACGAGCTCGGCGTTTTCCGCGGCGGCACCAGTGCCGCCTGGTTTGGCGTGGTGCCGGCGGCGGTGATCGGTAGCTTGTGCACACTCGGTGTGGTCAGCGGCCTGGCGCTGGGCTTCAAGTCCTTGCGCCAGGTCAATAGGTTCGAGGATGCTTCACCTGCAAGCCGCGCCGAAAGCCCTGCTCAGCTTTGAAGCTTGCCAGCCAGTTCGCGTAGCAGGGCCACATCGTCATCAAGCACCATCACCGCTTCGGCGCGCCTGAATGCCACCTGAGCATGCCGCACGGCTACCGGGCGGAACTGGCCGCCCCGCTCCGCCAGTGCCTGAAAGGCCTTTTGCAGGCGCAATTGCACCTCGATCAGCGAGGCACCGTCGCGGGCGATAGGTGGGAAGATATCCTCGAACAACTCATCCAGTTGCAGTGCAGGGACCCACACACGCTGGCAACTTACTTCCTTGCTCTGGTGAATTTCAGCGTCGACGGGCCAATGGGAGAGAATACGCACCGCCCGGCCGATCACGTCAATCGCCGTGCCCGGGTCATTCATGGATGGCGACAGAGCGCGGGAAGCGATCTCGGCCAGCACCGCCAGTCCAAATCGCGGATCCTGATCAAATGAACGCGTCTTGCCCACGGTAAACGCGGCACGCAGGGTATCAAACTGGGCGCTGTCAGTATGAGGGTCGACCCACGCCAGCGGCCGCGACTCGTGCACAAAACTGCCCGGCAAGCTGTTTACATATACCTGCAGACCATGTTCCTGAGCGCAATCCGAGATCTCCTCAACGTCCAGATGCTGTACATAGCCGATGCTATCGGCGTACATCGGAACCCAGCCCTCCGGGAGCTTGCCATCCAGCCAGGGATGACCGCCGACACAGGGATTGTCGATACGGTCAGCCAGCGCCTTGAGCGTCGCCTGCTCCACCCGGTCCGTGGTATCACCAACGCGGCCAAAGGAAGACAGATGATCGATCCAGCGCAACATGGTGATCACGATCATCAGAATCACCAGCAAGGTGAAGGCGAACAACACAATACGCCCGCGTTCGCCGTATATCTCGGTACTCAGGGCGATAATGCCGACCAGGCTGAAGAGAAATGAGCCGAGAAAGGTGGCCAACACGTTCTGCGTGGTGGTGTCCTGCATCAGCAGCCGAATGGCTCGCGGCGTTACGCTGGTGGTCGCGGCCGCATACGCTGAGACCATCACCGTCAGGGAAAAGGTCGTCACCGTCAGCATGCTGGAAGCAAGAATATGCAGGATGGTCTCGACCGAGTCACCGCCGATGCTGATCGGCAAACCTTCAGGCATGACCCGGTCGGCGGCGCTCGCCAGCAGCGCCGCGAGCACTGCCAGCAAGGCGAACAGCGAGGCGCGCACCCAAAGCATTCGGGTCAATTGCGCCAGCACCCACTGCCATTTCGAAATCATGCATTACTCCAGATAAAGGACGGCGCAAGCGCCTTGCCCCGCTAGAATAGCCGCATGTATGCCTACGTAAAGTGCTGAATCATGACGCGGGAGCGCAATCCCCCTATAATCACCCGCATTATTCCAGCCGTTGACCCGCAGGACACCCCTCTGATGACCCAAGCCACTGGCACTCTGTATATCGTTTCTGCGCCCTCGGGCGCAGGCAAAACCAGCCTGGTGAAGGCGCTGATTGATCAGCTCGAGAGTCTTAAAGTTTCCGTCTCCCACACCACCCGAAGCATGCGTCCCGGGGAGCTGGACGGGGTCAATTACCACTTCGTCAGCCGTGACGTCTTCGTTGAGCAGATCAAGCAGGGCGACTTTCTCGAGCACGCGGAAGTGTTCGGCAACCTCTATGGCACCTCGCAAAGCGCGGTAGAGAAAACCCTCGCTGAAGGCCACGACATGATTCTGGAGATCGATTGGCAAGGCGCCCAGCAGGTGCGCCATGCCCTGCCCCAGGCGCGCTCGATCTTCATTCTGCCACCCTCGCGCGAGGCGCTGCGCGAACGCCTGACCAACCGCGGTACGGACGACAATGGCGTGATCGACAAACGCATGTCCCAGGCCCGCGATGAGATCAGCCACTACGTGGAATATGACTTTCTGGTAATCAATGACGACTTCAATACTGCCCTGGATGACCTCAAATCCATCCTGCGCAGTCATCGCCTGAGCCAGGCCTGCCAGCAGGACCGCTATCAGGGTATGTTGGCAGCGCTCTTGTCAGACTAGGGCTCGATTCAGTACACTACACGGTCCGGCGACCCGTTCTGGGCGCGCCGAGCTACGATATTAAAGCCGTTCCGGAGTACACCCATGGCCCGCGTTACCGTTGAAGACTGCCTGGAAAATGTAGAAAACCGTTTTGAGCTGGTTATGCTGGCCACCAAACGCTCGCGTCAGCTGGCCACCGGCGGCAAGGAGCCGAAGGTAGCCTGGGAAAATGATAAGCCCACCGTAGTCGCCCTGCGTGAAATCGCTGGCGGCCTGATTTCCAACGAGATTTTGGCACAGGAAGCCATTCAGGATCAGCAGGAACCGCTGTACTCGATGGAATCAGATCTGGACGAGTAATCGCCTTGCGCAGGTCGGTGACAGGCCACCCGCGGGTGCCAACCACTGGCGCCGAAGCCTGCGCACGCGTGACCGGGAGAATCCCATGCCCGGTATAGAAGCTTTTGCCGAACGGCTCGACCGTTATCTTGAGCCGGACCAGGTCAACCTAGTCCGGCGCGCGTATTTCTATGCCGAGCAGGCCCACGACGGCCAAACCCGTCGCAGTGGCGAGCCTTACGTCACCCATCCCCTTGCCGTAGCCAATATCCTTGCAGACATGCATATGGACCATCAAAGCCTGATGGCCGCCATGCTGCATGATGTGATCGAAGACACCGGCATTCCCAAGGATGCGCTGGTCACCCAGTTCGGTGACACCGTGGCCGAACTGGTCGATGGCGTCAGCAAACTTACGCAGATGACCTTCGAGACCAAAGCCGAGGCGCAGGCGGAGAATTTCCAGAAGATGGCCCTGGCGATGGCCCGCGATATTCGCGTGATTCTGGTCAAGCTCGCCGATCGTCTGCACAACATGCGCACCTTGGGCGCACTGGCACCGGAGAAGCGCCGGCGCATTGCCAAGGAAACCCTGGAGATTTACGCGCCCATCGCCAACCGCCTGGGCATGCATAGCCTGAGTACCGAGTTCGAGGACTTGGGCTTCAAGGCGATGCATCCGATGCGCTCGAACATGATTGATCGCGCGGTGCGCAGCGCCCGGGGCAATCGCAAGGAGTTGCTGAACAAGATTCTCGAGTCTTTGCAAGGCTGCCTTGAGCGCGAAGGCATGCCGGGCAAGGTGATGGGCCGCGAAAAGCATTTGTATGGCATCTATCAGAAAATGCGCGGCAAGCGCAAAGCCTTCACCGAAATCATGGATGTGTACGCTTTTCGCATCATCGTCGACAAACCCGATACCTGTTACCGGGTGCTGGGCGCTGTGCACAGCCTGTATAAACCCTTTCCGGGGCGCTTCAAGGATTACATCGCCATTCCCAAGGCCAACGGCTACCAGTCATTGCATACCACGCTGTTTGGTTTGCATGGGGTCCCCATCGAAATCCAGATCCGCACCGAGGAAATGGAAGACATGGCCAACAACGGCATTGCCGCGCATTGGGTGTACAAGTCCAAGGACGATGTGATCAACGGCCACCACGCGCGCACCCGCCAGTGGCTGAAGGGCGTGTTGGAGCTGCAGCAAAACGCGGGTAACTCGCTGGAATTCATCGAGAACGTCAAGATCGATCTGTTCCCCGATGAGGTTTACATCTTTACCCCAAAGGGCCGCATCATGGAGCTGCCCAAAGGCTCAACGCCGGTTGATTTTGCCTACGCAGTGCATACCGACGTGGGTAACAGCTGCATCGCCTGCCGGGTCAACCGCCGCCTGGCGCCGCTATCCGAGCCGCTGCAGAGCGGGCAAACGGTGGAAGTCATTACCGCTCCCGGGGCGCGTCCGAATCCGGCCTGGTTGAGCTTCGTGATCACCGGCAAAGCACGCAGCAATATTCGTCACTTCCTCAAGCATCAGCGCCACTCCGAATCCATCGCCCTGGGCGAACGTCTACTCGACAAGGTACTCGCGAGCTTCGATACCAGCCTGGCCGACGTTCCGGCAGAGAACATCCAGCAGGTGCTCAAAGATTGCAGTATGGAGCTGATGGAAGATCTGCTGGCTGACATCGGCTTGGGCAACCGTATGGCTTATGTGGTGGCGCGCCGCCTGCTGGCAAGCTCCAGCGTGGTCGAATCGGATGCGGAGACCACCTCCGTGAATACGCCATCGAATACCGACATCCGCGAACTGCCCTTGGCTATCCGCGGTACCGAAGGCCTGGTGGTCAGTTTCGCGCGCTGCTGCAACCCGATCCCAGGGGATCCGATTGTCGGCTATCTGTCCTCCGGCAAGGGCATGGTCATTCACCAGGAAAACTGCATCAAGCTGGCGGACAATCGCCACAGCAATGAAAAGACCCTGCATCTGACCTGGGACAAGAATGTCAGCGGCGAATTTACCGTCGAACTGCAGGTGGAACTGGAAAACGAGCGCGGCATCATTGCCCAACTGGCCGCTGGTATAACCATGGCCGACGCCAGCATCGACAAGATCAGCGTCGACGAGCGTGATGGCCGTATCAGCGTCGTGCAACTGGTGGTGCGCGTTCGCGACCGCCTGCACCTCTCCCAACTGATCAAGCGTATCCGTGCCCTGAAAGGCGTGATGCGCATTACCCGTCTGAAAAACTGACTACCTCTGGAGCATCAATGAACAAGCAAGTGATTACCAGCGACCGGGCTCCGGCCGCTATCGGACCCTATTCCCAGGCCATCAAGGTCGGCAATACCGTGTACCTCTCCGGTCAGATTCCGCTCGACCCAACCAGCATGGAAGTGGTGGAAGGCATGGAGAAACAGATTTGCCAGGTGTTCGACAACCTGAGCGCTGTTGCAGAAGCCGCTGGCGGCACGCTGCAGGACATCGTCAAATTGAATATCTTCCTGACCGATCTGGGGCATTTTGCTCTGGTCAACGAGGTCATGACCCGCTACTTCCAGCAGCCCTACCCCGCCCGCGCCGCGATCGGCGTCGCTGCACTGCCCAAGGGCGTGCCGGTAGAAATGGATGCAGTGATGGTAGTTGGTTAAGAGCGTCATCAGCAGGGGCCCCGCTCGGGGCTCCCTGCCTGCCTGCCTGAAGCACTCGACGCTTTAACCTTCCAGCGTGGCGTCCAGGGTGATCTCGGCATTGAGCAGCTTGGATATCGGGCATCCGCTCTTGGCCTTATTGGCTATCTCTTCGAACTTGGCCTGATCGATACCCGGAATGCGTGCGCGCATCTCCAGCCGTACAGCGGTCACGGCAAAACCATCACTCTGTTTTTCCAGCGTCACCGTGGCCTTGGTGTCGATGCTATCCGGGGTGAAATTTTCCTCGCCGAGCAGCATGGAGAAGGCCATGGAAAAACAGCCGGCATGCGCCGCGCCGACCAGCTCTTCCGGATTGGTGCCGGGAGCATCTTCAAAACGCGTGTTGAAACCGTAGGGATTGTCTTTCAGAGCGCCGCTTTGGGTCGAGATAGTGCCTTTACCTTTTTTAAGGTCGCCTTCCCAGTGGGCTGATGCAGTCTTATTCATGACGTGTCCTCTTTTCAGGTTGCCAGATGAAAGCCAGCCTGATGGCCAGCTTCCGGTCCTGTTGGGACAACGCAAAACCCGGTTCGGTCCATCTGCCTGGTATTGCGCCAGAGCGGACCGCATTGAGCGGTTAATCTGCGCCGAGCATCTCGGCATAGCCTTCGCGGAAACTCGGATACTTTGGCTGCCAGCCGGTTTCGCGCGCCAGCTCGTTACTGCAGCGTTTGCTGCCGACCCGGCCGCTGGTCGCACCCTCAGCCAGCAGACTCACGCCCAATTGAGCGGCCAACCAGCTGGCCACCTCGTGCATGCTCGCTGGCTCGTCATCCACGCCCAGATAACAGGGCGCCAGCAATTCGTCTTCCTCGACCTGCAGCAGCAAATGCTCAAGCAGCGCCGCAGCATCATCACGGTGAATACGGTTGCTGTATTGCACCGGCTCTTGCGGCACACATAATCCACCGCGCACCTGCTCAATCAGCCGGGTACGACCGGGCCCATAGATTCCGGCAAGCCGCACCACGCTGGCCGGCACACCACTGCGCAGGGCAACATCTTCAGCGCGAATCAGCGCCTTGGCAGTGTCGCTGTCCGCCAGGGCCGGACTATTTTCCGTCACCCACTCACCTTCACTTTGCGCATACACGCCAGTGCTGGATACCTGCAGCAGATAGCCTAACTGCTTGCGCCCGTCACCCAGCCAGTCTAATACACGCTGTAACCCTTCAACATACAACTGCTGATAAAGCTCGGCGTCTCGGTTGCCGGCAGCGGGGCAGTAAATCAGATAATCCACCCGCGCTGGCCAGCCGGCGGGTTTGTCGTCCTTCAACAGGTCAGCGGCCAACGGGGTAATCTCCGCAGGCAAAGCAGAGGGATCACGACGCACGCCGGTAACTTGCCAACCACGTTGAACCAGACGCAGACCCAGAGCCGTTCCCAGATCACCACATCCGACAATAAGTACCTGTTTCATTGTTTTCCTCTATCGATCAACCCGCTATGCTTAGGGTCATTGAATATGAGAGCAGTATACGCCATGACTCTGACCGAACTGCGTTACATCGTTACCCTGGCCCAGGAGCAGCATTTCGGCCACGCAGCGGAGCGCTGCCACGTGTCTCAGCCGACGCTGAGCGTCGGGGTCAAGAAGCTTGAGGATGAGCTGGGCGTGATGATCTTTGAGCGCAGCAAGAGTGCGGTCAGGGTCACGCCGATCGGTGAGCGCATCGTCGCCCAGGCGCAGAAGGTGCTTGAAGAGTCGATGACCATTCGCGAGTTGGCCAGCGCAGGCAAAAATCAATTGTCCGCCCCACTCAAGGTCGGCGCCATCTACACCATCGGCCCGTACATGTTTCCGCATCTGGTGCCGCAGTTGCACAACGTGGCACCGGAAATGCCGTTGTATATCGAAGAAAATTTCACTCACGTTCTGCGCGACAAGCTGCGCAATGGCGACCTTGATGCAATCATTATCGCCCTGCCCTTTAATGAGCCAGACGTACTGACCAAACCGCTCTACGACGAGACTTTCAGCCTTTTGATCCCGGCCAACCATCCCTGGGCCGATCGTGATACCGTCAGCCTTGAGGATCTCGACGACAACAAGCTGCTGCTGCTCGGCGAAGGTCATTGCTTCCGCGATCAGGTGCTGGAAGCCTGCCCCAGCCTGCGCAAGAATGACGAGCAGTCACGGCAGACCACGATCGAATCCAGTTCGCTGGAGACCATTCGGCATATGGTCGCTTCCGGTATCGGCATGACAGTGCTGCCGATGTCCGCGGCCGATGATCGTTACTACAGCTCCGAGCTGCTGGTGACCAAACAGTTCAAGACCCCGGCCCCCTATCGCACCGTGGCCATCGCCTGGCGCGCCAGCTTCCCGCGGCCCAAGGCTATCGAGATTCTCAGCGACTCGATTCGTCTGTGCTCTGTAGGCCAAGGCCCTTCAGGTCAATCCAAGGCACGCAAATAACCCTATGCCGCCTGTGCCAGAGACCACCTCGCTAACCGCGCTGAAGGGCATCGGCCCGGCGCTGGCAGAGAAACTGACCAAGCTGGGTCTGAGATCGGTACAGGACATTCTGTTTCATCTGCCGCTGCGCTATCAGGACCGCACGCGGGTCATGCCGATCGGCGCACTGCGCCCGGGCATGGACGCGGTCATAGAGGGCGTAGTGCAAGGCGCGGATGTGGTCATGGGCCGGCGTAAAAGCCTGTTGTGCCGGATTCAGGATGGCAGCGGCACGCTGAGCCTGCGGTTCTACTATTTCTCCGGCGCACTGAAATCCAACCTGCAGCGCGGCAGCCGCTGGCGCTGCTACGGGGAAGTACGCCCAGGCGCATCCGGCCTGGAGATCTACCATCCCGAGCTGCAGAACCTGGACAGCTCCGAGCCGCTACCCGTTTCCGACACCCTCACGCCGATCTACCCAAGCACTGAAGGCCTCTCGCAGCAGCGCTTGCGCAGCCTGTCCGATGCAGCGCTAGCCTGGCTGGCGCAGGGCAACAGCCTGCTCGACCTGTTGCCGGAAGAGATTTCCAACGAATATCGGCTGGGCTCGCTGCACGATGCGATCCGCACCCTGCACCGCCCACCGCCCTCGGTGGATCTGCAGGCACTGGAAGACGGGCGGCATTGGGCGCAGCACCGCTTGGCCTTTGAGGAATTGCTCGCGCACCAACTGACCATGCTGCGCTTGCGCGCCGAATTCCGCGCGCATCAGGCGCCAGCGATGCCGCCTAGCCGGGAGCTGACAGCGCAGTTTCTTAAACGCTTGCCGTTCCCGCTGACCGGCGCTCAGCAGCGTGTTGGCGCGGAAATCAGCACTGATCTGCAACAACGCCAACCCATGCTGCGCCTGGTGCAAGGCGATGTCGGTGCTGGCAAGACGGTAGTCGCGGCCATGGCCGCATTACAGGCGCTGGAAGCGGGCTGGCAGGTAGCCTTGATGGCACCTACCGAGATTCTCGCCGAACAGCATCATGCCAATTTCAGCGCCTGGTTCGCGCCGTTGGGTATTTCGGTCGCCTGGCTCGCGGGCAAGCTCAAGGGCAAGGCCCGGCAGAATCAGCTACAGATGATCGCCACTGGCGACGCCGCCATGGTGGTGGGGACCCATGCGCTGTTTCAGGGCGAAGTGCAGTTCCACAATCTGGGCTTGGCGATCATTGATGAACAACACCGCTTTGGCGTGCAGCAGCGCCTGGCGCTGCGCGACAAGGGCGCCGCTGGGCAGTTCTCGCCGCATCAATTGATCATGACCGCCACGCCGATTCCGCGCACCCTGGCAATGAGCGCGTACGCCGATCTGGATACCTCGGTGCTGGATGAGCTGCCGCCGGGGCGCACACCGGTCAACACCGTACTGATCGCCGACAGCCGCCGCGAAGAGGTGGTCGAGCGCGTACGCGCCGGCTGCGCCGAGGGGCGGCAGGCGTATTGGGTGTGCACGCTGATTGAAGAGTCCGAGCAGCTGCAGGCGCAAGCCGCCGAAGTAACCTGGGAATCGCTCTGCGAGAGTCTGCCGGAACTGTCGATCGGCCTGATTCACGGGCGCATGAAGCCCAGCGAAAAAGCCGAGATCATGGCCGCTTTCAAAGGTGGCGATCTGCACTTGCTGGTCGCCACCACAGTCATCGAGGTCGGCGTGGATGTACCCAACGCCAGTCTGATGATTATCGAAAACCCCGAACGCCTGGGCCTCGCCCAGTTGCACCAGTTGCGCGGCCGGGTGGGGCGCGGCAGCACCGCCAGCCACTGCGTGCTGCTCTATCACGCACCGCTTTCGCATCTGGGTCGCGAACGTCTGGGGATCATGCGCGAGAGCACTGACGGCTTCGTCATTGCTGAAAAGGATCTGCAGCTGCGTGGTCCTGGAGAGGTGCTCGGCACCCGGCAAACCGGCCTGATGCAATTCAGGGTTGCCGATCTGGTGCGCGATGCCGATCTGCTGCCGCGCGTGCAGGAGGCGGCCAGCATGATGCAGCAACGCTATCCTGAGCGCTGCCCGGCGCTGATCGACCGTTGGCTGGCCCACGGGCAACAGTTCGCGCAGGTATAGAACCATTTGCTTTGTAGTCTTGAGCTGTGAGATAGCGACAGTTGCACAGACTTTGTGCAGCGTCACAGCGTAACCCCGGAGCCCATGCTAAGATCTTGAAAAGCGCATGCTACTGCGGTCCAGTGCCCGCTTTAGCGGAAGCAACTCATCCTGTCTCCCTGAACAAGGACCATGCCGATGAATACCCTTGCCGCCTCCGAGGAGGCCAACGCCAGCCTGCCCCACCTGATAGAAAAGCTGCTGCAACAGCAGGGGCTCAGCTATCAGCTGCGACCGTCACGGCATGCCGGTCCGGCGGCTCAGCAGGTCCAGGCCTCGCTGCTGTGCGATAGCCTGGGTACGGTACTGGCCTTGTTTCCCAAAGACCATTTATTGGATCTGAAGAACATCGGCGTGTTGCTCGGCCGCGAGCTGGAGCCAGTCCGCGCCGTGCAACTACAGCGTATTCTGGCCAAACACCAACTTAACCAATTGCCCGGCCTGCCGATACTGTTCAGCTCACCCTGTGTATTCGAGCAAAGCTTGCTGGAGCATCCAACCCTGTGGCTGGACAGCGGCCTGCATGGCTGGAGCCTGGAAATTGATCAACAGGCGGCACGAACTCTGGTCGACAAGGCCAGCGCTGGGCGCTTCTCTATTCGGTTGGACAGCCTGCCGAACCTGCCAGCAGACCCAGCCCAGGACAGCCAGGACCTGACCCGTGCGGTGACTAACTTCACCGCCCTGCGCATGCGTCAGCGCCTGGAAGAAACCATTGAAATTCCACCCATGCCGATCACTGCGCAGAAGGTCATGAAGTTGCGCGTCCAACCCGAAGCCAGCATTGACGATCTGGCCGACGTGGTGGAAACCGATCCAAGCCTGGCGGCACAGGTGGTCAGTTGGGCCTCCTCGCCGTTCTATGCGGCCCCGGGTAAAATCCGGTCGGTGGAGGATGCGATTGGCCGGGTGCTGGGCTTTGACCTGGTGATCAATCTGGCGGTGGGACTATCCCTGGGTAAAACCTTCAGCCTGCCCAAGGATGCACCCGAAGGAAACACCAACTACCGCGAGCAGGCGATCTATACCGCCGCCGTTATTGAAGGGCTGGCCAAAGCCATGCCGCGCGCCAAGCGACCGGAGCTGGGCCTCAATTACCTATCCGGGTTGCTGCACAATTTCGGCTATCTGGTGTTGGCCTTTATCTTTCCGCCTTACTTCAAGACCATCTGCCGGCATCAGGAAGCCAACCCGCATGTATCGGTTGAGCTGATCGATCAGCATCTGCTCGGCGTCAGTCGCGACCAGATCGGCAGCTGGTTAATGCGCTTCTGGGACATGCCTACCGAGGTGGCCACCGCGATCCGCTACCAACATGATGGCGACTACCAGGGACCAGACAGCGTCTACGCCAACCTGGTGTTCCTGGCATTGGCACTGCTGCGCCAGGAGGGCATTGGCGGAGGACCCCTGATAGACATCCCGGACGCGCTGCTCAAGCGCCTGGAACTCACCGATGAGGATGCCCGCCAGGTTGTTCACAAGGTGCTGGATGCCCGTGATGCCCTCAAGGTATTGGTCAGCAGCTATCAGCACGACTGAGCCCGACGCGGCATAGAAATGGGATGTTTTTACGCAGGGTAGCGTCTGCCTCACGGGGCAGTCGTCACATACAGGATCTGGACGGAACAGCTAACCAAGCCCGCGGTCCAGGCATGCGCTGAATGGTATTAATCCGGGAGTCTGGGCCATACGTTGATGGCCTGCCCAGACTCCCGGCAGCGGTAACTCAGTTAACCGACTCTTTCAGGCTCTTGCCTGGTTTGAAGGACACCGTATTACTGGCTTTGATGGCGACAGGGGCGCCGGTTTGCGGGTTTTTGCCGGTACGGGCACCACGATGGCGTTGGAGGAAGGTACCAAATCCGACCAGGGTCACAGTATCTTTGCGGCTGAGCGCCTGGGTGATTTCATCAAGAACCGCGTTTAGTACGCGATTGGCCTGGTCTTTGGTTAGGTCAGCCTTATCGGCAATAGCCGCAGCGAGATCCGGTTTACGCATAGAAGCCTCGTTCGTGTTGTTTTTGTTTTTACTGCCGCTGCATCCTCGCAACGACTTGTCAGGCCGGGCAGAGCTGCCTGGACTGGCCTTCACAGCCTAATCAGAATGGCACGACTATGGCGTACACGCCAGTCGAAATAGTTCCCCGCTGTGCTGTGATTCACTGTTTTCCCGACAAAAGGCAGAAAGGTCCTGCCATTCTGTCGGTTATGTCAGGGCAACCACGCTGCAAGCTGACGATTCAGCTCGAGTTTCTGGCTCACCGCCGCCCCCGTCAACGCGTAGCCTGCCAGTTCGCCCTGCGCGGTATGGAACAGCGCGGTAATATCCGCGCCGCTGCCGCTGATCGTCCAATTGCCGTCGGGCGACGTCACTGGCGGGGCCACTACCAACGGGCAAGCGGGTGTTTTGACCATCACCGGCATGGGGCCGTAGACCAGCTGGGTGGTTTGGCCCGCCAGCGTTTGCGCCAGTGAGCGCGCCGCGGTCATTAACGGCATGACGTACATCAGACTCAGACCCTGCACTTCGGCACAGTCTCCAAGAGCGTAAATTGCCGGATCACTGCTGCGCAGCTGGCGATCGACCTTGACCCCGCGGCCACATTCAAGTCCTGCGTTGCTGGCCAGATCGGTATTGGCGATCAGGCCGATAGCAGACAATCCCAGCTCCGCGTGCAAATGGCTGCCATCGTCCAGCTCGACCTGCAGGCCTTCCTCGGTCGGCTGCATCGCACGTACCGAACGGCCCAGATAAAAGCGCACACCGAGACTTTCCAGCCCAGCCTGAACCGCTGCTGCCACTTGCGGTGGAATCAGCCCGGGCATCAGCTGTGCATCTGGCGCGACTACCTCCACCTGCATGCCGGCACTCGCCAGGTCATTGGCAAATTCACTGCCGATCAATCCGGCGCCGATAATAAGCACCCGTTGCTTGCCGGCCAGCGCGCGGCGAAAACGTGCGTAGTCCTGTAAATCGTTGATCGACAACAGCTGCTCGCCCATCACCGCCGCGTCCGGAAGTTGCCGCGCCTGAGCACCACAGGCCAACACCAACTCGCTATACGGCAGCTCACCGTCAGCATGTGTCAGCGTTTTATTTGCGCGATCGATGCCGGTCACGCGCACCCCTGTCAGCACCTGCGCATTGAGCTGCGCCGCCATGGTCTGCGCATCCTGCATACCCAGCTCATCCGCTTCTTTACCCTTGGCAAAGCCCGTTGAAAGCAAGGGTTTGGAGTAGAAGCGGCCGTCATCCGCGGTGACCAGCAGCAACTCTCGCTGGCTGTCGAGCTTGCGAAATTCGCGGGCCAGGTTGTAGCCGGCCAGACCGGTTCCCAGAATGATCAGTGGTGCGCTGTCAGACACGTCGTACTCCTGTGGCTGCTTCAGCCAATCTCGATCATTTCAAAGTCTTCCTTGCCAACGCCACAATCAGGGCACTGCCAATCACCGGGCACGTCTTCCCAGGCCGTACCGGCAGCGATGCCGTCGTCCGGCCAGCCTTCCGCTTCATCATAAATAAAACCACAGACAACACATTGCCACTTCTTCATACGGCTACCCATCACGGTTAAAGGAGACTGGGGCAGACACTACCGCAAATGCCCAGCAAGGCCAAGACCGCCGCAGGCCAGCGTAACACTCTGTATTCATGCTAATCTTGGCCGCCTGAATGACTGCCCAGGACTGAGTCCACGCCGTGTCTTTACCTCCTTCGTCACCGCCTGCAACGCCGCAATGGTATCCGGTGGAACAACACCCGGACCCGCCCGGCCTGACGTTACTCGACTGGTTGAATGACCAGGGGTCGCTGACCTTGCGTCTGACCGACGCTGGCGCGGATGACTTTCACGTGCAGCTACTGGTACAGCAGAGCCAGCCGGCACGGGCAGATGAAGCGCAGGCGCTGGGCATCTCAGTGGGTGAGCCGGTCTGGACCCGCGAAGTACTGCTGCATACGGCCGGCGCGCCACGCGTATTTGCCCGCAGCGTGGCCCCACTGGCGGCCGTCAGCGCCTCGAATATTGATCTGCAGAGCCTGGGTACGCGCAGCCTGGGGCTGTTACTATTCAGCAATCCGAAGGTCACTCGCGGACCATTGCAGATCAGCCGCTATCCATCTGCGTGGTTGCCATCGCCCTGGGCGGAGCAGCAGGCAGATTGCTGGGGCCGCCGCTCGCTGTTCAGCGACGGTGAGTTGTCATTGCTGGTATGCGAAGTGTTTCTGCCAGGCTGGCCCGCGGGCTGAATCGATATTCAACAGGAGTACAGCTGTGCCCGGTTTTGTTACCACTACTCTCGCGCGTCTGCATCCGCGCGCGCCGGATTTTTTCCAGCTGATGCGTCTGGACCGACCGATCGGCACCTACCTGTTGTTGTGGCCGACGCTCTGGGCGTTGTGGCTGGCCGCGGAAGGTATCCCGAGCATCCCGGTGCTGATCATTTTCATATTGGGCGTCATCTTTATGCGCGCCGCTGGCTGTGTGATCAACGATTTTGCCGACCGCAAGATCGATGGGCACGTCAGGCGTACCCGCGAGCGCCCGATGGCAACCGGGCGCATTTCCGAGCAGGAAGCACTGATTACCTTCGGCATATTGGTCGGCATCAGCGCCGTGCTGGTGTTAGCCACCAACGGTCTGACCATCGCCCTGTCCTTCGGTGGGGTGTTTCTGGCAGCCATCTACCCGTTCTGCAAGCGCTTCACCTTTTACCCGCAACTGGTATTGGGGGCGGCCTTCTCGTGGGCTATCCCGATGGCGTTTGCCGCGCAGACCAACAGCCTGCCGATACTGCTGTGGCTACTGTATATCGCCAACCTGCTGTGGACGGTGGCCTACGATACCCAATACGCCATGTGTGACCGCGAAGACGATCTGCAGCTCGGCGTGAAGTCGACCGCCATTCTGTTCGGTGAGGCCGACCGCCTGGTGATAGGCGTGTTACAGGGCCTGACGCTGATCTGCCTGCTGGTTGTCGGCAGCCGCTTCGAGCTAGGGTTGTTCTACTACCTGGGACTGATCGGCATGCTCCTGGGTTTCGGTTGGCAGCAGTGGCTGATCCGCGATCGTGATCCACAAGCCTGTCTGCGCGCATTTTTATCCAATCACTGGGTCGGCATGCTGGTTTTTATCGGCTTGGCGCTGCACTTTGCAGTGAATGCCCCGGCGGTTTAAGGCCGGATCTCGGCCGAATTAACCGAGCCGCCATCCCGGCGTCACACAACTGCAACAAAAGTGTTATCTAATCGGCGCATATCAGCAGAATGCAACGGGATGGCAATACCATGGCAGGCAAGACCATACTGATCGTCGATGATGAAGCCCCAATCCGGGAAATGATCGCGGTAGCGCTGGAAATGGCGGGCTATGACTGCATCGAAGCAGAAAATACCCAGCAGGCTCACGCCTGTATTATCGATAAGCAGCCGGACCTGATCCTGCTTGACTGGATGCTACCAGGTACCACAGGGATTGAGCTGGCCAGGCGTCTCAAGCGCAACGAGATGACCGCCGAGATTCCGATCATCATGCTCACCGCCAAAGGTGAGGAAGATAACAAGATCCAAGGCCTGGAAGTCGGCGCCGATGATTACATCACCAAGCCGTTTTCACCGCGCGAGCTGGTCGCCCGCTTGAAGGCCGTACTACGCCGTGCCGGCCCTGCCGATAACGATGCGCCGATCGAGATCAATGGTCTGCATCTGGACCCGGCCAGTCATCGCGTCACCATTGATGACCGCCCCGCCGATATGGGCCCGACCGAATACCGCTTGCTGCAATTTTTCATGACCCACCAGGAGCGCGCCTACACTCGCGGCCAGCTGCTGGACCAGGTCTGGGGCGGCAACGTTTACGTTGAAGAACGCACGGTCGACGTGCATATCCGCCGCTTGCGCAAGGCGCTGGGTAACCAGTACGAGCACCTGGTACAAACCGTGCGCGGCACCGGCTACCGATTCTCGACCAAAAGCTGATACCGATCTGGTGCATGACGCATGCACCTCAGTGACGTAATGTATGGGTTTGAAAGCTTATGGGAGCAAGCGTGAGGACAAACTGGCTGGGCGGCGTGATCTATCGCCTGTTCTGGATTCTTCTTCCCTGCCTGATCGCGGGATTGATATTCGGTCAGATAGCCTGGGCACTGGTTGTCGGCCTTAGCGCTTATCTGGTGTGGAACCTGCGCCAGATGCTGCGCTTCCACCAGTGGCTGACTACCCAACCCAACGAGCCCCCACCCGAGACCAGCGGCGTCTGGGGTAATATCTTTGACAGCATTCACCATTTGCAGCGACGCAATAACCGCATGCGCACGCGCCTGCAATTGGTCATTGATCGTATTCAGGCGTCCACCGCCGCACTGAGTGATGCCGTCGTCATGATCGACAGCAAAGGCAAGCTGGAATGGTGGAACCACGCCGCCGAGCGCATGCTCGGGCTGCGCGCTCCGGATGACAGCGGGCAATACGTGACCAATCTGATTCGCGATCCGCGTTTCGTCGATTTCTTTGAAACCGGCAATTATCGTGATCCACTCGACATCCCCTCACCGATTGATGTCAGCACCTGGCTGCAATACACCGTCACCCACTACGGTGAAGGCGAACGGCTGATGGTCGTGCGGGACGTTACTCGTCTGCATAACCTTGAGCAGATGCGCAAGGATTTCGTCGCTAACGTATCCCATGAGTTGCGCACCCCCTTGACGGTGGTGGTCGGCTATCTGGAAACCATGCAGGACAGCGAAGAGCCAATCAATCCGCGCTGGAAACGACCTCTGCACCAGATGCAGCAACAGGCGTCGCGCATGCAGAGTCTGCTCAATGATCTGCTGATGCTGGCACGACTGGAGACCGGCGATGAGGTGACCGAAGAAACCGCGGTGGACATCGACCTGATGTTGATCGGCATTCGCCGCGACGCCCAGGCGCTGTCGGGCGAGCGCAACCACCAGATCACCCTTGATGCGGCGAGCAAGACGCGCCTGCGCGGTAGCGAGATGGAACTGCGTAGCGCTTTTTCCAATCTGGTGTTCAATGCCGTGAAATACACGCCGGACAACGGCGAAATTCACATTCGCTGGTGGCAGGACGACAAGGGCGCGCATCTGAGCGTGGCGGATAACGGTACCGGGATCGCTGCGCAACATATCCACCGCTTGACCGAGCGCTTCTATCGAGTGGATTCCAGCCGCAGTACTCACACCGGCGGTACCGGCCTGGGGCTGGCCATCGTCAAACACGTGTTGCTGCGCCACCAGGGCAAGCTGGATATCGTCAGCGCGCCAGACAAGGGCAGCACGTTTATCTGCCACTTCCCTGCTGCAAGATTAGTCTGAGCCCATCCGGCCGAGCCTGTTCGGCCAAGCCTATCTGGCCGAACCTGTCCGGTCGAACCTGTCCGGCCGAGCCTCACGCGCTCGGCGAATAATGCCGCTGGGCGCTACCCGACGCGATCAGGCGGGACAGGTACTCCATTTTCTGCGGGTCTTGATCGACGAATTTGAGCGTCACTTTCAGCCACTCGCAGTCCACAGTGGCTTCCATTGCCGCGACGCTGTGAACGTAGACGTTCATCCGCGCCACAGACTGATCAGCATCCTGCTCCAGATCCAGCACTCCACTTTCAAATACCTGAGGTAGACGCTCGCCCCGGCGCACTACTACCAGCGCGTCACGCAGGCTCAGCGCCTTGACCACGCAGGCGAACTGTTCACCCGCCAGACGCAACTGGGCCTGGCCACGAATCTGCTTTTCTGCGGTTTCCGGTGGTTTCTCCGCCGTTTGGGTGGCCGGCGTCAGGCGTTCGAAAGGGTTGACTGGCGGCGCTTTCGCCACGGGCGGGGCTGCCGGAGCAGACGCTTTGCCACCCATCAAATTGCTCACCGAGTCATGCGCGGTGCCGGTACTCGCCTGCGGCTGACGTCCCATCAGCAGTTCCAGCTTGCCGCTGCGATGCAGCGCCTTCTTCACCTTGGCACTGAGCTGATCGTTGGTAAAAGGCTTGCCTATGTAGTCGCTGACCCCGGACTGGATCGCCTCGATGACATTTTCCTTGTCACCGCGACTGGTCACCATGATGAACGGGGTTTTCTCCGAGCCTGGCTGGACGCGGAACCACTGCAGCAGTTCCAGCCCGCTCATCTCCGGCATCTCCCAATCACAGAGAATAAGGTCGAAACCCTGACGACTAAGCACTTGTTGCGCTTTGCGTCCGTTCACCGCCTCTTCGATCTGCAAACCGGGGAATTGTCCACGCAGGGCTTTCTTCACCAGATCGCGGATAAAGGGCGCATCATCCACTATCAGGGCCGATACTTTAGCCATCTCATTTCTCTTGAGCTGAATTTCAGTCCAAGCTTAGCGCAGACCGCCGCTAAACCACAGACATGTCAGCGAATCCTGCGCCGGAAACAGACAAACAGCGCAAATGCGCAGGCCCGGGCCGGCATTTGCACTAACATATGGTAACCGCTCTAACACGGGCTATGAGCTACGCAAAAGCCGCGACGGATCGCGCCTTAAAGTGTGCCCTTCAAGGCATTTAGAAACAGTTGCTGGTACTGAGTCGCATCCATCTGCACTGCGTTGGTACGCGCAGTAACGTCCCGTGCGGACATCTTGCCGATAGTCTCGGCCTGACTGTCGTCCATGCCGATATCGGCCAGAGTATGCGGAATATCAAGCTCGGCACGCAATTGTAGAATCCACGCCAGGACGCCTTCAAAGCCCGGGGTGGGCAAGTCCAGATAACGCGACAGACGCAGCATTTCAGGTTCGATCTGCGCGCGATTAGCCTGTAGTACATAGGGCATCATGATCGCATTCAGCAGCCCGTGATGGCTGTCGTAAAGCGCGCCCAGGGTATGCGACACCGCATGAATAGCACCCAGACCCCGCTGAAATGCCACCGCGCCCATGCTGGACGCCACCAGCATCTGTTGGCGTGCTTCCACATCCTGCCCGTTGGCCGTGGCGCGCGGCAGGTATTCCTTGACCAGACGCATGCCCTCCAGGGCGACGGCTTCGGCCATCGGATGGTAGAGCGGCGTGCAGTAGGCTTCCAGGTTGTGCGCCAGCGCATCCATACCGGTAGCGGCAGTGAGTTTGGGCGGTAGGCCCAGGGTCAGCTCGGGATCCAGAATGACAATGCCCGGCACCATCTTCAGGTGAAAAATCGGACGCTTGACGTGCTTGTCTTCGTCAGTGATCACCACCGCCTGGCCCACTTCCGAGCCGGTACCGGCAGTGGTCGGCACGGCGACCACCGGCAGCATCTTGCTGGCGTCTACCGTGCCCGGGTTGGCTTCGAACAAGCCGCAGCTCTGGTGGGCAATCAGCGCAATGGCCTTGGCCGCATCGATAGCGGAGCCTCCGCCAAAGGCAATCACACCATCGTGTTCACCGGCTTTCAATGCGGCCACACCGTCGGCGACATTAGTGCCAGTGGGATTACCTTTGATCGCACTGAACAGCCCCACTCGCAGCCCTGCATCACGGCAATTCTGCAGCGCCGCTTCGACCATGGGGAAAGCAGCCAGACCCGGATCGGTGACCAGCAGCGGCGCCTGCATGCCCAACTGCCCACAACATTTGCCGAGTTCACGAATACGCCCGGCGCCTACCCGCATCGCGGTGGGGTAGTGCCAGTTCATGCTGTAGGACGTGATTTCCATGTTGCCTCCAATACAATTGCCGAAGAAAGTGTCACCGGCGCCATAGCGCGCAGATGCACAACAATAGATACAGAACGATTTTGTGTCCCGAAACATACCCAAACATGCTGACCGCGTCCATTGCTGTTCTCTGCCAAGGCATTATCAGCCCCGCCCAAAAGGAGCCGCGCCTACGTATTCTGCGACAAATCGCCACTTGTGTTGTCCAGGTTAAAGCGGCAATTTGATTGCATGCTGCGTAAAAGCCGTCATTCAGATCGGCACTACGCACCTGATTAGCCCTGTGAGGAAACACCATGAAACATTTGATACTACCCTTGATGACTGTCGGCGCTCTGCTCGCCGCCCCTCTGGCGCTCGCTGACGGCGAAGCACTGTTCAACAGCAAGCCCTGCGTTGCCTGCCATAAAGTAGACAGCAAACTGGTCGGCCCCGCGCTGAAAGATGTCGCGGCCAAATACAAAGGCGAAGAAGGCGCAGTAGCGACTGTTGCCGGACATATCAAAAACGGCGTCTCCGGTCTGTGGGGCCCGATCCCGATGCCGGCCAACCAGGTCACCGACGAAGAAGCCACTGAACTGGCCGAGTGGGTTCTGAGCCTGAAGTAAGTACCTCTGGATGCGGGCTTCTTTTCCGGTTTCAGGGTAATACCGCCGACGCCTGTGCTGTACAGCACGGCACATGCGCTCGGTACGGTATAAGCTCTGCCCATCTTCTCTGCACGTCCAAGCGCCTATACCTGCAAGACTCTCGTACAACCTCTTGCCATTTTCCTGATCTTCTGTATCGTTAAACGACGATAAACGATATGAAGTGGCTCTATGACCAAGCTTAACGTCAATACGCTCGCCAAGCTTGCCAAGGCACTCGGCCATCCTGCGCGGATTCGGATCGTGCAACTGCTGGTTGATCGGCAAAGCTGTATCGGCGGGGATATCGTCGAAGAAATCGGTCTGGCGCAATCAACCGTCTCGGAACACCTGCGCATTCTGAAGGCGTCGGGGGTCATCACCGGTGAAATAGAGCACCCGCGCATCTGCTATTCACTCAACCCGGCAACCCTCAGCGAGCTGGCAGACTGGCTCGACAACGCTGTGCGCCAGGCGGCCACACAGGATCAGGATTGCAGTATTCCCGACCGGATGCGTAGCCATGACTGATTCCAGCAGCTCCATCTCCGCTTTCGAACGCTATCTGTCGGTCTGGGTGGCGCTGGCCATAGCGGCCGGTATAGCCTTGGGTAGTTCGCTGCCTGGGGGTGTGCAGTGGCTGGCATCCATGGAATACGGCTCAGTAAACTTCATCGTCGCGGCTCTGATCTGGTTCATGGTCTACCCAATGATGGTGTCGGTGGATTTCAGCAGCCTCAAGCGTGTTCATGAGCGACCCAAGGGCTTGATTATCACCCTGGTGGTGAACTGGCTGATCAAGCCTTTCACCATGGCTGGTCTGGGTGTGCTGTTCTTCCATTATTTCTTTATTGATCTGATCGATCCGGCCAACGCCAGCCAGTACATTGCCGGCTTGATCCTCCTTGGCGCAGCGCCGTGCACGGCCATGGTGTTTGTCTGGTCGCAGCTGACCAAGGGCGATCCCAATTACACCCTGGCCCAGGTTGCACTGAACGACGTCATCATGATCTTTGCCTTTGCGCCTATCGTGGCACTGCTGCTCGGGGTGACTGACATCGAAGTACCCTGGGCAACGCTGATTCTCTCGGTAGCACTGTATGTACTGATCCCGCTGATTGCCGGTGTGCTGACGCGCTGGCAAATCAGCGCCGGGGCCAGCTCGAAAAAGGCTGCGGAAGAGGCGGTAAAGCGCTTTACGTCCGAGGTAAAACCCTTGTCCGTGCTTGGCCTGCTGGCCACTGTGGTGTTGCTCTTTGGCTTCCAGGGCAATGTCATTCTGCAACAGCCACTGCTGATTGGTCTGATCGCAGTGCCCCTGCTGATCCAGTCCTACGGCATTTTCGCCATCGCTTACGCTGCGGCGAGGCTATGGAAGGTCCCGTTCAATGTCGCTGCGCCCTGCGCAATGATTGGCACTTCAAACTTTTTCGAACTGGCCGTCGCCGTGGCCATCGGCATGTTCGGCCTCAACTCTGGAGCCGCGCTGGTAACCGTGGTGGGTGTACTGGTGGAAGTGCCAGTGATGCTGTCGCTGGTGGCGTTTGCCAACCGCACCCAGCACTGGTTTCCCCGCCGGCAAAGCCAGTAAAGATGTTGAAAACATAAACGTCCCTAACCAGACCGCCGGCTGCGACAGCCGGCGCACATTAGTCACCTGAAACAGTTTGCGGAGCAAGCCGGTGAGTAAGCATTTTCTGATCTTTCTCGGCACTACTCGGGACAGCACACCACCGCGGCCAGCCCGCCTCGGTCTGCGCGTGGCACGTGCCTGTCTGGCGCATATAGACGCGTCAGACAATTCGGCCGAGCTGATTGACCCGCTGGACTATGACCTGGGCACGGTCTTCAAACCGCACTTTGCCTATGCTCCCAGCAAAGCGCCGGCAGCGCTGGAAAAGCTGGCTGAAAAGATCAAGATGGCAGATGGTTACGTGATGGTCAGCCCCGAATACAATCATTCGATGAGCCCGGCATTGGCGCATCTGCTGAATCATTTCGGCAGCTCGCTGTTTTCCTACAAACCCAGCGCCATCGTTACCTATTCCGCCGGGCAATGGGGGGGCGTGCGTGCTGCGGTGGGTATGCGCAGCTTCCTCTCGGAAATGGGCTGCCTGCCGGTTTCAGCGATGATCCATGTGCCTGAAGCACAGACTGTTTTGACAGAAGAAGGTGGGTGGTCAGCCGGCAGCGACTTGAAGCGCTGGAATGGCTACCTGGGGCGTACATTCGAACAGCTTGATTGGTGGGCCAGTGCGGCCCAGCGGCAACGGGGCGAAGACGACCCCCACAAGCGAATCTCTGCGTTCACTAAAAGCCCGACCCAACGCAACGCGCCATGACTCTTTTTGGTGCGACCGCGTTACTTGAAGCAGCGCCTCTGTTACGGGCTCAAGCCGCGACAGACAAAGATTGAGACGCAGCCCGCATTCCCTTACCATAGCGCTGTTTTAGGAATGTCAACGATCATTCACCGCATGAGTGAAGATAATAAATACAACAGACCATTATTGAGTAATCCATGCACGAAT
Organism: Halopseudomonas pelagia; assembly: GCF_009497895.1. Lineage (NCBI taxonomy): Bacteria > Pseudomonadati > Pseudomonadota > Gammaproteobacteria > Pseudomonadales > Pseudomonadaceae > Halopseudomonas > Halopseudomonas pelagia. The sequence continues at coordinate 522,151 of NZ_CP033116.1, read as the reverse complement.
TAGACAAGGACCCGCTACCCAAGGGGGAGCTGGCGCTCAAGATCACTGCTCTGCCGCGCGACGGTAATAGCTTTGGTGATATTTTCGGCGGCTGGCTGGTATCGCAGATGGACATCGCCGGCTCCAGTACCGCAGCCCGCTTGGCGCGTGGCCGTGTGGCAACCGTCGCCATCGATCGGATGGGGTTTATGGTACCGGTACCGATCGGCGCGCAGTTGGCCTTCCATGCCCACGTGCTGGAAATCGGTCGCAGCTCGGTGAAGATGCTGGTCGAGGTCTGGAGCGAGGATCTTGCCCACGACGAAAGCCGCAAGGTGACCGAAGCCATATTCGTTTTCGTCGCCATCGACGACCGCGGCCGGACGCGCATTATTCCGTCCTGAAACGAACCGCCCTTATCGTCTGCCCCTAGCCTGCCCGGTGCTGAGTGCCGGGGCGCTTCTATCTGGAACACCCCTGCCATGCCCGGTCGATTTGCCTCCAGTTGCCTGTCTATTGCCCGCCTCATCGATACGCTGAATAGCGTCATGGGACGGCTACTGAGTTGGCTGACGCTGGCCATGGTCCTGCTGACGGTGTTCGTCGTCGCGATGCGCTACGGCTTTGATCTGGGCGCTACCGCCACCCAGGAACTGGTGATGTACTGCCATGCGCTGGTGTTCATGGGTGCGGCCGCCTGGGCTCTGCAACGTGACGCCCATGTGCGGGTCGACATCTTTTTCCGCAGCATGCCGCCGCGGCGCCAGGCGCTGGTCGATCTGACCGGCAGTTTGATCTTCCTGCTACCCATGTGCCTGTTTCTGGCCTGGAACTGCTGGGATTATGTGGCGGTGTCCTGGGCGCGCAATGAGCGCTCCGCCGATGCCGGTGGGCTGCCCTGGGTTTATTGGCAAAAGAGCATCATCCAGCTTTTGGTTGCCAGCCTGCTTTTACAAGCCTTGGCGCAAATCATCAAGACCGCCTGCGTGCTTGCCGGAATTCTACCCACGCACCTGCCTGACGTACCGATAACAGAGCAACCGGGAGAGCACCTGTGAGCCTGCCGGAATTCATGGCCATCGGGCTGTTTATCTGCCTGTGTCTGACGTTGATGGCCGGCTACCCGGTGGCCTTTACTCTCGGCGGCTTGTCGCTGCTCTTTGCAGGCGCCGGCGTGCTGCTGGGCGTATTCGACCCGAGCTTCTTCGGCGCCCTGCCCAGCCGTCTGTTCGGCACCATGAACAACGCGACCTTGCTGGCGGTCCCGCTGTTCGTATTCATGGGGGTGATGCTGGAAAAGTCCCGTGTCGCCGAAGACCTGCTCGAATCCATGTCGCGGCTGTTCGGCGGCCTGCGGGGCGGCCTGGCGTTTTCCGTGTGCCTGGTCGGTGCCTTGCTGGCGGCCAGCACCGGCATAGTCGGCGCCACCGTGGTGACGCTGGGTCTGCTGGCGCTGCCGACCATGCTCAAGCGCGGCTATGATCCGGCGCTGGCCACCGGCACACTCGCGGCGACCGGCACGCTGGGGCAGATCATTCCGCCCTCCATCGTGCTGGTGCTGCTCGGTGATGTGCTGTCCAACGCCTATCAGCAGGCGCAGTTGCGCATGGGCATCTTCTCACCCAAGACGGTCACGGTCGGCGATCTGTTTATGGGCTCCCTGCTGCCCGGGCTGTTACTGGTGCTGCTGTACCTGGCCTACCTGGCATTGGTCGCCTGGCGGCAGCCGGCCAAACTGCCGGCGATGAGCAAGGAAGAGCGCGGTGAATTGCACGTGGGCAAGTTGTTTGCCGCACTGCTTCCCCCGCTTTTGTTGATACTCACCGTGCTGGGCTCGATTCTCTGGGGTATCGCCACGCCCACCGAGGCCGCTGCCGTCGGCGCCGTGGGCGCCACCTTGTTAGCCATCGCCAAGCGGCAACTGACCTTCCGCCGGCTGCGTGAAGTGACCACCGCGACCACCGACATCAGCGCCATGGTGTTCATGATCCTGATCGGCGCCTCGATTTTCTCGCTGGTGTTCCGCGGCTTTGGTGGTGAGGACATGATCCACGGGCTGTTCAATCAACTGCCCGGTGGCGTCTTTACCGCGACGTTGCTGGTGATGCTGGTGATCTTTCTGCTCGGCTTTATTCTCGACTTTATCGAGATCACCTTTGTCGTGGTGCCCATTGTCGGTCCGGTGCTGTTGATGATGGGCCTGGACCCCATCTGGCTCGGCGTGATGATCGCGCTGAACCTGCAAACCTCTTTCCTGACGCCACCCTTCGGCTTTGCGCTGTTCTATCTGCGCGGCGTCACACCGCCCAGCGTGCCTACCTCTGCGATCTACCGCGGGGTGTTGCCCTTTATTGCGATTCAGTTATTGATGCTGATCATAGTCGCAATCTGGCCGGGGCTGGTTACCTGGTTGCCCGGGCTGCTCTAACGCGTTGCGACTTGGGCGGTGCTCTGAGCCGCGGCTCAGTCGATCACCCAGACGACTTCGCCAATGATATTCTCACTGCTGACTGGGCCCCAGTGGCGACTGTCGGATGAATCGTCGCGATTATCGCCGACAAAGAAGTATTGGCCTTCAGGCACGACAAAGGTGCCGGTGGCCGGCGATACCGGCTGGCTCATATGGCGGATGTGATAGCTCACTGCGCCAGCGGTTTCAGTCAATAGCTGCTGCTGTTCGTCCTGCATATCGGATTGCACTGCCAGCGCCTGCCCGTTGACCAACACCGTGCGCTCGGTGAACTCCAGGCGGTCCCCCGGCAGACCAAGCAGGCGCTTTACATAAGGTACATTGAGCTCGGGATGCAGGAATACATACACCTCGCCCCGGTGCATCTGCTGCGGATCGGTCACACCCGGCGTCCCCAGGTTAAGTCCCAGGCTCGCGTAATGACCAAACCCCAGCTTGCGCACCACAATGCGATCGCCCGCTTCCAGCGTCGGATTCATCGATGCGGAAGGCACGGTAAAGGGCTCGTAAAGAAAGCTGCGAAACGCAAAGATGCTCATTACCAGACACAGATACAGCCCCAGACTGACCCACCAGCGTGCATACCAGCCGCGCACCTGGCGCCTGTCATAGCGGCGAATCAACCACCAGGCATGCAGCGGGCAAAGCACGCTCAGCAGCAGATTGAAATAACCCACCGTCCAGTAAAAATCCGCCGCCAGCGCACAAAGCGCCAGCAACAGATAGACGGCGAAAATGCGTGGACGGTTGATATAGAGAAAGACAAAAGGCTGCACCACCACGCCCAGCACCAGGGCAATCCAGGCTCGCGGAGACCATGTGGCGGCAGTAGCAAAGTTCGTTTCAGCTGTGGGGTCAGGTTGGGTCAAGGTCTCACCTCGGTTAACGTCCGGGGTATAGACCGGTCATTTATACAGTTGTTGCACACTCACGCATCCTGACCCCTGCGACCCAATGACGCTATCGCTGCCCAGCTCACGGAACGGCAAAGAACAGCTCCTCGCCCTGATGCAGCACCACCGGAACGACAGGGTCATACACCGCATTCTCCGAACCGACAAAGATGAAGGCCCACTCAGGCAGTTCGGCACTTAATCGCAGGTAGAAAGCGCTAACGTCGAACTCGGCGAGCGGTTGAGTTTCCATACGGTACTGCTGGCTCTGCCCGTTACCGACCTCCAGATACTGAGCTGTCAGCCTGCGAACACTCAAGGGATTGGCCTGAACCGGCGTATAGGACTCCGCTTCGCCATGCCCTGCCAACTCGGGAGTCTGTACGCGCTGCATCTGGCCTTCCGGGTTCAACCGCGGAGCTTCCCGGCTGGTAAAGGCGCCGTCCAGAACACAGGACCAGTCCAGACACAGCGGCCCCTGGACCCGCAACACCCGGCGAGCGCTTTTCTTGCCCTCTGCCGAGACGTCAATCCACTCGAAAGGTTGCGTTTCATAGCCCTCCGGCAAGGCCCGAGCGGCCGCCTGTTCGACGACCTCTGACCAGGCGGTTCGGGCGGCAAGGTCATTTTCCGCTCGGCTGGCCGGCATCCAGCCGATCACGCCAATACCGGCGCGGCTGTGCAAGGTCGGATCCGTGCGGGCGCTGGTGGTCATAAAGGCTGCCTGCACCGGATAGCTTGCTGGCTCGGCGCGGCCGACATTCAGGGGCGCGAGTTCGCTGACCAGAGCCGCTTCAGCTGCCTGGATCAACGCCGCTCGGTCATCGACCGCTGACGGCGGCACCCGCAGATCATGCAGGCCCTCTGCCTGCCCCGCGGCCGTCATCATCAACATCGCGGTGGATTCCCGCTCCTGCGATTGCTCAAAAGCAGCGCAGCCGGTCAGCAACACGGCAAAACAGGTCACAACGAAAAACGTTCTCAAGACATACTCCAGATGATCCGAAAGCCCGCAAAGCGCGGAACAGCGTCATTCTGCTGGCTGTCAACCGCGCAGGTCATACATGGTTTTCTCACTGATCGCGTGATACGCCCAGACCTTTTCCCTGAAAGCCTCCATCGAGTCCCAGACTTGCCGATTCAACGCGTCGGCGTCGGCGGTTTCCTCGAGCACTTCCTTGGACAACTCGCGCAAACGATCAAGCACCTCATCCGGCAAACGGCGCAACTGGACCTGATGTTCATTGACCAGCGTATCCAGCGCATCGGCATTTCGCCGGGTATATTCGTCGAGCATGAACTGATTGGTCGAGCGCGCAGCTTCGCGGACGATGCCTTGCAGGTCCTCGGGCAAGGTCTCGAAGGCTTGCTGGTTGATACTCAGCTCCAGGACCGCGCAGGGCTCCTGCCACCCGGGGTAGTAATAATACTTGGCGGCCTGGTGCAGACCAAAAGCCAGGTCGTTGTAGGGGCTGACCCAGTCAGTGGCGTCGATCACGCCATTTTGCAAGGAGCTGAAAATCTCGCTACCCGGCAGATTGACCGTGGTCGCGCCGGCACGCGCCAGCACCTCGCCGCCAAACCCCGGCATGCGTATCTTCAAGCCGCGCAGATCATCCAGACTGTTGATTTCCTTGTTGAACCAGCCAGCCATCTGCACGCCGGTGTTGCCGCAGGGCAAGGGCAATACACCCATGCTGGCGTAGGCCTGCTGCCATAACTCCAGCCCACCACCTTCATATAGCCAGGCGTTCATTTCCTGGGCATTCATACCAAAGGGGACCGCAGTAAAAAAGGGCGCAGCCGGGCTTTTGCCCTTCCAGTAATAGGCGGCGCTGTGGCCCAATTCGGCGGTGCCACTGGACACCGCATCGAAGACTTCCAACGCTGGCACCAGTTCACCAGCGGCAAACACCTGCACGGTCAGCCGGCCGTTGGAGAGGCTGTTCACCGTCTCGACAAAACGCTGCGCAGTGGTGCCCAGGCCGGGAAAGTTCTGTGGCCAGGAGGTGACCATTTTCCAGCGAAAACGCTGCTCTGGCTGAGTCGGGCTCTCGCCGGTCGAGGCGGTCTGATCAGAGCAGGCGCTGAGGGCAACAGCGCCCAGGCCGAGGCCGGCGGCAGTAAGAAGTTGACGTCTTTTCATGAACAAGCTCCAAGCTTCAAGCGGCAAGCTTCAAGCTGTCCGCACAACGCTAAATATGGTGTGTTTTAACCCGCTAACGCTACACAACGAAGCAACCGGTGACCCTCAAAAACCTGCGTTATCTGGACTGCTTGCCGCTTGTAACTTGCCGCTTGCAGTTGCTTCAAACGCTAAAGCGCTTGAAGCTTCGCATAGGAGACCATCAGCCATTTGCTGCCTTCGTCGTCGAAATTGACCTGAATGCGTGCCTGTGCACCCTGCCCTTCGTAATTCAGCACCACGCCTTCGCCAAACAGCGTATGCATGACCCGCTGGCCCAGCGCGAAACCGGTGCTTTCGGTGGCGTCATTCTGGAACAGACTGCTGGTGCTCGCGTTGCCGGGGCCAAAGGGACGGCTGACCTGGTTGCCCATGCGCACTTCGCGGATCAGCTCGGAGGGGATCTCGCGAACAAAGCGGGAGACCTTGTTGAAGGTTTCGCTACCGTAAAGCCGCCGGGTTTCAGCCCAGGTGATCACCAGTTGCTGCATCGCCCGGGTAATACCCACATACGCCAGGCGCCGCTCCTCTTCCAGACGGCCGGGCTCCTCCAGGCTCATCTTGTGCGGGAACAGCCCCTCTTCCACCCCGGCCAGGAACACCAGTGGAAACTCAAGACCCTTGGCGCTGTGCAGGGTCATCAGTTGCACGCTGTCTTCAAAGCGGTCGGCCTGGGTTTCTCCGGCTTCCAGCGAGGCATGGGCGAGAAACGCCAGCAGGGTATCGCCCTCGGCCTCTTCATCAGCCTGATCATTCTCGAACGCCCGCGCAGCAGAGACCAGTTCTTCCAGGTTTTCCACCCGCGCCTGGCCCTTCTCACCTTTCTCATTTTCGTGAAACTGCAGCAGGCCGCTGTGTTCAATCACCTGCTGGGCCATGCTGTACAGCGGCACCCCTTCCACGCGCACGGTGATATCTTCAATCAACTGACAGAACGTCTGCACCGCATTCGCTGCGCGACCGGGCAGGCCCTTGTTGTCGAGCAGATCACAGGCCGCCTGCCACATGGACACGTCCTGTTGGCGCGCATGCTGGCGCAGACCTTCGACAGTCTTGTCACCGATACCGCGGGTCGGCAGGTTGATGATCCGCTCCAATGCACCATCGTCGCCGCGATTGGCCACCAGGCGCATATAGGCCATGGCATTCTTGATTTCCGCGCGTTCGAAAAAGCGCTGCCCGCCATAAATGCGATAGGGCACGGCCGCACGCAGCAGCGCCTCTTCCAGCACTCGGGACTGGGCGTTGGAGCGGTACAGAATGGCGATCTCGCTGCGGTTCATGCCGTCGCGCACGGCCTGATCGATACGCTCGACAATAAACCGCGCCTCGTCCTGCTCATTGAAGCCAGCATACAGGGCAATCGGCTCGCCCTCTTCGCCCTCGGTCCACAACTCCTTGCCCATGCGCCCGGCATTCTGGGTGATCAGCGCGTTGGCGGCATTCAGAATGCACGCAGTGGAGCGGTAATTCTGCTCCAGGCGGATCAGTTCGGAGTTCGGGTAATCGCGCTGGAACTGGTGAATGTTCTCGATCTTGGCCCCGCGCCAGCCGTAGATCGACTGGTCGTCATCGCCGACCACCATCAGACTCGGCGTCTTGCCGGCGATCAGACGCAGCCAGGCGTACTGCACCGCGTTGGTGTCCTGAAACTCATCGACCAGCATATGCTTGAAGCGCGCCTGATATTGCTCTCGCAAGGCGTTGTTATCACGCCACAGCTCCAGCGAACGCAGCAGCAATTCGGCAAAATCGACCACACCGGCACGCGCACAGGCCTGCTCGTAAGCCTGATAGATGCGCAGCATGGTAGTCAGAAACAGGTCACCGGCGGCCTGGATATGTTGCGGGCGCAAACCTTCGTCCTTCTGCCCGTTGATCCACCACTGGGCCTGACGCGGTGCCCACTGATTCTCGTCCAGCGCCAGCTCGCGGATGACCCGCTTGACCAGCCGCAGTTGGTCATCGCTATCGAGGATCTGGAACTGTTCGGCCAGACCGGCTTCTTTCCAGTGCGCACGCAGCAAGCGGTGCGCCAAGCCATGGAAAGTACCCACCCACATGCCTTGGGGGGAAATACCCAGCAGTTGTTCGATGCGGTGACGCATCTCATGGGCGGCCTTGTTGGTAAAGGTCACCGAAAGAATGCTCCAGGGTGAGGCGTTCTCGACCTCGACCAACCAGGCAATCCGGTGCACCAGCACACGGGTTTTGCCCGAGCCGGCACCCGCCAGCACCAGCTGCTGGCCGGGGGTGGCGGTTACGGCCTGGCGTTGGGCGTCATTCAGGGAGTTGAGCAGATGCGAAATATCCATCGGCGCATTCTACCAGCCGTGGCGGCAAACTCGGAAGCAATGACGGACAGGCCCAACCCAGAGGCTTTGTTTTGCATTTTTTTGCCAAATGGGGGGCTGTGCCTATCTGAGCTCTAGTGTAAGGTTACGCCAGTAATGTCGCATTGCCGACTGAATGCGGCTCGATATCGATAACAAGAAACGCCCAGCGTTCCAGAGGAACTGCGTCACATGACGTTTCCCCCATTACAACCAGTCGTCAACCGGCAGGACCGGCGTATCCGCGAACTCGATACGCTGTATGAGTACTCACGACTCCCCCAATGGCTGATCATGCTCAGCGCCCTGGTGATTACCACCCTGATGTGGAATGCCGCGCCGCGCAGCATGCTGCTCGGCTGGCTGACCGTGGTAGCCGTTCTGATGCTGTTGCGCAGCCTGCTGGTGCGTCACTACCGGCAGGCGCCACCGAACACGCGCTTGCGGCTGCGTTGGACCCTGCTGTTCTATCTCGGCAACCTGGCGTCAGGAATGTGCCTGGCCTGGGTTCAGCTGTATCTGGTGCCGCTCGATACATTCAATCTGCAAGCTCCCGCCTATGGCCTGACTGCCGGCGTCAGCCTCTGCGTGAGCATTATCTACGCCAGCCGTTTTATGGCGTTTGTGACCTTCGCCGTACCTGCCTGGTTACCTCCCACCTTGTACCTGCTGGGTCAGGGCGGGCCTACCAGCCCGTACTGGGGGCTGATGGGCGTGACCCTGTTTGGTTGTCTGTTGCTGGGCGCTGCCTTTATCAACCGTTCAGTGAGCATGGCGATGCGGGCCAACGCCCGTAATGAGGCGTTGGTAGCCGGGCTGGACGATTCGCGCCAGCAAGCCGAAGCTCTGAACCAGCAACTGACCCGCGAGATACAGCAGCGCAGGCAAGCCGAGCAACGCCTGCGCGAAAGCCACACCGAGCTGGAAGAGCGGGTGTCCCGGCGTACTCTGGAGCTGCAACAGGCCAGTGATGCCCTGCAGGCCAGCGAAGCTCAGCTCAGCCTGGCGCTGGATGCCAGTCAGCTGGGTCTGTGGGACTGGGATCTGGTGAGCGATCGCGTCTACCATTCGCATGTCGAAGAAATATTCGGGCTGGAAGAGGACTCGGTCACCTCGATGCTGCACCACCTCAAGCCGCGCCTGCATCCGGATGACTCGCCACTGGTGCGCGATACACTGCTCAAGCACATGAAGGGCCAGATCCCGTCTTATCGCATCGAGTATCGGGTCAAGCATGCCGATGGCTCCTGGATCTGGGTGGAGGACAGCGGCCGTGCCGTGGCACGTGACGAACACGGTCGCGTGCTGCGCATGATCGGCACCCGTCGCGATGTCAGTGCGCGCAAGCAGCAGGATGAGCAGGCGCAGTTGGCCGCGACGGTATTTCAGGCCACTGCCGAAGGTATTTTCATTCTTGACCCGGAGCTGCGAATTCTCTCGGTCAACCACGCTTTCAGTGTGATAACCGGCTACGCGCTGGAAGAATGCATCGGTCATCCGATCTACGACCCGGTAGTACAGAGCAAGAACCAGCAATCCCTGGAAGATCTGAAAAACTCGCTGCAGACGGCGGATCGCTGGGAGGGTGAGCGCGTCGGCCAGCGCCGCAGCGGTGAGCTGTATCCGCAGTGGATGCAGCTGGCGGTAGTGCGCGACAGCAGTGGCACCATCAGCCACTACGTCGGTTTTTTTGCTGATCTGAGCGTGCATCGCCAGACCGAAGAGCAATTGCAGTACCTGACCACCCACGACGCCCTGACCCAGCTGGCCAACCGCAACATGTTTACCCAGCGGCTGCAGGAGGCGACCTCCAGGGCGCGGCAGAATGGCAGCACGCTGGCGTTGATGCATGTGGATCTGGATCGCTTCAAGTACATCAATGACACCCTCGGCCACAAGGTAGCCGATGAACTGCTGCAACAAGTGGCGGTGCGCTTGCGCGAGCTGACGCCGGAATCCAACTCCCTGGCGCGTCTGTCGGCGGACGAATTTGTCATCATCATCGAAGACGATACCCAGCCCGAGCAGCTCGCCCACCGTGCTGATCAGGTGCTAGAAGTACTGCGCCAGCCGGTGACTATCGGCGAGCATGAATTGATCGTCACCGCCTCGGTTGGCATCAGCCAGTTCCCGAAAACCGCGCGCGACAATCTGGTGCTGATCACCCAGGCCAACCAGGCGATGCAGCACGCCAAACATCTGGGCGGCAACGGCTTCCAGTTTTTCACCGACAGCCTGCAGGCCTACAGCCTGGATCGCCTGCAGCTGGAAAACCAACTGCGCAAAGCCCTGGATGACGACCAACTGGTGGTGCATTACCAGCCCAAGTTGCACCTGGCCACTGATCAGATCGGCGGCGCAGAAGCGTTGGTGCGCTGGCAGCACCCTGAGCGCGGGCTGATCATGCCCGGGCATTTCATCGAAATTGCCGAAGAAACCGGCATGATCATCGCCCTGGGCGATGCAGTGCTGGTCAAGGCCTGTCAGCAGGCGGCCGAGTGGTACCACTGCGGGCCGGCACCAATACGCGTGGCGGTGAACCTGTCAGTGCAGCAGTTACGCCAGAATCACTTTGCCGAGCGGATCGCGCAGATTCTCGCCAGCGCCAATCTGCCTGCGGAAATGCTCGAACTGGAACTGACCGAAAGCATGCTGCTCGAACACCTGGATGCGGTCACGGAAAACATCGCTGCATTGCAGAAAATGGGCATCAAGCTGGCCATCGACGACTTTGGTACCGGTTACTCGTCACTGGCGTATCTGAAGCGCTTCCCGATCAGCACGCTGAAGATCGACCGCGCGTTTATCAGCGAGCTGAACGAATTCAGCGAAAACAACGCGGCCGATCACGATGCGGCAATCGTCCGCGCCATTATCGCCATGGCGCATAGCTTGAACATGAACGTGGTGGCTGAAGGTGTCGAGGAGGCCGGGCAGTTGAGCTTTCTCAAGCAACACGGCTGTGACGAAGTGCAAGGGTATCTGATCAGCCGTCCGCTACCGGCCACTGGCTTTACCGCCCTGCTGCTGGAAAATGCCGAAGCTCAGGCAGCGGAATAAAAGCTTGATCCAGCTTGTAGCCTGAACGTACTGGGAAAATCTAACGCTCGTCCAGCCAGGCGTGGCCGAGCCGGTCCAGCAGGCTGTCTGCCGCATCCGGCCCCCAGCTGCCGGCAGCGTAACGTTTGGGCGAGCGGTAGCAGTCCTGCCAGCCTTGAATGATCGGGTCGACCCAGCGCCAGGCGGCCTCAATTTCGTCACGACGCATAAACAGGGTGGCGTCGCCTTCGATCACATCCAGTAGTAAGCGCTCGTAGGCGTCCCAGCGACGGCGCTTGAACGCATCGGCGAAATTCAGATCCAGCTCGACTTCCTGCAGAGCCATGCCGCGCCCGGGGGTCTTGGCCATCAGCGACAGACTGATGCTTTCATCCGGTTGCAGGCGAATCACCAGACGGTTATGGGCTGGTTCATCGCTGCCGCCAAACAGCCGGTAAGGCACCGCCTTGAACTGGATGACGATCTCCGACTTGCGCTGCGCCAGCGCCTTGCCGGTGCGCAGGTAAAAAGGCACGCCAGCCCAGCGCCAATTATCTATTTCGGCTTTGAGGGCGACGAAGGTTTCGGTGTTGCTGTCGTGGTCGACACTTTTTTCAAAGTAATACGCCGGCAGTTTTTCGCCAGCGCGCTCACCATTGGAATATTGCCCGCGTACGGTGCTGTCCTGTACGTCCATCCCCGAAATCGGCCGCAATGCCTCGAGGATTTTCAGTTTCTCGTTACGCACGGCCTCCGGCTCGAAATGCACCGGCGCCTCCATGGCCACTAGACACAGTAGCTGGAGCAGGTGGTTCTGCACCATGTCACGCATGGCGCCAGCGTGATCGTAGTAATCCCCGCGATTCTCCACGCCCACGGTTTCCATCACGCTGATCTGTACATGATCGATATGCGCATTGCGCCACAACGGCTCGAACAGCGCGTTGCCAAAGCGTAGCGCCAGCAGGTTCTGCACCGCTTCCTTGCCCAGGTAGTGATCGATGCGGAATACCCGCGCCTCGTCGAATACGCTGCCAATGCCGTCGTTGATCGCATTGGCGGTAGGCAGGCTCTGCCCCAGCGGTTTCTCCAGAACGATGCGCGAGCGCCCATCGGTCAAACCGACCGATGCCAGATGCCGGGCGGTGGCGGCAAACAGGTTGGGGAAGGTAGCCAGGTAGAACAGCCGCACCCGATCGGATTTTTTGCCCAGGGCCTTGGCCAGCTTGGGAAATTCCACCCGCTGGCTGACATCCAGGCTCATGTAGTCGAGCCGCTCGGCAAAGCTGTCCCAGCTGTGCTGATCGAAATCGCCCTGGGCCACGTACTGGCTGACATGCCGTTGCACCAGCTGGTGATAAGCAGGCAACTCATGCCGAGCACGCGCCAGCGCCAGGACCCGGGTAGCCGGATGCAGATGATTATCGCGATGCAGGTAGTATAGCGCCGGCAACAGTTTGCGTAGCGCCAGGTCACCGGTCCCGCCAAACACTACAATGTCACAGGCCGCGCGGTGTTGCGAAGGCACGATGCGTCTCCAGATAGTCTCAGGATCAAGGCGAAGAGCGGATTTTTGTAGTATAACTACAAGAATCGATCCTCCAGATCCTCAGACTAACATGAAGCCAACGTGAATCTGCTCCAGCATATCGCCGCCAGTCGCCTCCTGCTCCGCAAGTCCGAGCTGAAGGTGGCTGACCATGTACTCGCCCACGCTGCGTTGGTCATGCACTCGTCCATGGCCGACCTGGCGCGGGAGGTGGGTGTCAGCGAACCGACCATCGTGCGCTTCTGCCGGGCCATTGGCTGTACCGGATTTCAGGATCTGAAGCTGCGGCTGGCGCAGAGTCTGGCTGCGGGTGCGAGCTTCGGGCAGTTTTCTATCAGCGAAGACGATAACACCGACCAACTCTCGCACAAGATTTTCGATACCACCCTGGCAACGCTGATGGAGGTGCGCGAGAGCCTTGATCCGCTGCGGCTGGAACAGGCGATCGCTGCCCTGAGCGTCGCTCGCCGGGTGGAGTTCTACGGCTTCGGCGCATCGGGGGCGGTTGCCAGCGATGCGCAGCACAAGTTCTTTCGCCTGCAGGTCTCCACCGCGGCTTATTCCGACCCGCATATGCAGGCGATGTCTGCCGTGACGCTGGGGCCGGAGGATGTAGCCGTGGCCATTTCGCAAACCGGTCGCACCAAGGACCTGCTGCATTCGGCAGCGCTGGTCGCAGAGACCGGGGCGACGCTGATCTGCCTGTGCCCCAGCCACACGCCGCTGGCGGATCTGGGCAGTATTCACATTGCCATTGATGTGACCGAGGACACTGACATCTACACGCCGCTGTCCTCACGCATCGCGCATCTGGTGGTGATCGACGTGCTGGCCATGGGCATGGCCATGCGCCGCGGGCCCGAACTGGTCAACCACCTGAAGAACGTCAAACGCAGCCTTCGCGGCCTGCGCCTGACCCACAAGGCTGGTCAGCGCGCCGCAGAAGGCCAGGACTGAACTGTCTTCAGAACCGATTAACCTGCATTTTTAGACACCCAAGGAGCGCCAATGCCGATCGCCATGGCCCGCCATATACTGGTCAAAACCGAGGCCGAAGCTGCCCAGCTGAAAAAGCGCCTGGCCGCTGGCGAAGCTTTTGACGTGCTGGCAAAAAAGCACTCCACCTGCCCGTCGAAGAAGCGCGGCGGCGACCTGGGTGAGGTCAAACCGGGTCAGATGGTCCGCGCTATTGATCAGATCATTTTCAAGAAGCCACTCAAGCAGATCCATGGCCCGGTCAAGACCCAGTTCGGTTATCACCTGGTGCAGGTGTTCTTCCGTGACTGACTGAGGTCACCTGTCACGCTCAGATCACACCGCAAGCCAAGCGGGCGCCGCCGCCGCCCAATGGTTTGGGATCATCCGAGTAGTTGTCGCCACCAGCGTGAATCATCAGTGCTCGGCCCTGCAACTGCTCGACCGACTTCAGACGCGGCGCTAGCACCGGCGTTGCCGCGTTGCCCTGCTCGTCGACGTAAAGTGCGGGTAGATCGCCGAGGTGGCCATCAGCATAGGGACCTAGATGCTCGCCCTTGCCATCCGGGTCAAAGTGCCCGCCAGCGCTTGCCGCTGCTGACATTTCCCCTTCCTTGTGCGCGGGATAACAACTACCGTGCTCATGCACGTGAAAGCCATGCATGCCGCTTGGCAGCGACGTCAATTCAGGCGTAAACAGCAGGCCATGCTCGGTTTCTTCGATGCTGATCTGACCCACCTCTTCACTGGTGCCCTGAGCATTAACCTTGGAAACGGTTACGCTGGTGGAATCGGCAAGAGCATAGCCGGTTCCCAGTATGCTCAGCATCAGCGTAGCTGCTACCTTTCTGGCCAGGCCAGTGGCTGCTATCGGTTGGCTACTGGAGCTTGCGGCGCAGAAGGAGGATGCGAATTGGTTCTTGATATTCATCTTTATTTCTCCATTAATGACGCTGAGCCCTACACTACGGACTTAACGAATACAGCTGCATAACGGTAAAATACCGGCCTAGGGCCATCATCACCCTGAACGATAACCGTCATGTATTGGTAGCCGCAGGAACAGCCAAGTTCCGGCAAGTTATATTTATCAGGAACAAGCAGAGCCGTTTGCCTATCATAGGCTGTGATGGATCGAATGCGCCGGAGACAGCATGACCAAAGTATTTATAGTGGAAGACGAAGAGCTGATTGGCATGCTGTTGGAAGAGATGCTGACAAACAGCGGTTTCGAGGTCGTAGCGCGTGCAACAGAACTGGAACAGGCGCAACGCATAGGTGCGTCTGAAAGCATGGATATCGCGCTTCTGGACATCAGCCTGTATGGCGAGCCGGTGTTTCCGCTAGCGGTACAATTAAAGGAACGGGGTATTCCGTTCGTATTTACCACTGGGTACGGCGCAGCCGGCTTACCTGCAGAATGGGCCGGCTATCCGGTATTCTGCAAGCCATACAATATGCAGGAATTGACAGAGAGCTTATCTCAGCTGGCCCTCCAGGGTAGCTGATAGAACAATCTGAAAATCAGACGCAAACCAAATGAATAATATGACCAATGGCTTTCTCGGTGGTGGGGGCGAGATGGGCCAGCTTACCCGGATTCATGATTGGGCAAGTTCCCCGCTCGGCACGCCCGACACCTGGCCACAGCCATTGCAGACCGTGGTTAGCCTGGTGCTGGGCTCGAATCAGGCCATGTTCGTCGTCTGGGGGCCAGAACACCGTCTGATCTACAATGATGCGTACGCACAGGTGCTGGGCAACAAACACCCGGCCGCCCTGGGCGAGCCATTTCTTGAGGTATTCGCGGAGATTCGCGAGGATCTGCTCCCGATCATCGAGATCACCTACACCGGGCAATCGGTACATATGGCCGACATCATGTTGATGATCGATCGCCGCGGCTACTCAGAAGAAACGCACTTCACCTTTTCTTACACGCCGATTCGCGATGAAGCTGGCGTAATTGCTGGCTTTTACTGCCCGCTTACCGAAATTACCGCCCGCGTACTGGCTGAGCGGCGGCTGGCCGAAGAGAGCCTTAGGCAAAGGCAGCTGTTTGAACGTGCACCGGGGTTTATCGCCATTCTCAATGGCCCGACCCACACCTTCGATTTCTACAACCAAGCCTTCGCCACTTTAGTCGGCCGCCATGATTTTTCCGGCAAGACCGTGCGCGAAGTCTTGCCGGAACTGGAAGGACAAGGTTTTTACGATCTGCTGGATCAGGTCTACCAGACCGGCGAACGGGTGATCTCCTCGGGGGCGCCAGTCAGTCTGCGACGCTTGCCTAACGGGGCAATCGACAACCGCTTCATCGACTTCATTTACGAACCCGTGCGCGACGAGAATGACCAGATTACCGGCATCTTTGTCGAGGGTTACGACGTCACTACGGCCTATCGGTCACAAGAGGCATTGCGCGCCAGCGAGCGCCGTTATATCGCGCTGACGCAGGTATTGCGTGAGATGAACGAAACCCTGGAACAACGGGTGGCCGAGCGAACCGCCGAGCGCGACCGGGTGTGGCACAACTGCCGAGATCTGCTGGCGATCGTGGGGCCGGATGGCATTTTCCGCGCGGCTAACCCTGCTTGGGCGGTGATTCTCGGCTACCAACCCGAGGAAGTGGAAGGCCGGCATTTTCTCGATTTTGTCTGGTCTGAAGATGGCGAGTTTTCCGCAAAGGGTTTTGACAGTGCGGTAGTCGGTATACAACTGACTGATTTTGAGCACCGTTGCAAACATCGGGACGGCACCCCCCGGTGGATATGCTGGTATACCTCTACCGGGGGCGACTCGGTTTACGCCTATGGCCGCCACGTCACTGCTGAAAAATTGCAATCCGAAACCTTGCTGAAAACCGAAGAACAATTGCGCCAGTCGCAGAAGATGGAAGCGGTGGGCCAGCTCACCGGGGGCATAGCTCATGACTTCAATAACATCCTCACCGGCATTATGGGCTCTTTGGAGCTGATGCAGATGCGTATAGCGCAGGGGCAACCTGAATCCATCGAGCGCTATGTTAAAACCGCCATGGACTCCTCCCAACGTGCTGCAGCGCTGACTCACCGCCTGCTGGCCTTCGCTCGGCGCCAGCCGCTGGATCCCAAACCGGTTAATGCCGGCGCTCTGGTCTACAGCATGGAAAAACTCATGCGCAGTACCCTGGGTGAGCAGTGCCTGATCGAGTTCGATATCGAAGACCCGCTGTGGACCACGTTGTGTGACCCCTATCAGTTGGAAAGCGCAGTACTGAACATAGTGATCAACGCCCGTGATGCCATGCCCGACGGCGGCACCCTGAAAGTGACTGCGCGTAACAGCAATAGCTGCCACGAATCGCAACTGAAAAAACTCGTGGATGAGTGTGTAGTGCTCTGTATCAGCGACACCGGTACGGGTATGTCGGACATTATTCAGCAACGCGCAACCGAGCCCTTTTTTACCACCAAACCCCAGGAACAGGGCACCGGGCTAGGTCTGTCGATGGTCTATGGCTTCGTCAAGCAGAGCGAGGGACACCTGGAAATCGTTTCTGAAGAAGGCCACGGCACCAGTATTAATATCTATCTACCACGCTTCCAGGAAATGCAGACGGCAGAACCTGCCGCGTTGGAGCAACTTGAAGAACACCCGCTGCGTACTGGTCTCAAGGTGCTGGTGGTGGAGGATGAAGCTGTGATTCGCGATATGGCCACGGAGATGCTGCGCGATCTCGATTGCGATGTATTGCAGGCTGAGGATGGGCCGACTGGTCTGGCTACGTTCCGCGCGAACGAGGGCATCGATCTATTGATTACCGATATCGGCCTGCCGGGAATGAATGGCTACCAGCTTGCCGGGCAAGCCATGGAACGGGTGCCGGGCTTGAAGGTATTGCTGATCACCGGCTATGCGGAAAATGCCATTCAGGCACAGGGCTTTATGCGACCCGGTATGGAAATGCTGACCAAACCCTTCAGCGTCAGCACCCTGAAGCACAGGGTGCAACGCATGCTGCAGTTCAGTTAGGTTCAGCTACTGCCCGGGGCGTCCGACGCTGCGACGCCGCGCATCTCTGACGGCGGCTGCGGAAAGCCGCTGCGATCACTGTAGTCATACACAGTAGCGAGCTGATGTTCGCTGGCCAGACCCTTGGCGCAGCGCTCATCCATTGTTGCTATTGCAGCAACACCGCCCGCAGCCAAGGCAGCGTTCAGCGGCTTGTCACCACAATGCATGGTTATGCCCAGTGCAGCCAGATCCAGTGCGTCCCCGGCCAGCCGCGCCTTGACCCAGGGCTCGGGTTTGTCGCTCAGCAGGAGCCCGGCGCCAGTTGCCAGCTCGCGTAATCCGCACAGGCGCAGCAGCACGCCGGTAGACGCCGGTAAACCCAACGCTCGCGCCAGCGGTACGGGAGCACAAAGCTCAACCAGGCCCAGGCCAATACTGAACCAGCCGAGATGCCGTGCAGATTTCCGCGCAGGGTGATTGATCGGATATTCCTGATATTGCTCACGTGCAAGTGTCATCGGTGATCTCCTCAGGGTTTGAGCACGACTTTGACGCAGCCGTCCTGTTTGTCACGAAAGGTCTTGTACATCTCCGGCCCCTGCTCCAGACCCACGGTGTGGGTGATAACGAAAGAGGGATCGATCTGACCCTCCTGAATGCGACGCAGCAGGTCATCAGTCCAGCGATTGACATGAGTCTGACCCATGCGGAACGTCAGCCCCTTGTTCATGGCGGCACCAAAGGGGATCTTGTCGACCAACCCGCCATACACACCGGGAATCGATAGAATGCCCGCTGGTCGGCAGACGTAGATCATTTCCCGGAGAACATGCGGCCGGTCGGTTTCCAGCATCAAAGCCTGTTTCGCGCGGTCATACATGGAGTCGATAGAGCGCGCGGCATGCGCTTCCATACCTACCGCATCGATACACTTCTGCGGCCCCTTGCCCTGCGTCAATTGCTGCAGGCGCTCAAGCACGCTTTCCTCGTCGAAATTGATCGTCAGCGCGCCACCGGCGCGGGCCATCGACAGGCGCTCGGGCACATTGTCGATACACACCACTTGCTCGGCGCCCATCATGATCGCACTGCGAATGGCGAATTGACCGACCGGCCCGGCACCCCAGATTGCTACCGTATCGGTTGGCTCGATTTCACACTGGGCAGCGGCCTGCCAACCGGTGGGGAAAATATCCCCCAGAAACAGCACCTGCTCATCGGTCAACCCCTCGGGAATCACCACCGGCCCGACATCGGCATAGGGCACGCGCACATACTCGGCCTGGCCACCGGCATACCCACCGGTCAGATGCGTATACCCGTAAAGCCCGGCGCCGCTGTGCCCGAACATCTTGTCGGCGATATGCTTGTTGCGGTTACTGCGCTCGCACACGGAAAAATTCCCGCGCCGACACTGGTCGCAGTCACCGCAAACGATGGTAAAAGGCACTACGACCCGGTCGCCGATCTTCAGCTTGTGTTTGGCTGAGCCGAGCTCCACCACTTCGCCCATGAATTCGTGGCCCAGGATGTCGCCGTGCTTCATGCCGGGCATGAAGCCATCGTGCAGGTGCAAATCCGACCCGCAAATCGCACAGGCCGACACCTGCACAATCGCATCGCGTGGGTCTTCTATTTTTGGGTCGGGGACGTGATCGTCGCAGCGGATATCATTCTTGCCATGCCAGCGTAGCGCTCTCATGAAAGTCTCCTGTTCCGATAGGTGTGCTGACCCGCCGGGGCGACTTCTACGCATGCTGGTGATGCCAGCCTGTGGGCTGGCGAGTGGCCGCGGCGGGGCGCTTACTGAAATTTAGTAAGGCCTGCGCCGGGAAAGTTGCGGTTATATTTGCACAGAGGCGGCGGTACCTGCCTTTAGGGTTAGGCAGGCACCGCCGATCAGGACTGTTAGAAGTCCAGAGTAGTAGACAGGATAAAGGTCCGCGGAGCGCCGACGGTCAGGTAGCCTGCACCCGGATAGCCGCCTGCAGATGCCCAGTAGTCACGATCAGCGACGTTCTCGACACGGGCACGCAGGGTCAGTTGCTGCTCGTCATTGATCAGCGTGGTGTAACGGGCTCCAAGATCAAACCGGGACCATGATGGCACCTTCTGGGTGTTGTTCAGGTCCGCGTACTGGGAGCTGGTATGAATGGCTCGTGCGTCTACCGACAGGCCGTTGACACCTGGCACCATCCAGTCGACACCAACATTCGCCTGAGTAGTAGGTGAGCCAATCGCCTCATTGCTCTCCAGCTCCGTATCCAGCAGGCTCAGGCCACCCAATACGGTCAGACCAGGCATCGGCTGGCCGAAAGCAGTCAGTTCAACGCCACGGTTGCGCTGGTGACCGATGATCTGGAATTCGGCATCCTCTACACCCGCCACTTCCTTGCGGCTCTGAAATACGCTGAGACCGCCCCCGATGCGGCCGCCATCATATTTGAGGCCCGCTTCGACCTGCTCGGTCTTGTACGGCTCCTGCCCTTCACCGGCGTTTGTTACCGGCTGACCATTGGCGAGGTCAGGCGCGACGTCGCCCTTCACCAGACCTTCGATGTAATTCACATAGCCGGAGAGGCCCGGCGTAAAGCGATACAGCACGCCAGCAACGGGCGTCACTGCGCTGTCGGAATAGGAGGCATCTACGTTGCGATCACCAGAGGTGTAGTCGTAACTATCGGTCTTGATATTCTGATGGCGCGCACCGACGGTAACCTGCAAACGATCGTCCATAAACGACAGCACATCAGCCAACGCCAGGCTGCGTGTCTGAACGCGACCCACCAGCAGAGGGTTGCTCAAGTCGCCGCCAGTGAAGAAGGTTGGCGCAGGAGCGATGACATCCGACGGGTTGTAAATGTTACCGGCAAAGGCGCCGGACATGCCGTAGGCGTTGCGCTCTTCGGAATGAAAGGTCGAAGCCGAAGCGGTCACGGTATGGCCGACAGCGCCGGTGTTGAAGCGTGCCCGCAGACCCGCCTCACCGGTGCGAACCTTGTCTTCGCGGGTGTTATCAAAGCGCGAGCTTGAGCTGTCGCCTTGCGCATTGTTCACCGTCGGGTTGGCAAAGGAGGTGGACTCATCGCTCTGACGCATACCTGCCGCCGCCCAACCGGTAAATACCTCGTTGAAATCATACTCGACGCGCAGTGTGCCGAAGTTGTCGCGTGCGTTGGAGTAAGTCCACGGCTGCGCGATGCTCTGCGACGCATCCGGAGCGGAGGTGATATCCACGCCCGGGGCAAAGGTGATGCTCGGCTGCAATGCATCCAGCTGATGATCCTGGTGACCCAGGTCGGCGGAAATACGCAGGCCGTTATGCCGGTAGTCCGCGCCCAGTGAAACCAGGCTCAGCTCCTGGGAAGCGTCATCCACCGAGGTATCTCCGTCACGGCGGGCCATATTCAGGCGCAGGCCAAAACGGTCGTCCTCGGAACGCCGGGCAAAATCACCGGCCACATAAGCTTCGCCGCCGGAGCGCACGCCGGCGGTAACCTGGTTCAAAGGCGTGTTGGGGGCACGCTTGGGCACAACGTTGACCGCGCCGCCCAGGCCGCTGCCGCCAGGGGCCGCGCCATTGAGAAAGGCGTTGGCGCCGCGCAGCACTTCCACCCGCTCGATCAGCTCTGCGCCCAGATACTGACGGGGCAGCAAACCGTACAAACCGTTATAGGACATATCATCGGAAAAGATCGGCAGTCCGCGTACCAGATAAACCTGCTGATAGTTGCCAAACCCGCGCGCCACGCGCACCGCCGGATCGTTCAGCAATACATCACCCACGCTGGCGGCCTGTTGGTCCTGAATCAGCATCTGGGTGTAGCTGGTCAAGGCAAAGGGCGTTTCCATATTGTCGCGGTTACCCAAGATACCCACTCGCCCGCCTCGCGCTACCTGACCACCGGCATAGGCCGGACGCAGACCTTCAGCGGAAGCGTCGGCGCTGGCGCGCACTTCCATCGAGGGCAGGTTCAGTGGATCTTCGGCGTCGGTGCCGGTGGAGGTTTGCGCGTAGCCGGTCAAAGGCAGCACGGAGAACATCGTCAACGACAGCAAGGTGCGTTTGAAAGGAGTGGCATGCATGGGGAAGAAAGTCTCTTGAGGTAAGCGAAACTACCCGACGGGCAGTAGCGAACCGCACAGTCAGCGCGCGAATCGCTAGAAATTAATACAAACAATTCGCATTATACTTACTCAAGAGCGATTGAACAGAGGCTGACGCCCGAGGAACTAGTCGCGGTGGGAGAGGATCGCGTCCAGCAGGCCGGGAAAGCGCGCATCCATATCCGTGCGGCGCAGGGAATTCATATGCGTGGTCCCTACCCCCTGGGTCATCACCAGGCCGGCATCACGCAGCACCCGGAAATGATGCGACATACTCGATTTAGGCCGTCCACCGTCCAGCTCGCCGCAACTGGCCTCCGGCACCCCCGCCAGATGCCGGACGATTTCCAGGCGCACAGGATCGCTGAGCGCATAGAGCACACGCTCGAGTTCAAAGTCATTTACCGCAGGATGTTTGAAAGGTCGCATGGGTGGAATAATACACGGCGGGTTGCCATTCATCCATAGTTCCAATATTATCGAACAACTGAACAAGTACTGATCTTGCCCTATTCTATGGAGTCAATATGTCCGCCCTATTCCAACCCTTCACGTTAAAAGACGTTACGTTGCGCAATCGCATTGCCGTGCCGCCCATGTGCCAATACTCGGCCACCGACGGCTTGATCAACGACTGGCATCAAGTGCACCTGGCTGCGCTGGCGCGCGGCGGCGCCGGGCTGGTCATCGTCGAGGCCACTGCAGTGGCGCCGGAAGGCCGTATTACCCCCGGCTGCGCCGGTATCTGGAACGACCAATTGGCGCAGGCATTCGTCCCAGCCGTGAAGGCGATAAAGGCGGCGGGCTCGGTCCCGGGTATTCAAATTGCCCACGCGGGCCGCAAGGCCAGCGCCAATCGCCCCTGGGAAGGCGACGATCATATCGCTGACAGCGACGCTCGCGGTTGGCAGACGATTGCCCCATCCGCCCTGCCCTTCGGCGCCAATTTACCCAAGCAGCCCGAGGCCATGAGCCTGGACGACATCGCGCGCGTTCGCGACGATTTCGTCGCCGCCGCTCAACGCGCCCGAGATGTTGGCTTTGAATGGCTGGAGCTGCATTTCGCCCATGGTTATCTGGGGCAAAGCTTCTTTTCCGAGCATTCCAACCAACGTGACGATGCCTACGGCGGCAGCGTAGAAAAGCGCAGCCGCTTTCTGCTGGAAACCCTGGCCGCCGTGCGCGAAGTCTGGCCGGAGAATCTGCCATTGACCGCCCGCTTCGGTGTGCTCGAGTTTGACGGCCGGGATGAGCAAACCATGCAGGAATCCATCGAGCTGACCCGTCAGTTCAAGGCCACCGGACTGGATATGCTCAGCGTCAGCATCGGCTTTTCCACACCCGAGGCCAAAATCCCCTGGGCGCCCGGCTTTATGGGCCCGATTGCCGAGCGTGTACGCCGCGAAGCGGGTATTCCGGTGTCCTCAGCCTGGGGCTTTGGCGAGCCGCATATCGCTGAAAAAGCCGTGAAGGATGGGCAGCTGGATCTGGTTATGGTTGGCAAAGCGCATCTGGCCAACCCGCATTGGGCGTATTTCGCTGCGCGCGAGCTGGGCATCGACAAGGCCTCCTGGACCCTGCCGGCACCCTATGCGCATTGGCTTGAGCGGTACTAAGCTCGGCGTTATTCGTCCACCTTGCCCAGCGCCAGTTTCTCAATGGTGCTGATCAGGCTTTCATAGGACACCGGCTTGCTCAGGTGCTGGTTAAACCCGGCCCTGAGCGCTTTGTCGATGTCCTGATTGCCGCCATAGCCGGTCAAGGCGATGGCCGGCAGTGATTTGAAGGCCGGCAGCTCGCGCAGGGCTGCGATCAACTGATGCCCGTCCATTGTCGGCATGCCGATGTCGGAGATGATCAGGTCGAAATCCTGCTCATTCGCCTTGGCAGCAACCAACGCATCCGGGGCGCCGGAGAAACTGGTGACCAGTGCCTCTTCGGTCTCGAGCAGCATAGTCATTACCTCAAGCACTTCCAATGAGTCATCCACCAGCAGCACCCGCAAGTCGTGCAACCTGCCAGTGGGCACTGCGCGCCCTTTATCTTCTTCCTGCTCCCCCCCTTCCAGATAAAGCGGCAGCCAGACTGTAAATGCACTGCCCTTGTCGATGCCCTCCGATCTGACCTGCACGTCTCCGCCATGGGCCTCGACCAGTTGGCGCACCAGCGACAGGCCGATGCCCAAGCCGTCACGGTGAATCCGTACATGTTGCGTATCTGCCTGACCAAACAAGTCGAACACCTTGTCCAGATACTCAGGCGCGATGCCTTCACCGGTATCACTTACATCCAACTGCGCCCAATCCCCGGAGCGGGTCGCACTGATAGTGATCTCGCCGGTAACCGGGGTGAATTTCAGCGCATTGTTCAACAGGTTCCAGATGATCTGTTCCAACCGCGTCGAATCCACATTGATCAGCAAACGCTGCACGTCAGACTCTTCTACATGCAACGTCAGCGTGCGTTCCGGCTCATCACTGTGGACTACCTCGAGTACATCGCGCAGCACGCTGCCCAAATCAACCTTGTGGCAATCGAGTTTGAGCTTGCCCGTGTGTACGCGGCTGACATCCAGCAGATCATCAATGATTTGCGCCTGACTCCTGACCGCCTCATTGATGGTTCTTACTGCTTTCGCCACGCTGGGCGTGCGTTTGGTTATAGGCAGACGGCCGAGCAGCTCAGCGTTGAGCTGGATGAGATTCAACGGATGCTTGAGCTCATGGGACATCACGGCGAAGAACTCATCCTTGAGCTGGATGGTATTTTGCGTCTCTACCAGTCTTTTGGCCTGTTCATCATGGCGTTGCTGCCGGTCAGTCAGGTCGCGGGCGATTTTCACATAACCGCGCAGATGATCATTCTGCAAAGGATTGACTACACCGCTACAATAAAACCGCGAACCATCCTTGCGCATATGCCAGCGCTCGTCCTCGGCGCGACCACTCTCACGCGCCCGGCGCAACTCGGTTTCCGGCACGCCTGCAGCTCGATCTTCCGGAGTGAAGATCAAATGACAAGGCTGACCTTCAGCCTCGGCCTTGGAATAACCGAAGATCAGTTCGGCGCCTCGGTTCCAGCCGGTAATCAGCCCTTCGGTGTCCTGCACAATAATGGCGTAATCTTCAGTGCTTTCGGCCACCAGGCGCATGCGCTCTTCGCCCAGGCGCAACTCAGCTTCCGCCGCGCGCCGGCCGGAAATATCGATAAAGGTCAGCACCGCGCCTTCGATGTGGTCATCGCTGGTGCGGTAAGGCAACAAGCGCGCGATATACCAGCGGCCGTCGCTGCTGCGCACCTCGCGTTCGACCAATTTGAGTGATTCGAACACCAGAGTGGCGTCATCAGCCAGATCGGGATAATCCAGGCGGTGGGTAATATCCAGCAGCGAGCGCCCTGAATCGACCGGCAGCATGCTGAATATCTGCGTAGCCCGGGGTGTGAACCATTTGATGCGCATACCGCGGTCGACAAACACGGTAGCGATGTCGGTAGAGGTGATCAGGTTCTGCAGGTCATCATTGATCTTGCCGGTCTCTTCGACCTTGGATTTGAGTTCGTAGTTGACTGTAATCAGTTCTTCATTGATCGACTGCAGCTCTTCCTTGCTGGTTTCCAGCTCCTCCGTCGCCGAACGCAACTCTTCGTTTATCGCCTGCAATTCCTCGTTGGAGGCCCGCAATTCTTCATGCGAAGTGCCAGACTGCTCCAGCGTATTCTGTAGATGCAGCTTGGTTCGCTGCAGCTCTTCCTCAAGCAGGGTTAATACTGTGTCCTTGCTCTGATTCTGCTTTTGGTCCTGTTCGTCTTTCTGCTCGCCGGAGTCGGTAATCGTATCTTCGACTTCATCGAACATGACCAACACAAACTCGCCGCCGGCGGTTTCATCCTTGAAGGGTTTGGCCACCATATGCACGTGGTAGGCGCGGTCACCACGACGTACCCTGACCCGCCGTGCCTCGACGCTCTTGCCTGTCTGCTGCGCCTGGTACAACGCTGTCCGTAGCTCCAGACGCAATTCCGGGGCGACCACCGCCAGCAGGTTGCGCGACGGCTCGCCACCCATAAACCGGAGAAAATGCCCGGCACGATCAGACATGTGCACGATGTCCGCATCGGTATCGACTATGACACTGGGCGGCGCGTACTGCTCAAGCACCCGTTGGTGTACTTCGGCAAAGGATTGCTTGCGAGGCTGCATCACTGGAGCCGGAATTTCCAGCCGCGGGTTGCCGTTGGCACTGGGCACTACTGGTACATGGCGGGCAGGGCCGGGGCCGTTCTTGGCTCGGTAGATTCTGTTCTTCTTGTCTATCGGGGTAAACAGATCAGCACAAATGTCGGCCGACTCCGAAGTACCCAGAAACAGATAACCACCTCGACGCAGGGCGAAGTGGAACATCTCGAGAATCCTGCGCTGGGCGTCTCTGTCCAGATAGATAAGCAGGTTGCGGCAGCAGATCAGATGTACATGGGAAAAAGGCGGATCGCGCAGCAAGCTGTGCTGAGCAAACAGGATCTTTTCGCGAATCTCCTTTTTGACCTTGTAGTGGGTCTGGTTCTTGATGAAGTACTGGCGCAGTCGCGGTGGCGCCACGTCGGTAATGATCGACGCTGGATAGATGCCTGCGCGGCCGACGCTGATGGCGCGCTCGTCTATATCCGTTCCAAACACCTGCACCTTGACCTGTGCTGCTTCGAGCTGCACCTGATCTGCCAGCAGCATGGCGAGCGAGAATGCCTCTTCCCCGGTGGAGGTACCCGCCGACCAGACCCGCACGCCCGCTTTCTCGTCACCCGGAAAATCCATTCCGAAACGGAACAGTTGTGGTATTACATCCCGCTCCAGCGCTTCAAAGGCTTCGCGATCGCGGAAGAAATTGGTCACGCCGATAAACATGTCATCCAGCAACGGCTTGGTTTCTTCCGGATGTGCTTGTAGATACTCATGGTAGGAGGTCATATCCGGCTGGGCGTTGACCTGCATGCGCCGCTCTATTCGCCGCAGCACCGTGGCGCGCTTGTAGTGAGCGAAATCATAACCGGTGCGGTTGAACAACAGGGCCAGGACTGCTCGAAGAGCCGCTTCTGCCGCTTCACCATCATCGGTAGCATCATTAGCCGCAGCGGCGCTTATTTCCGGATCTCCTGTCTCCGGCATATGGATACTGCAGGCGTTACGCCAAAGCTCCATCAATTTCTGAGGCATCTCCGCTACCGGCAGTACCAGGTCAACCATGCCGGTAGCGATGGCGCTGCAAGGCATGCCATCGAACTCCGCATCGGCCGGTGACTGGGCCATGGTGACGCCGTTCTGCTCTTTGATGCGCGATAACCCGGAGGCACCATCAGATCCTGTACCTGAAAGCACCAGGCAAAAGGCGCGGTTCTTGTGCACATCGGCCAGGTCGCGAAAGAACAGATCAATGGCCGCGTGCCGGGGTCTGGCGGAGTCGGGTTTGCGCACGCGCAAATGGCCGTCGTTCGTAGACAGCAGCAGAGCCGGCGAAATAATATAAACGTGGTTTTTTTCTATTGGGATGGCTTTGCGGACCTGGAGCACCGGCATTTTGGTGACCCCCTGTAGAATACGATCAGCGCTGCTTTCATGGTCCGGCGACAAATGCATGATGATGACAAAAGCCATGCCATTTTCATTCGGCATGTGCTCGAAAAATTTGAGCAGGGCCTGCAAACCGCCCGCTGAAGCGCCGATGCCCACGACCGGAAAAGACAGATGACTCAGCATCAATTCTGGCTGATTTTGCGGCACGTTTGGCGAGCGCCTTTTTGGAGGTTCGACCATTACATCCTCTGCTCAATAAAACTCATGCATTGCCTGCCCCAACCTGAAATATCCGATTCTCAACTGCCGGAGTGGTTCCCGTCACAGAAACTGCAAGCGCTTATCATAAAACAACTTTCCCAAGGGTACCCAGCAAACCACCTGAACGATAGTCAGACCTGCCAGTCACAACAGATAAGAGCCCCTTTTTCAACTGCTTAAACGGCACACCAGGCTAATATCAAACGGAGCTATTGATGGATCACGGAATTACCATGCATGAAACGCTGTTCCGCACTCAGCCTACGGAAGCTAATACCGAGAAACTCAGCACGCTGGTGTCGCAATTGAAACGCAGCCATGACTTGCTTGCCGCTCTATGCGAGCCAAATTTGAATATTGCCGATCTGCTCCCCTGTGACGGAGCTGCTGTCGGCCTGGCGGGCGAGATTCGCTTGCTAGAGGACGGCCGGCTATTCGACCACAATGAGGCATCAGCGCGACAGTTGATGAATGAGTTGGTGCGAAAGACGCCGCAGCAATGCAGCTATCAACTGGATTGGCAAGACGATCTCGGGGAAGCTGAAAGACCCGCAGCCATAAAAGTGCTGGCATTGCCATTCGATCGTCAATCCAATGGCTGGCTTTGCTGGTTTCGCAGCGCTGAATCCGCTTCCGACTGGACAGAGCAGGAAGTATTTCTGGCAGAAACGCTGCGTCATGAGGTGCTGGAAATCAGCTTGGCGCAAGCGAAAGCGTTTGGCGCCAAGCAACGCCGCCTGATCTCCACCCTGGGCCACGGACTGTGTAATCCGTTGCAGTCAATCAGCATGTCCGCCGCTTTGCTCAAACCTCACGACCAGCGCAGCACCGAACTGCGTGAGCATATCAATGCAGCCAGTGAGAATATGCTGCAGCAGATCCAGCGTGTACTGGAAGTCAACCGGCTACATGGTGGCGAGAGTCCTCGGCTGAATACAGCCCCGACCAATATATCCAACCTGATAGCAAGTGAGATCAGTCGACTGCGCAACTCAGCGCCGCAACTGAACCTGCAAGCCAGTATCGATACCGATCTTCAAGTAATGATCGATCCCGAAAAAATGATCGAAGCATTCAGGCACCTGTCGAACAACGCCATACAATACGCCACTCCCGGCACGCCACTCAGCGTCACCATGGCTGGCAATCCGCTTACTCGAGATGTTGAGATGGAGGTCAGCAACTATGCCCCCACCCTGCCCCCCGAGCAACTTGGCTCCATGCTCAGCCCGCATCGGGGCGGGGATGACACCACCTCGCAACCCAGCAAGCAACTGGGTATCGGGCTGTTTGTCGCCTCGCGCATCGTCCAGGCACACGAGGGCCACCTGAGCGTGCAGCAGAGCAATGGGGTCATCTCCTTCAGGATCACCCTTCCCGCACGCATCAGGGCTGAAGTGAAGCCGCTCTGAACCCTTTGCGGCTGCTGATGGCCGTGCAGCAGTCGAGCAACAATGGTATTTTTAGCCATTACTCCCTACACAGCAGAACTGCCAATGTCTTCAATCATTCCGGATTCCACTTATCGCTACGGGTTGATAAGCCGCGCATTGCACTGGGGCATGGCGCTCTTGCTTGGGTGGCAGTTTTTCACCACCGCGGTACGGGTACTGATGGAAGATTCTGCGCTGGACGAGTTTACCTGGGGCACCCACAAGGCTGTCGGCACCTTGCTAATGACATTGATTCTGCTCAGAGTGCTCTGGGCGTTGATCAATCTTCGTCAACGGCCGCCGTCTTTGAGCATTGCGGCCCGGCTGGGTCACCTGGCGCTGTACGCACTGATGCTGATCATCCCGCTCCTGGCGCTATTGCGTCAGTACGGCTCAGGCCGCGAATTCGCCGCATTCGGCCTGCAGCTAATGGCCGGATTCGAAGGAGAGATAGAAGCGCTTACCGCGCCAGGCAATCTGCTGCATGGCTGGCTTGGCTGGACGCTGCTGGCGATGATTGTCGGCCACATCGGCATGACCTTATATCACCGCCGGCACCCCATCGAGAACGTACTCCCACGCATGATCAGCAAACTGCGCGACTGAGTCCCCTCCGGCTGGCCGTCCGACGGCCAGCCCTGTCACTTGTGCCGCATAGTCAGTACAATATGCGGCCCGCTTTACTGCTGCGCTCACCTTGCGCCTCGTCTGCGGCCACTCCATTTGCTCTTCGCAGGACTCTATTGTGATCTCCACCGCCAATATCACCATGCAATTCGGCGCCAAGCCGCTGTTTGAAAACGTGTCTGTCAAATTCGGCGGGGGTAACCGTTACGGTCTGATCGGCGCCAACGGCAGCGGCAAGTCGACATTCATGAAAATTCTTGGCGGCGATCTGGAGCCCTCCGGTGGCCAGGTCATGCTCGAGCCCAATGTACGCCTGGGCAAGCTGCGCCAGGACCAGTTCGCCTATGAAGAATTCACGGTGTTGAACACCGTGATCATGGGCCACGAAGAATTGTGGCAGGTACACGCCGAGCGCGACCGCATTTATTCTCTGCCGGAGATGAGCGAAGAGGACGGCATGAAAGTCGCCGACCTGGAGACCGAATTTGCCGAAATGGACGGCTATACCGCCGAGGCCCGTGCCGGCGAATTGCTGCTGGGCCTGGGCATTCCTCTGGAGCAGCACAACGGCCCGATGAGCGAAGTCGCTCCGGGTTGGAAATTGCGTGTATTGCTGGCACAGGCTTTGTTTTCCGATCCGGAAGTCCTGCTGCTGGACGAGCCAACCAACCACCTGGATATCAATACCATCCGCTGGCTGGAAAGCATTCTGACCTCGCGTAACAGCACCATGATCATCATTTCCCACGATCGCCACTTCCTCAACAGCGTGTGCACGCATATGGCTGACCTGGATTTCTGCGAGCTGCGTCTGTTCCCGGGCAACTATGATGAGTACATGATGGCCGCGACCCAGGCGCGTGAACGCCTGCTCTCGGACAACGCCAAGAAGAAGGCGCAAATCGCCGAATTGCAAACCTTCGTCAGCCGCTTCTCCGCCAACGCCTCCAAGGCCAAGCAGGCGACCAGCCGCGCCAAGCAGATCGACAAGATCCAGTTGGACGAGGTCAAGCCCTCGAGCCGGATCAGCCCGTTTATCCGCTTCGACCAGAACAAGAAGCTGCACCGCCAGGCGGTGATCCTCGATCACGTCAGCCAGGGCTTTGACGGCAAGCCGCTGTTCAAGAATCTCAGCCTGCAGATCGAAGCCGGTGAGCGCGTGGCGATCATCGGGCCAAACGGCATCGGCAAGACGACGCTGCTGCGTACTCTGGTCAATGAACTGACGCCGATGGCCGGCACGGTCAAGTGGGCGGAAAGCGCCGATCTGGGCTACTTTGCCCAGGAACACGCTGATGACTTCAAGAACGACTGGACCCTGTTTGACTGGATGTCGCAGTGGACCACCGGCGGCGAGCAATTGGTGCGCGGCACCCTCGGGCGCATGCTGTTTTCCAACGATGACATTCTGAAATCGGTGAAGGTGATATCCGGTGGCGAGCAGGGCCGCATGCTGTTCGGCAAGCTGATCCTGAAGAACCCCAACGTGATGATCATGGACGAGCCGACCAACCACCTGGACATGGAATCCATCGAAGCGTTGAACCTGGCGCTGGAAAACTACCCCGGCACGCTGATCTTCGTCAGCCATGACCGCGAATTCGTCTCCAGCCTGGCGACCCGCATCATCGAGCTGAACGAAAACGGCGTGACCGACTTCAACGGCAGCTACGACGACTACCTTCGTGAGCTGGGCGTTGCGGTCTGAGTTTCAATTCCCCAGCAGTTGCAGCAGGTAGCGGCTATCGAGTAGTACCCAGTCCACCCAGAACAGCTGGTGGGCGAGAATGATCAGCCAGCATAGCTGCTGGTAGGAGGCCTTGCGGGTCTTGTGACGCAGCACCTGCTGCGCAATAAGCGCCCCGGGCCAACCGCCTAAAAACTCCGACAGGTGCAAAACCTTTTCCGGCGTCCGCTGCAGCGACTGCTCGGCGGCACGTTTGTCTGACCAATACAGAAACAGGCTAATTAGGCTGACGCCGCCATAGGCCGCCAGTGGCAAGATCCAGCCCTGCCCATTCAGCATCTGCAATGAACCGATCAACGGCAGAAGGCATAGCGCCAACCAGGCCATCAGCTTCGGCAACTGATACTGAACGGAAGCGCTACGCCGAACTGCCACTTTCCTTGCAGTGGCAGAGCGACCTGTTGTAGCGGGCTTGCTCGCCCTGCCAGCAGGCGGAAGGCCTGATGGCTCCTTGGGCTTGCGCCGAATAGCGGGACGATCGAGGCTCAGCCCTTCCCCGCGCATATGAGTAGCCCGCAACCGTCCTTTTGCATCCTTGCCTGCCAGATACAGCACGGTGTCACCCTGACTCGGACGAGCGTCTCCGCGCATAACCGAAATATGCACAAACAGCTTGGTGCCGCCGTTTTCCGGTTGAATAAAACCAAATCCCTTGCCGTCATCCCAGCTCAGCAATACGCCCCGTTGCTCCATTAACAGATCTCGAATATCCAATGTTGTGGGCAGCTATTGTCTATTACCTACCGCTTTTCCGGTAGCCGCCCACTCCATCGCTGGCTAAAACACCTGGATATTGGGAGTTGTTAATGTCAGCCCCTGGCGACCCGCCAAAGACGCGCAATGTCAGCAGCACGGGCCTGCAACTGCGAAGCTGCGCCCGCCATCGCTTCCTGGAGTACCATAGGCCCCGGCGTCAGGCTGAACGCCGCATCGATACCTGCCTCATAAAGCCGTTGATATCCTTCACCAAGGCTCCCGGCCAGGGCGATAACCGGCACTCCCGCCGCTTTGGCGATGCGCGCCACACCTACCGGCGTCTTGCCGTGCAGGCTCTGGCCATCCAGCCGGCCTTCGCCGGTAATCACCAGATCCGCGCCTTGAACGGCTTGCGCCAAACCCGACAGCTCGGCCACCAGCTCAATCCCCGGACGAAACCGCGCGTGCAGCACCGCGGCAGCAGCGAACCCCAGCCCGCCAGCAGCGCCCACGCCAGGCTCATGGCGTAAATCGACACTGATGGTCTTGGCCAATACGTTGGCAAAATGGCCCAACGCCCGGTCCAACTGCTCCACCTGTTCTGCGCTGGCACCTTTCTGCGGCCCGAACACATGCGAGGCGCCGCGGGGCCCACACAGAGGGTTGTCGACGTCAGCCGCCACCATGAATTCCACGCGGTCCAGCCGCGCGTCCAGACCATCCAGATCGATGTAGTGCAACGCCTGCAAGGCGCCCCCACCCGGAGCGAGGGGCTGATCCTGGTTATTCAGAAAACGAGCGCCCAGGGCTGCCAACAAGCCAGTACCCGCATCGTTGGTTGCGCTGCCACCCAGACCCAGAATAATCCGCGTAGCGCCCGCATTCAGTGCGGCTGCGATGAGTTGCCCGGTGCCGAAACTGCTGGCTTTGAAAGCATCGCGCTGCTCGCTGGGCACACAATGCAAGCCGCTGGCAGAGGCCATTTCGATCACCGCCTGGCCATCACCCAGCCAACCCCAGTGGGCGCTGACCGGCTCCCCCAACGGGCCTTGGACCAGCGCCTCGCGGCGCTCGCCTCCGGTGGCAGCCAGTACCGCGTCCACCGTCCCCTCGCCGCCATCGGCCATTGGAAATAGCCCGATTTCCGCCTCCGGATAGACGCTCGCCCAGCCTGCGGCAATAGCTTCAGCGACGGCGTTGGCGCTCAGACTCTCTTTGAATGAGTCCGGGGCGATGATGACTTTCATCGCTTTGCTCACAGCAGGATCAGGCTAAGCAGCCAAACGGTCAGCATACCGGTCAGCCCCTGAATCAAGGTGGCCATGGTCTGAGCCTTGTACGCCGTGGCGACGCTCATGCGGCTGAACTGGGTGACCACCCAGAAGAAGCTGTCATTGGCATGCGATACGGTCATCGAGCCGGCGCCGATGGCCATTACTGTCAGCACCCGGCCCATTTCGCTATCCAGGCCCAACTGGCCAAGCATCGGTGCCACCAGCGCCGAGGTCGCAACCAGCGCCACGGTAGTCGAGCCCTGCGCCGATTTCAGCGCTGCAGCCACCAGGAACGGCATAAACAAACCGATGCCCAGTGCCGACAGCGTTTCCCCAAGGTAGTCGCCCAGCGGCGTGACTTTGAGCACTGCGCCGAAGGCACCGCCGGCACCGGTAATCAGCAGGATGGGCGCAGCGGCGAGGATGCCCTCGACCACCCGATCATGAAACTCCTGGCGCTTGTTGTCCGATTTCAGCAGCGTACAGGCCAGGCCCAGACCGACGGCCAGCGCGATGACTGGCTGACCGAGAAAGGCCATGACGGTGTAAATAAAGCCTTCGCCGACGGGCTTGGCCGGGAGGTTGGCCAGGGTACCCAGGCAGATCAGGCCGATGGGCACGAAGATCGGCGCAAAGGCTTTGCCGACGCTGGGCAGCACACCGTAACTATCGCGCATCTGTTGATAGTCTTCGCTGGCCATGATGGGCGCGCCATCCTCCTCCAGCGGAATATCCTTGCCAATAAACCGGTTGGCCCACCACATCCCGGCCAATGCGGTGACCGCCGAGACAAACAGACCGACCAGAATCACCAGCCCCAGGCTGGATTCCAGCCCCAGATTACCCGCAGCCGCGATCGGGCCCGGCGTGGGCGGGACGAAAGTATGCGAGGCATACAAACCGGTGGCCAACGCCACACTCATGGCAATAACGGAAATTTTCATCCGCGCCGCCAGGGCGTTCTTGAGCGAGTTGAGGATCACGTAACCGGAGTCGCAGAACACCGGAATGGATACCAGATAGCCGATGATCGACATGGTCAGGGTGGGGAAGCGCTCGCCCAGTAAGCGGATCACGGTTTCCGCCATGGTGATGGCGGCACCGCTGCGCTCAAGGATCACCCCGATGATGGTGCCAAAGGCGATAACGATGCCGATATAACCGAGGATCCCACCGAAGCCGGTGGTGATGTGTTTGACGATTTCCATCGCCGGCACCTGATAGGCAAAACCGGCCAACAAGGCGGCGGCGAGCAGGGCCAGGAACGGATGCAGCTTGAAGCGAGTGGTCGCCAACACGATAAAGACGACCAGGGCGACCAGAATCAGAACAAGACCCA
Source organism: Halopseudomonas pelagia (assembly GCF_009497895.1). Classification (NCBI taxonomy): domain Bacteria; kingdom Pseudomonadati; phylum Pseudomonadota; class Gammaproteobacteria; order Pseudomonadales; family Pseudomonadaceae; genus Halopseudomonas; species Halopseudomonas pelagia. The sequence goes on along the minus strand of NZ_CP033116.1, from coordinate 487,682 downwards.
TGACCGAACTCCTTATTATTGTCTGAGGGGTGGGATACGCAGCCCAACATTGTCGCCCAGCCGCCGTGCAAAATCCTTATGCACAGGCAACACCCGATAGCGCCCCCGCAGATAAAATACTGTGCAGTTGCACAATTACTCGGCCGATCGCCATTCACCTTGCAACGCCATGCTCAGCGCCAGCTGCATGCGGTGATCGGCCCTGCTCAGGTCAAGCGCGCTGAGCTGCCCGATGCGCTCCAATCTGTAGCGTAGCGTATTACGATGAATGCCGAGCTGCGCGGCACTGAATTGCGCCGAGCCGTCGTGCGCCAGCCAAACCCGCAAGGTATCCAGCAAGACGTCCTGCGCATCCGCCAAGCGCAGGCGCTCAAGGGGTGCCAACAGTTGCCTGACGGTCCAGGACTCGCGCTGGGCATGCAGTAAAGCAGTGAGGCGAAAATCCTCCAGCGCCAGATACCGCCTGGGCAGCGCCAGGTCTTCGGCAAAATCGCGCAAGTCCAGGAGCGCCTGACAGGCTTGGCGCAGATCGGCCAATGATTCGACCGGCTCCGCAGTATGCACACGGCGTAGTGGCCAGTGCCGCCGGTCAGCCTGCTCGAGCCAGGCATGATCAGCCGCGGCATTCAGCGGCGAGCGCAACCACAGCACAGCGTTGGCTCCCAGTGGCAGGACCACATGCTGGGGATGCCGCTCGCGCATCTGCATGATCAACTGCGCCTGCGTAGTGGCGCTGTCAGCTTCCCGGGCAAGACTCAGCAGGCAGGCCTGCCGCGGCCAGGCCAGGGCCAGACCCAGATGCTCGGTATCAATCTGCAGGCGGCCGAGAGAATAGCCATCATCCAGCAGGTGCGTGAGCCAGGTCTCCTGCTGCTGGTTATGCCACTGCCGCTCGGCATATGAAGCTCGCTGCTCCACCAGCATCTCCGCGGTCATCCGCAGCAATTCGGCCAGCGGCCGAACCTGCTCTGGATCGCCGGTAATGCCCAGCACCCCTATCAACCGCCCTTCGTGCATAAGCGGCAGATTCACTCCCGCGCGGACCCCTAGCAGGCAGGCGGCGGCCTCGGCGTCGATCTCCACCACACGCTGGTTGGCCAGTACCAGTTGCGCCCCTTCGTGGCGGGTATGCAGTCGCGTCGGGTCGCCGCTGCCAATGATCATGCCCTGCGTATCCATCACATTGAGGTTATGCGGCAGGATGGCCATTGCACGGTCAACGATGTACTGCGCCAGGGTGGTGTCCAGTTCGATCATCTAGGGCTCTCCGCTCAGGTTTCGGAGCATAGCAGCGCTGAACAAACTTTTTCAGCGGATAGTGGTCTGATAGGTACCGCAACTGATTTAAAAGTGAGCCCCTTGAACAGATCTACCGATACCAGCCCCCAAGCCGAACAACGTCTGGTAAGAAGCCTGACCCAGGCGTGCGAGGCAGCAAAGTTGGAGATTCCCGGTTTTCTCTGGCTGACGCATGAGGGCGACCGTAATCTGTCGCCAGGCAACCTGCACGTGGTCTGGGTGTTCGACACGCAGGCGAGTCTGGCCCACGCGCTGGAGACTGGCCAAGGCAAACGCATGTACGAACTGACCTCCAAGGCCTTTACCGAAGCGGCTATTGCGGTTACTGCGGCCGAAGCACATGTCAGTTTTGATACCGAAGAAGCCTGCCAGCGGCACAATAACGGCAACTGGCAGGCTCGCTTGTCGATGCTGCGTTTACGCCATTAAAGGCAACCTCTGAAAATTCATCGCTACGCAACACTCCTGTCACTCATCTGTCATGCCAACGGGACAATCTGAAGCTTCTCGCTCAGAGCTACCCGAGTCTCCCGCCGCTATTTCGGAGGATGCAGCATGACTGTTGACCAGGACAACCTTGACGACTCTACCAGCAACGTACGTAAACAACGGCGCCAGCAGGAAGACAAGAAGCGCATGGCCTACCGCCGTGCGATCGAGGACTATCGGGAAAGCAAGGCGCTGCACGCGCTGGTGTGCGACTTCCCCGATCTGATCGGTACTCCGCAGAACCACCAGCGCCTGCATTGACGAAACGGTGGCAGCTGACCGCCTTAGCCGTTATCAGAACGCATATTGCAGCTTTACTTCGGCATTGCGCGGTGCGCCATAGAAACCCCCGTTATAGATAAAGGTGGTGTAGTAAGTACGGTCCAGCAGGTTATTCAGGTTCAGGCTGGCGGTCAGACCCGGAAGCAGTTCCTGGCGAGCCATCAGGTCCACCACTGCATAGCTGCCCTGTTCTGCCTTTTCGCCATTGGGGCCGGAATTTTCCTTGTAGATATCGCCCTGCCAGCGCACCGCGCCGCCCACCACGGTGCGGTGGGGTCCATCGAGCAGGTCGTAGGTGCCGGATAGCCGGAACATGTCTTCGGGCTCGTAGGTCAGCGCTGCCTCACCTTCGGCGTCTTCGGCCTCGCGATGGGTATAGCCGGCGTACAGGCGCGCCCGCGGCGTGACTTCGCCGGACACTTCCGCCTCGAACCCTTTGGACACCACCCCTTCTCGCGGGCGATAGCGCTGCTCGCCATCAATCATGCGGTCCGGTTCGGCTACGTTGTCCTGTTCGATGCGAAACACCGAGAGCGACGCATTCACACGTTCATTGAGAAACACGGCCTTGATGCCGGCGTCATAGCTGGTGCCCTCGATGGGTGCGAGGACCTGGTTACTGAGGTCCCGATTGGATTGGGGATTGAAGATTCGGCTGTAGCCGGCATACAGCGAGTAGGTTTCATTGATGTCATAGATGACGCCGCCGTAGGGGGTCACCTCATCGGTATGGCTGTACTCGTCAGTCTTCTGCTTGTTGACCCACTCCTCCCGCTCCCAGTCGCTGACCCGGAACCCCACGACCACGGCAAAGGCATCGGTAACGCTTAGCCGCGCCGCACTGTAATAGCCGGACTGGTCAGTGGTAGCCTTGCGAAAGCGTGAGGCCTGCTCGTTGAACACCGGGCGCGGATAGTCCCAGTCATAGAAGCTACCGGGATCAGGCTGGGTCACCGGGTCGTACCATTCCCGGTCGTTGGTCTCCCGGGCGCGGTTCCAGCCGACTATCAGCTCGTGCTCACGCCCCATGAATTCGAAAGGCCCGCTGGCGAACAGGTTCACCCCGGTCTGGCTACGGTCGACACTGAAACTGTTTAGGGAGCTATTGAAGCCGGTGCCGGTGTCCTGGTCGATGTAGCCAGACAGATACTGCATGCGGCCAAAGTAATCACCCTGCAAATGGCTCACCGAGAGCTTGGCATTCCAGCCATTGGCGAACTGATGCACCAGGTCGGCGAAGTAGATGCTGCGTTCCTTGTCCCAGACCGTCCAGTCAGTGCCGGTGGTAGTAGAACGGGAAAAGTCGGTGCGCTGCCCGTTGGAAAAGAACAATGGCACCGGCTCGCCGTAGGTGGTCCCGTCAGAACCCAGGTTCTGGTAATCCAGGCCAAATGACAGTGTGGTGTTTTCCGTCAGGTCGATCTCGCCGATACCGTAGAGCACCTCACGTTGCTGGTGAAGAAAATCCATATAGGACTTGTTGTCCTGGTACGCGGCCACCAGACGGCCACGTACGCGGCCGTTTTCGGTCAGCGGCCCGGACAGGTCGGTTTCGGCGCGGTACTTGTCCCAGCTACCGGCACTCAGACTAGTGCTGCCCTGGAATGTCCGGGTTGGCCGCTTGCGCACCAGGTTGATCGCAGCCGAGGGGTTGCCCGCGCCACTCAATAGACCCGCCGCACCGCGCACCACTTCCACCCGGTCATAGATCGCGGTATCTGCCAGAAAGTCACCCTCCACGCTGCTTTGCGCTTCCACCGGGGTGCCGTCGATCTGCACATGGGTAATGGGGAAGCCCCGCGCCGAGGGGAAGACCCGGTCGCTTTCCGCCTGATTGACGCTGACGCCGGTGGTCTGGCTCAACGCGGCCGCCACGTCATTCAGGGCAAAGTCGTCCATCTGCTGACGGGTGATAACGGCCACCGATTGCGGTGTCTCCCGTGGCGCCAGATTGAGCCCGGTCGCCGAGCGCATATTGCTGGTGGTGTAGGAGCCGGTGTTCTCGGTCACGCTCTCGTCGAGCGCGCCTTTCTCGGCGGTCACGGTAACCGGTGCAAGATTGGTTACATCGTTGCCTTGACCCGCACTTGGCGCCTCTTCGGCTCGCAATGCTGTTGTCGAGGCACTGGCTATAACCAGACTCGCGGTAAGTACCCATTTCTTGCGCTGCAACATGGGAAATCTCCTTGTTCCACAGGTTGTCGGGCCGAACTACTCCGGCCCTGTGGTATTGGGTTGGGTCAAAAGCTGTACTTGAGGGTGAGCTTGCCGTTACGCGGCTCGCCATAGGCGTACTGGCTATAGAAGCCGATCTGGCTGTAATACTTCTTGTCGAGCAGGTTATCGATATTCAACTGGGCACTGAGGGCGTCGCTGAGCTGGTAGCGGGCCATGACATTGACCAGGGCGTAGGATGGCTGCTCGAGCTTTTCCTTCTCGCCCAGCGGATTGGTCGCCACTGTGTAGTTGCCATCCTCCCAGTTGACACCGCCGCCCAGGGTCAGCCGGTCAAGACGGTAGGTACTGAAGACATTCGCCGTGCGTCGCGGGAACCTCGTATTCACCGGCTCTCCGTCGGCGTCCTTGGCACTGAACTGGGCCCAGCCAAACAACAGGTTCCAGTTGTCGGACAGCGCGCCGGAAAGCTCGATCTCATAACCATCGCTGGTGGTCCCTTGCGCGGGGTAGTACGCCTGAGCTATTCCACCAGGCACAACCGCTCCGACGTCCGGCTGGGCGAGGTTGTCCTGCTCTATGCGGAACAAGGCGAGCGAGGCGTTCAAGCGGCCGGCAAAGTACTCACCCTTGACCCCGGCTTCGTAGTTCTGGCCCTCGAGCGGCTCCAGGAAATCGCCGTTGCGGTCCTGATATTCCTGCGGATTGAAAATCTCCGAGTAACTGACATAGGCTGAATGCTGATCGTTGATGTCGTAGATCAGGCCGGCATAAGGTGTCAGTTCCCTGTCGTGATCAAACTCATACAGCTCGCCATCCCATTTCCTGCCGTTGGTGTCCCAGTTGCTTATGCGGCTACCAATGATCAGTTGCAGGGGGTCAGCCAGTTGCAGGCGTGCGACTGCGTAAGCACCCAGCTGGTCGATATCCTGGGTGGTATAGGTGCTGGAGGGACCCCATTGCGGCTCGGGGTGGGAACCGTCCCACTCGTAGTAGTTACCCGTCGGTGATGTCCCCAGTCGCGGGCGGTTGTCAGTTACCAGCTCCTGCTGGCTATGCATGAGCCCGACGGTGAACTCGTGTTCACGACCGGCAAAGCGGAAGGGAGTGTTGACGTAGAGGTCCAGGGTGTCCTGTTCGCGCCTGACGTCGTACCAGCTGGCGCCGCCACTCATGCCCAGCCCGGTTGTCTTGTCAGGTGCGCCGGACAGCCAGAGCAGGCGCAGATCACCCTCGTTGATGCTGCGGGTGTAGGCCGCGTATAACTTCACCCCGGAATCAAATACGTGCTCGAGGTTGGCATAATATGTCGTGTGCTCGGAAGCCCATTCCGACCAATCGGTGCCGTTGGTTTTCGACCGACTCCAGTCGGTGCGCGTACCGTCGCTGAACCAGGTCGGCAAACCACCCCACATCGAACCGGTCGGGCTGTTCTCCTGGTAACTTGCGCCCAGATTAAGCAGGGTCCGCTCGGTAAGATCGATCCCAAGCGTACCGAAGAGTACCGATTTTTCCGTTTCCAGCAGATCTATATAGGAGTCCTGCTGCAGATAACTGCCGACTACCCGGCCGCGGATCGTGCCGCTTTGATTCAGCGCATCAGCCACGTCGAAGGTGCCCTGGTAACGATCCCATGAGCCCGCCTGACCACTGACAAATCCTGTGAGCTGGTCACTGTCGGCACGCTTGCGTACCAGGTTGATCGCTGCCGACGGGTTGCCGGCTCCGGTGACCAGGCCGGTCGCGCCGCGGACGATCTCCACCCGGTCATATAGAACTGTATCCATCTCGGTTTCACCCGCAGCCCAACCGCTGGTCCAGGTCGTCGGCACGCCGTCGATCTGCAGATTGGTAATATCAAACCCGCGCGCGGAAAATCCGCTGCGCGAACTGTCAAACGCCTTGCTGGACACACCGGTGGTCATGTTCACCACGTCCGTAATCGACTCCAGCGCCATGTCATCGATTACCTGGCGGGTGACCACCGAGACCGACTGGGGTGTTTGGCGAATGGGTAGCGAGAGCCGGGTGGCGGTATTCATCGAATCGGTGGTGTAGGATTCGGTGCCTTCGGTAGTGGGGGTTCTGCCCGCCTTCGCCGTAACCGTGACCGCCTCAAGCGTTATGCTTTCATCATTCTGCGTTGATGCTTCTGTGGCACTCTGAGCCGAGACCGGTGAGATGCCTGCGACGGCGAGACTGATGCTGAGGGACAATAGCGAGCGACGGATGGCAGGACTGGATAAACGCAGGGAATGGGACATGAATCTGACCTTGGCAATGAAGTGAATACCTCTATGCCGAGTGGGTGACGCAAACCCGTAAAAATAAATTGCGCCAGGCCGAAGTCCGCGAGGTTTCCGCCCTCTCGGAGGCCAATCCGCTAAACTCGCTTTCAACTACCTGCAGTCGCTGCCAGGCCAGGCGGTGCATCGGGTGAGCGCGCAGCCACTGGTCGAACGCATGGCGAATATTTTCATCCCCCGCCTCCGCGCCCAAGGCAACGGCCCAGGCAATCGCCCGCTCCAGCACGGGCTCGGAGATCTCAAGGGGTTCGCTGGTATTGCTCATCGGTTTATCCCATCAGAACGCAATAACAGTGGCGCAGCGCCTGGGCCATGTCCTTTTCCACCGTACTCAGCGATACGCTGAGCTGCTCGGCTATCTGCGGGTAACTTTTGCCCTCCAGCCGCGACAGCAGAAATACTCGACGCACCCGGGGGTTGAGCCCGTCGAGCAAGGCGTCGATCCGCGCCAGCGCCTCGACAATCTGCAGGTGTTCTTCGGGTGAAGGCATGTCGGCCTCTGGCAACGAGGCGAGCTTGTCCAGCCAGGCACGCTCCAATGCTTGTCTACGTCTGCAATCGACCATAAGACCATGGGCGATACGCGCCAGGTAAGCGCGGGGTTCTTCCAGAATGGGCAGACTCGCCCGGCCTAGCAAGCGCAGGAAAACATCCTGCACCAGATCAGCCGAGGTCTCCCTGCAACCCACGCGACGGTACATCACAGCCCTCAGCCACTGGCTGTGGTGCGCGTAAAGTCGGTCCAGAGCAGGCTCTGCCGCTGACAGCATGGTCGTGGCTCACATCAAAAACTGAGACACGGATACTACTGCTAACGATAATGATTCGCAATGGCGTTAGGTAATTGTACCTTTTGCATTCAACCTAGTTCTTCAGAGTGAACCGGCTAGCAATGCGCTTGATGGCCGCCCGCTCTTCACGCAAATAAGCCAGAAAGGCTTCGGCGACCGGAGTCATGCGCTTGCCGCGGGCATGCACCGCACACCAGCTGCGATACAGCGGCAACTCAGTGAAATCCAGACGTACCAGGTCGCCATTGCGCAAGAACGCCGCTGCCGAATGCTCCGAGACCAAGGCGATGCCCAACCCGGCTGCGGCGCCCTGCACCATGCTTTCGCCCGAGCCCATTTGCATGGTGTGCTGTAAATGCACCCGGCGCTGGACGAAGAAATCATCGCAGGCCTTGCGTGTGCCCGAGCCGGGCTCACGCTGCAGCACGCACTGGGTTTCCAGCTCCGCCAGCGCCAGTGAAAGTTGATTGGCCAGGGGATGACTGGGCGCAGCCACGGCAATAATGGCGTTGTTGAGGAACGGGAAGAATTCCAGCGCCCGATCCTCCGGCACCAGACCCATAAGCACGATATCGTCCTGATTGTCCTGTAACCGCTGGATGACCTGTGAACGCCGGGTGACTTCCAGGCGGAAACTGACCTGGGGAAAGCGCTGGCGAAATTCCGCCAACAGATGCGGCGTCAGGTATTGAATGCTACTCACCACCGCCAACCGCAACTCGCCCTGAAGACTGCCCTGCAAGGTGCTCAGGCTCATGTCCAGACTGTCCAGGCGGGCAAATATATCGCCACTGGCCTGCAGCAGGCTGTCAGCCGCTTCAGTCATATACAGCTTCTTGCCGACATACTCGAACAACCCCTGCCCGACCAGTTCCTCCAACTGACGAATCTGCTGACTCACCGCCGATTGAGTCAGCGACATCTCTTCCGCTGCCCGGCTGTAGGACAGGCTCCGGCATACCGCCTGGAACACCTGCATCTGCCGCAGGGTCAACCGATAGAGGGATTTGCGCATGCTGGACTACCCTTAAAGAAGACTAAAATGCATCTGCCGTCAGGATGTATAAGTTATTACTTATACTCAAGCTCATTATTATTCATTTTTCATCGACGCCGTGCAGGCGTAGGTTAAACCTACCGATCACCACCAAGAGGACAGCGGACGTGATCAAGAAGATTCTTATCGCCAACCGCGGAGAAATTGCCGTACGAATAGTTCGCGCTTGCGCGGAGATGGGCATTCGTTCCGTGGCTATCTACTCCGAAGCCGACCGTTACGCGCTGCATGTCAAACGTGCAGACGAGTCTTATAACCTGGGCAGTGAGCCCCTAGCGGGCTATCTGAATGCCCGGCAACTGGTCAATCTGGCGGTGCAAACCGGCTGTGACGCGCTGCACCCAGGCTATGGTTTTCTTTCCGAAAATGCCGAGCTGGCCGACATTTGCGCCGAACGCGGCATCAAGTTTATTGGCCCCAGTGGTGATGTCATCCGCGGCATGGGCGACAAAACCGAAGCCCGGCGCAGCATGATCAGGGCTGGCGTACCCGTGACACCGGGTACCGATGGCAACCTGGCCGATCTTGCCGAAGCCCTGAGCGAAGCCGAACGCGTCGGCTACCCGATCATGCTCAAGGCCACCTCGGGTGGCGGTGGTCGGGGTATTCGTCGCTGTAACAGCCGCGCCGAGCTGGAGCAGGCCTGGCCACGGGTTATTTCCGAAGCGACCAAGGCCTTCGGTTCGGCCGACGTGTTTCTGGAAAAATGCATCGTCAATCCCAAGCATATCGAAGCGCAGATTCTCGCCGACAGCCACGGCAACACCGTGCATCTGTTCGAGCGTGACTGTTCGATCCAGCGGCGTAATCAGAAGCTGATCGAGATCGCCCCCAGCCCGCAGCTGACCCCCGAACAACGCGCCTATATTGGTGATCTGGCGGTCAAGGCTGCGCAGGCGGTGGGCTATGAAAACGCCGGCACGGTGGAGTTTCTGCTCGCCGAAGGCGAGGTGTATTTCATGGAAATGAACACCCGCGTCCAGGTTGAGCACACCATTACCGAACAGATCACCGGTATCGATATCGTTCGCGAGCAGATCCGCATTGCCTCTGGTTTGCCGCTGTCGGTCAAGCAGGAAGACATTCAGCACCGCGGCTTCGCCATCCAGTTCCGCATCAATGCTGAAGACCCGAAAAACGACTTTCTGCCCTCGTTCGGCAAGATCACCCGCTACTACGCCCCCGGCGGCCCCGGCGTGCGCGTGGATACTGCAATCTACACCGGCTACAGCATTCCGCCCTATTACGACTCCATGTGCCTGAAGCTGATTGTCTGGGCGCTGACCTGGGAAGAAGCGCTGGACCGCGGGCTACGGGCGCTGGACGACATGCGCCTGCAGGGTGTGAAGACCACCACGGCCTACTATCAGGAGATTTTGCGCAACGAGGAGTTTCGTTCCGGGGTATTTGACACCAGCTTCGTTGAAGCCCACCCCGAGCTGACGCGCTACTCGGTCAAACGTAAACCGGAAGAATTGGCGCTGGCCATTGCAACGGCCATTGCCGCCCATGCCGGACTTTAAAGGCAGCCAGAAGCTGGAAGCGGTTCGCCCTCCTATCAACTTCCAGCTTCAAGCTTTGAGCTTCAAGCTCATCAGGAGATAAAGAAATGAGCACCACACGCAAGATCACTGTTACCGACACCATCCTGCGCGATGCCCACCAATCGTTGCTGGCCACGCGCATGCGCACCGAAGACATGCTGCCGATCTGCGAGAAGCTCGACCAGGTGGGCTACTGGTCGCTGGAAGTCTGGGGCGGCGCGACTTTCGATGCCTGCATTCGCTTTCTCAAGGAAGACCCCTGGGAGCGCCTGCGCCAGCTGCGCGAAGCGCTGCCCAACACGCGCCTGCAGATGCTGTTACGCGGGCAGAATCTACTCGGCTACCGCCACTACAGCGACGATGTAGTGCGCGCTTTTGTCGCCAAGGCCGCAGCCAACGGTATCGACGTGTTCCGCATCTTCGATGCGATGAACGACGTGCGTAACCTGGAAACCTCGATCAAGGCTGTCAAGGACAGCGGCAAGCATGCCCAGGGCACGATTGCCTACACCACCAGCCCGGTGCATACCGTCGAAGCCTTCGTAAAACAGGCGCAGACAATGGAAGCGCTGGGCTGCGACTCTCTGGCAATCAAGGACATGGCCGGTCTGTTAACGCCCTATGCCACCGGTGAACTGGTCAAGGCGCTGAAAGCCGAACAATCATTGCCGGTGTATATTCACTCGCATGACACCGCCGGCCTCGCCGCCATGTGTCAGCTCAAGGCGATCGAAAACGGCGCCGATCACATCGATACCGCCATTTCCAGCATGGCCTGGGGCACCAGCCACCCGGGTACCGAGTCCATGGTCGCGGCGCTGCGCGGCACGCCGTTTGATACCGGCCTGGACCTAGAACTGCTGCAGGAAATCGGCATGTATTTCCACGCCGTGCGCAAGAAATACCATCAGTTCGAGAGCGAGTTCACCGGGGTGGATACTCGCGTGCAGGTGAACCAGGTGCCGGGCGGTATGATGTCCAACCTGGCCAACCAGCTGAAGGAGCAGAATGCACTGGGCCGTATTCAGGAAGTGTTTGACGAAATTCCGCGCGTGCGCGCAGACCTGGGCTTCCCGCCACTGGTCACGCCCACCTCGCAGATCGTCGGCACCCAGGCGGTATTCAACGTGCTGGCCGGCGAGCGCTACAAGACCATCACCAACGAGGTAAAACTCTACCTGCAAGGTCGTTATGGTCAGGCACCCGGCGAAGTGAATGCCGAGCTGCAGCGCCGCGCCATTGGTAACGAGGCGGTGATCGACGTGCGTCCTGCCGATCTGATCAAGCCGGAAATGGACAAGCTCAAGGCCGAAGTCGGCAGCCTGGCCGAATCTGAGGAGGACGTGCTGACCTACGCTATGTTCCCGGAGATTGGCCGCAAGTTTCTCGAAGAGCGTGCCGCTGGTACGCTCAAGCCGGAAGAGCTGTTGCCCGCCCCCGGCGCGCCAGGCAAGCCAATGGCCGAAGATGGCGCCCCGACCGAGTTCATCATCGACGTCCACGGTGAAAGCTACCGCGTTGACATCACCGGCGTCAGCGTCAAGGGTGATGGCAAGCGGCATTTCTACCTGAGCCTGGACGGCATGCCTGAAGAAGCCGTTTTTGAGCCCTTGAACTCCTTTAGCGGCACCGGTGGCAGCAGTCGCAAGCAGGCCAGCCAGCCGGGCCACGTGACCACCAGCATGCCCGGCAACGTGGTGGATGTACTGGTTGCGGTCGGCGATGTGGTCAAAGCCGGCCAAGGCGTTCTGGTCAGCGAAGCCATGAAGATGGAGAGCGAAATCCAGGCGGCGATCGCCGGTACCGTCAAGGCCGTGAACGTGGCCAAGGGTGACCGGGTCAATCCAGGTGAGATCCTGATTGAAATCGAAGCCTGACGTCTGTCAGCACCGGCGTCCGTTCGGCGCCGGTGCTGCATGAATGACAGAGAACGTCTATCTGTACAGCCCACCCGGAACAAGAGACTGCACATGAATAATGACGAGAAACACAACGAAACGGCTGAAGAGGCCCTCCAGCATATTGTCGACGGCTTCAATCGCTTTCGCCATGAGATTTATCCCGATCAGCAGGAGCTGTTCAAGAAGCTGGCTCACGAGCAGACACCCCGGGCCATGTTCATTACCTGTGCCGATTCCCGAGTCGCCCCCGAACTCATTACCCAAAGCGCACCTGGCGACCTGTTCGTCTCGCGTAACGTCGGCAACGTGGTGCCGCCCTACGGTCAGATGATGGGCGGGGTCTCTACCGCGATCGAGTTTGCGGTGCTGGCGCTGAACGTTCACCACATCATCATCTGTGGCCACTCCGACTGCGGCGCAATGAAAGCGGTACTCAACCCGGCGACCCTGGATTCGCTGCCCACGGTCAAAGCCTGGCTGCGGCACGCCGAGGTGGCCAAGATCGTGGTGGAAGACAACTGCACTTGTGAAGCAGACAAGCTGGGCATGATGACCGAGGAAAACGTCCTGGCCCAGTTGCAGCATCTGGCGACGCACCCCTCCGTGGCATCGCGCCTGGCCCGCGGTGAGCTGTTTATCCATGGCTGGGTGTATGACATCGAAACTGCGCAGATCCGTGCCTATGACGCCGACACCGGTGAATTCCGGCAGATCGGCGATGGTCCGCTGCCCATGGCTACACCCAGAGCGCGCTACCCATCGCCATCCAAGCGCTTGAAATAACGCGGATAGATAGCGGGCCCTTGTCATATCTCCCGACCATGCATTCTGTATTGGCGTCAATCGGGTTATACTCTGCGGCTTGATTTCAATCTGCAGGCTGGCTCGTCTTTCAATCGGCCTGTGTTCTCCAAGCCACTCCAGTTCTCTGGCGTGGCTTGTTGGTTTTTACCGTCCAAGGGCGGAACACTGAGCGAGGCAGAAAATAGATGACCGCATTGGTTGGCGTGATCATGGGCTCCAAGTCAGACTGGTCCACTTTGAGCCATACGGCGGATATGCTGGATAAGCTCGGCATTCCCTATGAAGTGAAAGTGGTCTCTGCCCATCGCACACCGGACCTGTTGTTCCAGTACGCCGAAGAAGCGGCGGGCAAAGGCATCGAAGTGATCATCGCCGGTGCCGGCGGTGCTGCCCACCTGCCCGGCATGTGCGCGGCCAAGACCCACCTGCCAGTGCTCGGCGTGCCAGTGCAGTCTTCCATGCTTTCAGGCGTGGATTCATTGTTGTCGATCGTACAGATGCCCGCTGGTGTGCCCGTTGCGACGCTGGCCATCGGCAAGGCTGGCGCGATCAATGCCGCGCTGCTGTCTGCCAGTATCCTCGGCGGCAAATACCCCGAGTATCACCAGGCGCTGGAAGCCTTTCGCAACCAGCAGACCGAAACCGTGCTGGACAACCCCGACCCGCGTCAGGCCTGAGGACAATGCAATGAAGATTGGTGTCATTGGTGGTGGACAACTCGGACGCATGCTGGCACTGGCCGGCACCCCCCTAGGCCAGCAATTCGCCTTTCTCGATCCCGCACCTGACGCCTGCGCCCAAGCCCTCGGCGAGCATATTCGGGCTGACTACAGCGACCGCGATCATCTGCGCCAACTGGCTGATGAAGCCGACGTGGTGACCTTCGAGTTTGAAAGCGTGCCAGCGGAAACAGTGGCCTTTCTTTCGCAGTTCGTTCCTGTTTTCCCCAATGCCGAATCGCTGCGTATCGCCCGGGATCGCTGGTTTGAAAAATCCATGTTTCAGGACCTCGGCATCCCCACCCCGGAATTTGCCGATATCCAATCCCAGGACAACCTTGATGCAGCGGTGAAACGCATCGGTCTGCCGGCGGTCATGAAAACCCGCACCCTGGGCTACGATGGCAAGGGCCAAAAGGTCTTGCGGCATGCAGAGGACGTGCAAGGCGCCTTTGCCGAACTGGGCAATGTACCCTGCATTCTTGAAGGTTTCGTGCCCTTCACCGGCGAGGTTTCATTGATCGCCGTGCGCGGCCGGGACGGCGAAACCGCCTTCTACCCGCTGGTGCACAACACCCATGAACAAGGCATCTTGCGTCTGTCGATTGCCAGCACTGACCACCCGTTGCAGGGCCTGGCTGAGGACTACGCCAGCCGGGTACTCAAGCAGCTGGATTATGTCGGCGTACTCGCATTCGAATTCTTCGAGATCGACGGCGGTCTGAAGGCCAACGAAATCGCCCCGCGCGTACACAACTCCGGGCACTGGACCATTGAAGGGGCCGAATGCAGCCAGTTCGAAAACCACCTGCGCGCGATCGCCGGCCTGCCCTTGGGCTCCACCGCCAAGCTGGGTGAAAGCGCGATGCTCAACTTTATCGGTGAAGTGCCGGCAGTGGACAAGGTCACCGCGATCAGCGATTGCCACCTGCATCACTACGGCAAAGCCTTCAAAAGCGGCCGGAAAGTTGGCCACGCAACGCTGCGCTGTGCAGATGCCGCCACGTTAAAGGGCCGTATCAGTGACGTTCAGCGTCTGATCCAGCCCTAGTCTCTTCTCACCCCCATTGCATTGCCCCTGTTACTGGACGCCTGCTTGTCAGACGCCCAGTAACAATTGCCCGTTACAGATCAACATGCTCTATGCTCAGAGCAAGATAGGCACGATGGAGGCTGGCAGCGCGCCGACCTCATCGACGACCACGGGCCACCGCTATTATGGAATTCAAGGATTATTACGCCACGCTCGGTGTGGAACCGGACGCGGACGACAAGGCGATCAAAACCGCCTATCGCAAACTCGCGCGCCAGTACCATCCCGATGTCAGCAGCCTGGCCGGCGCCGAGGAGAAATTCAAGGAAGTTGCTGAAGCCTACGACGTGCTGCACAGCCCGGAAAAGCGCGCCGAGTACGACGAACTGCGCCTCGCGCGACAGCAGCGGCAACGCTACAGCAGCGCGTCACAGGGTGCGCCAGCAGGGTCAGCAGGAAGCGATCAGGACTTTGCCGACTTCTTCGCGTCGATGTTTGGTTCGGGATCTGCTCACCAATCGCCCTTTGGCGACAACCGCTTTGCTCAGAAAGGCAGTGACGTGGAAATAGAGATGCCGGTATTTCTCGAAGAAACGCTGGAAAGCACCAGCAAACCTGTGGAGTTCATGCTGCCCTACCGGGATGAGCGCGGCCGGATGCAGGAGCTGAAAAAATCCCTCAAGGTCAAGATTCCTGCCGGCGTGCGTGATGGTGAGCGGATACGCCTGAAGGGCCAGGGCGCACCGGGCAGCGGCAATGCGGCGAATGGCGACCTGTATTTGCACATTCGTCTGGTACCGCACCCGCTGTTCGACGTGGAGGGGCATAATCTGGTGATTACCGTGCCGCTGGCTCCCTGGGAAGCGGCGCTGGGGGCCAAGGTGACGATCCCGACATTGGCCGGCAAAATCCAATTGACCATCCGCCCCAACAGCCAATCAGGACAGCGGCTACGTATCAAGGGCAAGGGCTTGGTCGGCAAGAGCGGGCCGGGCGATCTGTTTGCCGTACTCAAGGTCGTCATGCCCCAGCACGCTGACGAGGCAAGCCAAACACTGTGGACGCAACTGGCCAAAACTGCCGAGTTCGATCCACGAGCAGAGTGGAGCCAGGCATCATGACCACCGTGACCCAGGTACACATCAAATTTGCAGAGCTGAGGCAGTGTGTGAGCCTCAGCGAGGAACAATTGCTCGAGTTGGTGGCGGAAGGGATTCTCACACCGGAGGCGGGCAAACTGCCTGAGGAGTGGGAGTTCAATAGTACCTGCGTCAGCATCGTGCACAAAGCGGAACGCCTGCACCATGAATTGACGGTTGAATGGTCCGATATCCCTTTGGTATTGGGCTTGCTTGAGGAGGTACAGCAACTCAAGGCGGAGAATGAGTATCTCAAACAACGCCTCAGCCGCTTCTTGCAGGACGAACAACACTGACGCTCCTCAATCAGATGCTAGCCCCCCTTCGCCAAAGGCGCTGAAAAATATTTGCTTGGCAAAGCCCGTGGTCTTCGGGAAACTCCTGGGGCTTGAGTTGTCTCAGCCTGTATCCTTCCTGTTTTGAGTTCTGA
The DNA here is from genome assembly GCF_009497895.1 of Halopseudomonas pelagia. Lineage (NCBI taxonomy): Bacteria > Pseudomonadati > Pseudomonadota > Gammaproteobacteria > Pseudomonadales > Pseudomonadaceae > Halopseudomonas > Halopseudomonas pelagia. Next base: position 471,713 of record NZ_CP033116.1, on the reverse strand, counting down.
TTTATGCGCCTGCTTTATCTTGTCTGCTTATGCCTTGTATTGTCGGCGACTGCACACGCCGCTCCCCGCACCGTGGACTGGCTCGACCTGCTACCCGAAGAGGATTATCAGGCGATGCTGGAAATGCCTGAGATTGGCCATGACGGCAAGACCGAGGCGCCGGGTGACTTTACCCAAAGCATGCGTCAGCGAGACGATCTTCCAGCCGTCATGTACTCCACCCGCGTGGTCGAATCCTTCGACAAACAGCAGGTGAAAATCGCTGGATTCCCCGTGCCGCTGGAAACAAACGAGAATGGCGACTACACCTCATTTTTCCTGGTGCCTTATGCCGGTGCCTGCATCCACGTCCCACCGCCACCACCCAATCAGATCATTCTGGTGGATTACCCGCAGGGTATCGCCATTGACGATATCTACGAAGCATTCTGGATGTCTGGCACGCTGCATATTGAGCTGACCAGTAATGCGCTTGCAGATGCCAGTTACCGCGTTGACGCGGACCAGGTGTGGGTCTACGACGGCGAGTGAATCGCTGGTCTCCCCCTTCCGGGTGGGTAACCCGCCATCCAATTCCGGTATGCTTGGCGCTTCGCCCATGAGTTAACCAGGAGTTCAGATGGAATCGCTGATTGGTTTTACGGGTCTTGCGCTACTGGTGCTGTTTTACCTGCGCAAGTACCTGCTGAGAAAGGAATCTCCGCAAACACAGGCTTTGCCTTTCAGCGGTGAGTTGTATCAGGTCGGTCTGGCCTGTGTGGCCAAGCGGGCGCACAACGGCGCTACCTCTACGGTGGTTGTCATGCCCGGCTTTGTAGAAAACTTTCTGTATTTCACTGAATACTATGCGGACCCGGCCATCGAGCTGATTCTGCTGACCAGCGCTGACTACCATGTGCCGGTCACCAACCCGCGATTGTCCCAGGCAAAGTGGGCCGCCGCGCCAAAAGCTCGGGCGGGCAGCATTGCCTATGATGCGCAGGTGTTGAATCTGGCGCTGACGCACCTGGTGACGACTCCGAATGTGCGTGTGCACGGCCATTCGCGCGGGGGCGCGGTAGCCTTGGAAGCGGCCCGTCAGCAACCCGCGCTATTCGAGCAGATTGAAGTCATTCTGGAAGCACCGGTGCTACCCCAGGGCCAGCCCTATACACCGATGCCTGCTCTAGCTCGATGGTTACTGCCGTTCTTTTTACCCTTCTGGCAGCAGCAGCCCATCAATGAGCGCAATCGGAAAATCTGGGGCCCGCTGGATAATCCGCGCAAGCGCGAACTGATCATGGGCGTGCCTTTCAACCCCAAGCGTGCAGCAATCATGCTGGCCAACCTCAAGGATATGGCGGACTGGATGCCGAATACCAGCACCGATATCTACCAATACGTCAAACGCGGCGCGATCCTGGTTCCCGGCGATGATCGTGTGCTGCAAAGTGCCGCGATGCTCGCTAGCGCCCGGCAGGCAGAGAACCTGCAGATCATCGAGATCGAGGGGGGCAGCCATTTTGTTCTGCCCGACCACCCGGACAGCATCCCACCGCTGCGGCCTAACTGACCATGGCTTATCAGTTCGAACCGATAGCGCTGGTCCGCTCCTGCTTCAGCGAGAAATTCGCCATACCCAGGCAGCCGAGTCTGGCGCCCGCCGCCAGCGGCGTGATCGAAATGTTACCGCCCTATGATCAACCTGAGGCGGTCGCCGGGCTGGAGGGCGTGTCCCACCTGTGGCTGCTGTTCGTGTTCCACGCCGCGCCGTCGGGTCCGACCCATCTTCGGGTCAGGCCTCCGCGATTGGGTGGCAACCAACGCATCGGCGTTTTTGCCAGCCGATCGACCCACAGACCCAACCCTATCGGCCAGTCCGTGGTAAAACTCGACGGCATCGAGCCGGGCCGTCTGCGGATCTCGTCGATCGATTTACTGGACGGCACCCCCATCCTCGATATCAAACCCTACGTGCCCTACGCCGACAGCCTGCCAATGGCCAGCAATAGCCTGGCCGATGCCGCGCCAGTCCTGCTGGCGGTTGATTGGGCACCCACCGCCCTGCAACAGGCCCGAGACCAGGCTGCCCGGCTGCGCCAACCAGTGGTCGAGTTAATCGAGCAGTGTCTGGCGCAGGATCCCAAGCCTGCTTATCAGCAGCCGGGGACGGAGCGCCGCTATGGAGTACGCTTCTGGGATCTGAATGTGTGCTGGCATTACCCGCAGCCTGATCGTATCTGCGTTTTGTCTATCGAAAAGATCCTGCCCGCCGCGCACTGAATCGCCGTGCGGTAGCTGCCTATCCCGCCCCGGGGCGCGACTTAAGCAGGCATCAGCAGCTATACTCGCGCCATTATCGGCTCGCCGGTTGTGCCTTCGCTGTATGACTCAACGGCGTAGCCTGACGACTAATCTGCCCGAGAGGATGCCTGATGTTTGATCTGAGCCATGTGGCCTTGCTGATGCTGGCGGGCCTGATCGGCACCTGGATATGGCGAGGCCTGGGCTTGCGGGACCGGGCTCTGATTCTGGTCAGGCAGCATTGCAAGCAGGTAGATGTGCAGTTGCTCGACGAAAGCATCGTCCTTAACCGAATCCGTCTGGCACGCAATCGCGGCGGGCGCTTTGGAGTAGTCCGCCGCTATGGGTTTGAGTTTACCGTCACGGGTGAAAGGCGATACAACGGCAATATCCAGCTGCACGGGGCGCGCCTGCTCGGCATAGAATTAGCACCGCACCCCTTTCCGGGATCGGGACCGGATGATCCGAATCTGCGCGAAAAATTGCTATGAATGCCGCTGAACTGTCGCACTATTGCCTGAGCCTGCCCGGCGCTCGAGAGGACCTCAAATGGGGTCAAAATCGGGTGTTCTCGGTCGCCGGTACCAAAATGTTTGCGCTGATTGATTTGACCACTGATAGCTGCGCGTTCAAGGTGGATCAACCCCTTTTTCTCGGATTTTGCGACCGGCCAGGGTTTCATCCTTCGCCCTACCTGGCCCGCGCGCACTGGGTAAGCCTCGACTATCCTTACAAGCTCACCACTGAGGAGCTGCGCGGATTGGTCCGCGAATCTCATCAGCTGGTGGTCGGCAGGCTGCCAAAACGCCTACAAGCAGGCCTGATCCTTCCCTGATGGCACGATTTGCAGGTTTGAGGGGAGAGGTGCAGGTTCCACGTGGAACCCTCTGGGCTGGCAGCAGCCGGGCTCTGGCTTTATGCTTGGCAGCATGATCGAGAATATCCCTACCCATTTGATAGCCGGCCCCTTAGGTGCGGGCAAGACGACATTGCTCAAACAGCTGTTACATCAGCGGCCGAGCGGCGAAACATGGGGCATATTAATCAACGAGTTCGGGCAGATCGGTATCGATGCCGCTCTAATGGAAAACGACGCCCAGGGCGTTGCCCTCGCAGAAGTGCCGGGTGGCTGCCTATGTTGTGTGAACGGCCTGCCTTTTCAGGTCGGATTGAACCGTCTGCTGCGTAAAGCGCGACCGACTCGCGTGTTTATCGAAGCGTCAGGGCTTGGCCATCCACTCAGGCTGCAGCAGCAGTTGGTGGCCCCGCCCTGGCAAGGGGTACTAGCGCTGCAGCCGTTGATCATGGTTCTGGACGCCGGCCAACTGGCCAGCGGCAAACCGTTGGCGGAGTCGCAGCGCCTGGCTTTGCCAGAGGCCGGGTTATTACTGTTGAATAAATCTGCAGGTTTGGACGCTGTTGCCAAACGGACGATTGCTTCTTCACTTCCAGAGCGACCCACAATCTGGTGTGATGAGGCCAATATCAGTTTTGACCTTTTACCCACAACCATGGCCCCGGCCCGCAACGAGCCCACTACCCTTACTGACGCCGCCGCTTCTCCGGACATGCCGGCCTTGTGGAGAACGACACAGGATTGGCATTGCATGGTGCAGAGCATGGATGACCACCACAGTATCGGTTGGCGAATGCACCCTGATGTGCTGTTTGACCCGGAAGCACTGCAGAGCTGGCTGGCGACGCAGCGTTGGATCCGCGCCAAAGGCGTTGTGCATACCACTGGCGGCTGGATGGCATTCAATGCCTTGCCAGGGGAGACGATCACCTGGCAACACAGCGGCTGGAACAAGGATAACCGCATTGAGCTACTGACAGCACAACGCCCCGACCGGATGGCGCTACAGAACAGCTTGCGGGCGGCCACGAGCACCCATTAAGGTAGAACCTTTTACGCAGCGCAGACGATGAAATTTACCCTTTTCAGCAGTGCAATGCTGGCTCTGTTCAGCTCTCAGGTAATGGCGACGGCGTGCGTGATCAGCTCCAATGACGATCAGTTGCCGATCCGCATGTGCCAGCAGAACATCAACATACCGCCGTCGCTATTCACCGACAGCTTCTGCCAGCCGCAAATTCCCGACCGCTCCTTTGACGTGGCTTTTACCGAAGCATGTCCTGAAGGCGCCTACGGTATCTGTCATGGCGCGAAAACCCCGGGCGTGGCCTACGAACAGGCAATCCATTATTACAGCGACGCCGACGATGCACCGATACTCAAAGCGTACTGTGAAAACATCAGCGAAGGGCGTTGGGATACGCCCTGAGGGCAGTTATACGGAGGGCACCGGCAATGCCAGCAACTCATCCATCGGTAACTGCTGGCCTACGGTAAGGCCCAGGCGGGCAGCGGTCCCTTCCGGCAACTCCAGTACAAAGCGTAAAGGGCGATCGGCCTGGTAGATGTCGCAGGGCATATTCCGGCATGGCGGCACCGCGGCAAAGATATGGGTAATCTGTCCACGCTCATTGATATAGACCAGATCAAGACTGATCTGCATGTTGCGCATCCAGATGGCCGGTACTGTACCCGCTGGAAAATCGAACAACATCCCCTCATCAGGGCCCAATCTCCGTCCCATCAAGCCTTGGCGGCGGCTTTCCGGGTCAGCCACCCGCTCTATCCGGAAGGTTTCATCCGCCAGCTGCATGGTCCACCACTCGCCTTCAGCAGCAGGTTCGGCCACCACGCTGCAAGCCAGTATCAACAGTATGCAGCCCGTCAGAGCAGTCAGGAGTGAGCGCATCAGAGGTTATCTTTGAGTAGGTTCTGGTAGACCATATTAGTCAGATACAGCCTGTCTTGTTCATTCAGGTCAACAAATTCGACGCCGGTCGCTACCTGGCTATTGGCCGTTTCATCGCGGCTAACCGCGCGCACCTTGGCATTGATGGTCAGATACACATCCAGCCCCGACGGGTTGATACGAAACGAGAGTTTTACATCGTCGCCCTTGGCGGCTACCGGTTTGGGCGACATCATGCGAGCGCCACCGCAACTGAGGTCGACGATCTTGGCCGCCGCCGAACCGGCAGGACCATTTACCGAGGTTACCAGTTCCACTGATACCCGCGAGGAGCCGCGGATACGCATGGACTGTACGGTTTCCGGGTAGGCCAGATGCAGATAGGGGAAAGGTGACAGGTTCGACTTGATCACGCGCGTCTTGTAAGCGACCGCATCCTTACCCACAAACCCGCGGACCAGAAACTGTTGGCCTTCCTTGACGAATACCAGACGCCCCTGAACTGTGGGAGAAGTCACCATCAGGCTCACGGGTGCGTGAAAACCGATCATGCGTACCTGGTAACGCTCGGCATGCGTCGGATGCAAGGTCTGCAACTGCACCAGATCCCCGGGGGCTAGCTGAACTTGCGACAAACTGGAGATCTGTACCTCCGCGGTCGCACCATTGCCGGCAACATCAAGCTTTTCTTCGGCCGCGTTGCGTTCGGGGGCCGCTCGAAAGAGTCCCATCTTCAACAGCTGAGCCAGTAACGGTTCGCTATCAATAATGCGCGATTGCTCCAGCAACACACTGCCCTCAGCGTCCAGAACGTCCCATGGCAAGGGTTTACCCACGCCGACTTCTTGTTCTGTAAGGGGTATCAAAGTCACGCTTGGTCTCCATTCCAAATCGGGGATCACTACCCCGCAAATGTATCACAGGCGTAACAGGCACAGTGCTATCAATCTGTTCCAGAATCTGGCTGACCGCGCTGGACGGCTGCAGCCAGGGCTGCATCAGGAATATATGTCATCCCGCGTCCAGGGCAGGTGGTGCTGCCCCCCTGGCAGCGGTTTGACCGCCAGTATCTGGTGAATATTCATCCAATTTTTGCGGAATCCATAGGCACAGCCGGCGAGGTAGATGCGCCAGATGCGCAAGGTCTTGTCTGACACCAGCGCTCGAGCGTCCTCCAGCCGCGCCTCGAGGTTGGTACTCCAATGCTCCAGGGTGCGCGCATAGTGAAGACGCAGGCTTTCTACGTCGACCACCTCAAGCCCCTCCTCGCTCATACTGGCAATGGCCGTGGACAGGTGTGGTAACTCGCCGTGGGGGAACACATACCGGCCGATAAAGGTCCCGGCGCCACGACTTACCGGGCGGCCGTCAACGTATTTGGCGGTGATGCCGTGGTTCATTACCAGTCCACCAGGCTTGAGCTGGTCATACAGAATTTTGAAGTAATGTTGCAGATTGGCATGACCGACGTGCTCAAACATGCCGACGCTGACCACCTTGTCGAACGCCTGGTCGCCGGGCAGATCCCGATAATCCTGTAGCTGTAGCTCAATGGACGCTTCCAGCCCCTGTTCGGCATTTTTCTCCCTGGCCAGTTCGAGCTGTTCCTTGCTCAGGGTGATCCCGTATACGCTCACGCCATAGTGCCGCGCCGCGTGACGAGCCAGACCGCCCCAGCCACAACCCACATCCAGCAGACGCTCTCCCGGCTTCAAGCGGAGCTTTCGGCATAGGTGATCCAACTTGTTGATTTGCGCCTGGGCCAGGCTGTCGTGCAGGGGATCGCGGAAATACGCGCAGGAGTAGACCATCTCCGGGTCAAGCCAGAGACGATAGAAATCATTGGAAATATCGTAGTGGTATGCAATGGCTTCGGCATCCATGGCCTTGTCATGCGTCGTACGTAAGCGCGCCGGCTCACTATTGTCCCCGAGCAGGCCCATGCTCAGGTGGTCGGCAATCTCGACCACATCCATGATCGGGCCCCGTACGTCCATGCGCTGGTCAATGAACGCCTCTCCAAGCTTGTCCAGGCTGGGTTGGCGCAGCTCGTTGAGCAACAATGGGTCCAGGATCTCAAGAGTTACTCGCGGATCTGGACCCAAATCTAGACTCGGCCCGCCCGCCAGACTGACTCTCAAGGGCAGCTTCAACTTGCTCAGGCTTTCGGACAGTTGCGTCAGCATACCGACACTCCAAAGCGATCAAATAGCGGTTAGCCATCTCTCCATTCAATATAGATCAAGTTGCTCAGCTGTCACGTCGCCAGCAGATGCCTTATTCAGGTCTTCTTGTTCGGACGTTTCCAACCCTCGATATTCTTCTGCCTGGCGCGGCCTACCGCCAAGGCCTGGGCCGGCACATCCTGGGTGACAGTGGAACCCGCTGCCGTGGTCGCGCCGGCGCCAATGCTGACTGGCGCTACCAAGGCGGTGTTGGAGCCGATAAACACCCCATCGTCTATGCGCGTGACGAACTTGTTCACCCCGTCATAGTTGCAGGTGATGGTACCCGCACCGATATTGACTTGGGCTCCCACTACCGCATCACCTACGTAGGACAGATGATTGATTTTGGAGTCAGCGCCGATTTCAGCTTTTTTGGTTTCGACAAAATTGCCGATTTTCGCCCCGGCATGCATCCGCGTGCCTGGACGCAGCCGCGCATAAGGGCCGATATCGCAGCGTTCGCCGACATCGGCGCCGTCGATATGGCTGAACGCTTTGATCACAGTACCGGCGGCGATACGGCTGTTACGGATGACGCAATGTGGTCCAATGTCGACGTTATCTCCAATCTCGACCTCGCCTTCCAGCACCACGTTGATATCCATGAAGATATCCCGCCCAACCCTGACCTTGCCGCGTACATCAAGGCGGGCCGGATCCGCCAGGGTAACGCCTTCGCTCATCAAGCGCAGGCCTTCACGCTGCTGCCAGGCGCGCTCAAGTACCGAAAGCTGCTGACGGTTGTTTGCGCCCATTACCTCGAGCTCATCCAGCGGTTGCGCTACTTCGACCGGCACCTTGTGGCCGACTGCCAACGCCACTACGTCGGTCAGGTAATATTCGCCCTGGGCGTTGTCATTCGACAGGCTGGTCAGCCATTGGGCTGCCTGGTTACCGGGCAGCGACATGATGCCGGTATTACCCTCAGTGATCAGCAGATGCTCAGCGCTGGCATCCTTTTGCTCGACAATGGCCTCTACAGCGCCGCCAGGGCTGCGAACGATACGACCGTAGCCTGTTGGGTCAGCCATGGTCACCGTCAGCAACCCCAAGGCCTGTGAACCGGCCTGTGCACTCAGTCGCTGCAGCGTCTCGGCACGCAGCAAAGGCACGTCACCGTAGAGCACCAGGATCTGATCCGCATCGGTGATGTCAGGCAGCGCCTGAGCCACTGCATGCCCGGTACCGAGCTGCTCGCTCTGCACTACCCAGTTGATATCGTCCGCCGCCAGAGTTTCACGAACCTTGTCCGCCCCGTGGCCGATCACCACATGAATGCGCCGGGGTGTCAGCGCCCGGGCGCAATCGATAACATGCCCAAGCATCGGCTTGCCAGCGACCGGGTGAAGCACCTTGGGCAGTGCTGAACGCATACGGGTGCCCTGGCCGGCGGCGAGGATGACGATATCCAATATCATAGTGAGAACCGTGGTTGGTGAAGAGTGGGTAGATGATAGCAAAGCTGCAAGCGGCTTGCGGTCCAATAAAAAAGGCAGCCGAAGCTGCCTTTTTTATTGCCAACGAACTCAGCGGTTATTAAACGCTGGTCCGCCGTATTTCTTGCGCAATTCCTGCACGGTACGTAGCTGGGCTGCAGCTTCAGCAAGACGCGCAGAAGCGGAACCGTAATCGAACTCGGACCCCTTCTCGCTCAAGGCCTTTTCAGCGGCCTTTTTCGCTTCTACTGCAGCTGCTTCGTCGATGTCGCCAGCACGGATAGCCGTGTCGGCAAGCACCTTGACCATGCTCGGCTGGATCTCCAGGAAGCCGCCGGAAATGTAGAACACTTCCTCGCTTCCATCCTGCTTGATCACCCGAACCGGGCCGGGCTTGAGGTCGGTGAGCAACGGCGTGTGGCCTGGCAGAATGCCCAGATCACCCATGTTACCGTGTGCGACGACCATCGAAACCAGGCCTGAGAACAGCTCTTCTTCCGCGCTGACGATATCGCAGTGCACTGTCATAGCCATGTCATTGCCTCGATTCTGCGCCCGCTTGCGCGGGCGCTAGCATTACATTTTCTTGGCTTTCTCGATGGCTTCATCGATGGTGCCGACCATGTAGAACGCCTGCTCGGGCAGGTGGTCGAACTCGCCATCCAGAATGCCTTTGAAGGCACGGATAGTGTCCTTCAGAGAAACGTACTTGCCTGGCGAACCGGTGAAGACTTCGGCCACGAAGAACGGCTGCGACAGGTAACGCTGGATCTTACGAGCGCGGGCTACCAGTTGCTTGTCTTCCTCGGACAGTTCGTCCATACCCAGAATCGCGATGATGTCCTTCAGCTCTTTGTAGCGCTGCAGAACATACTGTACGCCGCGGGCAGTATCGTAGTGCTCCTGACCAATCACCTGGGGGTCCAGCTGACGGGAGGTGGAGTCCAGCGGATCTACTGCAGGGTAGATACCCAGCGAGGCGATATCACGAGACAGTACCACGGTCGCATCCAGGTGAGCGAAGGTGGTGGCTGGCGAGGGGTCAGTCAAGTCATCAGCTGGTACATATACCGCCTGAATCGAGGTAATGGAGCCCTGCTTGGTGGAGGTAATACGCTCCTGCAGAACACCCATCTCCTCGGCCAGCGTCGGCTGATAACCTACCGCTGAAGGCATACGGCCCAACAGTGCGGATACTTCGGTACCGGCCAGGGTGTAACGGTAGATGTTGTCGATGAACAACAGTACGTCACGACCTTCGTCCCGGAATTTCTCGGCCATGGTCAGGCCAGTCAGTGCTACGCGCAGACGGTTACCCGGCGGCTCGTTCATCTGACCGTAAACCAGGGCTACCTTGTCCAGTACGTTGGAGTCCTTCATCTCGTGATAGAAGTCGTTACCTTCACGAGTCCGCTCACCCACACCGGCAAATACGGAATAACCGCTGTGCTCGATGGCGATGTTACGGATCAGCTCCATCATGTTGACGGTTTTACCCACACCGGCACCACCGAACAGACCGACTTTACCGCCTTTGGCGAACGGGCAGATCAGGTCGATAACCTTGATGCCGGTTTCCAGCAGTTCGTTGGAGCTGGCCTGTTCTGCGTAGGAAGGTGCTGGGCGGTGAATGCCCCAGCGCTCTTCTTCGCCAATCGGGCCGGCTTCGTCGATAGGGTTGCCGAGTACGTCCATGATCCGGCCCAGGGTCTTGATGCCCACGGGAACGTTGATGGCTGCGCCGGTGCTGGTGACGGCCAGGCCGCGCTTGACACCTTCGGTGGTACCCATGGCGATGGTTCTTACGATGCCATCACCCAATTGCTGCTGGACTTCCAGGGTCAGACCCTTTTCGTCGACATGCAGCGCGTCATACACCTTCGGCACGCTGTCACGTGGGAATTCCACGTCAATGACGGCACCGATGATTTGAACGATACGTCCGCTACTCATGTTTGGTTCCTCTAAGTGGTATGAAACCGTTATCGTCTGTCCGAAGCCTCAAGAGACTGCGGCGGCGCCGCCGACGATTTCCGAAATTTCCTGGGTGATCGCAGACTGACGAGCTTTGTTGTAGATAAGCTGCAGGCTGTCGATGATATCCCCGGCGTTGTCGGTCGCGTTTTTCATTGCGATCATCCGTGCCGCCTGTTCGCTGGCGTTGTTCTCGATCACTGCCTGATACACCTGCGACTCGATATAACGGGTCAACAGGCCATCGAGCAGCTCGTTGGCGTCAGGCTCGTAAACGTAGTCCCAATGCCCCTTGAGTTCCTCTTTGTCAGCCGGAACCAGCGGGATCATTTGTTCGACCTTGGGCGTTTGCACCATGGTGTTCACAAAGGCATTGGAAACCAGGTACAAGCGGTCGATACGACCTTCCTGATAACCATCGAGCATGACCTTGACGCTACCGATCAGATCATTCAACGAGGGCTGTTCGCCCAGGTGACTGATCGAAGCGACAACGTTACCGCCGTAGCTACGGAAGAACGCCTGCCCCTTGCTGCCGATCACGCACAGCTCGGTCTCGACGTTACGGTCACGCCACTCTTTCATGTTTTGTACCAGCGCCTTGAACAGGTTGGTGTTCAAGCCACCGCAAAGACCCCGATCCGTACTGACCACGATATAGCCGACCCGTTTGACTTCACGCTCTTGCATGAACGGGTGACGATATTCGGGATTGGCATTGGCCAGATGGCCAATGACCTGACGGATACGCTCAGCGTAGGGACGGCTGGAGGCCATGCGCTGTTGTGCTCTGCGCATTTTGCTGACCGCCACCTTCTCCATGGCGCTGGTGATCTTCTGAGTACTTTTGATACTCGAAATTTTACCGCGTATCTCTTTTGCGCCTGCCATGTCTCACCTTTCAGGTTAGCCCGAGGCCAGATCGCACGATGCGGGACATGATCGAATCATGCCCCGCGCTCGGCTTACCAGCTCTGGGTTGCCTTGAAGTTCTCGATGCCAGACTTGATACCGGCTTCGATCTCGTCGTTGTAGTCGCCCTTCTCGTTGATCTTGGCCAACAGATCGGCCTTGTCACGTTTGAAGTAAGCGAGCAAAGCCTTCTCGAACGGGCCGACCTTGTTCAGCTCGACATCGACCAGGAAGCCCTTCTCGGCAGCGTACAGACTGATGGCCATGTCAGCGATCGACATAGGCGCATACTGGTGCTGCTTCATCAGCTCGGTAACCCGCTGACCATGCTCCAGCTGCTTACGGGTAGCCTCATCGAGGTCCGAAGCAAACTGGGCGAAAGCCGCCAGTTCACGATACTGGGCCAGCGCGGTACGAATACCACCGGACAGCTTCTTGATGATCTTGGTCTGGGCTGCACCACCAACACGGGATACCGATACACCGGCGTTAACGGCCGGGCGGATACCTGCGTTGAACAGGTTGGATTCCAGGAAGATCTGGCCGTCAGTGATCGAGATCACGTTGGTCGGTACGAAAGCAGACACGTCACCGGCGAGGGTTTCGATGATCGGCAGAGCGGTCAGAGAACCGGTCTTGCCCTTGACTTCACCGTTGGTGAGCTTCTCGACATAGTCCTCGGAGATGCGCGATGCGCGCTCCAACAGACGGCTGTGGAGATAGAACACGTCGCCAGGGTAGGCTTCACGACCCGGCGGACGGCGCAGCAACAGCGAGATCTGACGGTAGGCAATAGCCTGCTTGGACAGATCATCGTAGATGATCAGCGCGTCTTCACCACGGTCACGGAAGTACTCGCCCATGGTGCAGCCGGAGTAAGGTGCCAGGAATTGCAGGGCAGCTGGCTCGGAAGCGGAAGCCGCGACAACGATGGTGTTGCTCATCGCGCCGTGCTCTTCCAGCTTGCGTACGACGTTGGCGATGGTCGACTGCTTCTGACCGATAGCCACGTACACACACTTGATGCCGGAATCTTTCTGGTTGATGATCGCGTCGATCGCGATGGCCGTCTTACCTGTCTGACGGTCACCGATGATCAGCTCACGCTGACCACGGCCAATCGGGATCATCGCATCGATGGACTTGTAGCCGGTCTGTACCGGCTGATCTACCGACTTACGCCAGATTACGCCAGGCGCAACCTTTTCTACCGCGTCAGTCAGTTTGGCATCGATTACGCCCTTGCCGTCAATCGGGTTACCCAGTGCGTCAACAACGCGACCAAGCAACTCGGGGCCGACCGGAACTTCCAGAATACGACCGGTACATTTGGCTGTCATGCCTTCGGTCAGATTCAGGTAATCACCCAATACAACAGAACCCACGGAGTCCTGCTCCAGGTTCAGTGCCATACCGTATACACCACCGGGGAATTCGATCATTTCCCCGTACATCACATCAGCAAGGCCGTGAATGCGCACGATACCGTCGGAAACGCTGACGATGGTGCCTACATTGCGAGCCTGCGAAGACACATCGAGTTTCTCGATGCGCTGCTTGATAATTTCGCTAATTTCGGAAGGATTCAATTGCTGCATGCCATGTCCCTCAAATCAGGATTTCAACGCCTCGGCCAGCTTATCCAGCTTGCCGCGGACCGAACCGTCGATGACCAAGTCACCCGCACGAATCAACACACCGCCGATCAAGGCCGGGTTGATGGTCACATGAGGAGTTACTGTCCGGTCTAACCGCTTGGAAAGAGCGGTTGCCAGCGTTTTCTGTTGATCGTCGCTCAGCTCAAAGGCGGATTCCACCTCGACAGCCACGCTACGATCATGTTCTGCCTTGTGTTGCTCATAGAGCTCGGCAATAACCGGGATCAAGGGCAAACGGTCATGCTCAGACAGCGTCCGGATAAAATTACCGAAAGCGTCGTCTACATGACCCTCGCACACCATGAGCAGGTCGTCGGCCTTGCGTTCCTCGGTCAGACCGGGATTACGCATCCTCGCGGCAAAAGCTTCATCCTGAACGGCTGCTGCTGCCAGGGTCAGCATGCCCAACCAGGCATCCAGACCACCGGCAGCAGAAGCGTGTTCAAAAGCTGCTTTTGCGTAAGGCCGAGCTAGCGTATTGATAGTAGCCATAGCTCGCCTCGCTTAGAGTTGTGAGGCCAATTTGTTGACCATCTCACTGTGCGCCTTGGCGTCGATTTCCGACCCCAGAATTTGCTCAGCGCCCCGAACAGCCAGCACGGCCACCTGGGCCCGAAGGTCATCCTTGGCGCGATTCACTTCCTGTTCGATCTCGGCCTTAGCGGCTGTGATCAGACGTTCACCTTCAGAACGTGCCTGCTCTTTAGCTTCCTCAACAATGAGGTTGGCACTTTTGTTGGCTTGCTCGATGATCTGAGTAGCCTGTTCCTTGGTTTCACGCAGGGTCTGGGAAGCTTTCTCTTGGGCCAGGTCAAGGTCACGTTGGGCGCGGCCAGCCGCATCCAGACCTTCAGCGATTTTTTTCTGGCGCTCTGCCATGGCTGCCGTGATCGGCGGCCACACGTACTTCATGCAGAACCAGACAAAAATAGCGAAGGCAATCGTTTGACCAAACAGCGTCAGATTAATATTCACAGCGATTTACCTCGTGCTATTCGTTGAGTCCCGGATCTCTTGATCCAGATGATAGGTCCGGCAAACCGTGGCTTACCGGAGATCAGTCATCTGAATTAAGCGGCAACGCCAGGGGCAACAACGAAGATCAGGTACATCGCGATACCAACACCGATCATCGGCACGGCGTCAAGCAGACCGGCCATCAGGAAGGTTTTGGTTTGCAGCTGCGGGCCCAGCTCAGGCTGACGTGCAGTGGATTCCAGCAGCTTGCCACCCAGCAGGGCGAAGCCGATACCGGTACCCAGGGCGCCCAGACCGATCATGATGGAGGCAGCAATGATTACGAGTTCCATAATTACTCCTAAAGTTCAAGGTTGCAGTTCAAGGTTGGTTGATTGAACAGGGTTCGAGTGCGGTCAGTGAGCATCCTCATGAGCCGCACTTAGATACACCACAGTCAGCACCATGAAGATGAAGGCCTGTAGCGGAATGACTAGAATATGGAAGATTGCCCATGGCACGTTCAGACCCCACTGGAGGTAGAACGGCAGCAGCGCGATCAGAATAAACACCACTTCACCGGCGTACATGTTACCGAACAGTCGTAGTGCCAGACTCAGTGGTTTGGTCAGCAGGCCGAGCAGTTCAAGGAACAGGTTGAACGGAATCAACGCCCAGTGCTTGAAAGGGGTGAAGGACAGTTCCTTGATAAAGCCGCCGAAGCCCTTGACCTTGAAACTGTAGAAAATAATCAGGATGAAGACACCCAGGGAAATACCAAAGGTACCGTTCGGATCAGCCGTCGGCACGATCTTGAAGTAATCCAGTCCCAGAGCGGTGGCCAGGCCGGGGATGTAATCCACCGGTATCCATTTCAGGGAGTTCATCAGGAACACCCAAACGAAAATGGTCAATGCCAGAGGTGCAACCAGGGCGTTACGGCCGTGGAAAGTATCCTTGACGATGCCCTGGATGAACTCCACGGTCATTTCGACCACGTTCTGCAACTTGCCCGGCACGCCGACAGTGGCGCGCTTGGCGACGGTGCGGAACAGGAACAGGAAAATCAAACCCATGAATACCGACCAGCCCAGGGTATCCACGTGAAACGCCATAAAGCCCATGTCGGTTGCTTCAGCGCCTGATTGGGCTAGCGTCCAGGTGGTTTCCTGAACAACTGTGCCGTCATAACGCTCGTAACCTGCGGGCAATTTGCCGTAAGTGAGGTTCTGCAAATGGTGCTGGATATATTCAGCTGAAGTGCCTGCCATATTTGCCTCTGACTAATGCTTTTGAAATCGTTTGACTATGAGCAGGCCACTGGCTCCGACGGCCAGCACCGCGAGGTAACCGGCAAATACTGCGGTCGCCTCCAGCGGCTTTACACCTACCCACACCAGCACAAAAAGTGCGGCGGTCAATATTATTTTGCCAGCCTCGCCGGAATAGAATTCACGAACGATGGCCTGGGCTGATCGGGCTCCGCTATAGCGGTACACCCGATAAGCAAAATAGGCATTGGGGACCAGCGCAACAAGTCCACCCAAGAGGCCGGAATATCCGGCTACAGGATTCTGGAAAAACCACAGAATCAGCGCTGCCAAAAGGGCGACGCAAGCTTGAAGCACCAACACCGGGAAAGCTGGCAAGCGATGGAAAGGGGTTCTATTGGGCGTTCTTGCGTCCATTTACCCGCCTCGCGACCGCTGCTTCAGGTTCTTTTCCGGGGCTTTCCCCGCAACAAACTGGTGCATTTCACCAGCTAAAATAGCGCGAGGAGTATAGGTTGAATAATCCTCCGATTCAACACTAACCGGGCGAATCCCCCGTCTTTTCAATCAGTAGGCCGCATTCGACGGCCGTTTGGCGACTATGACGTCCCTTCCGTATTCACCAACTGGCTCACTTGATATGCATCAACACGCCATCAAGTTCATCCAGTGAGCTATAGCTGATAACCAGTTTGCCCTTGCCCTTGGCGCCGTGCTGAATTTTCACTTCGGCGCCTATACGTTCGGCAAGATCCTGTTGCAACCGCTCAATATCAGGATTGGCGCGGGTATCCCCGGCTTCGCGGCGAGGATTCAGCCACTGGCGCACCAATGCTTCAGTCTGACGAACGGTCAAACCTTTGGCGACTACCTGCCGGGCCGCAGCGGTCTGATCCTCGCTGGGCAAACCCAGCAGAGCCCGAGCGTGGCCCATTTCCAGATCGCCGCGTTCCAGTAACAATTTGACATCATCTGGCAGCGCCATCAGACGCAGCAGATTGGTAATGCTGACCCGGGATTTGCCCACCGCGTCAGCCACCTGCTGCTGGGTCAGTTCGAACTCCAATTGCAGGCGTTGCAGGGCGATGGCTTCTTCGATCGGGTTGAGATCTTCGCGCTGAATGTTCTCGATCAGCGCCATGGCGATAGCCGCTTCGTCGGGTACATCGCGGATTACCGCCGGGATCGAATCCAGTCCGGCTTGCTGAGTGGCACGCCAGCGCCTTTCACCGGCGATGATTTCGTAACGGCCTTCGGCAATCGGGCGGACCACAATCGGTTGCATGACGCCTTGCACACGAATGGAATTGGCCAGCTCTTCCAGAGCCTGGGGATCCATGTCGCGGCGGGGTTGGTATTTGCCGCGCTGAATCAGATCAACCGGTAATTCCTTAAGCAGTTGCTCCTGATTCTCGGATCCCTGACCGGCGCTGTTGGATTGCCCTAGCAGCGCATCCAGCCCCCTTCCCAAGCCGCGTTTCTTGACCGCCATGCCGGTATTGTCCTTTTATTCGATTAGTCGTTCGCGCTCGCCAGAGCACTTGCTTTGGCAGCTTGTTTGGAGCGTCTTACCACTTCGCCGGCCAGCGCCAGATAAGCCACAGCACCTCGGGATTGCTTGTCATAGGTCAGCGCCGGCATGCCAAAGCTGGGCGCCTCGGCCAGACGCACATTGCGCGGGATCACGGTCTGGTACAGCTTGTCACCAAAGTGACTGGTCAACTGCGCCGATACATCCAGCGTCAGGCTGTTGCGCGGATCGTACATGGTGCGCAGCAAGCCTTCGATCTGCAACGAGGGATTGAGTACCGAGCTGATGCGCTGGATGGTATTGACCAGCGCCGACAGGCCTTCCAACGCATAGTATTCGCATTGCATGGGGATAATCACCCCATCGGCGGCGACCAATCCATTGACGGTCAACATGTTCAACGAGGGCGGGCAATCGATCAGAATGTAATCGTACTGACTGCGCAGGGTTGTCAGAGCGTAGCGCAGACGGCTTTCCTTCATCTTCACATCGAGCAGTTCGACTTCCGCAGCGGTCAGATCACCGTTGGCCGGCAATATGTCATAACCCCCGTTTTCGGAACGTTGCAGCGCCTGCTTCAACTCACAGCGACCGGTCAGCAACTCGTAAACCGAATTCTCCAGATCGGATTTGTCGATACCGCTACCCATGGTCGCATTGCCCTGGGGATCCAGATCCACCAGCAATACCTTGCGTTTGGTAGCAGCCAGCGAGGCGGCGAGGTTGATGCAGGTGGTGGTCTTGCCGACGCCGCCTTTCTGGTTGGCTATTGCCAATACCTTGCCCACTATGACCTCCTATCCGTTGTCAGCCTGAACCTGCCGTTGCAGTATCAGCAGATGTCGGCTGCCCTGGCAACCGGGTACCGCCAATTGTGCGCTGTCAGTGACCTGGAAGTCGACCGGCAATGCAGCCAACTCCTCCTCCGGATACTGCCCCTTCATTGCCAGCCAACGTGTATCGGTATCGCTCAGATGACGTGTCAGATGGGTAAAATCAGCGAGGGAACTGAAGGCCCGGGAGACAATGCCGTGAAACGGCTGCTCTGCCTGATAGGCTTCCACGCGGTTCTGCACCACGGTCAGATTGGCCAACCCCAACTCCAGTCGGACCTGGGTGAGAAAGCGGGTTTTCTTGCCATTGCTATCGAGCACGGTGAAGCGCGCATCAGGCCGCATGATTGCCAGAATAATCCCCGGCATACCGCCGCCACTGCCCACATCCAACCAGCGTTCGCCTTGCACGTAGGGCAAAATGCTCAGACTGTCGAGCAGATGGCGGCTGACCATTTCATCCGGATCGCGCACCGCGGTCAGGTTGTAAGCCTTGTTCCATTTGTGCAACAGCTCGAGATAGGCCAGCAGCTGCCGAGTTTGTTCCGGGCTCAGCTCGATGCCCAGCGCGGCAGCACCTTGAATAAGTTCAGCAGCATGATCGGCCATCGCGCTCACGCCTCTCTTGCCAGGCTGCTGCCCGCGGCGCTGCGTTTTTTCAGATGGATCAACAGCAGGCTGACCGCCGCCGGCGTTACACCCGGAATGCGCGAGGCCTGACCCAGGGTTTGCGGGCGCACATCCGCGAGCTTGTGCTTGATCTCATTGGACAAGCCATTGAGCGTCAGATAGTCCAGCCCCTCGGGCAGCAACGTCTGTTCGTGCTGCCGCAAACGGTCGATCTCTTCCTGCTGTCGCTCGATATAGCCGGCGTACTTGGTATGGATTTCCACCTGTTCCGCGGCATCCGCAGGAATATCCACCTTGCCAGTCAGTTCGCACAGGGCCGTGTAGTCCACTTCTGGACGACGCAGCAGATCGAGCAAATTATATTCGTGGTTCAGCGGCGTGGCGTAGCGCTCGGCAAAAGCTTTGCCGATCTCACTGTTGGGCTGCACCCAGGTGCTGCTCAGACGCTTGCGCTCGGCGTCGATTGCTTCGCGCTTGGCACTGAAGACCGACCAGCGATGATCATCGACCAGTCCCAGCTCGCGGCCTTTCTCGGTCAAACGCAGATCGGCGTTGTCTTCGCGCAACACCAGGCGATATTCCGCGCGTGAGGTGAACATGCGGTAAGGCTCACGCGTACCCATGGTGATCAGATCATCGACCAGCACGCCGATATAGGCTTCATCACGACGCGGGCACCAGGCTTCCTGGTCCTGCGAGCGTCGCGCAGCGTTCATACCCGCGAGCAGGCCCTGGGCAGCGGCTTCTTCGTAACCGGTAGTGCCGTTGATCTGCCCAGCAAAGAACAAGCCTCCAATCACCTTGGTTTCCAGCGAATATTTCAGATCCTGCGGGTTGAAATAATCGTACTCAATGGCGTAACCGGGACGCAGGATGTGCGCGTTTTCCATGCCCTCGATCGACTGCACAACCTGCAGCTGCACATCAAACGGTAGCGAAGTGGAAATGCCGTTGGGGTAGAGCTCGTGGGTGGTCAAGCCTTCGGGCTCGATAAACACCTGATGCTGATTCTTGTCGGCGAAGCGGTGAATCTTGTCTTCGATCGAAGGACAGTAGCGCGGCCCAACGCCTTCGATCACCCCGGTGTACATCGGCGAACGATCAAGATTGTTGCGGATGATCTCGTGGGTGCGTTCGTTGGTATAGGTAATCCAGCAGTTGACCTGTCTCGGGTGTTCACTGACGTTACCCAGAAACGACATTACCGGCAGAGGTGTATCGCCGGGCTGCACGGTCATCTTGCTGTAATCCACTGTGCGTCCGTCAATGCGCGGCGGCGTACCAGTCTTCAAGCGGTCCACGCGCAGGGGCAACTCACGCAAACGATCAGCCAGGGCAATCGCCGGCGGATCACCAGCACGGCCACCGGAGTAGTTATCCAGACCTATGTGAATCAAGCCGCCGAGGAAGGTACCGGTAGTCAACACCACGTTGTCGGCATGGAAACGCAGACCCATCTGAGTAACAACCCCACATACCTGATCGTTCTCGACAATCAGATCGTCACAGGCCTGCTGGAATATCCACAGATTGGGTTGGTTTTCCAGCATTTCACGAATGGCCGCCTTGTACAGAATACGGTCAGCCTGAGCCCGCGTGGCACGCACAGCCGGGCCTTTGCGGCTGTTGAGTACGCGAAACTGAATACCCGCCAGATCAGTTGCCCTGGCCATGGCTCCACCCAGAGCATCGATTTCCTTGACCAGATGGCTCTTGCCGATACCGCCGATAGCAGGGTTACAGCTCATCTGCCCAAGCGTCTCGACGTTATGGCTCAGCAGCAAGGTCTTCACGCCCATACGAGCAGCAGCCAGTGCGGCTTCGGTGCCAGCATGGCCCCCGCCTACAACGATTACGTCAAAACGACTTGGAAATTGCACGGTAAACCTCGTTGCCAGACAAGGGCTGGCTTCGGGAAAAGGGGCTGATTATAGGCTTGTGTTGAGAAAATTGCAGCCTTGTGCTGGATGTTTTTTGAACAGCCGGTCAGACAGGTTGGGGCACTCTCGACCTACTCAGCTCATTAGTAGAATAAATTAAAAAAAGATTTAAAAAGCTTTATGTAGTTAATGTTAATGAGTAAGCACATTTCTGTGAGTAACTGCTTTAAACCTATATAAATCAATTGATTGGATGGAAAGAAAGGTTGTGGTCAGGCTGGGGTTGAATGGGTCCGTAAGCGGTGTGTTACTTGTGTATAACTTGCATGCTTATCCACAGGGGTTTTTGAGTGCAGGTTGTACACAGACTTTCGACCCAGTCTCAAGGCTAGTTGTGCACAGGGCTCAGTCAGGTAAAACGAGGTTAAATAAGCGTACAGAAGGGAAAAATAAGCGAAAAAAAAGGTCAACGAAGGTGCCATTTCGAGGGGGTGATCAAAATTTCAGTATTAGCGGACTGTTTACTTGCCAATGCAGAAGCTGGAGAAGATCCGGCCAAGCAGATCATCGGCGCTGAATTCGCCGGTAATGCTGCCAAGGGCTTGTTGCGCCATGCGCAGGTCCTCTGCGAGCAACTCCCCTGCCCCCATCAGCGTTAACTGGTCGTGACCATGAGACAGGTGCTCGCTGGCCTGTTCCAATGCCTGCAAATGGCGTCGACGCGCGCTGAACAGGCTTTCCGATGCTTGCTCATAGCCCATGCAGGTTTTCAGGTGCTCACGCAGCAGCTCCACACCCTCGCCAGTACGAGCACAGAGCTGGATGGTCACGCTGCCATCAACCGCCTGTTGCTGGCCTGGCGGCTGACCTATCAGGTCGATCTTGTTGTGAATCAGGGTCACCTTGCTGGGGTCGGGTCGCTGCAGCAGAAATTCTGGCCACAGGTTTTCCGGATGATGCGCCTCGGGCTGCGACGCATCGACCATCAACAGGATCCGGTCGGCCTCGGCGATGGCGGCCATGGCGCGTTCAACACCGATCTTTTCGACCTGGTCTTCAGTATCCCGCAGCCCCGCAGTGTCGATGATATGCAGCGGCATGCTGTCAATGTGAATATGTTCGCGCAGGATATCCCGGGTGGTGCCGGCGATATCGGTGACGATGGCGCTGTCCTTGCCCGCCAAGGCATTAAGCAGGCTGGATTTGCCCGCATTGGGCCGGCCGGCGATGACCACGGTCATTCCGTCGCGTAACAACGCGCCCTGCCCGGCTTCCCGCTGCACCTGCCGGAGTTGCTCACGGACTGTCTGAAGCTGGGCCAACACGTGACCATCAGCGAGAAAATCAATTTCTTCTTCCGGGAAATCAATGGCCGCTTCCACATAGATACGTAGCGCAATAAGCGCCTCAGTCAGCGCATTGACCCGCGTGGAAAACGCGCCCTGCAATGAGTGCAACGCGTTGCGCGCTGCCTGCTCCGAACTGGCCTCGATCAGGTCGGCAATCGCCTCGGCCTGGGCCAGGTCGAGTTTGTCATTCAGAAACGCCCGTTCACTGAATTCACCAGGGTTGGCCAAGCGCGCGCCGGCGTGCAGACAGGCTTTGAGCAGCAGATCCAATACTACCGGCCCACCGTGCCCTTGCAGCTCCAGTACATCTTCGCCGGTGAAGGAATGCGGCCCGGGAAAGTACAGCGTCAGGCCTTGATCCAGCGCCACTTCCTGCTGCCAGAAGGTACCGTAATGGGCATGCCGTGGTGTGGGCTGAATACGCGTTATCTGTTCGGCAATAGCCAGTGCGGCCGGTCCGGATACGCGGATAATCCCTACCCCACCCTGACCTGGCGGTGTGGCGATGGCGGCAATGGTATCGGCGTGATAGCTGGGCATGGTCATTCTCTGGTTACGCGTGTCGGGATGCTGATGTAACGCTAGTGGAAAGACAGATAGCAAAACGCCCCGATATCGGGGCGCGTGCTTAGCTCTGCGGACGGCGGGATTACTCGCCTTTTGCTGCAGCGCCTTTTTCGATCTGACGGGTAATGTACCACTGTTGTGCGATCGACAGCATGTTGTTGACCACCCAGTACAGCACCAGACCTGCCGGGAACCAGAGGAAGAAGAAGGTAAAGACGATCGGCAGCATCTTCATTACCTTGGCCTGCATCGGATCCGGTGGTGCCGGGTTCAGCTGCTGCTGGATGAACATGGTGGCGCCCATCAGGATCGGCAAAATGAAATAGGGATCCTTGAGCGACAGGTCGGTGATCCAGCCAAGCCACGGCGCCTGACGCATCTCGACGCTTTCCATCAGTGTCCAGTACAGGGCAATAAACACCGGCATCTGCACCAGGATAGGCAGACAACCGCCCAATGGATTGATCTTCTCTTTCTTGTACAGCTCCATCATGCCTTGGGACATTTTCTGGCGGTCGTCACCATGCTGTTCACGCAGCGCCTGCAGCTTGGGTGCAACGCGGCGCATGTTGGCCATGGAACGGTAGCTGGTAGCCGAGAGCGGGAAGAACACCAGCTTGATCAGTACGGTGAGCAGGATGATGCTCCAGCCCCAGTTACCGACAAAGCTGTGAATCAGGCTCAGCACCCAGAACAATGGCTGGGCAATCCACCAGAGGAAGCCGTAGTCGACCGTCAACTCCAGGCCAGGGGAGATTTCTTCCAGCCGGTCCTGAATTTTCGGACCGGCATAAAAGTCAGCGCTGATGCTGGCCTGCTGGCCGGGTTCGACGATGGTGGCGGGGCTGGTGAAGCCAACGATGTAGTTGCCTGCACTGTCCTTGCGCGTTTGATAAACATGCTGCTGATCGGCAGGCGGAATCCAGGCGCTAACGAAATAATGCTGCAGCCAGGCAACCCAACCCCCGCTGACAGTTTCTTTCAGGCGAGTATCGTCCATGTCAGACAGGGTAACTTTGGTGTAGGACGCGTCTGAACTCCAGTAGGCAGCACCCAGGTAAGTCGCCATACCGGTAGCACTGGAACTGGAAGGATCGGCGCCGTCATCACGCTTGATCTGGCCGAACAGATTACCGGTCCAGACTTCGTCACTCTGGTTGTCCACCAGGTAATCGACGTCTATCAGGTACTTGCCACGGGTGAAGGTAAAGCGCTTGATATAGCTGACATCGTTTTCTTCAAAACGCAGGTCTACTACCAACTGCTCATCATCGCCCAGGCTGTAGCTCTGGCTTTCAGCACTGTACAACGGGCGACCGGCAGAGCGGGCATCCGGTCCGTTCTTACCGGTAAGTCCACTTTGCGCTACGTAGGTCATAGCGTTGGAGTTTTCCAGAATCGGGAAAGGCAGATCTGGACGATCCTTGCGCACCGGATACTGGGGTAGCGACAAGGTCACCAGATCACCACCACGGGGATCAATTTCCGCACGCAGTGTATCGGTCTCGATCCTGATCAGATTACCGCTGGTATCGGCTGGCGTTGCCGCGGTTTGCGGCACTTCTGCGTCACCACCGGGCTCTACTGCAGGTGGAACATCACTGGTAGCGGCGCTGCTGTTACCGGTCTCGCCGGCATTCTGCGATTCGGGTAATGACGGGACTTCATCATTTCCAGACTGGCTGGATTCCGTGGCAACCGGCGGCAATTCATCGCCCTGGCCATAATCAGCATTCCACTGCAAAACCATGAGATAGGTAATCACGAGCAAAGCAGCTATGAGGATATTTCGTTGCATGTTCATGGTTTATTGGTCATCTGAGAAGAAGGTGTGGCAGAAGCAGGCGGTACCGGATCGTATCCACCGGGATTCCAGGGATGGCAACGGCTCAAACGCTTAGCACCCAGCAGACTGCCCTGGATAAAACCATGTTGTTCAATGGCTTCTTGGGCATAGCAGGAACAGGACGGGTAGAAACGGCAATGACTGGCCATCAGCGGGCTGATAGCGTAGCGATA
The DNA here is from genome assembly GCF_009497895.1 of Halopseudomonas pelagia. Classification (NCBI taxonomy): domain Bacteria; kingdom Pseudomonadati; phylum Pseudomonadota; class Gammaproteobacteria; order Pseudomonadales; family Pseudomonadaceae; genus Halopseudomonas; species Halopseudomonas pelagia. Next base: position 447,420 of record NZ_CP033116.1, on the reverse strand, counting down.
TACCTTGATCACTCCGAGCGCGAGGTTACGCATTGGATGACGGGGGTCCGGAATGGCGTGAACGTGGCGGCTTGTCCGTTGACCGGGATAGCCTGCGCCACATGCCTTTGAACAGCTCATGTAACGCAGCATTATCCAGTTCACCCAGGCCCTTGCGAGCTAGGACGACAATGTCCAGATTGCCCAGTTCCGGCTTGTTCAGCCGGAATGAGTCTCGAGCTATACGTTTGATCCGATTGCGATCAACGGCTCGTCGGACACTTTTTTTGGCAATTACCAGGCCCAGTCTTGGCTGGTCCGTGGTATTTGCCTTGGCCAACAGCAAGACATAAGGCCCGGAAGCCTTGCGGGTGGCACCATCGAATACGTTCTTGAACTGACTTGGCGTTAACAGCCTGCACTCAGGACCGAATCCGAAATCCACCTGCAAAACCGGGTCTTAAGCTGACAGACGCTTGCGGCCTTTGGCGCGACGGCGTGCCAGTACGTTACGACCGTTAGCAGTAGCCATGCGAGCGCGGAAACCGTGGTTACGCTTACGCTTCAAAACGCTGGGTTGAAATGTTCTTTTCATCTTGAGTTACCTGATTAATTCGCGTCAGAGCCAGTGAGCCCTTTCAAGGGACCGGCAATTCTAGAGAATAACCCTGTGCAGGTCAATTCGATTTACGCCCTGAAGACTATTAAAAACAATATAAAATCAATTCTTTAAAGAGATTAATGAAGTTAATACTAATGGTTAAACGATTTACTGTGGATATCTGCAAAAACCACTTAGAAATCAGTTTGTTCCGTAGCGCAAAAAGGTGTGTGCAAGCGGTTGGTGGATGGGGCGATCTCCTGTGCCCAGCCTGTGGATAGAAAGGCGTCTTATCCACAGGCTGTTTTATCCACCGTATTCGGGGGCGCTTACACACAATCTCTAAGCTGGCTTATGCACAATGCTCAAGGCCGCGCCATGCAAGGGATTTGCCATGCGGGTCAATCCGTTCTGACTAAAGTAGCGGGTGTGATAGTGCTCTTTGAGCTACCAAGAGTGTGGATAAGTAGGCCCCGAAAGCGCTAGAATAGCCGCTGAAAATACGCCTTCAAATCGCCAGTAAACGGGTTTGATTTGTCCAACAATAAAGCCGTATGCGGCTGATGTTCCGGGGGATATTTGTGTCGGTTGTACTCTGGCAGCAATGCATCGATTTTTTGCGTGATGAGCTTCCATCCCAAGAGTTCAATACCTGGATCAGGCCTCTGCAGGTTGATGGCGATCAGACTGAGCTGCGCCTTTACGCGCCGAACCGCTTTGTCCTTGACTGGGTAAACGACAAATACCTCAATCGGGTTCAGGAGCTGCTTGACGACCTCTCCCAGGGCCAGGCGCCTTTGGTGTCTTTGCTTATAGGTAGTCGCCGGGTGGCGTCGACCGTGCGAGCGCAAGCGGGAGCTCCGGCTCCAGTGCAATCCGTTGCGGCGTCCGCGGATACCGTGCAAACCGCCAGTGCTCCGGTGACACCACGTACCCAGGTTATTGCCCAGGGTTTTCAACCAGAGCAATCCCAGGGTGTACGTATAGATGAAGAAGATCCGCGCCCGCCGCAGCGCGCTGATCAGGCCGGACCCAGTTCACCAGTCATCAAGCACACCAGCTACCTGAACCGCAGCTTTACCTTTGAAAACTTCGTTGAAGGTAAATCCAACCAGCTGGCTCGCGCTGCCGCTTGGCAAGTCGCCGACAACCCCAAGCATGGATACAACCCGCTGTTCCTGTATGGCGGCGTAGGCCTGGGTAAGACCCACTTGATGCATGCGGTGGGTAACCATCTATTGAAGAAGAATCCCGCAGCCAAGATTGTGTACCTGCACTCTGAGCGTTTTGTCGCCGACATGGTCAAGGCCTTGCAGATGAACGCGATTAACGATTTCAAACGTTACTATCGTTCTGTGGATGCATTGCTGATCGATGACATTCAGTTCTTTGCCAAGAAAGAACGCTCCCAGGAAGAGTTCTTCCACACCTTCAATGCGCTACTTGAAGGTGGCCAGCAGGTCATCCTCACCAGTGACCGCTACCCCAAGGAAATTGATGGGTTGGAAGAGCGGCTTAAATCTCGGTTTGGGTGGGGGCTTACGGTGGCAGTTGAACCGCCGGAGCTGGAAACCCGTGTAGCGATCCTGATGAAGAAAGCCGAGCAGTCGCGGGTCGATCTGCCGCATGACGCTGCTTTCTTTATCGCTCAGCGTATTCGCTCGAATGTGCGTGAACTGGAAGGTGCGCTCAAGCGAGTGATTGCCAGCGCGCATTTTATGGGCCGCGATATCACCATCGAGTTGATTCGCGAATCGCTCAAGGATTTGCTCGCACTGCAGGATAAGCTGGTGAGCATCGATAATATCCAGCGCACTGTTGCCGAGTACTACAAGATCAAGGTATCGGACGTATTATCCAAGCGTCGCTCGCGTTCGGTAGCAAGACCTCGGCAAGTAGCCATGGCCCTGTCCAAGGAATTGACCAATCACAGTTTGCCCGAAATTGGTGATGCGTTTGGCGGCCGGGATCACACTACGGTTTTGCACGCCACACGGAAAATTGCCGAGTTACGTGAAATGGATGCGGATATCCGCGAAGATTACAAAAACCTGCTGAGGACACTGACCACCTGATGTTCGGGTGCGGTGTTCAGCACAAGATAACCTGCACGAGGTCGAAGGAAGACAATGCAATTTACCATTCAGCGTGAAGCCCTGTTGAAACCCCTGCAACTGGTTGCCGGGGTAGTAGAACGTCGGCAGACATTGCCTGTGCTGTCCAATGTGCTGTTGGTAGTGGATGGTAGTACGTTGTCGATGACTGGTACCGACCTGGAGGTCGAGCTGGTCGGACGTATCAATCTGGAAGAGCCGGCAGAAGCGGGTGAGATTACCGTGCCGGCGCGCAAGCTGATGGATATCTGCAAGTCGCTTCCGGATGACGTTGCACTGAGTTTCAAGGTTGAAGACAACAAGGCGATCATCAAGGCTGGCCGCAGCCGGTTTACCCTGGCTACCCTGCCCGCCTCCGACTTCCCCAATGTCGAAGACGGTCCTGGCTCACTCAGCTTTGCGATCAATCAGAATAAATTGCGCCGCCTTATCGAGCGTACCAGTTTTGCCATGGCGCAGCAGGACGTTCGCTATTATCTGAATGGCATGCTGCTGGAGATCAATAAAGGTCAACTGCGTGCAGTGGCTACTGACGGGCACCGCATGGCGATGTGTACTCAGGATGCGAATATCGATTATCAGGAACGCTATCAGTTGATCGTGCCGCGCAAGGGTATTCTTGAATTGGCGCGGCTGTTGGGTGAAGCGGACGACCTGGTGAATATCGTCCTCGGCACTCATCACATCCGCGCAACCACAGGCGATTTCACTTTCACCTCCAAACTGGTTGACGGTAAGTTTCCGGATTACGAGCGCGTGTTGCCACGCGGTGGCGACAAGATTGTAATTGCCGAGCGACAAGTGCTTCGCAACGCATTCAGCCGTACCGCGATTCTATCCAACGAAAAATACCGTGGTATTCGCTTGATGCTCAGCGATGCGTTGCTGAAAATTCAGGCCAACAACCCTGAGCAGGAAGAAGCCGAAGAAGATATCGCTGTCGAGTATGAGGGCAGTGCGCTGGAGATCGGTTTTAACGTCAGCTATCTGCTGGATGTGATGAACGTGCTTGGCAGCGAACAGGTGAAGATGATCCTGTCCGATGCCAACAGCAGCGCCCTGGTGCAGGAAGCCGAATCCGATGACAGTGTTTACGTCGTCATGCCGATGCGTCTTTAAGCCCGTTTAATGCCCCTCAAAAAGCTATCTGTCACCGCGGTGCGTAATCTGCACCCGGTGACAATCTCCCCATCCCCCCGCATTAATCTGATCTACGGCGACAATGGCAGCGGCAAGACCAGCCTGCTCGAAGCCATTCATATCCTGGGCCTCGCCCGTTCGTTCCGCAGCACACGCTTGCAACCGGTTATCCAGCACGAACATCAAGCTTGCACAGTCTTCGCTGAAGTGGCGTTGGCCAGCGGCGTGACTACATCGATGGGTATAACCCGAAGCAAGCAAGCGGACTATCAAATTCGCATCGACGGTCAGACTATCCGGAGTACCGCGCAACTGGCGGACACGTTGCCACTTCAACTAATCAATCCAGATAGTTTTCGTTTGCTTGAAGGTGCTCCCAAGCAGCGTAGACAGTATCTTGATTGGGGTGTGTTCCACGTGGAACATCAGTTTCTCAGCACGTGGCAGCGGGTGCAAAAAAGCCTCAAGCAACGGAATTCATTGCTGCGACGTGGTAGAATCGAACGTTCTCTGCTGACGCCGTGGGAATTGGAGTTCTGCGAAGCCAGTGAGCGTATGGACGCCTTCCGGCAGGCCTATTTACTAAAGCTCAAGCCCGCATTTGAATCGGTGCTTGGCCAGTTGATAGAGCTGGATGATCTGACGCTCAGCTACTTCCGTGGCTGGGATAAAGAACGCAGCTTGCAGCAGGTGCTTGATTCTCAGTTTGAGCGCGACTGCCAGTTAGGTCATACCCAAGCTGGACCACAGCGAGCAGATTTGCGCTTGCGCATAAAAAGCATGAACGCTGCCGAGGTGTTATCTCGAGGGCAGCAGAAATTGGTTGTTTGTGCCCTGAAGATTGCTCAGGGACACCTATTAAAGGAGCGTGGCCGTCAGCAGGATTGTATTTTTCTGGTTGATGACCTGCCCTCCGAGTTGGATGAACAACACCGTAATGCCCTGTGCAGGCTTCTAGAAGCGCTCAATTGCCAGGTATTTATTACCGGTGTAGAAGCAGAACAGCTAGCGAACAGCTGGCAGACAGATACATCCTTGTCGATGTTCCACGTGGAACATGGGCACATTGTGCAGACCGACCGTCGTCTGGAGTGATTAAAAAATGACCGAAAATAGAGCCTACGATTCATCCAGTATCAAGGTACTTAAAGGCCTTGATGCCGTGCGGAAACGCCCCGGCATGTACATCGGTGATACGGATGACGGTACCGGGCTGCACCATATGGTGTTTGAGGTAGTAGACAACTCGATCGACGAGGCGCTGGCGGGTCACTGTAGTGACATCACCATTACCATGCATACGGATGAATCCATCACCGTAAGGGATAACGGCCGCGGCATCCCCGTGGATATGCACGAAGAGGGTGTTTCTGCCGCAGAGGTCATCATGACCGTGTTGCACGCCGGTGGTAAGTTCGATGACAACAGTTACAAGGTTTCAGGCGGCTTGCACGGGGTCGGGGTATCGGTAGTCAACGCTCTCTCCGAAGAGCTCATACTGACCATTCGCCGCGCCGGCAAGGTGTGGGAGCAGACCTACAGCCACGGCGTGCCTCAGGAGCCTCTGAGAGAGGTCGGCGATACCGATACCACCGGTACGCAGATCCACTTCAAGCCGTCGGCAGAGACCTTTACCAGCATCAGCTTCAGCTGGGATATTCTAGCCAAACGACTGCGCGAACTCTCCTTCCTCAACTCCGGTGTGGGCATCCATCTCTCCGACGAGCGCTCCGGCAAGAAGGAACTGTTCAAGTACGAAGGCGGGCTGCGCGCCTTTGTTGATTATCTCAACATCAACAAGTCGACTATCAACTCTGTATTCCATTTCGATCTGCAGCGCGATGACGGTATTGCCGTTGAAGTGGCAATGCAGTGGAACGACAGCTTTAACGAAAGCATTCTGTGCTTCACCAACAACATTCCACAGCGCGATGGCGGTGCTCACCTTGCCGGTTTCCGCAGTGCCCTCACCCGTACACTGAACAGCTATATTGAGCAGGAAGGTCTGCTGAAAAAGCTCAAGGTCAGCACATCGGGTGATGATGCGCGGGAAGGGTTGACCGCGATCATCTCGGTGAAAGTGCCAGATCCCAAGTTCTCTTCGCAAACCAAGGACAAGCTGGTTTCCTCCGAAGTGAAGACGGCGGTCGAGCAGGAAATGAACAAGTTTTTCTCCGACTACTTGCTGGAGAAGCCGGGCGAAGCCAAAGCCGTCGTCGGCAAGATGATTGATGCGGCGCGTGCGCGTGAAGCAGCGCGCAAGGCTCGTGAAATGACGCGCCGTAAAGGCGCACTGGATATCGCTGGTTTGCCCGGCAAGCTGGCTGACTGCCAGGAAAAGGATCCGGCGCTGTCTGAACTGTACATAGTGGAGGGTGACTCTGCGGGTGGCTCGGCGAAACAGGGCCGTAACCGCAAGACCCAGGCAATTCTGCCGTTGAAGGGCAAGATCCTCAACGTGGAAAAAGCCCGCTTTGACAAGATGCTCTCCTCCGCCGAAGTGGGCACCCTGATTACTGCGCTGGGTTGTGGTATTGGCCGCGACGAGTTCAACGTCGACAAGTTGCGTTACCACAACATCATCATCATGACCGATGCTGACGTCGACGGCTCGCACATCCGGACTCTGTTGCTGACCTTCTTCTTCCGGCAGATGCCGTTGCTGATCGAACGCGGCTATATCTACATCGCTCAGCCACCGCTGTACAAGATCAAGAAAGGCAAGCAGGAACAGTATCTGAAAGATGACGAAGCACTTGAGGAATACCTGACGCAATCGGCGCTGGAAGACTCTTATCTGTTTGTAAACGAAGATGCACCCGGTATTACCGGTGAAGGTCTTGAGCGTATCGTTCAAGAGTTCCGCTCGGTAATGAAGACGCTGAAACGCCTGGCGCGCCTGTACCCACTGGAACTGATGGAACACTTTATCTATCTGCCGCGTTTGACTCTGGATAACCTGGCCGATAAAGCCTTTATGCAGAGCTGGGTAGCGCAGTTCGAAACCATGGTGAAAACCGGCGAGAAATCCGGCCAGCAATACGCTGTGAGCCTGCGAGAGGATAAAGAGCGCCACCTGTGGCTGCCTGAGGTCGAATCGATCTCTCACGGCCTCTCAAGCTACTGCACTTTCAACCGCGATCTGTTCGCCAGTAACGATTACCGTACTATGGCGGAGCTGGGCGAGAAGTTGCAGAGTCTGTTAGAAGAAGGCGCGTATATGCAGCGCGGCGAGAAGAAAAAGCCAATTACCCATTTCAAGGAAGGTCTGGAGTGGATGATGAGCGAAACCGCCCGCCGGCATACCATTCAGCGCTACAAAGGGCTGGGTGAGATGAACCCTGATCAGCTGTGGGAAACCACCATGGATCCGGAAAGCCGGCGCATGCTCCGCGTCAATATCGAAGACGCCATCGCTGCGGATCAGATATTCAATACGCTGATGGGTGACCACGTAGAACCGCGTCGTGAATTTATCGAAACCAATGCCCTGGCGGTGTCTAACCTCGACGTGTGATTAGCCCCCGGGCGCTTGGGTGCGCCGGTGTTGCTGGCGTCTTCAGGGTAGAGGAAGTGGTAAAGGCGCGTTCAACGCGCCTTTTCTTTATGCCCCATTCAAGTAACCGGAGCTGGTGGCGCAGGCCGGTGGGAGTCGAGCGATGAGCAAAGGGCCTGATAAGCAAGATTGGTTTGCCGCTGGGCTGAAGGAGCGGTTGCCCAAGGAAATGCGCGATGCTTTCACCCCCGAACAGGTGCAAGCACTGAAGATTGCCTTCGGCGCCCGCCGCTGGGGGCGGCATCCGGTAGATCTGCGCGGCACTGTGAATTTATGGCGCTCGCGTTATTACTTTGTATTCCTGCTGGGCCGCAACCATCGAGATCTCTCACGTGCCGAAGAGTCGCTGTCTCGAGCCGGCAAGGCTTTGATACTTTTCGGGTTTTTAGTTTTTTCGATGCTGGTTGGCGTTGTTGCTTTGTATATCTTGAAATCGGCTTTAGGCATTAATCTTTTCCCCAGTTTTTCCCTGGGTTTATGGGACTGGATGAAGGGTAGCTGACACCTCCAGCACTTCCGCCTTATATAGAGCAGTACAACATGAATAAGACAGCCTCGGTCATCGGTCAACTCGAAACGCTTTCAGAGCAATTGGAAGCACTGGCACCTTGCCCCTTCTCGCGCTCGATCTTTATCGGCTGGTTACTCCAGCGGCTCCAATCGCTTCAAGGCGCAGGGCTATCCGGGAAAGAGCTCAAAGCTCAGCTGGAAGCAAGCTATCTGGCCTGGGTTGAATCTGCCTGAAACGACCTTGTTAGCGTCAGCCTCAGGAGCTTCTAGCTATTTGAAATCGTCGGTCAGGTCAGAATCGAAGGAACTGGCAGCTTTTTCAGCTGGTCGTGGTGCTGCAACTGGTGCAGGCGCTGCAGCGGAGGACGACCCGGACGACGCTTCCATTTTTGCCCGGAGCATCAAATCGTTGCGCGAGTCAGCCAAACGCAAGGCTTCCTTGAGCGTAATGGCTTTTTCGCTTAGCAACTGAAACAGATGCTGGTCGAAAGTCTGCAGCGTGTTGTCATCGGTAGCGCGAGTCATAGCCGCACGGATATCCTGGGTTTCGTCCCGGGCAATCAGGTTGACGATATAGGGCGTACGTACCATCACCTCGACGACCGGCAGCCGGGGTTTGTTGATACCCGTAGCTAAGCGTTGGCCAATGATGGCCGCCAGGTTGGCGGCGATATCGCCTAGCACCTGACTCCTGGAGTCCTCCGGAAACATATTGGCCATCCGGTCAACGGCTTGCACGGTGTTGGTTGCGTGCATGGTTGCCAGTACGAGGTGCCCGGTTTCGCTGTAATGCAGCGCATGTTGCATGGTGGCGCGGTCACGTATTTCACCGATCATGATCACGTTTGGCGCTTCGCGCAGCACGTTGTGCAACGCATCGGCAAAGCTATGGGTATCCAGACCGACTTCCCGTTGATCGATGATGGATTCCTTGTGCTGGTGCAGGAATTCGATCGGATCTTCAATACAGACAATATGCCCGGCGCGGTTGCTGTTGCGATAGTCGAGCATGGACGCCAAGGTGGTGGACTTGCCTGATCCGGTCGATCCGGTGACCAGGATCAAGCCGCGGTCGAGCATCACCAGCTTGCCGAGCACAGGCGGTAAGCCCAGGTCACTGAAGCTGGGAATCTGGTGATTGATATAGCGGATAACCATGGCCACTTCGCCGCGCTGCACATAGACGTTGGCGCGAAACCGCCCTACGCCCTGCAACCCGACAGCGAGGTTCATTTCCAGATCGCGCTCAAATTCGCCGATCTGTTTTTCGCTCATCAAGGCATAAGCCATTGTTTTTACAGAGCCTTTCGCCATTGGCTCGTCACCCAGCTTGACGAATGCGCCCTCGCGCTTGATGGTCGCCGGCGCACCTACGCTGAGAAACAGATCCGAACCCTTGAGTTCGGCCAGACGCCGCAAGTACTCGTTGACCTCCATACGGCACAGCTCCCTATCGATGCAAAAGACTCAGGCGTGACCTTTCGGCCATTCCCCGCGCTGGGACGCCAGGGCCTGATTGATCCAGGCTTCAGTCTGTTTGTTGATTTCCACAATAGCACGCGGATCACTGCCTTTGGGGTACAGCGCCGGGCCGATCATGACCTTGATGGTGCCCGGGCGCTTGCCCCAGCCTACCTTGGGCCAGAACTCGCCAGCATTGTGCGCCACAGGCACTACCGGCGCGTTGTTGGCACAGGCCAGAGCCGCCCCACCCCGGGAAAATTTGATGGTGGTCCCCGGCAGCATCCGCGTGCCCTCCGGGAACACCAGAATCCAGAAGCCGTCAGCCAGGCGTCTGCCGCCTATCAGACTCAACTGCTTGAGTGAATCACGGCCATTCTTGCGGTCAATCGCAATCGGTTTAGCCAACGCAAAAGCCCAGCCGAAGAAGGGGACATAGAGCAGCTCCTTCTTGATCAATTGCGTCTGCGGCTGAAACACCTGTTGCAGGAAAAAGGTTTCCCAGGTGCTCTGGTGGTTAGCCAGAACAACGCCAGGCTGGTCAGGAATATTCTCCCGGCCAGTCACTTCATAGTTGAGGCCCACCAGGTGCTTGGCCAGCCATATGGCCATGCGGCTCCACCAACTGATAATCAATTTCGAGCGCAGCTTGGCAGAGGGTATGAAGGGCGTGATGATCAGCATCAGCAGGCCCCAGAGACCCGCGCTGGCGGCCAGCAGCAGATAGAACAGAATGACGCGCAGGGGCATCAGCACAGACATGGTTCAGTTTCCAGAAGGTAATCGACCACAGCGGCCAGGTTGTCAAAAATCAGCGTGCCCTCAGGTAACGCTTTTTGTTCGGTCAAGACGCCCTTGCCGGTGCGAACCAGAAAAGGTCTGCATCCGACGGCCACGCCGGCTTGCAGGTCACGCAGGCTGTCGCCGACGGTAGGTACTTGCTGCAAGGATAGATCAAAGTGCTCGGCTATCTGTCTGAACAAGCCTGACGCCGGCTTGCGGCAATCACAACCTGCGTCCGGTGTGTGCGGGCAATAGCGAATCAGATCCACCTTGCCGCCCTGCTCTGCGACCAGCTCGATCATGTGTTGATGCATCACCTGCAAGGTGCCCTCGCTGAAATAGCCACGCCCCAGTCCGGATTGATTGGTGGCAACTGCGACAGTCCAACCAGCCTTGCTGAGACGGGCAATGGCGTCGATCGAACCGGGCAGCGGCACCCATTCGTCCAGGCTTTTGACGAAGGCGTCCGAGTCTTGGTTGATAACACCATCGCGATCAAGAATGATCAGTTTCATATAACCCCGGCTGCAAGCGCCAAACCGGGCTATGCAGCCGGTTTGGCGTTAAAGCAAAAAGTACCTTATCCCAACAGCGAAATGTCAGCGACGCCCAGAAACAACCCGCGCAGGCGTGCCAGCAGCGCGTAGCGATTGGCGCGTACTGCCGGGTCTTCGGCATTCACCAGGACCTGATCGAAGAACGCGTCCACTGGCTCGCGCAGGCTCGCCAGGCGCTCCAGCGCGGCACTGTACTCACGTTGTGCGGCCAGCGGCGTCACGGCCTTGTCGGCCTCGACAATGGCGTTGGCCAGCGCCTTCTCAGCCGGTTCCTGCAACTGCACCAGGGTGATTTCTGCAGCGACCGGGCTGTCGGCCTTGGACAGGATATTCGACACACGCTTGTTCGCGGCTGCCAGTGCTTCGGCCTCGGGTAGGCGGCGGAACAGTTGTACTGCCTGCACGCGCTGATCAAAGTCCAGTGGCGACGCGGGGCTGACGGCGCGCACTGCCTGGTACACCGCGACATCGATGCCCTCATCCTCGTAGCGCGCGCGCAGGCGATCGAAGATAAAGTCCTGCACCTGGCTCGCGAGGTTTTCGCTCTTCACGCTGTCGCCGTACTGCTGCACAGCCACCTGAATCGCAGCATGCAGATCCAGTTCCAGACCTTTCTCGATCAGAATCCGCAACACGCCCAAGGCGGCGCGGCGCAACGCGTAAGGGTCCTTGCTGCCGGTCGGCAGCATGCCGATACCGAAGATACCGACCAGGGTGTCAAGCTTGTCCGCCAGCGCCACCGCGGCGCCGGTCAGGGTGCTAGGAAGTTCCGCACCGGCACCGCGCGGCATATATTGCTCGTTCAGTGCCAGTGCGACATCTTCAGCTTCGCCATCGTGCTGGGCGTAGTAATAACCGGCAATGCCCTGCAGTTCGGGAAACTCGCCGACCATCTCGGTGGCCAGGTCACACTTGCTCAGCAGACCGGCGCGCGCGGCCTTGTCGGGCGCCCCGCCGATCTGCCCGGCGATAAAGGCGGCCAGGCTGGAAATGCGTTGGGCCTTGTCGAACACCGTGCCCAGCTGGGCTTGAAACACCACATTGGCCAGGCGCTGGTTGCGGTTCTCCAGCGGGGTTTTCTTGTCCTGCAGGAAGAAGAACTCGGCGTCGGTCAGGCGCGGGCGGACGACCTTCTCATTACCGGAAATGATCTGCGCCGGGTCCTTGGATTCGATGTTAGCCACGGTGATAAAGCGCGGCAGCAGTTTGCCATTGGCGTCCAGCAGGCAGAAGTACTTCTGGTTGTCCTGCATGGTCGAGATCAAGGCTTCCTGCGGCACCTCGAGGAAGCGTTCTTCGAAGCTGCAGACCAAAGGTACCGGCCACTCGACCAGCGCTGTGACTTCATCCAGCAGGTCGTCGGGCATGATCGCCGTGCCCTGCTGCTCGGCGGCCAGCTCTTCTACGCGCTGACGAATCAGCTCGCGGCGTTCGGCGAAATCGGCAATCACGTGGCCCTTGCGCAGGTCATCGGCGTAGCTCGCGGGAATACTGATGCGAATCTCTTCCGGGTGATGGAAGCGGTGCCCGCGTGAGCTGCGCGCAGCGTGCTGGGAGAGAATCTCCGCCGGAATGATTGAATCGCCCTGCAGCATCACCAGCCACTGGGTCGGACGCACGAATTCGGTCTTGCTGGCTGCCCAGCGCATGCGTTTGGGAATCGGCAGCGCTGCCAGAGCGCGGTCGACAATGTCCGGCAGCAGGTCGGCGGCGGGTTGGCCGGGAATGCTTTGTACATAACGCAGCTTGGGGCCACTCTGATCCAGGTCAGCTACCGACACACCGCATTTCTTGGCAAAGCCTTCGGCCGCCTTGGTCGGCTTGCCTTCGCTATCGAAGGCGGCCTGCAGTGGTGGGCCGTCCATCTGTTGCGTGCGATCCGGCTGCTGCACGGCCAGTTGGTCGACCAGAACGGCCAGACGCCGAGGCGCGGCGTAATAGCGCGCGCTCTGAAATTCCAGCCCGGCTTCGTTCAAGCCTTTTTCTACCCCGGCGAGAAAGGCTTCTGCCAGCGTTTTCAGCGATTTGGGGGGCAGCTCTTCGGTGCCCAGCTCTACCAGAAAATCCTGAGCCTGCATTATTCGGCCTCCTTGAGTTTGGCCAGTACTTCGTCACGCAGTTCGGGCGTGGCCATGGGGAAGCCAAGTTTGGCTCGGGCTTGGAGATAGCTCTGGGCGATAGCACGGGACAGCGTACGCACGCGCAGGATGTATTGCTGGCGGGCGGTTACCGAAATGGCCCGGCGCGCGTCCAGCAGGTTGAAGGCATGTGAGGCCTTGATCACCATTTCATAGGCTGGCAGCGGCAGTTCGGCGGCCATCAGCCGGTTGGCCTCGCTCTCATAGAAATCGAACAGTTCCAGCTGCTTCTCGACATTGGCGTGTTCGAAGTTGTAGGTCGATTGTTCGACCTCGTTCTGATGAAACACATCGCCGTAGGTAACCTTGCCGAACGGGCCGTCGGAATAGACCAGATCGTAAACCGAATCGACACCCTGCAAGTACATCGCCAGCCGCTCGAGGCCGTAGGTAATCTCGCCAGTCACCGGATAGCATTCAACCCCGCCGACCTGCTGGAAATAGGTGAACTGGGTCACTTCCATGCCGTTCAACCAGACTTCCCAACCCAGACCCCAGGCGCCCAGCGTGGGCGATTCCCAGTTATCCTCGACAAAGCGCACATCATGCACCTTGGTATCCACGCCAATGTGATTCAGCGAATCCAGATACAGCTCCTGCATGTCGCCGGGGTTGGGCTTCAAGACCACCTGGAACTGATAATAATGCTGCAGGCGATTGGGGTTCTCGCCGTAGCGGCCGTCACCCGGGCGGCGGCTGGGCTGCACGTAGGCGGCGTGCCAGGTTTCCGGGCCGATGGCGCGCAGGAAGGTGGCGGTGTGAAAGGTGCCGGCGCCCATCTCCATATCATAGGGCTGGAGGATCACACAGCCCTTCTCTGCCCAGTAACTCTGCAGGGCAAGGATCAGGCCTTGGAAGCTTTGCGTGGCTGGATTGGTCTGAGTCACGTGATTTGTCCGGTTAGGCTTTAAAATAAAGGCCGCAGTATACAAGCAGACGGCCCCGGACATACAGGAATGGCGTGGATTTGGCAGGGCAATTTGCGCGGATCGATACTCCAGGTTAGCGCTGGATGCTCTCCATCTCGGAGTCGACGGCCGCAGACTTGCTTCCCTGTTCTTCTCCCGCTACTTCAGCCTGCCAGCCACCACCCAGTGCCACGAACAGCGCTACTTGCGCAGTGGCTAACGCGGTGCGGCCCTGCAGGTAGCTCTGACGGGCCTGCAGCAGGCCGCGCTGGGCATCCAGCACTTCATCCAGATTGGCTTCACCCAGCCGGTAACTGGTGCTGGCCAGATCAAAGGTACGCTGGTAATGCGCAAGGCTGCGCTGCAGGGCGGCATGCCGGCGCTGCTGCCCGGCACTGGTCGCCAGGCCGCGCTCTACATCGATAAGTGCTTCCGCCAGGGCCTGCTGGAAGCCGATATAACTGCTCTCGCCTTCCAGGTCAGCCAGATCGATAGCCGAGCCGCGCCGGCCGAAATCCAGGATCGGCAAGCCAAAGGTGGCACCAATGCGTGAGAAGTTCGAGGCCGAGCCATAGTCGCCGTTGATGCTCATGCCCGAACGGCCTACTGCGGCTTGTACGGCGAGCGTCGGGAACAGGTCGCGCCGCGCCGCCAGTGATTGCAAACGCGAACCTTCCAACTGGGCGGCCGCGGCGATCAGATCCGGTCGCCGGCGCAAAAGATCCAGCGGCTGGCCAGCGGGGATGGGTCTTTCAGCCAACGGAACCCGGGCCTGCGCGGGAATCTCCCCGGCTGTGGTGCCTGGCGGTTCGGCGAGCAGGGTGTCCAGCCCGAGAAGGGCTTCGTCCAGGTTGATCTCCAGCTCAGCCAGATCGGCCTGCAGTGACGCCTTTTCCGCAGCTGCCGCCTCGACATCCAGGCGGGTCACCTCGCCAGCCTCAAACAGCAGCCCGGCAACCCGTTCAAGCTCGCTGGCGATCTCGATACCTTCTTCCAGCAGGGCGAACTGGTTCTGCAGTGCGCGCAGTTGGATATACCCTTGAGCCGTATTGGAGGCTACTGCCAGACGGGCAGCAATGGCTTCGGCCTGGGCCGAGCGAACCATCTGTCCAGCGCTCTGGGTCCGGGCTCGGGTGGCGCCAAACAGGTCGAGTTCCCAACTGGCCTGCAGCGCCAGTTCCCAGCTGTCGAAGCGAATATCGTCATCCAGGCCGAATTCGGCCAGCGGGCTGTCCGGCTCGACATCCTGATCATTTTCGATCCACTGGCGACTGGCGCTGCCTGGCAGGTCCAGGGCTGGAAAGAGTCCCGCGCGGGATTGGCGCAGTTGGGCCCGCGCGCTGTTGACCCGCAGCATCGCCAGGCGCGTGTCATAGCTCTGCTGCATGGCCTTGCTGACCAGCCGCGTCAGCGCCGGATCTTCAAACTGCTGCCACCAGTTGGCCAGGGTTTCGGCGTCGACTGCCTGGCTGTCGGCGGTGTGAAGCCAGGTATCCGGTATCTCTGGTTCGGCGTGCTCTGGCACGCTGGAGCAGGCGCTCAATGCTAGCGTGAGCAGAGCTGGAAGGTAAAAGCGGCGGCGCATGATCATGCGACCTCCTGCTGTTTTACCCGCATGAACAAGGCATACAGGCAGGGAACGGCGAGCAGAGTCAACAGCGTCGCAAAAGCCAGCCCGCCCATGATGGTTACCGCCATATTGGCGAAGAACGGATCGAACAGCAGCGGCACCATGCCGGCCACTGTGGTTCCGGCTGCCATGACCACAGGACGGAGTCGCGAAGTGGACGCCTCGATGATTGCGGTCATGCGCGGCACCTCGTCCTCGATCTGCCGGTCAATCTCGTCCACCAGCACTACCGCATTCTTGATCAGCATACCGGTCAGGCTAAGCAATCCTAGCAGGGCCATAAAGTCGAATGGTTTGCCGGTGATCAGCAACGCGAAAGTTACCCCGCAGACTGCCATCGGCACTACCGCCCAGATAATCAGCGGCTGCCTGACCCGCGCGAACAACAGCACAGTGACCAGCATCATTGCCAGGTAGGGCGCCGCAAGGGTGCTGGCCAGCGCCTGCTGTGCATCCGAGGATTGTTCGTAGTCGCCGCCCCACTCCATGCTGTAGTTGTGCGGCAGCTCCATGGACTCGATCAGTGGGCGGATACGTTGGTGCGCTTCATTGGTATTTTCACCGTCGGCCGGTTCCGCACGAATGGCGATGGTGCGCTCGCGATCGTAACGGCGAATCATGGTATTTTCGCTGACGTATTCAACGCCATCAGCGACCTGAGCAAGCGGCACGTATTCGCTAATGGCCGGGCTCCATATCAGCCGTTGCAACAGATTATCGGCGTCAACCCGATCATGCTCGTCGGCGCGCAGCAGAATCGGGATCAGCTCATCTCGTTCACGGAAGACGCTAACCTGGGTTCCTTCGCTGGCGGCGGCCAATGAGCGAGCCACGCTCTGTTGGGTCAGCCCGGCATCAGCCAGGCGCTCCAGTGCCAGAATGGGGCGCAGGCTCAGCACCGGCTGGCGCCAGTCATCGCGAATATTGAACACCTCGCCCTCATCCTGAAGGCGGCGCTGGCCCTCGGCGGAGAGCTCACGCAGCACGTCCAGATCCGGGCCGCTGATACGGGCCTCCAGCTTGGCTTCGGCATTCGGGCCAAATAGAAAGCGTGCAGCGCTGCTGTCGGCTGCCGGGTAGCGGCGCGGCAGTTCCTGGTTGATCTCACGGACCAGGCCGTCGATCAGCTCCGGGTCCTCGGTGCGCACAAGAAAATGCATCAACGATGAGTTGGGCTGCTCGGGCATGTAGGTCAGCATAAAGCGCGAGGCGCCAGCGCCGACGTAGGTGGATACGTCGGTCACACCATCCAGCGCCGCAAGGTAGTCCTCGACCTCTTCTGCGCGATCGCTGGTGGTACGGATATCCGTGCCCTGCTGCAGGAACAGATTGACGTAGAACAGCGGCGTACTGGAGGCGGGGAAGAAGCTTTGCTGTACACGGGAAAAGCCGAATACGCTGGCGGCGGTTAATAGCGCCAGTACCATGACCGTCAACCAGGGGCGCAGCAGTAATCGTGTGGCCGTGCCGCGAAAGTAATCGTAGGCGCCGCCGCGGTACAAGGATTGGTCGGCCGAGCCGGGATCGGCGTCGCTGCTGCTCTCGGCATTCCCATCGGTCTCCTGTTTGTCCCGCAGCAGATAATGGCCGAACAGCGGTACCACCAGCAGCGCCAGCAGCCAGCTCAGCAACAGCGATACGGCAATCACGAAGAACATCGAAAACAGGAATTCACCGGTCACGTCCTGTGACAGACCAATCCCGGCGAAGGCCAGAATGCCGATGATGGTCGCTCCCAGTAGCGGCCACTGGGTTTGCTGCAGGGTCTTTTGCGCGGCAGCCAGCAGTTTCAGACCGCGGCGCTGCTGGATCAGCATGCCGTCACAGACCACCACGGCATTATCCACCAGCATACCCATGGCGATGATCAGCGCGCCCAGGGAAATGCGCTCCAGCTCAATGCCCCACAACCACATCAGCAGCAAGGTGCCAAGGACGGTGAGAAACAGCACCGCGCCGATGATGGCGCCAGCGCGCAAGCCCATGGCAATACAGAGGACGGCCACGACGATCGCTACCGAGAGAAATACGTTGAGTGCAAAGCTGTTGACCGAATCGTCGACCACCGTATGTTGCTCGTACAGTGGGTGCAGCTCGGCGCCCAGGGGGATACGGTGCTGCACGCTCTCCAGCCGTGCCTCCACGGCTTGCCCGACCTCGACGATGTTGCTGCCGGATACGCCACTTACTCCCAGGGTCAGCGCTGGCTGACCGTTGTGGCGGATGATCTGCACTGGCCGCTCAGCGTAGTCGCGGCGAATCTCGGCGATGTCGCCAAGCAGAATATTCTGTGTGCCCTGGCCCACCGGTAACGCGCGCAACGCTTCCAGCGAGTCAAAACTGCCGGATGGACGGATGCGCAGAAACAGTTCACCGCTGCGCAGTCCACCGGCATCGACCACCGCGTCGGCATCGCCAAGGGCCGCGATGATTTCTTCCGGCGACAGGCGTAGCGCGGCCAGACGCGCCTGATCCACTTCCACCAGCACGCGTTCCTCATGTACGCCGCTGATCTCGACCTTGGCGACGCCCTCGGCAGTGAGCAGTTCGCGGCGCAGCTCCTTGCTCAGCTCGTGCAGTTCGTGCAGGCTCAGACCATCGCCGGTCAACGCATAGAAGATGCCAAAGACATCGCCGAAATCATCATTGACCATCGGCGGATCGATATCCGGCGGCAGTTCGCCCTGTGCATCAGCGACCTTGTTGCGCAGCTCGTTCCAGACCTGGGCCAGCGCCTCGCCCTTGTAACTGTCCTGAATCACCACGCGAATTTCTGCCGCGCCGGGCATCGAGCGTGAGCGAATTTCCTTGATCTGCGACATCTGCTGAATGGCGCTTTCCAGCGGTTCAGTAACTTCCTGTTCTACATCCAGCGCCGTCGCCCCGGGATACTGGGCGTTGACTATGGCTTCCTTGATAGTGAATTCGGGATCTTCCAGGCGGCCAATTTCGAAGAAGGCAATGATGCCGCCAATCAGGCAGATAAGAACCAGGACCCAGGTATTGACCGGCTTGCTGATGGCGTAACGAGCAAAATCCATGGCTCAGTCCCGGCGCTGTGTCTGGATCGGCAGGCCTTCGCTGACCTTGTTGCCGCCTGCAACAATGACTTCGCTGCCAGCGCGTAACTGTGCGCCGCTGATCAGCGCCCGTCCGTCTTCGATTGATTCCAGCACCAGATCCTGGCGCCGCGCTTCGCCCTCTACCGCCAGCCAAATGTAATGCTGATCATTCTCGGCGGTCTGTAGCGCGGACAGGGGTATCAGAAAGCGTTCCTGCTGACGCTGTTCCTGCGAGGCCGGTAATTGCAGGCTGACGCGCATGGCCATTCCCGGCAGCAGATTGAAGTTCTCCGGCGGCTCACCCTGGAGGATAAGCCGGTAGGTTCGCGAGCCTTCGCGGGGCTGAGTGCTGTGCTCCTTGTAGCGCAAGGGCAGGCTCAGCTCGCCAATCACCAGATGGCCTTCAGCGTGTAAATCGGGTCCCAGAGGTACACTCAGGGCTGCCCGTTCGGAGAGGTCGACACCGACCTCGATATGCCGGTTGTCCTGTACCAACAGAATCGGCGTACCGCTGTCGACCACCATATCCGGCTCGGCCATGCGCTGGGCGACCACACCGTCAAAGGGGGCCTTCAGGGTGCTGTGGGTAATATTGCGGCGCGCAGTATCACGGGCCACTTCGGCCGACGTCAGGCCTGCCTCCAATGGCTCGATGGCGGCGCGGGAAAGAATACCTTCGGCAAGTAGATTGCGTTTGCGCGCCAGGTCAGCCGCCAGCTGGCGCTCTTGGGCCTTGGCATCGCGCAGCTGCAGCTGATAGTCGGTATCGTCCAGTGTTGCCAGAGGCTGACCACGGGTGACCTGCGTGCCTTCATCCACCAATATGCGCTCAATCTGGCCCGGTACCTGGAAGGAAAGCTGGGTGCTGGTCACGCTTTCCACCACTCCGGCAAAATGCAGCGCCTGGGGCTCGGCGTCAGCCGCTTGCAGCTTCTCGACTATGGCGATGCGCGGTGGCGCGGGGGCGGGTTCTTCGCCATTGGAACAGCCGCCTAGCAACAGTGCGGCGCCAGCCAGTAACCCCAGGCATGATGGGCGGATCTCGGCATATGCGGATGGTGGCAGCATTCGGGCTCCTGCTTGAAATGCGCTGTTGCGTCGGCCATACGGGTATGAATCGGCGCTGATCGAGTGTGCAAGTTCAGATAGAACTCGAAACAAGCGTCTAGTTCCCTGCTCGGTGCTCTCTCAGTGGTTACTCCGTCCACTGCGGCTTCGCTGCTACAATGTGCTGACCTTTAATTCGGGAATACCTCTATGGCTGCTATCGGGCGCTTCAACACCCTGCAAATCGTCAAGCATACCGGCTTTGGCCTCTACCTCGACGGCGGGCCCGATGGTGAGATACTGCTACCCAATCGCTATATCCCGAAAGATACCCCAACTGAGGTAGAGGACTGGCTGAACGTCTTTATCTACCTCGATAGCGAAGACAAGCTGATTGCCACCACCGAGACGCCCAAGGCGCAGGTCGGCGAGTTTGCCAGCCTCAAGGTGGCAGAGATCAACCGGGTCGGATTGTTTCTGGACTGGGGGCTGCCGAAAGATGTGCTGTTGCCGCATTCCGAAGAAAAGCGCCCGCTTGAGGTCGGCAATTATTGCGTGGTCTACCTGTATCTGGATAAGCACACCCGCCGCATTACCGCTACCGCGCATCTGGATCGGCATCTGGACAAGACGCCGCCGCGCTACAAGGTCGGTGAGCAGGTCAGTCTGCTGATTGCCGGAGTAACCGATCTGGGTTTCAAGGCGATCATCAATGGCCAGCACTGGGGCCTGGTGCACAAGAATGAAGCTTTCAAGTTCCTGCGCAACGGCATGCAGGAAGTCGGCTACATCAAGGAAATTCGTCCTGACGGCAAGATCAGCCTGAGCCTGCAACCGGTGGGTAGTGACGCTGGCGACGCATTGCAGCAGCAGATCATGCAGCGGCTTGAGGAGCATGACGGCGTACTGATGATCAGCGATAAAAGCCCGCCGGAATTGATCGCCAAGGAGTTCGGCGTGAGCAAGGGCAACTTCAAAAAGGCCATTGGCGGACTCATGAAACTCGGCCATATTCGCATTCAGCCGGATCGAATTGAAAAAGTCTGAGCGGGTGGAGAACCACCCGGTTCAGTATCAGGAGGGTTGATGTCCAGTTCCGAGGTTGTACCGCAGCGCTGCCAATGGTGTTCCACCGATCCGATCTACCAGGCTTACCACGATAGCGAGTGGGGCGTGCCGGAGCGCGATGCCCAGCGCTTGTTTGAAAAGCTGCTGCTGGATGGTTTTCAAGCGGGGCTGTCGTGGATCACCATTCTGAAAAAGCGCGATCGTTACCGCGAGGTTTACCGCGGCTTTGATCCGCAGTTCATGGCCAACCAGACCGATAACGACCTGCTCGATCTGCTTGAAGATACCGGCATCATTCGCAACCGTCTCAAGGTCAAAGGCGCACGGCAAAATGCCCAGGCCTGGCTGCGGCTGAGCGAGCAGACCGATCCTGGCGAATGGATGTGGCAGTTTGTCGGCGGCGAGCCGCTGATCAATCACTTCACCAGTATCAGTCAGGTGCCAGTTAAAACGGCTGAAGCGGAAGCCATGAGCAAGGCGCTGAAGAAAGCCGGTTTCACCTTTGTCGGCCCGACCATCTGTTATGCCTTCATGCAAGCCACCGGCATGGTTATGGATCACACCACCGACTGTTTTCGTTACCCTGCCCTTTGCGGCGCCTAGTAATGAGACGGTGTTTTCGCCGGCCTTCTCGCCGCCTGGCTATAGGATCATTACAATGGCCGTTTATCAAACGACGGGAGTAGCTTGTGGAGCGGCTTAAAGGCGCCATCATTGTCGGATTTCTCCGGCTGTTTTCCAGCTTGCCGTTTGCCCTCGCCCAGCGCTTTGGTGCGGCAGCGGGCTGGCTGATGTGGAAGTTACCCACTCGTTCCCGCGAGGTGGTAAGGACTAATCTTCGCCACTGCATGCCGGAGCTGAGTGCGGCTGAACTGGAAGACTTGGTTGGCAGAACCTTGCTCGACACCGGCCGCAGCTTTGCAGAGAGTGCCTGCGCCTGGATGTGGAAGCCGCAGAAGACAGTGGGCCTGATCAAGGAAGTTGAGGGTCTGGAAGTGTTGCAGGCAGCACTGGCCAACGGCAGGGGCATCGTCGGCATCACCAGCCATCTGGGTAACTGGGAAGTGTTGAATCACTGGTATTGTTCGCAGTGCTCGCCGGTTATTTTCTATCGCCCGCCAAAGCAGAAAGCGGTTGATGATCTGCTGAAAAAGCAGCGTGTGCAACTCGGCAACAAGGTGGCGCCCTCGACGCGCGAAGGCATCATCAGCGTCATGCGCGAAGTGCGTAAGGGTGGCGCTGTGGGCATTCCCGCCGATCCAGAGCCGGCGCTCAAGAGCGGCGTGTTCGTGCCCTTTTTTGCGGTGCAGGCACTGACCAGCAAGTTTGTGCCCAATCTGCTCAAGGGTAACGACGCCCAGGCAATCTATCTGCACTGCCTGCGGCTGCCGGATAACGCTGGCTTCAAAGTCGTAGTGGAAGCGGCGCCCGAAGCGCTTTACAGTGACGATGCCGACGCCGCTGTAGCGAGCATGAGCAAGACCATTGAAAGTTATGTGCGGCGCTGGCCGAGTCAGTATATGTGGAGCATGAAGCGCTTCAAGAAACGCCCGCCGGGCGAGAAGAAATGGTACTGAGCCATCAATAACAACAACCGGATTGTCGGGGGATAGACCATGCCCAATCAACGCCAGCATCCGCGCACGCCAATGCGCTGCCGGATCAAGATCAGCCATCCTGATGTCGGTGACCTGTATGGCTTCACCCGCGATTTGTCCGATGGTGGTGTATTCGTTGAGAACGCCGACCTGACCTGCCTGCAACCGGGTACCGAAGTTCGCGGGCAGGTTCAGGACATGCCAATCGAAGCCCCGGTGCTGGCAATGATGGTACAGCGGGCGATTCCGGGCGAAGGCATTGGTTTGGCGTTTATCGATGCTGAAGAGGACGCTGAAGACTAATCTCAACGTCTCCAGAACATCGGGGTGAAGAGTACCAGCAGGGTGAAGACTTCCAGACGTCCGAGCAGCATGGCGAAGCTGAGTATCCACTTCACTGTCGATGAAAGCTCCCCGTAGTGCGTGGAAACCTCGCCCAGACCCGGGCCCAGGTTGTTGATACAGGCGGTCAATGCTGAAAAGGCCGTGACAAAGTCCAGCCCGGTGCCGAGCAGAATCAGAAACAGCACGGCAAAGGCAAATACGTATACCGCGCAGAACCCCCACACCGCCTCCACTACCCGGTCCGGCACCGCCTTGTTACCCAGTTTTACCGGGAACACGCCATGCGGGTGCAGCAGTTTCTTGGTTTCCCGCGAGCCCTGTTTGTACAGCAGCAGCACGCGGATAACCTTCATGCCGCCGCCGGTTGAACCGGCGCAGGCGCCAATAAAGCTCGCGTACAGCAGCAGGAACGGCAGAACCGTCGGCCAGGCCGAAAAGTCAGTGACGCCAAAGCCGGTGGTGGTCGCAATCGAGACAGTCTGAAAAGCCGCGTAACGGATAGATGTCCACACATCGTAATACTGGAAATGGATCAGGATGACCGCGCAGACAATGAACAGCGCGGCGATGATCAGGATATAGGCGCGACACTCCGGATCCTGCCAATAGCTCTTTACCGAGCGGAAGCGCCAGGCGAGAAAGTGCAGGGCGAAGTTGATGCCGGAAATCAGCATGAACAGGATGCAGATCAGTTCGATCAACGAACTGTCATAATGACCGATGCTCGCATCATGGGTGGAAAAGCCGCCAATCGCCACCGTCGAAAAGCTGTGGCCGACCGCATCGAACAAGCTCATGCCGGCGGCCCAGTAGGCCAGGGCGCAGACTAACGTCAGGCCGGCATAGATGTACCAGAGTACCTTTGCGGTCTCGGCAATACGCGGGGTCAGCTTGTTTTCCTTCAGCGGCCCGGGCATTTCCGCCCGGTACAGCTGCATGCCCCCAACACCCAGCATCGGCAGGATCGCCACCGCCAGTACGATGATCCCCATACCACCGAACCACTGCAGTTGCTGGCGATAATAGAGCAAGGTGCGGGGCAGTGTATCCAGGCCGGTAATCACCGTCGCCCCGGTGGTGGTCAGCCCGGAGAAAGACTCGAAAACCGAGTCGGCGATACTCAGGTCGGGCATATCCAGCAGATACAAGGGCACCGCCCCGAACAGCCCCAGTACCAGCCAGAACAGCACCACAATCAGGTAACCGTCGCGCGTGCGTAGTTCATTGCGCTGATGGCGCGCCGGGAGCCAGATCACCAATCCAGCAACCATGGTGATCAGGAAGGCGACAATAAATGCTTCGCGGGCCTGCTCGCCGTAAAAGAATCCGACCGCCACAGCGGGCAGCATGCTGGTGGAAAACAGCATCAGCAGAATGCCGAGAATGCGCTGGATCTGTGTGAACTGCATGCGCGTCCTTACCTGCCGTACATCAGGAAGAAATGATCATCAGAAGAACGTCAGCCCGACCTGGAACAGGCGTTCTACATCGCGAATATGCTTCTTGTCGATAACGAACAGAATCACGTGATCTTCGGACTCGACCAAGGTGGAGTCATGGGCAATCAATACCTCTTCGTTGCGAACGATCGCGCCAATGGTAGTACCCGGGGGCAAATCGATCTCACCGATCTTGCGGCCTACCACCTTGGACGAGCGCGAGTCGCCATGGGCGACCGCCTCGATCGCTTCCGCTGCCCCGCGGCGAAGCGAATAGACGTTGACGATGTCGCCGCGGCGTACGTGCGTGAGCAAGGTGCCGATGGTCGCCTGCGACGGGGAGATGGCGATATCGATCTCGCCGCCCTGCACCAGATCCACGTACGCCGGGTTATTGATCAGCGCCATGACCTTGCGTGCACCCAGCCGCTTGGCCAGCATCGAGGACATGATGTTGGCTTCATCGTCGTTGGTCAGCGCGCAGAAGATGTCCACATCCTCAATGTTCTCTTCGATCAGCAGTTCCTTGTCCGAGGCACTGCCGTGCAGCACGATGGTCTTGTCCAGGTTCTGCGACAGATAGTCAGCACGCGCCTTGTTCTTCTCGATAATGCGCACGTTGTAACGGCTCTCGATGGCTTCCGCCAGACGTTCGCCGATGTTGCCGCCGCCAGCGATAAGAATACGTTTGTAGTTCTTCTCCAGGCGCCGCAACTCGCTCATTACCGCGCGGATATCGTGGGTAGCGGCAATGAAGAAGACTTCATCGTCGGCCTCGATAATGGTGTCGCCCTTGGGGATGATCGGCCGGTTCTTGCGAAAGATGGCCGCTACCCGGGTGTCGACGCCGGGCATATGCTGGCGCAGAAAGCGCAGCTCCTGACCGACCAGCGGGCCGCCGTAATAGGCGCGTACCGCAACCAGTTGCACCTTGCCTTCGGCGAAATCCAGCACCTGCAAGGCACCTGGGTTTTCGATCAGGCGTTTGACGTAGGTGGTCACCGCCTGTTCCGGGCTGATAAGTACGTCGATCGGCACGGCTTCGTTATGGAACAGCCCACCCCGGGTCAGGTACGCCGATTCGCGAATACGCGCAATCTTGGTGGGCGTACGGAACAGCGTGTACGCCACCTGACAGGCGATCATATTGGTTTCGTCGCTGCTGGTAACGGCGATCAGCATATCCGCGTCATCGGCACCGGCCTGGCGCAGAACGGTCGGAAAAGAGCCTTTGCCGACCACGGTACGAATGTCCAGGCGGTCGCTCAATTCGCGCAGGCGCGGGCCGTCGGTGTCTATCACGGTAATGTCATTGGCTTCGCTGGCCAGCTCGGCGGCCAGGCTGCCACCTACCTGACCGGCACCGAGAATAATAATTTTCATGTAACGGCTGTCCCCTTATCCTCAGGAGTGTAGCTCCGTGCCGTGTGGCTGGCGCTAACTTTCATCAGTTTTGCCAGATAGAAGCCATCATGGCCATTCTCTTGCGGCAACAACTGCCGACCATGCGGCTGCGGCAGGCCGTAGTCGGCGACGATAGACAGCTCCCTTGCGCCGGGCTGGCGCTGAAGAAAGTCATCAATCACCTCAGTGTTTTCCTCGGGCAATACCGAACAGGTGGCGTACACCAGAATGCCGCCGACCTCGAGCGTCTGCCAGAGGCGGTCGAGCAGCTCGCCCTGCAGGGTCGCCAGTGCAGCAATATCTTCGGCCTGGCGAGTCAGCTTGATGTCCGGATGCCGGCGAATAACGCCGGTGGCGGAACAAGGGGCATCGAGCAGGATGCGCTGGAACGGCTGGCCATCCCACCAGGCGTCGAGGTCGCGACCGTCTGCTGCCTTCAATGTCGCGCTCAAGCCCAGACGCTGCAGGTTTTCGCGTACCCGTTGCAGCCGTCGCGGCTCCAGGTCCAGCGCAACCAGCTCCTGCAGTGCTGGTTGCAGTTCAAGTATGTGGCAGGTCTTGCCACCCGGGGCGCAGCAGGCATCCAGCACACGTTGCCCGGATTGCAGTTCAAGCAGAGGCGTAGCCAACTGCGCTGCTTCATCCTGAACGCTGACCCCGCCCTTATCGAATGCAGGCAAACGATAGACGTCGCAGGATTGCTCAAGGCTGACACCCACCGGGCTGAACTCGCTGGCAGTAGCAGCGAAGCCGGATTCAAGCAGGCTGGTCAGATAATCCTCGCGCGTACCTTGCAACGCATTCACGCGCAGGGTCATCGGCGGGTGCTGGTTGTTGGCGGCACAGATTGCTTCCCAATGCTGCGGCCAGTCTGCCTTGAGCTGCTTCTGCAGCCAGCGGGGATGCGCCAGGCGAATAGTTGGGTCGCGTTCCAGCCCATCCAGTAGCGCCTCGCTTTCGCGCTGCGCGCGACGCAACACGGCGTTGAGCAAACCCTTGGCCCATGGCTTTTTCAGCGCTTTGGCGGCATTTACCGTTTCATCAATCGCGGCGTGGGCTGGAATGCGAGTAAACAGCAGTTGATAAAGGCCCACCAGCAGCAGTGCGTGCAGATCCCGGTCGGCGGCTTTCAGGGGTTTTTCCAGCAGCGCGTTAGCCAGGCCGTCCAAGCGTTGAAACCAGCGTGCGGTACCAAACGCCAGTTCCTGGGTCAGCGCCTGATCGCGCTCGGAGACATGCTGCATTTGCGCGGGCAGGCTGGTACCCAAAGATGCCTTGCCGGCCATCACGGTCGCTAACGCATTGGCAGCAGCCAGGCGCGGGCTCACAGGCCGTTGTCCAGCCGCTGCCCTGGGGCAAACTGGTCGCGCCGGGCATTATAGATATCGCTGAAGTTCAGCGGCTTGCCGCCGGGTAACTGCAGCCGGGTCAGGCGCAAGCTTCCGGTGCCGCAACCGACCAGTAGCCCGGCTTTGCTGCAGTCGAGAATTTCACCGGGTTGGCCGTTGTCGGTTTCCGGCTCGGCGGCGTGCACTTTCAGCGCTTTTCCCTGCCAGCCAGCGTGGGCCAGTGGCCAAGGATTGAACGCCCGTATCAGTCGGCTCAGCTCCAACGCGGGACGTTGCCAATCGATAGCCGCTTCGGCCTTGTTAAGCTTGTGCGCGTAGGTCGCCAACCCATCGTCCTGAACCTCGCCTTCCAGCGTGCCTGCCGCCAGTCCAGCGATAGCTTGAATGACCGCCTCGGGACCCAGCTGTGCGAGCCGGTCGTGCAGACTGCCGCCGGTGTCAATGTCGGCGATGGGGGTGCGAACCTTGAGCAGCATAGGGCCGGTATCCAGCCCGGCTTCCATACGCATGACGGTGACGCCGCTTTCGCTGTCGCCAGCCTCAATCGCCCGCTGAATCGGCGCGGCGCCGCGCCAGCGTGGCAACAGCGAGGCATGGCTATTGATGCAGCCCAGGCGAGGAATATCCAGCACCGCTTGCGGCAGGATCAAACCGTAGGCGACCACGACGAACAGGTCGGGTTTCAGCGCGGCCAGTTCTGCCTGTGCTTCTTCATTACGCAGGCTGGCAGGCTGGAACACCGGCAGCCCATGCTGCAGCGCCAGTTGCTTGACCGCGCTCATGGCCACCTTCTGCCCACGGCCGGCGGGGCGGTCCGGCTGGCTGTATACGCCAACGACCTGCAACTTGGCGTTTATCAGCGCCTGCAGGTGGGCAGCGGCAAATTCCGGGGTGCCAGCGAAAACAATACGTAGAGAAGAGGAGTCCATGCTGTTCCTGATACGGCTAAATAAAAAGGCTTGCCGAAGCAAGCCTTGCAATGCGGTTGGGCGTCAGGCGCTGGCCTGTTGCTTGTGCAACTTTTCCAGTTTTTTGCGAATCCGGTCACGTTTCAGGTTAGAAAGGTAATCGACGAACAGCTTGCCGTTCAGGTGATCGCATTCGTGTTGAATACACACTGCCAGCAAACCCTCGCAGACCTCGTCAAAGGCCTCACCCTCGCGGTTCAACGCCTTGACCCGCACGCGTTCGGGACGGGTAACGGTTTCATAAAAGCCGGGGACTGACAGGCAACCCTCCTGCATTCCCTCCAGGTCCTCGGTCAAAGGCTCTAGTTCGGGGTTAATAAACACCCGCGGGTCGTTGTTGTCCTCGGAAATGTCGATTACCACCACCCGTTCGTGCACATTCACCTGGGTCGCTGCCAGGCCAATACCCGGAGCGTCGTACATGGTTTCGAACATATCGTCGACCAACTGACGGATGCGCGCATCCACCGCCACCACTGGTTTAGCAATGGTCCGCAGGCGTGGGTCAGGAAATTCTAAAATGTTTAATATGGCCATGTCTGTTTGTGACGCAATTGTGGAATAAATCTAATTTGTGCTGCTAAGATGATGAGCAGCTTGGAAATAGAACGGATTTGACGTATTAAAGCCTCCGTCAAACCTGGTTGCTGGCCTCTATAATAAAGGGATTCATGTCATGAGGAAAACATTACTCGGCCTTCTGCTGCTCTCAATCAGTTTTTGGGCGCAGGCACAGGAGCCCGTTTTTAGGGATGGTCATCCGGAACGGTACCAGGTTGTGAAGGGGGATACACTTTGGGATATCGCCGGGCGCTTCCTTAACCTGCCATGGAAATGGCCAGAAATATGGCATGCGAACCCGCAGATCAATAACCCTCATCTGATTTATCCCGGCGATATGATCTCGCTGGTGTATATCGATGGCCAGCCGCGGTTGATGGTCAATCGCGGTCAGGGCGGCAATATCAAACTGGCTCCTACCGTACGCTCGCAGCCAATTGCCGAAGCGATTCCGACCATTCCGTTGGAAGCGATCAACGCCTTTCTCAGGGCCGGCCGTATTATTGATGACCCCGCTGTACTGGAAGCCGCGCCTTACATTATCGGCGGTCAGGCGGAGAGTGTGGTGGCAGGTGCGGGCAGTCGCGTCTATGCACGTGGCGACATCGATCCGTCGATTCCGGGCTATGGCATCTACCGCCGTGAGAAGGCCTATACCGATCCACAGACAGGTGAGTTTCTCGGTATTCACGCCCAGGAGCTGGGCCATGGCGAAGTAGCGGCCATTGAACGTGATATCGCGACTCTGGATATCTCGCGTAGCAATCAGGAGATCCGCGTTAACGATCGTCTGCTGCCTACCGAGGAGCGCCCGCTGGCGTCCACCTTCTTCCCCAGTGAGCCGGCCGGCGAGATTGATGGCCTGATTCTGGACGTACCCAATGGAGTCACTCAGATTGGCCAGTACGATGTGGTACTGATCAACAAGGGCGCTCGGGACGGTCTCAAGGAAGGCAGCGTGCTGTCGATCTTCAAGACCGGTGAAGTGGTACGTGACCGCGTGCAGAATGATCAGGTCAGCCTGCCCGATGAGCACGCCGGTTTGATGATGGTGTTCCGCGCCTATGACAAGATGAGCTATGGCATCGTGTTGGAAGCCAGCCGTCAGATGGCGATCATGGACAAGGTACGCAATCCCTGAGTCTGGGATTTTCAAAGTCTTGAGGCACCGCCTGAAACGGGCGGTGCCGCGTTCTGATCAAGGATGATCCATGCACTACCCCCTGTCCGATAGCCGACAGGCCTTTGTGGTTCTGTCTCTGCTTGATGGGTTTGGCGCACGCGCCGTCACCCGCCTTTTACCGCACTTCCCTTGCCTCGCCGATGTGCTCGACGCCGATCTGTTGCGTCTGCAATCACTCGGACTCAAACCGCGCGCTATCGAATCCGTACAAGCCTGGCAGCGCGGTGATGCCGCGCTGTTGGCGCGTTTCGAGCGGGTGCAGACCTGGTTGGAGCAATCCGGATGCAGCGTGCTGTGTCTGGACTCGCCGGACTATCCCTCCTTGCTCAGAGAGATTGCTGACCCCCCACCCCTGCTGTATCTGCGCGGTGATCCCGGCTTGCTGCATGATCCGCAACTGGCGATGGTCGGCACCCGCCACCCTGGCCCGCACGGCGCCGCGACCGCGCGCGCCTTTGCCCGCAGCTTTACCGCCAGTGGCTTGCTGGTGACCAGTGGCATGGCCTTGGGCATCGACGGCGCCTGCCATCAGGGCGCGCTGGATGCGGAGGGTCAGACAATCGCGGTATGGGGCACGGGGCTGGACAACTGTTACCCCAGGCGACATAAAGCGCTGGCCGCGCAGATTGTTGAAAAGGGCGGCTTGCTGGTATCGGAATTGCCGCCGGATGCATCAGCGCAGCCGGGCCAGTTTCCACAAAGAAACCGGATTATCAGCGGTCTGAGCTTGGGCACGCTGGTGGTCGAGGCCAGCCTTAACAGCGGCTCGCTGATTACCGCGCGCCTGGCGCTGGAGCAAAATCGCGAAGTCTTTGCCATGCCCGGCTCAATCCACAACTCCCAGGCCAAGGGCTGCCATCAGCTGTTGCGCCAGGGCGCGCATCTGGTCGAGACAGTGCAGGATGTGCTGGACGTATTGAAGCTGCCGCTGAAAGCCGCACTGGCTGCGGCCGAAGGTTATGACGATGTCACACAGGCGCCTGATAGCCCATTATGGCGCTGCCTGGACCATCAGCCAGCGAGTATTGACTGGCTCAGCCAGCACAGTGGTCTGGCGGTGGAGCAGGTGATGTACGAGCTGCTGGATCTGGAACTGGCCGGCCACGTTCAGCAAACCCCGCATGGGTTTTCCCGCCGCTGATCGCCACGCCTAAGCGCTTGAGCCTGCGGCGTGGCTCGGATACTGTCACAGCATTGATGGCTTATCGAGGACAGCATGTTGGCAAACTGGCGTATCAGACAGGTAGAACGCATTCTTCATGCAGGCGGCGTGATTGCCTATCCGACTGAGGCGGTTTGGGGGCTGGGTTGCCATCCCTGGAAGGCTGATGCGGTCGAGCGGCTTCTGGAACTGAAGCAACGCCCGGTGGAAAAGGGCCTTATTTTAGTCGCCGGCGAGATTGAACAGTTTGATTTCCTGTTGTGGGATTTGCCGGATGGTCAGTTGGCCAAACTGCGGCTGTCCTGGCCCGGCGCCAACACCTGGCTGGTACCCCATCAGGATCGCTTGCCGCCGTGGATCACCGGGCAGCATGAGACGGTCGCGTTGCGCGTCAGCTCGCATCCATTGATCCGACAGTTGTGTGCAGTCTGTGGGCCACTGGTGTCGACTTCGGCTAACCCTTCAGGTCGGCCGGCGGCGCGTTCGCGTTTGCGCGTGGAGCAGTATTTTCATCAGAATCTGGATGCAATTGTGCCTGGCGCATTGGGTGGGCAGCGCAATCCCAGTATCATCAGGGACTTGCAGACCGACCAGATCATCCGCCCGTCCTGAGGTAAGCCCGTGAAAGATATGCCCGATGCCACCGATGTTGCTGCCGTCAAAGACTACCTGATGGGGCTGCAGGATCGCATCTGCGCCGCACTGGAGTCAGCCGACGGTCAGGCGACCTTTCAGGAGGAATGCTGGGAGCGCCCGGGCGGCGGCGGTGGACGCTCGCGGATTATCGAGAACGGCGGCATGCTGGAAAAGGGCGGCGTGGGCTTTTCCCATGTACACGGCGACAGCATGCCACCTTCTGCCACAGCGCAACGCCCGGAACTGGCTGGCCGCTCTTTCCAGGCCATGGGCGTGTCGCTGGTCATGCATCCGAACAACCCGCATATCCCTACCTCACACGCCAATGTGCGGTTTTTCGTCGCCGAGATGCCGGGTGCCGATCCGGTCTGGTGGTTTGGCGGCGGCTTCGATCTGACGCCCTACTATGGTCACGAAGAAGACTGCGTGCACTGGCACCAGGTCGCACACGACGCCTGCAAGCCGTTCGGCGATGATGTCTATCCGGCGTACAAGGCCTGGTGTGATGAATATTTCTACCTCAAGCACCGCCAGGAAGCGCGTGGTGTAGGCGGGCTGTTTTTCGACGATCTGAACAAATGGGGGTTCGAACGCAGTTTCGAATTCCAGCGGGCGATCGGCGATGCCTATGTCGAGGCCTATCTGCCGATTGTCGAGCGTCGCCGCAATACCCCTTATAGCGCCGAACAGAAGGCTTTTCAGGAGTTTCGCCGCGGGCGTTATGTGGAATTCAACCTGGTCTATGACCGCGGCACGCTGTTTGGTCTGCAGACCGGCGGGCGCACCGAATCCATTCTGATGTCGCTGCCGCCCACCGTAC
The DNA here is from genome assembly GCF_009497895.1 of Halopseudomonas pelagia. Taxonomy (NCBI): domain Bacteria; kingdom Pseudomonadati; phylum Pseudomonadota; class Gammaproteobacteria; order Pseudomonadales; family Pseudomonadaceae; genus Halopseudomonas; species Halopseudomonas pelagia. Next base: position 415,401 of record NZ_CP033116.1, on the reverse strand, counting down.
GCTGGGGCTACAACTGGCAGCCGGAGCCCGGCAGTGAAGAGGCGCGGCTGGCTGCGGAATTTCTGCCGGTGCGCGATTGGCTGGGGCTGCATCCATGAGCATTGATCGCTATGCGGTGATCGGCAATCCAATTGGCCACAGCAAGTCGCCGCTGATCCATCGCTTGTTCGCCGAGCAGACCGGCGAACAGCTGACCTACGAGGCGTTATTGGCGCCGCTGGATGATTTTGCCGGCTGCCTGCGGGCGTTTTTGCTTGAAGGCCGTGGCGTCAATGTCACGGTGCCTTTCAAGGAGCAAGCCTGGGTGCTGGTTGATCAGCACAGCAAGGCCGCTCACCGTGCCGGGGCCGTCAATACCATCATGCGTCTGGAAGACGGCACGCTGCTGGGTGACAACACCGACGGCAAAGGGCTGGTACGTGATATTCAGGCCAACGCCGGCTTTCCCCTGGCGGGCCTCAAGGTACTGCTTCTGGGAGCTGGCGGTGCGGCGCGCGGCGTGATTCAACCGCTGTTGGACGCTGGCCCCAAGCACCTGTGCGTGGTTAATCGTACGGTGAGCAAAGCCGAGGAGCTGGCGGCGCTGTTTGTCGATCAGGGTCCGATCAGTGCATCGGGCTTTGACTGGATTGAAGAGTCGGTTGATCTGATTATCAATGCCACGTCAGCCAGCCTGGGTGGCGAGGTGCCGGATATTTCGCCGAAGCTGATTCGCCCGGGGCATACGCTCTGCTACGACATGATGTATGCCAGTGAGGCGACCCCGTTCAATCGGTGGGCCGCCGAACACGGCGCCGCGCGCTGTATGGACGGGCTGGGTATGCTGGTCGAGCAGGCCGCCGAGGCCTTTCTGTTATGGCGCGGTGTGCGGCCTGACACCGCGCCAGTACTGGCGGCGTTGCGCGGATAGCTAGGCTATGGCGGTAGGCGCTGAACCAAGGCATTGTTAACACCATTAACGGTAGGAGCCGCGGCCCCGCGGCGAAAACGGACTCCGCCTTCGCGCCGAGGCCGGCGCTCCCACCAAGCAAATGCCTAGCTCTGGAAGAGTCGAGTTCCCTTCGGACCAAGCGATATAGCGTGCAGCGCAGATGATTCAGATGGAACTCGGCCTTCCCGGTGAGTTACTGACTGCGTGCCTGCTGCACCGCTTGCGACAGAACCGATACCAGACTCAGCACATCCTTGACCCCCTGCTCCGGCGAATCGGCATTGGCGATCTGCTCGACCAGCGCCGACCCCACCACAACACCTTCGGCGTCCAGCGCAAAGCGCGCTGCCTGCTCCGGCGTGCGAACGCCAAAGCCGACACAGACCGGCAGATCAGTCTGCTGCTGAATCGCGCCAATCGCATCGCGCACCGTGGCGTTGTCCGCCTGCCCTACCCCGGTCACGCCATTGAGCGACACGTAGTAGAGAAAACCGCTGGCGCGATCCAGTACTGCTGGTAGCCGTTTGGCGTCGGTAGTCGGCGTGGCCATACGAATCATGTCCAGCCCCGCTTCGCGTGCCAGGGGGCCCAGTTCGCTGTCGTGCTCGGCAGGCAGATCGACAATCAACAGACCATCCACACCCGCTTCCCGGGCATCACGCATAAAGGCTTCGGGACCATAGCGGTAGATCGGGTTGTAATAGCCCATCAGCACCAGCGGGGTGCTCTGATCCTCAAGGCGAAACTGGCGAACCATTTCCAGAGTTTTCAGTTGCGTTTGCCCCGCATTCAACGCTCGCACGGCAGCGGCCTGAATGGTCGGGCCATCGGCCATCGGATCGCTGAAGGGCATGCCCAGCTCGATGACGTCCGCGCCTGCCGCCGGCAATTGCTTGAGCAGTGACAGACTGGCGTCATAGCCAGGGTCACCCGCACAGATATAGGTCACCAGCGCGGAACGGTTGGCGGCTTTGAGTTCGGCAAAGCGTCCGGCTAAACGTGAGGTCATGCTTTTTCCTCCATCAGACGCAATACGGTCGGCATGTCCTTGTCACCGCGACCGGACAGGCAGACAACCATCAGATGATCCTTGGGCAACAGCGGCGCGCGCTTGGCGACTTCTGCCAGCGCGTGGGCGGTTTCCAGTGCCGGAATAATACCCTCCTGGCGACAGCAGACATGGAAAGCATCCAGCGCCTCGGTGTCGGTCACCGCGGCATAATCGACCCGGCCCTGTTCGTGCAACCAGGCGTGTTCCGGGCCGATACCCGGGTAATCCAGGCCGGCGGAGACCGAATGCGCGTCGGTGATCTGGCCGTCGTTGTCCTGCAGCAGGTAGGTGCGGTTGCCGTGCAACACACCGGCCACGCCGCCTTTGAGGCTGGCAGCATGCTTGCCGCTGTCCAGGCCTTCACCGGCGGCTTCCACGCCAATCAGCTGCACGCTGGGGTCATCCAGAAACGCGTGAAACAGCCCCATCGCATTCGAGCCGCCGCCAATGCAGGCCACCAGGCTATCGGGCAGGCGCCCTTCGCGGGCTTGCATCTGCACTCGCGTTTCCCGGCCTATTACCGCCTGGAACTCGCGGACCATGGTGGGATAGGGATGCGGACCGGCAACCGTGCCGATCATGTAAAAGGTGTTGTCGACATTGGTGACCCAGTCGCGTAATGCCTCGTTCATCGCGTCCTTCAGGGTGCCGGTGCCGGAGGTGACGGGCACGATCTCGGCGCCCATCAGGCGCATGCGTGAAACATTATCGCGCTGGCGTTCGATATCGGTGGCGCCCATATAGACCACACAGGGCAAGCCGAAGCGCGCCGCCACGGTGGCGGTCGCCACGCCGTGCATGCCGGCGCCCGTTTCGGCGATGATCCGGGTTTTGCCCATGCGCTTGGCCAGCAGCACCTGACCGATGCAGTTGTTGATCTTGTGCGCGCCGGTGTGGTTCAGCTCTTCGCGCTTGAAGTAGATCTTGGCGCCGCCATACAGCTCGGTCAGGCGCTCGGCAAAATACAGCGGGCTGGGCCGGCCGACGAACTCGGCCTGAAAGCGGTCGAGCTCGGCGAGAAAGTTCGGCTCGCTCAGGGCGGTGTTGAAGGCCTGCTCAAGATCGAGAATCAGCGGCATCAGGGACTCGGCGACAAAACGCCCACCGAAGGAGCCGAACTGGCCTTGGGCGTCTGCACCGCGACTGAAATTGGTGTTGGTCTGCATAATCGCTACCTCTTTTGAATTGCGCTCAGACTAGGGTAGGCAAGCGAGAAAAAAAACCGATAAGATGGCACGAACCTGTGAGAAAAAGTGACATATAGATATGAGTCGTGATCTTCCCTCACTCAATGCCTTAAGGGCCTTCGAGGTTGCAGCGCAACTGGAAAGCGTGAGCCAGGCTGCGGAACAGTTGAATGTAACGCACGGTGCGGTCAGCCGCCAGATTCGCACATTGGAAGAAGAGCTTGGCGTCAGCCTGTTTGAAAAAGTTGGTCGCGGCGTGCAACTGACGCCGGCAGGCAGAAGGCTGCGTGATGCCAGCCGCGATGCTTTCGATGGGCTGCGCAGCGCTTGTGCTGATATTCGTCAGGCGCAAGCGCACGCACCCTTTCTGCTGGCCTGCCCGGGCAGTCTGCTGGCGCGTTGGTTTATTCCCCGGCTGGACCGGTTGAATAGCGAACTGCCGGGTTTGAATTTGCATCTGTCTGCCAGCGAAGGCGAGATGGATCCGCGCAAGCCTGGCGTCAGTGCCACGCTGCTCTTCGCCGAGCCACCCTGGCCAGCGGATATGCAGGTGTACGAGCTGGCCAAAGAGCGTATTGGCCCGGTGTTCAGCCCGCGCTATGCGGGCGCGGCGGCGCTGTTGGATCAGCCTGCAGACAAACTCTTCACCGAAGCATTGCTGCATACGCACTCGCGCGAGCAAGCCTGGCCAGATTGGGCCAGAGCCAGCGGACTCGATCCGGCCGAGCTGCATCAGGGTCAGGGCTTCGAGCACCTGTATTATCTGCTGGAAGCAGCGCTAGCCGGCCTGGGCGTGGCGATCGCGCCGCAGCAACTGGTCGCTGACGACATCGCTGCTGGGCGCTTATTGGCGCCCTGGGGCTTTGTCGGCACCTCCAACTGTCTGACACTCTGGACCAGCGCCCGCGCGTCGCAAACCCAATCAGCGCGCCTGGCGGATTGGTTGCGGGTTAACCTTCAGGCCGAGGCTGACTAAACCTGCACTGACTCATCCTGCAGTTAGGGCGCCATTCGCGCATCCAGGCTGTTCTGCGCCAGACGCTGAGCCTGCTCGCGGGTCATGCCCAGGCTGTCGTGCAGTGCCATGAAGTTCTCGGTCACATAGCCGCCGAAGTAAGCGGGGTCATCGGAATTGACCGTGACCTTGACGCCGCGCTCCAGCAATTCAAGAATCGGATGCTCGGCCATATCATCAAAGACGCAGAGCTTGGTATTCGATAGCGGGCACACAGTCAGCGGAATCTGCTCCTCGATCAGCCGATCAATCAGCTTCGGATTCTCCGTCGCTCGCACGCCATGGTCAATGCGGCTGACTTTGAGCAGGTCCAGCGCCTCCCAGATATATTCCGGCGGCCCCTCCTCTCCGGCATGAGCCACGGCCGCAAAGCCCTCTCCGCGAGCCTGTTCGAACACTCGCTGGAACTTGCTTGGTGGGTGACCCATCTCCGAACTATCCAGACCCACAGCAAAAAACGCGTCGCGGTAAGGCATGGCCTGCTTGAGCGTTTTCAGCGCTTCTTCCTCGGGTAAATGCCGGAGGAAACTCAGGATCAGGCCGCTGCTGATGCCGAGTTGCTTGCGCCCGTCCTGCAGCGCCTGGCTAATGCCGTTCAACGCCACTTCAAAGGGGATGCCGCGCTCGGTGTGAGTCTGCGGATCGTAGAAAGGCTCGGTATGCACCACATTCTGTGCCTGGCATTTGAGCAGATAGGCCCAGGTCAGATCATAGAAGTCCTGCTCGGTACGCAGTACGTCAGCGCCCTGATAGTAGAGGTCGAGAAATTCCTGCAGGTTGTTGAAGGCGTAAGCGTCACGCAGTTGCTCGACCCCAGCCCAAGGCAGGTCGATGGCGTTACGCCGGGCGAGGGTGAACAGCAGTTCCGGCTCCAGCGAACCTTCCAGATGCATGTGCAATTCGGCCTTGGGTAGGCGGTTGAGCCAGTCGTACATAAGGGAGCCTCATTCAATCGCGGGACGTTCAGAGCAATGTACTGAATTGCAGCGGCGCTGTCCTCAGTGGTGCATCAAGCTCATGCTAGGATTAAGCCCAAAGAATGTTGCCGGAGAATCCGCATGAGCCTGCCTGTCGTAATGCACCGCCCTGATCAGCATGCGCTGTCCCATAGCCGCATGGCGCGCTACCGCTATTGGCTGCAGGCGCAAGGCGCCTCGCCCGGAACGGATTATCAGGCGCTGCATGCGTGGTCGATAGCGGACATCGAGGCGTTTTGGCAGAGCATCTGGGACTATACCGGCGTGATCGCTGCTACGCCTGCGGGCAAGGTGCTGGAAAGTCATGCCCTGCCCGGCGCGCGCTGGTTTCCCGAAGTGCGCTTGAACTTCGCCGAGAATCTGTTGCGTCACGCGTTGCAAGGTGACGCCCAAGCGCCAGCCTTGCATGCGCGCTCGGAGACGCGGCCCGATTTTACCCTGAGCCGCGCCGACCTTTTGAATCAGGTGGCGGCGCTGGCGGCCTGGTTGAACGACAGCGGCGTATTACCCGGCGATCGCGTGGCGGCCGTGGTGGCGAATATTCCCGAGGCGATCGTCGGTATGTTGGCCTGCGCCAGTCTCGGTGCGGTCTGGTCCTCGGCCTCGCCGGATTTTGGCACCAGTGGCATTCTTGATCGCTTCAGCCAGATCGAGCCACGGGTGCTGATCTGCGTGAACGCTTATGGCTATGGCGGCAAGGTATTCGACCGTCGGCAACAGGCGTTGGAGTTGCGCTCCCAGTTGCCTTCGGTCGAGCAGTTGCTGATGATCGCCAATGTGCCGGATCTGGCGCTTCCGGAAGGGGTGGTCGACTGGTCTGCGGTACAGCAACAACACGCCGCCGCCGAACTGCAATTCGCCGCGCTGCCCTTCGATCATCCGCTGTATATCCTTTACTCCTCAGGCACCACCGGAGTGCCCAAGTGCATCGTGCATGGCGCCGGCGGCACATTACTCCAACACAGCAAGGAGCTGATGCTGCACGGCGATCTGGGGCCGGACGATGTGCTGTTCTACTTCACCACCTGTGGCTGGATGATGTGGAACTGGCTGGCCTCGGGGCTGGTTACCGGTGCCGAACTGGTGCTGTTCGATGGCAATCCCGGCCATCCTGATCTGAACGCACTCTGGCAATTGGCCGAGGATTACCGCGTCACGCATTTCGGTACCAGCGCCAAGTTTCTCGGCGGTTGCCGGAACGCCCATCTGCAGCCTGGTCAGCAGTTCGATCTAAAGCCAATGCGCGTGCTGCTCTCCACCGGCTCTCCGCTGTTGCCGGAGGATTACGACTGGGTCTATCAGGCGGTCAAGGCCGATCTGTTGCTGGCCTCAATTTCCGGCGGCACCGACATCGTCTCCTGTTTTGTCGGCGCTGCACCTCTGTTGCCGGTGCGTCGTGGGGTGATCCAGTGCCGCATGCTCGGCATGGACGTGCAGGCCTTCGATGAAAATGGCGCGGTGGTTATCGGCGAGCGGGGGGAGCTGGTCTGCCTGCAGCCGGCACCCTGCATGCCGCTGGGGTTCTGGAACGATGAAGATGGCAGCCGCTACCGCGCTGCTTACTTCGAGCGGTTTCCGGGGGTGTGGGCGCATGGCGACTATATCGAGTTCGACGCCGAAGGCGGCTGCATCATCCATGGCCGCAGCGATGCAACCTTGAACCCAGGCGGCGTGCGCATCGGCACGGCGGAGATCTACCGCCAGGTAGAAACTCTGGAAGAAATCGCCGACAGCCTGGTAGTCGGTCAGGATTGGGAAGGGGATGTGCGGGTGCTGCTGCTGGTAGTGATGAATCCGCAGCAACAGCTCGACGACGCGCTGCGCCAGCGCATCCGCCAGCGTATTCGTGAGCATGCCAGCCCGCGGCATGTACCAGCGCGGATCGTACAGATTGAGCAGGTGCCCTATACCCGTAGCGGCAAGAAGGTCGAATTGGCCGTCGCCAAGTTGCTGCGCCGCGAGCCGATCACCAATCGGGAAGCACTTGCCAACCCTGAAGCGCTGGATCAGATCGCCGAACATGCCGAGATCTGGCAGTAGTCTGTGACCTCATGACGCAGGGCAGAGCCGCCGTAGCCGGGCTGTCGGATTGATAATGCTTGTGATTTAGTTTACATTCCGAGGCAGCAATTCCACTCCCTCTCCTGCTGTCCGGAGCCTGCATGTTTCAACTGGAAGGCGTGACCTTCTCTGTGCCCCAACGCACCCTGCTCCAGCCGCTTGATCTGACTCTGGATGAAGGCTGCATGACCGGGCTGATCGGACACAATGGCTCGGGAAAATCGACTCTGATCAAATTGCTGGCCCGCCAACAGGCGCCCAGCGCTGGACACTTGATGCTCGATGGCCGGCCCATGGCCGCCTGGGCCGACCGTGATTTTGCCCGTCAGGTGGCTTACCTGCCGCAGCAGTTGCCTGCCGCGGAAAACCTCAGCGTGCGCGAACTGGTCGGCTTCGGGCGTTACCCCTGGCACGGGCTGCTTGGACGCTTCGGCAAGACCGATCGCCAGCAGGTTGAACGGGCGATGCACCTGACCGACGTTGGCGGATTTGCCGAGCGGATGGTCGACAGTCTGTCCGGTGGCGAGCGTCAGCGAGTCTGGTTGGCCATGCTGCTGGCCCAGGAAACCCGCTATCTTTTGCTCGACGAACCGACCTCGGCACTGGATATCGCCCACCAGGTAGAAGTTCTGGCGCTGGTGCGTGATCTGAGCGAGGAGTTGGGGTTGGGCGTCATCGTTGTACTGCACGATATCAATATGGCCGCGCGTTACTGCGATCATCTGATTGCCCTGCATTCCGGCCGCTTGCTGATGCAAGGCAGTCCGACCGAGCTGATGACCGATCTGCACCTGGAGAGTATCTATGGTGTGCCCATGACGGTCATGGCGCATCCCCATCAACCCGTACCCTTTGCGGTGGTCCAGGCCTGAAGCCGCCGGTATGGATATGCTGAAATGACCCCCCTGCGCAGCTTGCTGCTGGCTCTCTGCCTGGCGCTATCGGGCACAGGAATGATGGCGGCGCCCGCCTCCGGAGCGCCCGCCGCCGAGCGCATTGCGGTGATCGACTGGGGGCTGGCCGAAACCCTGTTGGGCATTGGTGTCACGCCCCTGGCTGTGGCGGATCTGGACAACTACCGGCGCTGGGTCAGCGAACCCGTGATGCCGGACGCGGTGCATGATCTAGGCCTGCGCACCGAACCAAACCTGGAACTGCTCGCGCAGCTGAACCCGGCGCTGATTCTGATCACCCCGCAGTTCGAAGGCCTGCGCGCCAAGCTGGAGCACATCGCTCCGGTAAAAAGCCTGTCGATCTATCGCCCCGAATCCGATCCTTATGACAACGCGGTACAAGTCACTCGCGAACTGGCCGCGCTGACCGGTCACCAGGCCGAGGCCGAGGCGCTGATTATGCAACTGGACAGCCAGCAGGCTGCACTACGTAAACGCCTGAAAAGCCAGCCGCAACCACCGCTGTTGTTGGTCAGCTTTATTGATGATCGGCATGTACGTGTTTCTGGCGGCAGCAGCCTGTTTTCCGCGGTTCTCAAGCGCCTTGGGCTGACCAACGCCTGGGCCGGAACGGACAACTATTGGGGCTATGCCCAGGTTGGCATAGAACAGCTGGCCACCCAGCCTGACGCGACCCTGATCAAATTACTGCCCATGCCGCTGGATGCAGATCGCGCGCTGCAGCGTTCCGTACTCTGGCAGGCGATGCCCTTCGTGCGCGCCGGCCGGGTTCATGCGTTTGCGCCGACTTGGCAGTACGGCGGCTTGCTGTCAGCCCAACGTTTTGCCCGCTTGCTGGAAGAGGCGCTGCTGGATGAGTGAAGCCGTGGCGGGACGCTTTTCAGTCGGCAAAGGAGTGTTGGCATTGCTGGCGCTGGGCTTGCTGTTGGCTTTGCTGGATCTGCGCCAGGAGCTAGCGCCAGCGCAGTGGTGGCAGGCGCTCTGGACGCCGGACCGGGACAATCTGGATCAGTTGCTGATGCACTACAGCTGGTTGCCTCGGCTGTTCGTCGCCCTGCTCTGCGGCGCGGCCTTGGGCCTTGCCGGCTTGCTGATGCAGCAGGTGTTGCGCAACCCGTTGGCCTCGCCAACCACGCTGGGCGTGGCCAACGGCGCACAGTTGGCATTGGCGCTGGCCACCTTGTATGCGCCCGGTTTGCTGGTGATCAGAGAGTGGGTGGCGCTGGTCGGCGGTGGGCTGAGCATGCTGCTGGTCTACGCTTTGGCCCGGCGCCGGGGTATGTCGCCATTGAGCCTGATCCTGGCCGGCATGGTGCTCAGCCTGTATCTCGGCGCGCTGAATGTGATGCTGATGATGCTGCAACCCCAGGGGCTGACCTCGCTGTTTATCTGGAGCGCCGGTTCGCTGAGTCAGAACAGTTGGGACAGCGTGCTGTTTCTGCTCCCGCGCTTGCTGTTGGTCGCTGTGCTGGTGGCCTGGTTGATACGCCCTTTAAGCCTGTTGGAGCTGGAAGAAACCGGCGCGCGTAGTCTGGGTGTGTCGCTGGACCGAGTACGCCTGGGTGGGCTGGCGCTGGCAGTTTTCCTCACCGCTTGTGTGGTCAGCGTCGTCGGTCTGATCGGCTTTATCGGCCTGGCGGCCCCGGCTATTTGCCGGCTGATGGGCGCCAGAACCCTGCGCCAGCGCTTGATCTGGACGCCTTTGCTGGGCGCCGCGCTGCTGTGGCTGGCGGACCTGGGCATCCAGCAACTCAGCGGCCAACTGGATGACATGCTGCCCACCGGCGCTGTTACCGCGCTGCTTGGCGCGCCACTGCTGTTGTGGCTGCTGCCGCGCATGCGCATGGGCGGCGGTCGCCCGCAGCTGAACTCGGCGATGGTGCTGTCGACCCCGGCCCGCCCGCTCAAGCTGCTGTGGATCGGCGGCCTGTTGCTGGCGCTGATCGCGCTGGCGCTGTGGTTTGGCCGTGGCGCCGAGGGCTGGCAGTGGATTCTGGATCCGCAGGTGGTGCAATGGCGCACACCTCGCGTACTGGCGGCCGCGGGGGCAGGCCTGATGCTGGCGCTGGCCGGCACACTGCTGCAACGCCTGACCGGCAACCCTCTGGCCAGCCCGGAAATCATGGGCATCAGCGCTGGCGCAGCCATGGCGCTGATGGCCATGGTCTTTCTCTGGCCGGGCGCGCCGCTGGTGGCGCGGCTGGTGCTCGGCTGCCTGGGTGCGCTGGTCACCTTGCTGATCATCATGGGCTTTGCCCGACGCCAGAGTTTCTCGCCTGAACGATTGCTGCTGGTGGGTATTGCCATCAGCTCACTGTTCGATGCGGTGCAGATGCTGGTGCTGTCGATGAACGATCCGCGCGGGCAGAGCCTGCTCGGATGGCTGGCCGGTTCGACCTACCATGTGCAGCTGCCGACCAGCATCATGGCGTTGGTTATTGCTGCTGTGTTGCTACTGTTATGCCTGCCGCTCGGCCGCTGGCTGACCTTGCTGCCGCTGGGTGAAGACACGCCGCGCAGCCTGGGCGTGCCGCTGGCACGGGCACGCCTGAGCATCATGCTGCTGGCGGCGCTGCTGACCGCGGCGGCCACGCTGCTGGTTGGCCCGCTAAGCTTTATCGGGCTGATGGCGCCTCACCTGGCGCGGCTGCTCGGCTTCAATCAGGCGCGTACGCAGCTACTCGCAGCCGGCCTGCTCGGTGCCGGCGTCATGGTCGCTGCTGACTGGCTGGGGCGCAATCTGCTGTTCCCAACTCAGTTGCCGGCGGGCCTGCTGGCGGCGTTGATCGGCGGCGCTTATCTGATCTGGGGCCTGAGCCGGCGCCCGCGCTGAAACAGGCTGCCACTTACGTCGACTTCCCTGGCCCCGTTCATGGGTTCACAATGGGTGGCATATCAATCCGCCTGGGAGCCAGAATATGAAAGCTGTTGGATATCAACAAGCCGGTGATCTTGATCGTGCCGACGCGCTGCAAGACATCGAATTGCCCCGCCCCGAACCCGGTCCGCGTGATCTGCTGGTCAAGGTCGCTGCCGTTTCGGTTAATCCGGTAGACGCCAAGATCCGCCGCAACCGCGCACCTCTGACTGGCGCCTATGACGTGCTCGGTTGGGATGCGGTCGGTACCGTTGAGGCTACAGGCGCCGAGGTCAGCGCGTTCAAGGCAGGTGACCGGGTCTACTACGCTGGTGCGATTAACTGGCCCGGCTGTAATGCCGAATACCATCTGGTCGACGAGCGCATTGTCGGCCATGCGCCCGCCAGCCTGAGTGATGCACAGGCTGCTGCTCTGCCACTGACCGCCATCACCGCCTGGGAGCTGCTGTTTGATCGCCTCGGCGTCACCGAAGGCGGCGGCGCCGGCCAGACTCTGCTGGTGATCGGCGGCGCCGGTGGCGTGGGTTCAATCCTGGTGCAGCTGGCGCGTCAGTTAACCGAACTGACAGTGGTGGCGACGGCCTCGCGGCCAGAAAGCGTGCAGTGGATCAGCGACCTGGGCGCGCAGCATGTGATTGACCACAATCAGCCGATGCTGGCGCAGTTGCAGGCTATAGGCATAGAGCAGGTTGAACTGGTTGCCTCGCTGACCCACACCGCCGAGCATTATGAGCAATACATTGAATGTCTGGCGCCGCAAGGCAAGCTGGGCCTGATCGATGATTTTGACAGCCTGGACGTTCTCAAGCTCAAACCCAAGTGTCTGTCGCTGCACTGGGAGTTCATGTTTGCCCGCAGCCTGCATCAGACTCCGGACATGATTGAACAGAGCCGACTATTGAACCGGGTTGCTGAGCTGGTCGACAAGGGCACCTTGAAAACCACCCTGGGTGAGCACTTTGGCACTATCAACGCGGCCAATCTGCTCAAGGCCCATCGCCTGCTGGAAAGCCACAAGGCCCGGGGCAAGCTGGTACTCGAAGGCTTTTAACCTGTAGCGGCAGGCCCTTGCGCTTGCCGCTTCTGCCATCCGCTGCTAGGGTTAGCTCATCCCTCGGGATGCTCCCTCTTTATCTCTGGAACATGAATCATGAGCTTTGCACCGTACTCAGTCGCCTCTGTCATCGCCCTTTCGGGCGCAGCCGTTCGCGGACTGACATCGGCGCCGGTGCAAAGCCCTAACGTCGCCTGCAACATGGCGGCACCTCCTGTCGCAGCGCCACCGCCGTTGATCGGTGCTGCAGATCTTTCGCCGCCACGGCGCGTGATCTGAAAACACACTCCCTCTTTTTTGCATTTCCCCTGAAGGCTGGCTGACCTGCTGGCCAGATAGTTGCCGGTGAATAGGCGACTGTCGGCATGGGAAGCGCAGTGTTTTGACAGGTGATAAGTATGCTATTGAACAAATCGACCTGGGTCGCTCTCGGCCCTACCGCACTCTTCGTGCTGCTGTGGAGCAGTGGTGCGATCTTCTCCTCCTGGGGGCTGCAGCACGCCTCCGCCTTTGCTTTTCTATTTCTGCGTTTCGTTATGGCCTGCGTGGTACTGGGTTTGTTGGCCAGTTACCGGCGACGCTGGTTGCCCGCCTTGGGTTCGCGGCGGCGGGTCGTCATGGTCGGGATTCTGCTGACGGGTGGCTACACGATCTTCTACTTGCTGTCGCTGGATCAGGGCATTACCCCGGGCGTGCTCGCGACGGTGTTGGGCGTGCAACCGATTCTGACGCTGTTGCTGGTAGAGCGCCGAGTGTCCTGGATGCGCATTGCCGGGTTGCTGCTGGCGCTGGGCGGGTTAACGCTGGTGGTGCTGGAAAGCCTGCTGGCCGCGCGCTTTTCGCTGTTGGGCATCAGCCTGACTCTGGCCGCGCTGGCGTGTATCACGCTCGGCTCGATATTCCAGAAAGGCCTGCAGCAGGCACCGATGGATGTGCTGCCGCTGCAATATCTGATCGGCCTGTTGATGTGCCTGCTGTTTCTACCCTTTCAGCCATTCGAGTATGAACTGACGGTGGGCTTTATCGTGCCGCTGATCTATATGGGCGTAGTGATTTCGGTGCTGGCGACGCTGTTGCTCTACCGGCTGATTCGCGCGGGCAATCTGGTCAATGTCACCAGTCTGTTCTATCTGGTGCCGGGTGTGACCGCAGGGCTGGATTATTTATTTCTGGGTAATCGCATGGCGCCGCTGAGTTTGCTCGGCATGCTGGCGATTCTGAGTGGCCTGGCGTTGGTGTTTCGCAATACGGGCGTGCCGATGCGCGAAAGCCGGAAATAGAGGGATCGATATTTGATCCTTCAGCCCCCGCCTGTGTGTTGAGCACAGCCGTTGGCGGGCTGACTTAGGGCCGGTGGTGCTTTCGTCGGGTCAGATACTGGTGCAAGTAGGTCTCGGATTGACCCTAGTGCGAGTACCAGAAAGGCAATGGCACACAGTCGGTAGGTGGCGCGTGCCCATTGCATGCCCGCTTTTCGAAATACTCGGTCGACGATGGCGGCGCAGACGAAGCACCAGATAAACGACGACAGCATAAATCCGGTGAAGAACAGGCCGTAGTCGGTTGCAGTTGGTTCCGTCACTCCGACCGCGCCCAGAGCACTGCCCATGGCGGCCCAGTAGGCGATATTCTGCGGATTGGTCAGCGACAAAAGCATGCCAGAACGCAGTGCCGAGCGCCTAGACGCGTTCCCCTGTGCTTCGATATGAAATTCTGCGCTGGCGCTCTTCCACGAGTCCTGCGCCAGCCATAGCAGATACACAATACCGGCGATGCCGATGGGCCACCGTAGCCAATCGATTTGCAACAATAGCCCGATACCCAGAAGCCCCAGTACTGCCCAGACAGCATCGCCCACTAGGGATCCAAGCTGGACGTCAAGGGCCGGGCGGAAGCCGCCCCGCACGCCCTGGCGTACTGTTTCGGCGAAGACCGCGCCGGGAGCGGCATTGAATATCAGACCAAGTATGAAGGCGGAGGTAAGCAGCACAAGCATTATAGTTTCTCACGGGGGGACACATACTAGTGTCGCAGACGTGCCTCCGGAGAGGCAATGCTAGCGCTGCTGCTTATGCATGGATTAGTCCCATGCCGGGGCGAAATCCGGATTGGCAATCCGCTCGCCGCGCTCCAGCGCGGCGATGGCGGCCACATCTTCCTGGCTGAGCTGAATCTTCGCTGCGTCCAGGTTGGCCTGTTGATTGGCGCGCTTGGTCGAGGATGGAATCACCACGTAGCCAGATTGCAGTAACCAGGCCAGGGCCACTTGCGCTGGGGTCACCTGGTGCGCGGTGGCAATCGCCTGCAGCACTGGATCCTGCATTACCTTGCCCACTGCCAGCGGCATATAGGCCGTTAGCTGAATACCTTGCTCGCGGGCGAATTCGGCCAGCTTGCGGTTATGCAGGAAGGGGTGGATCTCGACCTGGTTGGTGGCGATGTTCTCGGCGCCAACCAGATCAATCGCCTGGGTCAGATGCTCAATGGTGAAGTTGGAGACGCCAATGGCGCGGGTCAGGCCCTGTTCGCGCGCCTCCAGCAGCATCGGCAGATACTCCTCCATCGGCACCTTGTCTTCCGGCGACGGCCAGTGAATCAAGGTCAGATCGACCTGCTTCAAACCCAGTTTTTGCAGGCTTTCCTGCAAGCTGGGAATCAGCTTCTCCGGCTTGAGGTTGGTAATCCAGATTTTGGTAGTGATAAACAGCTCATCGCGGGGGATACCGCTGGCGGCGATGGCTTCGCCGACTTCCTTTTCATTGTCATAAATCTGCGCGGTATCGATATGCCGGTAACCCAGCTCCAGGGCAGTAGTGACCGCATCAATTACCTCCTGTCCCTTGAGGCGAAAAGTACCAAACCCTAGTGGTGGAATCGTCATGAGGTTATCTCCCTTGGTATTCATATGCTGATCAGTTATCCGCCACCGCAGTGGCGCTTGGGAATTCTGTGTCGTCACGATCCAGCCGACCGCTCCAGAGCGTCAGGCCGACGGCGCTGAGCACCACCAGTGCGCCGATCCAGGTGGTATGAATCAGTCCGGGTCCAGCAACGATCAGGCCGCCGAACCAGGCGCCCCCGGCGATCCCCAGATTGAACGCGGCGATATTCAGCCCGGATGCCACGTCCACCGCCTGCGGCGCATAATGTTCGGCCTGCTGCACAACATACACCTGCAAGCCCGGTACGTTGCCAAAGGCGACTGCTCCCCAGAGCAGCACGGTCAGCAGTGCCAACCAGGGCGTACTGGCGGTAAAGGTCAGCGCCAGCAGCACCGCCGCCAGACCGAGGAAAATCATCACCAGTGCTTTGATCGGCCCCAAACGGTCAGCCAACCGGCCGCCAAGAATATTGCCGAAGGCCACCGACACACCATAGACCAACAGCACCAGGCTGACAGTTCCCGCAGTGAAACCACTTATTTCCTGGAGGATAGGCGCCAGATAGGTAAAGGCGATAAAGGAGCCACCGTAGCCGACTGCGGTCATCGCGTAGACCAGCAGCAGGCGCGGTTGGCGCAGCACGCTGAGTTGTTGCAACAGCGATGCGGGAGCATTGTGCTGGATGCCTTTGGGAACAAACAGCAGGCTGCCGATAAAGGCGATCACGCCCAACGCGGATACAGCGAGAAAGGTTTCGCGCCAGCCAAACTGCTGACCGATAAAGGTGCCCAGCGGCACGCCGGTGACCAAGGCCACGGTCAGACCGGTGAACATGATGGCAATCGCGCTGGCAGCCTTTTCGCGGGGTACCAGGCTGGTAGCGATGGTTGAACCAATGGAAAAGAACACGCCATGGGCCAGGCCGGTGACCAATCGCGCGAGAATCAGCGACTCGTAACCGGGCGCCTGCCAGGCGAGCAGATTACCCAGGGTGAAAATTACCATCAGCGATAGCAGCAACAGCTTACGCGGTACCCGACCGGTCAGCGCGGTCAGCAGGGGCGCGCCTATGGCGACACCGAGCGCATACAGGCTGACCAGCAGGCCGGCCGAGGGCACACTCACGCCCAGGTCCAGGGCAATGGTCGGGATCAGACCAACGATGACGAACTCGGTGGTTCCTATGGCGAAGGCGCTGAGGGTCAGCGCCAGAAGTGCAATGGGCATGGCATTTTCTCGGTGAGTGAATCAGGTGCGCAGTGTGCCCGGTGCATCTTTGCTGAATAAGAGGGTAGCGAGCATTTCATTTTTGACTAAAATGCATGAATGAAAACGACACTTGATGAGTTGCAGGCCTTTGTCCGGGTGGTAGACAGCGGCTCGATCAGCGCTGCGGCGGAACAGGTGGACCAATCCGCCTCCGGGATCAGCCGGGCGCTGAGCCGGCTGGAAGGCAAGCTCGGCACCACGCTGCTGCGGCGTACCACCCGGCGATTGGAGCTGACCGAAGAAGGCGTGGCCTTTCTTGCTGACGCCCGGCAGATTCTGCATGCGGTGGAAGCCGCAGAGGAGCAGATCGCCCTGCGTCGTCAGCGTCCGGCTGGGCGTTTGCGCGTCAATGCTTCCACGCCAGTGATGCTGCACATCATCGTGCCGTTGCTCGAGAGCTTTCGCGCGCGCTATCCGGAAATTGATCTGGAGCTGGACAGCGACGAACTGTATATCGACCTGCTGGAGCAGCGTACCGATGTGGCTATTCGCGTCGGCACACTGCGTGACTCGACACTGCATGCCCGCTCACTCGGTCATAGTCGATTAAGGATCCTCGCCAGCCCAGAGTACCTTGAGGCGCACGGTATTCCGCAGCAGGTTGAGGAGCTTGCCACGCACAAATTGCTCGGATTTACCCAGCCGGAGAGTCTAAACCACTGGCCGCTACGCCATGCGCTGGGCGATCGCTTCGCGATTGAGCCAGCGATCAAGGCGTCCAACGGCGAAACCCTGCGGCAACTGGCGCTGGATGGCCAAGGCATTGCCTGCCTGTCGGATTTCATGACACTGGCAGATCGTAGACAGGGCCGTTTGGTGGAGGTGCTTGCCGAGTATGACAATGGCCATCAGCAGCCAATCCACGCGGTGTATTACCGCAATACGGCCCTGGCCGCGCGCATCACCTGTTTCCTTGATCACGTTCAGGACTGGATGAGCGCTGAGGCAAACCGTTAGGCTAACCTTCTATCTGCTTTCATCAGGAGAAACCCATGAGCGCACACCCATTGCTGGGCAGCCAGCTCCCCATCATCCAGGCACCCATGGCCGGGGTTCAGGACAGCAAGCTGGCGCTGGCGGTCTGCCGTGCCGGCGGGTTGGGCTCGACCCCCGCCGCCATGCTCAGCCCCGAGGCACTGGCCGCGGAACTCAAGATCATGCGCGAGCAGGCCGCTGGGCCATGGAATGTGAATTTTTTCTGCCATACCCCGCCGACAGCGGATGACCAGCGCGAAGCGGCCTGGCGCCAGGCGCTGGCGCCCTATTATCAGGAACTGGACCTGGATATCGATAGCATCCCCAGCGGTGCCGGGCGCAGGCCTTTTGATGCCCAGGCACTTGAGCTTTTGCGCGAGTGCAAGCCGCCGGTGGTCAGCTTTCATTTTGGCCTGCCGCAGCCCGAGCTGCTGGATGAGCTGAAAAGCTGGGGTACCACGATACTCTCGTCGGCGACGACGGTGGAGGAAGCACTCTGGCTGGAAGCCCATGGTGCGGACGCGGTGATTGCGCAAGGCCTGGAAGCGGGCGGGCATCGCGGGATGTTTCTGACCGAAGACGTCACCACCCAGGTCAGCACCTTCGCCTTGCTACCGCAGATCGTCGAGGCTGTCAGGTTGCCGGTCATCGCCGCGGGCGGGATAGCCGATGCTGCCGGGGCGCGCGCCGCCATGGTATTGGGCGCGGTAGCGGTGCAGGTGGGTACGGCTTACCTGTTGTGCCCCGAAGCCAACACCAGTGCCGTACATCGCCTGGCGTTGCAAAGTGAAGCAGCGCTGCACACGGCGCTGACCAATGTGTTTTCCGGGCGCCCGGCACGCGGCATCGTCAATCGGGTGATCCGCGAGCTGGGGCCGATCAGCCAACTGGCGCCGGCTTTCCCCATGGCCGGTACGGCGATCACACCCTTGCGCGGCGCAGCGGAAAAGCGCGGCAGTGGCGATTTCTCACCGCTCTGGGCCGGGCAGAATGTACGCGGCTGTAAACCGATATCCGCCACCGAACTGACCCGCCTGTTGATGGGTGCGGACTAGCGCTCACGCCTGTTTGAATTGCTGCGGATCGTAGCCAGGGGGCGGTTTGCAGGTATGCGGACAGGTGCTGCAAAGCTTTTTGCCCGGCAGTTTGTAGCGGATGCAGCAATTCAGTCGTTCACGCTGTAAGTCGGGCTCGCCCTCGCGCGGCACATAACGGATGCTGTCATGCAGAGGGTTGCGGAAGCTATCCGGGCGGCAACGCTGGGTGATCAACTCCCCAGCCTGATCCATCAAGCTCTGGCGTACCGGGTACTTACCCAATTCCCCGAGGATCCACTCCAGATAGTGCCCGGCGCTGCTCCAGAGCACCTTGGGTGAGAGTTTCACCTGACTGCTCAGGGTGCGAATCAACGGATCCAGATGCCCATCGAGCAGATCGGCGAAGCGCTCAAAGGCGTTTCTGGGCTCGTTCGGCCAGGCGTGACCTGCATCAGGCAACTGGAACGCGGCGGGCAGGCCATCTTCGCCCATGATAATGCGCAGATCCTGGGCCCGCACCGGCAGTTTCCAGTTGGCATTCAGGCTGGCAATGATTACTGGTGGGATCAGTCGCAGGAAATGGTATTTGATCCAGATCGAGACCAGCGCACGACGGTCCCCGTCCCTGTATTGCGGTGCAAAGCGCATCAGACAGGCTTCCACATGCGCTGGCGCCAGGTACTCCTGCATCGACAGCGAGGGTCGCGGATCGTCGCTGAACACCAGAGTTTCACCCAGCGCTACGAGAGGGTCTGGAAATAGCGCTGTCAGGGCGGGTTGCATGGCGTCTCCACGCCGGCCTTGGTAGCCGGCTAAGGGAAGCGGCGCCCGAGAATGTGGCAGGCGCCTGCGAAGGGCGTCAATCTAAACCATTATCATTCATATATTCAAGAGCGCATCGGCGCTGGCGCTCGCGCGTTGCTCGCCAACCAGTTCCAGCAGGCGGCCATTGTCCATCTTCAAGACGCGGTCGGCCTGGTCGAAATAGTGGTCGTCATGGGTAATCGCGATCACGGTTTTGCCCGCCGCCTTGAACTGCGGCAGCAGCTCGCGATAGAACAGCCGGCGGAACAGCGGATCCTGATCGGCGGCCCATTCGTCCAGCAGCAGAATGTCGCGTTGCTCGAGCAGACCCAGCAGCAGCGCCAGGCGTTTGCGCTGGCCCTGGGATAACTGAATATCGCTCAAGCGGCCATCGACGATGCCGACCTTGTGCTGCAGATGCAGCTTGCTCAACCAGCTGTCCACTTCGGCATCGGGCACTTCGTTGCCGTCCTTGCCCAGCAAGCGGCTGAATAGATGAAAGTCACTGAATACGCTGGCGAACATCTGCCGGTAAGCGCTCAGCTCCTGTTCGGCCACGGGCCGGTCGTCCAGGCTGATCTGGCCACTGTGCGGGCGGTACAAGCCGGTGAGTAGTCGCGCCATGGTTGACTTGCCACTGCCGTTGCCGCCAATCACGAAAATCACTTCGCCACGGCGCACGGTCAGATCCAGCGGGCCAACATCAAAGCCTTCGCCCTCTTCTGCCGGATAGCGATAAACCAGCGATTGCAGCCGCAGCTCCTGCCAATCCGATTTCAATGGCGCGACTTCGTGGAAGGCCTCGGTATGCGGCGTCAGCGCCAAGGTTTCCAGCTTGTTCAGCGATACTTGAGCCGTGATCAGATGCGGCAAGGTATTAACCGCAGCGACCATCGGCGTGCGCAGAAACAGCATGGTCAGCGCGTAGGTGGCGGCGACCGCAGGTTCAGCCCAGCCCAGGCCGCCGGCGAGAAAGAACACCAGGCCGATCAGCCCCAGCACCATGATATTCGCCCAGTTGCCGGACAGCCCATAGAAGGTATCGGCGCGGATGATCTCGTCACGGTACAGGCGTGCGTTGTCGTCGAACTCTTCCTGGTACAGACGGTTGGCGCGGTGACGGTTTAGCGCCAGTTCCTTGCGCCCTTCAATCACGTCCTGATAGTTGCCATACAGGCGATCTTCAGCTTCGCGCATGCGCTGGATATGCCGATGCACGCGGCTGACCAGCAGCCAGCCGACGACAAAGGTCAGGCCCAGCCAAAGCAAAGTGGTGATAAACAGTGGGCCGGACAACCAGGCCAGGTAGACAAAAGCCGCCAGCGTCAGCGCCATGCCGTAGAGCATTTCCGGCAGGCCGACAAAGGCCACGGTGATATTGCGGATATCGGTCGACAGGCTGGCAAGAATGCGCGCGCCACCGATCTGCTCGATACGCTCTATGTCGGTATCTAGCACGCGTTTGACCAGCGAGCGACGCATCCGGTAAACAAAGCCGTGGCTCAGACGATGCAAACCAATTTGCGCGCCCGTGGCGCACAGCAGCAGCGCGCAGAGTAGCCCGGCAAAGCCCAGCAGCGCCTGGCCAAGGTCGTCAGTGCCGGCGATCAGGCGGTTGTTTACATAGGCGATCACCGCAACGCTGAGCAGGGCGCTGCCGATGCTCAGCAACATGATGCCAAGTAGCGGCAGGCGGTTATCGCGGAATAACAGAGACAGCAATTTCATCAGGATTGATCCGGTCAGCAGAATGGGCGCAGCTTAAAACAATCAGATTGAAAGTAAATGAGAAAGATCATCTTTCAATGCGACCGATTGCTGCTCGGCCGCGCCGGTTCAGGCTGACAGGCGACTGGTCATTTCCGCTAGATGCGCCACGCCCTGTTCGACTTCAGCAATGCCCGAGCTGACTAGAGCAATGCCGTCCTGGCTCTGGCCTGAGCTTTCGCTGATGAGCTCCATCTGCACGTGGATCTTGGCGATCAGTCCGGCATTGGCCTGTACCACGCTGCCGATTTCCATGGTCGCTTCGCCGGTTCGGGCCGCAAGCTTGCGTACCTCATCGGCCACGACCGCAAAGCCTCGACCGGTATCTCCGGCGCGAGCCGCTTCAATTGCCGCGTTCAACGCCAGAAGGTTGGTTTGATCGGCAATCGCACGAATGGTGGTAACGATGGCCGCAATGCTGTTCGACTGAGCACTCAACTGTTGGCTGATGTCACTGGCTTCTTTGACCTGATCGGTAATCTGACCGGAGATTCGCACTGCGTCTTCGAGCGCGTGCCGTGCCTGAGAGGTGATCTGTGATGTTTCCTCGGAGGTTGTTGCAGCAACTTCGGCGGCATTTTGCGCGTCCATCACTCGCTGGGTGATGTTCGACGCAAATTTGATCACCTTGTAGACTTTGCCTTCAGTATTCACAATCGGATTGTAGGTTGCCTCCAGCCAGATCACATTGCCCTGAGCATCCTTGCGCTCAAATCGCCCCGAGTGAAATCTGCCGGCGGCGAGATCGGACCAGAACCCGGGGTTTTCACGGTAGAACTGACGCTCGCAGAATATCTCATGGTGTTTTCCCTTGATGTCCGCCAGCTTGTAACCAGTCGTCCGCAGGAAGTTGTCATTGGCATGCAAGATATCGCCCTGGGGCGAAAACTCGATCACTGCCAGTGATTTGTCCAGGGCATGGAACATCGCGTTGCGGTCCATCAGTGCCTGCTGGTTCTCGGTCACGTCGGCGGAAATCTTGATGATCTTGGTTACTTCCCCATGCTCGTTACGTACCGGGAAGTACGAGGCCTCCAGCCATACAGCCTCGCCGGAGCGTTTCAGCCGCTTGAACGTACCTGTCTGGCTTATACCGGCAGCCAGCTCGTTCCAGAATTGGCGATAGGCTGTCGATTTCGCATAGGCTGGGTCGCAAAAGGTTCGATGGTGTTTTCCACGAATGTCTTCCAGTTGGTAGCCAACAATACCGAGAAACAGGTCATTGGCGGTCAGAACCTCGCCCCGGACCGAGAATTCGATCCAGCCCATGTTTAGACGAACGGCATTCAGGTCGTTTTTGAGATCGTGAACGGTCCCCTGTAATCCATTGACTTCCTGTTCCAGACGTTTACCCCATTTATGCAGCAGCATATTGAATTCCTTTAGTGTCAGGGAGTGGTATTCGGTTTAGCGCCAGCGAATGCTTCAGCCATCCAGCACTGCGATAATTGAGCGTACCCAGGTCATACGCTGACCCTCCCGGAGCTATGTGGAATCTGATTGAGGGCACTGATCAGCTCTACAATCTGCTGTCGCAAGCGAGCGTAGGTAGCCTGCTGGCAGGCCGCGCTCTGGTTCTGTCGGGCCTGGTCCTGCAATTGCCGGGCGGTATCCGCAACGTCATCGGCGGCGAACGTGCCAGCCAGTCCCTTGAGCGTATGCGCCAGCCTTGCGACCACGTCGTGATCCTGCTGACGAATGCCCTCTTCCAGAGTCTGGAGGTAACCGGGAGCATCCTCCAGAAACAAGCCGGTAATGATCTCCAACAGTGCTTTGTCGCCACCCAGTCGGCTGAGGATACGCGGCAGATCCAGCCGATTGGCTACCGCCCAGCTTGCGCTAATGCCGTGAGCGGGCAGAATCTGGGTAGCTTCAAGCAACAGGTTTTCCAACGAGTATTCAGCGGGGCTTGGGTGGGGTATTCGGACGGTTGCCAGCTGGCGGATAGTATCGATTAGCAGAGGCCCATCCACCGGCTTGGAGACGTAACCCTGAATGTCCTCTGCCAGATATCGTTCGCGATCCCCTTTCATCGCGTTTGCAGTCAAAGCGATGATAGGCACCGGCATCAAACCTTGTTGCTGCGCGCGCTGCCGAATGGCAGCGATGGTCTGCATGCCGTCCATGACCGGCATCATCATGTCCATCAGTATCAGATCGAACGATTCGCGCTCCAGCATGGTCATCGCCTGCTCACCGTTTTCTGCACATCGACAATGCATGGCGGCCTTTCTTAACAGTGACTCGGTTAGCTTGCGGTTGATCAGGTTGTCTTCGACAATCAGCACCCGGAGTATGGGAAGACCTTTGGCTGGGGCGTTGGTCGTCGGGGGCTGTCCTTGTCCTTGTCCCTGTCCCTGTCGCTGTCCTACTACACGTTGCAACTCATCGATAACCACTGGTTTGACCAGGCAGCGTATGAGTTCCTGGCGTTTGGCAGAACGAGAGGTTTCCGGCAGATTGCAGGGAAGGATCAGAGTGATGCGATCAGCCTCGAGCAATTGCTCGCCCAACACACTGCGGATAGTCTGGCTGCCACTTGTGTCGGGCATGTGTTCTTCTATAAGCAGAAACTCAAAAGCTGCGTCTGCGAGTTTGGCCTCGCGCAGCAGAAACAGGCCTTCCGAGCCGCTGCATGCTTCGATTAGATTGATGTGCAAGGTCCGCAACATGACGGCCAAGCTGCTTCGGGTTATGGGGTCATCTGCGATCAGCAGCGCGCGGCGAGCCGCCGGGAGGTGGGTGGGGTCCGGTGGGACCGCCAGCACTGGAATATCGAAGTAGAAGCTGGCCCCTTCACCCCGTGTGCTGGTGACGCTGATTTCTCCGCCGAGGACTACCGTCAGCCGCCGTACGATAGCCAAACCCAGACCTGAACCTTCAAACTGCCGAGTGCTAGCGTTGTCTATCTGGGTGAAGGCGTCAAATATATGGCTGAGATTGTCTGCTGCGATTCCAGGACCTGTGTCCTGGATCTGGAAACGCAGCCGGCCAGTATTGTCGCCGCCGGTTTGCCAGCCAACATGCAGGCAGACTGTCCCGTGTTGCGTGAATTTGAGTGCGTTTCCCAGCAGATTAAGCAATACCTGGCGCAGACGGGGAGCGTCGACCATGATTTCGCAGGGCAGTCCTGGCTCCAGCGCATATTTGAAGTCGAGCTGCTTCTCCCAGGCTTTGGGTGCCAAGGACTTCATGACATGCCCGACCAACTGCAGCAACACGGTTTTCTCCGGCTGAACTTCGATCTTGCCGGCTTCGATCTTGGATAGATCCAGCACGTCGTTAATGATCTCAAGCAGGTGACTGGCAGAGAGGCGCGCCAGTTGCAGCTGCTCGTGTTGCTGTTGAGGCAGGTCCGAATCGAGCGCCAGGTCGAGCATACCAATCACCCCGTTCATGGGCGTGCGAATCTCGTGGCTCATATTGGCGAGAAACTGGCTCTTGGCGGTGTTGGCAGACTGGGCACTGAGCACTTGCTTTTTCAGCTCGGCTTCATACAGACACGCATGGATTGCGAGTGCGAGTTTAGCCATAAGTTGCTGCAACGAGATCACCAGCTCCGGACGTAGCTGGGCCGTTCTTTTTTGCAACATCAACACCCCGAACCCTGGAAGGCTGAAGCAATGACATTCTGCTTTAGAGCTGATCAGGCAATAGGAGGTCTGGTGTCCTGTGGCAATATCCGCAAAAGTGGAGTCCTCGAAGGTGCCATCAAGTGCTGCGGTTCTGGGCATATGCAGGATAGGCGTCCATTCGGCGTGGTCAGGCTGTTGCTGCATGACGCACAAGGCAGAGCCGTTCAGTGCGCGCAGCAGGGTCGTGCAGCACTCCTTGAGCATGCTCTGCAGTTCGAGGCTGTTGCCGATAGAAAGCGCAATCTGGTACAGGATCTCGGTGTTGTCGGCCCTGTGCATTAGAGTTGTTCCAGGCGGATACTGAGAGGAGGCTTGGCGAAGCAAGCAAGCACACAACTTTTGTTGTAAAACTCCAGATAGCCTTTTCCGCTGTTGGCGATCTCGCCGAGGGTCAGCACGCCAAACACGTCAAGCTGCTGATTGTTGCTCAGCAATGCGATTTCCAGCTCCATGTCAGCACCGAGAAACTGGGCTCTGGATAGCGAATCGAACACCAAGGCAATGTTGGAACGGTGACACTCGAGCTGTTCCAGTTCCTCAAGCTCATTGATCGCAACATCGCGTGCCAGTCGAGCCGCGGTCAGCAAGTCAGCTGCACTGGCATGCAATACATGTATAAATTCGCCGGCGGGTATCTCACCGAGGCAGATCAGCCCACCGTCGACATCTGCCGCGATAACATCCCGGACCACGACTTCGCTGTCCATGCGGCTGATACCCAGTGGGTGTGCGTTGGCTTGGTGGGGCAGTGAGGGTTCGCTCAGAGCCACATTGCTGTGCAGCGCCAGCTCATGATGGTAGACCGATAAAGCGGGTTGCCAGTCCAGGCTGCGAATGATGTTCTGTTCGGATTCCGTGACTGTGTAGCTGGCGGACATTGGCGCCCAGCCGTGGGCCACACCCACACCGCTGCCCAGTGCCAGACGGGCGACCAGCGCGGCGTCGCGAAGAACACCTTGGGGCGTAATGATGCAGGCGGCTGGCTGCATATTCTGCGCCCCAGCGCCGCCGCCAAGAATATTCATTTGTAAGCCGCATTGGTTGAAGAGCGCTTCGACTAGACGCGAGATGCCGGTAGTCAAGCCGTCGACCAGAACCATGAGAGTTGCGTTGGCACGAGTTAATGAGTGGCACGCCGCAGGCATTTCCGCAACCATCTGTTCGAGACTCTGTGCGGGATTGCTCAACTCGGGCAGCACCAGCAGGTCTGGACGATGAGTCAGGCCAATGCACAGGGTCCCACGTTCATGGCTGTCGCCCTGGGCGATTAACATAGGAAACAGTCCGCCGAATACCGGCTTGCGCTGGCGCTGCAGGAGACTGTCCAGCCAGCCCTCCGGCCAGCCGTTCTGTGAGGTGGCAAACAGCATGACGGCCTGAATGCTCGGGTCGCACTGATATTCGTCCAGCTGGCTCTGAAGCCAACTGACAGACCCGCCAGCGTCAAAACGAATTATCATGCGCTGGTCCTCTCTGCGGAAACATCCTGTTTCTGTGCATTGTCGGTGGCCAGCTGGAAGACCATGGTTTCCACTTCATCGGCCGTAATCGGCCGGGAAAGTAAAAAACCCTGTATGACGTCCACTGCCAGCGCGTCCAGGTAGTCAAGCTGGCGCTGTTCTTCGACACCCTCGGCCAGACAGGTAATGCCCATCGCCGAACAGTAGGCAGTCAGCGATCGCACTATGGCTCGACTCCCTTTGCTGGTGGTGATGTTTTTGATAAAGGTACGATCCACTTTCAGAACGTCATGCGGGAAGTGCAGCAGATACTCCAGAGAAGAATGGCCCACGCCGAAGTCATCAATGGCAATGCGTACACCCAGACGTTTCAACTCGGACAGTTGTTCAATCGTCTTCTGTGGGTTGACCATCGCCATGCTTTCGGTGATTTCCAACTCGATCATGTCGGGTGGGCAGCGGGTCTCATGGCATAGCCGCTGGACCAGGACGGGCAGATCAGAAGACTCGAATTGGCTGGACGCCAGATTGACTGCCGTTCTGATCCTCAAACCCCGGGATTGCCACAGAGCAACCTGTCTGCAGGACTCGGCAAGGACCCATTCTCCCAGCTCATCGATCAGTCCCATATCCTCCATTGCCGTAATGAAGGCTGCTGGCGGCAGCAGGCCACGACGTGGGTGTTGCCAGCGAACCAGCGCTTCAACGCCCTCGATCTGACCATTTTCCAGAGACTGCTGAGGCTGATACAGCAGGGAAAATTCCTGATTGACCAGTGCTTGGCGGAGTTCTGTTTCCAGCATTAACTGATCGTCTTCGGCGCCGGGCGGGAGTTGCTCATGGCAGCACAAACTAATGCCCTTGTTCGGCCGGGCCTGTCGCTGGGCGCCAAACGCTCTCTGTAACAGGCTTTCCTGTGGGGCATCATTGTTATTGTCAGAGGTAAAGCCAAGTGTGAAATTGAGAAATATCTGCCTGGCGTTAAGTTGCCAGGATTGCGTGAGTGGTACTAATAACCGATCCAGTTGTGCGCTAATTCCGGTTGAGGAAGCGTGTGACAGGGGCAGCGCAAGGGCGAAACTGTCTGCTTCCAGTCGCGCTAGGATTGCATTTTTAGGCAAGCAACTGCGGAGTCGCTGGGCAACCATCATCAGCAGTTGATCGCCGCTTTTGCTGCCCAGTGAATCGTTTATCCGATGCAACTTGCAGATATCAAGCACAGCAACTACCAGTCTCTGGTCCGGATTTTGTTGGTTGCGCTGCAGTGTCAGCAGGCGCTGAAAAAGTCGTCTGTTGGGTAAGCTGGTCAGCTGATCATGTTCTGCTAGATATTGTACTTGCTGCTGGATGGCCCTTTGTTCAGTCACGTCCTGAAATGCGCCGCGCAGTTGGCCATCCTCTTGCTGAGCATCGGTAATCAGCCGAAGTACACGGGCGCGGCCTGAGGACCTGAGCACAACATCGACATCTACCGGTACCTGGTTGGATATGGCTGCCCTGAACAATGTGGTCAGATGTGCCGCCTGTTCAGGGTCGACCATTTGCATCAGTTCGGTCACCTGGCTGGGTAGCACTCTGTCCTGCGATATGAGTTTGTGTGCATCGGCCGACCATTTCATCCTTCCGCTGGCAATGCCCAGTTGCCAGAAGCCCATGTTGGCCAGGCGACAGGCAGTAGTCTGATCCTGATAGGCTCGACGCAACGCGTGGTCGCGTTCGGCGTCCCGCAATGCATAACGCACGCGTTGGGTCAGCAAAGGGAGGTTGATGGGTTTGGTGATGAAGTCGGTGGCGCCGGTTTCAAAAGCCGTGTTGATTGAGTCGACATCGTCGTAGCCGGTCAGCATCAGCACAGGCAGCTCCGTATGCCGTAGGCGCAGTTCACGGCAAGCGGTGAAGCCGTCCATGATAGGCATGCCTACATCCATCAGCACCAGCGCTGGCGCGACTTGCTCGGCCTGATGCAGAGCTTCCAGGCCATTGGCGGCGAGCTGAACTAGATAGCCTTCGCTTTCCAGCCCATGGGCCAGCAAGCGACGGAGGATGGGATCATCCTCGACCACCAGTATGACTTGTCGTCCTGCATCATCCATGATGCTGGCGATTCTGCGGAAACTGTTCGAGTATTTCTTGACTGTGCGCTCCGCCCTTCAAGACAAAAAGAGGATTGCCCGGGGGCGAAGCTCGATGAAAAGCCAAGCGGGTTCCGCTGGTTGAAACCTGATAAAGCATAAAGGGGCCTGTTTCCATGATCATTACTGAAACAGAGCAAGAGCCGGGCCATAAAGTCTGAAGCGGCGAGCTAAAGAGGTCGCCGGTGGAATTGGAAGAAATTTCTCATGAATATAATTGCATTATGCGATTATCGTTGCATTTCGCAATTGCATACTGCAAATTGGATCAATTGGGAGTTAATCAAGTTCGCTCAGTAACCTGTCTATCTGTAACAGCAGGCTATTCAATTGTTGTGATGTGAGCAGTTGATCGCGCTCCAGACGTTCGGCTTCAACTGCCTGGTCGTAGCCGCGGGCGCCCGCGGTGCCTAGCACTCCCACGAGGGAATGCAACGCACGCTGACGCGCCTCTGGTTTCGGGTCGTTGCGCAGGCTCTCGAGAGAGCGTGACACATCTCTAATCATGAGCGTGATATAGCGCTCGCGCGCGTCGTTCGGAAGCGCTGCCAGCTTGCTGAGTACCGGCCCGTTCCCAGGAGTCATGCCCTGCTCGTTCAGCAACCGAGTTAGGCTGTCAGGACTTATCGGCTTGACCAGCAATCCGCGGAAACCGCCATGCAGAAAGTCGAGTTGTTGCTGGTAGTCGGTGTCAGCGGTAAATGCGATGCACGCTAGCTCCGGATCAATATGTTGCAGTTCCACGCTTAGAGCCGAGCCGCTACCTTCGGGCATGTTTATGTCGATCAAGGCCAGGTTGAAGGAGTTAGCCTGCAACGCTCGTATAGCGCCAGCGAAGTCATCGCAGCCAACGACAGTGCATCCCTGATGTTGCAGGAGCGATTGGGCGATAATCAGGTTGGAGGCGTCGTCATCCACCACCAGCACATGTGGGGATGAAGATCGCACGTGTAAGGCCATTTCTTTGGCTCCGAAGCCGTAGTGGACGTAAATTGGGGGGTATTGCCAACTCAGTATGGCCGCCATGCCAATCCCGCACCAGCCTCGCTTGTATTGCGAAAAGGGAAATAAAATGAATTCGGCAGGACTGTTATTGGTAGAAGATTCCCAGTCCACCTCCATGCTCTACGAGATTTGGCTCTCTGTCCTGGGTGTACCCATGACGCTAGTGGAAGACGGTGCCCAAGCACTCGACTGGCTGGAGAACAATACTCCCAGTGTTGTGTTGCTGGATCTGCATCTGCCTGACATGGCTGGGCTGGATATCTTGCGCTCCATTCGGCAGCGCGGCTTGCAGTGTGAGGTCATTGTTATCACTGCAGACAACTCTCAACGGCTAGCAGTGCAAGCCATGGAGGAAGGTGCGCAGGATTTTCTGGTGAAGCCGGTGGATGCCGACCGGCTGAGAGTGAGTGTGAGGAACGCGCTGCGGGCGCGCAAGTTGGAAAGTATCGCTAGTAACCTGGCGGCGACAGTCAATGCCCCACCACCACCGGGTTTTATCGGCTCATCGATTCAAATGCAGTCTCTCTATCATACACTTCGTCTTATCGCTCACTCCGATGCGCCGGTGTTTATCAGTGGCGAGAGCGGCACCGGAAAGGAACTCTGTGCCTCGGCGATCCATCAATACGGGCCACGCAGAAATAAACCTCTGGTTGCCTTGAATTGTGCTGCCATCCCCAGCGAACTCGTTGAGTCGCAGTTATTTGGTCATATCAAAGGAGCGTTTACGGGTGCTGTTGCCAGCCGGACCGGGCTTACTGAACAAGCACATGGCGGCACCTTGTTTCTTGACGAAGTAACCGAGCTAAGCCTTGAGGTGCAGAGTAAGCTCCTGCGGTTTTTACAAACTGGAGAAATCACTCCAGTAGGCACTTCGATCAGCAAGCATCTCAATTGTCGGATCGTCTGCGCAACCAACCTGGATATCCGTAAACGAGTGGAAAAGGGGTTGTTCCGTGAGGATCTCTTCTATCGGCTGCACGTTGTGCCCCTGTTGATTCCCCCGTTACGCGAGCGGGGAGGTGACATTGTGGAAATCGCTACGGCATTGCTATTGCAATTTTCGACTGTAGAAGGAAAACGCTTCAAGGGGCTTTCAGAATCCGCGCGACAACTGTTGCAGGCCTATTCATGGCCAGGCAATGTCCGGGAGTTGGAAAATACCCTTCGCCACGCTGTGGTCATGCACAACGGGGACTGGCTTGAAGCGGCCCATATTGTTCTACCAAAAAGCCGTTCAGTTGCGCTTTCCGATCAGGCTCCGGTCGACGAACAGGCTGCGGGCATTCTGCCTTTGTGGCAGGTTGAGCGGGATGCCATAGCGCGCGCCCTCGCTCACTGCCAAGGCAATGTTGCCCAGGCTGCAGCGCTTCTCGAGGTAGCGCCATCCACGCTGTACCGGCGGATGCAGGCAAAAAACGCCTGACTGTTCTACGCAACGACCCGATTTCGGCCATCCTTCTTGGCCTTGTAAAGATGGGCATCAGCTTTTTCCAGAGGCTCGACGATCTGCCACGCACTTTGTTGATTACATGCGCTGATGCCGGCACTGAAACTGCACTGGAATGAGGAGCCTGCTGCGCCAGTGAAATACAAGTCGTGGAACGCAGAGCGGATCTCGTCAAGAATAGCTTTGGCATCCGCTGCATCGCAATCAGGAAGGACCGCAAGAAACTCTTCACCGCCATAGCGTCCTAGGCGGTCGATCTTGCGCAAGCGCTGGCGTAACAGATTGGCTAGCGCCCGGATTACGTTGTCGCCAACGGCGTGGCCGTGCTGGTCGTTTACGCTTTTGAAGTGATCTATGTCGATCATAGCCACACTGGCCGGGCGACGCATACGTGCAGCCCGTTCCATTTCGATAGCCACCTGTTCCTTTATGTCGGCGTGTTTTAGCAGACCGGTAAGGCTATCACGGGCCAAGGCATGACTGACACGCCGTGCCCTTTGGGCGCGAGAATATACAGTAGTAAGCAGCGCGTTATCACTGATGGGTTTGGTGATAAAATCGTCGCCGGCTTTCATTAGCGCTTGCATCTGGCGCGTGGCGTCAGTTTCGGCGGAAATGTACAGAATCGGCACGCGCAACCAGTCGTCATTAAGACGAATTACCTGGGCAAGCTCCGGCCCGGAGTACTCTGGCATGTTGACGTCCATCAACACCACTTCTGGGGTGAAGTGCGCCAACTGCTGCAGTAACTGAGTGGGCTCAATTACCACCTCTGCCAACATCCCGGCACTGCTCAGCACGGCTTCAAAGCGTCTTGCCAGATCCAGGTCATCGTCAACAATAAGAACCCGAAAGGGTTCGTTCTGCAAGCTGTTGAAGCAACCCTCCAGGCGGTTCTCCAGCGCGGGCAAATCGACTGGGCGAGTAAAGAATCCCTGGGCTCCAGCCCGTACCGCTTGGATCTGATCGGCGAAATTGTCATCTTCTGAGATAACGATCAAAGGCAAGGGGCTTTCCAGCTGAGATTGCAGGCCCGCCAAATAATCCAGACCCGCGCGGTCGATGCCTTTCTGCCCCACCGCCACGACCAGCGCATCCGGTAATGTTTGCTTTAGTGCTTCACGCAAGGTTTTGAAAGTAGTAAACCCTTGGGTTTGATAGCCGAAACTGTTCAACGTCTGGCTGGTTGCCGCGAGCAGCATTTTATCTGTTTCAAGAATGGCAATCAGCTTGGATCTGGATAGGGGCTCAGTCAATGGCGATACGATGCGCTCACTAGGTTGTTCGTCATCAATATCGAACAACCAGTGCGGCAGGGCATGAATACCTCTCACCAGACGCTGCCGTGAGGCAGGATCAAGATAGTTCTGGCTTATGCAGTTCTTCGCCACTTGTTCCAGCTTGCGCGCTTGCAGGCCCAGATCGGTAAAGCCAAAGGTACCCGCTGAACCTGCAAGTTTATGCAGACCGTTACGCAGGCTGATGACGTCTTCAGGCACGGTGTCGGCATCAATGGGCAATTGGTCAGCCGCGAGCTGCATATCTTGCAGTTCGACCTCAAGGTGACTGCGGAATACCTTTGTCAGCTCCGAGAGCTGTACCTTGAGCTTGGCGGCTTTAGGCACGGGCTTGTAACCATATGGCTTTGATCTGGCTAGACAGGGTCATCGGATCAAACGGCTTGATAATCACCCCGGCAGCTCCGAGCCGGTAATATTCCTGGATTTCCTGTTCTTGCACTTTAGCGGTCATAAACACCACGGGCGTGTCCTTCACCGTCGGCAGACGGCGTAATTGTGCAAGAGTCTCTGGACCATCCATGCCGGGCATCATGACATCCAGCAGGATCAGTTGGGGGGCAAAACGTTCGACCTGCTCCAGCCCCTCGGAACCGGAGCTGCAGCTGATCATGGTAAAACCGCCAACGATTTCCAGCGCCACTCGAGCAACTTCCTGAATCGACAGGTCGTCCTCGATATGCATGATTTTTTCCAGCTCTATCATTTTTCCATTATCCATGCTGCTGAGATTCGGGGTCTTCATCGGATGTTGACTTTCATTGCAGAGTACTTGCTTTTGTCCATGCGGGCGAGGCGCGCCGGTTCAGTGCCTAGATACCTGTCGTTGCTGGGAATAGGCACCAGAAAGTTGAACCCTTCCCTGGGTCCGAGATGAAGCCCACTTCCCCGCCCATGCGCTCGGTCAGTTCCTTGCTGATTGCCAGACCAAGACCTGTCCCGTTGTTATGGCGTGTGTTGCTTGCGTCCACCTGGGAGAATTTTTCGAACATGTTGTGATGAAAGGCCTGTGGAATACCTATCCCAGTGTCGGTAACGCTGATTTTTACCTGATTGCCGTCCAGCAAGGCATCGACAATTACCTGCGAGCCAGGGGAAGAAAATTTCGCCGCATTGGAAAGAAAATTGGTCAGCACCTGGCCGAGCCGCTGAGCATCTATGTCGACGTATACGGCATCCAGTGTCCCAACCAATAGACGGACTTGATATTGCTCGGCGTAGCTCGCATTGTCGTGCAAGGTTTGCAGAACAATAGGGGTGAGCTGCTGTTCGACCATCCTGAGTGACATTTTGCCGGCAGTCAGCTTGTCCATATCCAATAGATCATTGATAAGACTGTTAAGGCGCAGACTATTATTGTGAGCCACTCCGATCAGGCCTGCCATGTGGGTAGGTAATGGCCCCATGGCCCCGCCATTAATCAACCCTAGGGCGCCGGAAATGGCAGTAACCGGCGTACGCAGCTCGTGACTGACGGTAGAGACAAACTGGCTTTTCAGCTGATCGATCCGGTGCTGTTCGGTCGCATCCCAGATAAAGCCGCTGAGCCACAGCAGTTTGCCGACACTATCAAATTCGCCTCGGCCTTTTTCCTTTACCCTGACTTCCCGGCCGTCAGCGTGGATCACCCTGTAGGTTAGTTCAAATACCTCGTGCTTGCTTATCTGCTCTGCAGCTTTGTAAGTCAGATGAAGGTCTTCAGGATGCACTATGCTGGCATAGGTTCTTGTGTTGCTATCCACGAAATCGCTGGCTGGATAGCCAGTTATGCGGCTGACCTCCTCACTAAGATAAGTCATGGTCCAGTTTCGATCATTGCGGCAATGGTATACCGCGCCGGGTAAATTACTGACCATATAGCGAAAGCGAGACTCGCTTTTTTGCAGGGCTTGGGTTGTCTCGATCAGGTCGGTGATATCGGTCGCTACGCTGAGGAAACCAGTCAAATTGCATTGCTGATCAACAATGCTGGTGATCGTCAGGTTCACCAGCCGTCGGCCGCCATTCTTGCTTACGTAGGTCCAGTGCTGCGTCTCGGGCAGCCCTTGCCGCACATTTGCAAATAACGCGTCCTCGTAGCTGACAGGGTGCCCCAGCTCTTCGGACAGCTGCTCGGCGCGGCGTTGCAATTCGGTATTCAGGTGGAAGAGGTTTGGGGAGTGTTTGCCGATCATTTCATCAGCGCTGTAACCCAATAGTTTTTCTGCACCGCTGTTGAAAAGCGTAATAACGCCATCAAGACCGATGGCAATAACTGATACCTCAGTAGATGCGTCGATGACTGCCCTGAGAAATGCGCGCGCCTCGGATACTTCCGCATCCCGCTGCATTTCCCGGGTTATATCGACATGTGTGCCACTGACCCACAACGGATTGCCCTGCTCATCGCGGCTGATCAAACGTCCGCTACTTTTGACCCATACCCAATGGCCGTCTTTGTGCAACATCCGCGAGATGCTGTCGTAAAATTCCTGTTTGCCGGCCATGTGCCGGGCAAGTATCTGTGAGGAAACGGCCAGGTCGTCGGGGTGAAACAGGTTTCGCCAGACTTCATTGACTGGTGACAATTCTTCTAGCCGGTAGCCGACAATGTTGGCCCAGCGCTCGTTAAGCAGCACTTCTCCGGTCTGGATATTCCATTCCCAGGTGCCCACATTAGTGCCGACAATTATGCTTGCCAGCCTCATGCGCTCGTGTCCCAGGGCAAGTTCCATATGCTTGCGTGCGGTTATGTCGGTGGTAAAGCCATGCCAGATCAGATCACCGCTTAACAGCCGCTGGGGCGTGGCATTCCCTAACAGCCATAGCTCCCCTTTGTCAGGATGTATGGTTCGAAACTCTTCGCGCCAAATAGTTAGCCGAGCGGCGGAGACTTCAAGACTACGCATCACCGAATCGCGGTCCTCGGGATGAATAGCGTTGATTACGTCGCTTGCGTCTGTTCCCGCCTGTGCCGGGCTGACGCCGTAAAGATCTTGAAGACCCTCGCTGCAATAGGGAAACCAGGAGCGCCCATCCGATGACTGCTGATATTGGTAAACCATTCCGGGCAGGTGCTGGGCCAGTTTGCTAAGTCGGTCAATCAGCTCGCTGTGCTCCTGCTTCATGCTCCAGCGACCAAGAGTGCCGCTAACCCAGCGGCCCATCAGGCGAACGAACTCAAGCTCTGTCTCGTCAAAGGGCGTTGCACGAGGTTGAAGGGTGGAGAAGTTTAAAGTGCCGTAGGGCTCATTATTCGCGGTCAGGGCAATGCCCAGATAACACTCATGCTTGAACCTTTCGTAACAGGGGTGCTGCTTATATTGCGATTGCCCCATGAACTCAATCGCCAACACTTCGTCCTGTTGCAGTGTTAGCGCACAGTAGGTGGACGCCAACTCGAACTCCTGGCCATCTCGAAAATGTACTTCGGTACTGTGCTGGGCGATGACCGTGTAGAGAGCGTTTTCGACGCGGCTCACGGTGCCAAAATCCATTTGCAAATACTGGCATCCCAGCTCGAGAGCTTGCGTGAGCAGGTTGGCTGTGTCCTGACTGGGCAGCGCGGCAATTTCGTTCAAGGCTCTGAGGGCCAAGCGCTTCCTGTCCAAACGAAGACTGATGATGCGTTCGTCGCTGTCCTTGCGCAGCGCATGCACCATCTGTCCAAGAGTACTGAGTAGCGGTAGCAGGAAATCCACATCCTGTTGAGAGTAGCCTTCAGGGCGATTGGCTAGGCCAATCATGCCGACCAACTCTTCCCCAAACAATATCGGCAAGCCTAGATACGCGTACAACGCCGGGTGCCCTGGCGGCAAGCCACCACGATGTGGATCATTCACCGGGTCATTGCTGATGTAGGGGATAGCGTGCTGGAGTACCTGACCAATCAAGCTGTCCAGCTGGCTGAAGATCATCCCCTTTTCCAGCCGCTTTTGATAGAAAGCCTCGCTGTCGGCATCCCAGGCTATGTTGCTGATGGCATAGGTCTGCATGTACGGACGGCGTTGATCATCCAGCAGCACTTGGCCGACAAAGCCGAACTGGCTTCCCGTCAGCGCCAGAATTTGCTCAAGTAGCTGATCGAAGCTGTCGCTGAGGTTACTGTCATTGATGTAGGCAGATTGAGCATGGGCAATAATGCTCAAGAGTGCGCGGTCCTGTTCGCGTTTGCGCATAGTCTCCCTGAGGCGCGCCTGCTGGAGCTTTTCCTGCCGCCGAACGTTTTCCCTGGACGCCAACATCAAGCCACCCACCAAAGACAGCGCCGCCAGAAAGGCGGCTAGCCAGGTCAACATCGCCTGACGACGCTCACTTTGATAATCCTGCCAAAGAGGGGTGATATCGCGCCAGACCAGAATCATCGCCATTGCCTGGTCAGCGTCATCCGCGTCCCGCTGTTCATTCAACACAGG
The DNA here is from genome assembly GCF_009497895.1 of Halopseudomonas pelagia. NCBI lineage: Bacteria > Pseudomonadati > Pseudomonadota > Gammaproteobacteria > Pseudomonadales > Pseudomonadaceae > Halopseudomonas > Halopseudomonas pelagia. Next base: position 379,225 of record NZ_CP033116.1, on the reverse strand, counting down.
AATATGGCTGACCAGATAGCGTCGCCGGTCTATTACCAGCGTTGAGGGCTGCCAGTTCTCTGCCATCTTGTTCAGTGAACCATCGCGCAGCCAAGTGGATATTTCTGGTCGAGAGAAACGTTCCAGCCACCAGTCGCCATCACCGATCAAAGTAAGTTCGGCTGTTCGCTCGTCCCACACCACGTCGGCCAAGTTGCGCTTGTTAAGTAGCAGGGCCAAGCCTGACTGCAGATCGATGTCCAGTTGGCGCAACTCCGGCAGCATGCCAAAGCCAACCTCCAGCGTCGCTATTACGGGGCTACTGGACAGGTTGGTAGCGTGAATCGGCACGATGCCGCGCATTCCGGTACCGTGCCTGCCGGCTTCCATTCCGCTGACAAGGATACCTTCGCGCTGAGCGCGATCTACCAACGGACGTGTATCGGTCAGCTTATCGCCCCAGGTACTGGGTTCGTGCATGCGCAAGAGACTGATGGCACCAGGACTTAAATGAATATGCAATTCAACCGCGCCAGCGGATTGGAGTACCGACCATGGGCCAGACAACTTTCTGGCCAACTGGCCTCGCAAGGTTGCAACCTCGGCGCCAGCGAGTCCGTCGGCGCTCGCCAGAGCGCTAATTCGCCTTATTAAAGCCAGGGTTTCAATATCTTCGGACAAACTCTGAGCGGCTATCAGCGCCTGACGTTTTAGTGATTGCTGGGATTGTTCTACTGCTAGACGCTGCAGATTGGATTGGCTGGAGAGTTGATGCTCCCAGAGCGTCTGACGTTTGAAAAGGTCCGACCAGCCCAGGAACAGGAAGAAGGCGCCCAACAGCAGCGCTCCGGCCAGGTGTAGCAGAATGTCTTTATTGGGGATGAGCTTCGCACGCATGGGCTTTTCCAGCGGGCAGGGGTGGCCCACGCACAACAGCAGTTCGTCATAGTGTCATGCCATGGAGTACGCGGCTATAGACGATCGCTACAGACTGTTACTCAGGTGCCCGCCATCTACATTGATGATGGTGCCGGTCATGAAGGAACCGGCCTCACTGGCCAGCAGTAGCAAAGGCCCGCTCAACTCTTCCAACTGGCCGAGACGCCGCATCGGTACCTTTTCCTTGATGTACTGCTGGCCCTTCTCCGATTCGAAATAGTCGTTGTTCATCTCGGTGCGGAAGTAGCCGGGAGCAATCGCATTGACGCGGATCTTGTCCCGCGCCAGCTCAATGGCCATCGCCTTGGTCAACTGCACCACGCCAGCTTTGGCCACGGCGTAATGGCTCAGACCCTGGCCAACTCGCAAGCCGAGAATGGAGGCGATATTGACGATGCTGCCACCCTGCCCGGATTTGGCCATGGCCACAGCGGCGCGATGCGCTACGCGCCAGGCGCCGTCCAGGTTGGTATCGAGCATGCTGCGCCAGTTGCCCTCGGTCATCTTGAGAAAGGGCACGCCCTCGCCGATACCGGCATTGTTGATCAGGATGTCCACGCTGCCGAACTGGGTTTCAGCGGCGGTGAAACCGGCGTCGATGCTCTCGGCGTCGGTCACATCCATGGTCACGGCCAGCGCCTGATAGCCTTGATCCTGCAGATCCTGAACCAGCCTTGCCAGACGGTCAGCCCGGCGTGCTGCCACTACCACGCTTGCGCCAGCCGCGGCGAGCACGCGGGCAAAATGTTCACCCAGGCCGCTGGAAGCACCGGTAATCAAGGCGGTTTTGCCGGTCAGGTCAAAGCGTTGTTCATTCATGTTCGGAATCCTTTGCTAGTCATTTCGAGACAGTATCAAGCAAGCAGAGCGCGGGCTCCAGTATGTTGCAGGGGGGTGATAATTCTCAATCAATTGGCAAGCGGATAGTGACGCGCAAGCCGCCCAATGTGCTCTCGTCCAGTTCGATCTGGCCCTGGTGACGTTCCACTACCCGCTGCACGATGGACAGGCCCAGCCCGGCGCCGGGATGATCACTGCGAGTATAGAACCGCTCCAGCAACCGCCCGCGCTCGGCTACCGGCACGCCCTTGCCGCTGTCTTCGATGCTGAGTAACAGGAACTCCACAGGCGCCTGTTCACGCTGCAAACGAAGTTGAATGGTACCGCCGTTCGGGCAGTGCTGAATGGCATTGCCGAGTAGATTCTGCAGTAGCATGCCCAGGCTGCCGGGCTCCATATCCAGTGTTTCGGGTAGCGTCGGGTCGGTATCGAATAGCAGCTCCTGATGCTTCTTCAGTGCTAGCGGCAGCAGCTGCGCCAGTTCACTTCGGCAGGTCTGTTGCAGGTGCACGGGCTGACGCTCGCGCTGTTGCTCGTCGCCCAGTCGTGCCAGTGTCAGCATCTGGCTGACCAGCCGCGTCGCCCGTTGAACGCCGGCATGCAGGTGGCTCAGTGCTGTCTCTCGCTCTGCCGGATCCGTTGCCGCCCTGGCGTTGTCGGCATGGATCTGCAGGATCGCCAGCGGTGTACGCAGCTCGTGGGCCGCATCGGCGATAAAGCGCTGTTCGCGGGCCAGCAACTGCCCTAGCTGATCGAGCATGCGATTCAGCGCCGCCTGCATGGGCTCCAGTTCCACGGGTATATTACTGATCAGCAGGGGTTGCAGGCTGTCGGGATCACGTTGGCGGATCTGCCGCGCCATGCGTTCCAGCGGTTTGAGGCCCGAGCCGATGGCCAGCCAGACCAGCAACAGCATCAACGGAATGCCCACCAGATCGGGAATCAGGGTGGAGCGCACTATCTTTCCGACCAGTTCGCCGCGCACATCCGCCCGCTCGCCGACCCAGATGGCCAACTGCTGCTCCGGATCGAGCAATACGTAGCGCCGCCAGCGTTGCTCACCCTGCCCCAGATCGCTGAAGCCCGGCTGCCAGTTGTCCTCGCCGATGACCGGCACATTGAACGAGCGCGCGATGATCTGACCGTCAGCATCACGAACCTGATAGGCCAGTTTGCTTTCATAGCGATGGCCCAACGTAGGCTGCTCGCCCGCAGACTCGATCAGTGCCTGGGCCAGCTGTTGATGATCGATCTGGGCTTGCGGCAGGCGCAGCAAACCCTGCAATACCCGCGCGCTTTGACCCAGTTGGGCGTCGAACAGCTCTTGTATTTCGTGAGCGGCGTCGCGGTAGCTGACCGCACTGAGGATCAATGAACCAATCAGCAGCAGCCCGAGGACGCGCAGCAGAATGCGCTTGCGGATTGAACTCATGCCTGGCGCTCGATCATGTAGCCGACGCCGCGCAACGTCCTGATCAGCTCGGGAAAGAGCTTGCGCCGCAGGTGATGGATGTGGACTTCCAGGGTATTGCTGTCGACCTCCTCGTTCCAGCCATACAGAACCTGTTCCAGGCGATCACGGGTCAGTACCCGGTCGGGCTGGGCGATCAGCTCGTGCAGCAGAACAAACTCCTTGCGCGACAGGCCGACGGCCTTGCCCTCCAGAGTGACCTGCTGACTTTGCGGATCGAGGATAACCCCGCGCAGGCTGATCAAAGGTTCAGCCCGGCCATTGCTGCGCCTGAGCAGCGCACGCAGGCGCGCCTTGAGTTCGGCGCTGTCGAAGGGCTTGGTCAGGTAGTCGTCTGCGCCGGCGTCCAGCCCGGCGATGCGGTCGCGAACACCGTCGCGTGCGGTAAGGATCAAGACCGGCACGCTGTGGTGTCGATCACGCAAAGCCTTGAGCACCTGCAGGCCGTCCATGCGCGGCAGGCCCAGATCGAGAATGGCCAGGTCAAAGGGTTCGCTGCTCAGGGCATGTAGTGCGCTGGCGCCATCCTGCAACCAGTCGAGCGTGTAACCCTCGGTTTTCAGCGCGGTCAGAATGCCCTCGCCGAGGGATTTGTCGTCTTCTACCAACAGCAGTCGCATGTAGTGTACTCAAAGGGTTTTCAGCAGCTCGCGGATCTCTTGCTGCCGGCCCTTGTCGGCCAGTTCGCGGCCGGGTCTGGGTGAGGCTGCCTGTGCTTTCAGCAGTGCCGTTCTGGCTTCAGCATAGCGCTTTTGGTTGATCAGGTAATCCGCCCAGAAATAGTTGCTGTCTATGCCGTCGGGGTTCAGGGTCAGGGCCTTCTGCAATAGCTCGGCGGCCTTCTCATCGTCGCCGAAACCGATCGGCCAGCCAGGCACTTGATAATAGAGCGCGCCCAGGCTGGTATAGGCTGAACCTTGCAGTGCTTCGGGCTCCAGCGTCAACGCCTGCTCCAGTTCGGCCCTGGCCTCCTTCACCTTGCCCAGCGCACCGAGGCCGCCTTCGGCGCCAGCCCAACTGCTCAGAATAATGCCTTGCCAGATATGCGCAGCGGCGCTGTCGGGATTGGCCTCGGTCAGCTGGCGCGCCTGATCGGCCAGCACGGAAAAGGCCTGGGACTGTTGGTTGGCTGGCAACTCATACTGAATCTGCGCCCAAAGCTGCTGCAGTTCACTGACGTCTGCTGCTTGGGCGGCAATACTCAGTCCCCATAACGCGGCGGTCAGGGCCAGCTGTTTGATCTTGTTCACGGGCGTTGCTCCAATAGGGAAGTGGGTTTTTGGCTTTCTGCCGCAGAACTGCCTGCCACAGCACCGGCTGCCGCAAATTTTGCGTAATGCTGGATGGTCGGGAGCTGGCGATGAAGAGCTTTGTCCATCAGGGAGGGCAGCAGCCCATTCAGACGAACAAACAGGCGTTCGGGCCAGCCGAGGTGCACTTCGCGCAAGTCTCGCTGCAATGCCCGGATCAGCTGGGCTGCGACTAGCTCCGGGCTGTCCGTGGCTACCCCCAGGAAGCGATTCATGGCGTTTACCTGGGTGCTGTTCATTTCCGTATTGGTCGCACGAGGTGCCAGGTAAAGCACGCCCACGCGGGTATCTGCCAGTTCGCGACGCAGCGCCTGGGAAAAGCCGCGCAGGGCGAATTTGCTCGCGCAGTAGGTGCTGAATCCGGCGTAGCCGATCGAGCCGAAGGTCGAGCCGATATTCACCACACAGGCTTGCGGCGCAGCTTTGAGCAGAGGCAAAAGAGCGCGGGTAAGCTGCAGGTTGGCGGTCAGGTTGATGCCGATCAGCTCGGCGATCGCCGCATCATCCATGGACTCGAACAAGCCGAAGTGGTTGACCCCCGCAGCGTTCACCAGCAGGTTGAAACCGGGTAGTTGTCGCGCTGCGGCGACCACTCTGGCTCGGTCTTCTGGCAGCCGAAGATCAGCTTGCACACTGCTCACTCGGGAGCCGAAATCCGCCTCCATAGCGCGCAAGGCGTTTGCCTGACGGCCTACCAACAGCACGCGAGCTCCGGCCTGGCAGAGTGCCGCGACCATGGCGTAGCCCATGCCGCCGGTCGCGCCGGTCAGTACCACAACACTATCCTGCAAGCGCATGGGGCACCTCCATGGAGCCAGGCAGGCTGCGGAACATGTCGGCGTACAACCGGTAGATAACCCGTGCTGTGTGAATGATCGCCTGCTGATCTGCCGGATCCTCCAGGCGGTTGACCAGTTGCTCGAAAAACTTCATGTGCTCCTGATCCAGCGCGCCATGCGAGGTCAGATAGCTGAACGCCTTGTCCGGCAGCCCCAGGCCTTTTTGCAGGCTGCCCGCAGCCTGGCTGGCGAGTGCGATACTGGTGCCTTCAAGCACGAATACCATGCCCAGCATGGAGACCGGGTTGAGACGGTTGATGCGGTCATACATGGTGCTGACCATCAGCTCCGTGGCCAGTGCCGGCTCCCCGTTGCGTACCGCCTCGGCGTCTGCGCCGCAGGCGCGCAGATCGTTGAGGATCCATTCCTGATGGCCAAGTTCCTCTTCGATATATTCGGCCATCGCATTGCGAATCCACTCCTGCCTGGCGCTCAACCTTGCCCCGCACGCCATCAGCAGCGGCACGGTGTGGCTGACGTGGTGAAATGCCTGGGTCAGAAAGGCGATATAACTGTGACGTTGGACCTGGCCTGCCAATGCCGCCTGGATCAGCGGCGAGGCAAACAGGTATTGGCGTTCGGTTTCAGTGCTCTTGTGCAAGCGGTCAAAAAATTTCATGCGTTGATTCCTCGGGTAACAGATCCAGCAGAGCCTGCTGGTATTGCTGGAAAATCGCTTCCCGGCGCAGCCGTCCATTGCTGGTCAGCAGGCCGTTGGCAGCGGTAAAGGGTTGAGAGATCACCAGCCAGTGGTGCACTCGCGCATAAGCGGGTAAGTCAGTATTGGCACGGGCGATAACAGCTTTGATCTGCGCGTGGCTGACGTGGGCCGGGTCCGCCACCACCAGGAGCGCCAGATTGCTGGGCAGGGCCTCGCCGTGGACGAAAGCCTGGGCAATGGCCGGATCACTGGTCAGCTCCGCCTCCACCCATTCCGGATTGACGTTGCGGCCAAACGCAGTGATGAACTGGTTTTTCTTGCGCCCAAGAATCGTCAGATATCCATCGTCAAGACGGCCAATGTCGCCGGTGGGCCAGGGTGAAGGCACCGGGTCAACGCTGCCCAGGTATCCCAGTGGGCCGCTGCCATGCACCAGCACCTCGCCGTCAGCTGCGATGCTGATACTCACGTGCGGCAGTGCCTTGCCCACGCTACCAGGGCGGTGTTGCGCCGGACGATTCAGGCACACCACCGAAGCGCACTCCGACAGGCCATAGCCCTCGTAAACCGGCCAGTGCAATCGTGCTGCCTGGTCGAGCAATGCAGGTGCAATGCGCCCGCCGCCGACGGCGATAAAGCGCAAGCTGGTCGGTAGCTGTATTCCGGCTTCGGCCGCCCGTAACAGGCCATGCAGCAGTTGCGGCACCAGTACCAGGCTATGCGGCTGAGCCTGCTGCAGCACCTGTGACAGGCGTTGAATATCCAGGGTGTTGTTACGCACGCCGCTATGTTCGGGTAGCTGAATGCTGGCGCCGGCCAACAGCGCGGCGTAGACGCCGATGTTGTCCAACAGCACCCCAAGCGGTAGTAGCACCAGGTGACGCTCGGGGGTCACTTCGGCGCAGGCTGCCTGCAGACTCAGCGCGACCGCCATCAATGCGTTTGCGCCCAGACAGACGCCCTTTGGATGGCCGGTAGTGCCCGAGGTAAAGGTGATTTTGCAGGTGCCCTCAGGTATCGCTGCGGCTGTCGACGGCATTGATGATGTCGGCCGCTGCCAGCCCAGGCTCGTGCGCCTGAAGCCCAATTGCGCAGGGTCGACTCCGCCAGGCAAATCGCCGATCACGGTGTCGACATCAGCACTGGCGAGCAGATGCGTGACCTGGCCGGCGCTGAAAAAAGTGGGCATGGGTATGCATACAAGATCAGTGTGAAGTAGCGCGAGATCCCAGAGGATCCATTCGCAGCCGTTCTCCAGCGCAAGTGCCACGCGGCGACAGCCAGCCTCGCTCAGCCGTTTGCTGCGGTCGACGATCTGGCCAGGGAGCTCCCCGTAGGTCAGGCTGCCATTGTCATCCTGCAAGGCCGTCCTTGTAGGTCTGCTTTCGGCGTGCTGGTTCAGCGCCATCCAGAAATGATCAGGCGCTGGCATGGTTTGCCTCCTGTGGCTGTGCGTACCGCGCCTGATAACCCAGGCGTTGAAAGGCGTCCCGTTGATTGAGCTGGGCGAGACCTTCGGGGATATAGCCGGCCATCACCCGGGGGCGTGTCGCGTAATAACTACCCCACTCCGCCTGCTGTCGGCCCAGCCGTGCAGGGTCGGCCATCCCCAGGTCGATGGGGCTCAGGGCCAGGCGCTGGAAGCTGTTGAGCAGCATCGCTGTGCCGGTAAATACCACCCAGCTAAAGCCTTGTGCAGCCAGGTAGTGAGTCAGGGCAATAATCAGCATGCGTGCCGCGCCGGGTGCCAGAGCCGCCAGGTTGCCCACCTCGATCATCTGTTCGCGCTGCATGGCAATGCCACTGCGTTGGCGGATCTGGGTGCAGGCGGGAATATCGAGATACTGTTCAAGGAAAAGCGGGCTTGCGCTGGCAGGACGTAGACCGACGACGGCCTGCAGAGCGCCCTTGTGGCGCAGGCCAAGTAGTTGTGGCATGTAGTGCTTCACGGTGGCGCCGTAGGTCTCGGCAAACCGCTGGTGTATGAAGGCTTCGAACTGCGCGCGTAGCGGGTCGGTACTCGCCTGACCGCTGTTCAGCTCCAGTTGGTATCCCTGACTGAAGGTGGCCAGCGGTGATAGTGGTGTAATAAGTGAGTCTGTCATGAGCTTCTCTCCAGTGATGCAGAGAAGCTTGCTAGGTGAAACTTAAGATTCGCTTAAGCGCTGAAGACTTGTTGATGCGCCCATCAACGCACTGTTATCACCTCCAATCGGAACGGCCTCAGCCACCCAGCACGCTCTGCTTGAGCTGCACGCCCTCGCTGTCCATGACCGTCAGGTGCACGGGCAGGCACTGGGCGACGCTCTGGGAGACGGTGCAGAACTGTTCAAACTGGTCGAGGATCCGCTCCAGCCGTTCAATTTCTCCCTGAGCATGGCCCAGATGCAGGGTGACGTTGACCTTGGCTACCCGCAGGCGATTGTCCGCATTGCGGCCAAGCTCGCCGCTCGCCTCTGTGCGCATACCGTCGCTGGGTTGCTTGAATTTATTCAGGGCGAATATCAGGCTGTCGGTCAGGCAGCTTGCCACTGCGCTGATAAGCAGCTCGACCGGGCTGGGCCCTGCTGCGGCGCCAAGTGGCGCGGGCTCGTCGGTCAGGATCGCTGGTGTTTCACTGCCGAATTCAACCTTGAAACGATAAGCCTCTTCCTGCTCCAGATTAACGCTAACAATGTTGTCACTCATAAATGGCTCCTCACTGGGACTTGAAAAATTGCGGCTTGAATACAATCTATTTTTATATATATTGTAAGTCAATAGATTGTTATCGAGGGACCCCATGCCATCTACCACCGACGCTGTTGATCTGCTGCGCCTGCAGCAAGCCGCCGACAAGGCTTTGACTTTGCTCAAGGCGCTGGGCAATCGCGACCGTCTGATGCTGCTTTGTCATCTGGCCGAAGGCGAACGCAATGTCGGCGAACTGGAAGCCACCCTTGGCATTGTGCAGCCAACCCTGTCCCAGCAGCTGGGTGTGCTGCGGCGCGAAGGTATGGTGACAACCCGGCGTGAGGGCAAACAGATTTTTTACCGTATCGCCAGCGCGGAAGCCCTGGCGGTTATCGAGACGCTGTATCAATTATTTTGCGCCGAGGAGAGCTAGAAATGACAGTCGATTGGGTGAGTTTTACCCCCTGGTCAGCGTTGATCGGCGGGGTCATGATTGGTCTGGCTGCTGCCCTGCTGGTGGTATTCAATGGGCGTATCGCTGGTATCAGCGGGATGCTCGGCGGCCTTCTGACACCGCGCCAGGCAGGCAATGGGGAGCGGCTGTTATTTGTTCTCGGCCTGCTGCTGGCGCCACTGATTTACTGGGTTGTGCATAGTCGCCCGACGATGGTGATTGAGGCCGGCCCTGTGGCGCTGGTGGTAGCCGGTTTGCTGGTGGGTTTCGGCTCTAGGATGGGGTCGGGTTGTACCAGTGGTCACGGGGTTTGTGGCCTGGCGCGGCTTTCTCTGCGTGGGTTTGTGGCAACACTGGCCTTTATGGGTGCGGGCTTTATCAGCGTGTTCTTACTGCGCCATGTCTGGGGAGCCTAAGTAATGCGTAAACTCATAGCGTTCGCTAGCGGCCTGCTGTTCGGGCTCGGGCTGATTATTGCGGGTATGGCTAATCCGGCCAAGGTGCTCGGGTTTCTCGATTTATTTGGAGCCTGGGATCCGTCGCTGGCACTGGTGATGGCCGGCGCAATCGCTGCGGCTTTTCTGCCGATGCAGTGGGCCCAGCGTGCGTCTCGCTCACTCAGCGGCGAACCCATGCAACTGCCCGATACCCATAGGCTTGATCGACGTCTGGTGCTCGGCGCGCTGATTTTTGGTGCGGGCTGGGGCGTCGCCGGGTTCTGCCCGGGGCCAGCAGTAGTTGCCCTGGGCGCCGGCGTTCCGCAAGCGTTGCTCTTCGTTGTGGCGATGCTTGCAGGTATGCTGTTATTCAAATTCTTTGACAGATGGACCACTGCCTGATGCTGGAAAATCGTCGCCTGCAGCCCCCCGGTGGTACTGGCATTCTTGCGTGGGCCCGGCATTATCGTCGTGCGTGGTTGAGTGGTGATTTGACCGCCGGTTTAGTGGTCAGCGTGATGATCATTCCGCAGAGCATGGCTTACGCGATGCTCGCCGGCCTGCCGGTACAGATCGGCTTGTATGCCAGTCTGCTACCCTTGATTGCCTACGCGATTTTCGGCAGCAGCATGAACCTGTCGGTGGGTCCTGTCGCGGTCACCGGTCTGATGACCGCAACGCTGCTGGCGCCGATGGCGACTATTGGCAGTGATCAATATCTGCAGTTGGCGATCTGGCTGGCGCTGCTCTCGGGTGTCATGTTGTTTGTCTTCGGACTTTTACGACTGGGTTTTCTCGCCAACTTCCTCAGTCATCCGGTGATCAGCGGTTTTATCAGCGGGGCGGCGATTCTGATTGTGCTCAGCCAATTGCCGCATCTGCTCGGCGTGCCGCGTCTGCCGGCTAATCCGCTGCAGTTGCTCAATGACTGGCAGATAATCAACAGCGTGGTGCTGGGCTTCGGGCTGATCTGTCTACTGCTGCTGCTGTATGCGCGCAGTCTGCTCTCCGGCCACTTGAAAAAGCTGGGTTTCAAACAGGAGCTGGCGACGCTGTTGGCACGGCTGGCGCCGATTGTGGTGGTCGGGTTGGCCATGACGGTCACGGTGCTGGGCCAGTTGGCCGAGCGCGGGGTGCCAGTGGTGGGCAGTCTGCCGCTGGGCCTGCCGTCGCTGTATTGGGTCACGCCGGATCTGGGTAATCTGCGCTCGCTGTTGCTGCCCGCGGCGCTGATCAGTCTGGTCAGCTTTGTCGAGAGCGTCTCTATTGCCCAATCCCTGGCCCGGCACAAGCGCCAGAGTATCGATGCGAATCAGGAACTGCTTGGGCTGGGCGCTGCGAACCTGGGCTCAGGCCTGACCGGCGGTTTTGCCGTATGCGGCGGCTTTTCCCGTTCGGTGGTGAATGTCGAAGCAGGTGCGAATACGCCGCTGGCGGGCATTGTGGCAGCGGTGATTATCGGGCTGATCCTGGTCACTATTGCGCCGATTTTCGCTCATCTTCCGCTGGTGGTGTTGGCCGTTATCATCCTGGTAGCGGTCACTCCGCTGATCGACGTGGCCAGCTTGAGACGCGCATGGCGCTATGACCGCGCCGAAGGGCTGACGCTGTTCAGCACCGCTGCGGGCGTGCTGTTGCTGGGTATTGAGGGCGGTATCGTTCTGGGTATCTGTCTGTCGATTGCCGCGCAGTTATGGCGCGGTAGTCGCCCGCATGTGGCCGTGGTCGGCCGAGTGCCGGGCACGCAGTATTTCCGCAACACCAAGCGCCACCTGGTGGAAACGGCGCCGCACACGCTGGCACTGCGCATCGATGAGAACATTTTCTTCGCCAATACCAAGGCCATTGAGTTTTCCATTCAAAAGGCCCTGCGTGACTACCCGGATACCCGCGAGGTGCTGCTGATTCTCTCGGCGGTCAACCATATCGACGGAACCGGGCTGGACATGTTGAGCGAGTTGACCGAAGGCTTGCTGGAGCGCGATGTCCACGTGCATCTGGCCGAAGTAAAAGGCCCATTGATGGATCGGCTGGACAGTACGGACTGGCTCAAACAACAGGTGCGCGAAGTCTTCCCCAGCACGCATATCGCCTTTAATACCTTAGGCAGCCTCAAACGCCCTGGCGCCCTGCCCGAGCAGGCTTGAGGCTAAACCACAGGCGCTATCCACATGCCGCTGGCGCCCCACACGGCCAGCGCTGTCAGCAGCAGCGCCAGAATCAGAGCATGGGCTCCAGCAGGCCGCGCTGGCTCAACTGCGACGGATACGTCGCGCTGGCCGTGGATCATGCTGCCCATCAGCGGCCGACCCCGGCACTGATACACCAGCACCGCGAGCGCATGCAGCCCTAACAGCAGATAGATAAACAGCTCGGTGCTGCGGTGCCAGTCGCTCGCTAACCCGACTAACCAGGACGGCACTTGCCAGGCCAAGGGGCCGCTGAAGGCGACATCATCGCTGCTGACCAAACCGCTCAGGGCTTGGAAGCCGAGCAGCCCCAGCAGCGCGAATACCGAAAGCGCGCCGAGGGGGTTGTGGCCCAGCCCCGACCAACTGCCCTTCAGGTAAGCGCTGATCCGGCTCGGTGTGGGGAAGAAGCTGGCGAAGCGCGCATAATGGTTCCCCAGCACGCCCCACAGCAGGCGGAACACCAGCAGGCCGAACACGCTCAGGCCGAAGCGGCCATGCCAAAGCATCCAGTCCCCGCCTAGTTGTGCACTAATCAATGAGCCGCTGATCGCCAGCACCAGCAGCCAGTGAAACAGCCTTGTTGGCAGATCCCAGACAGTAACCCGCACAGCGCACCTCCGCAGAATGAGTGCGCAGGCTAACGCTGGCAGTACGTTGCGGCAAGGACTCTAGAGCTGGCGCGCCAACTTGTCGCGGAGCTTCTCTGGATGATTGCCGGCGGCCTTGTCCAGCTCGGCCAGTTCTTCCGGCACATACCAGTGCAGAGTGTCGGACTGGTAGGCCTGCCACACCACCTTCGCCACTTCCACCGCCTCGATCACGCGGAAGGCACCGGTCTCGGCAGCGGCTGCCAATAACTCTTCATCCGGCATGCCGGTGCGGATCAGCCCTGGCAGCACATCGGCAACACGAATGTCATGGCGACGGAATTCGTTGGACAACGCCTCGGTCAGGCCCTTGACCGCATGCTTGGTGGCGGAATACACCGCGATCAGCGGCATGCCCATGGTCGCCGAGGAGGAAGAGGTAGTGAAGCACAGCGCATTCGGCGTGGCCTTGAGCAGTGGCAGCGCGGTGTAGATGCCGTTCAACACGCCGATGAAGTTCACCTGCACGATGCGCATCTGCTCGTCGAAGGGCATCTCGTCAAAGAAACCGCGCATCGCGATCCCGGCATTGTTGAAGAGAATATCCATGCGCTCGCCGGTCGCTTCGCTGAAAGCGTTGACCGCCCGTTCGAAGGCCGCTTTGTCGCTCACGTCCAGCTGGCCGACCATGCAGTTCTCGGCGCCCAACTCAGCCTGTAACGCTTCCAGCCCGCTCTGATTCAAGTCAAAGGCGCCGACAAACCAACCCTGCTGCTGAAACAGACGCGCGGTTTCCCGGCCCATACCGGAAGCAGCACCGGTAATGAAAATCGACTGACGACCTGCGGCTAGTGACATGCGAGATTTCCTTTTATCTGAACGGTGAGAGTGGCGACTGCCAGCACGTTAGCACTGTCTGCGGCGCCTGGGAGCCAAGCGCTAGTTAAGCTGATTGGGTGGCAATCATTCTGATTATGAGCAGCAAAGGGCGATTCCAGACGGCCTGTCATGGCAATGTCACATCACGGGACTAGCCTGCGTGAGCCTATCCTGTTGTGAGGTGACCATGTTTTCCACCGTTCGTACGCGCATCCTCTGCTTTGCCTTTATCTCCGTGAGCGCTCTGGCTGCGTTGGCAGTGTTGTCACTGCTGATTATTAACGAGGCGGAAACGGCCTCCAAGCGGCTGATCACCGCCGGCCTGCAGGAGTCCTGGATGCTTGAGGACCTGGAACAGGATCATCGGCAATTGCAGGATCTGGCCTATAAGGTCAAGGCGCAGCTGCTGCTCTGGAATGAGATTACCCCGGCGTTTGAAGCGCTGGCGGTATCGCTGCCCGAGCATTGGCAAGTGATCGAACAGAGCCAGCAGTTGGGCGAGTGGGCGGCGACCCATGATGAGCACTTTCAGGGGGTGCTGGCGCTGTTGGCCAAGCTTGAGCCCGGCATTCGCGAACAGAGCTATTACAGCGTCGGCCAGGTGGTCGACTTCTCGCTGTTTCCAGCCCTGGAACCGATGCTCGCCTCAATCGAAGAGAGAAAGCGCGCAAGCCGTAGCATGATTCAGCAGGACTCATCGCAGTTGCTGGCCTATCTGAACGAGCAACAGGCGTTCCTGATTGTCGGTTCTGCGGTGTTCCTGATCGCCATTATTCTGATGACGCTGTGGCTCAGGCGCACGGTGATCGTCCGGTTGCAGAATATTGAAAGTGATATCAAGCAGATGGACGCCACTTCGGATCTCAGCCGCACGCCGGTGGTCACCGGCAAGGATGAAGTCGCCGGCGTGGCCCGTGCTCTCAATGGTCTGGTCGGGCGCTTCGATCAGTTTGTCGGCGATATCCGCCATTCCGCCGCCAGCCTGAATCAGCGCTCCGCGACCCTGGACGCCGAAGCGGAGGCAGTCCAGGCCGCCTCTGAAACCACCCGTGAGCAGATTGAAGAGGTGAATAACTCGATGGGCGCTATCGCCGGTCAGGCTTCGGAAATCGAGTCGGTCACCGAGCTGTCGGCCGCCAAAATACGCGAAGCGGTGCTGGCCAACGCGCAGGTTCAACAGGGCCTGCAAAGCAGCGAGGCAGCCGCCAATAACGCCGTCGATGTGATCGTGCGCGTCTCCACCTCGATCCAGGCGCTGGGCGAATCCACCAGCAAGATCGAGCAGGTAATCGGCGTGATTGCCGCCATCGCCGACCAGACCAACCTGCTGGCGCTGAATGCGGCGATTGAAGCTGCACGTGCCGGCGAACATGGGCGCGGCTTTGCGGTGGTCGCCGATGAGGTAAGAACCTTGTCCCAACGTACCGCCGATTCCACCCGCAATATTCGCCAGTGGGTCATGGATCTGGTCGAAGGGGTCAGCGGCGTGGATGCGCTGCTGGGCGAAATGCACGCCGCCGGTGCCGACAACCGAACCAATCTCGATCAACTGAAAACCCACCTCACGCGTCTGGCGGGTCAGTTTGTAGAAATGGAAACCAGCAGCCACCAGGTCTCACGCTCGGTCTCATTGCAGCGCGATGAACTCAACCTGATCAAACAACGCTCGGCCATGCTCAGAGAAAGCTCGGTGCTGCTGATGGGCAGCGTGAATCAGTCCCGGGAAATCAGCGAATCGCTGCGCCAGGAGTCGCTGTCGATGCGGCAATTGACCGAGCGGTTTCGGTCGGCGGGTGCGGTTTAACTGATTTCCTGAGCACTCTGGCTTTAGGGCAGCTTGGAAAGTGTGCCCTGAGTATCAATTCGGTCCATTGCGATTGCACCTCCTCTTGCCCTATGTATGATCATGCCTCTTGTCACCGCCGGTGTTGCGGTGAACTGGCATTAGTACAGGGAGGTTTCACACGATGCTCAGCATAGGAATAGGCTCTAAAACGTCGACCGGCGGCTCCGTCATTGAGGGTAACAGCGGCATATTATTTGATGGTCTTGTCGCCAGCTCAGTCGGTCACAAAGCAACCTGCCCTGCCTGCAAAAAAGGTGTAGGTGAAATTGTTGCGGTAGGTGCAAGAACCACAATTTTACCGGCAGGTCCTGCGGCGAGAGCTGGTGACTATGTTGCATGTGGTTGCCCGCCTGGAGCTAATAAGCTAATCGCGAAGGGCACAGTCAATGTAGGCGCCGAAGCGGGAAATGGTGTTGCCAGAGTTGATTCAAGCTTGGCGGCAGCCGCTAAGCGGTCGCTCTTGACGGGCTCATTTGACGCTAACCAGCCTATTGCCAAAGGTCAAGACACCAATATTATGCACGTGGAGGCCAGCGACGTTTTTTTTGCCGTCGGGGATAGCTCCGAAAACCCTGATAGTCGAGATGTACTTCTTAATTATCAATTGGACGCTCAAGAGTTCAATCTGCGGCAGGTTGCCTTCCTACCTGCTGAGGGCGTTGGCGTTAACGGCACATTTTTCATCAAAGGATCATTGAGCTTGAGTGGGCGAGAGCTATTTATCTCGGCTATGGGGTTCACAGCAGCAGATCACATGGGCACTGTACATTTTCAAGCTGCAGCAAAGGTTCTTATAGATGGGCGGCAGATTTTGTCGACCCCACTAGTGGTAGATCGAAATGAAGCTGGGCTCTGGCCGAATGACCAATACGTTCCTATAGGATCTGCAGTTTTAACCTTACCGGCTCCTGAGCTTGGTAATGTGGTTCAAGTCGTTATAAGCGGTGGCTACATCTACAGTGCGCCAGAGGGAAGCGCCGTCCCTATACCGCCTACTGGTGCCGTGACGATTCCCCTGCCCATAGTGAAAGCGAAATGAAAAATCTCATTATTCTTTTTTTGTTCAGCCTGGTTGCTACGGCGTGTACGTTTGAATCCGACAACGAGCAGGGAAATAATCAAAGGGCTCCTTCTGAGCGGAATGAAGTTCCTTCCGATAAGGCTCGGCAGGCTTCAGAGCTCATGTCTCAAGCAAACGGACATATTCAGAGCCGACAATATCAACAGGCTCTTACTGACGCTGAAGCTGCTTTGGAGATAGTGCCAGAACAAGCCGAAAATCGCTTTTTATACTGCATGCTTCAAGAACGGGTGAATGACTCGATGCCAGGCGGAAAGGCTTGTTATGCAAAGGTGGTGGAAGAGCTATCCCAGAACAGCGACAGCCCGTGTGAGGCCAATCTCAATTGTGTAGTAGCCGACTTGATGGCGGAGGGTGACCATTCATTGAAGCGGAAAGAGCATTTTCTGAGCTTGCCCGCATCTGATGCCGAATCCGAAGTACACCATTATCTATTGGATGATTTTGAGCGAGACCGGTATCTACATATGATCTTGCCCTAGCGGGCGTTTAGGCCTTCACGCAAAGTAATCCTGCATCCAGTCAAACAAGGTATCGCTGCTCAGCGCGGTGACATCGATCTGCTTGAAGTCACCGCTCACTTCTTCTTCACGGGTAACGAACTGGTAGAGCACAGTGCCCGGCTGCTGATCATGCAGAACCAGGGTGATGCGCCGCTGCGTGCGCAGGCAATCGATGGATATGACGTCGGCGGGTATGCCGCTATCACGCATCCCCTGCCGTACTTCCACTACCGGGTTGATATGCTCGTGCGCCGCCTGAATGCGGGCATGGGCATCGCTAACCAGGTCGGAAAGGGTTTTCAAGGGGGCTTCTGTCATCGGGCTGCCATGCTCCAGGTGAACAAACGGTATTGGGTTGCGAGACCAGATCAAGTCAGCACTGACTTGTTCCGGGCTCGGGCTTGAAGAATATCACGCAGCCATGCATCACCCGAAAGTCCAAACCAAAGGGCGAAGGTTATCTGAAACAGAGCATGAGCCAATTAGACCCGCTATTCGGCTCACAATATGAGCCGAATAAGTGTTATATTCGGCTCAGGCTCTACAGGAATAACCTTCCATGCATAACTCGCTCTGGATCTGGCAGCAGCCCAAGTGGCCGCATTTTACCTGGCAGGCAGAGCGCCTGGCGCCGCTGGTGCGCGCCTGTACTCAGTCGCAGGGGCGGCTATTGGGGATGGCCGGCGTAGTGGATGCGGATACCGAGGCGCGCAGCAGCCTCGACGCCCTTCTGCAAAATATACTCGCCTCGTCGGCTATCGAGGGAGAAACCCTGAACGTAGGGTCGGTACGTTCCTCTCTCGCCCGGCGGTTAGGGTTGAGCGCTGACGGCAGACCTAATCCTCGCAGCGAGGGTTATGCGGAACTGCTATTGGATGCGACCGGTAACGCTGGTCAGTCACTGACGCTGGAGCGGCTCTGCGCCTGGCACGAAAGGTTGTTCCCCGACGATGACTTTCCATTGCTTGAGCGCGTCCGCGTCGGCCAGTTGCGCGGCGAGGAGCCCATGCAGGTGGTCTCTGGCCGGCTGGACCGGCCAAAAGTGCATTTCCAGGCGCCGCCGCGTGCGGTTCTGGAACCGGCGCTGGAGGATTTTCTTCAGTGGTTTGAACGCAGCCGCAGTGATACGGGGCTGGACCCCTGGTTGCGTGCCGGCATCGCGCATTTCTGGTTTGTGACCCTGCATCCCTTTGATGACGGCAATGGCCGTCTGACGCGGGCTATCACCGATATGGCATTGGCGCAGGGCGATGGCCAGGCCATTCGGTTCTATGCCATGTCGGCGAGCATTCTGGAAGACCGTTCCGGCTACTACCGCATTCTCGAAACCAGCCAGAAAGGTGGGCTGGATATCACCGCCTGGCTGGAGTGGTTTCTCACTACCCTGCTCAACAGTCTGGAGCAGGCGCTGGTGCGTATAGATCGCGTCCTGGCCAAAACACGCTTCTGGCAGTCGCATCGCGCCGATGGCCTGCTGCCGGAACAGGTCAAGGTGCTTAACCGACTGCTGGATGGCGGCGAGAAAGGTTCCGAGGACGGGATCAGCGCGGCGCAGTATCAAACGGTGGCGAAGGTATCCAAAGCGACGGCGACACGCCACCTGGCAGACCTGCTGAGCAAGGGCTGTTTGACGCGCCTGCCAGGCGGCGGCCGCAGTACGCGCTATCAGATAGCCTGAATCAACGCTGGGCAAAACCCGGAATGCGAAAGCGTTTGCGGTAGGCGCTGGGGGTCAGGCCGGTGATGCGTTTGAACAGGCGGCGGAAGAACGCCGCATCTTCATAGCCAATGCGCCAACTGATCTCGTCAACTGAACAGCTTGTGCGTTCAAGGCGCCGTTTGGCGTCCTCGATGCGCAGGCGTTGCACATAGGCAATCGGCGTCAGGCCGGTAGCGCTGGCGAAATGTCGCTTGAAGGTGCGCTCAGCCAGCCGTGAACGGCGGATCATTTCTTCTACCGGATGGGCGACGGAAAAATGCTCGGCCAACCACTGCTGCGCGTCCAGAATTTCACCATCACCGTGCTCCTGATTGCCCTCGAACATGATGTAGGGTGTCAGGCCATCCTGGTGCCACTGCAATGCGAACAGGCGCGCCACGTCCTGCGCCGTGGCGGCGCCGGCGAAGCGCACAATCAGATACAGCACCAGATCGTGCCAGCTCATGGAAGCGCCAGAGCTGACCAGTTCCTCATGCGTGCCTGATACCACCAGCACCCGTTCGGGATGAATCGGGATGCCGGGATAGCTGGCGGCAAATGTCTGGGCGTAGCCAAAATGCACGGTCGCGTCCTTGCCGTCGAACAGACCGGTTTCGGCCAGCAAAAACATACCGGAGCAAGCTGAACACATTAGCGCTCCGCGGCTGTGCATCAACTGCAGCCAGGTAACCAATTTTGGGTAGCGCTTTTGCCGCCATCCTTCTGCCCGTAGCAGCACGGCGGGAACAATGACAATGTCTGTGGACTGTATTGCGTCTACTGCCCGCTGCACTGTGATCGGCACGCCGCTGGCCAGCGTCATCGTACCTGCTGCTTCTCCCACTAACTCGATATGAAAGGGTGGCGGCGTGTCCGGGTCACCCATCCCCATTAGCGTTATCGCGTTCAACACATCGTATATACCGGCGATGGTCGACATCACCGCATCAGGAAAAGCTACAAGGCTCACATGTTGTGGGGCGCCTGCAACCTGGTCGCTTCGTTCATCAATGGGAGTTGTGTCGTTCATGGCGGTGATCCTCGCCGTTACACACAAGCAGCGTGGCATAAATGGACCGTTTTCAGGTCGTTCCGGCTCTTCAGTTACCTCGCTAGCGGCAGCGATCATGTGCGGGCAATCCAATCTCCCTGTGAACAAAACTCTGAAGGAGCCCTACCATGAATATGCCTGTTATCGATGAAAGTAAACTGGAGGCCTTTGTGATGCGAGCGATGGGTGATCTGGCTGCCGGCTATGGCGGCATCATGATCACCCTGGGCAACAAACTGGGCCTGTACAAGACCCTGGCCGGTGCCGGCCCGCTCAGCGCAGCGGAGGTGGCCAAGCGCAGTACCTGCGCTGAACGCTACGTGCGCGAATGGCTGAACTCCCAGGCCGCCTCGGGCTATGTGGATTATCACCCTGCCAGCGACACTTATGAACTGGCACCGGAGCAGGCCATGGTGCTGGCGGATGACGAAAGCCCGGTGTTCTTGCCGCCTGCCTGGCAGGTGCCCGCATCCATGTGGTTCGATGAAGAGTTGTCGCTGGAGGCCTTTCGCACTGGCAAGGGCGTGAACTGGGGCGAGCATGATCATCGCCTGCAATGCGGCGTAGCAGCGTTCTACCGCAACGGTTATCGCAGCAGCCTGGTGCCGGAGTGGTTGCCGGCGCTCGAAGGCGTGGTGGAGAAGCTTGAAGCAGGCATTAACGTCGCGGATGTGGGTTGCGGTCACGGCCATTCCACAGTGTTGATGGCCAAAGCCTTTCCGAATTCGCACTTTTACGGCTATGACGTACACGCGCCTTCACTCGAGGAGTCCACGCAGAATGCGATAAAAGCCGGGGTAACCGATCATGTCGAGTTTCAGGTAGCCAAAGCGGTGGACTATCCGGACAAGCAGTATGGCCTCATCTGCTTTTTTGACTGCCTGCACGACCTCGGCGACCCGCTGGCAGCGGCGCAACATGCGGCCAAGGTGCTGGCTCCGGATGGCGCGGTGTTGCTGGTCGAGCCCTTTGCCAATGATCGGCTGGAGCAGAACATGTCGACCGTTGGCCAGCTTTATTACTCAGCCTCCACCTGCATCTGCTGTGCTCATGCGATCTCGGAAGGCGGTACCGAAGTGCTCGGTGCCCAGGCCGGAGAGGCGCGCTTGGCCGAGGTGTTCCGCAAGGCCGGCTTCAAGCATTTCCGGCGTGCGGCGGAAACGCCCTTCAATCTGATTCTGGAGGCGCGGCGCTAAGGTTGGTCCCGTTGGCGCGGCGGATGTGGCTGCCGGATTGGGCTTATATCCAGCGCATTTATTGCACATGCTTTCCTATGGCTGGGCAGTCAGACTTGAAGTTGCGCATCACCTACTCAGAGGGTGTCGCCTGTCTGAATGCCCAGCCCCGCCGGTCAGAGGGCAAATGTGATCCAGCCGGTGGAGTGCAGATATTTGCCCAGCATAACCAGGCACACGGTGACCACTAGCAAGCGTAGCTTGTTGGGGTCGATCTTGTAGAGAAAGTGCACACCGGTCCAGGCGCCGATAAATTGCCCGACCATCATTACCAACCCCACCTGCCACACCACATTGCCGTAGAGGGTAAAGACGATCAGCGATGAAAAGTTGGTGGCGAAATTCAGCGGCTTTGCCGTGGCCGTGGCGGCAATCAGCTTGGCCCTGCGCAGCATTACATTGGCCAGGGTGAAAAAAGACCCCGTGCCCGGCCCGAACATGCCGTCATAAAAACCGATGCCGGGAATCACCGCGTAGGTGAAGGTTTTGCCACTGACCTTGGTGCCCAGGTTCGCGGCTTTGCCGGGTTTGTAGAGGATGAAGTAGACCGCAATAAAGGTCAGCACCAGCGGAACGGCCAGGGTCAGGTACTGCTGATTCACAAAATGCACCGCTACCGTACCCAGTGCCGAGCCCAGAAAGGCTCCGATCACCAGCGGGCGAATATGTCGCAGGCGGATCTTGGATTTTCTCAATAGCAGCGCAGTAGCCGTGCCGGTGCCCAGGCAACCCTGCAACTTGTTGGTACCCAGTGCATTGATCGGCGACATGCCCGAGAGCATCAACGCCGGAATGGTAATTAACCCGCCTCCCCCCGCCAGGGTATCAATGGTTCCCGCCAAGACCGCCACAGCAAACAACAACCCGATCAGCTCGAAAGAGATTTCCACATACGCTCGATATGCTTTGAACTAGTGATGACCCGGCAAGGCGCTGGAGATTCCGTTGCAGATATCCAAGGTTGGCGAAGGCCAGCTCAACCGCGCTTCACCGCGACCACCGATAAAATATGCCAGTGCTTGGTTCTGCCCAGCGCAGTTATACCCTGCTCGTTACGCTCATGCAGCTCAATGATGTCAAAGCCCGCAAACAGATCGGTAACCTGCTGCCGGGTCAGTGGCGTCGTCACGGTCCGATAACCTGTCGCCCAGCTATCATCCATACCCATAAAATCACCGGAAAACACACCGCCAACGGCAAGGCTCGACGCCATCGCCTGCCAGGTAGCTGCAAAGCGCGCCGGATCAGCAAAGAACAGACTGGAGTGGGCGATCATCACGCCGCATCGTGGGTAGGCATAGTCTTCAAACGCCGCCTGGGAAATGCTCACCTGCGCGTCACCGGCAAAACGATCCCGGCACAGCGAGACTGAATCGGAGTTCACATCAAAGCCATGCACCTGGTGACCCCGCGCCGAGAGAAAGGCGATATCGCTTCCAGTGCCACAGCCGCAATCAACAGCCACTTGCAAGCCCGAAGTATTCAAGCTTACGGCCAGTTCGGTGCGGGAGGAGTGAGGGCGGCTCAAGGCCTTCTGGTAATACTGCTGCCAGACGTCGGTGGTGTTATCCATGAAGCAAGAGCTCTGTTCTACGGAGAGATTGTCTCAATCAGCTCCATCATTTCCGGGTAGCTATATATCGCACTTTTCTCCGGCGCCTGCAGCGCAGCTGCAACCATCGCCTGGGCGATCTCGGTAGTGCGGATGGAGCGATACTTGGCCGGCATCAATGGGGTGAAAAGGGACAGAGCCGAAGACAGCAAGGGCGGTGTATGCCGCGAGCCTATAATCATCGCTGGCCGAAAAATACTCACCACCGCCGGGCCTTGATCCAACACCGCCGCTTCCGCCTCGCCCTTGACGCGCGCATAACGCGGCAAACCCGGAGCACCAGAGCCAGTGGTTCTAGCTTTGATATTAGCGCCGATGGCCGACATAAACGCAAAGTGCTGCACCTTGCCAGAGGCCTTCAAGCCACGCGCAAAAGCAACGTTAAGCTCAACGTCCACGGCGCGGTGCTGCTCAAGTGAAAGCTTCGCCGTACCCGCGCCTACGCCCAGCACGCTGAAGCCCACCGCTTCGTTGTTGCACTCGGTGAGTACTTCAATAACGGCTTGCTCAAGGTGGGTTGGCGTCATATCGGATACTAGCCGTTGCTCCACTTTCGCCTCGGTTGGCAGATTGAGAGGCTGCCGGGTCAAGGCGATGATGTGGCTAAAAGCGCTGCAGCGTACTAGCTCGTCGAGTAGAGCCTGCCCGACGGAGCCGGAGGCGCCGAGGATGATGGCGGTTTTATCGTTCATGGTGTGGCCCGTACTCTGGTGTTGATCCGGCATGGAGGTCTTCGACGCTTATGATAGGCCACGTCGGAAAGCAGCGTGATATTCGGGCTGACGTCCTGGCTTATCCTTGCACACAACCCGTTCGGCAATGCAGGGCATTCCCTCGTCAATCAATGACTCTGACCCCATCGATTAATTTTACTCATAGAGCTCTGGCATACCTTCATACAGTTCTCGTGCGGTTTCACGTGCCTGCGCCCTCTTCCATTCAGGAAGCGCTGCGTTTTCTGAATTCCTCAGTGACCAGCGATACATTTCTTTAAATATATGCTCAATCTCGCCAGTAAACTTCCCCCCACTTTCCTCAATTAATATTTGACCGAGTTGACCCAGCGATATAGGGAGGTTAAGAGCTTCGCTTGCTACACCTGACTTGGCGGCCATTGCCCCATACTCAATGGCTTTCCTAAGGCCGAATTTTAGAACGCTAGGATCATCTTTTCCCTGACACAGTATTATATTCCACTGTGCCACAAGCTCTTGACACTGTGAATTTCCAGATTTTGCGAAAGCTTCAATTTCCTCCATATACGCTCTTGCATCAGGCTTCTTAGATATCTCTTCCCATATTTCGGGTTTAAATATTTTATCTAACAGGTCTGAATTATTTTTAAGGCTTAGGCTAAAATTAGATGGTGTAGAAATATCTAATTTTTGCTTGTTGAGAAAAAGCGGCATTTAATATTCCTTCTTTAGTCTTTTTTCTTAGACTGTTCAGTTCGGTTTTTGCATTCAAGCTCATTCAAACATTCGTGCCCAACAGTATTCGTGCGTTTAACGGTTGAAATGTGAGCGACTATTCCACACTTTCGGCACTTGGTGTTGCTGACGATATTCATTAACTTGTCCATCCAAAGGAATAAAGCTGCACTATACTAGCTTGCAGGTAATTGGGGTCATGTACGTAATTGGGGTCAGAGTGAAGTTTTTAAATCGATATAAGTTTAACGTTACTCTGGCCCCGAATTCCTGGATGTAGATGTAGCGTTACTCTGAATCAGATGTATGCGCTTCATGATAGCGAAAGATAGCGTAAATTTTGGCGCGCGATTTATTGTTTGAACCTCACCATCGACGACATATGCTATCTTCTGCCATGGAAGAAAGTGGGGTCCAATAAAGGTTTCTCACTTTAATGTTTATCTGAACTGACCCCGGTTTTCTAACTCGTTAAGGCTTTGAATTAAGATATACCTTGCCCAGCCATTCATTGTCTACATTGGCTCGTTTAATGTCACCACTCCTAGCTAAATAATCTACAATTCCAATCAAATCCACTTCGTCAATATCGAACCATTCACCCCTTACACGCTTGGAAGAGAACTTGGAATGAAGGTGCTTTTCAGCAAAATCAGGGGCAGGGATGGCTATTCTTAAGACAGTCGAAGGTTGCTCTGATTGTAGCGTCCTCTCTCTTACCTGAGGGTGCTTGCTCTTTCCGATCTTATACAGTTCATTTCTTAGATCTTGCATTAAATACAAATATGTTATGTATTTTGATCTCTTCAGATTTTCATGTTCTTCAGCATCGTTCTTTGCTATTTCTTTAGCATTCAAATTCTGTTTCTTGGCTTCGATGTCAAGCATTCTAGATTTAATAAAGTTATTCATTTTAAATACGTGCCTGTCACATCCCAAAATCAAGTATGACGCGTCATCGCTATACGAGATCGCCAGCGTCTCGTCGTCATTACATGTTTCAACATATGCTTGCATACACGCTTCAGCTCTCAACTGCTTGAGCGCTAGCTTGTCATGAAAATCAGAATAGGCTTCAAGTGGTATGTTGTTTGAAAACAAAAACAATAAACGCTTTTGTTGTTCCAAGGCATCAACCCAATTTTCCGAAATCAGGAATGACCTTAAACAGTTGGTAAAAGAGCTTAATCCGCTCGGAAGCAATCCGTCCACATTATCTGGATCACCGCCATCTGGGAACTTTAATTGCTCAATTTCAATTTGAAAAAACTTGTCTGGAATATCAAATTTTGGCGGTGCCTCGTAAGAATTTATCTCCTTCGTTATTAGTTCGAAATCACTGTGCAAAAGGTCGTAAAATTTCAGGTATCGCACTACTCCAGGCCCTAGAGCAATACTATAAACAGGGACTTCGTACTCCCGGTCAGGGTGCTCTGGACGCACGATATGGATAAACATTGAGTTTTGTGTCACGAAGCACCTCTTGCTTTAGATTCCGGGGCACACCATAAGCGCTTTGTTAGCTGCCATCACTGGGTTTTTCTCGCTCTATGTAATGGGTGATTTCGGGGAGTAGTGTTTGCGTAATTCTAGTTTGCCCAGCAAAAACCAGCCAACACCAAATGAATAGTAAAATCAGAGGAACTATTAATAGTCCCAGACCTTCACTACTTTCACCGCCTTTGCTTTCCTCATCACTTTTTTTACTGGCTGTGGAGCTTGCCATATCTCTGAGTACTGCTACTCCGCAGGCGCTTATATATATCGCTCCTGATGCATAAAGTATTAAGTCGTGGGCTGATGTGAAAAGTTGTTGGCTTAGTGTTCTTGGTGGGGCTAGATATATAAGAAGGATAGCCGTGAAATTCACTAGTGCTGCTAGCGGGACTGATGCGAATAGCGCTGCTACATCGTGTTTTCTTGCAATTTTTCGAATGATTATTGCCGAGACAATGGTTGAGGATAGAAAGTACGATGCAATTACAAAAATGTTTCCAAGGTTGATTTCCAGAGCTTGGGTTGTTAAGTCGCTACGTGTTTGTCCGATTGCTTCAGGTGTGACTTTGTACTGGGCTGCTGCAAGAATTAAGCTCAGAGCGGCTACTAGCACGCCGATTGCGCCTGTGACTACAGTAATTGGTGAGCGTTGAAACTCAGCTGAAGCGCTATCAATCAGTCTCATTTATTCATGTGCTCGGGGGGTGGTTTGCTCAAGTTGGCACCTAACAGTGATTAAATCGTACTCGTCGTTAATACGCGACATAGCACTCCTCTGCTCCAGCGATCTTTCATGAATAAAGCCATATGCTTATTTTCCCTCCCTACAACCGATTGCACGTTCAGCCGCACGCCATTTAACACGTTATAGCCGAATACACAGCACCTCACGCCAGCCAGCAATGGCAGGTGGGTTTGGATGTCTTAAGAAATTAGATCGGGCATCCTTGCCACCGAAGAGGGCTGCAATTTGGCAGTTACTGGCATAGTGATACTTTTTTTGCCGAGGTGCCAACCTTCTTTTACAGCTGGGCGCCTAGGCTGCTGGTGCTGGATGGAGTTGGCCGAGGAAATGCTCTGACTTACATATCCACCAAAGCTTTACCCAACAACAACGTCCCAGAAATCACCAGCAAGCTGTAGAGGAACACGCGAAAGCGGTGTTCATTCAGACGGTGGTGCAGGAACTCCCCGAGCAGTGCGCCGATCACCAGCAGCGGGATAAAGGTGACCACTCTGGGTAGGGCGGGCACCAGGGTGCCGTCCAGCAGGAAGATAACGCACAGGCAGGTATTGAGGCTGAACCAGGTGCTTAGCAGGGTGGCGCGCAGGTGGCTTTTGTTTAGTGGGGTGCCGGCCATGGCGTAGACCAGCAGGGCGCCGCCGGAGGCGAACAGGCCGTGGGTAATGCCGGCGCCGAAGGTGAGCACGCGGCTGAGCACGGGCGGATGCGGGTGCACCGTATGCTTGTGGTACATGCGCCAGAGTTCGCGGGTGGAGAACCACAGCACCAGCAGGCCGAAGGCGGCTTTGAGCAATTGGTCGCCGAGCCAGGGGCGCATCAGGTAACCGGCCAGGGTGCCGGCTAGCATCAGTGGCAGTATCAGCTTGAGCAAGGTTGGCCAATGAATATGCCGGCGGTTGCGCCAGGCCATATAGCCGCTCATCAGCACATTCAGCGCGATCATTACCGGTATCAGCTGCGACAGCGGCAACAGCAGCGCACCCAGGGACAGGGCGATGATCAGGCTGCCGAAGCCGGTGATGGCTTCAACCGTGTAGGCCAATAATATAAAGGCGCCGACCCAGATCCAGGGATCATGCAGCATGGTGAAACCGTTTACAGGGTGAGGTCATGATGGATGGCATAGAGTTCGGTTTGTAGGGTCGCTGAATGGGCGGGATAGGGTAACCTGATTTCAACCTTGGGTCGCCTCTGCGGGCTGTTTTGTGGGAGCGCCGGCCTCGGCGCGAAGGCGCGGCTCCTACCAGCTTCGGTGTCCGCTTTAGCGCAGCTCACCGGCAAAGCGTTTACGTACCTGTCGCAGATACAGCGCCGGGGCGATGCGCCAGAGCAGAGCGCCGAAGCGAGATACCGGCTCGGGCAGTATCCAGCGTTTGCGCTGTTGCAGGCTGGTGTCGATCAGCTCGGCCATCCACTGAGCGCT
Organism: Halopseudomonas pelagia; assembly: GCF_009497895.1. Taxonomy (NCBI): domain Bacteria; kingdom Pseudomonadati; phylum Pseudomonadota; class Gammaproteobacteria; order Pseudomonadales; family Pseudomonadaceae; genus Halopseudomonas; species Halopseudomonas pelagia. The sequence goes on along the minus strand of NZ_CP033116.1, from coordinate 351,842 downwards.
GCGCATGCCGCCGACCATGGAACGGGGATGTTTGGCGATGTTGCCATCCTTGCCCAGGGCGTGGTTTTCGATGGGTGTATCGAGAAAGCTGGGGTAGGCCATCAGGATATGAATATCGTCGGCTTCCAGCTCCAGGCGCAGCACTTCGAAGAATTGCGTGAGTGCGGCCTTGGCTGCGCAGTATGCAGCACGGCCGGGGACTGGCATCCAGCCGGCCATGGAGCCAATGCAAATGATCTGTCCGGTGGACTCGCGCAGCATTGGCAATGCGGCCAGGGTCAATTCCACCGGGCCCTGCCAGTCCACCGCCATGACCTTGCGAAACACCGCAGGATCCGTCTGGTGCGCTGGTGAGCGATGAGTAATGCCGGCGTTGTTAACCAGCAGATCAAGCTGACCGAAACGCGCGTGGGTCTCGTCGATCAGAAAATGAATATCCGCGGCACGGGTGATATCGCAGGTGACCGTCAGCACCCTTCCCGGATTATTCAGTTCTGCCGCTCGATTCTTCAGGCCGCTTTCATCGATGTCGGCCAGCACCAGGCTGTGCCCTGCAGCAAACCAATGTTGGGCCATTGCCCAACCCAGGCCAGAGGCGGCGCCGGTGATCAAAATTACGCGCATGGGGCGGGCTCCCTTTGGTCGCCAGTTGCAAGCTTTAAGCTGCAAGCGGCAAGATTAGTGCAGACCGAGCTGCTGGTAAGTTAATTGGGAAACTTCAGGCATCCAGTTGACTGCCTGATTGAGTATCCCATCCTGATGCTTGCAGCTTCGTTTAGCTCCGGAGTCGATTGCACTCAACAAAATACTCGAAGGTTTCGGCGGAGGTTTTGCTGAGCGGGTAGCCGAATTCTTCCTTCAAACGTCGATTGCTCAGTACTGGCCGGTAGCGCAGAAAGTTGACCTGCGCGGGGCTGGTGGGTTTGCCGCGCCATTGGGCGATTTGCAGGCCGGCTTTGACCAGCCATACGGGCAGGGTCAGCAGCGGTTTGTTCAGGCGTTTGGCGATCTCGGCCATGGTCAGGGCACCGTCGCCGGCCATATTGTAGATGCCGCTCTTGTCTTCACGCAGGCCCATTTCCATAGCGCCGATCACGTCTTCATCCCAGATAAACACGAAGGGCGAGTCGCTGCCCTTGAGCGCGAGAATGCGCGGCGCCATAAACAGGTCGGTAATCTGGTTGCGCGTGTCTTTGCCCAGCACGGTGCCGGGGCGGAAAATCAATTGCTGCAATTCGGGATGCTGCTGGCGATAGCTGGCCAGCAGTTCTTCGATCTGCCGTTTGTGATCGGAGTAGGCGAATTCGGGATTGCCGCGAATCGCGTCCTGTTCGTCGATCCATTCGGGGTTGTCTGCATAGTAGCCGTATGCGGCACCGGAGCTGGTCACGGTCAGGTGTTTTACGCCGGCCTGAATACAGCATTCCAGCACATTGCGCGTGCCGTTGACGTCGATGTCGAAATCCCGCGCGCGATCCTTCGAGGCCTGGAGAATCGAGGCCAGGTGCACCACGTGGGTGATGCCCTGTTCTTTCAGCAGCTCGGCCAGGCTGGCAGAGCGTACATCCAGTACCTGGACGGGGAAGGTCAGATCATCGCGGGCGCGAATGTCGGTGCCGATCACGTGATAATGGGCGGCCAGCCGGTTGCCCAGTTGATGGCCGATATAGCCGGCGGCGCCGGTGATCAGAATACGTTTAGTCATGTGCGGTACGCGCCCAGATTTGTGAAAGAGTGAGACCGGAAACCAGATGCCAGACGCCCCAGAAAGCAGTGATCAGCATCATGCCGCCGGCTTCGGGGAAGAAGGTGAAGAGGATCACCAGACCCAGGCCGGAGTTCTGGATGCCGACTTCCATGGTCACGGCGCGGCGGTCGGGCACCGGCAGTTTCAGTAGCCACCCCATGCCGTAACCTAGGGACAATGCCAGCAGGTTGTGAAATACCACCAGCCAGAAGAAGCTGTGAAAGCGCTCGATAAACAGGCCGAAGTTGTTAAAAAAAGCGATGCCGACAAACCCCAGAAACACCAGCAGCGAGGCGATGCGCAGCGGCTTTTCACTGCGCGCGACCAGCTCCGGCAGCTTGCGCCCGGTGATCATTCCCAACACCAGCGGCAGCGCCAGTACCAGTAGCACCAGCAGCAGAATGCCGCCCGGCTCCAGGGTGATTTGCGTGAGGTATTCGCGGGTATGCGGGTTCAGCCAGCCGTAAAAGGCAAAATTTAGCGGTGTGAGCACCGTGGCCGCCAGGCTGGAGACGGCGGTCATGCTGACCGAGACGGCGACATTGCCCCGGCCCAGCCAGGTCATGATGTTGGAGAAACTACCGCCCGGGCAGGAGGCGACCAGAATCATCCCCAGTGCCAGTTCGGCATCAATCCTCAGCGCCCAGGTAAACAGGCAGGTGGCCAGCGGCAACAGCAGAAACTGGGCGAACAGGCCCGCCAGGGGTGCCACCGGCGCCAGAGCGATACGTTTGAAATCCTCCAGCCGCAGGCTGAGTGACACGCCGAACATCATGCAGGCCATGATGATGTTCAGCAGGATCAGACTCGCCGGGTCGAACTGGATTGGCAACGCGCCACTCATGCGTGGGCCGCTTTGGCTGCTGCAGGCTCGGCGGGTGGCGCCTCGAGTTCATCGATATGCGTCTTCAGCGCCTGCAGGTAGGCGTGCTTGTTGACGTAATAGGCCATGCGCGCGAGCTTGATGTACTCGTAGCCGCCGTCCAGATTGACCCCTGCCCGCTCCTGCTTGATCTGCTTGAAGGCCTTCGCTGCGGCGCTGCCCTGCTGTTGTTCGCGGATATACAGCGCGACCAGTTTGGCCTGCTGGTTGCGCCCTTCCCAACCCAGGCCGGCGGCTTCGATCATGCCCATCATGAACAGGTTGTCGTGCTGGGGATGGAATACGTTCATATACAGCTGCGGGGCGTCGTGGCCGGCGGGCCAGTTCAGGTGCTTGCGGTCGATAAAGGGATAATCGAGCAGGTACCCGGTGGCCATCAGGATCAGGTCATAGTCGGCGCTTTCACCGTCGGTGAAGGTCACGGTGTGGCCGTCGATCTGGCGGATGTCGCGGCGCGGTTTGATATCGCCATGTCCCAGGTGATGCAGTACCAGTGAATTGACCACCGGGTGCGATTCGTACATGCGGTAATCGGGATCGGGCAGGCCATAGTCGGACGGCTTGCCGATGACCATGCGGATCATCGCGGCGTCCATGCGTTGCTTGAGCGGGCGCGGCAGTTTCAACTTGCCGCCGAGGGTGTCGATGGGCCGGCCCTTGAGAAATTTGGGCAGGAAGTAATAACCGCGGCGCAGGCTGATATCTACTGAGGTGGCGTGGTGCACGGCGTCCACGGCGATGTCCGCGCCGGAATTGCCGCAGCCGACGATCAGCACGCGCTTACCCTGGAATACGGCCGGGCTGCGATACTCGGACGAGTGCATCAGCTTGCCGGCGAACTCACCGGGCAGCTTGGGGATATTCGGCGTGTGCAGGGTGCCGTTGGCGATCAGCACGCCATCGAACAGGCGTGATTGCTGCTCGCCGTTGCACTCGGTGACCAGCCGCCAGCTGTCGCCTTCGGGCTCCATGCTGATGACGCGGGTGGCAAATTCGTATTGCGCCTTGAGATTGAAGTGCTCGGCGAAGTCGCGAAAGTATTGGCGCAGTTCGCTATGGTGCGGATAGAAGGCCACCGAATCGCGCATGGGGAACTCGCTGAATTCGGTCATGCGTTTGGAGGAGATCAGGTGCGCGGTGTCGTACATGGTGCTGTGCGGGTTATCGATATCCCACAGCCCGCCCACGTCGTTGTGCAGTTCCAATCCGGTAAAGCCGATGCCCTGCTTCTGCAGGTTGCGGGCTGCGGCCAGGCCCATCGGGCCAGCTCCAATGACGGCGTACATGGGTGTTTTCCTCTTGTTGTTTTTTTGTTCTGGTTCTAGTCTGCGTTCTGCGTTAAGGAACGTTGATTGAGGTGGCTCCGAGGTTTCCGCGTCATTGCGGATAGCCTGGGGCGGACATGCTACGAGCCATCCATGGGGCTCTCGGGAAATGCTGATTGCCAGGTTTGCGTGGTGGCGCTATTGCCCACCCGCTGTTCCAGACGCGCTACAAGTACATCCCTGTTCGCTCGGCGATGACCATCCCTGGTCATCGACGGTCTGAAACAGCGGGTGGGCAACAGCGCTTGTCTAGCTCCGTGCGAATCAGCATTTCCCTCTTCATGGGCCTGGTGCAGTCAATCAACGTTCCCTGCATCTTTGTGCAAGGTTATGATCCGAGTCTAGTCGAACGCCTGCGGGCGGTATCGCACCAAACGGGACAAGGGACCAGCAATTCAGGCCATGACGGATTCTGCCGAACACAGTGTCACCCCACGCTACGGTCAAGCCATCGTGCAAGCCGCAGAGCGCCTGGGCTTGACCCTGCCCGTGCACCTGACGGAACGCATTCGCCACGCCGAGCGGGTACCGTTGAGCTGGCAGGATGAATTGTGGGAGGCGTTTTGCACTGCCAGTGGCGATCCGCTGGCTGGGCTGCGTCTGGGGCTGGAGATTCAGGTGGGGCATCTGGATAGCGTCGGCATGCTGCTGGTCACCTGCGACACGCTGGGCGAAGCGCTGGAAGAGTTGATCGAGTACGCGCCGGTGATTGGTGACGGCGGCGAATTTCAGCTGCATCGGCATAGCGGACAAGTGTATATCGACTATCAACCACACCTGTCGATTCGTCAGCCTGAGCGGGTCGAGGCGGTGATGGCGAGCATGTTGAAACTGACGCGCTGGGCCACTGGTGAGCGCTTTCAACCCAGCGGTATCTGGTTTGCGCATGCGCCTTTGGCGCCGCTGGATCATTATGAACAGCTACTCGGCTGCCCTGTCCATTTCAATGCGCCCTGCAACCATCTGGGTTTTGCCGCCGCGCAACTGGAGCTGCCGCAGATCCAGGCTAACAGTGCCCTGCGCGATCACCTGCGCCGGTTGGCGGATCAGACGCTGACCGAGCTGGGCCAGCACAGCTTGAGCGCGCGCGTGCAGCAACTGGTGCGGACGTATCCGCGTTGGGGTAAGGAGCGCATCGCTGAACAACTGGAATTGAGCGGCCGGCATCTGAATCGCAAGCTGGCTGAAGAGGGGTTGTCTTTCAAGAGTCTGCGCGAAAGCGTGCAACAGCAGATAGCCTGCGATGCCTTGCAGGCGGACAAACGCGTGGCGGAGATTGCCGAGCAGTTGGGGTTTTCCGATGAGAATGCTTTTGTGCGCGCCTTCCGCCGCTGGCAGGGGGTAACGCCAGCGCGCTTCAAGGCGCAGGGTGGCGGACGGGATTGAGCCGTCCGCCTGCCAGCCTTACCAGAAGCCGACGTGCATTTGCGCGGACTCTTCTTCCAGCAAGGGTCCGATCACTTCCACCTTGCGCTGGCCGGCGGCAAAGATGACGCGGCATGGCAGGTCGAGCGTGGGGTTTTCTGGGTGGTTGCCGGTCAGCTCCTTCAAGCGCTTTTCGCTGGCGCCATAAACCACACGACCGATACCCGCCCAGTAGGCGGCGCCGGCGCACATGGCGCAGGGTTCGGCGGAGGTATACATGGTGCAGCGGGCCAGCAGCTCGGCCGGGTAGGTGGTGCTGGCGCGGGTCATCAGTACGCGTTCGGCGTGGCCGGTCATGTCTTTGTCGGGCAGAAAGGCGTTGATCTGCTCCATCAGCACCTGGCCCTGATCATCGACCAGGATTGCAGCGAAGGGGTGGATTCCCTGGCGGCCAGCTTCTTCGGCGAGGCGAAAACTCTGGCGCAGGAAGGCAATGTCAGTCTCGGTTGGGTTCACAACGTGGTCCTGTTATTCATGGGTGGTGTTTATTTTTTCTTCGGCAGGCTCCAGGCGAAGAAGATTTGCTGGGTCCACTGCACCGACTTGAACAGCAACAGGCTGACGGCGGCGAGGAAGAACAACCCGGCAAAGGCCTGGGGAATCTTGAAGAACGAGGTGGAGAACTGGATGAAGTAGCCAAGGCCCTTCTCTGCCGCGACGAACTCCGCGACCACGGCACCGATGATCGCCAGGGTGATCGCGACTTTCAGCCCGCTGAAAATATGCGGAATGGCGTAGGGGATGCGGATCTGCCAGGTTTCCCGGCGCAGCGGGGCGTCCAGTGAGCGACTCAGCTCAATCAGTTCCGGCGGCGTTTCGTTGATGCCGGTAGCGGTGGAGACCACCAGCGGGAAGAACGTCAGCAGGCAGGTGATCAGCACGCGTGAGGGATCGTCCGAGCCCATCATCACGATGATCAACGGCGCCACGGCAACTACCGGCGTTGCCTGAACTACCACCAGCAGCGGATACAGGGTGCGTGACAGCAGCTCCGAGCGCATCATGATAATGGCCAGCGGAATGCTGATCACGATGGACAGCGCGAAGCCCATCAGCGCCACACGCAAGGTCGCCCAAAGGTGATCCAGCCAGCGGACCATCTCCACTTCAAAGAAGGCTGCGCCAATCGCGCTGGGCGCGGGCAGCACGTAGGCTGGCAATTCGAATACCCGGCAAACCACTTCCCAGAGCACAATCAATCCGGCAAAGAACAGCCAGGGTGAGGCATTCATCATCATCTTGCGCATAGCCACCTCAGGCCGCACTCGGTTGGGCTGCCGCCGCCGGTTCGTAAATATGTTTTCTGATCCGGTCCGTCAGCGCGCTGAACTCGGGTAGTTTGATGGTATCGGGTGAGCGCGGCCGTGGCAGGTCGATGTCGATCAGATCGAGCACGCTGCCAGGGCGCTTGCTCATGACCAGCACCCGGTCGGAGAGCAGCACGGCCTCGGAAATCGAGTGGGTAATGAAGAGTACTGTTTTGGGCTGCTCATCCCAGATCTTCAGCAGATCGAAGCCGATCTGTTCACGGGTCATGGCATCCAGTGCGGAGAAGGGTTCGTCCATCAACAGGATGTCCGGATTGAGCAGCAGTGCGCGGACGATGCCGACGCGCTGTTGCATGCCGCCGGACAATTCGTCGGGCATTTTCTCGGCAAAGGCGTCCAGACCGGCCATCGCCAATAGCTCGTTGGCGCGCTGCTCGTCTGCCCGGCCATAACGACCGTATTTGTGTTTGAGCGGGAACAGCACATTCTTGCGCACGTTCAGCCAGGGCAGCAGGGTCGGCTTCTGGAACACGATGCCGACGTCATCGCGCGGCCCGCTGACCGGCTTGCCAAAGACGCTGACCTGACCTTCGCTTGGTAGCAGCAGGCCGGATACCATGCGCAGCAAGGTCGACTTGCCGCAGCCGGACGGCCCCACCACCGCCACGAATTCGTGACGGTGGATTTCCAGATCGATATTACGCACGGCCATCGGGCTGTCTGGCGCCGGATCATAGCGGTGTCCGACGCCATCCATCCGAACGAAAGCGCGCTCGGTGGGTTGGCTCATATTACTTCGACTCCGGCATGAAGCCGCGGTTGATGATGGTTTCAGGGTCCAGCGAGTCGGTGCTCAGTTCATTGGCGCGGGCTACCCACTCCCATGTGCTGGCGACGCGTTCTGGGGTCATGGTGCCCAGGCCGTCGGCTTCGCTGATCTCGTTGTCGACCAGTACCTTGGTGTCGTTGATCTGGCCCACGGCTACGGCTGGGTCCACTTCAGGCACCATGGTATGCAGGTCCTGGGCAGCGGCTTCAGGGTCGTTCATGGTGAATTCCAGCGACTTGGCGTAAGCCTTCATAAAGCGCTTGGCTACATCGGGGCGCTCCTCAAGAAACTTGTCGCTGGCGACGACTGCCGAGCTGTACAGCGACAGGCCAGCTTCCGACCAGGGCAGTACGCGAATATCCTTGCCAGCGCTGGCGGCCTGGTCCTTGAACAGCGCCACGTTGGTAACCCAAGCGATGATTGCATCGGTATTGCCGGTGATCAGCATCGGGCCCAGTGCGCCGGGGTCGGATTTGGTCAGGGTGACCGCATCCGCTGGCATGCCGTTTTCCTCAAGTACCAGCGGCAAGAATGCGTTGGATGAGGTGAAGGGTGACGTCGCTACCTTCTTGCCCTGGATATCGGAAATGCTTTCGATATCGCTGCTTGAGAGCATGAAGAAGGCGTGCGGCGCCTGGTTGAAGATCATGTAGATGGCGCTGACCGGAACTTCTTCCTGTGCGCGAGCGGCCATCAATGCGCCGATGTCGGCACTGCCCAGATCGGCCTGGCCGGTGGCAATCTTGGTGATGGCATCGGTGGAACCGCGACCGCTGGCGATGCTGACCTCCAGATCCTCATCGGCAAAAAAGCCCTGCTGGATACCGACGTAAACCGGCGCCTTGTCACCGCCGGGCAGCCAGTCGAGCTGATAGGTTACCTTGTCTGCTGCAGTGGCCAGACCGCTGCCTGCGATGGCGAGGGTGATCGCCAGAACCTTGAACGTGTTCTTCAACATGTGTCTCTCTCCGGGGTAGGTAATTCTGTCGGTCAAATATCCTGACCAGTTAGGCAGGTTTTTACTTGAAGGAGCAAAATGTGGGCCATCTTTCGCAACCGGCGTCGCTCTGGGCAAAAAGCCTGCAAGTCAGGGGCCGCAAGCACGTTGCCATGCCCAGGCGCCGTTTTGCTGGGGCCCGGAAGGCAAGGTCGTGCGCAAAAATGGTGCAGGCTGGTGGTTGACGCACGGGTGAAGTGCAGAGAGGGACGCTAGGCCGCGCAGGTGGCTGACGACCAGCCTCAGGACGAGGCCGATTCGCCAGCAGTTGCTGCCCGGGTGCGAGCGGCTTGACGACGATCCGCCAGCCCGACGACGAGGATGCCCGCTGCGATCAGTACAAAGCCGATGAGATCGGTCTGGCTGGGCCGTTCTCCCAGAAACCAGGCGGCGGACAGCAGGCCCACCGCGGGCACCGAAGCGGAGCTGAGCGACAGGCTGACGGCCGGCAGGGATCTGATCGCAGCCACCTGAGCGGCCACACAAAGCCCGGAGGCGACGGTGCCGCTGAACAACAGTGGCCAGAGAAAAGTGGTGTCCCAGATAATCTCACTCGGGTCTTCTACCAGCAGCGCGATGGGCGTGAGTACCAGTACCGACATCAGCAGTTGCCAGGGAATCAGCGAGAGCACTTCGCCGTGCCAATGGTGACGGCGAACGTGAATCAGTCCGGCGGTCCAGACCAGCGTACCGAGCATGATCAATCCGGCGCCGAGCAGCACATCAGGGTTATCCCAGGTCAGGGATAGCGGGTTGAGTATGACCATCAGCCCGGCCATACCCAGGCCCACGCCGATGGCTCGGGGCAAGGTAAAGCGCTCGCCCAGAAACAGCGCCGCTGCCGGTACTACCCAGATGGGTGTTGTGTAAGCCAGAATCGCAGCGCGGCCTGCCGGCAGATACTGCAATCCCATGGTCACCAGCGAGATAAATGCCATGTTCTGCAGCACGCCGACCGAGAACAGCACCGGCCAATCGCCCCGCGCTGGCCAGCGCAATATGCCCATGGCCGCGGCGACAATAAACATCGTCAGCGTGCCCAGTGCCATGCGCAGACTGGTGAACAGCAGCGGCGGGCTGTTTTCCAGACCCAGCTTGAGGATCGGAAAGTTCAGCCCCCAGCCCAGCGCAGTAGCTGCCAGCAGCAGATAGCCAAGACCCCAGGCGTACTGCGAGTTAGCTGGCCCAGGACCGGCCTTGCGCATGCTCAATGCTCCACTTTCAGTGCGCTTTCGTGCCAGTTGCGTAGGGCCCGGTCTGATAGCCAGACCATCAGCGCGAACAGCGCGATGCCGGTCAGGGTGATCAGTGCCAGTGCGGCAAACATGCGTGGAATCTGCAGGTTATAGCCCGACTGCAGGATCATGTAGGCCAGCCCGGCCTTGGCCCCGCCGGTACCGGCGACAAACTCCGCGACCACCGCGCCAATCAGCGCCAGGCCGCTGCTGATGCGCAGCCCGCCGAAGAAATACGGCAGTGCGCCGGGGATGCGCAGGCGAATCAGCTCCTGCCAGCGGCTGCTGCGGTACATGCGAAACATGCTCAGCAGATTCGGATCCACGCTGCGCAGGCCCAGAGTGGTGTTGGAGATGATCGGGAAGATGGCGATGATCACCGCGCACACGGTCAGCGCCCAGGTGGTGTCGTCAATCCAGATAATGATCAGCGGCGCGATGGCCACCACCGGTGTTACCTGCATCAGTACTGCGTACGGGAACAGGCTCAACTCGATCCATTTGCTCTGCACGAACAGCAGCGATGCGGCCACGCCGAGTATCACGGAGATGGCAAAGGCCATGAAGGTGACTTTCAGCGTGATCATCAGTGCCGCCAGCAGTACACGCCAATCGGTAACCAGCGAATCGAAGATGGCCGAAGGGCCTGGGAGAATATAGCGCGGCACTTCCATGGCGACCACGGCCGCTTCCCAGAGCAGCAGAAAGAGCAGGCCCACGGCCAGAGGCGCGGCGATCTTGACGAAGTTCTCGTTCTGAATCAGTGGCGTGCTCATCAGTGAGCCTCCTGTGACGCTGAAGCGCCCATGGCGCTAGCACGCTCGAGTGCCTTGGAAACCTGGCGGCAATAGCCGGCGAATTCGGACGACACGCGAAAATCAGCACTGCGCGGATAGGGTTCGTCGATACGGATATCCTCGACAATGCGCCCGGGTCGAGCTGCCATCACTACTACGCGGCTGGACAGGTACACGGCCTCGTACACGCTGTGGGTGACAAAGACGATGGTCCAGCCGTTCTTTTGCCAGAGCTTGAGAACGTCGTCGTTGAGCTTGTTGCGGGTCATCTCGTCGAGTGCGCCGAAGGGCTCGTCCATCAGCAGCAGGTTGGGCTCGGTGATCATCGCGCGGGCGATGGAGGCACGCATCTGCATGCCGCCAGACAGCTCGCGCGGGAAGGCATTGTCAAAACCGGTGAGGCCGACCATTTCGAGAGCGCGGTCGATGCGGCCTTCAATGTCGGTACTGGCGTCACCCTCCAGGTCCAGTGGCAGGCGCACATTCTTGCGCACCCGTGCCCAGGGCATCAGCGTGGCGTTCTGGAACACGAATGCCAGCTTGCGACCCTTGTCGCCGATCACGTTGTAGTCATGCTCCCACCAGTTCACCGTGCCGCTGGTTACATCGCCGAGCCCGGCCATGATCCGCAGCAAAGTGCTTTTGCCGCAGCCAGAAGGCCCAAGCAGGCTGACAAACTCGCCCTGCCGCACGGTCAGGTCAGCGCCCTTGAGCGCCACGGTGCCGTTGGCGTAAATCTTGTTGACGTCGCTGACCTGCAGTACCGGGCGGCTCGTCTGGGTAGCATCGGCTGGCGTGCTGGAGGCCGGGTCCGGCGTCGTAGCGGAGTTACCCGGTGTGATGGGTGAAACATTCATGCTGTGGCTCCTGGGGTGACCTGCTGGCGCAGGCTCACCCACTCGATAGATAGACTCAGGCTGAAGACAGGAAGGATTGAGCGTGGCCGTTACTGGAGCACCGGCTCTTCAGGCAGGAATTCCAGGGTGTAAGCATCATGGATATCCAGGTCGGAAGAGATCAGCTCAGCTTTGAGCATGAAATCGTGCAGAGCCTTCCAGCGTTCATCAGTCATCACGCCAATACCGCCGGTCTCGGCATCACCACCGGTGACCAGGCCGTGCTCCTTCATCTTCTCGATGCCGTAGGCGATCTGCTCATCGGTCATCTGCGGATTTTCTTTCTTGATCAGTTCATTACCCGGTGCCGGATCAGCAAGGTAGCTGGCCCAGCCTTCCATGCTCGCCTGCACAAAGCGGCGCACCAGATCGGGGTTTTCCTCGATCATCTTGTCAGTGGTTTCGATCGTGGTGGCGTAGGCCGGATAGCCGTAATCAGCCAGCAGGAACACCGAGGGCTCGATACCGCCCTGCTTGATGGCGTAGGGCTCGGATGACAGGTAACCCTGCTGGACGATCTTGGGGTCGGCCATGAACGGCGCAACACTGAAGGTGTACGGGCGGGTCATATCGTCAGTAAAGCCGTATTCGGCCTTCAGCCAGGGCCAGAAAGTGGTATGGGCAAAGGACGCAATATAAACCGGCAGGTTCTCTTCCTTGATCTGCTCGATGGAGGTGACGTTCGGGTGAGCGATCAGCGCTTGCGGGTCGCCCTGAAACGAAGCAGCGACGGTCTTGACCGGCAGGCCTTCTTCGCGCGCCTTGATGTTGCCGATGGGGTAGCCCATGGAGAAATCACGACGCCCGGCCACCAGCAACTGCATGCCGTTAACCTGCGGGCCGCCCATCTGGATGGATACGTTCAGACCGTACTTTTCATAAATCCCGGTGGCCTGAGCCTGGTAAAAACCGCCATGTTCGGCCTGGGCATACCAGTTGGTGCCAAAGGTGACGCGATCAAGTTCCTGGGCACTTGCCGAAGGGGCGGCAGCGATGCCGGCCAGCAGCAGGCCAGCGACGGCCGAGAGGGTACTCTTGTTGGCGGCAGCCGCCGGCTTTTTTCTATAACGCATGAGGCTTACTCCAGATGGTTGTAATTTTCTGACCAGTTAATCAATATTTCGTATAGAGCAAGCACCGTGCCATATGGCCAAGAGCGCCTGTTTTCTATTTCCTGATCATTTGGTCAGTAAATTCCTGCACCGGATTGCAGCGGTTTGTTGCCGTCATGCACTTTGATTGAACATGGGAAGCCCATCTTGAGTCGGGGCCTGAGCGACATTCACTTCAGGCGCTCATCTCCCGGTGTATTGCGTAAGGCCCCCAGGCCTGGCATACCGGCACCACTTCCATGCGATTGATATTCATGTGTGCAGGCAATGCAGCGATATACGCGACCTGCTCGGCGACGTCGTCAGCAGTGAGCGGGGTGGTATTGCGGTAGACCGCCTCCGCCGCGCCCTCGTTGCCGGCGTTGCGTACCAGGCTGAACTCGGTTTCAGCAATGCCGGGAGACAGGTCGGTCACCCGCACACCGGTGCCCTGCAGATCACAGCGCAGATTGAAGGAAAACTGCTGGACGAAAGCCTTGCTGGCGCCGTAGACGTGACTGCCAGGATAGGGATTGCCAGACGCGGTCGAGCCAATGTTGATGATGCTCGCCCCCGCTCCCCAGGCTATCAAACGCGGTAGCAGCGCGTGGGTGACGTTGACCAGCCCAGTGATATTGGTATCGATCATGGTATGCCAGTCACTCAGCGCCACCGTTTGTGCGGGACCTGGGGCCAGTGCCAGCCCGGCGTTGTTGACCAGCAGCTGAATGCCGACAAACTGCGCGGGCAACTCGTCGATAGCGCGCTTGACCGCCGCGGCGTCGCGGACATCCAGCTCCAACGCCAGTACCGGGGTTAGGGGCGCCAGTTCGGTGGCCAGCGCGTCGAGACGTTCCCGGCGGCGGCCGCAGATAATCAAAGGCCAGCCGTGCGCGGCCAAATGGCGCGCGCTGGCGGCGCCAAAACCGGAGCTCGCTCCGGTAATCAAAGCTACACCTTGCATGCAAATATCCTGTTGTCGGTAATCAGAGCGAAGAGCACCGGTTAGCGGCGCTCCTCGCGAATGAAGGGTTCGCCCAGTGCACCCGGTTGGCTGCTATTGTCGCGGCTGACAATGGCCACCCAGATCATGACGCCGAGAGTGACGGCATAGGGCGTCATGAAAACAAAGTACTGTGGAAGGCGGATACCCGAGGCGGCCATCTGCGGAATCAACGCCTCAATGCAGCCGAACAGCAGCGCGCCGGCCAGCGCTTTCCATGGCGACCAGCGAGCGAAGATGACCAGCGCTACCGCGATCCAGCCGCGCCCACCCGCCATATCGGCAATCCACATCTTGGTGCTCAGTACCGAAATGTAGGCCCCCGCCAGACCGATCAGCGCCGAGCCTGCGGCAATAGCCATGCAGCGGTAAGCCAGGACCGGAATCCCGGCAGCATCGGCGGCTTGGGGGTTCTCGCCGACGGCGCGCAGACGCAGGCCCAGTACCGTGCGAGTGAGTATCCAGACCACCAGCAGGAAGATGATCGGCGTCAGGTACACTATCGGATTCTGGATAAAGAATTTGCCCACCACGGGCAGTTCCGACAGCGGCCACAGCGCGTACGAACTCAAGCCCGACACCGGCCTGTTGGTCCAATCCATCAGAGTACCGAGCAGCCCGGTCAGGCCTTGACAGAAAAACACCAGCGCCAGCCCCGCGATCACCTGGTTGATGCGCATGACCAGTACCATCAGCGCGAACAGTTGCGATACCAGTGCGGCAGCGCCCATGGCGATGATCAGCGCCCAGATGGTGGCGCCGCCGGTCACCAGGGATGCCCCTACGCCTGCGAGAGCGCCGACCAGAAGCAGGCCCTCTGCACCTAGCGCCAGTACGCCGCTGCGTTCCATCAGAATCAGGCCCAACGCAGCCAGCGCGAAGGGCACGGCGAAATCGGGGATATTGCCGATCCAGCTTGCGATCATGCTCATCAGCCCAGCCCTCCCTGAATGCGGCGAATACGGTGTCGAATGAAAAATTCCGAGGATGCCACGCAGATCACCAGAATCGCCTGGATCAGTTGCACCATGGAAAAGGGGATCTGGTAGAACACTTGCAGACTGCGGCCGGCGACAAACAGCGTGGCTACCAGCAACGCCACCACGCTGGCCGCAATCGGCTGATTGCGCGCCAGAAAGGCGATCAGAATGCCGGAGAAGCCGTAGCCGACGTAAAAGGAGTTGGTCAATCGACCCTCCTGGCCTGCCGTAACCATGAAACCGGCCAGGCCCGCCAGCGCTCCAGACAAGAGCACGGTCCCGAGGATCACCCGTTTCACCGGCACCCCCACCGCCCGTGCCACGCCGGGACTGTTGTCCACGAAGCGCAGGTACAGCCCGGCACGGGAAACACCGGTGAACCAGAGCACAAACAGCGCCACCAGCATGGCCAGCAATACTGCCACGCTGAAGCCGTCAAACAGCTCTGGCAGACGCTCGAATGCTCGGTATTGCGGCGAGTAGGGAAAGGAGTCGCGGGGGTCTTTCCAACTGCCATAGACCAGATGCAGCAGAAAGTTGAGGGCGATGTAGTTGAGCATCAAAGTCGAGATGATTTCGTTGACCTTCAGATGCAATTTCAGCAACGCCGGTGCCAGCGCCCAGAGCAGACCGCAAAGTACGGCGCAGAGCATCATCAGCGGCAGGCGCAGCGACGGCGGCCCGACCTCGAACAGCGAGATAGCGGTGGCACCGATGGCGCCCCAGATCATCTGTCCTTCCAGTCCCAGATTCCAGAAACGGGCGCGGAAAGCCAGGCAACCCGCGAGCCCGACCATGATCAGCGGCGCCGCCTGAAACAGCACGGCACGCAGACTCTGACTGTCAAACAGGGTCAGAATGACAAACTCGTTGAGCAGCTCGCCCGCCGGCACGCCGGCGGCGACCAGAATGGCTGCGGAAATCAGCAGACCGACCAGCAGCGCCAGGGCGATGGTCAGCGCCTGCCAGTACCAGGCCATCTGCTGACGTACTTCGAGGGTGTACCTGCGTGCCAGCAGGGGTTGAAAATTCGTCGCGTCAAACATGGTTCACCATGGCCTGGCCTATTGCCTGGCGGTCTGCCGGTTGGGCAAACTCACCGATAATACGTCCCGCTGACATCACGCCTATGCGATCTGCCAGCGCCATCACTTCATCCAGATCTTCACTGATCAGCAGCACTGCTGCACCAGCATCGCGAGCACTGCGCAGCCGTTCGTGCACCGCCAAAGTGGCACGCACGTCCAGGCCGCGGCTGGGGCTATGGACGATGACCAGTTGTGGCTGGCGATTGAATTCGCGCGCGATGACCAGCTTCTGTGCGTTGCCGCCGGACAGCAGCGCCGCCTTCTGCTGCAACGAGCGCACGCCCTGCACGTCAAATTCGCGAACCGCAGCAGCGGTGTCGGCGTCGATACGGCCGCGGCGCAAAAACCAGAAAGGCCCGTAGCGGCCACTGTGAATTTCGCCGAGGGCAAAGTTGTCACTGATCGACAGGGGTGCAGCCAGGGCTGCGGAGTAGCGATCTGCCGGAATGCAGGCAATTCCCAGCTGGCGGCGGCGGGCGGGTGACAGCATGCGAATATCGCCTTCGCCGGTCAGCCGTATTTCGCCGGTGACCGGCTCTGGCAGACTCATGAGCGCGTTGGCCAGCTCACTTTGACCGTTGCCGCCAACCCCGGCGATACCATAGATTTCTCCCGCCCGCAGACTCAGGTTCACGCCCCGCAAAGCCGTTGAGCTCGAGCCGCTGGAGTGCAGGTCCTGGACCTGCAGCTTGACCTCGCCAGCGGCGCGGCTGGCGGGAACTTGCGGTGGTGTTGGCGCATCACCCACCGTGAGTTTGACCAGCTCGCCAACCGTGACCGATTGAGGCTTGAGGCTGGCTACTGTGCGCCCACCGCGCATGACCGTTACCTGGTCGGCGTAGCGCATTACATCATTCATCTTGTGCGTCACCAGGATGACGGCTGCGCCTTCCTGATGAGCGAAATTCTTTACCGTGGTCAGCAGCTTTTCCGCTTCCGCATCGGTGAGTACTGCTGTTGGTTCGTCCAGAATAAGAATGCGTGCGCCGGCGAGCAGGACCTTGAGAATCTCGACGCGTTGCTGTTCGGCTACCGACAACTGATCGACCCGCGCAAATGGATCGATACTGAAGCCCAGCTTGGCCGCGGTGGCCTTGATCTGCTCGGCGGTTTGCTGCAGACGTTTGCGGTAACTGAGGGCCTGGTCGGTGCGCAGGCCCAGCAGTATGTTTTCCGCAACCCTGAAGGGTTTAACCAGTTTGAAGTGCTGATGCACCATGCCAATCCCTTGGCTCGATGCGTCCAGTGGCCCCTTCAAACGTACCAGATTGTCATTGATGAGCAGCGATCCGGTCTCCGGTGCATACAGCCCTGCGGCAATGTTCATCAATGATGACTTGCCAGCGCCATTCTCACCCAGCAGGGCATGCACCTCACCCCAGCAGGCAACAAAGGATGCCTCGGAAAGCGCTTTGAAGCCGTCAAACGACTTGCTGACGGCGTCAAGTTGGATCGCATTGGTATGGCTCATTGCTGGGTAATCACTCCCTTGATGAACCAGTCCATTGACCACAGATCGGCGTCAGAGAGAGTCTCTCCGGCCGCGGCTTTTTCTTCGCCGTTGCGGTCAGAGAGCGGGCCGGCGTATATCAGCTTCTCTCCTTTGAGCAATTCCTCGCGGGCGGCCATGATCTTGCTTTCATCCTCTTCGCTTACGGCGTCGCCACAGCAGGCTACATCAGTGCCGCCCTGCTCCATGGACAGCAGCGCGCCGTTCTCAGCGGGCTTCCAGTTGCCAGCCATTACGCGCTTCAGTTCGTCGGCGAGAAAGCGATCCCAGACCCAGACCGAGGAACACACGCTGGCTTCGGAGGCGAACTCGCTCATGTCGCGGTGGTGCCCTGTGCCATACACGCCGCGCTCCTGCGCAACAATCTGCGGTGTGGGGCTGTCAACGTGCTGGCCGATGACGTCAGCGCCCTGGTCAATCAATGCAGTAGCGGCGGCGCGCTCTTTCATCGGATCATTCCAGGCGCCGGTGTAGATCACGGTGACGGTGGCGTCCGGATTGATTTCCTGGGCGCCCATGGCGAAGGCGTTGACGGTCCAGTTGACCTGGCCGAAGGGGTTGGCCGCGACAAAACCCAACTTGCCGGTTTTGGAGGCCGCACCGGCTGCCATGCCGCACAGATACTGGCTTTCGTAGGTGCGACCGTAGAAGGACTGAAGATTGTCGGAATTGGTGGTGCCCGATCCGTTCATGAACGCGACGTCGGGGTACTTGTCGGCCAGTTCCTTGAAGGTGTCGGAATAGCCAAAGGCGGTGCCGATAATGATGTTGGCTCCGCGCTGAATCAGCCGCTCGACCGTGGGACGAATAGCCGAAGCGGTTTCCGGTACGCTCTCCACATACTGGATTTTCTGGTCCAGTTCGGATTCCAGACGAATACGCGCTTCATCAAAAGCCTGAGTCCAGCCGCCATCATTGCGCGGACTGATGTAGAGCATGGCGATTTTTGCCGGGTCCTTGAGCGTGAAACCCGCGTCTTCTTGCGCAGATGCTGAGGCCATCAGGCCGCACGCGGCCATGGCACACAAGGTGCCGGTGAGCAGTTTCTTCATTGCCAAAATCCTTCTTGCGGTAGGTCGTAGGGGAATAGCGATGGTTAAAGCATGTGATTGATCCGAAACACGTTGCCTTCCGGATCCAGCAGAACCGCCTGATACCAGTTGTAGTAAGTGGTATAGGGCGCCTTGATCAGGCTCGCGCCAGCCTCACAGGCAATTGGCACCATGCGGTCGACCTCCTGCGGGCTGTCTACATCAATATTCAGTAGAAACTTGCAGCCGCTGGTCTCTGCATGCTCTGAAAGATACAGCAGTTCATAGGCATCCGGCGCGTTAAAGCCGATGCAACAGGTACCCGCATCCAGACCGCGAAAAATTGGCGAGCGAATGGCTTCCACTTCCGGGAAGCCGAATACCCGCTGGTAGAATCCGCTCAAGGCTTCGATGTCCGCGGCGAAAATGTTTACGTAGGAAAGTTTGCTCATCTCATGCCACCTTGCTGCCGCCGAAGGTGGTCTGGCGGACGAACTTCGATTTCAGATGATCGCCCGACGTGACTGGTGCATAACGTGGTGTCTGGTCGTCTCCCAGGCAACTTGGCAAGCACTCGACCATGACGTCGTAATTGGGCTGGTGAAAGAACACCAGTGATTGGCGCTGATGGTCGCCGGCAATATCTTCCGGTGGATTGATCACGCGGTGCAGTGTCGAGATCCACTGGTCGTTGGTCCACTGCATCATTAGATCGCCGATGTTGACCACGAAACCGTCTTCGACGTAGGGCACGTCGACCCACTCTCCGCTACGGTTGCGTACCTGCAAGCCGCCCAGCGCTCCGTCGGGTTTGACGATGGTCAGACTGCCGTAATCGGTGTGCGCGCCAGCGCGCAGCTGGCCGTCTTCAATGCCGTCCTTGAGGTGTGGGTAACGCAGGCTGCGGAACATGCTGATGTGCTTGTCGATCTTGTCGTCAAAGAACTGCTCGGGCAGATCCAGCGCCAGCGCAAAGATGCGCATCAGGCTGCGTGACAGATCGCCCATGGCGTCGAAATACTCGGCGTAGGCCGCCTCGAAGCCGGGCAGTGCCGTGGGCCATACATTGGGGGCGAAATGCGGCCCGGCCATGGCTTCGCTATAGTAGTCTTCATCAGGCACGTCATGCGGGCCGATGGAAAAGGATTCCTTCAGATCACCCGGCGCGGCCTCTTCCATGGAATAGGAAAGGCTTTCCTCCGCGACGGCGCTGTAACCGCGCACCATGTCCGGGCGCGGCCTGTTGGCCTTGCGCTTTTCTTCCATCGGCAGATCAAAAAACTGGCTGGTCAGCTGGCTGACGCGCTCGACCAGCTCGGCCGGGATCTGATGTTGAGTGATGACCAGGAAGCCGATATCGCGGCATGCCTGGTTGACTGCCTTGGCCACAGCGGCCTTGCCCTCGGCGGTGCCGCCGAAATAGGGACCAAGATCGATGATGGGAACATATTGAAGCGTCATACGATTGTATCCTCCGACTGAATCCTGGGAGTCGACTCAGCGGCTCACCTTGATTGAAGAATGAGTGGGCGACTTGTGATCGCCCACGCCTTCTCGAACGGAGAAAACAATTGCAGCAACTATGCCAATAACACTTTTTTATTGAATTACAGCGGGTTGAGGATTTGCGATCGCTTAAATTTGATCAAATGGTCTGATTCAGAGCACCTGGTTTGTGCGTGCGGCCCAAAAACAGGGCGTACTCGGAGCCGCTGTCAGGAGCGCGGACAGATACCCTGCAATACCAATAGCTTGAGATTGGCCAGGGTTTCGGCGAAGAATTCCGGATCATCCAGCGTGCGCCCGGATACCGCCTCTACCTGCACACGGAAATCAGCATAATGCTGGGTGGTAGCCCAGAGCGAAAAGATCAGGTGGTGCGGCTCAATGGGAGCCAGCTTGCCTTCCGCGACCCAGGCATTGATCACCGATACCTTGGACTCAACGATGTCGCGCAGCGATGAGCGCAACTCATTGAGCAGCAATGGGGCGCCCTGGATGACTTCGAGACAGAACAGCCGCGACTCGGCTGGGTGGTCGCGCGATAACTCCAGTTTGACCTGGAGATAGTCGCCGATGGCTTCGACCGGATCCTGCTCGACGCTGAACGCCTGGAGAGGTCGCAGCCACACCTCCATTAACTGTCGCAGTACATTGATGTACAGCTCCTCTTTGGAGGTGAAGTAATAGAGCAGGTTGGTTTTGGATACATCCGCCTGGCTGGCGACCTGATCCAGGCTTGTGCCATGCAAACCATAACGCGAGAAAATATCCAGGGCGGCTTCCATGATCGCGCTGCGTTTGGTTTCCATCTGCCGCTGGCGCCGTTTCAACGTCGCTTCGCTGGGCACCCGGCTGAGGGCCTTGGGCTTCTTGGCGGGTACGCCGGGACGCTGTATCTGTTTGCTCACTGGGTTGTCGGCCTCATTCCTTGGTGTGCGCATTCTACCCCCTGACCTGCCCTGCAACTCAATAATTGAAATATGCCCTGATTCGGACCAGCGTGCACAAACCAAGTGCTCTAATTCGGACTATTTGGTCTGATCTAAAGCATAAAAATATAGCAAGTCATTGATTAAAAACAATAAAGAAAACATGGCCTGCTTTGTGCTTTTGCTCCTGTAGCGGGCGGCCAGGTCGACGCCGCCGATCTTTTCCGACTATGAGGGCAAGGCAATGAACGTAGGTATCTTTATTCCCATAGGCAACAACGGCTGGCTGATCTCCAAGAACGCGCCGCAGTACATGCCGACTTTCGATCTGAACAAGACCATCGTCCAGCGGGCCGAGCATTATGGTTTCGAATTCGCCCTGTCGATGATCAAGTTGCGAGGCTTCGGCGGTGAGACGGAATTCTGGGAGCACAATCTTGAGTCCTTCACGCTCATGGCTGGCCTGGCTGCCGTTACCGAGCGTATTCAGTTGTTCGCTACTGCCGCCACGTTGACCATCCCGCCGGCCATCGTCGCGCGCATGGCGTCGACCATAGACTCCATTTCCCATGGTCGCTTTGGCGTCAACCTGGTCACCGGCTGGCAGAAGCCGGAGTACTCGCAGATGGGACTCTGGCCGGGCGACGAATTCTTCGCCAACCGTTACGACTACCTCAGCGAATACGCCACCGTGTTGCGCGACCTGTGGAACACCGGCACCAGTGATTTCAAGGGCGAGCACTTCCAGATGGAGGATTGCCGCGTAAGCCCCAAACCGCAGGCAGACATGAAGATCATCTGCGCCGGGCAGAGTGAAGCGGGCATGGCCTTTACCGCTAAATTTGCCGATTACAACTTCTGCTTCGGCAAGGGTGTGAATACCCCGAAAGCCTTCGCGCCAACCGTGGAGCGTCTGGAAAAAGCCACCGCCGATAGCGGCCGTGATGTGTCCTCGGTGGCGCTTTTCATGATCATTGCCGATGACACCGATGAGGCTGCGCGGGCCCGTTGGGAATCCTATAAAGACGGCGTGGACGAAGAGGCCGTTGCCTGGCTGGGCCAGCAAGGCGCAGCCGATACCAAGTCCAAGGGCGACACCAACATTCGTCAGATGGCTGATCCTACGTCTGCGGTCAATATCAATATGGGCACTCTGGTCGGCTCCTACGAGTCGGTCGCCAGCATGCTCGACGAAATCGCTGAAGTGCCGGCCACCAGTGGTGTGATGCTGACGTTTGACGACTTTGTGCAAGGGATCGAAGACTTTGGTCAGAAAATCCAACCCTTGATGAAGAGCCGCAAACACGTGGTAGACATGCTGGAGAGTGCGTGATGAACAGCCTCGCTACCGCAGTTGTAGGCTACGCACCCGACCGGCAGGATGATTACGGTTTGGTTCTGCCGGCGCGCCCGGAGTCGCTAGCGATCAACGTCAAGGATACTGCGCTGATCGTGGTCGACATGCAGAACGCCTATTCGACCAAGGGCGGGTATCTCGACCTGGCGGGCTTCGATATTTCCAGTACCGGCCCGGTGATCGAATCCATCGCCAAAGCCATCAAGGCGGCTCGCGCGGCGGGTGTGCAAGTGATCTTTTTCCAGAACGGCTGGGATCCGGAGTACGCCGAAGCGGGCGGCCCCGGTTCACCCAATTGGCACAAGTCCAATGCGCTCAAGACCATGCGCAAGAACCCCGAGTTAATGGGCACACTGCTGGCCAAGGGCACCTGGGATTACGCTCTGGTCGATGAGCTCAAGCCGCAGGCCGGCGACCTGGTAGTGCCTAAACCGCGTTACAGCGGGTTCTTCAACACCGCCTTTGACAGCCTGTTGCGCAGCCGCGGCATCCGTAATCTGGTGTTTACCGGCATTGCCACCAACGTCTGTGTTGAATCCACCCTGCGCGACGGATTTTTCCTCGAATACTTTGGCGTGGTGCTGGCTGATGCGACCCACCAAGCCGGGCCGGAGTATGTGCAGCAAGCCTCGCTTTACAACATTGAAACCTTTTTCGGCTGGGTCAGTAGCGTAGATGACTTCTGCACCACCCTGGCCGCCGCGACCAAGACCCAAGGAGCAAACTCATGAGCAAAAAGACCATTCTTCCCGCCGGCACCGGCAAGCCCCTTGCCCCCTACGTTCCTGGCTCCATGGCTGACGGGATTGTTTACGTATCCGGTACTTTGCCATTCGACAAGGACAACAACGTCGTTCATGTCGGTGATGCTAGCGCCCAAACTCGCCACGTACTGGAGACGATCAAGGGTGTGGTTGAAGAGGCAGGCGGCAGTATGGACGACGTCACTTTCAACATGATCATGCTGCGCGATTGGAGCGATTACGCCGCCATCAACACCGTGTATGCCGAGTATTTTCCGGGTGAGAAGCCTGCCCGCTACTGCATTCAGTGCGGTCTGGTAAAGCCGGACGCGCTGATCGAAATCGCCAGCATTGCGCATGTTGGTTGATGGGGTGAGCACGCCCATTCACATTGAATTTCATGGCAGGCAGGATGCGACTGCGCCAACGCTGGTTTTCAGCTCGGGGTTGGGTGGTGCCGCGCATTTCTGGAGCCCGCAGTTGGCGACGCTGGGCGACCACTATCGGCTGGTGCTGTATGACCAGTCGGGTACCGGCAGAAGTCCAGCGACATTGCCTGAAGGCTATGGCATCGATTGCATGGCCGACGAACTCTGTGAGCTACTGGCGGAGCATGGCGTCGATGATTATCACTTTGTCGGCCATGCCCTGGGTGGGCTGGTGGGTCTGGCTATGGCCATGCGCCGCGCTCCGGGGCTGCGCAGCCTGACGCTGATGAATGCCTGGGCCAGTGCCAGCCCGCACACCGCTCGTTGCTTTTCGGTGCGCAAGCAACTGCTGGCCGGTGCCGGTCCAGCCGCCTATGTGGAGGCCCAGGCGCTGTTTCTCTATCCGCCGACCTGGATTGCCGACCACATACAGCAACTGCAGGCAGAAGACCTCAAGCATGTGGCAGGTTTTCCGCCAGTCGAAAACCTGCTGCGGCGCATCAATGCGCTACTGACGTTCGACCCTGGCGAGGCGCTACGCGGTATAGCACAACCGACCCTGCTGATTGCCAACCGCGATGACATGCTGGTGCCCTGGACGTGTTCCGAGGAGCTGAAGCAACTGCTGCCAGATGCCCGACTGAAAACCTTCGATTATGGGGGGCACGCCTCTAGCGTGACCTGTGCCGAGATCATTAACCAGACGGTGTGCGATTTTATCGCCGACGTTACGCAAACTGCTCAGGCGAAAGCCTGAGAGGGGGCCCTATGCATCAACCACTCGACCAAGGCGCCATGGCGCAATTGTTTCTCGACGCCCGCAGCCACAATGGCTGGCAGGATTTACCTGTGCCGGATCGCTTGCTGGAACAGCTGTACGATCTCACCAAAATGGGTCCAACTTCTGCGAATTGCAGTCCTGCGCGTTTCGTATTTGTGCGCACGCGGCAGGGTAAGGAATTGCTCAAGCCTTGCCTCTCCTCCGGCAATCTGGAGAAAACCATGAGTGCGCCGGTTACGGTCATTGTCGCTTACGACAGCCGCTTCTATGACCGCTTGCCTGAACTCTTCCCGCATGCCGATGCCCGCAGCTGGTTTACCGGCAGCCCGGAGATCAGCCATGAAACCGCTTTTCGCAACAGTTCCATGCAGGCGGCTTACATGCTCATGGCGGCGCGCAGTCTGGGTCTGGATACCGGCCCGATGTCGGGATTTGACGCCAAGGCAGTGGATCTGGCTTTTTTCAGTGACACCCATTGGCGCTCGAACATGCTGATCAATCTGGGCTATGGCGACAGCAGCAAGCTGTTCGACCGATTGCCTCGTTTGAGTTATTCCAAAACTTGCATTCTTACCTGAAGGAGCCAGCCATGTTGGCCGTCAAAACCCTTGATTCAATCCCGGTTGAAGTAAGCCGCGAGGCTTTTCGCAATGCCATGTCGGTCCTCGCTGCGGCAGTCAACGTGGTCACTACCGATGGGCCTGCTGGCCGCGCAGGCTTCACTGCGACTGCCGTATGCAGTGTCTCGGACGAGCCGCCAAGTCTGCTGGTGTGCCTTAACCGCAGTGCATCGGTATACGATACCTTCTGCACCAACGGGCACCTCTGCGTGAATACCCTGACCTCCGACCAGCACGCGCTATCGAATCTGTTTGGCGGCAAGACCTCGATGGCGGAGCGCTTTGCCACCGCCGACTGGAGTACCGAGTTTACTGGAGCGCCCTTGCTGAATGATGCTCTGATCAACTTCGACTGCCGGATTGGCAACCGGGTATCGGTTGGCAGTCACGACATCCTTATTTGCGAGATTGTCGGCATTCGTCAGCGTGAAAGCGGTGATAGCCTGATCTATTTCCAACGCAATTATTGCAACGCTCAACAGCTCATGTGATTGCTGAGGATGGTTAAAGATCACCTGAGTCAGATGCAATTGTAGTGCGGACAGAATATTGGATTCAGAAAATGCTGACTCAATGATCAGCATTTTAGATGCTGCTTATGCGCATAAATTTGGCACCATTTGACAGGATAATGAAGGCACAAACATTTTTCCTGAACAAATAGTCAGTAAATTTATGCACTGCCTTGCAGCGTTTTTGCAACTGGTGCACTGCAAAGGCACAGACGCGGAGCATTTCGAACTGGCGGCTTGCTAGGGAGCATCGGTCTAGCGAACCTGCGCTGCTGCCAACTCTACCGACGCCGGCTCGGGAATTACCTGGGCAGCTATGCGTGCGACCCGAGCACCCAGGGCATAACCTATCGCCAGTTCTCCTGCATCCACCCCCAGACGCCCATCAAAGCCGGTGACCACTGAAGCGCCATAGGGCGAACCGCCGCTGCGGGTGTGCACCAGTTCCGGCACGCTGTGCGGCACTCCAACTAGGATCATGCCGTGCTGCATGAACGGCATCAGCAGCGACATCAGGGTCATTTCATTGCCTGAGTGCATGCCGCCGGTGGAGGTGAAAGCGGCGCCGACCTTGCTGATCAGCGCGCCCTGGCGCCAGAGTGGCGCTATCTCGTCGATAAAGGCGCGCAATGGCGTGCTCATCAAGCCATAGCGGGTTGGCGAGCCCCAGATGATGCCGGTAGCCCATTCCAGATCTTCCATGCTGGCTTGCGGCAGGGCCCGGAATTCTGCCTGGGCAGCTATAAAGTCGACGCGTGACGGGTCCACGCTGAACTCCGGCTCGCTCAACGCCACGCGGCACAGGCGTACTTCGGCGCCTTCACCCATAGCGCCTTCGGCAATGGTTTTTGCCAGGCTCAGCGTGCTGCCGTAGCGTGAATCGACTATCACTGTTATGCGTGAGGTCATCAGCTGCTCCAATTGATCAGGTCAATGTGTTCGACAAGGTTTTGCAACCCGCATGCCATGAACTGGCATACATCGTGAATAGCTGACCGTTCGGACATGAATTTATTGGAGGCACGAAATCATGCTGGTAACTGATGCGCCCTCGGCGCTGCCGGTGATTGATCTGTCAGCGCTGCGCGGCGACGTGCAGGCAGACAAGCTGGAGACCGGGCGGCAACTGCGCGAGGCTTGTCTGCACACCGGGTTTTTCTATATTGCCGGGCACGGCATTCCTGAGGCGCTTGTCGACCAGGTGTTTGCTGAGTCGCGGGCGTTTTTTGATAAGCCCGTGGCGGAAAAGCAGAAGATCGACAAGGCCACCTCGGTGGCTAACCGCGGCTATGAAATGCTGGGTGGGCAAACCCTGGAACCTGGCGCGCCGCCGGACCTGAAGGAAGGTTTCTATATTGGCGAAGAGTTGCCGGAAGACGATCCTCGGGTGCTGGCCGGCGGCTTCAATCTGGGGCCCAATCAGTGGCCACCCGCGTTGCCCGGCTTTCGCCCGGTGATGGATAGCTACTTCGAGGCCATGCTGGCGCTGAGCGAGCGGATCATGGCGGGTCTTGCCCTGTCACTGGATCTGTCGGAGGACTTTTTCGCCGATTTCTGCGAACAGCCGCTGGCCACCCTGCGGCTACTGCACTATCCGCCGCAGCCGGCCAAACCGCTGCCCGGTGAAAAGGGCTGTGGCGCGCATACCGATTTTGGCGGCATCACCATCCTGCTGCTGGATGACAAGCCCGGGCTGCAGGTCTGGGACGCGGCAGGTGATCGCTGGCTGGACGCCGCGCCGATTCCCGGCACCTTCGTGGTCAATCTGGGCGACATGATCGCGCGCTGGACCAATGACCGCTACCGCTCCACCCTGCATCGGGTGGTCAATACGTCGGGTACCGAGCGCTATTCGGTGCCGTTCTTCTACAGTGGCGCGCTGAATCATGAGGTGCGCTGCCTCCCGGTCTGTCTGGCCCCTGGCGAATGGGCAAAATATCCGCCGACCACAGTGGGCGAGCATCTGAAAGAGATGTACCGGAGGACCTATGTCTGAAGGCAGACTGACGCTGGTATTGATCCACGGGGCCTGGGCAGGCAGCTGGGTGTGGGCGCAACTGACGCCGTTGCTGCAGGCACAAGGGTATGCGGTGCTGACGCCAGATATGCCGGGCTCGCCTCAGCACCCAACGGAACCAGAAAAGGTGTCGCTTCAGGGTTGCGTTGAGCATGTGGCGGACTGCTGCGCCGGGATCGACGGGCCAATCATGCTGGTCGGGCATTCCGGTGGTGGCGCCATCGTTACCCAGGCGGCGGAACTGATGGCGGAGCGGCTGGCTGGGGTGATCTATATTGCCGGCATGATGCTGCCCTCCGGCAGCGGCTTTGCCGAACTGATCACTGATCTGGTCAAGATTGAACCGGCCGCTTCCGGCATAGGGCCTTATCTGCAATGGTCCGCTGACCGCAGCTACTCCTGGGTGCCGGTTGAGGCGATACGCGAGATATTTCTGCAGGATTTGCCGGATGATCCGGCCCTGGCGGCGGCCGAGCGCTTTTCCTTGCAGCCCGAAGGAACGCGCACGCTGGTGCCGGTGTGGACGCTGGAGCGTTTCGGGCGCTTGCCGCGCTTGTATGTTGAAGCCTTGCAGGATCGCTCGGTGGTCCTGGCGGCGCAGCGCCGCATGCAGGCGTTGGTGCCGGGTGCCGAAGTGGTGAGTCTGGATACCGGCCACGTACCTCAGGCGTCAGCGCCCGATGTGCTGGCCGAGGTGATAGCGGCGTTCGCCTCGCGGCATGCCCTGGTAGATTGAACAACAACCACCGCGCCTGGCGGCGCGGTGGGTTGCCCATCTGACAGCCGTTATTCCTCTGTGTACAGCGCGTCAACAAAGCGCAGATCAAAGGCTTTTTCCCAGTCCAGATCTTCCGGCAAGGTGCCAGCCTTTACCATGTCCTTGAAGAACTGCTCCCAGCGCTCAGCGGTCATGATGCCGTACTGACCATCGGCGGCGTCACCCGAGAGCAGCATGCCTTCTTCCTGCATCTTGTCCTTGCTGTAGGCCAGCAGATCATCTGCCATCTCCGGGTTGTCCTCCTTGATCAGCGCGTTGGCCGGTGCCGGATCCTCAAAGTAGGCGGCCCAACCCTTGGCCGTGGCGGCGACCATGTTTTGTACCAGTTCGGGATCCTCGTCAATCAGCTTTTGCGTGGTGTCCAGCGTAGCTGAATAGGCATTCCAGCCATAGTCGGCCAGCAGCAGGCTTTGGGCTTCAACACCTTCCTTGGCGAGGAAGTAGCCATCATTGGTGACATAGCCCTGTTGCACGGCTTGTTCGTCGGCGATGAAGGGGCCAAAGCTGTAGTCGTAGGGGCGCAGTTGATCGTCGGTAAAGCCGTACTCGGCTTTCAGCCACGGCCAATAGGCGACGCGGCCAGCAGTTGGAATACGCAGGCCCTTGCCCTTCAGATCTTCCAGCGAATCGTTGCCGACGCCGCTATGCGCGACCAAGGATTGTGGATCCTTCTGGAAGAACGCGGCAACGGTGACCAACGGAATATTCTGCTGGACCGCATTCAGCGATTGCAGCGCGTAACCCATGCTGAAATCACTCTTGCCGCCCATCAGCAACTGCACGTTATTGACCTGCGGGCCGCCCATGCGAATGGTTACGTCCAGGCCGTGTTCTTCGTAGATGCCCATGGCCTTGGCGGCATAGAGTCCGCCGTGTTCAGCCTGGGCGTACCAGGTGGTGATAACGGTCACGGGGGTCAGTTCGTCGGCACTGGCGGTCAGGCTGGTAAGGCCCAATCCGAGTGCCAGGGCAAGGGCGAGTCGGCTCTTGTTGTGCATGGTTGAAACTCCTGGGTTGATGTTTTCAGTAGGTGGCATTCAGGCGTTGCAGCAGGTGTTCGCCTGCGGAAATCGGTGGGTAGCGCACCGGGTTGCTGGCGTCGGTGCAGCTGTCGATACATTCGATATTGGCGTTCTTGTTCGGGTGGCAGAAAAACGCGATCGAGTAGCGGTGGCGGTGCATCGCGGCCTTGGGGACGTTGACCCGATGCGGTGTTGAACAGAACACGTGGTTGGTCCAGCGGTGCATCAGGTCACCGGTGTTGATCACCACAGTGCCCGGAATCGGCGTGGCCTGAACCCATTCACCCTGCCGGGTGCAGACCTCGAGGCCGCCGGCGTCGTCCTGGAACAGCAAGGTGATGCTGCCGTAATCGGTATGCGCACCGGCGCGACTTTCCCCCTGCTCGGCGACAAAGCCTTCTGGCAATGGTGGGTAGTGCAGAAGCCGCAGAGTGTGATGGTGCAGATCATGTGCGTTGACGAAAAAATTGTCCGGTTGGTCAAGCGCAACGGCAAAGGTCTCCAGAATGCGGTCTGCCGTGGTAATGCAATCTGTCAGAAACGTCTCGACGTGCTCGCGGAATTCGGGCTGATCCGCAGGCCAGAGATTCCTCGCCGCGCTGGCGTCGCGATCTTCCGGGGCGGCGTTGAAGGCCTCTTTCAGATCACCCGGCTTGCTCGGGTCCAGGCGCTCGCGGCGCACACCTACATAGCCTCTGTTGCTCTGGGCGTTTTGCCAAGCAACCGATTGTTTGATCTCATCCGGCAGGGCAAAGAAGTCCTTTGATGCCTGAAAAGCCTCACTGACACTGCCTTGCGGCATACCGCAGTTGGCCAGATAGAAAAACCCCCACTGGCTGCTGGCTTCGCGCATCTGCGCAGCGACCTGTTGCCTGGCAGTCGGGTCGCCCTGGATAAAGGGGCCAAAGTCGATAATCGGAATGGATAGTGCTTGCTCGCTCATGGGTGTATCTCCGGGATGCTGTGATGGGTCATGTGCCCTCGCGAATATTGCTGCGAAAACGGTCCCTGGTTTAGCCCCGGTTGTGCTACAAAAGCGGGTGGCTCATAACCTGACCAGATAATCAGGAATTTAAAAGCAAGGGGTGTGCCATGCCCGAAAGCAGGCTGTTTATGGGCATTTTTGCGTCATGCACAGGCGCATCTGCACCGACCTGGACCGCTAATCCATCAACGGCACCAAATAATGGCTGTTTCTGCTGGCCGGAGGGCGGCCCCGGTCTTGCATTCGGAGTGGCGCAGAACGAATTCTGCAAAGTGATTGAATACGTTGAATTGGCCAAGGAAATACACAATGAGCAAGACCCTGTTACTCAAGAATGCCCGCCTGATCGCCACCATGGATGATCAACAGCGCGAGATTGCCGAAGGCTCCATACTGATCCGCGGCAATCGTATCAAGGCGGTGGGCCCGGCCGCGGAACTGCCCGACACGGCTGATCAGGTGATCGATATGCGTGGGCATATTCTGTTGCCTGGCCTGATCAACACCCATCATCACATGTTCCAGTCACTGACCCGCGCCCTGCCGGCCGCACAGGATGCCGAGCTGTTTGACTGGCTGACAGCGCTGTTTCCGGTCTGGCAAAACATCACCCCGGCGATGCAGCGCGCCGCCACGCGCACTGCCATGGCCGAACTGATGCTGTCTGGCTGCACCACGGCGGCCGACCATGCCTACCTTTACGTCAATGGCACGCGGCTGGATGACAGTGTTCAGGCGGCGCAGGAAATGGGCATGCGCTTTCATGCAGCCCGCGGAGCGATGAGCCTGGGTCAGAGCCAAGGCGGATTGCCGCCGGACGCACTGGTAGAGCAGGATGAGCAGGCGATCCTGCGCGAGATGCAGCGGGTGATCGAAGAGCTGCATGACGCCAGCCCGGATGCGATGATCCGCGTCGCGCTGGCGCCCTGCTCGCCCTTTACCGTGACCACCGATCTGATGCGCGAAGCGGCGAGCCTGGCGCGCTCTTATGGCGTGGGTCTGCATACGCACACCGCCGAGAACAGCAAGGACCTGGCGTTCAGCAAGGAGCGCTACGGCATGACACCAACCGAGTACACCGAGTCGGTGGGCTGGGTCGGCCCGGATGTCTGGCATGCCCACTGCGTGCATCTGGATGAACCGGGTATAGCGCTGTTCGCGCGAACCGGTACCGGGGTCGCCCACTGCCCATGCTCGAATATGCGCCTGGCCTCGGGCATAGCGCCGATCCGCAAGATGCGTGACGCCGGGGTCAAGGTTGGACTGGGTGTGGACGGCAGCGCGTCGAATGACAGTAATCACCTGCTGGATGAAGCGCGCCTGGCGATGCTCTCGGCGCGGGTAAGAGATCAGAATCCTGGTGCCATGACCGCGCGCGAAGCGCTGTACATCGCGACCCGTGGCGGTGCCGAGGTGCTCGGGCGGGATGATGTGATTGGCCGCATTGCACCGGGCTATTGCGCCGACATCATCGCCTTTCGTACCGATGACATCAGCATGGCCGGTGCCCAGAGTGATCCGCTGGCGGCACTGGTGTTCTGCACGCCGCCACGGGTAGCGCACAGCTTTATCAACGGCCGGCAGGTGATTGAAGACGGTCAACTGCTGACCCGTGAAGTGCCCTTGATTATCGAAGAGCATAACCGCCTGGCGATGGAGCTGTTGCAAGGGCGCTGAAGCAACGACGGTGCGCGGTTAGCGCACCGTTGAATGCGTGAAAGGTCGAACCGTTTATTGCTTTTGCGTTCGGTACTCGTAAGTGGCGTTAAGCCGGTAAGCCAGGTAGTCCGAACAGATGATGGGTGGGTACTTGGGTTGCTCGGCAGGCAGAATATCGCGCGGGTCGACTATCGAATCCGGGTTCACTTCGAGAAAGAACGCAATGGAATAACGCTCCTGTTCCGGCGGACGCACGCGGTGCGGTGTCGAGACATAGGTATCGTTACTCCAACGCATCAGGCAGTCGCCGATATTGCAGACAAATGCACCGGGTACGTGTGGCGCTTCGATCCATTCTCCCTGGCGGTTGGCAACTTGCAGCCCCGCCACCTTGTCGGTCGCCAGCAGGGTCAGATTGCCGTAATCAGTGTGTGCCCCGGCGGCGCCATCCTCGCGGTCTGATTGGCCGGCGCTGGCCGGATAGCGCAGCATGCGCAGCGTTGCGATGGGCGCTGTCAGATGCGGGTCGAAGAAGTCTTCCGCCAGCCCCAGGTCAATGCTGAACCCGCGGTGAATCAGCCGGCCCAGGTTCAGGCAGGCGTCAAAATAACCAAGCATATCTTCACGCCAGCCAGGCACCTCAGGCCAGAAATTCACGCCCCGGAACGGCTTGCCGGCGACCACGTCGGGGTGGTCCGCCGGAAAATCAGTGCCAATATTGAAGGCTTCTTTCATATCGGCGCCGGAAGCGGGGTTGAGCTTTTCATCGGCCATGGCGACGTAGCCACGGTTATGCGGTGACAGCTTAATCGAAAGCGGCTGCTTGTCAGCCAATGGCAGCGCGAAAAAGCGTTGGGCATTGTCAAACGCCGCCCGGATACTTTCGGCGTCAATGCCGTGATCGATTACATAGAAAAAGCCCACTTCGCGGCAGGCAATACCCAGTTGGCGTGCCACCTGGGCACGCTCCTCGGGATTCTGGCTGCGCAGGCCGGCGACGGAAATGATGGGTAGGGTCTTCATGCTGAACTCCTCTGCCTAGAGCATGCGGGTACGTAAGTGGGCGATATCGCGGCATTGCTGAAACAACTGCAGACCTTGCGCCTGTGCCTGGCTCAGCACCTCGGCTTCACTGACCTGGGTAGCACGGCCATTGGCGATCAGTTGCCGGCCATCGACCCAGACACTGGCGACATTCTGGCTACCGGCAGCGAACACCAGGTTCCATAACACGTTGCCGCCCTGGGGATTGATCTCGGCCGGGGTCATGTTCGGCATCTTCAGATCCAGTAACAACAGGTCGGCGCGCTTGCCCACTTCCAGCGAGCCGATGTCGCGGTCCAGACCCAATGCGCGGGCGCCGTTGATGGTTGCCATGCGCAGCATCTGCTCGGCCGGCAGCACGGTGGCGTCCAGGCGGGTGGCTTTCTGAATCAACGAGGAGAATTTCATCTCCTCGAACAGGCTCAGGCTGTTGTTGCACACCGGGCCATCGGTGCCCAGCCCGACAGTCAGGCCGGCCGCGAGCATCTCCGGTACCCGTGCTACGCCGCTGGCCAGTTTGGCGTTGCTGATCGGACAGTGGGCAATGGCAGTGCCAGCGTCGGCCAGGCGTTTGATTTCATCGTCATTCAACCAGACGCAATGCGCCAGCAGGGTGCGCTCACCGAGAATGCCGTAGTGGTCCAGTTGGGCGATCGAGCGTCGGCCAAAATGCTGTTCGACGGCCTGGTCTTCCTCGCGCTGCTCGCAGGCGTGGGTATGGATGCCCACGCCGTAATCGCGCTGGCACTGCAAGGCTTCGGCGTAGGCATCGGCGGTGCAGTAAAACAGGTGCTCCAGGCCCATCCAGACCTGAATGCGTCCGTTCTGGCTGCCGTGATGGCTATGAATCAGCGCGCGATTCTCGGCACGGGTGGCGAAGAAGTCCTTGCCCGGCGCATCGGCCACATAAGGCGCGAGATTCACGCGCAGGCCGATCTCGCCGGCGGCGTCGGCGCAACGATGCATGAAGCGATACATGTCCATGACGCAGGTGGTGCCGCTTTTCAGTGCTTCCAGGTAACACAGCCGTGCGGAGTGGTAAGCATATTCTTCGGTGAGTGCGCGGTGCTCAAGCTGGTAGTACGGCAGCCAGTCCATCAGCTGCATATTTTCGGTGACGCCACGCATCAGGCTGGAGTGCGAGTGGCAGTCAATCAGGCCGGGCAGCAAAGCGTGCCCCTCGGCATCGATAATCGGGTAACCGTCCGGTATGGTTATTTCACCGGCCTCGCCCAATGCACTGATGCGCCCGTCTTCGACGATAAGGGTGCCATTGGCGATGACCCGGTTATGCGGGTCCACGGTAAAGAGTGCGGCATTGCGAATGGCGAAGCTGTTCAACAGGCTTACCTCTGGGCCATGACCGCGCCGATGAGTGCAAGTCTTTCGCGGCTCAGCGGTTCGATGATCAGGCGTGTGTTGTCATGTGGGAACGTCCAGACCGCAACCACGCAGAATCACCCCGGTAAGAAACTCGGCCGCATGATCGAAGTCCTGCTTTTCATATTCGGCCTTGTTTTCCACCATCAGAATCTGCACCTGGAAGTCGGCGTAATGCTGGGTTGATGACCAGATCAGAAAGATCAACTGCACCGGATCCACCTTGGCCATGCGCCCCTCGTCTATCCATTGCTGGATGACCATCGCTCGGCCCCTGACCCAGTCACGCATGGTGCCGCGCAAATGGTCCATCAGAAAGGGCGCGCCCTGGATGATCTCCATGGCGAACAGCCGTGAAGCCAGCGGGTGAGTCCGGGACAGCTCGACCTTGGTGCGAATGAATGCCGTCAGTGCCGTGGCCGGATCATCCTCCGGCGAGACGGTGGTAAACACCGCATTCCAGCGCGACAGAATGTCGTCAAACATCGCACCGTAGATTTCCTTCTTGTTGCTGAAGTAATACAGCACATTGGATTTCGGCAGCTCTGCGCGTTCGGCAATATCCTGGATCGTGGCGCCGCGAAAACCGTGCTGAGCGAATTCCTGCTCCGCCGCAGCCAGAATGATTTCCCGGTTGCGCTCGCGAATGCGACCGGGACGGTAGGTCTTTGCTCGGGTGTTGGTGGTCATGCGGTTGTCGTCACTTCTACGCGGTAGGGAGTTCGACATTAGCCGAACTCCCTGACTTGATCAAAAGTGAAATTTAACCAGGGCGCTTACAGCGCTCTCGGTGTCCATGACGGTATCGTTCAGGCCGTACTTGTTGTTCCAGTAGGAGTACTCGATACCGGCATACAACACGCTCGGGCTGCCGAAGTAGTTACCGATATCCAGTTTCAACTGTGGGTTGAAGTGGAAGTCGGACTTGTGGTCGTCAGCGGCGGAAGACCAGTCGATGTAACCGTCGAACAGAACACGGTTAGGACCGAATTCCATAGGCGCGCCCCAGACCACAGTCAGCTGGTAGTCGTTGTCGGTTTCGCTGTTGTTGACGTGGTAAACGCGGGTGCCAAAGTATTGCAGGCCGGGGATATTCCAATCCAGACCCATACCCAGCATCAGGTTGTTGACGTTAGTGCCGCCGCCCATTTCGTACTGGCCGGACAGGGTGACGTCCTTGATCAGGCCGTAGCTCAGGTCATTGCCGGTCAGCCAGCCGAGGCTGACATTCGGCGCAAACTCACCGTACAGGTCGTCGGAGTCAGCATCTTTACCGTGGCCCTGGTTACGGTCGAAGAAGAAGAAGGTGCTGCCCCAGTTGTGTCCAGTGGCGTTCTCGAAGGTAAAGAATGTATCAGTGCGCTTCTGTGGGCCGAAAGCCTGGTAATCATCGCTGTAGAGCACAGAGATGCTTGAATCAGAGAAGAACTTCTCGGCATGGGCTGCAGGAGCGAAGGAGGCTGCAATGCAGACTGCCATAAGGGTTTTGCGCATAGTTGTCATGGTCATTTTCCTAGATGTGATTTAGTTTTCGGTTGGCATATGGGTGTTCAAGTCACTTGCTCGGCCTATAAGGTTGGCCGATTGATAAAGGGGTATTCAGTTGCGTCCGGGTGGGATTCCAGGACAGCAACACCAGCACGACGATGGTCACCAGGTAAGGCAGCATCGCCAGCAACTCGGTCGAGCTGCGCCAGCCAAGACCCTGGAGAACCAGATGCAGGATGCTCGCGGCACCGAACAGATAGGCGCCGAGCAGCACGCGCTCGGGTTTCCAGGTAGCAAAGACCACCAGCGCCAGGGCAATCCAGCCGCGCCCGGAGGTCATGTTTTCGGTCCACATGGGCGTATACACCAGTGACAGGTAGGCACCGGCAAGGCCGGCCATGCCGCCGCCGAAGGCCACCGCCATGTAGCGCACTGCCAGCACCCGCATGCCATTGGCATTGGCTGCCTCTGGCGATTCGCCTACGGCCCGTACGATCAGCCCTCCCCGGCTGTAGCGCAGGAAGACGAACACCAGGACGAACAGCAGCAGCGACAGGTAGACCAGCAAGTCCTGGCGGAACAGCACGGTGCCGATCACCGGAATGTCGGACAGGTAGGGAATGGCAATTTTGGGGAAGCCGGAGATTGAGCTGCCGACATGACCGCTACCGATAAAGGCGCTCAAACCGGTACCGAAGATGGTCAGTGCCAGACCGGCCGCGTATTGATTGGCCGCCAGGGTGACGGCCATCAGTGCGAACAGCATCGACATCAGGATGCCGGCAGTAATGGCCGCGAGTACTCCGACGGCGAGGCTGCCGCTGGTCACCGCGGCGATAAAGCCCATGACCGCGCCCATCAGCATCATGCCTTCCTGACCCAGGTTGAGCACGCCGGAGCGCTCGCAGACCAGTTCACCCAGCGCCACCAGCAGTAGCGGTGTGCCGGCGATAACGGTGGCGGCGAGTATGTTGGTGATCAGCAACGTATCCATATCAGGCCTCCTGCCCGGTCGTAACAGCAGTCAGCGGCCGACGCAGCCGCAGGCGGTAATGGATAAAGGCGTCACAGGTGAGCAGGTAGAACAGCAGCAGGCCCTGGAACAAACCGGTGATGGCCCTGGGCAGGTTCATCGCAATCTGCAGCATCTCGCCGCCCATGAAGGTCAGCGCCAGCAGCGCACTGGCCAGCACAATACCCAGCGCCTGCATGCGCCCGAGGAACACGACGATGATTGCGGTGTAGCCATAGCCGGGAGAGACCTGGGGTACCAACTGGCCGATTGGCCCGCTGACTTCCGAGGCGCCGGCCAGGCCGGCCATCGCCCCGGCCAGCAAAAAGGCCAGCCAGGTCAGGCGCCGCGCACCGAAGCCGGCAAAGGCGGCCGCGCGGTTATCCTGGCCCAACACCTTGAGTTGAAAGCCGACGAAGGTGCGGGTGAAGAGCACGCCGACGGCTACGGCCGCCAGCAGCGCGAACAGCAGACCGATATGCAAGCGCGTGTCGGGAATCAGTTTGGGCAGCAGGGCTGCGGCGGCGAACATTTCCGACTGCGGAAAGCCGAAGCCCATCGGATCCTTTAGGGGGCCATGCACGGTGTAGAGCAGCAGATTCAGCGCGATGTAGTTGAGCATGATGGTGGTGAGAATTTCATTGCAGTGAAAATGCGTTTTCAGCACCGCCGCAATCCACGCCCATAGTGCTCCGGCCAGTGCCCCGGCCAGCAGCACCGCAGGCAATACCCAGAAGCCGCTGTGTTCGGTCAGTTGCAGCGCCACTACCGAGGCCCAGAGCGCGCCCATGAGAAAGTGGCCTTCAGCACCGATATTCCACAGCTTTGCGCGATAGCAGATGGTCAGGCCTGCGGCGCAGAGCAGCAGCGGCGCCATTTTCAGGCCCAGCTCGGCCCAGCCATGGGCATCGCTCAGGGGGATCAGAAAGAAAAACGTCAGGCCTTCAATGGGGTCTTTGCCCAGCGCGATAAACAGACCCAGCGCGGTAATCACGGTCAGCACCAGGGCCAGCAGTGGTGAAGTCCACTGCATCAGCCGCGAGTCGGTAGCTCGGCGTTCAAGCGACAGCATGGGTTGGCCCTTTGTCATCAAACTGGGCTGCGCCCGCTGGAAAGTCACCGGCCATCCACTGGCCGAGTTTTTCGATACTCAGTTCTGCGGTCGGCACCAAAGGCGACAGGCGGCCGCTGCAGATCGCACCCATGCGGCTGCATAGTTGGTAGAGCTCATCGAGGTCTTCGGAGATCAACAAGATGGCGGCGCCCTGGTCACGCAGGGCCACCAGCGCCTCGTGAATCGCCACGGCCGAGCCCACATCCACACCCCAGGTCGGATGCGAGGCGACCAGCAGGCGTGGTTGCTGCAAGGCTTCGCGGCCGATGATGAATTTCTGCAGGTTACCCCCGGAGAGGCTGGACGCCGGGCTGTCGATGCTGCTGCAGCGCACTCCGAACTGCTCGCGTATGCGGGTGGCGTACTCGCGGATCTTGCCGCCCTTGAGCAAGCCGCCCTTGACCAACCCGCGGTCATAGGCGGTCAGCAGAGTATTTTCGGTCAGCGACATCGCCGGCACCGCGCCACGCCCCAGGCGCTCCTCGGGCACCACGGCGACGCCCAGGCGGCGGCGCTGGGCCGCACCCCGGCGGCCTATCGACATGCCGTCGAGTTGCAAGCTGTCGGCGGCGACCAGCACTTCACCGGAGAGCGCGCGCAGCAGTTCGTCCTGACCGTTCCCCGCCACCCCGGCAATGCCGACAATTTCGCCGGCGCGCAGCTGCAGGTTGATGTTGCCCAGGCTGGTGCCAAAGGGGTCGCGGCTGGCGTAGCTGAGATCTTTCAGCGTCAGCAGAGTCTCACCCGGTTCTGCCGGAGCAACCTGAGTGGACAGTGGCGTATCATTGCCCACCATCATGCGCGCGATATCGTCGGTAGAGACCTCGGCGGGCCGGCACTCGCCGGTGACCCGGCCCTGGCGCAAGACCGTGGCGCGGTGGCACAGATCGCGTACTTCCTGCAATTTATGGCTGATAAACAGAATGCTGCAGCCCTCGCTGGACAGCTGCCGCAGTGTGCGGAACAGCACTTCGACTTCCTGCGGGGTAAGCACGGAAGTGGGTTCATCAAGAATCAGCAGCGAGCTTTCCTGAATCAGGCAGCGCACGATCTCGACCCGCTGGCGCTCGCCAATGGACAGGGTATTGACGTAGCGGCGCGGGTCGAGGCTCATGCCGTAATGGGCCGAGACTTCGCGAATGCGGGTATCCAGACGGCTGCGGTTGCGCGCTTCGGCGGCGGGCAGGCTAAGCGCGATGTTCTCGGCTACAGTCAGGGTTTCAAATAGCGAAAAATGCTGGAATACCATGCCGATACCCAGCTCACGCGCATGCGCCGGACCCTGCAATAGCAGTGGCTGTCCGTTCCAGGTAAGAGAGCCCTCGTCCGGCTGGATCACGCCATAGATGATCTTCATCAGAGTGCTTTTGCCAGCGCCATTTTCACCCAGCAACGCATGTATTTCGCCGGCGTTGACCGTCAGTTGGACACCGTCATTCGCCCGGCAGCCGGGGTATTGCTTGACGATGTTCTGCAGTTTCAGGCGTTCAGCCGCTAGCATTGCGATCCCCGGCGTGTAATAACGTAGGTGTAATAAACTGACCAAATAATCAACATTTAACCAATGAGCAATTTGCTTGCCACATAAGCTGAAACGTTAAATATTTTTTAAATGGACTAAGTGGTCAGCTTTTTGCAGTTGTTTGCATTCACTACCTCGAACCCCGCGCCAGCGCTTGCTGGGCCTGAATCGGCCAACGCCGGGGAATACGGTTAACAGTAGAGAGCGCGGAGAACACTGTGATTGAGTTTCATCTAAACGGTCAGCCCCAGACGCTGGAAAGTGCTGACCCAAACCTGAGCATTCTCGAATGGCTGCGCACCAAAATGCGGCTTACCGGCACCAAGGAAGGCTGTGCGTCTGGCGACTGCGGCGCTTGTACCGTCATGCTGGGTACGCCGTCGGAACAGGATGGCTTGAGCTATCAGAGCGTTAATAGCTGTATAGCCCTGATCGGCAGCCTGCACGGCAAGCATCTGGTGACTATTGACGCATT
Source organism: Halopseudomonas pelagia (assembly GCF_009497895.1). Taxonomy (NCBI): domain Bacteria; kingdom Pseudomonadati; phylum Pseudomonadota; class Gammaproteobacteria; order Pseudomonadales; family Pseudomonadaceae; genus Halopseudomonas; species Halopseudomonas pelagia. The sequence continues at coordinate 312,368 of NZ_CP033116.1, read as the reverse complement.
GCAGAACGAGCCGGCGCATCCGGTGCAGACGGCCATGGTCGAGTGCCATGGCTCGCAATGCGGCTTCTGTACGCCAGGCATCATTATGTCGCTGGTGGCGCTGCATCATGAGGCAGCCAAGCAACCGGACTGTGATCGCCATCGCGTGCTTGAAGCGTTGTCGGGCAATCTGTGCCGCTGCACCGGTTACCGGCCGATCATGGATGCGGCGACGCGATCCATCGTCAACGGCGTGCAGGAATGGGATGGCGGCGGCTTGCTGGAGACGGCCGTTCCCTCAGTCAAGGACACCCCCGCAGCCAGCCTGCAGGATGCCCAGGGCAAACGCTTCGACGCCCCGGTTACCCTGGAGCAACTGCGTGATCTGCTTGCCGGGTCGCCTGACGCACGGCTGGTGGCTGGCAGTACCGATCTGGCCCTGGAAATCACCCAGCAACTGAAAACATTGCCGCATCTGGTGTCCACCGAGCAGGTGCCGGAACTGCAGCGCATCGACGTCACGGACGAAGGGGTGTGTATTGGCGCCGCCGTCAGCTATCGCCGCGCCGGTAGTGTGCTGAACGACCGATGGCCTGCCTTCGGCCCCATGCTCGAGCGCCTGGGCTCGCTGCAGATTCGCAATCGCGGCACCCTGGGGGGCAATATTGGCAACGCCTCCCCGATCGCCGACATCCCACCGCCGCTGATTGCGCTGGGCGCGCAGATTCAGCTCGACAGCGTTGAAGGGACGCGCTGGTTGCCGCTGGAGGACTTCTTCCTGGATTACCGCAAGACCGCCCTGCGCGCGGGTGAATTCATTCGTACCGTGCGGGTGCCGGAGCCGCGGTTAGACGCCTCGACATCAGCCGAGCGGCTGTTTATCTACAAGGTCTCCAAGCGGCTGGATGACGATATTTCTGCGGTGCTGGGCGCTTTCTGGTTTCAGTTTGACGGCGAGCAGATCCTCGATTGCCGTCTGGCTTATGGCGGCATGGCTGCCACGCCCAAGCGTGCCCGCGCGGCGGAAGCCACTCTGCGCGGAGCGACCTTTGATGATGCCAGTATCGCCAAGGCCATCGCTGCCCTGGCCAGCGATTTTTCCCCGATGTCGGACGTGCGTGCCTCCGCCGCGTACCGCGCACAGGTAGCCGGCAATCTGCTGCGCCGCGCCCTGCTGGAATACAGTGCCGGCGCCGACAGCGATAACAGACTGATGGTGACCGATTATGCGTAAGCTTCCCGAAGCCCTGACCAATCACCCCGGGCAGCCCGTCGGGCTCGCCGGACATAACGCCCATCACGACAGTGCCTGGAAGCACGTACGCGGGCAGGCGCGTTATATTGATGATCTGCCCGAGCCGGAAGGCCTGCTGCATGCCGCCGTTGGGCACAGCGAGCAGGCGCATGCGCGGGTGCTGAGCATGGACCTGAGCGCGGTGCGCAGCTACCCCGGTGTGATAGCCGTGGTCACCGTGGCCGATGTACCCGGGCATACGGATATCGGCCCGGTATTTCCGGGTGACCCGGTGCTGGCTGGGGAAATCGTTGAACATATCGGCCAGCCGATCTTCGCCGTCGCGGCCACCAGTCACGAGGCCGCGCGCAAGGCGGCGCGTCTGGCCAAGGTCGAGTACCAACCGCTGCCACCGGTGTTGACCACCGCCGAAGCGCTGGAAAAGGCCTTTTATGTACGGCCCAGTCATACCCAGCAGCGCGGCGAGCCGGACCAGGCGCTGGCCAATGCACCGCATCGCTTGCGCGGCCAGCAGAATGTCGGCGGGCAGGAGCATTTCTATCTGGAGGGCCAGGCCTGTCTGGTCGAGCCGACAGAGGATGGCGGCATGTTCGTGCACACCTCCAGTCAGCATCCCTCTGAAGTGCAGAAGCTGGTGGCCGAGGTGCTTGGCGTGCCGATTCATGAAGTCCAGGCGGAAGTCCGGCGCATGGGCGGTGGCTTTGGCGGCAAGGAAACCCAGGCTGCGGCACTGGCCTGTGTCGCAGCCTTGCTCGCTCATGTTACCGGCAAGCCGGTGAAATACCGGTTGTCACGCGCCGATGACATGGTGCAGACCGGCAAACGCCATGACTTTTTCAATACCTATGATGTCGGCTTTGATCAGGACGGCATGCTGCATGGCGCAGATCTGATGGTCGCCGGGCGCTGCGGCTTTTCACCGGATCTGTCCGATGCGATTGTCGATCGCGCGATGTTCCATGCTGACAACGCCTATTTTCTCGATCAGGCGCGGGTAACCGGGCACCGCTGCAAAACCCACACGGTGTCCAATACCGCCTTCCGCGGTTTTGGCGGCCCGCAGGGCATGATGATCATCGAGCAGGCCATGGACGACATCGCCCGTCACCTGCAGCTTGATCCGCTGACTGTGCGCAAGCGCAATCTATACCGTGAAGGGCGAGATACTACCCATTACGGCCAGACCATCGAGCAGCATCTGCTGCCGCGACTGGTCGATGAGCTGGAGGTCAGCTCCGACTATCAGGCACGACGTGAGCAGATCACTGCGTTCAACCGCAAGAGCCCGATACTCAAACGCGGCCTGGCGCTGACGCCGATCAAGTTCGGCATCTCCTTTACTGCCAAGCACCTGAACCAGGCTGGCGCATTGGTGTTGATCTACACCGACGGCAGTATTCACCTGAACCATGGCGGCACCGAGATGGGACAGGGGCTCTACGTGAAAATTGCCCAAGTCGTGGCTTCGGCCTTTCAGGTCGATCTGGCGCGAGTCAAGGTCTCGGCCACACGGACTGACAAGGTACCCAACACCTCGCCTACGGCGGCGTCCTCGGGATCAGATCTGAACGGTATGGCGGCGCTGGATGCCTGCGAAAAGATCAAGGCCGGGCTGGTGGCGTTTGCTGCCGAGCACTTTGCTTGCGAGCCGGGCGAGGTACGCTTCGAGAACAACCAGGTCGTCGCCGGCGACCAGCGGGTCGATTGGGTTAAGTTCGTACAGACCGCCTATATGCACCGGGTGTCGCTGTCTTCCACCGGCTTCTACGCCACGCCTAAGATCTATTACGACCACGAGAAAGGTCAGGGCCACCCGTTCCTGTACTACGCCAATGGCGCGGCCTGTTCCGAAGTGGTGGTGGATACGCTGACCGGCGAGTACCGCGTGCTGCGCACCGATATTCTGCATGATGCCGGGCAGTCGCTGAATCCGGAGATCGATATCGGTCAGATCGAAGGTGGCTTTATTCAGGGCATGGGTTGGCTGACCACCGAGGAACTGGTCTACAGCGATACCGGCCAGTTGCTGACCACTGGCCCGGCGACCTACAAGATCCCTGCGGTGTCGGATACGCCGCCGGACATGCGCGTGACGCTGCTGGCCTCCAGCCCGAATCCAGAAGCCACGGTATTCCGCTCCAAGGCGGTCGGTGAGCCGCCGTTGATTCTGGGTATTTCGGTCTGGAGCGCACTGCGCGATGCGGTCGCCAGCCTGGTGGATTATCGCTACAGCCCACCCCTGGATACGCCAGCCACACCCGAGCGCATGCTCACCGCGATGAACGTCACGCGCGCCTGGGCCGCACAACAGCGGGAGGAACAGCCATGCAGCATCGCATGACCTGGTACCAGGCGGTCGCCGAGTGCGAGCGTCAGGGCGAACCCTATGTTTTGGTCACCATTCTTGGCGTAGCAGGCTCGGTACCGCGTGAGCCGTCGAGCAAGATGGTCGTCACCGGCGAGCACAGTTACGACACCATCGGGGGCGGGCATCTTGAGTACCAAGTGATCGCCTGCGCCCGCGAGCAGCTGGCTGCCGGGCGCTTCGAGTCGCATATGGAGCACTTTCCGCTTGGCGCCAGTCTCGGGCAGTGTTGCGGCGGCAGCGTCAGCGTGCTGCTGGAAGGTCAGCGTGGCAGTGATGCCCGGCTGGTGGTGTTCGGCGCCGGGCATGTCGCCCGGGCGTTGATGACCATCATGGGCCAGCTGCCCTGGCGGGTAACCTGGGTCGACTCGCGCGAAGACGGCTTCCCGCAGGAGATACCGGATAACGTCAATGTGCATTTCAGCGAAGACCCGGCGGGCGATGCCGCGAGCCTTTGTGCGAATGCCCACGCGCTGATTCTGACGCATAACCATCAGCTTGATTACGAGCTGTGCCGGGCACTGCTGAATGCCGGCAGTGCTTTGAGCATTGGCTTGATCGGCTCGCAGACCAAAGCCGAACGGTTCCGCAAGCGCCTGGAGCACCGTGGCCACAGTGCGCAGCAGATTGACTGCATTCGCTGCCCCGTTGGCCGCCAGGACGTGCCCGGCAAGCGTCCCATGGAGGTCGCGGTATCCATCATGGCCGAGTTGCTGGCGCTGGCCGGCAGTCAGGCGCCCGTGCCAGCAACGCGCCGGGGCGTGAGCTGGCCACAAATACGCGGCCTGATGCAGGCAGACAGTGATAACAAGACAACGGAGAATTCATGACCCTGGAACAACTCAATCAGCTGCCCGAGGCCGAGGCGGAGACACTGATGCGCGACTGCTGCGCCGCCGAAGCCTGGGTGCGCGGCATGGTCGGTGCACGGCCTTTTTCCTCGCCTGAGGCGCTGCATGGGACCGCTCGGGCTTTATGGCCAAGCCTGATGGAAAGTGACTGGCTGGCGGCCTTTGAAGCCCACCCGAAGATTGGTGACATCAAGAGCCTGAAGGCGCGTTACGCGAGTACCGAGGCTATGGCCAGCGGCGAACAGGCGGGCGCGAGTGTCGCGCCCGAAGCCGTGCTGCACCGGCTGAAAGAGGGCAATGATGCCTATTACGCCAGGTTCGGTTTCATCTTTATTGTTTGCGCCACCGGCAAGTCCGCTGAGCAGATGCTCGAACTGCTGGAGGCGCGCCTGCCCAATGAGCGCGCTGAAGAGATCCGCGTTGCCGCCGCCGAGCAGGCGAAGATCACCCATATTCGACTGGATAAATTGTTATGAGCACCCGCAGTCAGATCACCACCCATATTCTTGATCTCGGCTCTGGCCGGCCCGCGGCCGGCGTCAGCGTCAGCCTGGAACAACAGACCGACACCGGCTGGCGTGAGCTGGCCAGCGCCACCACCGATGCCGATGGCCGTATTCTTGATGCTTTCCCGCTCAAGGTCGATGCCAGCACTTACCGTCTGACCTTCGACACTCAGGGTTATTTCCAGCAGCAGGAAAAGCGCTGTTTCTATCCCTCGGTGACCATCGCCTTCTGCCTCGACGAGGCCGACGCCCACTATCACGTGCCACTGCTGTTGAATCAGTGGGGCTATTCGACGTATCGGGGGAGCTGATGACTGATTCCAAACCCACCGTCTTTCCCGCGGGCTGCAACGCTTTTCGCGGTCCATTGCTGCATTTTCTCGCTGATCCGGGCCTGTGCAAGCCTGACCCTGCCAGCTATGAATACCTGCAGGATGGTCTGCTGGTGGTTGCCGATGGTCGCGTGTTGGCGACCGGCGCGGCCGAGCAGTTGCTGCCGGCACTCCCCGCCACGACCAGCGTCGAGCATTGGCCGAACAGTCTGATCGTACCGGGCTTTATCGACACCCATGTGCATATGCCGCAGTTGCGGGTCATGGCCAGTTACGGCACGCAGTTACTGGAATGGCTGGAAACCTACACCTTTCCGACCGAATCGCGGTTCGCCGATGCGGAATTTTCCGCCAGCCAGTCACAGTTGTTTCTCGATCTGCTGCTGGCGCACGGCACCACCTCCGGGCTGGTATTTGCCACCTCGCATCAGGTGTCTGCCGACGCCCTGTTTGCTGCGTCTGATCGCTACAACATGGCGCTGACCACCGGCAAGGTGATGATGGACACCAACGCGCCCGACGGCCTGCGCGATACTGCGGAAGCCAGCTACCGGGAAAGCCGCGAACTGATTGACCGCTGGCACGGCAAAGGGCGCCAGCGCTATGCGATCACGCCACGCTTTGCCGCCACTTCGTCGGCGGAACAGCTTAGCTACGCCGGCCAGTTGCTGGCCGACTGCCCAGGTGTGTTGATGCAGACCCACTGGGCGGAAAATCACGCCGAGATTGCCTGGATCAAGGAACTGTTCCCTGACCGCAAGGATTACCTGGACGTTTACGATCATTTTGGTCTGCTTGGTGACCACAGTGTGCTCGCCCATGGCATCCACATCAGCGACGAGAATCGCCAGCGTCTGGCGCAAACCGGCACGCGCATCGCCTTTTGCCCAACCTCCAATACCTTTCTGGGCAGCGGCCTGTTTGATCTGCGCAGCGCCGTCGACGCCGGCGTGCAGGTGGGACTGGCCTCGGATGTCGGCGGCGGCACCAGTCTGTCGATGCTGGTGACCATGGCCGAGGCCTACAAGGTCTGCCAGTTGCGTGGCCAATCGCTGAATCCGCTGAAGGCGTTCTACATGGCTACGCTGGGCAATGCCGAGGTGCTGCATCAGGCCGATCAGACCGGCAATCTGCAGGCTGGAAAGTATGCCGATTTTCTGGTGCTCGACCGCGCCGCCGGGCCGATCCTCAAGCTCAAGAGCACGCCTGATTCGGATCTGTCCGGGATGCTCTTCGATCTGATGATTCTCGGCGACGACCGAGCCATACGCCGCACCTATATTGCCGGGCAATGCCGGTACGATCGCGATACCGTAGAAGGAGCTGCGCTCAATGCATGCGTATCTGGCTGATTGGCTGAGTCTGATTATTCGTTGGTTTCATGTGATTGCCGGGGTGGCCTGGATTGGCGCCTCGTTCTATTTCGTCTGGCTGGACAACCACCTGCGCGAACCGCCGGACTGGAAAAAACAGAAAGGCATCAAGGGCGATCTGTGGGCGATCCATGGTGGCGGGATTTATGAGGTGGCCAAGTACCGGCTGGGGCCGGAACAGATGCCGCGCAAGCTGCACTGGTTCAAGTGGGAAGCCTACAGCACGCTGATGAGCGGCCTGGCGCTGCTGTTCGCGGTGTACTACTTCGGCAACCCCGGCTATCTGATCGACAGCAGCAAGCTGGCGCTGAGTACCGGCGGCGCCATTGCCATCGGCATGGGTACGCTGGTGGGCGTGATGCTGGTTTACGAGGCGCTGATTCGCAGTCCGCTGTCGCGCAACGGTCTGGCCTTCGGCGCGGTGCTGTTCGCTATTCTGGTGACTGTTTCGTGGAGCATGTTCCAGGTATTTGCCGGGCGCGGTGCCTTTATCCATGTGGGTGCGGTAATCGGCACCATCATGGTCGCCAACGTGTTTCTCGGCATTGTGCCGGCCCAGCGCGCGCTGGTTGGTGCGATTGAGCGCGGCGAGGAGCCGGATGCCCATGTAGCGCTGCTGGCGGAGCGGGCCAAGCTGCGTTCCACACATAACAACTACCTGACGCTGCCGGTCATTTTTATCATGATCAGCAACCACTACCCGATGTTCTATGGGCACGCCCATGGCTGGGCGGTGTTGGCGGCCATCGGTTTCATAACCGCATTCGCCCGGCACTTTTTCAATCTGCGCCACCAGGGCATTACCCGGCCGTCAATTCTGGTCATCAGCGCGGTGCTGACGCTGGGATTGATCTGGGCGATGGCGCCGAGCCGCCCGGATGCCAGCCAGACTGCCGATGCTGAGCAGGTCAGTGACAGCGCCATTAGCACGCTGGTAGAAACTCATTGCCAGGGTTGCCACGCGGACAAACCGACGCATCCTGCGTTCCAGGCGCCGCCAGCCGGCATTTCGCTGGGCACGCTGGAGCAACTGAGGGAACACACCGATCAGGTCTATCAGGCGACAGTAGCTACCGAATATATGCCGTTGGGTAATACCACGGGGATTACGCGCGAAGAGCGCGATATGTTGGGGGCCTGGTTGAGGCAGGCGGAGTAATTGTTCCAGGTTCCTGCGAGCCCGGCTGGGCTCGCAGGAAACATAGGGCCTAGTTCGCTTTTTTCTCGGCAAAGTTGGCCTGGATGCGCTGCAACAGATAGTCTGCGGCAGAGATGGGTGGATACTTGCCTGCGGGCCCCTGGATCATCACTTCCTTGTTGGCCTGGCAAAAGAACGCCAGACTGTAGCGTGGACCGCGATATTCGCCGGGCTTGGGCATGCGCACGCGGTGCAGTGTGGACTTGAGCTGATCATCACTCCAGCGCATCAGCATGTCGCCGATGTTGCAGGTGATGATGTCATCACGCGGGATCACGCTGCTCCATTCGCGATTGTCACCCGCGCCTTCGGCATCCTTGCCGGGGCTGACCTGCAGGCCGCCCTGGCCTTCCTGTTGAAAGACCATGGTCAGACAGTCGAAATCGGTATGCGCACCGGCGCGCCACAGGCTTTCATCCTGGGATTCCTCGGGCATGGCAAGATAGTGCAACAGGCGCAGGGTGCTCTGATAATCCGGCTTGCGGCGATCATGTGCCTGGGTGAAAAAATCGCGCTCAAAGCCCAGACGTTCGGCGAAGCAGGACAACACCTGCATGCCCAGTTGCCATGCGCGGTATTCAAAATCCAGCATCACCCGGTGAAATTCCGGCACCACTGTCTGGTTGGGCCAGAGGTCATCCATATGTGGCAGGGTGATCTGGAAGGACTCCTTCTGATCGGCAGTGCGTGTCGAAGGACGTACCTGGGACATGAATTCCCAACCGGCATTCAGGCCCTTTTTCAGCGGGAAGGCTTGTTTCTGCTCGGCGGGCAGGGAAAAGAAGGCTTCCGAGAGTTTGAACGCGTCGCGCACAGAATCCAGCTTCAGCCCGTGATTGACCAACTGGAAAAACCCAACGTCGGTCGCGGCTTGCCACAGCTGCTCGGTAATTTCCTGGCGGCGATTGTCGAAGTCGCTGAGGTCGATCAGCGGAATGTCCTTGCTGGTCTCGCGGCCCATGCCGCCGAAGGTGGTTTCAAGTTGCAGCTCTTTCAGGCCGTATTCGGGCGTAGCGGTATTGTCAGTCATGATGATGCTCCAAGTTTTGCCCGTGCTGAGCACAAGGCAGACAAAGGATCGGAACGCATCGGAGGGCACTAGAAGGCGGAAGGCGAGTCAGCGGGGCTGGCAGGTCAGTCCGATCCGTCGTTGTGCCTGGCACAGCGTCCGACCATGAACTGAGCAATGACCTGGGGTTTGGCCCCCTGACAGCTTCTACTCAAGGTACAGAGCATAATAACCCTGCAATAAATATCAAGCAGGAAGCGCGCCAAGATGCTTTTTCCCGACGAATGCCCGGCGCTGTCGGGTGCGCCGCCAGGCAGCATTCTTATATAGCCTTTCTAACGTGCACTGCGGACGTGCAAAAACTGACCATTTGCACCACTTTTGTTCAGAAGGTTGTTGTGCGTACCTGCGCTAGCCGCGTGTTTGGTAGTTTTGGTCAGCACCGCGGTTGGTGAGAAAATTGCAGAGAAACTTGCAGAGTAGAACTGGCTGAATCAGCCGGATATCAACGTACCAGAGTAGAAGCGGTCAGGGGCCAGCCCCGGGACATTGCTCTTTGACTAACAAAGGAGCACCGCAGTGGCTTATCTGATCAAACACGCCGAAGCCGTATTTTCTCCCAGCCAGCCCGATGCAACGGATATCCGTATCCGTGACGGGCGAATCACCGAAATGGGCCGCGATCTACGCCCCGCCACCGATTGCGTCGAAACGCAGATCGACGCCCGCGGCTGCGTAGTCTGGCCGGGGCTGGTCAATACCCACCATCATCTGGCCCAGTCGGTCATGAAGGGTGTGCCCGCCGCACTCAACCAGGGCCTGGGCGACTGGCTGAGTTCGGTGCCCTACCGTTTCTGGCCGAAGGTCACACCGCAGCTGATGTATCACGCCGCGCGCCTGGGGCTGTATGAGTTGCTGCGCTCAGGAGCCACCACCTGCGCCGACCATCATTACCTGTACCACGACACCACCAGCCCGGAGCTGGAAGATGCGGTATGGCAGGCGGCCGATGAACTGGGCATGCGCCTGGTGCTGTGCCGCGGCACGGCCACCGAGCAGGGTAGCCATCAGGGCATGATCGACAATGGCATTCGCCCGGAGACGCTGGATCAGGTGCTGGAACGCCTGGAGCAGACCCGCGGCCGCTACCACCAGAATGCCGGGGATGCGATGCGCAAGCTGGTGGTGGCACCCACCAGTCTGATTCACTCCAGCTCACCCGACGGGCTGCGCGTGCAGGCCGCTTACGCCCGGGAAATGGGTCTGGGCATGCATTCGCATCTGCTTGAGGTGGGGTTTGACGAGCAGCAGGCGCAGGCCAAGTACGGCAAGAGTGCGATTGATCATGCCGAAAGCTGTGATTGGCTCGGCCAGGAGGTCTGGTTTGCGCACCTGGTGCATAGTGATGCCCATGCGATCGAACGACTGGCGGCGACCGGCACACGCATTTCCCATTGCCCTACGTCCAACGGCCGTCTGGGCAGCGGTGTGGCTCCGGTAATCGCCATGCAGGAAGCCGGCATCAGCATCAGCATGGGAGTCGACGGCTCCGCCTCGGCCGAATCCGGCTCCATGCTACAGGAGCTGAACATGGCCTGGTTGCTGCACCGCGCTTTGCATGGCCCTTCGGCTACGACCCTGGAACAGGTGCTGACCTGGGGTAGCCGCAATGGCGCCCAGTTGCTCGGATTGCATGATGTTGGCGAGCTGAGCGTCGGCATGGCTGCAGACCTGGTGCTTTACGATATTTATCAGCCGCGCTTTGCCGGTGTGCATACGCCGCTCCTGGCGCCGTTGATGTGCGGTGAGCCGGTGTCGATCAAGTACAGCTTTGTTCAGGGCAAGCCGGCGATCAGTGACGGCAATATCCAGGGTCTGGATGAGGCGGAGTTGACTGCGCGCGTACAGGAGTCAGTACAGCAGTTGCTGCGCGCTTGAGCGCCTGAAACACAGGCAAAAAAAGACCCGGACGTGTCCGGGTCGTTTGCCAACACAGTTTGCTTATTGGGGAATGGTCGCGTCGATGCCCTCCACATACCAGTTCATGCCAGCGAGCTCTTCGCGGGTCATGGTCGTGCCTTCCGGCACCTTGAGTTCACCTGCCTGATTTTTCAGCGGGCCGGTGAACGGATGCAGTTCGCCACTGCCAATCGCGGTGGTGAGTTCATCAATCTTGCTGCGCTGCTCGTCGGTCAGACTCTCATTAACCGCAACGATCTTGATCACGTCATCGCCGATGCCGCCCCAGTAATCACCGGATTCCCAGGTGCCAGCCATGACCTTGTCCACGGTATCGATGTAATAGGGAGCCCAGTCGTTGACTACCGACAACAGGTGCGCCTTGGGACCGAAGTGACTCATGTCCGATGCCTGGCCTACGCCCCAGTGGCCACGCTTTTCTGCGGCCAGCAGCGGTGCCGGGCTGTCAGTATGCTGCACGATCACGTCCGCGCCCTGGTCCATCAGGGTATTGGCGGCATCGGCTTCCTTGGCCGGATCGAACCAGGTGTTGGCCCAGATCACCTTGATCTTGATATCGGGATTAACCGAGCGCGCACCCAGATACACGGCGTTGATGTCGCGGATCACTTCCGGGATCGGGAAGGAGGCGATATAGCCGATGGTGTCGGATTCGGTGACCATGCCGGCGGCTGCGCCGGTGACATAACGACCTTCGTAGGTGACGGACAGATAGGTGCCCAGATTCTCGGACTGCTTGTAGCCGGTGGCGTGCAGGAAAGTCTTGTCCGGATAGTCAGCTGCCACCCGCGCAGTGGGGTTCATGAAGCCGAACGAGGTGGTGAAAATCAGATCGTTGCCAGCCTGGGCCAGGCGGCGGATGGTGCGTTCGGCGTCGGCGCCTTCGTTGACGTTTTCCACATAGGTAGTCTGCACCTTGTCACCAAAGTGTTTTTCCATGGCCAGGCGACCCTGGTCGTGCTGGTAGCTCCAGCCGTGATCGCCAATGGGCCCGACATACACAAAGCCGACTTTCAGTGGATCATCTGCCATGGCCTGTGCCGACAGGGTGAGGGTTGCCGCCAGGGCCAGACTGCGTTTAAAACTCATGGATACTTCTCCTGGGATAGGTGTTTGAGAGCCGCCCGCTTCCGCTGTCGAGCGCGCCTGTCTATTCACAGCAAAAAGCTGGCCATTTGTTCAGGAAATTTGCAAAGCGGTTAGATAGGCGAGTTTTGGCGGCTTGGCTTGAGCATGAAACCCCAGGCTTTGTTGATCCGTGCACGATGGCGGAGCATCAAATCTCGCGCTGCACCAGCAAGGTGGTCTGGATAGCGTGGTGCAGAGCGAGTTGCTGACGGCGTGCCCTGGCAAGAGTGATAGGTTTCAGCGTCAGTTGTTGGCCCGGCGCACATTGCCCCAGCCGCGCCACGCTGGCTGGCGTCAGTGCGCCGAGGCGCGGATAGCCACCGATGGTCTGGCGGTCGTTGAGCAGAATGATCGGCTGGCCGTCGGCGGGTACCTGAATGGCGCCCAGCGGGATACCTTCGGAGATAATGGGCGGGCCTTGATAGCGCAGCGTCTTGCCAAGCAAGCGCAAGCCCATGCGGTCGGCGCGTTGATCGACCTGCCAGGACTGGTTGAACAGATCGAACAAGCTCTGACCACTGAACAGCGCGATCTGGGCGCCAAGGATCACGTCCAGGCAAGCGGGGGCCAGGTAGTCGGGTACATGTTGCTGTGGCACCGCGGCAGGCACGGGTTTGGCACATCCACATTGCAGCAGATCGTCGGGCCTTAGCGGGCTGCCATCGCCATGCAAGCCGCCGAGCTGTTCGCGGCGGACTTCGCTGCGTGAATTCAATACCCGTGGGGCTTCGAAACCGCCGGGCGCTGCGAGGTAACCGCGTGCACCGCTGCGGGGCGGACCGAAGGTGAGCGTCTGCCCGGCAGCCACCTTGAAACTCTGCCAGGCAGCCACCGGCTGACCATCCAAAGACGCTTGCAAATCCGCACCGGTCAGCGCCAGAGTAGTGTGCTGCTGACACAGCAGGGTCACGCCGCCAAAGGGTATTTCCAGCAACGCACAGTCAGGATCATTGCTCAGCAGCCGGTTGGCCCAGCCCGCGGCTACCCAGTCCAGTGCGCCGCCCTGGGTGACGCCCAGATGCCGTACGCCGAATCTTCCCTGGTCTTGCAGTTGCGCCAGGCCCAGGGTCTTTTCGATTTTTAGTCCGCTCATTGCTCGGCCGCCATTGGCGTGACATCGCCACCCTGGCCGATAAAGGTCTCGCGATCAATGGCGACGAAACGGACTCGATCACCGGGTTTGAGCAGGCTGTAGCCTTCGCGTTGCGGATCGAATAGCCGGCTAGCTGTGCGCCCCAGGAGATTCCAGCCGCCAGGTGATACCAGCGGATAGACCGCAGTTTGACGTTCGGCGATGCCCACACTGCCGGCCGGGACCTTTTTGCGAGGTGTACTCAGGCGTGGCGCGGCCAGCTCGGGCTCGACCAGGCCCATATAGGCAAAGCCGGGCACAAAGCCCAGGGCAAATACGCTGTAATCGCGGGCGCAATGACTTTCGATTACCCCGTCGATGCTCAGGCCACTGAACTGTGCCAGACGCGGCAAGTCCGGACCCACGCTAGGGTCATACCAGACTCCGATTTGATGCAGCTGGCCCTGGGCTGCCGTGCTGGCAGGCTGCAAGTTATCCAGCGCGGTGTGCACGCGGCGCAAGGCTTCGGCTTCAGTGAGTTGCTGGCCGTTGTAGTGCAGCATCAGCGTGGTGTAGGACGGCACCAGATCGATCAGCGCTCCGGCAAAATGCTCATGCAGGCGCTCGCCAGCAGCAATCAGCCAGGGCATGTTGGCTTCGTCTATGTCATCGAAAAGACGCAGGGTGAGTACGTCCAGGGCGGCGGTTTCTATACGCAGTTTCATGCCCGGCCAAGCGCAGCTCGAATCTGTTTCACCGCTTCTACAGCGGCGGGATTGTCGCCGTGTACGCACAGGGTATCGGCATCCAGTCGCAGTTCGCTGCCATCGTTCGCGGTCAGCGCCTGGCCATTGGCGAGCTTCAAGGCCTGCTCGACTACCTGCTCGGTATCGTGCAGCACCGCGCCGGGTTGCGAGCGCGGCACCAGATAGCCTTCGCGGTCATAGGCGCGATCGGCAAAGGCTTCAAACAGCAGCTCGATACCACATTCGCTGGCCAGATCGCCCGCTGGCTGGTTGTCGCGGCGAGCCAGCAGCATCAGCGGCAGTGCCGGATCATAAGCGGCGATGGCCTGCATCACGGTGCGCAGCAGATCGGGGCTCTGCATCATGTCGTTATACAGCGCGCCATGCGGTTTGACGTAGCTCACCCGGCCGCCCTTGGCGCGGCAGATGCCGTCCAGGGCGCCAATCTGGTAATGCAGCATGTCAGTCACTTCCTGTGGACTACACTGCATGGAACGTCGACCGAAGCCGGCCAGATCAGGGTAGGCTGGATGCGCGCCGATGCGCACGCCATGGGTCAGTGCCAGACCTACCGTTTTGCGCATCACGCCGGGATCCGAGGCATGGAAGCCACAGGCGATATTGGCGCAGTCGACATGTGGCATGACCTGATCATCCAGGCCCATGGTCCAGGCGCCAAAGCTTTCGCCCATGTCGCAGTTAAGCAGTAATCTTTTCACACATCCGCTCCTCGCTGATGCTGAACAAATTAACGCAGTTCCAGTCCAACGGCCACATGCCGCAGTAACATACGAGGTACGCAATGAAGATTCTGATGGTACTCACCTCCCACGATGAACTGGGCGATACCGGCAACAAGACCGGCTTCTGGCTGGAAGAGTTCGCCGCCCCCTATTACGTGCTCAAGGATGCCGGAGCTCAAGTGGTGCTGGCCTCGCCCAAAGGCGGGCAGCCGCCGCTGGATCCGAAGAGCGATGAGCCGGACGCGCAGACAGAAGCGACCAAGCGCTTCAAGTCAGATGAGCTGGCGCAGAAGCAGCTGGCCTCTACGCTGCCGCTGGCGGACGTATCGGCAAGCTTTTTTGATGCGGTGTTCTATCCCGGCGGCCATGGCCCGCTGTGGGATCTGACCCACGACAGTCATTCCATCGCGCTGATCGAAGCCTTTGTACTGGCGGATAAGCCGGTCGGTGCGGTGTGCCACGCCCCTGCCGTATTGCTCAATGCCCGCGGTACTGATGGCGAAGCCTTGGTCAAAGGCCGTCAGGTGACCGGTTTTACCAACTCTGAAGAAGAGGCAGTGGGCCTGACCGATGTGGTGCCTTTCCTGCTCGAAGACAGCCTCAAGGAACAGGGCGGCAATTACAGCAAGGGTGATGACTGGGCGTCTTACGTGCGCGTGGATGGCAAGCTGGTTACCGGGCAGAACCCTGGCTCCTCGGAAGAGGCGGCCAAGGCGCTGCTGAAACTGCTGCAGTAAACCGCAGCACCGCGATCAGCTGATAATCATGCAGGTCGCGGTGCCGTAGGCATACAGCGAGCCGGTTTCATCGCGGATGTAGCCTTCGGTGATCACCAGGCGCCGCGTCTTGTTGATGACCTTGCCTTCGGCGATCAGCGGTTTGTTGAACGGGATGGGTTTGCACATCTTCACGTTCAGCTCGATGGTGCCGTAGCTTTCGCCGACACCCAGGGTGGTGTGGGTCGCGCAACCGGTGATCGAGTCCAGCACGGTGGCGGCAAAGCCGCCGTGCACGCCACCCAAAGGGTTGGTATGGGTTTCATTGGCGGTGGCTTCGAACACCACCCGATTGAGTTCTACTTCTTTTACTTCCATCGGAATGGTTCTGGAAATAGGCGCGCGCGGAATCAAGCCTGCGGCCGCGGCCTGCATGATTTGCAGGCCGGTCATTTCTTTCGGGTTCATCTAGCTTTCCTGTGTGGGCATTCGGTAGGTGATTTCAGGCTGCCTGACGGGACTGGCCCAACTGATCGAACCAGTTCAGGGCGTTCTGCCAAAGCGGTTGTGCGCTGGGGCGAAAATAGCCCATGTGGCCAATGGGCGGAAGCCCAGCCTCGGCGGGTATCAAGGTCAACCCTTGATAGTCTGCCTGGCGATAGGCCGACATGAAAGCATCCCGCGAGGCCGGGGAAGCCCATAGATCGTCCGTCGCGTTCAGCGCAATAATCGGCGTGGTGATCTGCGCGAACTGTTCTTCCAATCCGGGCATGCTCGGGTCTTCAAAGAAGTAGCGCGGGTAGCGACACCAGCGCTTCCACTGGCGATACACGCCCAGTGGCAGGTCTTCACCCATACCCAGTTTGCTCCAGGCCAGATAGCCTTTGCTACGGGTCACCAGGGGGCCGATTATGCGCCACATGGTCAGCACCTTGAGCCGTTCTGCCACGGGCATCCAGCCATGCCAGCCGGCACCGGTGCCGAAGGTGTAAAGGCCGCTGACGTGCTGATGGTTGGGCAACAGGCCGAAGGCGTGGCCACCGAAGGAATGGCCGACCATAAAGGTGGGCAGTTCGGGTTGATGCAGATGCTCCAGCGCGGCGGCAAGGTCCAGCCTTGCCCAGTCGAGATAATCCATCTCGAAACCCTTCAACGTCGCCGGACGCGACTCGCCGACACCGCGGTAATCCAGCGTCAGAGTGGTGTAGCCACGCGCGGCAGCGTACTCGGCGAAGCGCCGGTAAAAGCCCCGTGGCACGCCTGTGGCACTGCCAACAAGGATCTTCCCCAGCGGCTGTTCGGCTGGAAACAAAGTGGCGCCGAGGGCATAGCCATCTGCAGCGGTAAGGGTCAAACGCCTGGAAAGGTCGCCATGGGAATGAGACATGCGGTCACCTGAAATTCTCGGATGCGATACCAATAAGTATATAGACCGGTCGGTCTAAAACGCAAAAGTATTCTTCGAGACTTTGCCTCAGGGTTGCAGGCGGGTCCACAGACGAAAGGCTGGTTCAGCCAGAAACATCACCAGAAACAGCCGTAATACCTGCAGGGCAGTGACCAGCGCCACAGAGAGGTGCAAGGCTTCGGCGGTCAGGCACAGCTCGGTAATGCCGCCGGGCATCATGCCCAGCATCAGGCTGATGTCATCGACCGCGGCAAACCAGCTGAGCACCTCGGCGCAGAGCGCGGCCACCAGCATCGCCAGCAGAGTGAACAGCACTACTCTGAGCATGAAGGCTGGGGCACTGCGAAAGAATTTACGATCGAAATGGCAGCCCAGCGCGCAACCAATCAGCCACTGGCCGAGTTCGCCGCCACCGGCCGGCAGTGCTATGTCCAGATCAAACCAGACGCTGGCCACAGCGCAGACGGTCAGCGGGCCGAGCATCCAGGGGTTGGGTTGCCCGAGCCGGCGCCAGAGCATCGCCAGGCCCGCTCCCAGCGGCATCAGCAGTGCCAGCCAGCCCCAGTGAGTGCTGTCCGGCTCGGGGGCGGGGGTTTCGGGCAAGGTCAAGGTGAACAGCGCGGGAACGATCAGCACCACCATCAACAAGCGCAGGCTATGTGCCGCAGCAACCTTGGCTGGCTCGGCCTGGTGTCGCAGGGCGAGCACAACCATTTCGCTGGCGCCTCCGGGCATGCTGGCGAAATAGGCGGTCGCGCGATCCACCCCGCTGCGCCTGAGTACGCCAATGCCGATCAGGCAAAGCATCACGGTAATGCAGGAACCGAGAATGATGACCCACCAGTAGCCGAGGATCTGCTCGAATACCGGGGCGGTGAAATGCAGACCGATGGCGCTGGCGACGATCCATTGCCCGGTCTGGCGACCGCCGGGCAGTTCGACCAGCATCCAGCCGCTGCAACGCACCAGGATGACCGCAAGTAATGAACCGACCATCCAGGGTAGCGGCCAGTCAGCCAGGCTGGCCAGCCAGCCACCCACCAGCCCAACCAGTGGCGTGGACCAGAGCTTGGCTCGGCCCAGCCACATTGCCCTGTCAGGCATCGGTCAGTGGCACCGCGCGGCGAGCGCGATAGGCGCGCCAGAAAGGCAGCGCGACCATAAAGGCCACCACTACCCAGAGACCCAACGTAATCGGGCTGCTCCAGAGGATGCCCAGATTGCCGTCGGAAATGGACAGCGCGCGGCGCAGGTTGCTTTCCATCATGCCGCCGAGGATAAAGCCCAGCAGCAGCGCGGAGAGCGGGAAGTCCAGCTTGCGCAGGATATAGCCGAACACGCCGATGGCGATCATCAGGAACAGATCGAAGGTGGTCGCGTGCACTGCGTAAACGCCGATCGAGGTGATGATCGCGATGGCTGGCACCAGCGTCCAGTTCGGTACCGAGAGAATACGGGTGAACAGGTTGATCATCGGGATGTTCATGATGATCAGGATCACGTTGGCGACGAACAGCGAGGCGATCAGACCCCAGACAATCTCCGGCTGGTTCTGGAACAGCAGCGGGCCGGGAGTGATGTTGTACAAGGTCAAGGCGCCGAGCATCACAGCGGTGGTGCCGGAGCCGGGAATACCCAGGGTCAGCATCGGCACCATGGAGCCACAGGCGGAGGCGCTGTTGGCGGTCTCCGGTGCGGCGAGACCCCGCAGGTCTCCCTCGCCAAAGCGGCCGCTGGCACCGGCAATGCGTTTCTCGGACATATAGGCGACGGCACTGGCAAGGGTCGCGCCGGCGCCGGGCAGGATGCCGAAAATAAACCCCAGCAAGCCACTGCGAATATTGGTGGCAAAGACCGAGGTGCCTTCCTTGAGGTTGAACAGCATGCGTCCGCTGGCCTTGACCGCGGTCTGGCCATGATGAGTGCGTTCCAGCAGCATGAGGATTTCGCTGATGCTGAACAGACCGAGCACCAGCACTACAAACTGGATGCCGTCGGATAAGCCGAGCGTGCCGAAGGTAAAGCGATACACGCCGCTGTTGGCATCAATACCCACGCACGACAGCATCAGCCCGATGAGCACCGCCACGGCGGTCTTCACCGGTTTGTCTCCGGCCATGCCGGCCAGGCAGACAATCGCAAAGACCATCAGCATGAAATACTCGGCCGGCCCGAAGGAGACTGCCCAGCCAGCCAGCAAGGGCGCGAACAGCACCACCCCGACGGTCGCGATCATGCCGCCGATAAAGGAACTCCAGGCCGAGATCGACAGCGCGATACCGCCTTTGCCCTGACGCGCCAGCGGGTAACCGTCGAGCGTGGTCATTACTGCAGAAGCTTCGCCGGGGATATTCAGCAGAATCGAGGAAATTCGTCCGCCGTATTCGCAACCCAGGTACACCGCCGCGAGCAGGATCAGTGCTGTCTCGGGTGGCAGGCCCAGAGCAAAGGCCACCGGGATCAGTAGCGCCACGCCGTTGATTGGCCCCAGCCCCGGGAGCAGGCCAACGATGGTGCCGATGGTGGTACCCGCCAGGGCGGTAATCAGGTTATTGGGGCTCAGCGCAACGCCAAAACCCTGTCCGAGATATTGCAACGTATCCATGATCAGTTCTCCAGTACGGCCAGCACGCCCATGGGCAGCGGCACGTCAAGAATGCGGTCAAACAGGAAGTACAGGCCGATGCCCAGTACCACGGCGAGGATTGCGCTGGGCAGCCAGCGGCCGCCGAATAGCCGGGCCATGCCCAGGCCAAACAAGGTCGCGGTGACGATAAACCCGACTCGCTCGAACAGCGCCGCCAGAGCCAGCAACAACGCCAGGCAAATCAGGGTTTTGCGCAGCATCGTCGGGACTATCCTTGGCTCAGGTTCATCGCCGGTTTCCAGCCCCGGCTTGAACACCAGCAGCAGCGCGCCGGCGCCGAGCAGGATCAGCAGCATCAGCGGGTAGGCGCGTGGGCCGACCGGCTCATAGGAGTAGGGCGCGTGATAGCCCCAGGCGGTCAGGCCAAGGCCAACGCAGGCCAATAGCAGGCACGCCGCAAACAGGCGGTGGTACAACATGGTGGAGTCCTCGCGGGTACAGGCCGGGGCATTGCGCCACCGGCCATCGGGGTCGGATTACGGGGTTGAGCTAGCGGGTTGCACTAGCGGTTGGGATTACTGCGTCAGGCCGAATTCGGACGCCAACTGCTTGTAATCGGCGACCTGCTTCTTGACGTAGGTGTCGAGCTTTTCCCCGGTCATGGAGAACGGGAAGAGTTCGCGCTGCTCACGCAGTGTGGCGTAGTCCTCGGAAGCCAGAACCTCCTCGAAGGTGCCCTTCCACCAGCTGTAGTCTTCCTCGCTGACGTCCGGTCCCATGTAGAAACCGCGGATGACTGGCCAGCTGACATCGTAGCCCTGCTCCTTGGCCGTCGGAATATCGACTACGGCATCGCCTGGCAGGCGCTCGTCAGCAAGCACCGCCAGAATGCGGATACCGCCGCTTTCGATATGCGGCACAGAGTCGGAAATATCGGTGCTGGCTACATCAATGTGCCCGCCGAGCAGCGAGGTAGCGAGTTCGCCGCCCCCTTCCATCGCCACATAGCGCAGTTCGCGGGGATCGATACCGGCGGTGCGAGCGACCAGCGCAGTTTGCATCCAATCCTGACTGCCGACGGTGCCGCCGGAGCCAATCACTACCTTGGACGGATCTTTTTTCAGCGCAGCAATCAGGTCATCCAGCGTCTTGAACTCGGAGTCGGCGCGTACGGCAATGGCGCCATAGCTGGAGCCTACAGCGGCCAGCCATTTCACCGCGTTCTCATCGAAACGGCCAAATTTGCCCTGCGCCAGGTTCAGCAATGATCCACTGGAGAACGCAGTAATGGTGCCGCCTTCCGAGGCGCGTTGGGCGACCACCGCATTGTAAGCCACAGCGCCGATGCCGCCGGGCATGTAGGTCACCCGCATTGGGCGGCTGAGCTTCTTGCTGTCTAGCAGCGCGCTCTGCGCCAATTTGCAGGTAAGGTCAAATCCGCCGCCGGGCGAAGCCGGGGCGATACATTCTGGACGGCTGGGCTCTTCGGCCAGTGTATAGGTGGCAATGCCAAGGCAGGCAATGGCCAGCAGGGATGAACACAGAACTGATTTCATGGGTGGTTCCTCTTGTTTCTTATTCTAGGCGATATCGCCACAGGGCTTTCTGAAACAACGCTTACCAGATCGGCAGGCTGTAGCTGACGATCAGACGGTTCTCGTCCACATCACGGGCATAGCTGGAACGGTAGGACGCATTGCGCCAGCGCAGACCCAGATTTTCCAGGGGACCTTCCTGGATCACGTACTGCAGCTCGGTATTGCGTTCCCAGTCCTTGCCTTCGCCGCCTGCGACCAGCTCTGCCTGGTCGCCCTTGGTGTAGCGGCTCATGAAGCTCAGGCCGGGCAGGCCCTGGTCGGCAAAATTGTAGTCATAACGCACCTGGGCTGAACGCTGACCGGCTTCGGCGAAATCGTTGATCTGCACGAAGTTGGCCAGTACCGGGTTGCTGCCGTCGATATACGGAAAGGCGTTGTCGCCGCGCATTTTCTGCAGGTTGAAGCCGAATTTATGCCCGCCCAGCGCATAGCTGAACAAACCCTGCCAGGCCTGGTTATCAATATCGCCAGCCTGAGCGGCGCCCTGCTCCTCGGAAACGGACACGCGCAGCTCCGACTTCAGGCTGCCCTCGCCCAGTGCCAACTGGTGGGTCAGGCCCACAAAATGTTGGCGGTAGATATCATCCAGTTGTGCCAGGTGATACCTGCCCGCCAGGCTGGGTATGAACTGGTAGTCCAACCCGACCCAATCGAAATGGTCTGCCTCGAACGAGCCGCCGAAGCGCTGGTTTTTGTTGTTCGAGGTAATGTCCTCAGCATCAGTGGAGTTGCGGTCCTTGGCCTTGGTCAGGCGGCCAAGGCTGATGCTCAGGTTGTCGAATTCATTGATGGTTGCCATGCCGCCTTCGAAGGTCTGCGGCAGAATGCGGCTGGTGTTCGGGTTCAGCGTTGGCAACTTGGGTAGCAGGCTGCCCACCAGCAGGGTGGATTCGGACATGCGCGCCTTGGCAGTCAGATTCAGCTTGCTGTATTCGTTCGCAGCGCGGCCGTCGTCATGAGTGGGCAGCAGGCCGGTGCCGGTGCGGTCAGGGCTGGAATCCAGTTTCAGGCCGAGCATCGCCTGCGCATCCAGACCAAAACCGATGGTCCCGGGGGTAAATCCGGATTTGACGTTGAGGATAAAACCCTGAGCCCACTCCTCGCGTTTGGACTGGCCATCGCCTTCGCGGAAGTCACGGTTGAAATAGATATTGCTGGTGCTGAGTGTCGCGCTGCTGTCTTCGACAAAACCCTGGGCCATAACGCCTTGCGCCAGAAGGGACGATGAGCCGAGTAACAGAATGGCGGGAATACCACGCGTTAGGTGCGCCTTCGTATGCATCAGATAAACTCCATTGTTGTTTTTGTACTGGGCGATCTTTGCGCCCTGAGTCGTACTGCACCCCGGGTGTTTGGGTGAGCCTGGGCGAATCCTAAAGTGCTAACCTTTCGCCAACCTTTCATGCTGGCGACCCCTGTTTGGCGGTGTACACTCTGACAAAAGCAGCCACACGAGAGACTCGGCATTGCGCATTTTGCTGGTGGAAGATGACCCGGAGTTGGCGGAAAGCCTGACCCGCATGCTCAAGGCCGGGGGCTGGACGGTGGATACCCTGCACGACGGGGTGGTCGCCGATCAGGCGCTGCGCAGCGAAGATTATGCGCTGGCAATCCTCGATGTCGGGCTGCCGCGCATGGACGGTTTCGACGTTTTGCGCCTACTGCGCGAACGCGGCCAGACCCTGGCGGTACTGATGCTCACCGCGCGCGGCGAGGTGGCTGATCGGGTGCGCGGGCTGAACCTGGGGGCTGACGACTACCTGGCCAAACCCTTCGAACTCAGTGAGCTGGAGGCACGCGTTAACGCCCTGCTGCGCCGCAGTTTGATGGGCGGCGAGCGCCAGCAGCAGTGTGGCGAATTGGTCTACGATCTGAATGACCGGCGCTTCACGCTGTGTGGCCAGCCGCTGCAACTGCCCTCGCGCGAACATGCCGTGCTGGAAAATCTGATCGCCCGTCCGGGGCGGCTGATGAGCAAGGAGCAACTGGCTGGCAAGGTATTCGGGCTGGATCAGGATGCCAATCCGGAGGCGATCGAGATCTATATCTCGCGGCTGCGGCGCAAGCTGGAAGCCAGTCCGGTGCGCATTGTCACCTTTCGCGGCCTGGGCTATCTGCTGGAAGTCCAGGCATGAGCGATTCCGGCAGCTTGCGCGGCCGCCTGTTACGGCGCCTGGCGCTGATGTTGGCGATTCTGCTGGTGTTGGGCAGTACTGCGGCTTACTGGAACGCCCGCCGGGCTGCGGATGTGGCCTATGATCGCTCGTTGCTGTCCTCGGCGCGGGCGATCGCCGAACGATTGTATGACGATGACGGCAAGCTGGTGGTGGAAGTGCCTTATATCGCGCTGGACAATTTCGCCTACGACATTACCGGCCGGCTGTATTACGAGGTGCTGAACCTGGAGGGAGAGCCGGTCTCCGGTTACGAGGATCTCCCCGGCCCCGATGCCAGCGTTGAGATGACCCGTAACTACCCTGCCCTGGCCCGCTTTTACGATGCCGATTATCGCGGCGCTGGCGTACGGCTGGTCAGCCTGTTGCAGCCGATCAGCGGCGGCGCCAATCCGGGTATGGCCGAGATTCGCGTCGCCGAAACCCTCGAAGCCCGGGACCGCATGGCGCACACGCTATTACGTCAGTCGTTGATCAATCTTGGGTTGCTGGCCGTCAGCGCACTGCTACTCGCCTGGCTGGCGGTCACCGCTGCATTACGGCCGCTCAAGCGATTGCGCGAAGAAGTCGCCGGGCGCGCCAGTGATGATCTGCGTCCCATCAGCACCGATGGCTTGCAGCGTGAGGTTGCCCCGCTGGTGGATTCTATCAACCACTTTACCGGACGCCTGCGTGAGAACTTCGAGCGCCAGCGCGACTTTATTGCCGAGGCTTCCCACGAGCTGCGCACGCCGTTGGCGGCGCTCAAGGCACGGATTGAACTGGGCTTGCGTGCCCCCGAGCCCGAGGCCTGGAAACAGGCGCTGCATGAAGCGCAGCAAAGTACTGACCGGACCATTCAGCTGGCGAATCGGCTACTGTCGATGGCGCGCATTGAGCGGGGCGCGCGGGCGGTGGCTGAAGGCAGTGCGGAGCGGGTGGCGATGCAGCCGCTGGTCCAGGAGTTGGCCATTAGTATGGTGCCGCTGGCCCACTCGCGGGGGATAGAGTTGGCCCTGGAGGCGGAGCGGCAGTTCGAGGTGTGGGGCGAGCCGACCTTGCTGCAAGAGCTGATCAGTAACCTGATATCCAATGCCCTGCAGCACACGCCGAAGGGTGGCCAGGTCATTCTGCGTTTGCGTGCGCCGCGCTCGCTGGAGATCGAAGACACCGGCACCGGCATCCCAGAGAGCGAACGGCAAAAGGTTTTTCAGCGCTTTTATCACCAGGGCGAAGGCACCGGGTTGGGGCTGTCGATCGTCGGCGAAATATGCCGTGCCCACCGCGCCGAAATTACCTTGCATCAAGGTCCACTCGGCGGCTTGCTGGTCAGGGTCGGATTCCCCGCCTGAGCTCAGCTATCACCCGGTTGGCGAATGCTCCAGGTGTTACTGGAGCGAATGCTCAGGCAGGCACGCTCATACGCGTTTCACCGCGCAATTTGATCACATCGGCCCGCGGTGGCGCGCCGAACATGCGGCTGTACTCACGGCTGAAGTGCGAGGGGCTTTCGTAGCCGACCCGGTAGCTGGCAGTGGCCGCTTCCAGACCCTCGCTGAGCATTAACCGACGCGCTTCGTGTAACCGCAGCTTCTTCTGGAACTGCACCGGGGACATGCGCGTGACCTGCTTGAAGCTGTGATACAGCGTCGACTCACTCATGTTCACGTCTTCCGCCAGTTCTCGCACCCGCAACGGCTCGGCAAATCGGTCCTTGAGTACCGAAATTACCCTGGAAATGCGGTGCGACTGGCTGTCGGCAGATACAAACTCGCGCATGCGCGAGCCCATTTCACCCACCAACGCGCGGTAGACTATCTCGCGCTGGATCAGCGGTGCCAGAAAGCGCGCGTCGGTAGGCGAATCGAGCAGCCTTACCAGGCGGGTCATGGCATCGAGGATACCCAGATCGACCTGGGCCACGCAGAGGCCGCAGGCCGAATAGGGGCAATCGACCGGCTCTGATGGTGCAGCGTCGCCCAGCTGCAGTACCAGTTCGGCGACCTCGGCCGGGTCGATATTGATCTTCACTGCCAGAAACGGATTTTCCGGTGATGCATCGACTACATAGCCATTTACCGGCAGATCAACGCTGGAGACCATATAGCTGAGCGCCCCGTAGACGATCTCCCGATCACCGAGCTGGACGATCTTGCGACCCTGGGCAATAACGCACAGCGAGGGTTCGTAGACGGTAGACATGCAACTGGTGGGCGCGTCCACGCGAAACAGATCCAGACCCGGAATGTCGGTTTCATAGACACCTTCTTCGGTCATTCTGGCGGCGACCAGGTCGGCCAGCTCGCGGCACATGGGCTCGACCGGCAGGGGTGTGGAATTGAGGGCGGAGTCGAGAACAATACTTGAGTGGGCGACGGTATTCATGATTGACCTCCAAAGGCTTGCAAGTAGTATATACAGGATCAGGTAAGGCAGATGAAGCTTGTATTACTTTTGCAGGAATAGGCAATAAACCCGCAGGATCGCGCAAACATGCGTGAAACAGGCCCTATGACGGTGCAATCGTTTGGCTCGATGACCTGTTTTGGGCACGGCGCCGTTACTGCTTATTTCTGGATAAATAGAATTAGGCAATCATATGGCAGTAATGCGCTACCCGCTGTTAGCGCACTGATCGTATCGTTTAGCTCTACCAAGGCGCTCTCGGCGTCTTTCTGTAAACGATCAAGATCAGTGACCCCGATGGGAAGTGAGAACCACATGCAAGCAATCACCTTCAAGGACGCCAAAGTGACGCTGCTTGGCGCCCTGCTGCTGGCCGTTATGGCCGGCTGCGATGCTCAAGGCCAGGACAACACCGCTGCACCCCCACCGCCAGAGGTTGAGGTCGCCGAAGTTCGTGCTGAACCTGTAACCCTGTGGGGAGCCTTCAGCGGCCGCGTTGAGGCACCGCAAACGGTGGAACTGCGGCCGCGCGTCAGCGGCTATATAGATAAGGTCGGTTTTGAAGAGGGCGAACTGGTCAGCGAGGGCGACGTGCTCTTTGTTATCGACCCGCGGCCCTATAAAGCCCGTGAGCAACTGGCCCAGGCCGAACTGGCGCGCATGCGCAGCCAGTTGACGCTGGCCAGCAGCGAGGCTGCGCGATCCGCGCAATTGTGGGAGCGCCGAGCGATCTCCCGTGAGGAGTTCGAGCAGCGCAACGCGGCGAAGACCATGGCCCAGGCGGCAGTCAATGCAGCTGCGGCGTCCTTGCAAAGCGCGCAACTGGATCTGGAATATACCCAGGTCAAGGCGCCGGTCAGCGGTCGTATCGGCCGTGCCCAGGTGACTCGCGGCAATCTGGCCAGCGCAGATGCCACGCTATTGTCCACGTTGGTATCGGTCGACCCGCTCTATGTCTATTTCGAGAGTGATCAGCAGACCGCCCAGGACAACCCCCACGGTCAGGCCGTGCCAGTACGCATCGGGCTGCCAGGCGGGCAGGACTTTCCGTTTGAAGGCCAGCTGGACTTTGTTGATAACCAGTACAACAGCCGCACCGGCACCCTGCAGTACCGCGCGCAGGTAGCCAATCCGGACGGCGCTCTGCGCCCGGGGCAGTTTGCCCGGGTAGAAATGCCGGTGGCCTCGGCCAGTGCCGCATTGCTGGTGGATCAGAAAGCGGTGATGACCGATCAGGATCGCCGCTACCTGTATGTGCTGGATGCCGACAATCGCGCCGAGCGCCGCATTGTTGAAACCGGCCGCCGGGTTGATGGACTGCTGGTGATCACCGAAGGGCTGGCCGCTGGCGAGCGCGTGGTGGTCAACGGGTTGCAGAAGATCGCATTCCCCGGCATTGAAGTGGTTCCGCAGCTGGTAGATATGCGCCGTGGCGAGGCACCCATAGTAGTCGCGACAGCGCCGTGAGGCAGTAGCGCTCCATTTAACCTTCTTCTTTATTTGACTGATACGGGCGCGCCTTCTGGACGCGTTCCGGGAGGCTGTTGCCGTGAATTTTTCGCGTTTCTTCGTAGACAGGCCGATCTTTGCCTCGGTGCTGTCGATCATCATCTTCGTTGTCGGGCTGATCAGCATTCCGCTGCTGCCGGTCAGCGAGTACCCCGAAGTGGTGCCGCCCAGCGTATTGGTCAGCGCCAGCTATCCGGGCGCCAACCCCAAGACCATATCCGAGACCGTGGCCACGCCGCTGGAAGAAGCCATTAACGGCGTCGAGGACATGATCTACATGAAATCGGTGGCCGGCAGTGATGGCAGCCTGGCGCTGACCGTGACCTTTGCCCTGGGTACCGACCCGGATCAGGCCCAGGTGCAGGTGCAGAACCGGGTATCCCAGGCGTTGCCGCGGCTACCGGAGGATGTGCGTCAGCTAGGCGTCACCACCCAGAAGCAGTCGCCCAACCTGATGATGGCGGTGCATCTGACCTCACCGGACGACAGCCTGGATGCCACCTATATCCGCAATTACGCGGTACTGCATATTCGTGACGAGCTGGCACGCATTCCCGGTGTCGGCCAGGCCGGCCTGTTCGGTTCTGGCGACTATGCCATGCGCCTGTGGATCGATCCGCAGCGTGCTGCGGCGCTGGGCGTGACCGCTGGTGACATCAGCGCTGCGGTACGCGAGCAGAACATCCAGGTCTCCGCCGGACAGATCGGCGCGCCGCCGATGCCGGATGGCTCGGATCTGCTGATCTCGATCAACGCCCAGGGCCGCCTGGAGACGGTCGAGGAATTCGAGAATATCGTGTTGCAAACCGGCGAGCAGGGTGAGGTCACACTGCTCAAGGATGTGGCGCGGGTTGAGCTGGCTGCGTCGCAGGACTCCTTGCGCGCGCTGTTGAATAACCGCCAGGCCGTGGCCCTGCCGATCTTCCAGGCACCCGGCTCTAACTCTCTGGATGTGTCCGCTGCGGTACGGGCAAAAATGGCCGAGCTGGAGGGCGATTTCCCCGAGGGCTTGAGCTGGGAAGTAGCTTACGACCCGACCGTGTTCGTCAGCACCTCAATCAAGGCCGTGATCATGACCTTGCTCGAGGCCGTCGCGCTGGTCGTGCTGGTGGTAATTCTGTTTCTGCAGACCTGGCGCGCGTCGCTGATTCCGCTGCTGGCGGTACCGGTATCGATTGTCGGTACCTTTGCCGTCTTGCTGCTGATGGGCTTTTCGATCAACACCCTGACCCTGTTTGCCATGGTGCTGGCGATTGGTATCGTGGTGGACGATGCCATCGTGGTGGTGGAGAACGTCGAACGTAATATCGAGGAGGGGCTGGCACCGTTGGCGGCTGCGCACCAGGCGAAGCGCGAGGTCAGCGGGCCGATCGTTGCCATCAGTCTGGTGCTCTGTGCGGTATTCGTGCCGATGGCCTTTCTGGATGGCATTACCGGGCAGTTCTACCGCCAGTTTGCCATGACCATCGCCATTGCCACGGTGATTTCAGCGATCAACTCGCTGACCCTCTCGCCCGCGCTGGCGGCTGCGTTGTTGAAACCGCATGGCGCTCCGCCGGATTTGCCGGCGCGCATTATCAACCGCCTGTTTGGCTGGATATTCCGTCCGTTCAACCGCTTTTTCCAGCGTAATGCGCAACGCTACGAATCCTTGGTCGGTCGCAGCCTGAGTAAACGCGGCTTGGTCTTTGGCGTTTATCTACTCCTGCTGGGTGGTACTGCGTTGATGTTCACCCAGGTGCCTGGCGGTTTTATTCCGATTCAGGACAAGACTTACCTGATCGGTAGTATCCGTTTGCCGGAAGGTGCTTCGCTGGATCGTACCGAAGCCGTGGCAAGGCGGGTCAGTGAGCTGGCGCTGGAGACGGAGGGCGTATCTGACGCGCTGGCCTTCGTCGGCTTCAATGCGCTGCAGGGCACCAACACGCCGAACGTGGGTACGGTGTTCATGGTGTTCGATGACTTCGAGGTGCGTGACCGCACCGCACAGGCGATCTCCGATGACATCAACGCACAGCTGGGCGGCATCAATGAAGGCTTCGCCATAACCTTTATGCCGCCGCCGGTGTTCGGTCTGGGCGCGGGTTCGGGGTATTCGCTGTACGTACAGGATCGTCGCGGCGCCGGTTATGGTGAACTGCAGAACGCCACCAACGAACTGGCCCTGGCGCTGAGCGAGACGCCCGGCATGTTCTACCCGTTCAGCTCCTACCAGGCCAACGTGCCGCAACTGGATGCCGATGTAGACCGTATGCAGGCCAAGGCCCAGGGCGTGCAGCTGGATGATCTGTTCGGCAGCCTGCAGCTGTATTTTGGCTCGCAGTACATCAACGACTTCAATCTGTTCGGCCGTACCTATCGGGTCATGGCTCAGGCGGATGCGCAGTTCCGCGATAACCCAAGCGACATCGACCACCTTTATACGCGTAACGCGAATAACGAGATGGTCCCGCTCAATACCATGGTGACGCTGCGCGAGAGTTTCGGGCCAGACCCGGTGATCCGCTACAACGGCTATCCGGCGGCGGACCTGATTGGCCAGTCCGACCCGACCCTGCTGTCGTCGTCGCAAACCCTGGCTGCGGTCATGGGCGTAGCAGACGAGGTGTTGCCAGCCGGCATGACGCTGGAATGGACCGACCTGAGCTTCCAGCAGGTAACCCAGGGCAATGCGGCGATGGTGGTGTTCCCGCTGGCCTTGCTGCTGGTGTTCCTGGTGCTTGCGGCGCTGTATGAAAGCTGGGTGATGCCGCTGGCAGTGATTCTGATCGTGCCGATGTGCTTGCTTGCCGCCTTGTTCGGCGTGTGGATGGTCGGTGGTGACAACAACATCTTCGTCCAGGTGGGCCTGGTGGTGTTGATGGGGCTGGCATGCAAGAACGCAATCCTGATCGTCGAGTTTGCTCGCGAACTGGAATTGCAGGGTCGCGATACCGTCAGCGCCGCACTGGAGGCCAGCCGCCTGCGTCTGCGCCCGATCATCATGACCTCGGTGGCCTTTATTGCCGGTGTCGTACCGCTGGTGCTGGCAACCGGCGCAGGTGCCGAGGTGCGCAACGCCATGGGCATCACGGTGTTTACCGGGATGATCGGTGTGACCCTGTTCGGCCTGCTGCTGACCCCGGTGTTCTATGTTGCCCTGAGAACGCTGGCCAAGCGCTTTGAGGGTAAGCCGGAAACGGCTGTTGCAGAATCCAAAGGGTCGCTGAAAGGAGAATCACATGAGTAAGCTGGCAGGACTCTTTACCATGGCTGCACTGCTCGGTGCCTGCGCAGTCGGCCCGGACTACCAGGCCCCGGAGCCGGTGCAGTTGCAGCAGTTCGCCCACGATCAAGCGCCGGCTGACACCGCAGGCACAGCTGTGGCGAGCAATGAGCAGCTATTCTGGCAAGGGTTTGACGACCCCCTGTTGGCAGGCTTGATTGAGCAAACCCTGGCTGAAAACCAGAGCCTGCAGGCAGCGCTGGCGCGGTACCAGGAGGCTGAAGCACTGCTGCGCGGCTCGCGCCGCGATCAGTTGCCGAGTGTCACGGCGGGCGCCGGTGTTGCTGGGCAGCGGCTGGCGGAAGTGGAACGCACCCAACCGGATGAGCGCAGTGTGGAGCTGTACCAGGCCGGTGTCGCGCTGAGCTGGGAACTGGACCTGTTCGGGCGGCTGCGCCGCGCCACTGAAGCCAGTGAGGCCGAACTGCAGGCGGCGGGCGCGGACCGGCAGACTTTGCAGGTAGCGCTCGCAGGCCAGATGGCCAGCAGCTATTTCCAGCTGCGCGGTCTGCAGCAACAACTGCGGGTGGCTGAAGAGAACGTCGGTTTACAGCAGGCGTCGCTGGATATTGTCAGTGCGCGCCTGGATGCCGGCCGCGGCACCCTGTTCGATCAGGTCCGGGCTCGCGCTCAGTTGGACGCTACCCGAGCGGTGATTCCGCAGTTGAAAGCAGGTATAGGCGCAGAAATGCACCGCATCGGCGTGCTGACCGGGCAAACGCCTACCGCACTGGTGCCTTTGCTGCATGTTCCTGCAGATCTACCTGACAGCCATCCATCGATTGCGGCGGGTAGCCCGGGCGACGTACTGCGGCGACGTCCGGATATTCAGGCGGCCGAGCGGCGGTTGGCGGCGGCCAGTGCGCGTATTGGCGTGGCCAGTGCTGATCTGTTCCCGCGCTTTACCCTGGACGGGCTGATAGGTTCGCTGGCTGGCAACGGCTCTGACCTGTTTACTGGCGGCGCAAGCACCGGACGCGTGGCGCTGGGGATTGACTGGAGCTTCCTCGACCGGGCCCAGGTGCAGGCGCGCATTGATGCAGCTGATGCCCAGTCCGCCGAGCTGTTGGCCGACTACCGGCAGACAGTGCTGCTGGCCCTGGAAGAGACTGAAACCTGGCTGTTGCGCTACCAGCAATCGCAAGAGCGTGCAGCGTTGCTGCAAAGCGCCACTGACGCCGCCACCCAGGCGGTAGAACAGGCACGTGA
Organism: Halopseudomonas pelagia; assembly: GCF_009497895.1. Classification (NCBI taxonomy): domain Bacteria; kingdom Pseudomonadati; phylum Pseudomonadota; class Gammaproteobacteria; order Pseudomonadales; family Pseudomonadaceae; genus Halopseudomonas; species Halopseudomonas pelagia. The sequence goes on along the minus strand of NZ_CP033116.1, from coordinate 280,980 downwards.
CCGCTATGACCAGGGCTTTATCGGTTATTTCGAACTGCTGGCCGCCGAGCAGGAGCTGACCGCCATGCGTGACAGGTGGGTGCAGAGTGAGACGCAAGTGGTGTTGGCGATGGTCAATGTGTACCGCGCGTTGGCTGGAGCCCCGGCTTCCCCGGTTGCCGGCTAGCCAGCAAAACTCAAACTGCAGATGCGCAAAAACCGCTCCCCAGGGAAGCGGTTTTTGAGTTTTGCGCGTTTTTTTGTGGTGCTACTAAACCTTAGGTCGTCGACCCAGGATCAGCGAAACCACGAAGAGCACCAGGAAGACCAGGAACAAGATCTTGGCAATCCCTGTTGCGGTGCCTGCAATGCCACCAAAGCCCAGAACCGCAGCGATGATGGCGATAATTAAGAATGTAACAGCCCAACTCAGCATAGTGTTTCTCCTTAAATAGGGCATATGCCCCGCCAGGCTAGCTCTGGACCAGCCGTTAAGGCTGCTTCAGGCCAACTGCGCCTGGGCCGCCCTGGTGTTGCCCATCTATTACTCTGTTGCTTTTTTCAGTGCGCGCATGCGGTCATGGCAAGCCCGTACTTTGGGCATTTCCAGAACCAGCAAGGTGCGTACATCCGCCTCGGAATCTTCCAGCGCTTCTTCAAACGCGTGAAGGATACGGTCCTCGGCTTCTTCCAATTGGGCGATGTAAGTTGCATCTTCATCGCTGGAAATCATTGCACGGGTGTCGGCATAGATCTGGCGGCATTTGCCGGCAAAGGTGCCACCCGTGGCTGGCTGCTCATGATTAGCCGCCACTTTCAGCGACAGCGCCTGGATCACTTCGGTTTTCGCCAGCACCATGTCACTGAACAGGTTCTGCAAGCCGATATCCTTCACCTCTTCACGTGCATGCTCATAGAAGCGCTGTCCGTCGCGGGTGATTTCAATCAGTTCATTCAGTTGTGCGGTCTTGTTCGTCATCGTCATTCTCCAGGTGCATCACGTCGCTTGTGGCGGCGAATACGGCAGCCACCGGCCGGAATTGGCCGGTGGTTTGGTTCTTAGCCCGCTACGTTCAGAGCAGAGGCGTTTACATCTGTCACACCGCGAATGTTGCGCGCGGTCTCAACTGCCAGCTCTTTCTCAGCTGCGGTAGCGACGGTGCCGCTCAGGGTGACCTGACCGTTCTCGGTTTCCACCGTGATATCCAGACCGTCCAGGTTGTTACTGAACAGGAAGGTAGACTTCACCTTGCTGGTGATCCAGGCGTCGCTGATAGCTTCACCAGCTTCGTCTGCCGTGTTCTGCGCCTTGGCAGCAGTCGTGGCATTGGCATTAACAGTGATGTTGTTTTCTACATCACGCACGCCATCGGTATTGGCAGCCAGACGCTCGGCCAACTCCTTGGCTTCTTCAGATTGGGCGGTACCTTCGAGAGTAACGACACCGTTCATGGTGGTGACATTAATGTCCAGACCTTCAGTGTTGCTGTTCCACAGCAGACGCGATTTCACGCTGGCGGTAGTGGTAGCGTTGTCAAAGCGCTGGGTCATGGATTTGTCGTTGTGCTCGTTGCGCTCGGCTTCGCGATCAACAGTTAGTTGGTTGTCGACCTTCTGTACGCCATCAACGCTCATGGCAACTTGTTCGGCCAGATCACGATCAACGTCGCTTTCGACTTCACCGGTCAGTACAGCAGTGCCGTTTTCAACTTCAACGTCAATCTTGAAGGGGTTGAGGTGGCGATTCAGTGCGATAGCAGTGACCACGGAACCCTCTTGACGGGCTTCACTCAACTGGCGGCTGGTGTCGCCGTCGTCAGCGAAAGCGGTCATGGGGGACAGGGCAATGATGCCGGCAGTAGCAGTGGCCAGGGCGAGAGTTTTTAGTTTGAACATCGTTATTCTCCAATTTTTATCGCAAAATGACTGTTTTCCCAGTCGTACCATACTGTCGCAAGCGCTGTGCCAACCTGAAAGATCAGTTAATTCTGTTATAAATCAGGTAGATACAAAAAAGTGCTGGCACTAGGTGGCATGCAGGCTGCATGATCGCGGTCTTGATGCCGTGCAACTTGCACGACTTTTACAAGCAATTCCGGAAAGAGGTCAGGAGCGGAAAATGGAACCGGCGGAACAACCCTGCGGACGTATTCTTCTGGTTGATGATGAATCAGCTATTTTGCGCACTTTCCGTTATTGCCTGGAAGATGAGAACTACCAGGTATCCACAGCCAACTCGGCCTCCAAGGCCGAGGCCCTGCTACAGCAGCACGTATTCGATCTGTGTTTTCTGGATCTGCGTCTGGGTGAAGACAGCGGCCTTGATGTGTTGGCACAGATGCGCGTGCTGGCGCCGTGGATGGCGGTGGTTATAGTGACCGCGCACTCGGCAGTGGATACCGCGGTGGATGCCATTCAGGCCGGTGCTTCGGATTATCTGGTCAAGCCCTGTAGCCCCGAGCAGTTGCGCATGAGCGCGGCCAAGCAGCTCAAGGCCCGCCAGCTGGTGGCGCGTATCGAGCAGCTCGAGGGCCAGGTGGGCAAGCCGCAGGAAGGCCTGGATTCAAGATCGCCAGCGATGATGGCGATTCTCGATACAGCGCGGCAGGTAGCGTCTACTGATGCCAATATCCTGATTCTTGGAGAGTCCGGTACCGGCAAAGGTGAGCTGGCCAAGGCCATGCACAAGTGGAGCCAGCGCGGGAAAAAGTCCTTTGTGACCATTAACTGCCCTTCGCTGTCCTCGGAACTGATGGAAAGTGAGCTCTTTGGTCATACCAAGGGCGCTTTTACCGGCGCCAGTGAAAACACACTGGGGCGGGTCAGTCAAGCCGATGGCGGCACCTTGTTTCTCGACGAGATCGGCGATTTCCCGCTTACGTTGCAACCCAAGTTGCTGCGTTTCATCCAGGACAAGGAATTTGAACGGGTCGGCGATCCGGTCACCCGTCAAGCGGATGTACGGATTCTTGCCGCGACCAACCGCAGCCTCAAGGATATGGTCGACGACGGCCGGTTCCGCGAGGATCTGCTCTACCGCTTGAACGTTATTACCCTGACATTGCTGCCGCTGCGTGAGCGCGTGGAAGATATTGCCGAGCTGGCAGAGCGCTTCCTGCTGCGTTTCGTCAAAGCCTACAGCACGCCGGCCCGGGGCTTCACCGAAGAGGCCATGACCGCGCTGCTAGCCTATTCATGGCCGGGCAACATTCGTGAACTGCGCAACGTCATCGAGCGTGCGAGCATTATCTGTACTGATGACAAGGTGCAGGTCAGTCACCTGGGTTTCAGCGGTCCAGCACTCAACAGTGCGCCGCGGGTGGGTGATGAGCTGAGTCTCGACGAGCTCGAGCGGGCGCATATCGCGGCAGTATTGGCCAACAGCGAAACCCTGGATCAGGCCGCCAAAACCCTCGGCATTGACGCCTCCACCTTGTATCGCAAGCGCAAGCAGTTGGCATTATGAAATTGCGCAGCCGGTTGTTCCTCAGCAGCAGCGCGCTGCTGACGGTCGCGGTGGTCGGCTTGCTGTTGGGACTGTTCAGTGTGCTGCATCTGACCAAGACGCAGAACACCGCGATGACGCGAAATCTGAGCATTATTCAGGCAACCCTGGGGCTCAGCCATGAATTGAGTCGCCAGGTGACGCTGCTGCTGGCTGAAGACCTGGACCGCGATGCGTTGGCGGCTTCTGATGCGCACTTCCGTAATTGGCTCGACACTGCCGCTTCCAGCGCGATGAATGACGCTGATATACAGGCAACCGAGGAAATTCGGCATGCCTACGCGACCTACAGCCTGTTGATCAGCGAGCCCTTTACCGTACGCCGCGAGCTGCTGCGCAACGACCAGTTTGGTCGGGCGGTGGACGCCATGCGTGACCGCATCAGCGCTGTGCAGATGCGCTACGTGACGCAGGTGGAGGCGGCCGAAGACAGCTCCCGCGAACGGGCCTGGCTGGTTGCTGGGCTGATGGGCTTGATCGCCGTGGCGGTACTGCTGATCGGCCTGATTACCGCCAACAGCATCGCCCAGCGCTTCGGCCGGCCAATTGAGTCATTGGCCAGGGCCGCCGACCGCATCGGTAAAGGCGATTTCAAGGTGGTATTGCCGATTTCGCCGATCGCCGAAATGTCGACTCTGGCCAAGCGTTTCGGGCTTATGGCCGCTTCGCTGGAAGAGTTCCGCAACAGCGACATCGCCGCGTTGCAAGCCGAGCAGAAACGCCTGCAGGCGGTGCTGGACAGCATCGACGACGGCCTGCTGATCTTCGATTGCGCGGCGCGCATCGAACATATCAACCCGGTAGCGCAGCGCCAGTTGGGGTGTGATGAGAGTCATCTGGGTCTACATCTAGGTGAAGTACTCGGCTTGCCTGAGTTGGATGAGCAGCTGCACAAACTGCTCCAGGATGATTATCAGGAGCACGGCGAGCAGGATCTGCAGATCGAGGCCGATGGTGAAACCCGTATGCTCAGCTACAGCCTGTCCTCGGTTATTCATAACGAAGGGCATTTCGTCTGCGCGGTGATGGTGCTGCGCGATGTGACCGAGCAACGTGCATTCGAGCGCGTGCGCAGCGAGTTCGTGTTGCGCGCTTCCCACGAGTTGCGCACGCCGGTGGCCGGGATGCATATGGCCTTTGCGCTGCTGCAGGAAGGCGCCAATGCGCAGCCCGGCAGCCGCGAATCGGATCTGATGAACACCGTGGACGAGGAGATGCGTCGTCTGGTGCGGCTGATCAACGATCTGCTGAATTTCTCGCGGTATCAGAACGGTCTGCAGAAGATCGATCCGGCCCCCTGTGATCTGGAGCCGTTGCTGATTAATACCCAGCAGCGGTTTACTGGACAGGCAAGCGAGCGAGATATCTCCATCACCATCGAAACCGAAGGCGAGTTACCCAAGGTCGAACTGGACCGGCTGCAGATTGAACGCGTGCTGGACAACCTGATCGGCAACGCCCTGCGCCACACGGACAGCGGCGGCAAGATAGTGCTGCGTGCGCGGCGCAAGTCGGAGCGTGTGATCATCGGCGTTGAAGACAACGGCGAGGGTATTCCCTATAGCCAGCAGGCTCGGGTATTTGAACCCTTTGTGCAGGTCGGCGGCAAGAAAGGCGGTGCTGGGCTGGGGCTGGCGCTATGCAAGGAAATCGTGCAATTGCATGGCGGTTATATGGGCGTACTGTCCAAACCCGGACAGGGCGCGCATTTTTATCTGGCCCTGCCGTTGTGACGTGTTTGGTAACAGAGCGCTGCGAACTGCAACGCGGTATTGTGGGTCTTATGCAGTAGTACGGTATTTGCAAGGGCGTGTGCGCACAGGCGTGTTTGCAGAGCAATGTGTCCCTATCGGCCTATGGCGGGTGATTATAATGTTTGTTTCTCGACTGCACTCCACAACCAAATCTCTGACGCTCGGGGTCGCTGTGTTGCTGCTGGCAGCCTGTCAGGCAGCGCCAATCCAGCGCGATTTCGACACCAACCGTGATTTCACCCAGTACCGGGACTGGAGTTGGGCTGAAGAGGCGGTGAGTTACACGCCGGCCAGTGACCCGCGTATCCAGAGCGATCTGACTACCCAGCGTATCCGCGATGCGGTCAGCGGCCAGCTGGATGTTCGTGGCCTGCGCCCGGTTCAGCCCGGCCAGGAGCCAGATCTGCAGGTCAAGGTCTACGTGATCAGCGAAATGCGCGAGGATAACGTCACTACCAGCTATGGCGGCTCCTTTGGTACCTATTGGGGCGGTTGGGGTGGTGGCTGGGGCGGTGGTCCCGGTTATGCTGAAACGCGCTCGGTGGACTACCAGGTATTAACCCTGCAAATCGATCTGCTCGACGATGGCCAATTGGTGTGGCGCGGCAGCGATGAGCAACAGTTGCGTAGCACTCCCCTGACACCAGCAGAGCGTTCGCAGCAGATTCAGGATATGGTCAGCAAGATTCTGGGTGGTTTCCCACCCTACTGATGATGATCGATGCTGGCTCTCTCAACGGCCCTTGAGGGAGCCGAGCACGCCGCGCAGAATTTGCCGGCCCAACTGGGTGCCGAAAGCTCTGGCCGCACTACGGCCCACAGAGGCGGCCATATCGGTCCAGGTTGAGCTTGCTCTGGCCGCCGGTTTACGCGCTTTGGACGCGGCCCGCGCTTGTTCCTGGGTGCGGGTCTTTGCGGTTTCTTCCGATAGCGCCTTTTCTGCCTGCGCCTGCAGAATCTCGTAGGCGGACTCGCGATCCAGCTCCTGTTCATAGACGCCCGCCAACACCGAAGTGCCGATGATCTCGCCACGTTCCTGATCGCTGATGGGGCCCATCTGGCTTGCCGGCGGGCGTATCAGCACGCGCTGTACCGGTGTGGGAACGCCTTTTTCGTCCAGCATGGAAACCAGCGCTTCGCCGACCGCCAGTTCGGTGATGGCCTGCTCGGTGTTCAGTTCGGGATTGCTGCGGAAGGTTTGCGCGGCGCTGCGTACCGCCTTCTGATCTCTGGGGGTAAAAGCGCGGAGTGCGTGCTGTACGCGGTTGCCGAGCTGGCCGAGGATGGACTCTGGCACATCCAGTGGGCTCTGAGTAACAAAATACACACCCACCCCCTTGGAGCGGATCAGCCGCACAACCTGCTCGATCCTGTCCACCAGGCTTTTTGGGGTATCGGCGAACAACAGGTGGGCTTCGTCGAAGAACAGCACGAAGCGGGGTTTTTCCGCATCGCCGACCTCCGGCAATTGCTCGAACAGTTCGGAAAGCAACCACAGCAGAATGCTCGAGTAGGCCAGTGGGCTGTCCCGGTAGAGCCGTGCTGCGTGCAGAATATTGACGACACCGCGGCCCTGAGCATCGGTTTGCAGGAAGTCCTCCAGGGTCACCGCTGGTTCGCCGAACAGCTTCTCGCCACCCTGATTGTCAAGGTTCAGCAGCGCGCGCTGGATGGCGCCAATGCTGGCGGCGGACAGGTTGCCATAGCGCGGCCCAATCTCGGCGCGTTGCTCGTTGATATGCGTGAGCATGGCGCGCAGATCCTTTAGATCCAGCAGCAGCCAACCGTTATCGTCGGCCACCCGAAACAGGATCTGCAGTACGCCGCTCTGGGTCTCGTTCAAATTCAATAGCCGTGCCAGCATCACTGGCCCGAAGTCGCTGATGGTCAGCCGCAGCGGGTGGCCATGCTCGCCATGAACGTCCCAGAACACGGTAGGTGCACCCTTTACGGTCATTGGGCCCAGGCCGACCTTGTCCGCGCGCTGCTGAAGCTTTTCGCCGAGCACGCCTGGCTTGGCTATACCGGAGAAGTCGCCTTTGATATCCGGCACCAGCACCGGCACACCCAGATCGGAAAAGGCCTGCGCCATGATTTGCAGCGTGATGGTCTTGCCGGTGCCGGTAGCGCCGGCCACCAGGCCGTGGCGGTTGGCCATGCGCGCCATCAGACTCACCGAGCCGTGGGCGTTGCCGCCGATTAACAGGGTCTGGGACTGGCCGTCAGGCATGGGTATAGCTCCTGGGTAAGGGTACGCAGGGCCCAGTTTAGACTGTTTTATTCGTGCCGGGAGTGACCGGCGACCGGGAACGGCTTGCGTCGCCCCGGCAGTGCTCGGAACGGCTTAAAAGTTGGCCGGCGTGGTCGCGCTGATCAGCAGGCAGGGTACGTCAAAGGGATTACGAAAGCGGTGCGGCTGATTGCTGTCGAAGTAGTAACTGTCGCCGGTATCCAGCACGAATACTTCGTTGCCAACAGTCACTTCGAGCTGGCCACTGACCACGGTGCCGGCTTCTTCGCCGTCATGATTGAGCATGTCCGGGCCGGTATCGGAGCCGGGTGGATAGGTTTCGTTGAGGAAGGAGAACGCGCGGTTGGCGTGGCCCTTGCCGACCAGTTTCATGGTCACCTCGCCGGCGCCTATGTCGAGCAGTTCTTCGGCACGGTAGACGACCTTGCGTGGGTTGTCGTCTTCGACTTCAAGGGAGAAGAAATCCACCAGCGACATCGGGATGCCAGCCAGCACCTTTTTTAACGAGCTTACCGAAGGGCTGACGCTGTTTTTCTCGATCATGGAAATAGTGCTGTTGGTTACGCCTGCTCGTTTGGCCAGTTCACGTTGGGACAGGCCCTTGAGCTTTCTTATGGTTTTGAGTCGGGCACCCACGTCCAATATCGATTCCTCCAAGCAGCTCAGCGGGTAATGGCCAGAATGATTGCATGACTGTTCAGAATTTACAACGCATCAACGGGGATGCTTGAACACCTGTTAACATACGCGGTCATATGGCCGATTGTTTGCCATGATAGAAAATGAGGATTGCCGAATGGATCTGGAAGACCTGCACCTTACCCTGCGCACACTGCAACCCAGTGATTATCCGCAGCTCAAGGTGTTGATGGACAAGGTATATGACGATATTGGCGGTGCCTGGCCAAAAAAGACCATTTCGCGACTGATCAGCGATTTTCCTGACGGCCAGCTGGCGTTGGTGGATGCCGACAAACTGATCGGCGTGGCACTGAGCGTGATGGTCGATTACGACGTGTTTTCCGACCCGCACCGGTATCAGGATCTGATCGGCACCACCGAGATTATCCCGAACAAGGCCGATGGCGATGCTATCTACGGTCTGGACGTCCTGATCGATCCCGAGTATCGCGGTCATCGCCTTGGCCGCCGGCTGTATGAGGCGCGCAAGGAATTGTGCCGCTCGCGGAATTTGCAGGCGATTCTGGCCGGTGGTCGTATTCCCGGTTATCACCTGCATGCCGATGAGATGAAGCCCAGCGAATACATCGAGGCTGTGGATCGCAAGGAAGTGCATGACCCGATCTTGTCATTCCAGCTGTCCAATGACTTTCAGGTCAAGCGACTGCTGCGCCGCTACCTGCCCGAAGACAAGAAGTCCATGGGCTATGCCACGCTGCTTGAGTGGAACAACATTCTCTATGAAGCGCATGAATCGCTGCTGCAGATCAACCGCACCCAGGTGCGCGTAGGCGCTGTGCAGTGGCAGATGCGGCGTTTTGCGTCGGTCGAGGCGGTGCTGGAACAGGTCGAGTATTACGTTGATGCACTGTCGGATTACGGCAGTGACTTTGCGGTGTTCCCCGAGCTGTTCAATGCGCCGTTGATGGGCTTGCGTGACCAGACCGACGATGTGGAGGCGATTCGTTTCCTGAGCAGCTTTACCGAGCGTTTCCGTTCGGAGATGTTGCGCATGGCGGTCAGTTACAACATCAACATCATTGCCGGTTCCATGGTAGAGGAAGGCAAGGACGGGCGGCTGTACAACGTTGCCTACCTGCTGCGCCGCGATGGCTCCGAAGAGCGTCAGGCCAAGCTGCATATCACTCCGCAGGAGCGTCGCGACTGGATTATCCAGGGTGGTGACGATCTGCAGGTGTTCGATACCGATGCCGGCCGCGTTGGTATTCTGATCTGTTACGACGTCGAATTCCCTGAGCTGGGACGGCTGCTGGCCGATCAGGATATGGATCTGCTGTTTGTACCCTTCTGGACCGACACCAAGAACGGCTATCTGCGCGTGCGCCATTGCGCCCATGCCCGGGCCATCGAGAACGAATGCTACGTGGTGCTCTGCGGCAGCGTCGGCAACGTGCCATCGATCGAGAACCTGGGGATTCAGTACGCCCAGTCGGCGGTGTTCTCGCCGTCGGACTTCCCGTTCCCGCACGACGCGGTGCTCAACGAAACCACGCCAAATACCGAGATGATTTTCTTCTCTGACCTGGACTACAACCGCTTGAAGCTGGTGCGCAACGAAGGTTCGGTGACCAACCTCAAGGATCGCCGCAACGACCTGTTCACGCTCAAGTGGAAAAAGAAGAAGTCGAAGAAATAAAGCGCCGCGGCACGCGATTGAGATTGCAGAACAGTTGGTAGGCAATGGTGCCGGCGTGGCTGGCAACTTCGCTGGCATTCAAGCCCGCGCCCCACAGGCGCACGTTGCTGCCCAGGCCGGATTGCGGCAGGTCGGTCAGATCCAGGGTGAGCATGTCCATCGATACCCGGCCGATTATCTGGCTGCGCTGGCCGTCTACCAGCACCGGCGTGCCGTCTGTAGCGTGGCGCGGGTAGCCGTCGGCATAGCCCATGGCAACCACGCCGACCCGGGTGGGTCGCTGGGTGATGAAGCGTGAACCATAACCAATCGGCTCGCCAACGGGCAATTCGCGCACGGCGATCACCTTGGATTGCAGCTGCATGACCGGTTTGAGCCGGGCAGCATGTTCCTGTTCGAACTCAAAGGGTGTTGCGCCATAGAGCATGATGCCCGGCCGCAGCCAATCGCCGTGGGCTTGTGGCCAGGCCAGTATGCCCGGCGAATTGCACAGGCTGGTTGGGCCCTTCAGATCCCGGGTTACGCGCTCGAAGGTCGCCAGCTGCTCCTCGGTGCGGCCGGTTTCAGGTTCATCCGCGCGGGAAAAATGCGTCATGCTGGCCAGGCGGGCAACGTTCTGGCTGCGCTCCAATTGCTGCCAGAGGCCGGCATATTCCGCGGGAGAAAAGCCCACGCGGTGCATGCCGCTATCCAGTTTCAGCCAGATATGCAGCGGCGCGCCGAGCTGAGCTGCCAGCAGTTCCTGGACCTGGCCGTGGTGGTGCACCACGCACCAGAGTTGGTGCTCAACGATCAGCGGCAATTCGCTGGCTTCGAACCAGCCTTCCAGCAACAGGATCGGCTGTTGAATTCCGGCGGCGCGCAGCTGCAATGCTTCTTCGATACAGGCGACAGCAAAGGCATCGGCGTCATCTGCCAGGGCCTGGGCGCATTCCACCGCGCCATGGCCATAGGCATTGGCCTTGATAACGGCAAAGGCGCGGCTTTTGCTCAGGCTTTTGGCAAACCGATAGTTGTGGCGCAGGGCGTCGAGATCGATCAGGGCGTGGGCTGGGCGCATGCTGGCTTCTTGTAAAAAATGCGGGGCTGGACAGCCCCGCCAAGGCCTAGATTATCAGACCCGGATGCCGCACGGGAATCAGGGCCGCCGAGAGGGTACCGTTCAGACCGCGGCGATCACCGACATCTCTACCAGGATCTCCGGCTCGCAGAGCAGCGCCTGGACGGTCGCGCGTGCAGGGGCGGTACCGGCGGGCAGCCACTCGTCCCAGACCCGATTCATTGCCTCGAAATCGGCATTGATGTCCTTCAGGTAGATGGTCACCGAGAGTATTTTCGTCTGGTCAGTGCCAGCCTCGGCCAGCAGTTTTTCGATGGCCTGGAGGGTGCTGCGGGTCTGCGTTTCCGCGTTCTTGTCCAGATCATCATCGGCCGCCACCTGGCCGGCCAGATAGACGGTGTCCTGGTGAATAACGATCTGGCTCATGCGTTCATTAGTGTGCAAGCGCTGTACTGACATGCCGGCGAATCTCCTTGTGAGTGGTGTAACGGTCCAGGCCCAGACCTTCGGTGCGAATGGCCGGGGTGCGACCGCCGATCAGATCGGCAAGCAATTGGCTGGAGCCGCAGGACATGGTCCAGCCGAGTGTGCCGTGACCGGTGTTCAAAAACAGGTTACGCAACGGGCTGGCGCCGATAATCGGCGTGCCGTCCGGGGTCATTGGCCGGAAACCGGTCCAGAAACTGGCCTCCTGCAACTGCCCGCCCTGGGGAAACAGGTCGCTGACCACCATCTCCAGTGTAGCGCGGCGTTTGGCCCGCAGGCTGCTGTCGAATCCGCTCAGTTCGGCCATGCCGCCAACCCGGATGCGGTCGGCAAAGCGCGTCATGGCCACCTTGTAGGTTTCGTCCATGACCGTGGACACCGGCGCCATGGCATCGTTGGCGACCGGCAGGGTCAGCGAGTAACCCTTGACCGGGTAAATTGGCGCCTCGATGCCCAGTGGGCGCAGCAGTTGCGGCGAGTAGCTGCCCAAGGCCAGGACGTAGCTGTCGGCTTGCAGCACCTGATCATCGGCGAGTACGCCGGTAATGCGATCGCCGTCGGTCAGCAGTTCCTGGATATTCAGGTTATAGCGGAATACCACGCCCTGCTCCGCGCACTTGGCCGCCAGGCTGGTGGTAAACAGATGGCAGTCTCCGGTTTCATCGTTGGGTAGCCGCAGGCCGCCAACGATTTTCTCGGCGCTGGGCGCCAGGCCCGGTTCGTAATTGACGCAACCGGCGCGGTCGAGCAGTTGATAAGGTACGCCGCAACTCTCCAGCACGGCCATGTCTTGCGCGGCGGCGTCGAGTTGCTTCTGCGTGCGGAACAGCTGCAGTGTGCCCTTTTCGCGGTGTTCGTACTCGACCCCGGCTTCCTCGCGCAGCCCCATCAGGCAGTCGCGGCTGTATTCGGCCAAGCGCATCATGCGTTCCTTGTTCACCGCATAGCGGGCCTGGGTACAGTTGCCGAGCATCTGCATCATCCAGCGATACTGGTGGGGATCGGCGGTTGGGGTGATGGCCAGGGGCGCATGCTGCGCGGTCATCCACTTCAGCGCCTTGACCGGTACGCCCGGCGCAGCCCAGGGCGCGGAGTAACCGGGGGAAATCATGCCGGCGTTGCCGAAGCTGGTTTCCAGGCCAGGGCCGGGCTGTCGGTCGATCACCGTGACCTGATGTCCGGCCTTGGCCAGATACCAGGCGCTGGTCACACCAATAACGCCGCTGCCGAGAATCATTACGTGCATGACCTTCACTCCGTCTCAAACCGAAAAGGCAATTTGCCCATGTGGGCGATATTGCTATTCTAAGAGCTGTTGAGCAGTGGCTTGGTTTGAAAAAAAGGTAAAGTGCAGTGGTTTATTCTGAATTAATCCGCCTGGAAGAGTTTTTTCATGAAAACACGTAGAGCTTCAAGCCGCGAGCTGGACAAGATCGATCGGCATATTCTGCGGCTGCTGCAGGCCGAGGGTCGAATGTCTTATGTGGACTTGGGTGAGCGGGTCGGATTATCCACCACGCCGTGCATGGAACGGGTTAAACGCCTGGAGCGGGAGAAGTTTATTCTGGGCTATGGCGCTCAGCTCAATCCACAGAAGCTTGAGGCCAGTCTGTTGGTATTTGTCGAAATCAGCCTGTCTTCCAAGTCGGCGGATATTTTTGACGAGTTCCGTCGTGCAGCGATCAAGCTGCCACATGTGCTGGAGTGTCATCTGGTCTCGGGTGATTTTGATTACCTGATCAAGGCGCGTATTTCGGAAATGGCTTCCTACCGCAAGTTGCTCGGCGATATTCTGTTGAAACTGCCCGGCGTAAGGGAGTCAAAGAGTTATATCGTCATGGAAGAGATCAAGGAAAGCCTCGCGATACCTGTACCGGAAAGTGATTAGTGCTATCCTGCGTAAAATTTAATTTACATTAATTCGCTATTTCAAACGGACCGTTCGATGCTTTCTCTGACTCCGCAAAACCAGCCAGCCCCCTCCTGGTATATCGCTTCCGCCAATATGCGTCTGAACTGCCCGCCCCTTGCTGGGGTTGTGGAGGCGGACGTATGCATCGTCGGCGGCGGCTATACCGGGGTGAATACTGCTATCGAACTGGCCGAACGTGGGTTGTCGGTGGTGTTGCTGGAGGCCAGTCAGATCGGCTGGGGTGCCAGTGGACGCAATGGTGGGCAGTTGATTCGTGGCGTCGGCCATGGCCTGGAGCAGTTCACCAATGTGATTGGTGAGCAGGGTGTGCGCGAGCTCAAGCTGATGGGGCTGGAAGCCGTGCAGTTGGTCAAGCGCCGGGTCGAGAAGCACGATATCGCCTGCGATCTGACCTGGGGCTACGCCGACCTGGCGAACAAGCCGCGGCATCTGGATGCTTTTCGCGCCGAGATGCAGGAGCTGCGCGAGCTGGGTTACGGCGCCGAGATGCGCATTCTTGAAGCCGCCGAGGTGCATCAGGTGGTGAACTCCGACTTCTATGCCGGAGCGATGACGGATATGGGCTCCGGCCATCTGCACCCGCTCAATCTGTTGTTGGGTGAAGCGGTTGTTGCTCAGCAGTTGGGTGTGCGTTTATTTGAGCAGTCGCAGGTAACCCGCATCGAATATGGCCCCAGGGTCAGAGTGCACACCGCTAGCGGCACCGTCAACGCCGGCCAATTGGTACTGGCGTGCAATGCCTACCTGCGCGATCTGCAGCCCCAGCTGAGTGGCAAGGTGCTGCCCGCCGGCAGCTATGTGATCGCTACCGAGCCACTGGGAGAGGAGCGCGCACGTGCCCTGATCCCGCAGAATATGGCGATGTGTGATCAGCGTGTAGCCTTGGATTATTACCGCTTGTCCGCTGACCATCGCCTGGTGTTCGGTGGTGCCTGCCATTACTCCGGGCGGGACCCTGCGGACATAGCCGCCTATATGCGGCCGAAGATGCTGCGCGTGTTTCCACAATTGGCCGAGGTTAAAATCGACTATCAGTGGGGCGGTATGATCGGCATAGGTGCCAACCGCTTGCCGCAAATCGGCAAGCTGCCGGAGCAGGCCAACGTCTTTTACGCCCAGGCCTACGCTGGCCACGGCATCAATGCCACGCACCTGGCGGCGAGTCTGCTGGGCGCGGCCGTAAGTGGCCAGGCCAGCAGCGGCTTCGAGCTGTTCGACCGGGTACCGCACATGACTTTCCCCGGCGGCAAACACTTGCGAGCGCCGCTGCTGGCGATGGGCATGATGTGGGAACAGATCAAGGAAGCGTTTTGATGCAGCGGCAAGCTGCAAGCCTCAAGCTGCAAGATTAAGCAGATCGAGTCAAACTTGAGGCTTGAGGCTTGAGGCTTGAGGCTTGAGGCTTGAGGCTGGCGCTAGCGCCTATCGCTCGGGACTGTCAGTCCCCAGGGCAGGTCAGCGACCTTGCAGGGCTGGGAGCTGAGATCGATCAGCTCGCCATTGCTGGGTACCAGGCCACTGAGTCCCAGGCTGCGGCCAAACTCCATATGCGCCTTCTGGTGGTACAGCTCGCCATGTACCGGCAGCAGGTAGCGCGCTTTCAGCCAACCATAGAGTGTGCGCAGGTCTTCCTGGGGCGGATGGCCGGAGGCATGGATTGGCGCCATGTCATCATCGATCACATGCACGCTCTGCGCTTTCAAGCCGGCCTTGATCCGGGCCAGAGCTTCTTCATTGCCAGGGATCAGGCGCGAGGAAAACAGCACAGTATCACCGGCTTCCAGGCTCAAATGCGGATGGCTGCCGCTCGACAGGCGCGCCAGCGCGGCTGCCGGTTCGCCCTGGCTACCGGTACAGATCCATAACTGCTGCTCGCGCGGCAGGAAGCCCAGCTCCCAGGGTCCGATAAAGCCGGGTTGCGCCTTCAGGTAGCGCTGCGCGCGGCCGGCGCTATGCATGGTCAGCAGACTGCGGCCCAGCAGTCCGGCATAGCGGCCCGCATCGAAGGCAATCTCGGCCAGGCTATGCAGGCGCGCCAGGTTGCTGGCAAAACAGGTCACTATCACCCGTTGCTGGCAGGGGCGGATGGCATCCTGCAGACCGTTCTGTACCGCAGCTTCGGATCGGCTGGCCCCGGTTACCGGCGCGTTGGTCGAGTCGCCAATGATCACATCCACCCCAGCTCGGCCAATCGCCTGCAGGCGCGCCTGGGCGGTCAACTCACCTACCACCGGGTCGTTATCCAGCTTCCAGTCGCCGCTGTGGTAAATACGTTTGCCCGCTACTTCGAGCACAATCGCATGGGACTCGGGGATCGAATGCGTGACGGGGATCCACTCAGCCTGGAAGGCGCCGATGCCAATGGGCTCAAGCGGCTTTATTTCATGCAGGCGCGGCCAGGTCAGATTGGGGTCAAGCTTGTTACGAATCAGCCGGGCGGCAAACGGGCTCGCGTACAGCGGGCAGTCCAGTTGTCCCCAAAGGTGCGGAATCGCGCCAATATGATCTTCATGCCCATGGGTAATCAGTAGTGCCGAGAGCTTGATGTCGTACTTCTCGAGGGCTTCCAGGCTGGGTACCGAGACCTGATTACTGCCGCCGGGCGTGGCTTGCAGGGCAAAGCCGCAGTCCACGGCAATCCACTGCCCGCCAGAACCGAACAGGTAGAAATTCGCGCCGAACATGCCGGTACCGCCCAGCGCCAGAAAAAACGGGCCGGGCTGGCGGTGGAGTTGATCGAAACGCGGGGCGGGCATGGATATGTCCAGTCGGAATAGGCAGCCAGCTTAACAGTCCGCCAAGGGGCGCGGCCATACCCGGCGGGGTCTGGTTCACGGGCAGGCTAACGGCAGGAAGCAGGTTTTGCCTGTTTAGAGAAAGCCGATCCAGCGCCCGGCTACCAGGGCGGCAGGCCAGAGCAGCAACGATATCAACGCATGAATGCGTACTGGCAGGTTTGCCCGGCCTTCCTGCAGCGCCAACCGCCAGTGTCTTCGAGAGTGAAGAAATGTCGCGTTAGCAATGGCGAGGCTTACCAGCAGCAGTTTGCTTAAGAACGCACTATTGTTTACATATTCCGGAGCATTGACCAGGAACAGCCAGATGCCGGTGAAAATGGCCAATGCCAGGCCGCTGGCAGCCGTGCGGCTCAGAACGTGAGCCAACGGCTGCAACGGCGCCTGGCGAAACAGCCCCAGCAGGCGAAGATCCAGAGTGATAATGCTGCCCAGCAGCATACCCAGCCCGGCAATATGCGCGGCATTGACCAGCAGATAAGCTAGGAAATAATCACGTAGCCATACGGCCGGAGGTAAAGCCGTGAGTGCGGTCCAGAGACTGTCGTCCATTCAGGCGCAGCGCCCGGTCAGTGCTGAACACGGTCGGGGTAGATATCGTAGGTCTTGTCCCCGACAATCACCTGCACCGCTTTCATGCGTTTTTCCGCTGCGTCGCGGGAGCGGTTGCCGATAACTGTAATCTCGTCGCCAGGCTTGGTAGAGTCCTGGTCAAAACCGGCACGTGCAGTGCCACGGGGATTGCCCAATTCGATGCGCCAGTTACCGTCATCTTCGGTTTCGAGCTCAATTGATGGATGCGGAGGGCTGATGCGCACTTCGCTGACGGTGCCGGTCAGCTGCATCTGATCTTCTTCAGCCCAGGACCAGCCGTGATGGGCCAGGGCGGGAGCGGCAAACAGGGCCGCCAGGGCAGTGATGCCAAGTGTACGAGTGAGTGCTGATGGAAAGCTCATGATGACTCCTGTTTGCATGTCAGGGCAATGGCGCCTCAATCACTAGGACAGCCGACAGGAGAAACAGTGCCGCTCAGTTAGCCTGGCGGCACGCGATCTGCGCGTTCGAATCAGCGCCCGACTACTTTCTCGGCTTCTTCCACCGGCGTGTGGCGTACGTCTTCGCCCTTGACCATGAAAATCACGTTTTCGGCGATATTGCAGGCGTGGTCGCCGACCCGCTCCAGCGCGCGCAATACCCACATCACCGACATGCAGCGGGAGATATTGCGGGTATCTTCCATCATGAAGGTCAGCAAGGAGCGCGTGGCCGCCTGGTATTCTTCATCAACGCGCTTGTCTTCCTTCATGATCCTTAGCGCTTGCTCGGAATCCAGGCGAGCAAAAGCGTCCAGTGCGTCGCGCAACATGCTCAACACATGATCGCCAATGTGTCGCACTTCCACATAGCCGCGTGGCGCCTGGCCCTCTTCCGAGAGTTTGATGGCAAACTTGGCAATCTTCTTCGCCTCATCACCAACCCGCTCCAGATCCGCCACCATCTTGATTACCGAAATAACCAGACGCAGATCGCGCGCGGTAGGCTGACGCCGGGCAATGATCAGCGTTGCCTCTTCGTCTATGTCCATTTCCATGCGGTCGACTTTCTTGTCGCCAACGCGCACTTCATCGGCCAGATGGCCGTCATTTTCAACCAGGGCGTGGATGGCCCGCTCAACCTGGGACTCGACCATGCCGCCCATCTTGAGAAATTCTGATTTCAGATCCAGAAGTTCATCATTGAACTTGTTGGAAATGTGATCGCCGTACACATCGTCTTTTTTATCTGTCATAACGTTTCTCCAGTGTCCAACAATCCAGGGTTAGCCAAAGCGACCGGTAATATAGGATTCGGTAAGATCGTGCTCTGGGGAAGTGAACACCTTGGTGGTTTCATTCACTTCTACCAGGTGCCCCAGGTGGAAGTAGGCAGTGCGATGGGATACACGCGCGGCCTGCTGCATGGAGTGGGTGACGATAACGATAGTATAGCTTTCCGACATCTCGGCGATCAGTTCTTCCACCTTGGCGGTGGCGATAGGATCCAGTGCCGAGCAGGGCTCGTCCATCAGGATGACTTCCGGGCTGACCGCGATGGCGCGGGCAATGCACAGACGCTGCTGCTGGCCGCCGGACATGCCGGTGGCCATGCCATCCAGACGATCCTTGGCTTCATTCCACAAACCGGCCTTGCGCAGACTGCTTTCAACGATATCGTCCAGATCCGATTTGCGGTTCGCCAGGCCGTGAATGCGCGGGCCGTAGGCAACATTGTCGTAAATGGATTTGGGGAACGGATTGGGCTTCTGGAACACCATGCCGACCCGCGCACGCAGCTCCACCACATCGTTCTTAGAGTGGTAAATATCTTCACCATCTAAGAGCAGATCACCCTTGACCCGGCAGATATCGATGCTGTCGTTCATGCGGTTCAGGCAGCGCAAAAAGGTCGACTTGCCGCAGCCTGATGGCCCGATAAAGGAGATCACCTCGTTACGGGAAATATCCAGGCTGATGTTTTTGATGGCCCGGGCTTCACCGTAGAAGACTTCCACATTGCGCAGCTTGAACTTGGGGTTGTCCGAGTAGGGGATGCCTACGGTCTTGCCCTCTTCGACATGGATGTCTTCGCGTTTGGTTTCTGCTATCGGGTCTTGCACTGGAATAACCGTTTCTTTGCGCATTCCAGCCTCACTGGTAATGGTTTCATTGACACTCATAATTATCTCCTTTACCACCGGCGTTCAAGGCGTTTGCGCAGCCAGATGGCCAATGCGTTCATCGTGATCATGAAAGTTAGCAGGACCATGATGCCGGCGGATGCCAGCTCCACAAATCCCTGTTCTGAGCTGCTTGCCCACAGGTAAATCTGCACGGGTAGAACGGTGGCGGAATCAAAAAATCCTTCAGGCACGTCGACAATAAAAGCGACCATGCCGATCAGCAGCAGCGGCGCAGTCTCACCCAGTGCCTGCGCCATGCCGATGATGGAGCCAGTCAGCATGCCCGGCATTGCCAGCGGAATCACGTGGTGTAACACCACCTGCATCTTTGACGCGCCGATGCCTTCCGCTGCCTCGCGAATGGACGGCGGCACGGCTTTGATTGCGGCCCGGCTGGAAATAATGATGGTCGGCAGTGTCATCAGCGCCAGTACCAAACCGCCCACCACCGGCACCGAACGCGGCATACCGAACAAACTGATAAATACCGCCAGGCCGAGTAGACCAAAGATGATCGACGGCACGGCGGCCAGGTTGTTGATATTCACTTCGATAAAATCAGTGATCTTGTTTTGCGGAGCGAACTCCTCCAGATATACCGCCGCTGCAATACCCATGGGGAAAGAAATCATCAGCGTGACCAGCATGGTCAACAGTGAACCTACAATGGCCCCAAGAATGCCCGCGTTACCCGGTTCACGAGAGTCGCCCCGGCTGAACAGGGTGTCGTTGAAGCTGGTGCCGATCACGCCCTCTTCCTGCAGGTAATCGACCCACTGTTGTTGCTGCTCCGATAGGCGGATGCTGTATTTCGGGTTGTCTGCATGCTTGACGTAAACCGACACCTGGTCATGCGCCTGGAACACGAAGGTTTCTGTGGTATTCAGCAGCTCCGGATTTGCCCGCAGCCGATCACTGATATCGTTGGCGGCGTAACTACTGACCAGCGCCCTGAGTTCGCGTGTTTGCGCAGCGCTTTCCGCCCCAGGGATCTGCTCCTGCAACGCGGTGATAATCGGCGCGATGAAATCAGCCATCGATCGCTGCTCGGCATCCGTTGGGTCGGTGAGATACATCTGCTCGGAGTCCAGCGTGACATCAAGGGTTACCGTGGTTTTGATAAAGCCGGTATGGCCCTTGTTGATGATGTCGGCGAACAGGATGACCAGTGAAGCCAGCGCGATAAAGATCGCTACCATGCCGTAAACCCGGAAGCGGCGCTCCTTGCGGTAGCGCTTTTTCAGCGAGCGGCGGACGATCTCCGCCTGAGAACGTTGATCAGTCATACTGTTCCCTATATTTGCGAACGATTTTGAGTGCCACCACGTTAAGCATCAGTGTGACGATGAACAGCAATGCGCCCAACGCAAATGCAGAGAGTGTTTTGGCACTGTCGAATTCCTGGTCACCGACCAGCAGGGTAGCGATCTGTACCGTGACGGTGGTTACCGATTCCAGTGGGTTGGCGGTCAGATTGGCCGCCAGGCCTGCAGCCATTACCACGATCATGGTTTCGCCGATGGCCCGCGATGCCGCCAATAGGATGCCGCCGATGATGCCGGGCAGCGCGGCCGGGAAAATCACCTTCTTCATGGTCTCGGACTGGGTCGCACCCAGTGCCAGCGAACCGTCACGCATCGCCTGCGGTACCGCGTTGATAACGTCATCCGAGAGCGATGAAACAAAAGGAATGATCATGATGCCCATGACCAGGCCGGCAGCCAGTGCACTCTGCGAGGATGCTTCCAGGCCGATGATTGCCGCAGCATCGCGGATAAAGGGCGCGACCGTAAGGGCGGCAAAAAAGCCGTAAACCACGGTGGGTATACCGGCGAGCATTTCCATCAAGGGTTTGATGGTGGCCCGCGCACGTTTGCTGGCGTATTCGGAAAGATAGACCGCAGACAGAAGCCCGGTGGGTACCGCCACAAGCAAAGCGATGGCGGATATCAACAGGGTGCCGGTAAACAACGGAATAACGCCGAAAGCCCCGTCAGAGCCTACCTGGTCAGCTCGCAGAGCAGTTTGCGGGCTCCAGCTGGTACTGAACAGAAAATCAGTGATCGGCACT
This sequence comes from Halopseudomonas pelagia, assembly GCF_009497895.1. NCBI lineage: Bacteria > Pseudomonadati > Pseudomonadota > Gammaproteobacteria > Pseudomonadales > Pseudomonadaceae > Halopseudomonas > Halopseudomonas pelagia. The sequence continues at coordinate 260,089 of NZ_CP033116.1, read as the reverse complement.
TTCTCGAAAAAGCGCAAGGTTTCGAACAATACCGAGAACACAATCCCTGCGGTCGTCAGCACGGCCACCGCCGCGCAGAGGAAGAAAAACCAGCGTAATGTGCGCTCGACGTTCTCGCGGGCGTTGATATGCGGCATTACCCGGGTCCAGGCGAACGCGGCGCCGAGGACAGCGATCAGCGCGACCAGCATTGCCTTGAAGTTATCGCTGCGATCGCGCAAACCCTCCAGCACTTTGGCCGCTTCGGCAATGTGCTCGGGCACGTTGTTAGCATTGAGGCTGCCAGCGGCAACGTTGCTGATCTGGGACAGTACCAGACTGGCTCTGCCGGCGGAGTCCGGCCAGACGTCCATGGGCATGGAAGCGATGACGATGCCCTGAATCACCTTGCTTTCAAATGCCGCCCACAGGGCTAAAACGATCAGCGCGGGTATCGCACACCAGAGTGCCGCCCGCGCCGCGTAGTAAAAGGGTAGCGCCTTGAGATTGCGGATACCGCCAAGTGGCTCGGCTACGGCCTTGGAACGCATCAGTGCCAGGCTATAGGCGATGGGGGTAAGCACCAGAATCAGGAGCAAAAGATGGGCCGTTTGCATAACAGTCTCTGTGTTGATGGCGTAATTTAGCTAGCTGCGGCCGGTAGTCTGCCAGTTTGCTGAGCAAAAATAATCACCCAAACGTAAGAAAAGAACGCGGGCTGTTCAGCTCGCGTTCTTCTTTGTCATCCCTGACGTTTTACAGCTGAAGCTTACAGCTCGTTACCGGTCATCGGCGTCAGCTCTTTAACTGCCTTGGCTGTGGCCATGCGACGGTCGCGCGGGTTAGGGATAAGACCAACGTCAACCAGGTAGCCGTTGTCACCCCAGGCGCCTTCGCTGGTGAACTCGGAAACATACTCTTCAATACCAGGTACCACACCTACGTGGGCTTTCTTGACGTAGAAGAACAGTGAGCGAGCAACAGGATACTCTTCGCTGGAAATCGTCTCAGGCGTCGGCGCTACACCGTCAACTGTGACAGCGTGGATCTGGCCTTCGTTTTCCATCAGGAAGCTGTAACCGAAGATACCCAGAGTGCTCTTGTCCTGAGCCAGACGCTGAACGATCAGGTTGTCGTTCTCACCGGCTTCAACGAAAGGACCGTCTTCACGCATGCTGTGGCAAGCGGCCTTGAAGGCGTCTTCTTCCATTGCCTTGATAAACTCGAACTTGCTGCAACCGCCTTCCATCGCAATTTCAACAAAAGCGTCACGGGTACCGGAGGTAGGAGGCGGCCCCATTACGTTGATTGCCATATCTGGCAGGTTGGAATCGATGTCGCTCCACTTCTTGTAAGGGTTGGCAATCAGTTTGTCACCGCCCTTGGGATCTGGAACTTCCTTGGCCAGGGCCAGGTAAATCTGCTCCAGACTCACGTTCATCTTGTCTGCTTCGTTGGACTGGGCAATCACGATGCCGTCAGCGCCAATACGTACTTCGGTGATTTCTTTAACGCCATTGGCCTGGCAGTTGTCGAACTCGCTCTTCTTCATGCGGCGCGAAGCGTTGGTGATATCGGGGTGCTGAGTACCCACGCCATCACAGAACAGCTTCAGACCGCCACCAGAACCAGTGGACTCGAGCTTAGGCGTAGGGAAGTCGGTGTTACGACCAAAACGCTCGGCAACAACGGTTGCGAACGGATAAACAGTGGATGAGCCGACGATGTTGATGGTATCGCGAGCCATGGCTGGGGCAGATACGGCAGCGATGCTGACCGCGAGTGCCGCAGAGGTAAGAGCTGTCTTCAATTTCATCACGTGTGTCTCCATTTTGACGTTATGTACCGGGTTTGTTTCGCCGATGTGAGAACAGTAATAGCTCTGTGTGACAACTTTGTTACAGCGATTGAAATAGCCTGCTTGGCACAAGGCCATGCCACTCAAGGTCAGGTGGCTGGCGGGGAAAGAGCGTGCGCCTGGGGTCGTTCTGCTGCCCTTGTTGCGCTGTCTTTGGGCAAGTAGTCGGGCCGCGGCCCTAACCAAAAAACCAGTAGCAGACGGCAATGGCGGTGAGCATGCCGGCCAGGTCGGCGAGCAGGGCGCAGCCCAGGCCGTGGCGAATTTTGGTGATACCTACGGCGCCAAAATAAACGGCCAGGACATAAAACGTGGTTTCAGTACTGCCCTGAAAGGTCGCGGCCATCAGCGCCGCAAAGCTGTCGACGCCGAAGGTATCCATGGTTTCGATCATCATTGCCCGCGCGCCGCTGCCGGAAAGCGGCTTGATAAAGGCAGTCGGCAAGGCATCAATAAAGCGCGTATCCCAGCCCAGGCCTTCGACCATCCAGCGAATCCCGTCGAGCCCGGCATCCAGTATGCCGCTGGCACGCAGTACGCCGACGGCGACCAGCATGGCAACGAGAAACGGCAACAGGGAAATGGTAAAGCTGAAACCTTCCTTGGCGCCTTCTATAAAGGTGTCATACACATTGACCTTGCGCAGCGCGCCGATCGCCAGGAAGGCAATGATGATGCCGAATAGCGTCAGGTTGCCGACCAGGGTCGAGGTGGCTGCAAGCGCTTGCGCAGACATGCCGGCCAGCGCGGTCAGCAGCAATCCCAGCGCCAGGCCACCGCCAATCAGATAAGCCAATACCACCGGATGCCAGAGCTTCAGGCGCTGCATCAGCGCGACGCTGAACAGGCCGACCAGACTGGAGGCGGTGGTAGCCAGCAGAATCGGCAGGAACACCGCGGTAGGATCAGCCGCGCCCTGTTGCGCGCGGTACATGAAGATGGTCACGGGTAACAGCGTCAGCGAGGAAGTGTTGAGCACCAGAAACAGAATCTGCGCGTTGCTGGCGGTGTCCTTGCCGGGGTTGAGGCTTTGCAGCGAGTGCATGGCCTTGATGCCAATCGGCGTCGCGGCATTGTCCAGGCCGAGAATATTGGCGGCGAAATTCATGCTGATATGTCCAAGCGCGGGGTGGCCGCTGGGCACTTCGGGCATCAAGCGGCGAAATAGCGGATCCAGAACCCTGGCCAACACGCGAATCAAACCGGCCTTTTCAGCAATCGCCAGAAACCCCAGCCATAGGGTCATGGTGCCCACCAGCACGAGAATAATCTCGACACTCAATCGCGCCATATCGAATAACGCGGCGACCAGCCGGCTGAATACTTCGGCGTCGCCCAGGCCCAGCCATTGCCAGAGGGCGGCGGCGAAGGAGGCAAGGAAGAAGCTCAGCCAGATTCCATTAAGCATTGGGGTCGGTTCCGTTTCTCAGCGGTAAGGTTGCGCGCATGGCCGTAGTACTGACGGTGCGGCCGGCGTCATGCTTTGCGCTGCGGGTTTGCACCACAGCGGCGAGTTGACCGTCTGCGGTACCAGTGCGGCTAGAATTGCCGCGGTTTCAGCATCGGCGACTCCATCAAAACGGGCTGGCCGAAAACGCATCTGAAACGCGGCCAACAGGTTTTTGCTGGCATTGACCTGCTCGGGTGCACGCGCCAGGTTATATCCGAATTGCTCCAGCGCCATCTCGAACCACTGCACAGGTGGTGTTTGGCCGCCGAGTTGCCGTTGATAGTGTTCGACCTTTTGCTGCTCGGGCCAGATCGCCACGCCGGCATCCGCCAATTGCCGCCAGGGGAACAAAGGGCCCGGGTCCACTTTACGTTGTGGGGCGATATCGCTGTGGCCTACCACGCGGTCCGGGCCTAGCCCGTGACGCTGCAATATGTCTTTCAACAGCGGAATCAATGCATCGATCTGATCCTGTGGCCAAGGGTGCCAGACGCGACCTGCCGGAGTATCGGTATAGCCAGGGTGAACGATCTCAATGCCAATACTGGTGCTGTTCAGCCAGGTACGACCCTGCCAGCTGCTGTCACCGGCGTGCCAGGCACGGCGATTCTCGTCCACCAAGCGGTAAATAATCGGCGGTGTTGCACCAATCAGATAATGGCTGCTGACTTCGCCAGCCAATAGATGATTAAGTGAACGCTCAAAGCCTGAGGAGGTGTAATGCAACACGACGTACTGCACGCGACTGTCGTGGTTTGGGGAGTTATAGCGGGTATCGATCTTCAGCCCGCTGGTGCAGCCGGTCAGCCACAACAACAGATATACAAGCGGCAATAGGCGTAGAGGCATGCGGGCAGATCCTGGCCGGTTGGGGTCAGCCGGGAGACTAGCATGCGGCGGGCCTGCGATGCAGCTATGTCAGTGCCGGGTCGCCGGTGGCGCCTGAGTGGGGCCGGAGAAATCCTTGCGCCAAGGCTTGCCTTGGCAGCTAGCCCGGTTCGGGCAGTCAGCCAGGCATCCGCGGCAAGGGAGAGGGGGCGCAGGCGGGTTAGGCATTTTCTGACGGCTCGCTATTGGCAATAATATTATGCATATTAAGGTTATTGTATAAGATAAGTACAGAAAATACAGGATTGCAAGATGTCAGTGCTGGTCTGGTTAAAAAGCGACTTGCGGTTGCAGGACAACCCGGTGCTGCGGGAGGCGTTGGGCAGCGCTGCGTGCCTGCCAGTCTATTGTCTCGATCCTGCCGAGTTCGTACCTGACCGACATGGCATTACTGCGTGTGGTGCGCGCCGCACCAGTTTCCTGCTGGAAAGCCTGGTAGATCTGCATGCGTCGCTGCAACAGTTGGGGTCGGGACTCCTGGTAAGAATCGGCAGCGCCGAACGCATTCTTCCACAGCTGTGCGCGCAGCTGGGTATCGACCGGGTTGTCAGCCATGCTGAGCACGCGCCGTATGAGCAGGCATTGCTGGACCGGGTAACCGCCGCATTGCCTGAGGGCACGCAAGTTATGCTGCGCCTGAGCAATGCGTTGTTTGCACTGGAGGACCTGCCCTTTACCGAAGAGAAGTTGCCCCAGGTTTTCACTCGCTTTCGTCATCAGGTGGAAAAGTACCCGCCTGCTATCGAGGCCTTGGCTGCGCCAGAAGAACTGCCGGGCTGGCCTGCGGGCGCTTCGGACTTAGTTGCCGGGGTGCCTTGCATCAGCGATCTAGGGTTCACCCCGCTCGCTCAGGAGCCGCGTTCCTCCCTGCCCTATTCAGGGGGAGAAACGGCTGCAAAAGCATGGCTGGATGATTACCTTTGGCACAGCCAGGCGATCAGGCACTACAAAAGCACGCGCAATCAACTGCACGGCCGGTATTTTTCGTCCAAGCTGTCTGCGGCCCTGGCGCACGGATGTCTGTCACCGCGCACCGTATTGCTTGCTTTGCGTCGTCACGAAGCGCGGTTCGGGGCGAACGAGTCCACCTACTGGTTATGGTTCGAGCTACTGTGGCGGGAGTTTTTCCGCTTGAGCCTGAGGTTGCACGGCAAACGGTTTTTTCGGCGCGGCGGCTTGCATGCGGGGAGCCCACCGACAGGGCATGATCAGCGTTTCAACGATTGGCGCAATGCAGCGACAGGCCAGCCGTTTATCGATGCCTGCATGACCGAGCTGAATGCCAGCGGCTTTCTGTCCAACCGTGCGCGGCAGATTGTCGCCAGCTATCTGGTTCACGATCTGCAACAGGATTGGCGGTTGGGCGCTGCCTGGTTCCAGCAGCAACTGGTGGATTACGACGTCGCCAGCAATTGGGGTAATTGGGCTTATATCGCTGGGGTTGGGCATGACCCCCGGGGCGGACGCGTATTTAACCTCGCCAAACAGGTTGAGCAGCACGATCCCGAGGGGCGGTATGTCGCAATCTGGTCGCGCTGATTGGGTCTGGCCCGGTGCTTAGTCAGCCGATACGATCCGATTGCGGCCCTGCTCCTTGGCCTGGTACATCGCGCGGTCAGCGCGGCCGAATACTTCATCCAGCGTGTCGTCGCGCTTGAACGCGGTGTAACCGACCGAGATGGTGATGGTGACGCGCTCGGTTTTGAAGTGAAACGGGCTTTCTTCAATGCCCTGGCGCAGCGCTTCGAGCGCCGAAGCGGCCTGCTCTACGGTAGTGCCGGGCATCAGTAACACAAACTCTTCACCGCCGAAGCGGCCAATGAAGTCAGTCTTGCGCAGGCGTCGCGACAGTTGCTGGGCGATCAGGCGCAATACCTTGTCGCCAGCCAGGTGGCCAAAGCGATCATTGATCGATTTGAAATGATCCACATCGAGCACTGCCATCAGTAGCTCGCCGCCGTAGCGCTGCCAGCGTTCGAACTCTTCCTCCATGCGTTTCTGCAGGCCGGCGCGATTGGCCATGCCGGTCAGGCTGTCGATCATCGCTCGCTGGCGCTGCTCTTCCAGGTGGTTGCGGAAGGTTTGTGCTTCCACCTCCATGACCTGAATGCGCTGCACCATGGTATCCAACTGGCCGGCGACGAGCGTTTCCTGATCGTCACGCAGTTGCCTGGAGCGTTCGACATTGCTGAGTAGCGCATTCAGTTGCGCTTCAACGTTGGCTTTGAGGCTTTCCAGTTCGGTCGCCTGGCGCACATCCACATGCAGCTCTTCCACTTGCTCGCGGATGCTGCCTTCCAGCGCGCGCCCAGCCTCGCGCGATTCGTTATAGGACTCATGCGCCTGTTCAATATTGCCCTGGAACTGCGCCAGACGGCTGTTGAGCTGCTGCAGGTAACGTTCAAAATCGGCCTGGCGGCTTTGCTGTGCGCCCATGACCAGCGCCGCCAACTCGTCCATGGCTGCAGCCAGCTCATACCAGTTCAGGCCCTTGGTCACCCGCTCACGCAATTGCTCACACCGCGTCTGCTGGCTGTCGAGCACCTGTAGTTCTCCGAGCAGGTTGAGCAGTATGGTTTCAATATGCGCGGCTACCTGCGAGTAGTTCTGCTCCTCACCCGCGAGTACGCCGGCTGGGTCGGAAAATGCCGGGGCAAGCTCATCATCTGGCGAGGGTGCGGTCTGGTCAGCGGCACTCAACGCTGATGAAGTGCTGATGGGCGTCACTGCGGCGTTACCGAAAAGCCGCGACCAGAGGCCGGCAGGGCGGGTTCCCGTGAGTTCCGAGCCAAGTGTGCTGGCTTGCAGGCTGACCACTTCGCTGAGCAGCTCAGGTACGCTTGAAGCGTATTCGATGGGCTGATCCAGGCGCTTGGCCATTTGCTGCAGGGCTTTGGAAATATCTTCAGGCGCGGGCTGTTTCTGCAGCTGACGAATCAGCGCATGCAATCCACTGGTGACCTTCTCCAGGCGCTCCTGGCGGGCTGCATCGGCGGCCAGCACGGCCCGCTCAAGGTCGGGCATCAGCTCGGCAAGCAGTTGGGGGGCAGCGTCATTGCGCAGCGCCAGGCGCAACTCTTTCAACCGTTTGTCCAGCAATGGGTCCATGCCGTCAGCCGCGATACTGAGCCTGACCAACCCTCGTTTGAGCAGTTCTTCCTGAATTGACTGGTCGAAGGGGGGGCTAACATTGCTGATGTTAGTAGCGGTAAGAGGGGTGCGGCTATCGGACATGAGCATACCTGCTTCGGTTTACCCGCTGATTATAGGGTAAACCGCGGCTTTGACTAGCCGGAGCTCAGGTCCGGAAGGCGAAACTGTTAACCAGGATTGCACAATGCATGCGGTAACCGGATATGCATGGAGACCGGCAAGTGATCGGAAATGGCGTTGGGCAGTACATCGACCCGCTCAATACTCAGGCTCGGGCTGATCAGGATATGATCCAGCACGCGTGCCGGTTTCCAGCTTGGGTAGGTGCCTGGCAGCGTTGCTGTGTGCAGGTTGCTGCCGCGTAACGGGGAGTGTTCCAGTAGATCTTCGGCGTGGGTATTCATGTCGCCCATCAACACCACATGCTTGTGATCGCTGATCCGCTCGCGAATATAAGCCAACTGGTTGGCCCGGGCCTTGGTACTCAGCGCCAGATGCATCATCACCACCAGCAGTGAGTCCTTGCCCTTGCCAAAGCTGGTCAGGATCGCGCCACGGCCGGGCATGAAGCCTGGCAGCTTGTGATCTTCCAGCAATTCCGGCGCATAACGGCTAAGCAAACCGTTGGAGTGCTGGGCAAAGCGCCCCAGGTTGCGGTTGAGCTGCTGATACCAGTACGGGAACTGACCCTCACGGGCCAGATGCTCGACCTGGTTGACGTACCCCGAACGCATGCTGCCGCCATCCACTTCCTGCAGTGCGACCAGATCAAAGTCATTCAGCACTTTGCCAATCTCGCCCAGCGTATGGTGACGGCCATTATGCGGGAGCAAGTGCTGCCAGCTTCGGGTCAGGTAGTGATGGTATTTCTGCGTATTGATGCCCACCTGAATATTGAAGCTCAGCAGGCGCATCACCTCGGGCAATGCGCCATCCGGGCAGTCACACAGGTGATTGGTCTGCAGATTGCCCGGCAGCATCAAGCCATGCAGGGAGCGGCGTCTTGGCGGAACGAGGGGCTTGACCATGAGCTAGCCTTAGAGGGCCTGACGTTCCTTGTCTACCAGGAACTCGGCCACCTTGAGCATCTCGTCAAAGCCACCGACCATGGCGCCTTCGATACGGTACTTGCCGTTGACGATCAGTGTGGGTACGCCAGTGGCGCGATAGGCTTTGGCCAGACGGGTGGCCTGCTCCATTTTGCTACGCACCCCAAATGAGCCCCAGGCCTTGTTGAAATCTTCTTCGCTGATGTCGTAGTCGGCGAGCAGCTCGATCATCGCGTCTTTATCGGCCAGACGGTTATTCTGCCGATGAATTGCGTTGAAGATGGCGCTGTGGGTTTCTTCCAGCTTGCCCAGGCTTTCGACCGTGTAGAACAGCTGTGCATGAGTATTCCAGGCGCCGCCAAACATGGCCGGTACTTCACGGAAGCTGACGTCTTCAGCCAGGCTGCCCTTCCACTTGCTGATGATCGGGTCAAACTGGAAGCAATGGCCACAGCCATACCAGAACAGCTCGGCTACTTCGATTTTCTCGGGGTCAGCCGTGGTGGCCGGGGCAGGTAGGACGATGTAATGTTCGCCGGCCTGGTAATCGGCTTCCTGTGCTTGCAGCAGCGCAAAGCTACCCAGTAACCAGAGCAGGCCTGCTGTCATTAATACGCGCATGTAATTCTCTCCGACTGAATTGTTCTGTGTGTAAGACTATGATCGGGATGAAAAAATTCCCCGGCACAAAAAAGGGTGACCTAAGCCACCCCTCAAGTGAAGCCGGTGGAAACAACCGGCAACATAACATATGACGCGTAGGGCCTGCCGAGCTTAACGCAAACCCTGGATATAGGCGGAAACCGCTTCGATATCCTTGTTGCTCAAACGGCTGGCAATCGTGCGCATAACCATCGACTCGCCATCGTTGGTGCGCTCGCCTTCGCGGAAGTTGGTCAGCTGCTTGGCGATATATTTTGCATGCTGGCCGCTCAGACGCGGAAAGCCAGCAGGGTCATTACCCAGACCGGTAGGTGAATGGCAGCCGGTGCAGGCCGGCAGGCCGGTTTCCAGATCGCCACCACGGTAAATTTCTGAACCGCGGGCTACCAGTCCGGCGTCATTCGCTACACCGCCGGCGGTGCTCTGGGCGTCAAAATGGGCAGCGATATCTCGCAGATCCTGCTCGTCGAAGTCATCCAGCATGCCGGTCATCTCGACGACAACGCGGTCGCCAGTCTTGATATCGTTCAACTGCTTGTACAGGTACTTTTCCCCGAGCCCGGCGATTTTCGGGAATTCTGCAGAAGGGCTGTTGCCGTCGGGACCATGACAAGCGCCGCACATGGCCACTTTGCCGGCACCGGCTTCTGCATCGCCCACGAGTATTTCTTGTGCGTAGGCCGTACCGGCCATACCGAGGGATAACACCAGGCTAACGAGTAATTTATTCATCGGCTAATCCAATTACGGCTGAAAGAGTGGGCCTTGTCTGAGCGTCCGGCCTTAAGACCTTGTGTGACGCAACAGCATGCCTCGTTTATTCCACGCCACACAGTCCACAGCAACGGGATGGAATTTATTGCCCAATGCTATCTGTCGCGCGTGAGCGACGCAATGTACAGAACGTCGCAGTAAGCTTTCGCGTTATAAAACCGCAGCAGTATATACTAAGGCGATGGCCAAGGTGAACGTCATCTGGCCCAATCAGCCCGCAGCGTAACGGATTTCTCATGTCTTCAGCTCCACCCGCAACAAAACATCTGGTCACACTCTGTCAGCAGGCCACCTTTATCAAAAGCGCCAGTGAAGTGACCCAATGCCCAGCGGACCGCGGTTACGAGGTCGCTTTTGCCGGGCGTTCCAACGCGGGTAAGTCCAGTGCGCTGAACACCCTGACCCACGCGCGGCTGGCACGCACCTCGAAAACCCCTGGGCGTACGCAGCTACTCAATTTCTTTGGCCTTGACGAGCAGCGCCGGCTGGTTGATCTGCCCGGTTATGGTTATGCCAAAGTGCCGCTGGCACTCAAGGAACACTGGAAACAGCACCTGGACGCTTATCTGACCGAGCGTAATTCACTGGTCGGTCTGGTGCTGGTAATGGACATTCGCCATCCCCTGTCTGATTTTGACCGGATGATGCTTGAGTGGAGCGACGTCAGCGGCCTGCCTGCGCATATTCTGCTCAGCAAAGCTGACAAGCTGGCTTTTGGTGCCGCGAAGAATACCTTGCTGAAGGTGCAGACCATCGTCCGTAAGGAATACGGCAATCGCGCCTCGGTGCAGCTGTTTTCGGCGCCCAAGCGCCAGGGTCTGGATGAGGCCTACACCGTGCTGGATAGCTGGCTTTTCTCTGAACAGGACGAGGAAGCCGGCGCGGTAGATGATCAGTTGCAGGCGGAGTCGGATGGCGAGCAGGAAAACCAGGATGGCGAATAGCCATTACGCCTAACCAAAAAAAACCTCGAACTTCTATGGGGAGGGAAAGTTCGAGGTCTAATAACCGGGCGTGCTAGGAGAGATTACCCGGTATTTCTGCCAACACTAAATCACATCTAGGAGCATGAAGGGCTTGACTGGCCTTTCACAGATTCTGACCGACCTTGTTCAACCTAAGTTCAATAAAAATTCAAAAATAATCAAAATAGTTTTCAAGGTCTCTGGAACAAGGGTTTCAGCGCTGTCTCAGTGTGCCTCATCCCAGTTGTCACCCACCCCGACATCCACCACCAGTGGCACCGCCAGTTCGGCTGCGGCGGCCATATGGGTGCGCAGGCCTTCGCTCAATTGCGGCACCTGATCTTCGCGCACTTCCAGGACCAATTCATCGTGCACCTGCATGATCACCCGGGCGTCCAGTCCAGACTCCGCCAGCCAGGCATCAACAGTGAGCATCGCCCGTTTGATGATATCCGCTGCGGTCCCCTGCATCGGCGCGTTGATCGCGGTGCGCTCGGCGCCCTTGCGTAGCGCCTGATTCTTGGCATTGATATCCGGCAGGTACAGGCGTCGCCCGAACAGGGTTTCGACGAAGCCCTGCTCGCCGGCCTGAGCTCGAGTGCGCTCCATATAGCCGAGTACGCCTGGGTAGCGGGTGAAATAGCGGTCGATATAGGCCTGAGCCTGTTTGCGATCGACATCAATCTGCTTTGCCAGGCCGAAGGCGCTCATGCCGTAGATCAGGCCGAAGTTGATCGCCTTTGCCTTGCGCCGCTGATCGCTGCTGACCTCCTCCAGCTCCACACCGAAGACCTCGGCGGCGGTTGCCTTGTGCACGTCCAGACCATTCTGGAATGCATGCAGCAAGCCTGGATCCTGGGCCAGGTGGGCCATGATCCGCAGCTCGATCTGCGAATAGTCCGCCGCTACCATTTTGTAGCCTTTGGGTGCGACAAAGGCTTGGCGAATGCGCCGGCCTTCGGCGGTGCGGATCGGGATGTTCTGCAGGTTCGGATCCGATGACGACAGCCGCCCGGTAGCCGCGACCGCCTGGTGATAACTGGTGTGAATACGACCGGTGCGCGGGTTGATCTGCTCCGGCAGGCGGTCGGTGTAGGTGCTCTTGAGCTTGCTCAGGGTGCGGTACTGCATGATCACCTGCGGCAACGGATAACCCTGCTCGGCCAGTTCGGCCAGCACCGCCTCGGCGGTGGAGGGCTGGCCCTTGGCGGTCTTGGAAATCACCGGGATGCCCTGTTTTTCATACAGGATGGTACCCAACTGCTTGGGTGACCCCAGATTGAACTCTTCGCCAGCCAGTTCGTAGGCTTCGCGTTGCAGGGCAATCATCTTGTCACCCAGCTCGATGCTCTGGATGCCCAGCAGCTTGGCATCGACCAGCGCGCCGTAGCGCTCAATCCGTGCCAGTACCGGCACCAGCGGCATTTCAATCTCGCGCAACACCTTGGCCAGGCTCGGCTCGGCTTCGAGCTTGGCCCAGAGTGTTTGATGCAGGCGCAGGGTGATATCGGCATCTTCGGCGGCATAAGGCCCAGCCTGCTCCAGCGCGATCTGATCAAAGGTCAGCTGCTTGGCGCCCTTGCCGGCGATGTCTTCAAAATGAATAGTGCTATGGCCGAGGTAGCGCAGCGCCAGACTGTCCATGTCGTGACGGGTAGCGGTGGAGTTGAGCACATAGGACTCAAGCATGGTGTCGAAGGCGATGCCCTGCATCTCGACGCCGTAATGCGCGAGCACGTTCATGTCGTACTTGGCATGTTGCCCGACCTTGGCTTTGTTTGGGTCTTCCAGCAGCGGTTTGAGTGCGGCCACCACGGCATCGCGGTCGAGCTGGTCGGGCACCCCCATATAGCTGTGGGCCACCGGAATATAAGCAGCTTCATTGGCCGACACCGCCAGCGAGACGCCCACCAGCTCCGCCTTCTGTGCGTGAATGCTGGTGGTTTCGGTATCGAAGGCAAACAGCTCGGCGCTGCGCAGCTTGTCCAGCCAACGCTTCAGGCCGGCTTGGTCCAGGATGATCTCGTATTTCACCTCGGCCGCGGTGGCTTCGACGGGTGCGCTAGCCGCCCCCTGGGCAACGGCCTTGGCCTCGCGCGACAGATCCTCGACCCAGCTTCTGAATTCCAGCTCCTGGTACAGCGCCATCAGCGCTTCGCGGTCCGGTTCGCCGGGCATCAGCGCGTCGGCGCGGATGTCCAATTCTACGTCCACCTTGATGGTTGCCAGCTGGTAGGAGAGATAAGCCATCTCCTTGAATTCCAGCAGCTTCTCCGGGAGTTTCTTCGCCCCGCGGATGGTCAGCTCGGGCACTTTATCGAGGTTGGCGTAGATCATGTCCAGCCCGCCGCCAATGCCGGTAATCAGTCCGGAGGCGGTTTTCTCGCCCACGCCCGGGACGCCGGGAATGTTGTCGGACTTGTCGCCCATCAGTGCGAGAAAGTCGATGATGCATTCCGGGCCGACGCCGAACTTTTCGTGTACGCCGGCAATGTCCAGTACCGTGCCACTCATGGTGTTGACCAGGGTGATGTGCTCATCGACCAGTTGGGCCATGTCCTTGTCGCCGGTGGAAATCACCACCGGGCAGCCGGCCGCCGCGCTTTGCCGGGCCAGGGTGCCAATCACGTCGTCCGCTTCCACGCCATCCACGCATAGCAGCGGCAGGCCGAGGGCCTTGACGCTGGCATGCAGGGGTTCGATCTGCAGGCGCAGGTCGTCGGGCATCGGCGGGCGGTGGGATTTGTAATCTTCAAACAGCTCATCGCGGAAGGTCTTGCCCTTGGCGTCGAAGACCACGGCAAAGGGGCTGCGCGGGTACTGTTTGCGCAGACTGTTGAGCATGTTCAGCACGCCTTTTACCGCGCCGGTGGGCAAACCCTTGGACGTAGTCAGCGGCGGCAGGGCGTGAAAGGCCCGGTAAAGGTAGGATGAACCATCCACCAGGATCAGGGGGGCTTTGTCAGTCATGCGTCAGGTCAACATTTCCATAAGTAAAAGAGACTAGAATAAGAGCATCATTCCACGATAGGACAACTTTACCATGATAAGCACACTCGGCCGCGGATTGGCGGTGATTGGTCTGGCCTTGGCGGTCAGCCTTTCAGCTCAGGCACAGGACGCCCCCGGCGAGCCTGAGGTAACCATCCGCACGGAAGGCGACCGTACTGTTGAAGAGTACCGATTGAACGGCTTTCTCTATGCGATCAAGATCACGCCGAAGAATGGTGCGCCCTATTATCTGGTAGCGGTTGACGACGATGGTAATTTTGCCCGTTCCGATCAGCCGGAAGGCTTGCGTATCCCATCGTGGAAAATTTTCGAATGGTAGGGGCGGTCCATGTCTGTATTTACCGAGGTCAGCCGAGCTGAGCTTGACGCTTTTCTAACGCGCTACGATCTCGGCCGCCTGCTGAGCCATGAAGGCATCAGCGGTGGCAGCGAGAACAGCAATTTCTTCGTCAGTTGTGAGCGTGGCGAGTTCGTGCTGACACTGGTCGAGCGTGGGCCGGTGGATGATCTGCCGTTCTTTATCGAATTGCTTGAGCACCTGCACGCCGACGATTTGCCGGTGCCTTATGCGCTGCCGGATCAGCAGGGGCAGGCGCTACAGCAGCTTAATGGTCGGCCTGCGCTGTTGCAGCCGCGTCTGCCCGGCAAACATGTAGCCCAGCCGGATGCCAGCCATTGCCAGGCCGTCGGCCAGACGCTCGCCCGGCTGCACAACAGCACGGAAAAAAGTGGCCTGTTGCGCGAGAGCGACCGCGGCCTGTCCTGGATGCAGCGGCATCTTGGTGAACAGTTGCTGCGGTGCAGCGCTGCCCAGCAGGCGATGTTTGAGCCGCTGCGCGGCGTTATCGACAGCTGGCTGCAAACGCCGCCGCATTTGCCTGAGGCGGTGCTGCATGCTGATCTGTTCCGCGACAATGTACTGTTTGACGGCCATCATCTGAGCGGCGTGATTGATTTCTACAACGCCGCCAGTGGCTGGACACTTTATGACGTGGCCATCTGTGTGAATGACTGGTGTATGGACGAGCACCAGCGCCTCGATTCCGACCGCACCCAAGCGCTGCTGGCCGGTTACGCCGGCATCCGCCGTTTCACACCGGTCGAAGCCGAACACTGGGCCGACGTGCTGCGCCTGGCAGCGCTGCGTTTCTGGCTGTCGCGGCAATTGGCGGCAGATCAACACAGCGGCCAGAGCGGTGTGCTGGTCAAGGAGCCAGAGCATTTTCTGCGGGTGCTGGAAGGCCACGGCAAAGTGAGTATCGGCTTACCCTTGGCACTCTAACCCGGCCAGAGCCAGGCCGCGCCGCGCACCCCGCTGGCATCCCCATGCACGGCAGGCAGGACCGGCGTGGTGAAGCAGTCCGAGAACACATAACGGGGTAAGCGCTGGGTCAATTGCAGGTACAGAGGCTGGTAGCGCGACATACCGCCGCCCAATACCACTACGTCGGGATCGAGCACGTTGATCACGCTGGCCAGCGCGCGTGCCAGGCGGTCGTAGTAACGCGTCAGGGTGGCCAGAGCCTGTGGGTCGCTGGCGTTGGCACGCTGGGTGATTTCCAGGGCGGACAGCTTTTCGCCGGTCTGCAATTGGTGGTCCCTGGCAAAGCCGGTGCCGGAGACGAAGGTTTCAATGCAGCCGCGTTTGCCGCAGAAACATTGGATCCCCGGCAACTCATCCGCTGTAGGCCAGGGCAGTGGATTGTGGCCCCATTCCCCGCCGATCGCGTTGCGGCCCTGGAGCACCTGCTGGTTGATCACCACGCCGCCGCCGGTACCGGTGCCGAGAATGACGCCGAACACTACCTGGGCGCCGCGGCCAGCGCCGTCGATCGCTTCCGACAGGGCAAAGCAGTTGGCATCGTTGGCAAGGTGCACTTCGCGCCGCAGTGCGTTGCTCAGGTCCTGCTGAAACGGCTTGCCGTTCAGGCATTGGGTGTTGGCATTGCGCATCAGTGATGTGGCGGGAGAAGGCGATCCGGGTACACCTATGCCAATGCTGGCGCTGGCGCCGAGCTGGCGTTCAGCGTCGGTGACCAGAGCGACTATGCAGGCAATCACCGCCGCGTAGTCGTTTGAAGGGGTCGGCACGCGGATGCGGTAGCGCTCCTGGCCTTCAGTATCGAGCGCAACGAGTTCGGTTTTGGTGCCACCCAGATCGATGCCGATACGCAGGGTCATGACGGTTATCTCTTGAACAGGTATGAGCTCATTCTGCCCTGTCGTCTCGCTCAAACAAAGCCGAGGCGCTGCGTTAGAGAAAGCGTTTCGAATCTTTACCTTGGCAAGTTGCGATCACTGCCAGGCTACATCGGTCACAGAGGGGTAGATCAATATGCTGCAATACGGTCAACAAGACGCCTCATTTCAGGCTGCCGGCGGGTATGAGGGGGTGCGGCAACTGGTGGATGATTTCTACCAGAAAATGGATGAGCAAGCTGATGCCGTAGCGGTGCGGCGGTTGCACGCCGAGGATCTAAGCTCGGCGCGGGACAAGCTCACCCGGTTTTTGTGCGGCTGGCTAGGCGGGCCGCGGCTCTATCTGGAGCGCTACGGGCAGATCAATTTACCCAGCTTTCACGCGCACTGGAGCATCGATGAGGCCGAGCGCGATGCCTGGCTCAACTGCATGGCCGGGGCGCTGGAACGGCAGCCGTGGTCAGCGGAATTCAAGGCTTATCTTTTCCAGCAACTACGGGTTCCAGCCGAGCGGGTGATGCAAGCCTCGCAGGCAACCCGCCGCAGCTAGCGGCGGCACCTGTTCAGAGTTTTTCCAGGCAGTTAGCCATCTGCTCGGCAAGCGAGTTCAAGGTTTGCTCGTAACCGCGCGCCGAGATCTCAATGCCGCCACCTAATGGATCCAATTCGCCTTTTTCAACGGGCAGGCCCTGGGTCAAGCTATCGACCAGACGCGGGGTGAATTGCGGTTCGGTAAATACGCAGCTGGCTCCGGCTTTCTGCAGCTGCTGGCGCAACAGATTGATATGCCGCGCTCCCGGCTGCACTTCATGGGACAGGCTGAAAATGCCGCGCGGGCGCAAGCCGTAATGGTCCTCGAAATAGCCGTAGCCATCATGGAAGACAAAATACGCCCGATCCTGCAGCGGTTCCAGGCGCTCTTTCAGGCGCGCGTCCAGTGCGCTCAGGCGCTTGGCAAAGGCTTCTGCGTTAGAGCTTAAACGCTCAGCGTGTTGTGGATACAGGCTGGCCAGATCTTCGGCCATAAATCGGGCTATATGCAGCGCATTGTCCGGCGACAGCCAGATATGCGAATCCAGCGCGCCGTGATCGTGGTCATGCCCGTGGTCATGGCCATGATTGTGCTCGCTTTCATCTTCCTGGAAGTTAATTGATTGCAGTTGCTCGCGCACCCGCATGCCGGGTAGATGCAGCAGCGCCTGGGCGTTGCCCTGGCGACCCAGCACTTCTTCCAGGAACAGCTCCAGCTCGGGGCCGATCCAGTAGATGCGCTCGGCATTCAACAGCGCCCGGCGGTCTGACGGGCGCAGAGCGTAGTTGTGCGGCGAATTGCCGGGCGTGAGCAACACCGCCTGCGTATCGACGCCGTCCATCACCGCTGCGGCGATCTGCTGCAGCGGTTTGATGGTGGTCAGCACCTTGGCGCTATCAGCCAGCACAGGAAAAGACAGGCCCAGACTGCAAAGCAGCAAGAGCATTGAGCGCAACAGCATGGAAATATCTCCGGGGACGTAATTGTTATATGATAACAGCAGTAAAGCCGTTGACCAGACTCCCTTTGAAGGCCTATTCGCCATGAGCAACCTCAGCCTGCCCCATGATCCGCACCAACCGCATGACCACGACGCCTGTGTGCATGACGCGCTGGCGGCGGCCGAACACCTGTGCGAGCGCGCCGGCGTGCGTTTTACCGCGCTGCGTAAACGGGTGCTGGAGCTGGTCTGGGACAGTCACAAGCCGCTGGGCGCCTACGACATTCTCGATACTCTGGCGCGGGAAGATGGCCGCCGTGCAGCGCCGCCGACGGTGTATCGGGCACTGGATTTCCTCCTCGATCAGGGACTGGTCCATCGCATTGCGTCGCTGAACGCCTTTATTGGTTGCGCCAGCCCGGAGCACCGCCATCAGGGCCAGTTTCTGATTTGTCGGCAGTGCCATATCGCTATCGAGCTGGATAACAGCGCCATCCAGGACGCTATCGCCGCCAGTGCCAAGGGCTTCGGATTTCAGGTCGAAGGTGAGACCGTGGAAATCACCGGTCTGTGCGCGCAGTGCCAGGCGGCAGCATGAGCGAGTCACTGCTGAGTCTGAGTAACGTCAGCCTGCGGCTGCATGGCAACCCCGTGCTGGAATCGGTCAGCCTCAGCGTCAAGCGCGGTGAAGTTGTCACCCTGATTGGCCCCAATGGCGCGGGTAAAACCAGCCTGGTGCGGGTAGTGCTGGGTTTGCTCAAGGCCGACTCGGGCAAGGTGCAGCGCCAGCCACGCTTGCGCATCGGCTATATGCCGCAGAAGTTGCAGGTGGATGCGACCCTGCCGCTGACGGTCATGCGCTTTTTGCTTCTGGCGCCGGGTGCCAAGCGCGGCGAGGCACTGCAAGCGCTGGAGGATGTCGGCGCCGGGCATTTGCTTGAGCGACCGCTGCAGCAGGTTTCCGGCGGCGAGTTGCAACGCATATTGCTGGCCAGGGCCCTGCTGCGTAATCCGGACTTGCTGGTGCTCGACGAGCCAGTGCAGGGCGTGGATGTAAACGGCCAGATTGAGCTTTACCAACTGATTACCCGGCTGCGTGACCGCTATAACTGCGGCGTGCTGATGGTCTCGCATGACCTGCATCTGGTGATGGCGACCACGACCACGGTGGTGTGCCTGAATCGCCACGTCTGCTGTTCCGGCCATCCCGAACAGGTCAGCCTGGACCCGGCTTTTGTCGCGCTGTTTGGCGAGCAGGCCAGCGCCCTGGCGGTGTATAACCACCACCATGATCACGACCATGATCTGCATGGTGAAGTAGTGGATGCCTCGCCTTCCCATACATCACACAGCCACCAGCACGGACCCGACTGCAAGCATGCCTGACTTTCTGATTTATGCGCTCATGGCCGGCCTTGCCCTGGCTCTGGTGGCTGGCCCGCTGGGCTCCTTCGTGGTCTGGCGGCGCATGGCCTATTTTGGCGACACCCTGTCGCACTCGGCGCTGCTGGGTATTGCGCTGGGCATTCTGCTGGATATCAACCTCACACTCGCAGTGACGCTCGGCTGCGTACTGTTGGCCGTTCTGCTAGTCGCTCTGCAGCACAAGCAGTGGCTGGCCAGCGATACGCTGCTCGGCATTCTGGCGCACAGCAGCCTGTCGCTAGGCCTGGTGGTGCTGGCGCTGACCGATAACGTGCGGGTGGATCTGATGGCCTACCTGTTTGGCGACCTGCTGGCCATCGGTCGCGAGGACCTGTACTGGATGCTTGGCGGTCTGGTGATAGTGATGGTGTTACTGACCCTGCTCTGGCGCCGATTGCTATCGGTCACCGTGCATGAGGAACTGGCCCGCGTGGAAGGTTTACCGGTCACGGCGATCCGCCTGGCGCTGATGCTGCTGATTGCCATCGTCATCGCGGTGGCAATGAAAATTGTCGGGGTGCTGCTGATCACCTCGCTGCTGATTATTCCCCCCGCCGCGGCCCAACGTCACGCGCGTACGCCGGAGCAGATGGCCATGGGTGCCAGCGTGCTGGGCTGTCTCGCAGTGATGGGTGGGCTGGCGATGTCGTGGAATCTGGATACGCCAGCAGGTCCGTCGATCGTGGTCTGCGCCGCGCTGTTTTTTATGCTTGCGGTCAGCGTTCCGCGTCGGGCCTGAGCCCGCGTGCATACGTAGTGCGCTACACCTGGCAGCTACATTCGCTGTAACAGCTCGCTGATCCTGTTGTCCCATTTCTCGGATAGGCTGAAATGGACACGGACCAATGAGCGCACTCTTGCATGCATGATCCTCTGGTGATTCCCACCGACGAAGGGCTTTATTGCCCCGCCGGCAATTTTCACATCGACCCCTGGCGGCCGGTTGCCACGGCGGTAATCACCCACGCGCATGCCGACCACGCCCGTTCCGGTCATCAGCAATATTACGCCCAGCATTTGAGTGTGCCCATCCTGCGCCACCGCTTGGGCGAGCATGAATTTACCGGGTTGGAATACGGCGAACAGCGGCGCTTCGGCCCTATCACTCTGAGCCTGCATTCGGCCGGGCATGTACTCGGTTCAGCGCAGGTGCGCGTGGCCCACGATGACGGCCGGGTCTGGGTGGTGAGTGGTGATTACAAACGCGATGCCGATCCGACCTGCGCACCTTTTGAAGTGGTGCCCTGCGATACGCTGATTACCGAAGCGACCTTTGCCCTGCCCTGTTACCGCTGGCCGCCGGTGGAAGAGGTTGGCCAGCAGATGTGGGACTGGTGGTCCGGCAACCCGGACCGGCCCTGCATTCTGTTCACCTATGCCTTTGGCAAAGCGCAGCGGGTATTGGCGGCGCTGGCCGCGCACACTGACCGCACGGTTTACCTGCATGGCGCCATGGTCGCGCTGACCGAGCTGTATCGTGAGGCCGATGTGGCCATGCTGCCAACCCAACCGGTCTCCGAGCTGTCCCGCGAGGAAACCTTTAACGGTCAGTTGATTCTGGCGCCGCCCTCCGCTGCCGGATCACCCTGGATGCGCCGCTTCAAGAATGCCAGCACCGGCTTCGCCTCCGGCTGGATGCGCATTCGCGGTAATCGTCGCCGGCGGGGCTACGATCAGGGTTTTGAACTCAGTGACCATGCCGATTGGCCGGCGCTGCTCAATACCATCCGTGACTGCGGGGCCAGTACCGTGCTGACCACCCATGGCCGCAGTGATGATCTGGTGCGCTACCTGCGTGAACACGGGGGCATCGACGCCCGCGCGCTGACCACCCTGTACGGCGGCGAGGAAGATTGATGCAGGCCTTTGCCGATCTTTACGCCGAACTCGATGCTACCACCCGCACCCAGGTCAAGCTGGATGCGTTGATTACCTACTTCCGCGCTGCGCCGCCAGCCGATGCCGCCTGGGCTGTATACATACTCGCCGGACGGCGGATGAAGCGTCTGATCGGCCCGCGCAAATTGCGTGACTGGCTGGCAGAAGCCACCGGGCTGCCGGATTGGCTAGTCGAAGAAACCTATCAGCACGTCGGCGATCTGGCGGAAACCATCAGCCTGTTGATGGAAGACGATGGCGAGCGCCGCGCGGTTGAAGGCTCGCTGGCCGGCTGGATCGAACAGGCGGTCCTCGGATTACGTAAACTGGAGGAAGAGCAGCAACAGGTGCATGTGGTTGCCCACTGGCGCAGCCTGCCGCGCCCAGCCTGTTTTCTCTACAACAAACTGCTGACTGGTAGCTTGCGCGTGGGCGTGTCCCGCGGGTTGGTCGAGCGCGCGCTTGCAGCCTTGGGTGATCTGCCCCGGGCATTGATCGCGCGGCGCTTGATCGGCGAGTTCGAGCCCACTGCCGAATTCTTTACCGCGCTGTTCGATCAGGAACACCGCGAAGAGCGTGAAGGCCAGCCCTACCCGTTCTTTCTCGCCTCGCCGCTGGAGGGCGAGCCGGAGATGCTGGGTGACCTGCAGGATTGGCTGGCCGAGTGGAAGTGGGATGGTATTCGCGCGCAACTGATCGCTCGGCCGGGTGGCATCTGGCTCTGGTCCCGCGGCGAAGAACCCATGAACGGCCGCTTCCCGGAAGTGGAAGCCGCCGCAGCAGATCTGCCGGAAGTGGTCCTTGACGGTGAAATTCTTGCCTGGGATACCGACGTTCTGCCGTTCTCGCAAATGCAACGGCGCATCCAACGCAAAACCATTGGCGAGAAAATGCTACGCGAGGTGCCGGTTATCTTTCTGGCCTACGACGTGCTGGAATATCAGCAGCAGGACTGGCGCGAGCGACCGCTGCGTGAACGTCGTGCGCTGTTGGAGCAGCTGCTGGCGGACAGCGGCCAGAGCGCAATTCGCCTCAGCCCCAGCGTCAGTGCCGCCGAATGGACTGACCTGGCCACACATCGCGATAGCAGCCGAGAACGCCTGGTGGAGGGGTTGATGCTCAAGCGACTGGACAGCCCTTATCGCAGCGGGCGGATTCGCGGTGACTGGTGGAAGTGGAAGATCGAGCCGTTGACCATTGATGCAGTGCTGCTCTACGCCCAACCCGGCCACGGCCGCCGGGCCAATCTGTACACCGATTACACCCTGGCGGTGCGTGATGGCGATACTTATGTGCCGATCGCCAAGGCCTATTCGGGCCTGACCGACAAGGAAATCCAGAAGCTCGATCACTGGATACGCCGCAACACCGTGGAGAAGTTTGGCCCGGTGCGGTCGCTGAAACCCGAGCATGTGCTGGAAATTGCCTTTGAGGGCATTCAACCCTCGCCGCGGCACAAGTCCGGCATCGCGCTGCGCTTCCCGCGGATTTCGCGCTGGCGTCAGGACAAGCCGGTGGCCGAAGCCGATACCCTGGAGCAGGTTAAGGACCTGCTGCGTCTGTATGGCGGCTAAGCCCGCTGCAGCCAAGGACGCAGTGGACGGCCTGGCTACGGTCGAGGCCTGGTTCGCCCAGCAGGGCTGGACGCCTGCACCCTTTCAGCGCCAGGCCTGGCAGGCCTTTCGCTCCGGGCGCAGCGGGCTGATTCATGCTTCTACTGGCTCGGGTAAAACCCTGGCCGCCTGGCTAGGCCCGGTATCCGACGCGCTGGATAAACCGACGCGTTCCGGCGGCCTGCGGGTTCTGTGGATCACGCCGTTGCGCGCGCTGGCCAGCGATACCGCCGGGCACCTGCAGCAGGCGGTCGATGCTTTGGGCCTGGACTGGAAGGTCGAGACCCGCACTGGCGACACCAGCGCCAGCGTGCGCGCCCGGCAACGGCGGAAACTGCCGGAAACCCTGATCACCACCCCGGAAAGCCTCTCGGTGCTGCTCTCCTACCGCAATGCTGAAGAAAGCTTCAAGCTTCTGGATGCGGTGATCGTGGATGAGTGGCACGAGCTGCTGGGTAATAAACGCGGCGTGCAGCTGCAATTATGTTTGGCCTGGTTGCGCGCGCGGCATTCGCAGCTGCCGGTCTGGGGCCTGTCGGCGACCCTGGGGAATTTGGATGAAGCCATGGCGGTGTTGCTCGGCGAAGGAGCGGAACCGGGCGAGCGAATCGCCGGCACCCAGAGTAAACCTTTGACCATTCGCGGTCTGTGCCCGGCCAATGTCGAACGCTTTCCCTGGGCCGGCCACCTGGGCTTGTCGCAGCTGGATGGGGTGCTGGACTATCTGGGCGAGGGCAACACCTCGCTCCTGTTTACCAATACTCGCTCCCAGGCCGAACTCTGGTTTGAGGCGATTCTCAAGGCGCGGCTGGAATGGCTGACTGAACTGGGCCTGCATCATGGTTCAATCGACCGCAAATTGCGTAAGCGCATCGAGGACGGTTTGCGCCAGGGCGATTTTCGCTGCGTGGTCTGCACATCGAGCCTGGACCTGGGTGTGGACTTTTCGCCAGTGGACCGGGTTGTGCAAGTCGGTAGCCCCAAGGGGGTGGCGCGGCTGATGCAACGCGCCGGTCGCTCCGGTCACCAACCGGGCGCCGCCAGTGAAATTCTCTGTGTGCCCAGTCATGCGTTGGAACTGGTGGAAATCGCCGCTGTGCGCCGGGCCTGGGAGGCTGGCCGCGTCGAGGCAAGGCGGCCACCACGGTTGAGCCTGGATGTGCTGGTACAGCATCTGGTGACCCTGGCCGCAGGCCCCGGCTTTGTTCCTGAACAGGTGTTCGCCGAGCTGCGCAGCACCCATGCCTTTGCCGGGCTGGACCAGGAGATCTTCAGCTGGTGCCTGCTGTTTATCACCCAGGGCGGGCCGGTGCTTGAGCATTACCCGCAGTTCCAGCGTGTGGTGATTCAGGACGGTCGTTACAGCGTCGAGGATACCGGCATTGCCCGCCGCCACCGGCTGGCGATCGGCACTATCACCAGTGACGCGCAGATCCAGGTGCGCTTTATGAAGGGTGGCAGTCTGGGCAGTATCGAAGAAACCTTTATCGCCCGGCTCAAGCCCGGTGATGTGTTTCTGTTTTCCGGCCGCGCGCTGGAGTTGGTCAAGGTGCGTGACCTGGTGGCCTATGTGCGCATGGCGAAAACCCGCCGGCATAGTGTGCCGCGCTGGTACGGCGGGCGCTTGCCGCTCTCCAGCGAACTGGCCGACAGCGTGCTGGAGATTTTCGAGGAAGTGCAGGCCGGGCTGTATACCGACCCGGAGGTCCAGGCGGTTGCTCCAGTGCTGGAATTGCAGAAGCAGCAGTCGGCGCTGCCAAGTCGCGCGCGGCTATTGATCGAAGGTTGCAGCTCGCGCGAGGGTCAGCATCTGTTCGTTTACCCCTTTGCCGGGCGCCTGGCCCACGAAGGTCTGGCCGCGCTGCTGGCCTGGCGGCTGGGGCAACTGACGCCAGCGACCTTCTCGCTGTCGGTGAACGACTACGGCCTGGAGCTGCTCACCTCGGCCAAGCTGCCGGAGCTGACAGAGGCGGATTGGCATTCACTGCTCGATCCTGAAGATTTGCTCGATCATGTATTGGCCGCGCTGAATGCCGGGGAGTTGGCGCGTCGGCAATTCCGCGATATCGCCCGGGTCAGCGGCTTGGTGTTTCAGGGCTTCCCCGGTCGGGGCAAGAGCGACCGGCAATTGCAGGCTTCCAGCGGTCTGCTGTACGACACCTTGCAGCGTTACGATCCCGAACACCGGCTTTTGGCCCAGGCCAGCCGCGAAGTGCTGGAAGATCAGCTGGAGATTCAGCGGCTGCGCGCGGTATTGGAGCGCGCAGCCGAGCAACAGATGCTGTTGGTATCCCTGGAACGTTTCTCGCCTCTGGCCTTTCCGCTGTGGGTCGAGCGCCAGCGTAATAGAATCAGTACCGAGGGTTGGCGCGAGCGCGTTCAACGCATGATGGCCAGCCTCGAAAAGCACGCAGCACGTAAACCAAAGAGACGCCCATGAGTCGTACCCTGAATTGGCAGTTGGCCGGCGCCGAAGTGGTGCTGCATGGTGACTGCGCATTGTTCTATCCCGCCGAGTCTGCATTGCTGGTCGCCGACACTCATTTCGGCAAGGCGGCTTTGATGCGCCGGCGTGGTCTGGCGGTCCCCAGCGGCCAGAGCCGCGATGACCTGCATCGCCTGACCAATCTGCTTGAGGAGTTCAATCCTCAACGGCTGATCGTACTCGGCGATTTTTTCCACCATCGGCCGATGGCTGGCGAGCCCTTTCTGGATATGTTCCCCGGTTGGCTGGCGCAGCACCGGTCTGTGTCGGTAGAGGCAGTTGTGGGTAACCACGATCGGCACGCCGCAGGGGTGGATATCGGTCTGCGTTGGCACGATCATCTGGATCTGGGGCCGTTCCGTTTACGCCATGAGCCCGAGCAGGTACCGGGGCGTCATGTGCTGGCCGGGCATCTGCACCCGGTGCTGACCTTGCAGGTTGCCGCTGACCGGCTACGCGCGCCGGTGTTCTGGTTTCGTGATCAGGTCAGTGTCTTGCCTTCGTTCGGAGCACTAACCGGAGGTTGGGATCTGCCGCGCACAGCTGAAGGGCGAACCGTACTGGTGGTCGAAGGCGAGCTTTTCCAGGGTCCGGATTAAGCTCGCGGCTCTGCCATTATGTAACCGGCTATACAGCCTGGTTGAGCAATGCGTCGACAACACTTATGCTGTATTTATATACAGTATATAGGTGTGACATGGAGCTAATCGAAAAACTCACCATTCTGGCCGATGCAGCGAAGTATGACGCGTCCTGCGCCAGTAGTGGCGCGCCCAAGCGCAGCTCCCGCGGCAAGGACGGCATTGGCGCGACCAATGGCATGGGCATCTGTCACAGCTATACTCCGGACGGTCGCTGCGTCTCGCTACTGAAAATTCTGCTGACCAACTTCTGTCTGTATGACTGCCAATACTGCGTTAACCGCCGGTCCAGTGATGTGCCGCGGGCGCGCTTTATGCCGGAGGAAGTGGTCAAGCTGACGCTGGATTTCTACCAGCGCAATTATGTTAGCGGGCTGTTTCTCAGTTCGGGCATTATCCAGTCGCCGGATTACACCATGGAGCAGTTGATCCGCGTGGCCAAGTTGCTGCGCGAAGAACATCAGTTCCGCGGCTATATCCACCTCAAGACCATTCCCGAGGCGGACCCGGCGCTGATCGAAGAGGCCGGACGTTATGCCGACCGGCTTAGCGTGAATATCGAGCTGCCCAGTCCGGATAGTCTGATTCGTCTGGCACCGGAAAAACAGATCGGCAGTATTACCGGCGCCATGGGTACCATCGATAGCGCATCGAATGAATCACGCGCAGACAAGCGTGCGCCCAGGTTTGCCCCGGGCGGGCAGAGCACGCAGATGATCGTCGGTGCCGATGCCAGTGATGACAGCCGCATTCTGCATACCGCCGAAGCCTTGTACGGCGATTATCGACTGCGCCGGGTCTACTATTCGGCATTCAGCCCGATCCCCAACAGTCCCTCCTCGGTGCCTTTCCAGGCGCCGCCCTTGTTGCGCGAGCATCGGTTATATCAAGCTGACTTTCTGCTGCGCAGCTACGGCTTCAAGGCCGGCGAGTTGATCGGCGCGCAGGGTAATCTGCCGCTGGATATCGACCCCAAGCTGGCCTGGGCGCTGGTTAACCGGGCGCAGTTTCCGGTCGATCTGAACCTGGCAGAGCCGGCGATGATCGCCCGGGTGCCAGGCATTGGTATTCGCTCGGCGCAGCGCATAGTCAGCCTGCGCCGGCTCAAGCGCATCCGCTTTGAAGACCTGTTGCGGATGCGCTGCGTGATGGACAAGGCACGGCCGTTTATCGTCACCAGCGATTACCGCCCCCGCCAGGACACGGTGGAATCCAGCCTGCTGCGCCGCCAATTGAGCGATCAACCGGCGCAAATGGCGCTCTGGGGCTGAGGCAAGATTATGCGGATACTCTGCTGCGAAGACGATTTTGCATGCTGGCGCGATCAGGCCCGGCAACTGCTGGTGCAGGGCGTGCCGCCACACGCAGTGTGCTGGGAAGATGAAGACAATCGCCAGCTGTTCGCTGCGGAGCCGCTGCCCGCTTACGGCGGGCCGGTGCAAACGCTGCGCGTACCGGCGGCATTGCTCACGGAGCTCAAGAGTGCCGCTCGCTACCGAGCGCCAGGCCGCTGGAACCTGCTGTATCGGGTGCTCTGGCGGGTGGTCAAAGGTGAGCGGCAAGCCATGCTGGCGGGTGATCCGGACGGTAGCGAACTGCATCGGCGCATCAAGTCAGCCAGCCGCGAGGCGCATCACTTGCATGCATTCTTGCGCTTTCATCCGCTGCCCGCTGATGCGGATCTGGACTACGTGGCCTGGCATGAGCCGGCGCATGACATTCTCGCCAGCGCCAGCATGCATTTCGCCGAACGTCTTGGCCGCCAGCGCTGGTTGATCGCTACACCCCGCGATGCGGTCTGGTATGACGGCCAGCAGCTGCATTACCGTCAGCCCTGTCCGCCTGAGTGGCGAGTACGAGCTGAGGCGGTGCGGGGCAAGGATGACGCGCTGTGGGAAACCTACTACGCGAGTATCTTCAATCCGGCACGGCTGAACCGCAAAGTCATGCAGGGGCATATGCCGCTGCGGTTCTGGAAGGGGCTGACCGAGGGCAAGTTGATTCCCGTGTTGCTAAGCAAGGCGCGGGCGGGATCACAGAAAGACGGCCAGGCCGACGGCGTATCGGGCAAGGCCGGGAAGGTTATTCGTCTGGCGAGAAGCAAGGCTGTTGCCGACGGGCCGGCAACAGCTCAGATCGGTGTAAAAGACGCGTCGATCAGGGAGTCATGATTCGCGGCAACCACTGGCTCAATTCCTGCGGCTTCAGCGGGGGTCGCAAGAAGCCCACGTATTGCCCCTCGGGGTTGACGATCACCACCTGGCCGCTGTGGTCGACCAGATAATTCTCGCTGCTGGTGTCCGGCTCGATATAGGCGATGGATAACGCCCGCGCCAGCTTGGCCAGCTCTTCCGGGTTCCCGGTCGCACCGTGGAAGCCGGCTTTGAAGAAGCCCAGGTATTGCTGCATCTGCTCGGGCGTGTCGCGATTCGGGTCAACGCTGACCATGGTCACCTCGAGTTGCTCAGCAGACGCTTCTGGTAACGCGTCAACCAGTTGCTTGAGATCGGCCATGGTGGTCGGGCAGATATCCGGGCAAAAGGTATAACCAAAGAACAGCAAATCCCATTGTCCGACCAGGTCCTGCTTGCCCCAGCTACCGCCAGCAGCAGACAGCATTTCTACTTCGGGCAGGCTGCGCGGGCTGTCGAACAGAAATATGCCTGACTGCGACAGTTGCTCACGATCCAGTGCTACTGGACGGGTGACTTTATGGACAATCGCGCCGATGACCAGGGCAATCACTGCCAGGGTCACCAGAACAGTTTTTTGCACGCCGCTTAAAGCCATCCGGCAACTCCCACATAATGATCAACCAGCAGCGCGACGAATATCCACAACAGATACCAGAGGGAAAACTTGAAGGTCTTGATGGCTGCATGCGGACGGCTGTCACGCCACATAGCCCAGGCCCAGTCGATAAAGCGCACGCCGAGTACCAGCGCTACGGTCAGGTAGATGATGCCGCTCATGTGAATCACATAGGGCAGCATGCTGACGGCGAGCAGAATAAAGGTGTAAAGCAGAATGTGCAGCTTGGTATACCGCTCGCCATGGGTGACGGGCAGCATCGGAATGTCGACCTTGGCGTATTCTTCCTTGCGGTGAATGGCCAGTGCCCAGAAATGCGGTGGCGTCCAGGCAAAAATGATCAGTACCAGCAACAATGCTTCGGCATCAATCTGCCCGGTAACCGCGGTCCAGCCAAGCAAGGGCGGAGCTGCGCCAGCGAGACCGCCGATGACGATATTCTGCGGCGTGGCGCGCTTGAGAAACGAGGTGTAGATTACCGCGTAGCCGAGCAGCGAAGCCAGTGTCAGCCAGGCAGTCAGGGCATTGATCCATTGCAGCAGAATGCCCATGCCGGCCACGCCGAGTACCAGGGCAAAGAGCATGGCATTGAGCGGATTGACCCGCCCCTGAGCCATCGGCCGACGCTGGGTGCGCGCCATATGGATATCGATACGCCGATCCACCAGATGATTGACCGCCGCCGCCGAGCCGGCGCACAGGGCGATGCCGAGATTACCCAGCAACAACACGCTCCAGGGCACCATGCCTTCGGTGGCCAGCAGCATGCCGATGGCCGAAGTGATGATCATCAGTGCCACAACTTTGGGCTTGGTCAGCTCCAGGTAGTCGCGCCATCCGGCGGTGGCCTGTGCGGTGTTGCTCATAACGGTCATCAGTGCTTCCCCCGACGCCTGAGGCGCCTGTCATTGTTCTTCTGGTCAGGCTTTGTTCTGGAAAAATCTGCGCCCAGTATGCGCTAGCCGTCAGCGGCTGGCCAGCCTTGAGCTAGACCTCTCGGTACTGAAAATGGCATCTGCAGCAGGCGCACGCAAGCGATAGTTGATAGTCACCACGACCAACAGCAGAGTAGCACCCACAGCATTGTGGGCAACGGCGACGGTTAGCGGCAAATGCGCCAGTACATTGGTGATGCCCAGACCGACCTGGGTTATCAATACCAGGGTAAGCAATCCGGCCAGTTTAGGCATGCGCCGGTCCATCAGCTTCCAGGCCAGCAGTAGCACAAACAGGCTGGTTACAATGGCGCCGAGCCGGTGGGTGAAATGGATGGCCGTGCGGCCTTCACCGAGCAACATGCCGCCCAGGTAATTGGGCCCTATTTCGTGGAACAGGTGAAAGCCAGCGGCGAAGTCCATCTCTGGCCACCATTCGCCGTGGCAGGTGGGAAAGTCCACGCAGGCAACGGCGGCGTAATTGGTGCTGGTCCAGCCACCGAGGGTGATCTGCGCGATGACCACCAGCAGTGTCAGCCGGGCAAGGAAGCGTAGTTTGGCGATCGCTTTGGCGGGGCCCATCGGGTGAAATCCGCCGTGCAGGCGCAGGCACAGTAGCATCAACAGACTGAGGGTGGCGAAGCCGCCGAGCAGGTGCGCGGTGACGACTTGTGGCCACAATTTCAGTGTTACCGTCCACATGCCGAACAGCGCCTGACAGACTACCAGCAGCAACAGGCCGAAGCTCAGGCCCACCGGATAACCCGGCACGCGTTTTTGCCGCAGGCTCATCAGCGCCAGGCCGAGGATGACCAGGCCTAGGATGCCGGCGGCATAGCGGTGGATCATCTCGGCCCAGGCCTTGAAAACTTCCACCGGGTCATCGGGAAAGCGCATCTCGGCTAGCTGAATGGCACTGTCGCTGCGCGGTACGCCGAGAAAACCATAACACCCCGGCCAGTCCGGACAACCCAGGCCGGCATGCACCAGGCGAGTGTAGGCACCGAGAATCACCACTACGAACCCTAGCGCCAGTGCGCCGACGGCAAACAGGTAACCTGGTTTACGCATGACCTTTATCCTACCTTGGATACTTTCAAAAGATGTTTCAGATCGTCGAGCAACTGCTTGCCCGGTTTGTCCGCGTCCTGATGCAGCACCACTCGACCCAGTGGGTCGACTACCCATAACTGCGGGCCCTGCTGCCATTCCTGCGGATGCTGGTTGAGGCTGTTCTGGTAGGCAGCGGAATCCAGCGTACCTTTTTCCAGGCGCGGGTACTCGGACTCCAGCTGTTCCAGCAGCTCTGCAGGGGGCTGCGTCGCCAGTGCCAGCATATGCTTCACTCGGCCGGCTTCGCGGCCAAGGGCAACATTGATCTGGCGCGCCTCGTGCAGCAGTTGCAGGCAGGCTTCCTCGCACGCCTGCGGGCTGGTAACCAGAACACGCCAAGGCGAGCCATAACCGACTGGATCAGCTACCAGTTGCCAGTCTTCCAGCTGAATCTGTGGCTCAACCAGGTCGGAACGGTTGGTATTGCTTTGCGGCTCGTAGCCGACTTTGGCCATGATGCCGGCAATCACGATGGGGCCGATTACCACGGCGAAGATCGCCAGCAGTTTCAGTTGCCCGCGCGGCTTTTTAGCGGTTGTGGGTGAGGTATCGCTACTACTCATTGTTGTTTTTTCCCCGATGTTCAGACTGGAATCCAGCCCAGATAAAGAGTGCCAGTAATGCTATGGCCAGCGCAAACCATTGCACCGCATAGGCAGTATGTTTGCTGGCGGTCATGGGTAGTGCCGGCCAGTCCAGTTTGAAAGCGGCCTGGCTGCCGGTTTTCAGCCGCGCAGTCCAGCCGAGCAATGGGCGCTCTACTCCTGCGGCCATGCTCTCCAGATCCACCCGTGATATCAGCTTGGGCCAGTCAGATGTGCCGCCGCTTTGCCCCAGGGTAAAGCCTTGTTCTGCGCTGGGTAGCGCTTCCGCGTCGAGTTGTACGTCCTGGTCGGGTGTAGCTACAGTGGGGCGCAGGCGCCGGTCGGGCCAGGGTATCCAGCCGCGGTTGACGATCAGGCTATCCCCGGAGGCATGATCGTCAAACACCTGCAGCACCTCTACGCCGGCCTTGCCGCCACGGATACGATTGTCCAGTAGCCAGATGCGCTCGGGGTCAAAGCGGCCCTGCAGGTATAACGGGCGCCAGCTGGGATCAGACTGCTGCTGCAGTTGTTCCAGGGTTTCGGCTACCGCGCTGCGGTTGGCATCCATCTGCGCCTGCATTGCGCGTTTTTCTTCAGCACGGTCCAGTTGCCAGAAGCCGAGGATAATCAGCAGTGGCAGAAAGGCCAGCAGGAATATCCAGAGGGGCCAGCCGGGGGCGAAGCGTTTGGCGGAATCAGACATGGCAACCTTGATTAACGACAGGGTCTATAATGCACAAACCCTAACAAGCATGGATATTCAATTATGTGGTTGAAACTGGCCATTCTGGTCTTGCTGCTGGCGGTCATCGTCAGCTTGTTCAGCGGCCTGTTCTTTCTGGTCAAGGATACCGACGGTTCAGGCCGTCTGGTTACTGCTTTGAGTGTGCGGATTGGTCTGACGATAGCGATACTGCTGCTGATTGCCTATGGCTTCTGGTCAGGTCAGTTTGCCTGGAATACGCCCTGGCTGCACTGAAACTGGCCCCGGGAGGGGCCAGGTATCACGTCAGAATATATAGACGAAGATAAACAGACCAACCCAGACCACATCGACGAAGTGCCAGTACCAACTGGCCGCTTCAAAACCGAAATGGTTTTCCGGGGTGAAATGGCCCTTGTGCACACGCACCAGCATCACTGTAAGGATCAGCGTGCCCATAAACACGTGGGCGCCGTGAAAACCGGTAAGCATAAAGAAAGTAGCGCCGTAGATCCCCGAATTCAGCGTTAACCCCAGGTCCTGATAGGCATGCACGTATTCAGCAATCTGCAGGCTGAGGAACACGACGGCCAGCACCACCGTCAGCAACAGCCAGTTCTTCAGGGCACCCCGCTTGCCCGCTCGCAGAGCGTGGTGGGCGAAGGTCACGGTGACACTGGAGGTGATCAGCAAAATGGTGTTGATCAGCGGTAGCTGCCAAGGGCTGATGGTTTCCGCTGGTCCCGGAAACAGCGCGGGATCGGGGTTGGCCATCAGTGGCCAGCTATACTGAAAGCCTTCCCAGAGCATGTTGCTGATGCCCTTGTCGCCATCACCGGACAGCCAGGGGCCGGCGAAAGTGCGCACATAAAACAGGGCGCCGAAGAAAGCCGCGAAGAACATCACCTCGGAAAAGATGAACCATCCCATGCCCATGCGGAACGAGCGATCCATCTGCGCGCTGTACAGGCCCTGGTGGCTCTCGGTAATAACGTTGCCGAACCAGCCAAAGAACATCCAGGTAATGATCAGTGCGCCAGCCAGCAGTATGAACAGGCCGCTCTCGCCGCTGGAGTTCATCAAGGTACCGGCACCGAATACCGAGGTCAGCAAGCCGATGGAGCCTACTATCGGCCATTTGCTCTGCGCCGGTACGTAATATTCTTCATGTGTTGAAGGGGTGTCGTGACTCGCCATCTGTTGTTCTCCTTATCAGGCAGTCAAAATTCAGTTGCTGTGCACGGCGGCCAGATCAAGATCAAAGGTCTCGGCCATGCGCTCAGTCACATCAAACAAGGTATAGGACAGCGTGAGCCGGTGAACTTCGCTCGGCAGCTCGCGATCCACGATAAAGCGTACGGGCATTTCCACCGTTTCACCGGGCTGTAACATCTGCTGAGTGAAGCAGAAGCATTCGGTCTTGTGGAAATAGGCCGCGGCCTTGGACGGTGACACGCTGGGGATCGCCTGGGCGATCATCGGCTTGCTGGTCGGATTATGCGCGGTGAACATCATTTCATGCGTTTCACCAGGATGCAGGGTCAGCTCGTTGGCCTGTGGGCCGAACGTCCATGCCATGCCTTCGGCATTGGTCGAAATAAACTGCACCCGTACCGAACGGTTTTCATCCACGCTGCCATCGCCACCTTCATATGCGCTTGCATTGGTCTTGCCGTTGATGCCGAAGGCATCACACATCACGTCGTAGATAGGCACCAGCAGAAAGCCGAAGCCGAACATGCCCACTACCAATAGCAACAGGCGGCTGATCAGACGTTTTGTAGTGATGCCTTCGCTCATGGCTGTCCCCTTACTTCACTTCAGGTGGGGTGCTGAAGGTGTGGTAGGGCGCCGGTGAGGCGACTGTCCACTCCAGACCTTCCGCGCCTTCCCAAGGCTTGGCTGCTGCCTTGGGGCCGCCTTTGATGCACTTGATCACGATAAACAGGAACAGCAACTGTGTTGCACCAAACATGAAGGCGCCAATTGACGAAACCATGTTGAAGTTGGCGAACATCATGTTGTAGTCCGGTATCCGCCGCGGCATGCCGGCCAGGCCGATAAAATGCATCGGGAAGAACGCCATGTTCATGCCGACAAAGCTCATCCAGAAATGCGTCTTGGCCAAGACTTCGTCGTACATGTGGCCGGTCCATTTCGGTAGCCAGTAGTACGCCGAGGCAAAGATGCCGAAGATCGCGCCCGGAACCAGTACGTAGTGGAAGTGCGCGACTACGAAATAGGTGTCGTGATACTGGAAATCCGCCGGAGCGATCGCCAGCATCAGGCCGGAGAAGCCGCCGATGGTAAACAGAATAACGAAGGCGATGGCAAACAGCATCGGTGCTTCGAAGGTCAGCGAGCCGCGGAACATGGTGCTCACCCAGTTGAACACCTTGACCCCGGTGGGGACGGCGATCAGCAGGGTGGCGTACATGAAGAACAGCTCGCCGGTCAGTGGAATGCCCACGGTAAACATGTGGTGGGCCCAGACCACGAAAGACAGGAACGCAATCGCTGCGGTGGCGTACACCATCGAGGTGTAACCAAACAGCGGCTTGCGGCTGAACGCCGGGATGATCGCACTGACCGCGCCGAACGCCGGCAGGATCATGATGTACACCTCGGGGTGACCGAAGAACCAGAAGATGTGCTGGAACATCACCGGGTCACCGCCACCGGCAGCGCTGAAGAAGCTGGTGCCGAAGTGAATATCCATCAACATCATGGTTACCACGCCCGCCAGTACTGGCATTACCGCGATCAGCAGGAAAGCAGTGATCAGCCAGGTCCAGACGAACAGCGGCATTTTCATCAGTGTCATGCCCGGGGCGCGCAGGTTGAGGATGGTGGCGATGATATTGATCGCGCCCATGATCGAACTGATACCCGCCAGGTGAATGGCAAAGATGAAGAAGGTCACACTGTCTGGCGCATAGGTGGTTGATAGCGGAGCGTAGAAGGTCCAGCCGAAGTTCGGGCCACCGCCTTCCATGAACAGCGTCGATACCAGCAGACCGAAGGCCGCAGGCAACAGCCAGAAACTGAAGTTGTTCATGCGCGGCAGCGCCATGTCCGGCGCGCCGATCATCATCGGGATCATCCAGTTGGCCAGGCCAACAAATGCTGGCATAACCGCGCCGAAGACCATGATCAGGCCGTGCATGGTGGTCATCTGGTTAAAGAATTCCGGCTGCACCAGTTGCAGGCCGGGTTGGAAAAGTTCCGCGCGGATAACCATGGCCATGGTGCCGCCAAGCAAAAACATGGCGAAACTGAACCACAGGTACATCGAGCCGATGTCCTTGTGGTTGGTGGTCAGAACCCAACGCATCAAACCTTTGGCCGGACCATGAGCATGGTCGGCGTGATGGTGATCAATCACTGCACTCATGATGGTCTCCTATTGGCTATTCTTGAAATTGAGAATGTCGAGCGGTGCTACGATGTCGCCGGTGTCATTGTCCCAGGCGTTACGTTCGTAGGTGATGACCGCAGCGATATCGGTTTCCGACAGCTGTGGGCCGAACGCGGCCATCGAGGTGCCGGACTTGCCATTGACGACGATATCGATGTGCGCAGCGACATCATTCAGCGCAATTTCACTGCCTTTCAGTGCGGGGAACATCGGTGGCAAACCTTCACCACCAGGCTGGTGACAGGAGGAACAGGAGCGTGAGTAAACCTGCTCACCACGTTCCATCAGCTCTTCCAGCGACCAATCCTTCTCGCGCAGCTCGGCTTCGCGGGCGGCGGTTTCTTTTTTATCCGCCAGCCAGATATCGTAATCAGCCTGCGATTTGGCTTCGACCACAATCGGCATGAACGCATGGTCACGACCGCACAACTCGGTGCACTGGCCGCGGAAAATGCCTGGCTCCTCGATGCGCGTCCAGGCTTCGTTGACGAAGCCTGGAATGGCGTCTTTCTTCACTGCCAGTGCAGGTACCCACCAGGAGTGGATAACGTCTGCGGCGGTGACCAGAAAGCGAATTTTCTTGCCAACCGGTACCACAAGAGGCTCATCCACTTCGAGTAGATAGTTTTCATTCTTGGGGGTGAGATTGTCGATTTCTTCGCGGGGGGTAACCAGGTTGCTCATGAAAGCAACGTCTTCATTCAGGTAGCTGTACTGCCAGCGCCATTGATAACCGGTGATCAGGATGTCGATATCAGATTCTTCGGCATCATAGATTTCTATCAGGGTTTTGGTCGCGGGTACTGCCATGCCCACCAGAATCAGCAGCGGTATGATGGTCCAGAGAACTTCAACGCCGACGTTCTCGTGAAACTTTGCGGGGACGGCGCCCCTGGATTTGCGGTGCATGAACATCGACCAGAACATGATGCCGAAGACGATCACGCCTATCACGACACAGATCCAGAAGATCAACATATGCAGATCAAAGACCGAGCGACTGATGTCAGTCACCCCCTCACGCATATTAAATGCCCATCCGGCGCTTACGGTGCCACTGAGTGCTAGCAATAACAGACCACTCAGCCAGGCGCTTGCTTGTCGCAACATTCCCGGTTCCCCTTATTTTTTTTATTCAGCTCTGGTAGCGGGGGGAAGTGCATTTAGAAAGTCATCAGGACTGAATAAACACGTGGCAATGCACTGCTCGGACGGGCCGTTGAAGCGGCATGCTCAAGCGGGATTGACTGGCCCCCCAAAAAACTGCCAGACCCGTTGAGTATAGACCTGACAGTTTCTAAGGCAATCCCCGGAAAGCTTTATTTTTGATATCTGTCAAGGCTGCACATGTAGCCTTGTGTTATCAGCGGCCGCCGCAAACCGGCAGCGGTAAGAGGGCAAAAGTCTCTGCATTTCATTCTATTGCCTCAGCCTGAGCCACTTTGACGATATCATAGTGCTCTGCTAGCTTGAGACGGATCGCCAGCGATCTCCATCTCGACCAGTTTCTGGTATTTACGGGAGTGTCTTATGAATATTGCAGCGTTACGCGAGCGAATCCGTGTGGCTGAACAGCAGGAGCAGCAGCAGGGTAGCCTGCGCAAATGGCTCAGCGGGCAATTGGAGCAGCTGCATCCGGCTATCGAGCCCGGCAGTGATCCGCTGGATACCCTGCACCGCTTTGCCGAAGGCTATATCGCCGAAGTGCCGGACACGCTGGAGGCCGCGCAGGCGGTAGCCGAGTCAGCCAATATGCGCACGCAGCTGCTGCCAGTACTCAAGGTCGCCGAGGCCTTTTTTCTGCAGCCGCCGGACCTGCCGGCCGATCATCAAGGCATGCTGGCGTTGCTGGATGAAGCCTATCTGGTGCATCGCCTGGTCGAGGAAATCAACGATCGCTATATCGCCCACGGCGGGGAGCCGTTATTGCCGCTGGATACCACGCGGGCAAATGTCATCGTTCATCAGTTACTCGGTGATGCTTTCGCCAATCAGCTGGATATGGCGGTGGATACCGCGGTCGAGGGGTTGGCGCCGGAAAGGCTGTTCAGCAGCAAGGATTTTGCCGATTTCCGCCAGATTATTGCGCAGCGTGGACGTATTGCCCTCTGGCAGAACTGGCCGTGTCTATCACGGCAACTGGGCGTGGAAATTCGCCTTCGCGAGGCCAGCTAGTCAGTCGCCAGCCAGCCTGCGGAGGTTCAGGGCTTTTTCAGCCGCGGGTTGGGGAAGAACTGCACTGTCTGGCTCTTGGGCGCTGCAGATTCCTTGGTCTTGGTTACCCGGGTAGGCACTTCCCGGGGCACCGAGTTGCCGCGCTCATCCAGCGTATCGGCATAACCGCAGGCAACACAGTCGCGGTTGGGCACCCCGTCGACCTCGTACATGCGGATGGTATCCATTGCACTGCACGCCGGGCAGACTGCCCCGGCGATAAAGCGCTTGACGGTGGGGGTACTGCTCATGCGGCCTCCCCGGTCAATCCGCTGTGGCGCAACAGGGCATCAATGCTCGGCTCGCGACCCCGGAAGGCAACGAACAGCTCCATGGGCTCACGGCTACCGCCACGTGCCAGGATGTTGTCGCGGAAGGCCTTGCCCGTCTCGGTATTCAGCACACCCTCTTCTTCAAAGCGTGAGAAGGCATCAGCCGAGAGTACTTCAGCCCACTTGTAGCTGTAGTAACCAGCCGCGTAACCGCCAGCAAAGATATGCCCGAAGCCGTTCTGGAAACGGTTGAATGCCGGTGGCGGGAATACCGATACTTCGGCGCGTACCTGATCGAGTACTTGCTGCACCGTCTGGTCGGGCTTCTCGCGCAGGTGCAGGAGGAAATCGAACAATGACAACTCTACCTGGCGCAGCATACCCAGGCCGGACTGGAAGTTACGCGCGGCAAGCATCTTGTCCAGCAAATCCTGGGGTAGCGGTTGACCGGTTTCATAGTGGCCGGAAATCAGCGCCAGGCCTTCGGGCTCCCAGCACCAGTTTTCCATGAACTGGCTGGGCAGCTCGACTGCGTCCCAGGCCACGCCGTTAATGCCGGATGCCGCTGGGTAGTCAACACGCGTAAGCAGGTGGTGCAGGCCATGGCCGAATTCGTGGAACAGTGTAGTCACTTCATCGTGGGTCAGCAGTGCAGGCTTGCTTCCGATCGCCGGGGTGAAATTGCACACCAGGTAAGCAATCGGCCGCTGCAGTTCGCCGTCAGGCAGCAGCCGACGATCCCGGCAGCCATCCATCCAGGCACCGCCGTTCTTGTGGCTGCGGGCGTAGAGGTCGAGGTAGAAACGGCCGATGACTTCGCCCTGCTCGAGCACTTCGAAAAGCCGTGCGTCCTTGTGCCAGCGATCAAACTCGCTGACTTCGCGCAGTTGGATGCCATACAGGCGCTCGACCACCGAAAACATGCCGGTCAATACGGTATCCACCGGGAAGTACGGCTTGAGCTCTTCCTGGGAAATCGCATAGCGATGCTGCTGCAATTGCTCACCGTAATAACCGACGTCCCAGCTTTGCAAATCAGTGCAGCCGCGCTCGGCAGCAAATTCGCGCAGCGCGGCCAGGTCCTGGCCGGCGAAGTTCTTGCTGCGAGTGCCCAGATCGCGCAGGAAGCTGACGACCTGATCGGTGTTCTCGGCCATCTTGGTCGCCAGCGACAGCTCGGCAAAGTTGGCAAAGCCCAGCAGCTCAGCGAGCTCCTGGCGCAGGGCGAGAATTTCGCTGATCAGCGGGCCGTTGTCATATTCGCCGGCTTGCGGGCCGACTTCTGACGCACGGGTGCAGTACGCGGTATAAACCTCTTCGCGCAGCGAACGATCATGGGCGTAGGTCATCACCGCGTAGTAACTGGGAAATTCCAGCGTCAGCAGCCAGCCATCCAGCTCTTTGGCTTCGGCCGCTTGTTTCGCCTGCGCCAGCGCAGACTCCGGCAGACCGTCGAGCTGGGCCGCGTCGGTAATATGTTTGGTCCAGGCCTGGGTAGCGTCCATCAACTGATTGGAGAAGGTGCTCTGCAGCTCCGACAGGCGCATTTGCATGTCACCGTAACGCTTTTGCTGCTCGGCAGGGAGTGCGATACCAGACAGACGGAAGTCGCGCAGCGCATGCTCAATGATCGTTTGCTGCGCCTGATCCAGCTGACTGAAGGCTTCGCCTTCGGCGAGTTGCTGATAGGCGGCAAACAGCTTCTGGTTCTGGCCCATTTCGGTGCTGAATTCACTCAGCAGCGGCAGGCAGCTGTTGTAGGCATCGCGCAGCTCGGGGCTGTTCATCACTGCGTTCAGATGGCGCACTGGCGACCAGGCCTGGCCGAGCTTTTCGCCTATATCGTCCAGCGGCACGATCAGGTTGGACCAGGTCCATTGCGCAGGTGGGTTATCCAGCAGTTGAGCCAGCGTCGCGCGACTGTCTGCCAGAACCTGCTCGATGGCAGGCTTTACGTGCTCGGCACGGATGCTGCTGAAGGGGGGCAGGTCGTAGGGTTGCAGAAGCGGGTTGGACGAGGTCATGAAGTTTCCTGAAATGGGTGACTGAGTCATAGTATGTATCTTATTGAATATGGGAGCGCTTGGCACGGCCACTGGATTTTATTAATAGTGACAAGAGCTTTCGTTAATGGAGACAGAGCATGAATGTACGCACGCTGAGCGGCAAGTCGCCGCAATTGGGGCAGGCGGTATTTGTTGATCCGTCTGCGGTGGTGATTGGCGACGTGGAACTGGGCGATGATTGCTCGGTATGGCCATTGACGGTCATCCGTGGCGACATGCACCGCATTCGCATTGGCGCGCGTACCAGCGTGCAGGATGGCAGTGTATTGCACATCACTCACGCCGGGCCGTTCAAT
The DNA here is from genome assembly GCF_009497895.1 of Halopseudomonas pelagia. Classification (NCBI taxonomy): domain Bacteria; kingdom Pseudomonadati; phylum Pseudomonadota; class Gammaproteobacteria; order Pseudomonadales; family Pseudomonadaceae; genus Halopseudomonas; species Halopseudomonas pelagia. Next base: position 220,170 of record NZ_CP033116.1, on the reverse strand, counting down.
CCGGACGGCTATCCATTACTTGTCGGTGATGATGTGACCATCGGACACAAGGTTTTGTTGCATGGCTGTACGATCGGCAGCCGGGTGCTGGTCGGCATGGGCAGTATCGTCATGGACGGCGCGGTGGTTGAAGACGAGGTGATCATTGGTGCCGGTAGCCTGGTTCCGGCGCAACGCACGCTGGAGTCGGGCTATCTGTATATGGGTAGCCCGGCACGTCAGGTGCGGCCGCTGACCGATAAAGAGCGCAGTTTTTTCACCTACACCGCGGCCAATTATGTACGGCTCAAGGACGAGCACCTGGCCGAGCTGGCGCAGAGCTGACGCAGCTGCCGGAATGCTGGATGTGGGTCTATACTCGATGAAAAAGAGATCAGAACCATGTTTCCATGGCAGTCCCGCTCGCTCAGCGTGGCCTTCAAGACTGGCGCTACCGGCCTGGTAGAGAATGATCAGCGGGCGCTGATGCGTGTGGTGTTTCTCACATCGAGTATTACTTTGGGCGTATTCGGGGTGTTGCAGCTGAGTTACGGCCGCTATCTACTGGGTTTGTTCGAGCTGGTCTCTTGCGTGGTGCTGCTCTGGTGCAGCTGGCGAGTTGCCAGTGCAGTGCGACCGGTCATATGGATCTACTTCTACCTGCTTCCGCTTTACTGCTTTCTGACTTACATCATTTTCATGCCCGACGCGTCGCATACGGCATTCGTCTGGGTATATCTGATTCCCATCCTGTCCTATCTGTTGTTGGGTCGCCTCGCCGGCCTGCTGTTGGCCTTGCCATTTATAAGCGCAGCAATGTTCGCCTATATCTACCGCTTCGGCGTTCCTGCAGATGCGGCTGGCTTGATCGATCTGGGTAACGCCTTGCTCTGTGGTCTGCTGATTCTATTGTTTGTACACCTGTACGAGTCCCGGCGTGCATTGGCTCAGCGGGCGCTTGAGCATCTGGCCGAAGTGGATGCACTGACCGGGGTGGCCAACCGCGGCAGCTTTCAGCGGGCGTTGGAGCGTAGCGTGGATGAGGCCGCGCGCAGTGGCTCCGGATTGGTATTGGTGATGATGGACGTGGATTTCTTCAAGGAGGTCAATGATCGTTGGGGCCACGACGTGGGAGATGCGGCTTTGCAGCACATTTGCGCCTGTATTGCGCAACGCCTGCGGCGCACCGACACTCTGGGCCGGCTGGGCGGCGAGGAGTTTGGCATCTTGCTGCGCAATACCGACGCGCGGGCGGGTCTGGAACTGGTGGAAAGCCTGCGCCGGCAGATAGTGACTACGCCATTGGAGCACCAGGGCCAGCAGATCCTGCTCTCGGCAACCTTCGGCTTGGCGCAGATGGGTGTGGATGGCGCAACTGCGTTCGAGCTCTACCGTTGCGCCGATCAGCGTCTGTATCGCGGCAAGGCTGGGGGGCGCAACCAGTTGATCGACCGCGACCCCGGTTTCGGATAGCCAACTAGCAAGCAATCAGCCCGATGAATAATGCCGCGATGTTCCATGATTTGGCTGCTGCCTGGTTTATGCTCTGTGGGTCAGGGCGTTCTTGCCCCTTTTTCTGTTTTCAACAAGTCGAGGCTTTCATGTCTGCCTACAGCAATCGCAAAGTAGTACTTAACCAACGTCCACAGGGCGAAATCAAGGATGGCGATCTGGTCATCAAACAGGATCCGGTGCGTGATCTGAAGGACGGTGAAGTACTGATCAAGACTCTGTGGCTGTCCCTGGACCCCTACATGCGTCCGCGCATGAATGACAGCAAGGGTTACATGGACCCGATCGAAATTGGTGCGCCTATCGTTGGTGAAAGCGTTGGCCGCGTGGTCGAGTCCAATTCGTCCAACTATGCGGTAGGCGATGTGGTCACCAGCTATTCCGGTTGGCAGGAATACAGCATCATCCAGGGTGATGCGCCCATGGTCTACAAGGTGCAGGATCACGGCATTCCGCTGCAGGCGTATCTGGGCGTGGCCGGCATGCCAGGGCGTACCGGTTATTGTGGCCTGGTGTATGTCGGCAAGCCCAAGGCTGGCGAAACCGTGGTGGTGTCTGCTGCCTCCGGTCCGGTGGGTACTGTAGTCGGTCAGACCGCCAAGCAACTGGGTTGCCGCGTGGTCGGCGTTGCCGGTGGTGAGGAGAAATGCCGCTATGTGGTCGAAGAGCTGGGCTTTGACGAATGCGTTGATTACAAGGCTGGCAACCTCGAGCAGGACCTGAAGGACGCCTGCCCGGACGGTATCGATGTGTATTTCGAGAACGTCGGTGGTGCTGTCACCCGCGCCGTCGCCAAGCTGCTCAACAGCGGCTCACGCGTGCCGATCTGCGGTTATGTATCGGCTTACAATGCCGAAGATGCGAGCAAGGTCGAAACCCCCTTCCACGTATTTGGCGCGATGGAAGACAAGCCTGAACACCGCTTCTTCCTGGTCACCGAGTGGCAGGACAAGCACCAGGAAATCACTGCGCATCTGGCCGAGCAGATTGCCTCAGGCAAGATCAAATATCGTGAAACCATCGCCGAAGGCCTGGACAATGCCGTAGACGCATTCAAAGGCATGCTTAAGGGCAAGAACTTCGGTAAGCAACTGGTTCGCGTCGCCGAGTGATGCTCTGATTCGCCGCCATCTCCTCGCGGGGTGGTGGCGGTTTTTTTCCCGCAACGACCCTTTCAGCAATATCCCCTCTCCTTGGTATAGAAACTGCATTGGCTGCACTGTATTGAGCCAATAAGCCTGTTGGTTTGCCTCAATGCCTCTTTTTACAGCACAAAGGCCAGCTTTTTTAATCTGCTGCGCCATCATTGTGCCATTTCGCTCATTTAGTCACCAGGATGGGCCATGCCAGTCTCCATGATAGATGTACTCTGGGTCGTGCTTTGCGCCGGTCTGGTGTTTAACATGCAGTTGGGCTTTCTCTGCCTTGAAGCGGGTCTCACGCGCAGCAAGAACACTATTAATGTCGCGGTAAAGAACATGGCTGACCTGAGTGTCGCCATTTTGCTGTACTGGTTGTTCGGTTTCGGCATCATGTTCGGCGCCAGCGAACATGGCTGGTTCGGCACCGGCTTTGTCATGTTGTCGTTTCTCGATACCTGGCAGTCGGCGTTTTTTCTGTTTCAGGCGATGTTCTGCACCACCGCAGCCACTATTGTCTCCGGCGCGGCCGCCGAGCGCATGCGCTTCAGCGGTTACCTGTTGGTCACGGTGCTGGCAGCCGGGCTGATCTATCCGTTTTTCGGCCATTGGGCCTGGGGCGGCGCTTTCAGTGAAGGTCAGGGCTGGTTGGCTGCGCAGGGTTTTGTCGACTTTGCCGGCTCTACAGTCGTACACAGCATTGGCGGCTGGATCGCTCTGGCGGTGGTGCTGGTGCTTGGTCCGCGCCAGGGCCGATATGAACTGGGCCGGCACGGCCGCAGCATGCCCGGGTCCAACCTGCCCATGGCCATGCTCGGCGCATTGCTGCTGATGTTTGGCTGGTTCGGGTTCAACGGCGGCAGTACTTTCAGTTTCGATAACACGGTACCCGGCATTATCGCCAACACCGTGCTTGCCGGCGTCGCCGGGATTCTCGGCGGAATGGGACTTTCCTGGCTGCGCTGGCGGCATGTGGATCCGGTCTATCCGCTCAACGGATTGATCGCGGGCATGGTCGCAGTGACGGCCAGTGCACACGTCATTGATGCCGGAGCGGCGCTGCTGATTGGTCTGACCGGTGCGGTAGTGATGTACCTGGCTGACCGACTGATGTACCGGCTGAAAATCGATGATGCGGTTGGCGCGGTGCCGGTGCACCTGGCCAGCGGCATCTGGGGCACGCTGGCGTTGGCGCTGTTTGCCGACCTGGAACTGCTGGGCACCGGATTGAGCCGCTGGCAGCAGTTTCTGATTCAGGGTCAGGGCGTGCTTGTGGCAGGTCTCTGGGCGTTCGGTCTGACCTGGGCGGTATTGCGGTTGCTCAATCGTATTGTGCCGATACGTGTCAGCGCGGAAGATGAAGTGGTGGGTTTGAACGTCTCGGAGCATGGCGCGCGCACTGAACTGGTTGAATTGCTCGGAGCGATGGCGACGCACCAGCGCGATGGGCATTTTGCCCGGGAGGTGCCGGTCGAGCCGTTCACCGAGGTGGGCCAGATCGCCGGGCAATACAACAAGGTGATTCGCGCGCTGCAGACCGCCGTGGGCACTACCCAATCGATCATCCGCGACATACGTGACGGCATTGTCACCTGTTCTCCCGAGGGCGTGCTGGCCAGCTGCAACCCCGGCGCCGAGCGCTTGTTCGGTTTGCAATCAGCAGACCTGCTTGGCCAGCCCCTGCAACGGCTGGTGGCCGAGGATAACTGGAAAGGACTTCCGCAGCCGTCGGCTGGTGGCGAATTGAAACAGGAAGTGCTGTTCAGCCGCCATGGGCACGAGCAGTTTGTAGCCGAGCTGACGGTCAGCCGCGGGCATGAGGATGAGCATTTGCTGACCTGCATGATCCGCGATATCACCGAGCGGCGCCGCGTCGAGCAACAACTGTTTCAGGAAAAGGTGCTGGCGCAGGTCACGCTGGCTTCGATTGGCGACGGGGTCATCACCACCGGTCCGGACAGCCGTATCAATTACCTGAATCCGGTGGCCGAAAAGCTTACCGGGTGGAGCAGCGAGCAGGCACGCGGTCGACCGTTGGAAAATATCTACCGGCTGTTCGATGAATTTACCGGCGTATCCTTGGGCAATCCCGTCACCGCATTGCTGCGCCGTTATCGTCAAGGTTTGCAGGGTCAGGAAGGCAACGTGCTGCTGCTGCGCAGGCGCGACGGCAGCGATGTGGCGATCCAGGATGCCGTCGCGCCGATTCGCGATGCCGAGGGCCATATTATCGGCGCGGTGCTGACCTTCCGTGATGTCACCACCAATCGTCGGCTGGCCCGCGAACTCTCGCATCAGGCCGCCCACGACACTTTGACCGGGCTGACCAATCGCGCCGAATTCGAGCGGCGCCTGCTTGCAGTACTGCTGACCCCGGCGGAGGAGCGTGGCGACCAGGTGCTTTGCTATATGGACCTGGATCAGTTCAAGATCGTTAACGATACCTGCGGGCATGCGGCGGGAGACGAATTGCTGCGGCAACTGACCAAACTGTTTCAGAGCCGCATTCGCAGTAGCGACGTGCTCGCCAGACTCGGCGGTGACGAGTTCGGCCTGCTGTTGGCGGGCTGCCCATTGGAGGAGGCAGTGCCGATTGTCGACGGCATGCGCGCGCTGGTTGAAGAGTTCCGCTTCAGCTGGGAGGGCAAGACCTTTGCGCTGGGCGTCAGCATTGGCCTGGTGCAGGTCGAGCAGGGCGAAACCATGGGAAGTCTGCTCAGCGCTGCTGACAGCGCCTGCTACGCCGCCAAGGATGCCGGACGTAACCGGATTCACATCTACCAGGCTGACGACCAGCAACTACTCGAGCGGCGTGGCGAAATGCAGTGGGTCAATCGCTTGCGCCAGGCGCTGGATGGCGACTGGCTGCGCCTTTATGTGCAGCCGATTGTCTGCGTGCAGCAGCAGGACGCTGCTCCCAGTTACGAAGTGCTGGTGCGCATGCTCGCGGAGGACGGGCGCATTATCCCACCTGGTGCCTTTATGCCGGCGGCCGAGCGCTATGCTCTGGCAACAGCGATTGATCGCTGGGTAGTAGGTAACTTTCTCGCCTGGGTCGGAGATTACTCGCGGCGCACGGCCGGTAACCCGGGCAATTATTCGATCAATTTGTCAGCGGCCTCGTTGGGCGAGGAAAGCTTTCTGGAATTTGTTCTGGAGACGCTGGAGCGGCACAAAGTGCCGGCCGAGTGCATCTGTTTCGAGCTGACCGAAACCAGTGCGATTGCCAACCTGAGCCGTGCGGTGATTTTCATGCAGCGGCTCAAGGCCATTGGCTGCCGTTTTGCGCTGGATGACTTTGGCTCGGGGCTGTCGTCTTTTGCCTATCTGAAAACCCTGCCGGTGGACATCCTGAAAATCGACGGCGTGTTCGTCAAGGATATTGAAACCGACCCTATCGCCCGCGCCATGGTCGCCTCGATCAACACCATCGGCCATGAGATGGGGTTGATCACGGTGGCCGAGTTTGTCGAGAGTGCGGGCATTCTCGACTGCCTGACCGAGATCGGCGTCGACTACGCTCAGGGTTATCACCTCGGCCATCCACGGCCGCTCAGCGAGCTGGACGGCGTGCGCATGATGCCGCGTTAATGGTCAGGGCAGATAGATGCGAAATTCGCCGCCGTTCAGTGGTCCGCCGTTCAGCAGTTGAATATGCCCCTTCTGGCCGTTGCGCTGATGCAGTTCGGCGATGCGCTGGCCGAAATACAGACCCAGCCCGGTACTGCCGGTACTCATGTTGATGCCCAGCACGTAATCGGACTGGTCCTCGATCATGCTAGGCGGATAGCCCTGACCGTCGTCGCTGATGGACAGCACCAGTTGCTCGTCCTCGGTCCAGGCCTTGAGATGGATGGCCGAGCGGGCGTAGCGGATCGAGTTGTTGATTACATTGCCGACCACCGAGCCGACCAGTTCGGCATCGAAGAAGGCCAACTGCCCGTCCTCCTCGACCTCATAGCTGCCGGTGATGTGCCGCGAACCGAGAATCTCGTTGTGCCGCGCCAGCTGCGCCTGAAGAAAATCCTCAACTTCCATCCAGGCCGGGCGCATGGGCAGTTGATTGACCCCCAGCTTGTACAGGCTGAGCATCTGCACCAGCATGCCGTTCAGACGCAGGGACTCGTACTCGATCACTCCGCGTTCGCGGTTGTCGGTCAAATCCGCGGGCAGATCCGCAGACCATTGCTGGTAAGCCTGCATCAACATGCCCAGTGAATTTTTCATGTCGTGCACGGTAGAGGCGATTACGGTGGAAAAATCCAGCCCCTCAGGTTTTTTCTGCAGATCGTCGCTCACAGACCGGCTACCGTGTTACAGAGTTTTTGATAACGCTCATACCGTGCATCGCTGGCAGGCATGCTGCGCACCTGGTCCAGGCAGTCCAGGCATTGCGCTTTCAGCTCAGGATCGGGCTGCGCCAGCAGCATGCGCAGAAGTGACTGGGCGGTATTCAGCGCGAAGCTGATATTGCGCGGCTGCAATGCTTGTGCCTCGCGGAATAACGGCAGAGCCTCGGCGAACTGCTTTTGCTGATAAAGACGGATGCCCTGTCGATTCAGCTCCTGCGCAGCCTTGCCGCCGTTCAGAATGGCCGGATCATCGGTTTGTTCGGCGATCAAATGCATAACGTTGGCATCGTCACCATACATTTCCGCACAGGTGTGCAGGATACCCTTGGCCTGCTCCTCCTGGCCCAGCGCTTTCAGTTGCTCTGCCACCTCAAGTGCCACTTCGGCGGAGAAGAAGGTATCCAGTTCGCCCAGCTGGGTACTGGCTTGCTGAATCAGCTTGTCGGCCTCGCGCTGGTCACCGGTCTTGATCAGCGTACTGGCTTCCATCAGCTGCGCGCGTACCTGCAGGTTGGCATCGCCCTTCCAGCTTTTGCCCAAGTCGCCGAGGGTCTTGCGGATTTCCAGTACTGCGCGCGGATTGGGTGCCTGGTCGCCTGCCTGCTCGTTCAGGCTGGCCGCCAGTCCGAGATGGCTTTCCGGGTCCCGAAATTGCGAGTTCTGGCCCAGGTCCACAGCCTGGCGGTAGGCCCGCACTGCATTGTCGAAGTCGCCATTGGCCTTGGCCAGTTTGCCCAGCGACTGCTGGCGCTGCAGGCTGTTCGGTGAGATCTTGATTCCCTGCTCGATATATTCCTGCGCCTGTTTGGGCTCGCCCATGGCTGCCATCACCGCGGCCAGTCCGTCGAACAGTGCCGGCAGCATCGGGAACTGGCTGATTGCCGAACGGAACAGCTCCAAAGCCTGTTCCAGTTTGCCCTGTTCCAGCCACAGATTGCCCAAAGCAATTATCGCCCAGGGCATCGGGCGATCAGTCAACTGGGCCTGCAGCAGCTTTTCCAGTTCAGCACGTTGCCCGAGGGCCTTGAGGGCATTGGCCTGATAGCGCAGGCATTGCGGCGCAAAGCGTTTGTGCTCGACAGTCACCTTTTCGCACGCGGCCAACACGGCGCGATGGTCCTGTTTTGCCAATGCGTCGAGGATCGGCTTGAGCGCGGTCTTGCGCTCCACCAGTTTATCCAGCCGCTGTTGCAGGCTGGCACGGTTGAAAGGTTTGGTCAGGTAGGCGTCCGGCTCGCACTCAAGCGCGCTCATGACCATCGCCTGGCTGCTTTCGGCAGTGCACATGACGAAAATGCAGTGCGGGCTGATCAGCTTTAAATGATGCAGTTCTTCCAGCACCTGCTGGCCATTTTTGCCGGCGCCCAGATTGTAGTCATGTAGTATCACGTCATATTGAGTGTTGCGGCACATCGCGATCGCATCTTCGCCGCGTGGTGCGGAGTCGGCTTGTTTAACCGCCATCAGCCGCAACATACCGATGACGGACGTACGAAACTCAGAAAAGTCATCGACGACCAGAAAGCGGTTTTTGCTGTAATCAATCATAGAAGCATCCGGGCAAAGCACCTGCTAAGTAACAGGCACTATGGGCAGTATAGCTGGCTGGTTGCAAGCCTCACGCAGTTGCAGAATAAGGCAAAGTGCCACTACATGAAAGTGTATGCCTTGACGTCACGCCCGCTCGTGCGTGATTGCAGCCCGAGCGGGTTTTAAGACTGAGTTAAGTTTGATGTGGATAATCGAACTAATTTTTCGAAAATAGCATCCTATGGATAGTTCATTCTTACGACAGAGGCACACATGATTACACGTGGCTTGCTTGACCAGTTGCTCAAATCCGGCACCGAGATGTTGCAAGGCGGCTCTTCCTCCCAGGGCGGCTCTCAGAGCGGCAATACGCACCGGCAATCCTCCGGCAAGGGCGCCTCTTCGCTGAGCGGTCTGCTGACAGGTGCCGGCGGTGGCGCGCTCGGAGCGGGTGCCATAGGCATGTTGCTGGGTAGCAAAAAGGCGCGCAAGATGGGTGGCAAGGTGATTACCTACGGCGGCCTCGCCGCGCTGGGGGTGGTCGCGTACAAGGCCTACAACAATTGGCAGCAGCAAAATGGCGACCAGCAACGCCAGATTGAGCCACAAACCGTTGATCGCTTGCCGGCCGCGCAAGCGGAAGAGCACAGCCATGCGATTTTGCGTGCGGTGATTGGCGCTGCCAAGGCCGATGGGCACATAGACGCCCGTGAGCGCGAACTGATCGATGGCGAGGTCGCCAAGCTGACGCAGGATCCCGATCTGCAGCGCTGGTTCGACCAGGAATTGAACAAGCCGCTGGAGCCCAAGGATATCGCTGGCTCGGCTACCACGCCGGAGATGGCCGCCGAGATGTATCTGGCCAGCCTGCTGATGGTCGATGAGGAGAACTTTATGGAGCGCTCCTATCTGGAAGAGCTGGCGCGTCAGCTGTCGCTGGATCCGGCTCTCAAGGTCGAGCTGGAAAAGCAGGCACGGGTAGCTGCCTGAGTCGTCCATACTCCACCATTTGAGCAGTTGCCTGTATTCATGCCGTGATCCTGCCCCGGTTATTGCCTGGGCAGGTCTTTGATTAGAGAGGCTTGACCATCGTCACCCTACCCACTGCGCTTTCAACCGAGCTGCCTGCCATCCTCGCCGGCCCGGTGCTACGCCGTCTATCGCCTGATCGCATCCTGATCTGGCTGGTCACCAGCCAGCCGTTGGACATGACGCTCAGTGTGCAGCCCGAGGGTGGCAGTCACTCTCGGCATGGCCTGAGCGAGGGTGATGCTGAGGCAGGTAAGGGGCAGGGCCAGATATTATCGATCGGCCGGCATGCTCACGTGCAGCTGCTTGACTACGCACTGCCGCAGCCGTTGCCGGTGGATCAATTGATCAGCTACGACCTGCTCTGGACTGATGGTGCGGGTGAACAGAGCCTGGCTGCGGTTATGCCTGAATTGCGCTATCCAGGGCAGGAGACATTGTCTTTCGTCATCCCCGGCAGCAATCGGCAACTGCTGCACGGCTCCTGCCGTAAGCCACATTTTGCCGGCAAGGATGGGTTGGTGCGGGCCGATGAGTGGCTTGGCGAGCGGCTGCTGGACCCGCAGCAACGGCCTGACTGGCTGCTGATGACCGGTGATCAAGTGTATGCCGACGATGTCGCGGGGCCGATGCTGGTAGCGATACATCGGTTGATTGAACGTCTAGGCCTGTATGACGAGAAGCTTGAAGGCGCTACGGTGGATGATAGCCAGGCGCTCTATCAGAGTGACAAAAGCTACTATCAGCGTGAACAACTGTTGCCTGACGTACAGGGCAACGTGGCACTGCGCGAACGTTTCTTCGGCGGGGTGAAAAAGCCGGTGTTCACCTCGACCCATGCACGCAATCACCTGATGACTTTGAGTGAAGTGCTGGCGATGTATCTGTTGGTCTGGTCGCCGGTGCCCTGGCGGCTGATTGATCGGCAGGGCAAGCCTGTACTGGCGCAGGAGCAGGAAGAGGCATATAGGGAAGAGCAGGAGATCATCAATGAATTCGTTGATGGCCTGCCCCAGGTAGCGCGGCTGTTGGCGCACATGCCGAGCCTGATGATTTTCGACGATCACGATGTGACCGACGACTGGAATCTGACCGCCGACTGGGAAAGTACCGCCTACGGGCACCCATTCTCCCGGCGCATCATCGGTAATGCCCTGGTGGCCTATCTGCTCTGCCAGGCCTGGGGTAATGATCCAGACCGGGTCAGCAAACCCCTGGCTGACCTGGAAAGTCTATTGGGCAGTGCCAGTGAGAGCGGTTGGCTGGATGCCGCGGCTCAGGATGCCACGATCGACAACCTGTTGCGCTTTCATGCCTGGGAGTATCAAGTCCCCGGCACACCCCATCTGATCGTGCTGGATACCCGCACCCGCCGCTGGCGCAGTGAGCGTAGCCCCGGACGCCCCTCGGGGCTGATGGATTGGGAGTCGCTGACCGAGATGCAACAGCGCATGCTGGACAAGAAAGGCGTGGTGATCGTCTCGCCAGCGCCCATGTTTGGCGTCAAGCTGATCGAAGGGGTACAGAAGCTGTTTACCCTGGTGGGCAAACCGCTGTTGGTCGACGCCGAAAACTGGATGGCCCATCGTGGCGCGGCCAAGGTCATGTTGAATATTTTCCGCCATTCCCGCACGCCGGGTAATTTTGTCGTTCTCTCCGGCGATGTGCATTATTCCTACGTCTATGACATCCGCATTCGCCACCGCGACCGGGGCCCGCATATCTGGCAGATCACCAGCAGCGGCCTGAAAAACGCCTTTCCCGACACGTTGCTGGACTGGTTCGATCGCCTTAACCGCTGGCTGTATGCGCCCTGGTCGCCCCTCAATTGGCTGACCAAACGCCGCCGCATGCAGATCACTCCGCGTGATCCCGATCAGGCGAGCTCCGGTGAGCGGGTCTGGAATGGCACTGGTATCGGCTTGGTGATCATGGATCAGGACGGTCGGCCGGTGGATGTGCGGCAGCTGGATGCGCGGGGATTTGAGGTGAAGTTTCCGCGCAAGCCGGACAGAAAATAACCGGCCAGCCGCTGGCCCATAGCCAATAGCTATTCAGAGGCTGGCTGTTCGGCCTCCTGCTCATGATAATACCGTGAGCAGGAGGCCGCCTTGTGAGCTTTCTGATTTATTCGGGCTGTTCGCCTTCGCCTGCCCAGCCACCGCCCAGCGCGCGAAACAGGTCAACCTCACTCGCCAGCTGGTTCAGCCGGTCGGTGATCAGTTGCTGGCGGGCAGTGAAAAGCTGGCGCTGCGCGTCGAGCAAGGTCAGGTAGCTGTCTACGCCACTGCGGTAGCGGCGTTCGGCGATCTGGAAGTAGTCCTCACTGGCGTCGAGCAGGCGTTGCTGCGACGCGACTTGATCCACATAAGTTTCCCGTGCAGCAAGGCCGTCGGCCACTTCGCTGAAGGCGATCTGGATGGCTTTTTCATACTCGGCTACGCGCACATCACGAATCACTTCGGCGTAGTTCAGGTTTGCCTGCAGGCGCCCGGCATTGAAAATCGGCACGCTGATGCTGGGGGAAAAACTCCAATACTCCGAGCCGCTGTCGAACAAGCCTGACAGCTGGCTGCTGGCGCTGCCGGCATTGGCGGTGAGGCTGATGCTGGGGAAGAAGGCCGCCCGTGCGGCGCCGATATTGGCGTTCGCGCTGCGCAGGGCGTACTCGGCCTGGAGGATGTCCGGGCGTTGCAACAACACATCTGAGGGCAGACCGACCGGTACCTCGGCGAGCAAGTCTGCGTTCAATTGCGGCCGCTCGGCGGGCAATACCGGTATGCGCTGGCCTATCAGCAGTGCCAGAGCGTTGCGATCCTCGGCTACCAGCCGGGTGTAGCGTGCCAGGCTGCTGCGTGCGGTCTCCACTGCAGTGCGCGCCTGAGTCAACTCCAGTGACGAGGCGATGCCGACATCGAAGCTGCGCTGAGTCACCCGTAGGCTCTCATCATAGGTCTTCAAGGTGTCCTGGGTTGCTTCCAGCAGTGCCTGATCCGCCTGCCAGAGCAGGTAGGTGTTGGCGACGCTGGCGATCAGACTGGTCTGCACGCTGCGCTGTGCGGCCTCGGTTGCCAGGTACTCTTGCAGTGCCTGTTGCTGCAGGCTGGCGACCCGGCCAAACAGATCAATCTCCCAGGCGACACCGAGTGTCGCGCTGTATTGGCTGGTGATGCCGCTTTGCGTGGTGCCGTTGAGATCTGACGGTGTACGCGTGCGGCTACCGGCAGCGTCAGCGCTCAAGCTGGGCAGGCGGTCGGCGCTCTGAATACGGTACAGCGCGCGGGTGGCCTCCACATTCAAGGCGGCCACGCGCAGGTCGCGGTTATTCTCCAGCGCTACCCCTATCAGGTCGCGCAACTGCGGATCGCGGAAGAAGTTTTGCCATAATGGCGGCGCGACCAGCGCTTCGCTGGAGGCGGTGGCGTAGGCTTCACCTCGTGGCCAGCCTTCGGCTACCGGAGATTCCGGGCGCTGGTAGTCGGGTATCATCGAGCAGCCAGCCAGCGCTGCAATCAGGCTAGCGCCCACCAGGTTTCTGGCCATCAGAACAGGCTTCATGGCGCGACCTCCTGGGGGGTCGGATCGGTGTCATCGGCCTTGGCTTTTCTGCCACCGAACAGCGATGAAATCATTACGAAGAACAGCGGCACCCAGAAGATCGCCAGCACCGTGGCGGTGATCATGCCGCCGATCACGCCAGTACCGATAGCATGCGAGCTGCCGGCACCCGCGCCGCTGGCCAAGGCCAGGGGCACCACGCCGAGGGTGAAGGCCAACGAGGTCATGATGATCGGGCGCAGACGCATGCGGCAGGCTTCCACTGCGGCGTCAAACAGGCTCATGCCCTGCTCGTGCAGGTCCTTGGCGAACTCGACGATCAGAATCGCGTTTTTCGCCGTCAGGCCGACGGTGGTCAGCAGTCCTACCTGGAAGAATACGTCATTGGTCAGCCCGCGGCCCAGGGTGGCCATCAGCGCGCCAATCACACCCAGAGGCACCACCAGCATCACCACCAGCGGAATTGACCAGCTCTCGTACAGCGCCGCGAGACAAAGGAATACCACCAGCAAGGACAGCGCATAGAGCATCGGCGCCTGATCTCCGGAAATACGCTCTTCGTAGGAAAGACCGGTCCAGGCCACGCCGATACCTTGCGGCAACTTCTGGGCTATCTCTTCTATCGCCGCCATGGCGTCGCCGGTGCTGTAACCGGGCGCGGCTTCACCCATGATTTCCATCGCAGCAACACCGTTGTAGCGTGACAGCTTGGGTGAGCCGTAGATCCACTCACCACTGGCGATGGCGTTGAACGGCACCATCTCGCCGCTGCTGTTACGCACAAACCATTTCCCCAGATCATCAGGGCCCATACGGGCACTGGCCTCGCCTTGCAGATAGACACGCTTGACCCGGCCGCGGTCGATAAAGTCGTTGACGTAGCTGGAGCCCCAGGCAATCGATTGGGTGCTGTTCACTTCGGCAAGTGACACGCCGAGCACGCGAGCTTTTTCGTCGTCCACGGTCAACTGGTATTGCGGCTCGTCTTCCAGGCCGTTGGGGCGGACAGCCATCAGTGCAGGGTGCTGCGCGGCCATGCCGAGCAGTTGATTGCGCGCCTGCATCAGCGTGTCATGACCGACCCCGGCATTGTCCTGCAGAAACAGGTTGAAGCCGGTGGCGTTACCCAGCTCCATCACCGCAGGAGGCGCGAAGGCGAAGACCATCGCATCACGGTAGGTGTCGAATTTCGCCTGCGCCCGCTCGGCCAGCGCAAATACACTGAGCTCGGGGTCCGCACGCTCATCCCAGGGCTTGAGGCCAATAAAGGCCATGCCCGAGTTCTGCCCGCGGCCGGCAAAGTTGAAGCCGGTGACGGTGAATACCGAGTTCACTACATCGCCTTCTTCGTTCAGCAGGTAATCGCGCATGGTGTCGATTGTCTGCTGGGTACGCTCGGCGGTAGAGCCGGCTGGGGTCTGCACCTGGGCGAAGAGCACGCCCTGGTCCTCGTCCGGCAGAAAAGCCGTGGGAATGCGGGTGAAGAGCACGGCCATGACCGCGACGATGACAAGATACAACAATACGTAGGGCGTCTTGCGCTTGAGCATGCTGGCGACGCCACGCTCGTAACGGCCGACGCCGCGATTGAAGGTACGGTTGAACCAGCCGAAGAAACCGCGCTTCTCATGGTGGCCGCCCTTGGGGATCGGCTTGAGCATGGTCGCGCAGAGCGCCGGGGTAAAGATCATTGCCACCAGCACCGAAAGCGTCATCGCCGAGGCAATGGTGATCGCAAATTGGCGATAGATCACCCCGGTGGAGCCACCAAAGAAAGCCATGGGGATAAATACCGCCGAGAGCACCAGGCCGATACCTACCAGCGCTCCCTGAATCTGATCCATCGACTTGCGCGTCGCTTCCACCGGCGACAGGCCTTCCTCGGCCATCACCCGCTCGACGTTCTCGACCACCACAATGGCGTCATCCACCAGCAGACCGATGGCCAGCACCATGGCGAACATGGTCAGAATATTGATGGTAAAGCCGAATACCGAAAGCACACCGAAGGTGCCTAGAATCACCACCGGCACCGCCAGCGTCGGAATCAGCGTGGCGCGGAAGTTCTGCAGGAACAGATACATCACCAGGAACACCAGCACCACAGCTTCCAGCAGGGTATGCACCACACCTGTGATCGACGCGGATACAACCGGCGCGGTTTCATAGGGATATTCGACCTTCATGCCAGGCGGAAAGAACGGCTCCAGGTCGGCAATGGTCTGCTTGACCGCCGCAGCAGTGTCCAGCGCGTTGGCACCGGTGGCCAGTTTGATCGCCAGGCCGGAGGCCGGCATGCCGTTGAACTGGGCGGAGATATTCGCGTTCTGTGCACCCAGCTCGACACGGGCGACATCTTTCAAACGCACTTGCGAGCCGTCTGGATTAGCTTTGAGCAATATTTCGCGGAACTGCTCCGGACTTTGCAGGCGGGTTTTGCCGATGATGGTCGCGCTTAATTGTTGCCCGGGCACGGCTGGCAGGCCGCCGAACTGGCCGGAGGAAATCTGCACGTTCTGCGCCTGAATCGCGGCGCTGACGTCGGTGGGCGTGAGCTGGAAGTTATTCAGCTTGGCCGGGTCCAGCCAGACGCGCATGGAGTAAGGCGCGCCGAAGACCTGGAAATCGCCCACGCCATCGGTCCGCGATACCGGATCCTGCAGATTGGAAATGATGTAGTCGGCCAAGTCGTCGCGGTTCATGCTGCCGTCGGTAGAGACGACGCCGATGACCATCAGGAAGTTGCGCACCGACTTGGTCACGCGAATGCCCTGTTGCTGGACTTCCTGCGGCAGTAGAGGGGTAGCGAGCTGTAGTTTGTTTTGTACCTGCACCTGAGCGATGTCCGGATCCACGCCCTGGTCGAAGGTAACAGTAATTTCCATGCTGCCATCGGAATTGCTGTCCGAACGGATATAGCGCAGGCCATCAATACCGTTGAGTTGCTGCTCGATGACCTGGACCACGGTGTCCTGCACCGTTTGCGCCGATGCGCCGGGGTAACTAACCGAGATGCCTACCGCCGGCGGGGCGATGCTCGGATATTGATTGACGGGCAAGCTGAGTACGGAAAGACCCCCAGCCAGCATGATCACCAGGGCTATTACCCAGGCAAAGATCGGACGGTCGATAAAGAAACGTGGCATGGGGAATTATCCTTCCTGACCAGCGGCGGACGCGGGCTCAGACACATTGCCTGCCGGCACCACCTTGACCTCTGCGCCGGGTTTGACGAACTGCAGGCCTTCGGTAATCAGCCGGTCACCGTCATTCAGCCCTTCGCTGATCAGCCAGCGATTGCCCACGGTGCGTTCGGTGCGTACTTCGCGCAGCTCGACGATATTGTCGGCGTTGACTACCAGCGCCGTGGCCTGGCCTCTGGGTGTACGGGTAATGCCTTGTTGCGGCGCCAGAATGGCCTCCGAGCGGGTACCGGCAACCAGTTGGGCGTGCACGAACATACCCGGCAGCAGCATATTGTCCGGGTTGGGGAATACTGCGCGCAGGGTCACGGAGCCGGTACCGGCGTCGACTGATACTTCAGAGAATTCCAGCGTACCCTGATGCGGGTAAACGCTGCCGTCTTCCATTTGCAGGGTTGCCTGGGCCGCGTTGTCACCAGCCTTCTGCAGGCGACCTTCGTCCAGATCTCGGCGTAACGCCAGCAAGTCGCGGGCGGGTTGGGTCACGTCCACATAGATAGGGTCAAGCTGCTGAATAGTCGCCATTGCCGCGGCCTGGCCGTTGTTCACCAGCGCGCCTTCGCTGACCGCCGAGCGGCCAATACGCCCATCGATGGGTGCTCTGACCTGGGTATAACGCAAATCGATCTCGGCGCGCTCCAGCGCGGCCTGGGTTTGCAGGCTGCTGGCGCGAGCTTCGTCATATTCCTGGCGGCTCACCGCTTGATCTTCGATCAGTTGCTCGTAACGGTCGCTCAGCGCTTTGCTGGACAGATGGGCGGCTTTGGCGCTGTTCAGCGCCGAGCGGTAGACCGACGCATCGATCTGGTAAAGCTGCTCACCGGCCTTCACCTCGCTGCCTTCTTCAAACAGACGCTTCTGGATGATGCCGTCCACCTGGGGGCGCACTTCGGCCATCCGAAAGGCCGCCGTTCGGCCTGGCAGGTCAGTTGTCAGCTCAAAGGGCTCCGCCGCCAGCGTTACCACGCCTACCTCCACAATTTGCGCTGCGTCGGGCTGCTCGGCAGGCGGACTGTCCTGTTGCCCGCAAGCGCTCAGCAGCCCAATGACCGTTAGCAGGGGAAAGAGCGCGGTCCGCGCAGAGATCGGGCTAAGCATGAAAAAATCCTCGAAGGATGCAGTGCGTGTGCTGGTGGCCAGAAGGAAAGTCAGGCCGATTGATGGGTAATATACTTACGTACATGAATGTTTGTAAATACCCAGAACATTAGTTAACATAAATCGCTTGCCTGGCAGCCCCGGTAAATCAGGCTACACGAGCTTCAATGATGACTGGATGACAAAGCAGATGGTAAGGCGGACGAAAGAAGAGGCGCAGGAAACCCGGAATCAGATATTATCCGCAGCGGAGTTGTGTTTTTATCGCAAAGGTCTTTCGCGTACCTCGCTGGCAGAGATTGCCACCGCTGCCGGGGTGACCCGCGGTGCCATTTACTGGCACTTTCAAGACAAGTCAGAACTGGTTGGCGCGTTGCTTGAGCGCGTCAACATACCCTTGCAGCCGCTCAGTGAAGCCAGCCGCAGCCCAAGTGAGCCTGATCCCCTGGGGCGCCTGCGTGATTTGCTGGTCACCGTTTTCCGCCGCGCCGCGACTGACCCGGAAGTACGCCGCGTCAGCGAGATTCTATTTCACAAATGTGAGTACACCGAAGATCTCGGCAACCTGCGCCAATGGATGCAGGACTTCCGCCGGGAATATAACCACAATATTGAGTTGAGTCTGGGCAACGCCGTGGCCAAGGGGCAGTTGCCTGAAAAGCTCGATCTGGTGGTCGCCAGCCGCTGCGTTCACGCCTTCATTACCGGCGTACTGGACCAGTGGTTGCTGGTGCCGGTGGGCCTGGATCTGGACGCGAAGGCGGAAACCCTGGCCGACGGTATTCTGGATATGCTGCGGTTGAGTCCGGCGTTGCAGACGGCCTGAGCGGCAGCGGCGCTGAACCTCAGCAACCGCCAGCGTGCTGGGCTTCAATGGTTTGCAGGTAAGCGACCATGGCATGAATCAATTCCATCCGCAGCACGCGCTCCCGGTACTGATTATTTTCCTGCAGTGATTGCAACGCCCCGACCGGGATGTTGAAAAGCACGTAGCTGATCGTCTTCAGCAGCGCGGTGTCCAGTTTGGGCATGC
Organism: Halopseudomonas pelagia; assembly: GCF_009497895.1. NCBI lineage: Bacteria > Pseudomonadati > Pseudomonadota > Gammaproteobacteria > Pseudomonadales > Pseudomonadaceae > Halopseudomonas > Halopseudomonas pelagia. The sequence continues at coordinate 201,737 of NZ_CP033116.1, read as the reverse complement.
GCAGTTCCAGCACCTTTTCATAATTGGCCAGAATCGATAGCCTCAAGTCGGGCGCGCCTTCAATCTTGCTGCCCAGGGAATTGCTGATGATGACCAGCATCTCAGGGTAGGTATCAACATATTGAAAGTATGGCCGCGCCAGGCTTTCGATCACCGCCTGAGGGCTCATATCGCGCCATTGAGCTGATGAAATCTGGTCAAGCTCGCGGGTAATGCCGTTCATTGCGGTCAGATGACGCTGACACAGGGCATCTATCACCGCGTCTTTATCCGGAAAGAAATGATACAGAGAGCCAATCGAGGTCTGGGCCCGTTTGGCCAGCTTGTGCATCGTCAACTCACCCGGTCCCTCCTCCCATAATAAAATCGCACAGGCATCCAGCACTGCCTCCACCCGCGCACGGCCCCGTGTTTGCTGGGGGGTGCGGCTGGTTTTGCCGGAAGGCTCATTCTGGGTGGATGTTCTGGTCATGGGCAGTATCTGCGGATCAGTGAAAATCAGTTCGGAGCATAGAGTATTGGGCAAGCAGGGGCCAGTGAGGAAGCGTTTCAGCAAATGAGTTGCAAATGTGCTTACTAGAACTATTCGTCTATTCAAGAATCTAGTGATTGGATCAATCTTGAAAAGGCTTCTCTATGCCCATGAAAAATTCAGCGTTGTTGATTATTCGTTTAGGTCTGGTGGACGCGCGAGTTTAGTGGCCAGGCCGAACCGGATCAGTTCGGCTCGCTGGTGTTGGCACGGGCGTTTTGAACTACCTGCTATACCGGCAAGGTGATGCGGATTGTGCTGGGCTGGTCGGGTACGAAAGCCACCCGACCGCCGGCGTTCTGCACAATCCGCCGGACTATCGCCAAACCGAGTCCGGTCCCTTCGCTGCCCTGGCGACCTTTGTGAAAGCGCTGGAACATGCGCTCCTGGTCCTGCTCTGGTACGCCTGGGCCCTGGTCGCTGATTTCGATGACAAGCTCGCTGGACTCTCGGCGAAGCACGACAAAGGTTTCACCGCGCCCGTGCACCAGTGCATTGTCGAGCAGATTGATCAAGGCCTCGCGCAGCTCGTGAGCGTGGCACAGGCAGTGCTGTCCGTCGGCAATCTCCGCGACTATCGCTCTTCCCTGCTCTTCGAACATGGGCAGCATCGTCCCAGTGACCTCGCGGCTCATTCGCGACACATTGGTCAGAACCAAGGGGCTGCCGCAAGCCCCTGCGCCATCCTGCCGGGCCAGTTCCAGCAACTGGGCCACCAGGCGGCGTAGCTGGCGCATTTCCTTCTCGAGTATCGGCCAATCGAGCAATCCGCTGCGACGTGAATCCTGCAAGCGCAAGTCGAGTACCGTCAGCGGCGTGCGCAGTTCATGGGCGGCATCGGCGATAAACCGACGTTCGGCTTCATAGGCGCCTCCCAGTCGGTCAAGTGCGCTGTTGGCAGCGCTTGCGAGCGGGTGAAATTCCGTGGGAAGCCCTTTCAGCGGGATGCGCCTGCCCGGGTTGTCCGGCCCTATGCTTCCGGCCAGCTGCGTCGCCCGTCCTACCGGTCTGAGCGTCCAGTTCAGCAACATCATGATGAGCAAACCAGCACCCAGCACCAACGGCAGCAGCAGAATCAGGCTCTGACGCACCCGATTCAGGAGCATTCTGTCGAGCATTTCGCGTTCGGCGGTATCCGTGCGCGACACCATCAGCACAGCGCCGTCGGCCAACTGCACAGGCACGTTGATGGTTCTCCCGGCATAGGGGCTCCAGTGCCACCATTGCGGCTGGGTCTGCAGCAGTTGAGTCCGCAGGCGGCTGGGTCGCGGCATATGCGCGGAATAGTCCAGCAGGCTGCCATCGGCAGCGTAGAGCGTATAGCTCATCTGGTCCCCGGCGTAATGGCGCGGCAGCGTTTCGATGTTCTGTTCGGCGCTGAACCCTTGGCTGAGGGTGCCGGCCTGAATCAGCAATACCGCTCGGCGCAGTTCGTCGCGGGTGCCATATAGCTGGATGGCAGATATACCCAGGCCCATTACAAACACCAGCAACAAGGCGATCAGCATTCGCCTGCGCAGACTTTGGCCGGCGGAAGAAATAACTCCGTCCGTCAGGTTGTGGTCAGAAAGCCGTGGCATATTCCTCCGGAAATAGAACTGCGAATCTATATCGTTCGCATTACTTATATCCGAGAGGCGCTCCTGCATGCCAGCGTTAAAGACTTACCGGCAGTATTTTTTCCATCCAACAGCGTTGGCAATGGCCATCGCGGCGGCGCCTGTGTATGGCGCGGAGCCGGTTGAATCCGACGTTCTGAACCTTAATGAGATGGTAGTGACTGCCGCAGGCTATGAGCAGCAACTGATTGATGCGCCAGCCTCCATCACGGTGATTGGCAAGGATCAGCTCGAAGGTCGCTACTACCGTGACGTGACTGATGCGCTGCAGGATATTCCCGGGGTTTCGATTGAAGGTGGCGCTGGCGGCAAGCTCGAAAGCACCAGCATCAACATTCGCGGACTGGGCGAGTCCTATACCCTCTTCCTGATCAACGGCAAGCCACTGGGCGCTTCGACTGAGGCTTATTACAACGGTTTTGGCAGTGCCACCCAGGTCGGCTGGTTGCCGCCGCTGGCATCCATAGAGCGCATTGAAGTGATTCGCGGGCCGATGTCCTCCCTGTATGGCTCAAGTGCTCTGGCCGGGGTTATCAATATCATCACCAAGACTGTGGGCGATGTCTGGAGCGGTCGGCTTAGCTACGACACTCAATTCCAGGAGGACAACAATGCAGGCACCGCTCGGCAGGCCAATTTCTATCTCAGCGGCCCGCTGATAGAGGATCGGCTAGGGTTGACCTTGTACGGCTCGCAATTCGAGCGCGATGAAGATCAGATCGAGGGCGGTTATACCGATAAACAGCGTGTGGATGGCACAGCAAAGCTGAATCTTGTAGTCAACCAGAGCAACAGTCTGGAATTCGAAGCGGGCCGGGCCGAACATGATAACGAACGCACGGAAAAATCAGGCGCTCCAGGCGAGATGAACAATGTCCGTCATCATTACGGCGTCACTCATGACCTTGAGTGGGGCAGCAACCTGGAAACGCGGACTTTCATCATCAGCGAAACCGTGGATATTGAAAACGGCAGCATCGAATCCGAGTATTCCAGCACTTTGGCCAACAGCAAAACCGTGTTGCCGCTGCAGAATCAGACGCTGACTCTGGGCGGCGAGTACAAGTGGGAAACCACGGCCCATGATGCCAGCCGCTTCTATGGTGCGGCCAATGATCTGGAGCTGGATCGCTGGCAGCGCGCGGTGTTTGTCGAGGATGAATATTATCTGAGTGACGATCTGTCGGTCACTGCGGGTCTGCGGTTTGACGAAAACGAACACTACGGTGAAGAGTTTATCCCTCGCCTTTATGCGGTCTACCGCCTGGCGGACAGTTGGGTAGTCAAGGGCGGGGTAAGCGGCGGCTACAAGGCGCCTACGCTGAAGCAGGCGGACCCGGGCATTGTAGAGAATGCTGCGCGCAGCCGGGCCTTCGATATGGGTAATGCCGATCTCAAACCCGAGAGCAGCGTGAATTATGAGGTTGGGTTGATGTGGGATGCCGAGAACGGCATCAGCTCGGGAGCCACAGTCTATTACACCGAGTTTGAGGATCAGATCGGCAAGCGGCTGTTCTGCGATACCCGTGACGGGTCTGATCCGGTATGCGAGGTTGGGGGTGTGACCCGCGAGTACATCAATCAGTACGTCAACCACGATTCCGCCGAACTGCGGGGTGTGGAGCTATTCTTCAATATGCCACTGGGCCCGGTGGATCTGAAAACCAACTACACCTATTCCGATAGCGAAATCATCGAGTCGCGTGACTCCCCGGAAAGTATCGGCCAGCCGTTCAATAATCTGCCCCGGCACATGTTCAATGTGGGCCTGGACTGGAAGGCCAGTGCAGCAATGGGGCTCTGGGCCAAGGCGCGTTACAAGAGCAAGAGCGTAGAAGATACCGAAAGCCAGATACCCGCCTACACCCTGGTGGATATTGGCGGGCTGTACCGGCTCAGCGACAGTTTTGATGTATATGCCGGCCTCTATAACGTCTGGGACAAGGAAGTCACCGCGGAGGATTACGGCAAGACGCTGGACGGCCGACGGCTGAACCTGGGTGTGGCGTTCAACTTCTGAGCAAGGAGTAGGTCGTCGGCGCGAGCCGGTAGCCCAGGCCACGCAGGGTTTCGATGCTGCTGTTTGCTCCCGCAGCATTCAGCTTGCGCCTCAACCTTGAGACCAGCGCCTCGATGGCATTGAGCGTAACGGCTTCATGCATTGAGTACAGGCGTTCCTCCAGGCGGTCCTTGATCACCACCCGGGGTGCGTTGCGCAGCAGCTCCTCGAGCAATGCCAGCTCGCGCTTGGGTAACAAAAGCGGGCGCTGGTCGACCAGCAGGGCCCGGTCTGTCTGGCGGAAGCTCAGATTGCCCAGATTGATGTATGCCTCTCTGCGGGGGCCAGCGCGTCGCAGCACCGCGCGCAGGCGTGCTTCAAGCTCCGGCATGTCGAAGGGTTTGAGCATGTAGTCGTCGGCGCCGGCGTCCAGTCCGGCGACCCGGCTATTGAGAGCGTCACAGGCGGTAAGAATGATGCAAGGCAGATCAGGATTGCGGGTGGATCGCCGTGCGGCAAGCAGATCGAGGCCGTCCATGTCAGGCAAGCCAAGGTCAAGGATCATCGCGTCGTAGCGGCTGAGTTCGAGCATGGCCAGCGCCTGACGGCCATCTTCGGCAACGTCCACGACGAATCCGCTGCGGGCCATATGCCTGGAAAGCAGTTCTCGCAAGGCGGGGTGGTCTTCGACGACGAGCAGTTTCATGGCGGCCTCCAGTGCCGGGGACGTCAGGGTCCGGTCAGCAAGATCAGAGAAAGTAACAAGATATTACTTTATCAAAACGCAGATGATTTGTATTCTCATTTAAAGGCGGTGTCTTCTCGGCCCGTGTAATGATGCTCTTTCCCATGGCAGGAACTTCACTCAATGCTTAATCCTTCTCTTCTTGCCGGCGCGCTTTCACATTGCACGCGCTATCGTAGGGCGATCCTTTCACGCAGCCTCCTTGCGGTATTCGGGGGTTATTTCTTTACCGCCTTGAGCACTGCGAGTCTGGCGCTGGCGATAGCAAGCGTATTACCCCGGGCGCAAGCGGTGCTGGCTGCCAGCCAACTGTCGTTTGCACTTTACTGCGCCATGGTGATCTGGGCTTTCGCCGCGGCTACTCCGTTGCGTGCATGGATAGTTACGAGCGCTCTCTGTACCTTGCCGGCGCTGCATCTACTGCTGGTCGGAGCCTTGCCATGAAGCCGCTCGGTTTTCGCCAGGCCAATGCCTGGTTGCACACCTGGGTAGGTCTGCTGCTCGGCTGGCTGCTGTATGCCGTTTTTCTGACCGGCACCCTGAGTTTCTTCCATGAGGAAATCAGCTTCTGGATGAAACCTGAGCAGCACGGTTCGCAGCCCCATAGCGGCACGGCCATGCTGGCATACGAACGCATGCAGCAGTTGGCGCCCGATGCGGCGCAGTGGAACATCAATCTGCCTGACGAGCGCGACCACTCCCTGCAGGTGCAGTGGTTCGAGCAGGGTGAGCGTGTAGGCCGAGGCGGCGGTCAACGGCTGACGCTGGATGCCGCCAGCGCAGAGCCCATTGAGGTGCGCGAAACCCGTGGCGGAGGCTTTCTCTACCGGTTCCATTTCGAGCTGTATGGGCTGCCCCGGGTGATGGCACGCTGGATTGTCGGCGTTGCAACCATGGCGATGCTGATCGCTATCGTCAGCGGCGTGATCACCCACAAGAAAATATTCAAGGATTTCTTTACCTTCCGTCCACGCAAGGGCCAGCGTTCATGGCTGGATGCGCACAACGCCAGTGCCGTCCTGGCCTTGCCTTTCCATTTCATGATCACCTACAGCGGCTTGCTGTTGTTGATGTTCATGCTTATGCCCTGGGCAGTAGACAGTGTTTACCAGGGTGATACGCAGAAATTTTTCCAGGAGTCGGGCGGGCGTGGGGGTGGTCAGCGAGGCGAGGCGACGCCGGTACAGAATGCGCTTCCCGCCCCGCTGACCGACATCGCTCCGCTGCTTGCCCAGGCGCATGCGCGCTGGCCACGCGGCGTGGCAGACATCAGGGTCAGCCAGCCTGGGCGCCAGGGAGCGGTCATCGAGTTGCGCGAAAATGGCGGTGACAGCCTGGTTGAGCGCGGTGCCAGCGAGCGCCTGCGTTTTGACGGCGTCACCGGTGTCGCGCTGGGTGACCCCTTGTCACCGGCTACCCCGGCGGTCAACGCCGTCTATAACGTGTTCACCAGTCTGCATCTGATTCGCTTCGCCGGCCCGCCACTGCGCTGGTTTTTCTTTTTGAGCGGACTGATCGGTACGGCGATGGTTGCAACCGGCCTGATACTTTGGGTAGTCAAGCGACTGCCCGAACGCAAAAAGCTGGGACGCACTCCCTGGGGGCAGCGTCTGGTGGAAGTGCTGAATGTGGGGACGGTGGCCGGTCTGCCGTTGGCAATAGGCGCCTACTTCTGGGCCAACCGGCTGCTGCCGGCAACGCTGGCCGACCGAGGTACCACGGAGATTCGCTGCTTTTTCATCGTCTGGGCACTGTGTCTGATTCACCCGTTATTACGGCGCCACAAGCAGGCGTGGATCGAGCAGTTGTTTGCAACTGCAGTGCTTTACGCCGGCTTGCCGCTATTCGGCCTGACAACACCCGGCAGTGGGTTGCCAGTCACCCTGCGTGAAGGCAATTGGCTGTTGGTGGCGATGGACCTGAGTCTGCTGGTGGCGGCCGTCGCGTTTGCCTGGTCTGCGATGATTCTGCTCCGGCACCAACCACTGGTGAAAGTAAAGCCGGCCAAGGTCAGCCCTGCAAGGAGAGCGCCGGTATGATCGCATTGAGCCTGGCGCTCTGTATCAGCGGCTTTGGTAGCTTGTGTCTGGGAACACCCAGGCATTACCAGCGCATATGCCAGACCCCTTGCGGGCATCAGCGCCAGCGGCTGCTGCAATTGCTGGGCTGGTTGCTGCTGGCAGCGGCGGCTGCGCCGGCAATCGCGTCAATGGGTGCGTCGGTAGGCCTGGCGTTCTGGGCTGCGGCGCTCACCCTGGGCGCCATGGGGCAACTGCTCATGTTGAGCTATCGACCGGGCTGGATTATCCCGGTCACGCTGCTGGCGCCCTTTCTGGCACTGGGGGCTGGCCAGTTGTAGCTGGCGTCCTGGTCTGTCAGCAGTTGTCTGCCGGCAGACAGTCGCTGGCCTCACTCCTCCAGTTCGCGGCGCATCGCCTCATCCGAATAGGCGACGCCGTAGCGCTTGCGCGACCAGGCGTACATACCCAGCCCCAACAGCATCCAGCCAGCAAAGACCACCCACTCAACGGGTAGCAGTGCCGATGGGCTGCCTGGCATATAAAGTGTGATCATCCCCAGCGAAGCAAGCAGGGCGATGCTGCCTACCAGCATGCCGGCCGGCACCTTGAAAGGCCGTTCCAGATTTGGCTCCTTGCGGCGCAAGGCGAGGAAGGATAGTGCGACGAAGAAGTACGCGATCACGATTCCCAGCCCGCCGGCATCCACCAGCCATACCAGCGCCGGGCGACCGAAGAACGGCGCTATGCTCGACAACACGCCGATCATCAGAATCGCATTGACCGGCGTTTTGTATTTGGGGTGCAGTTGGGCCAGAAACGCCGGCAGCATGCCGGAGCGCGCCAGCGCGTAGATCGCCCTGGAACCGCCGATGTAGAACGCATTCCAGCTGGTAATAATGCCGGCGATCCCGGCAAACACCATCAGCTTGCCGGCCCAGGGCGCGTTGAATACCGCCTGCATCGCGTCCGGCACCGCCAGCGAACTCTGCTCAAGAGCGGCTGGCGTGAGCATCATCGAAGTGCCGTAAATGATCAGCGCATACCAGAACACCGCCATCAGCACCGATAGCATCAGCACCCGGCCGATCTCACGGAACGGCAGATTGATTTCTTCTGCCGCCTGAGGAATCACGTCAAAGCCGACAAACATGAAGGGCACCATGATCATCACCATCATGATGCCGCCGACCACGCCGTTCTCGACACTGAATAGCGGCTCCATGGTCACGGTATCGCCGGTGAACATCGCGCCGGTGATGAACATGATACCCACCACCAGAATCAGCAGCGTCACCACCTTCTGAACCAGCGCCGCCATGCGAATGCCCAGATAGTTGATCCACATCATTATCAGAGAGCCGACTACGCCCACGGCAACCCAGGTCGCTTCCACTTCCCAGCCGGCTACGGTCCACAGATGCCCCACCGAGTACCCCGGAAACAGATGTTCAACTACTGTGGGCAAGGCCACGGCCTCGAAGGACACCACGCTGATGTAGCCCAGCACGATGCTCCAGGTACACAGGAACGAAGGGAAGTGGCCCAGTGAGCGGTAGCTGTAAACATGCTCGCCGCCGACTTGCGGCATGGCCGAAGCGAGCTCGGCGTAGGTCAAACCAACCAACAGAATGGCTATGCCGCCAACGACGAAAGCAGTGATAGCGCCCAGGCTGCCGGCGGACTGAATCCAGGACCCGGTCATCACGATCCAGCCCCAACCAATCATCGCACCGAAAGCCAGGGCGAGGACGTCTTTGCGCGCGAGAACGCGTTCGAACTTGACGGCTATGGGATTACTCATTGGCGAGATCCTTTTTGTTATGTTGCGTCGTGGTAAAAGTGCGCGCTTACTATCAGGATAGACTATCGCCATGGGTTCAACGTTCACGATAAGGGGAATAACCGGTGCTAATTTTACGAACGATGGCTGTCGTCGTTGGTATGCTGTTGGCGTCATCCGCCTGGGCGTCGATGCGCTGTGCGGACGGCATTCTGAGCACTGCGGAAGACATCCAGAGCGTACTGAGCAAGTGCGGTGAACCGGACAGCCGCGCCCGCGAGCCTGCCGAAGTGGATGGTTATGGCGCACTGGTACCCAACGCGGTGCCGGTCGAACGCTGGGTCTATGGACCGCAGAACGGGATGTACTATCACTTGCGCTTTGTAGATGGGCGTCTGGCGGAGGTGCGCAGTCGTCGCTCTCCGCAATAAGCTCACCGGGGTCACCAAGCTTCGGCTAAGCTCAGTTAAGGCTCAGCTTCCATCCAGTTCATTAGGAGACGCAGCATGGAGCAATTCACTGGCGGTTGCCTGTGCGGCGACGTTCGCATTCTGGCGTCGGGACGGCCCTACCGAGTTGGGATTTGTCACTGCCTCGATTGCCGCAAGCATCATGGCGCGCTGTTTTACGCCTCGGCAGTGTTCCCCGCAGAGGCGGTGACGATTGAGGGCGAAACCCGCGACTATGCCGGAAGATTCTTTTGTCCCCGCTGTGGCTCCTCTGTTTTCGCGCGCAGCGATGACGAAATCGAAGTACATCTGGGCTCTCTGGATAAACCTGACCAGCTAACGCCTACCTACGAAAGCTGGGCTATCCGCCGTGAGTCATGGTTGCCGACCTTTCCGTTGGCGAAACGCTATCTGCGTGATCGGGAAGGGACGGGGCGGTCTGAGAGTTAAGTTGTGTCGCTGGCAATTATTTTCCGATGTTTTACTCGATCAAGGCGACGCGGCTGAACCTGGCTATCTGGCTGAGCGAGTAAAGGCTTCGAAAGCCCTGTTCATGCTGCCTGGATTAAATCTTCCGGGCCCCATTCGACGAATTCAATTCCAGGGTCTACTGTTATTTTACCCGCATAAGCAGTGCGCGCCTTTACCCTTTGAGACGACGATCGCGGCCCCTGTTGCTTGACATCGCTTGCGGGTGATATCCATGGCGAACTGCGACGAGTTGATCATCTGTGAACACTGCGATTGCGTGTTTGAAAGGGTTGCTCTCGCCAAGCACCAGACCTCCCTTTGCTCGCGCTGCGGTGGCGTGCTGCAGCGTGCCAGTGGTATGGCGATCGACCAGCGGCTGGCGCTGACGATTACCGCCGGCGTGCTGTGGATACTGGCCAACTTTTATCCCCTCATGACCATCAGCCTGCAAGGGCAGAAAAACAGTGCCACGTTGTGGGATGCGGTATTGGCGCTCAGCGTCGGGCCGATTACGTTCATCGCGCTGGTAGCTGCTATCTCCATCATCATCGCCCCCATCTTTCAACTGCTCGGGCTGGCCTGGGTGCTCAGCTTCGCCCTGGCCCGCAAGCGTGCTCCGGGCTTCAAGCTGTGCATGCGCTGGCTTGAGTCGCTGCGGCCCTGGAGCATGCTGGAGGTGTGCCTGCTGGGCGCGTTGGTAGCGGTATTCAAACTCGCTGGCATGCTCGACGTGTTGCCAGGCGTCGGCTTGTTTGCGCTGGCCGCGCTCAGCGTGTTGCTGATCCCGGTTGCCGGTCGCGACGTGCGCGAGCTGTGGGACCTGCCTTGAATACGCCAACGCTGGCCAGCGACCTGAACCTTTGCCTCTGCCATAGCTGCGGCAAGAGCTGTGACATGTCCGGGCGACCCCTGTTCTGTGAGCGCTGCGGCGCCCCGCTGCACGCGCGCAAGACCAACTCACTGTCGCGCTCATGGGCGTTCTTGCTGACGTCGTTAGTGTTTTACATCCCCGCTAATGTGCTGCCGGTGATGAACACCAGCATGCTCGGCAATGGCGCCGATAGCACCATAATGAGCGGGGTGCTGGAATTTTGGCAGCATGGCGCCTGGGATATTGCGCTGATCATTTTTATCGCCAGTATTGCCGTGCCGGGGGTCAAGTTCGCCGTCCTGTCGCTTCTACTGGTGACGGCGCAACGGGGCAGTAACTGGGCGCGCAAGGAACGCTCCAGGCTTTACCGCTTTATCGAGCTGATTGGCTACTGGTCGATGCTCGATGTGATCGTGGTCGCGCTGGTTGCTGCGCTGGTGAAATTCCACGGCCTGGCGGATATCGAACCACGCGTGGGCATCCTGTTTTTTGGCCTGGTAGTGGTGTTTACCATGCTCTCGGCCATGAGTTTCGATCCACGCCTGATCTGGGAAAATCCGACACAGCGGGAGGTCGCGAATGGAATCGCAAGCCACTGACGAATCTCGCCCCCCTGGCAAGGCTGTCGTCAAAACCCGCCGCTTCAGAGTGTCGCTGGTGTGGATCGTACCCATAGTGGCAGTGCTGGTGGGTATTTCCCTGGTGGTGCACAACGTCTTGCAGGTCGGGCCCACGATCACGGTGACCTTCAAAACCGGCAGCGGCCTGACCGCGAACAAGACGCAGGTCAAATACCGCAATGTGGTGATTGGCTACGTCTCGGATGTGGCGTTGAGTGAGGATCAGAGAAGCGTCAACGCCACCATCAAGCTGGCCAAGGAAGCGGAGAGCTTTACCCGCGCAGACTCACAGTTCTGGGTGGTGCGGCCGCGCATTGGTGCCAGTGGTGTTTCCGGTATCGATACGCTGCTCTCCGGCGACTACATCGGCGCTGATATTGGCCAGTCGACTACCCTGGTAAAGCACTTTGAAGGCCTGGAAACGCCCCCGCTCATTACCTATGGTGAGCCGGGCAAGCGTTTTACCCTGCGCAGCACCGACCTGGGCTCGCTGGACATTGGCTCACCGGTTTACTACCGCAAGATCCCGGTCGGTCAGGTGGTGGCTTACGCCCTGGACTCTGACGGCAAAAGCGTCAGCATCGACGTGTTTGTGCATGCGCCGAACGATGCTTATGTGACCGACAATACCCGCTTCTGGAACGCCAGTGGTATCGACGTCAGGCTGGATGCCAACGGCTTTGCGGTACAAACCGAATCCTTCTCGTCTATTTTGATGGGCGGCATTGCCTTCCGCGCTCCGGACTACAGCCCCAATGATCAACCGGCCGAAGAAAACAGCGGCTTTGAGCTGTTCGATGACCAACAGGCTGCTTTGGCTCCGCCCGACGGCAAAGCCCAGTATCTGAGCCTGCGTTTCGACCAGGCATTGCGCGGATTAAAGGTCGGTGCTCCGGTCGAATTTCTTGGCATCGACATCGGCAAAGTGGTGACGGTCAACCTGGACTTCGACCCATCAGAACGAAGCTTTCCATTAGAGGTGGGCATTGTGATTTATCCGCAGCGCCTTGGCCTGGCACACGCAAAGATGCTTAAAGCGCTCAACCATGACCCCAACGATGAAGCCGCCGGTGTTCGGCTTATGGGCAGCTTTATTGATAACGGGCTGCGAGCGCAGGCACGTAGCGGAAACCTGCTGACTGGCCAGCTGTTTATCTCGCTCGATTTCTATCCGAATGCAGAGAAGGTCGAGTTTGATCCGATCGCCAGACCGGTGACCATACCCACCATTCCTGGCGATTTCGAACAGGTGCAGGAACAGTTGCAGTCTGTGGTCGAGAAGATCAGCAATCTGCCGTTGGACCGCATTGCGGGGAACCTCGACAGCAGCCTGGTCGAGTTGCGCAAGGTTCTGGCGCAGGTCAACGCCAGCACCTTGCCTGAGGTAACCACCACCTTGACGGAAGCCAGCAAAGCCCTGGGGTCGGCCAGCTCGACACTCGCCGAGGACTCTCCGCAACGGGAACAGCTGACGCAAATGCTGGAGGAGCTGGGTCGTACCTCGCGCTCCCTGCGTGAGCTATCGGAGTATTTGGGACGTCATCCGGAGTCGCTGATTCGCGGCCGGCCGGAGAATGCGGCGCCGCTGCGAGCGCCGTCCAATTGAATGAAGGAGCATCACCCATGGATTTTCCACGGAAGATCATGCTCGCCGCCGCGGTGCTGCTCCTGGCTGCTTGCCGCAGTGATCCTATTCAGTTCCACACCCTGTCTCCCACTTCGGCACAGTCATCCGGCGCCGTTCAGAGGCACAATGTTGAGGTGCAGATCGAAACCATCAGCATACCGCCCCAGGTGGACCGGCAGCAGATTGTCGTCCGCCAAAGCGACAGCAGCCTGGCCATTCTGGAGGGCCATTGGTGGGGGGCGAGCCTGGTGGATGAAATGCGCAGTGCCCTGGAGCAGCAATTACCCAATCCGGGCGCGGCAGGCAAGGTTTCGGTACGACTGGATGTCCAGCGTTTGGATTCTCTACCCGGGGAATACGCGCTGATTGACGTCAATTGGCGTCTGCGAGACCTGGGCGCCAATGCCAGGCCGCTGCTGCATTGCCGCAGCAGACTACAGACAGCTGCGGGCTTAAGCATTGACGACATCGTAATCGCCCATCAACAGAATTTGCGGCAACTGGCCGCGGAAATCACACAAACGGCCAGCAACACAGCCTGGCGTTGTTTATCAAGCTCATAAGTTAAATGAGCATGCTTTTGTGCGGGTCATTTTGAGGTGCTGGGGGAAAGATCAGTTATCTACAACCCTTATTACACAGGTAATACATCATGATCACGGCACAGATTTCGGAAGCGCCAAAGTCCGCTAAGTGGCGCTTCAAGCTAGGCATCGGCTTTCTCTGTTTAATGCCCATCCTGTGGCTGTTGGTGCCGCTCGCGGCGATGGCGGATGCGCCAGGCTCGCGCATTGCCGCTTTGACTGGCGCGCTGTTCATCATCAACAAGGTGCTGCTGCTGCTGGTGATCGCGGTCATGGGCAAGGCCGGTTTTCAGGAGCTGAAAAAGCATCTGTTCGGTTACGTCTCCGATCTCGCTCCCAGCAGCGATGTCGAGGTCAGTGCCACCCGCTACCGTATTGGTCTGGTGATGTTTTGCCTGCCTTTGGTGTCGTCGTTTCTCGAGCCCTATATTGACGCCCTGGCACCTGGCCTGCGGCCCAATAGCTGGGCATTGCAGCTGTTAGGTGATGTGCTGCTGATCAGCAGTTTCTTTGTGCTCGGTGGCAACTTCTGGGAAAAGCTGCGCGCGCTGTTTATCCGCAAGGCACGGGTGATCAACGCCGACGCGGTCTGAGGCTGCGCGGCTCAGATCCGGCGCCAATGGCATTACCCATTTTTGTATACCTAGCAGGTGTATATATGGCCGACACACTGAATGCGCCCGACCCTACGGAGACGGCGATTGCCCACGAGCCTCCGCCCAAGAAAGCGGCTCCAGCCAACCCGCTACGAGGCGTTGCCCTGGCCGTGGTGATCCTGATTGTGCTGTTGTTCGCCGTGTCAATCGTCATGGAGCGGCGCACGCCATCGACTTCACAGGCCGTGGTGCAGGCCTACGTGGTCAACATGGCTCCCGAGGTGTCGGGTCGAGTCACCGAAATAGCGGTGCTCGACAACGCGCGGGTAGAGGCCGGCCAATTATTGTTTCGTGTAGACCCTCTGCCCTACAGACTAGCAGTCAGGGAGGCTGAGGCGCGGCTGGAGGAAGCGGGTCAGGCAATCGGCGCCAACACGGCTTCAGTGGATGCTGCCCAGGCGATGCTGGTGTCTGCCCGTGCCCAGCGCGATAACGTACGCGAGCAGGCCAAGCGCGTAGCGCAGATGGTCGAGCGTGGTGTATTTGCTACAGCGCGCCAGGATGATGCCGATGCCTCCTTGGGTTCCGCCGAGGCCGCAGTCAGCAAAGCCCAGGCTGACTTGCAGCGCGCGCGGCAACAGTTAGGGGCGGAAGGTAGCGACAACCCGCAACTTAAGCAGGCCCTGGCAGCATTGGAAAAAGCTCGGCTCGAGTTGGGACGCACTGATGTTGTCGCGCCGTCAGATGGAGTGGTGACCAACCTGCAACTCGCGGTGGGCCAAGTAGTTAGCGTGGGTCAGCCGTCGCTGACGTTTATTGACGCCGACATTGTCTGGGTATCTGCTGCCTTCAAGGAAAACAGCCTGGAGCACGTGCAGGCCGATGATCCTGCAGAGCTGGTGTTTGATCTGTTACCCGGCCGCGTGTTCAAGGGACGCGTTGAAAGCGTCGGCTGGGGCGTGTCGCAGGAAGGCAGCAGCCACACCGCGCTGCCGTCGGTGCGCAATCAAAGCGGCTGGGTGCGCGACCCGCAGCGTTTTCCGGTGCGCCTGATTGTTGAAAAACCTTATCCAGTCGGCCCGCGTTACGGCTCGCAGGTGACAGTAGTGATTTATACCGATGACAACCCCCTGACCAATTGGCTGGGCGCGTTCACCGCGCGCCTCGGCGCCTGGCTCAGCTATGTCAATTGATAAAGAACTGCAGCTGGAACTCAGGCGGGCCAAACGTCAGGGATTGCGCGTCGCTTCAGCGGTGACTGTGGGATTTTGCCTGGGTCTGGTTTTAGGCGGGCCGTTACCCTTTCTCGCCCCTTTGTTTGCGACGCAGTTCCTGCTGGCCAGCCGCCGCCCCTTAACCCTGCGTCAAGGGTTGATGACAGTGCTGATTGTTCTGCTTGCCGGTGCGCTATTGGTGTTGTTGACCGGCGTGCTACGAGAACGACCATGGATCCTGTTACCGCTGCTTTGGTTGTTTTACTTCGCCTGCTTTGTCGTCCAGGGTCGGCAACTGGGCGGTGCCGGACCGGCCCTGATGCTGGTGATTGCTATTGCTGTGCCGTTGCTGGATATCCTGCATCCTGACCTGGGTGAGTCAATCGTGCTGTTACTGGCCAAGGCCATCAGTCTGGGCTTATTGCTGGCATGGGCAGCCCATGCATTGTTGCCAGACCCGGGCGGTGAACAGGCCAATGCCCCGATCGCAGCTCCCCATACGGCTACTGTGATAATCCGCCAGGCGATGGGTAGCGCAGTGATTCTGTTGGCCATCGTTACCCTCTGTTTGAGTGACCCGCGGTTGACCACGGCGCTGGTCGTTCCGATCACTGTCGCCTCGTTGCTCGGTCAGCTTGAGCTGGATATGGGCCCGCGCGCCGCGCTGGGTCTGGTGCTGGTCAACTTGCTCGGCGGGGTGGCGGCGTCTCTGGCATATATCCTGTTCGAGCTGCGTCCTGCGCTGTGGCTGGTCGCGCTCGTCGTGCTGCTGGTCAGCCTGCTGTTTGCCGGCAATGCGGCTCTGGGCGGTATCAAAGGTAAGGTGTTTGGCGGCGGGCTTATTGTTTTTCTGGTGCTGTTCGGGCTGGGTGTGTCGCCATTGCCGACCAGTACTCCGGAGCTGTTTTCCACGCGCATCGCTTATGTGCTGTTCGCGATTGTTTACACCATCGTTTTGGCTGCTGTGCTCTGGCCGCGGCCGCGGGTGGTTGAGCAGGCCATCGTAGCGGGTAAAAGGTGAGTTCTGGATAGACGAAACGGACCAGCTACACTTGTTTTCACGAGACCGCAGCGGCGTGCCAGAAGGTACGCAGGTGCGGTATGTGAGGTTGAGCGGCACATGCCGGCTACGACTGAACGCCTCTCTGTTGGTAGTAATTCGCTGTTTCAACAGCAAGCGACGCTACAGGTAACCGTCTTCCGCGATTGCAGTTAAAGCTGTAATACATTGGAGATACCTGCATGAATATTTCAAGGACGTTTCTGATTGGCGTTGGGTTGAGCAGCATGTTGCTTGGTGGTTGTGCTTCGCAAGTGACCGAAGAGGAACAATACTCCGGCTTCTTGCCAAGCTACGAAGGTTTACGCGAAACCACTTCGGCAAATGGCCAACCGGTCATGCGCTGGGTAGCCGACGGTTTCAGCCCGAACGACTACGACACAGTGGTCTTTAATCAACTCGAGCTCTACCCGGCGCCAAGACCAGATGACCGGGTTAACCTGCAGACCCTGCAGGAACTCCAGGCACTCACCAGCTCGAGCGTAAAAGGTGTATTGGCGCAGAAGTACAACGTGGTGCCCAGCGCAAATACCGCTCCCGCGGCCTCCCGCACCCTGGTTCTCAACGCCGCGATAACCGGTGTATCGGCCACCAATGAAGGTATGCAGTGGTATGAGGCACTACCGGTAACGGCTGTCGCCGGCGCGGTTTCCCGGGCAGCCGGCTATCGCGACCAGAATACCGAGTTGTTTCTGGAGGCCAACCTGGTCGATGCATCCACTGGTCAGGCGGTGGTGAAAACCGTACGCAAAGTGCGGGGCGAAAACCTGGAGGACAGCACCCAAGCGATTGCCACCAATGACTTCAAGTTGGCGATAAGAGGGTTGGCTGCTGACTTGAACGCCTTCATCAACAACTAACCTGAGGCCAGATCACGTTAAGTCATGTTACAGAGTTCGGGGAGGCTGGAGGGTTACGCCGCCAGCGCAGTACCCTGAACTATCTCAGTCGTTCTTTTCCTGCAGATGCGCAAAGGTAGAGCATGAGAAAACTATGGCACAAATACATTGATCTGTTGGAGCAGGACCTTTGCGCCAAGGTGTTCGATAACGTAAAAAATTTGTTGGTTTGTGCGCTGTTGTTTGCCGCAGGTACCAGCGCGCTGCATTCGGAAAAAGCGATTTTTGTTGGCCTGTTGGGTACGCAGGTCGCCGGGGCGGGGTTAATTCTGATTTCCGCGCTACTGATGTTTCTTAATGTCACCGACGGATTGCGCCGCGTCGCCAGCAGGCGTTACCACAAGGTGTTGCTGCTAGCGGTATGGGCTTTTTATCTGATCGTGGCAGTGAGAATGGTGCAGTTGGTCTGGGGATTTCGCGCAGACTGATTGGCGGTTCAGTGCGCAGCCAGGACCAAGATTGCCTTGGAAATCTTCTCGACCGTCTGTCTCTCGCATCACAAACGCTCTAAAGCTTGGGCAGCATGCGCCGATAATCCTCGCGTTCCGACAGTTCCTGCAATCACCTAGACCTCCACGATTAACCCGGGAAACATATGCTCAGAAAATCCATCCGCGCACAGACGTTGGCGCTGATTGCTGGCAGTTTACTGCTGCTCACAGCCATAGCGTTATTAAGCCAGAGTATCTTATCCTCAAGCGTAGGTTCATATGGCAAGCTCGTTGCGGGCCCAGTCCAGGCATCGCTGCTGATCGAACGGGCTAATAGCCAGTTCAAGACTCAGGTTCAGGAGTGGAAGAATGTATTGTTGCGGGGTAAGGACCCAGCGGCGCTGGACAAGTATTGGATGGCTTTCCAGCAACAGGAGCGGGAGGTTCAATCGACGCTTAGTACGCTGAGCGCATTGGAAGGTCTCCCGGAAGGAGCTGGTGGCAGCGTAGAGGCGCTAAGCCAAGAGCATCTGAGGCTGGGTAAGGCATACCGCAGTGGTTATCAGGCTTTTGTAGCCTCGGGTCAGGATCCGCAAGCTGGTGACTTGGCAGTAAAAGGCATTGATCGGGCCGCCTCGGAGCAGATGACTTCTCTGGTCAGCGAGTTGCGGAAGCAAGCTGAGGATGACTCGGCGGATATCGCCAGCAGCGCTGCACGCGCAGTGCTTATCGGCACCCTGATGCTTATTTTTACCGGTATTGCCCTGACCTTCCTGAGTATCTGGCGCATTGACCGCAGTATGGTGGCTCCGGTGCGAACGCTCATCGACCAGGTCACGGCTTTAAGTCAGGGTCGGCTGGGAGCCAAGTCCAGCATCAAGCGTGAAGACGAACTGGGTAGATTGGCGGATGCAGCGAATACATTAGATGATTTTCTTGTGGCTACTTTTGCCCAGTTGGAAGTCAGTACGCGTGAGTTGGACCAGGCCAGCGGCGAACTCAACAGTGTAGCTACCATCATTTCGGGCGGGACTCGCGAGCAGTTCACTCGTACTGACCAGGTTGCTACCGCGATGGAGGAGATGTCCGCTACGACGGCTGAGGTGGCCGCTCACGCGGGCACCGCCGCAGAGTCAGCCGACGCGGCGGATTCAGCCGCGCGTAAAGGCGAGGTTGTTATGCAGACGACCGTGCGCAACATTACCGATATGCGCGGTGAGATCACGCGCACTGCAGAGGTGATCAATCGTTTGGCTAATGACAGCGGCCGGATCGGTAAAGTGCTGGACGTGATCCGCGGTGTGGCAGAGCAAACCAACCTGCTTGCTTTGAATGCTGCCATTGAAGCAGCGCGTGCCGGTGAAGCCGGCCGAGGTTTCGCTGTCGTGGCCGACGAGGTGCGCACGCTTGCCCAGCGCACGGCGGCTTCCACCGCCGAGATCAACGAGATTATTGATACGGTGCAGCGCGGCGCGATTGAAGCGGCCAAAGCCATCGAAGCGGGTCAGGAACGCAGTGATCAAGGAGTACGCATGGTCACCGAAGCCGGGGAAATGCTGCATGACGTCACCCGAGCCATTGAGGCCATTCGGGACATGAACCGCCAGATCGCCACCGCCGCAGAGGAGCAAAATGCCGTCGTGAACGATATATCGCGCAACCTGACGGAGATTACGGCCATCGGTATGACCAATCAGGATAACGTTGGAAGGACCACCCGGGCTAGCGAGCTGCTGCACACGCTATCGGCTGATCTTGGGGATATCACAAAGCGAATCAAGCATTGAGGCGCTGAGCACCAGTGCTAGCCTGGGAGTAAGTATGTACACCGTTGAAGACATCACCCATGAAACCTGGACAGTCACCGGTTTGAGCACCCGTGTTGCCAGCCTGGGCCAAGGGCCGGTGGCGCTGTTTATTCATGGCTGGCCCGAATGCTGGTTTACCTGGCGGCAACAGATGGTCGCTTTGGCCAACGCCGGTTACCGTGCCATCGCGCCGGATATGCCGGGGTTTAGCCAGACGGAGGCCCTGCCGAATATCGCCGACTACAACGTGGTACGTATTTGCGACTTCATGCGCGAATTACTCATTGAGGCCAGCGGCGGAGCAGCAGTATTGCTGATAGGCCATGACTGGGGGGCGATCAATTGCTGGCAGTTTACCCTGCGTCACCCTGAACTGGTTTCCCGGCTGGTGAACATGAGTGTCCCGCTACACCCGATAGCGGACCAGCCTCCCACTGCGCTGTTGCGCGAGCACTTCAAGGATAACTTTTTCTACCAGCTGTACTTTCAACAGCCGGGTGTGGCGGAAGCCGAGTTTGATGCGGATCCAGAGGGCATCCTCCGCGCCCTGTATTGCTCACCGGATACGCCGCGAGATCCACCCGTGCTTGGCCGCTCAATAGATGAGGGTGGCGGGTGGATAGGTAGGCTGGGCAAACCGCAGGAGCAGCCGAGCTGGCTGACCCATGAGGCGCTGGCGTATTACGTTGCCGCCTACCGGCACAGCGGTTTTGCGGGCGGCATCAACTATTACCGTAACCTCGATGAAAACTGGCGCTTGATGCAGCCATACCGCGACACGCAGATCACTTGCCCAGTGCTGTTTCTGGTCGGCAGCGCCGACAGTGTTATCCGGGGTGCCAGCGAAGAGCAGCTGCAAAACAGAATGAGCCGGCGCATCCCCGACTTGCAGATTCTGATGTTGCCTGGCAAAGGCCATTGGATTCAGAGCGAAGCTTGCGCGCAGGTGAATGCGGCGTTGCTGGAGTTTGCGGTCGCAGCACCCTGACGCGACTTCAGGTTCTGCGTAGTGTTGCCGGGCTTGTTCCCAGCCGTTGCCTGAAGGCACTCGTCATGTGCGCCTGAGAGCTGAAACCGCAGCTGTTGGCGATCTCCGACAGCCTGGCTGTTGGGTCGAGCAGCATTGCGCGGGCTCTGGCCAGGCGCCGGTCGACCAGGTAACTATGCGGGCTTCTGCCCGTAGCCTGCTTGAGTGCGCGCATAAAATAACCTTCGGATAGCTCCAGCAAATCCGCCATGGCCTTTACCGTCAGGGTGCTTTCCAGGCCAGCGTCAATGAACTCATCCAGCAGACGCATCCGCCTGTTGGTTATGGAGCCTTGGAGCGGTGCAGCCGGGATTTCGCTGCGGTTTGCCCGTTCAGCCAGGGCGTGAGCCCATGCCTCCCAGTCGTCGTCGACGCGGGCCTGCAATAACGCGCCGCGCATTGCTTGCGCCAAGGTAATTGCCTGCCGATCAATCCGATTGTTGAACGCACGGTCGCCCACCAACGGCGTACCGTCTATGCGCATTAGCCGCAGGTATTCACCACCTTCAGGTGACTCTGATAACACATCACAGCCGGCAGGAACGAACGCCAGACTGTTGGGCCGCGCCGAGAAAGGCTGCACTCGGTCGCTACCGATGGCGTGTAATCCACGCTGGCTGTCAAAGGCAAAACCGATAGCAGACTGGGCCGCTACATAGTGGGTCGAGTAGGCTGCGGCGGGCAGCAATTCAACCGCCCAGGGCCCGGCCTCGATACGACGTACCGATTCAGTTGGGCGTTGTGGCTGTAGGCGGTTGTGATCACTCATGCAGATGATAGTAGTAGAGAGCGACGACAAAAGTCAGGTCGGTTTTCTGAAAGCCTGCATTGTGCACCCCTGCCTAGACTGGACAGAACTTCAGGGAGGGTTCTCATGCACAGACTGAATCGCGACGATATCGAGCAAGCTGCTCGCCGCATATACCAAGTAATGCCTGCCACTGCGCAGTACGCCTGGCCCTTGTTGGCTGAGAGGTTGGGTTGCACGGTGTGGGTCAAGCATGAGAATCACACACCTACAGGTGCTTTCAAGGTGCGCGGCGGCATTACCTTCATGCACTGGCTCAAGCATGTACACCCAGACGTGAAGGGAGTGGTTACTGCTACCCGCGGCAACCATGGCCAAAGCCTGGCGCTGGCAGCAAGCGCACTGGGATTAAAGGCGCTGATTGTTGTACCGGAAGGTAATTCGCTGGAAAAGAACAACGCCATGCGCGGCTTTGGTGGAGAAGTGGTTGAGTACGGCATTGATTTCGATGAGGCGCGCGAAGAGGCGGCGCGCCTGGCAGATGTGCATGATCTCTACCTGGTGCCGCCGTTCCACATCGAGCTGGTCAAAGGGGTGGCCACTTATGCGCTTGAGCTATTCAAGGCCGCGCCTGACCTGGATACCCTTTACGTGCCGATTGGTTGTGGCTCGGGGATTTGCGGGGTGATCGCCGCCCGGGAAGCGTTGGGTCTGAACACCAAGGTGGTAGGCGTGGTGGCTCGTGAAGCTGCGGCCGCAAAACTGTCTTTTGACGCGGGCGTCATATGCGAGACCGCCTCGGCGAATACCTTCGCTGACGGCCTCGCCGTTCGTAAGCCAGTTGCAGACGCTTTCGCCATCTACGGCGCAGAAGCAGCGCGGATCGTATCAGTGAGCGAGAGCGAGATTGCCGAAGCGATGCGGGTGTATTACACCGATACCCATAACCTGGCCGAAGGGGCCGGTGCGGCGGCACTGGCCGCGCTCATTCAAGAGCGTGAAACCATGCAAGGAAAAAGGGTCGGCGTGATTCTGTCCGGAGGCAATGTTGACAGATCGGTGTATGCGAAAGTGCTCGGCTCCGATTCTGCCAGTGATCGCCGGTAGGCAAATCGTTGTATCGCAGCGGATCAGCGCTGAGCTTTTTTCGCGCGCAGCCAAGCCTGCTGAGGTTCTGCACCAGGCCACGAGGTTCGGATGCGTCGAGTTCAGCTGGCTAATCTCGCGTCTGCAGGTGATTTTAAATGATAGACTGTGCCCGCCGGCCGGGAGCAGTTGACTGCGTCAATCAATTCTGGAATGCCCAGCATACAAACCTAGATCGACAGCGTAGTGTGCCGCTCCGTTAAACAGCCCTTTTCTCGGCTGCAAAGGAGCGCCTGCTGCGTTGACGCTGATATTGATAACGCGTGAGTCAAATGCACAGAAAAAACGCGAGCGTGAACAACAAGGGCACACTTGGCCTCGATCCGACAGTTGCCGTCGGCCTGGCAGTCGCCTTCGTCATCTTCATGCTGGGCACGGTGGTCGCTGTTTACACCACCCAGCTACTCAGAACGAGCAACCAGAGCGTCGTGCAGACGCACAATGTCATCGTCGCCATCGACCTGCTGCTGGCGGATGTCCAGGATGCCGAAACCGGGCAGCGCGGCTATTTGCTGACCGGCGATGAGGAATATCTGGAGCCCTATCACCGCGCGGTATCCCAGGTGCAGAGCCGGATTACGCTGGTTGAGGGGTTGGTCGCCAATAATGAGTCGCAGCGTTTGCGTTTTGAAACGCTTCGCGGCTACGTCACCTCCAAGTTCAATGAGCTGGCACGCACACTGAGCGTGTACCGGGACGACGGGCAAATTGCAGCGCTTGGCCTGGTCAATTCCGATAGCGGCAAGACCGAGATGGATGCTATCCGCGATGTGATTGCCGAACTTCGCAACGAGGAAACGCAAGTGCGAACCCGGCGCGTCGAGGAGATGAACAATGCCTACACGGTAGCCTTCATCACCAGCGCGTTATCCGGCTCTCTGGGTCTCGTATTGACGATTGTCATTGCGCTGCTGGTGCGCAGCGCGACACTCGCGCGTCGACGCGAGCAGTGGCTTCAAGGTGCTCAGGTGGGTCTCGCCTCTGAGGTGATCGGGGAGCAATCCACCCAGGAACTCGGCCAGAACATCCTGCGCTTTCTCACCAGCCACCTGGGCGCGGTTGCTGGCGCTCTCTACGTCAAGGATGGCGATCGCTATGCACTTTTGGCCGGCCACGGTGTGCCAACCGACGTCAACCTTCCGGCGCATTTCGATCAGCATGACAGCCTCTTCAGCCATGTGCTGCAGGATCACCGACCGATCACTGTAGGTGAGGTGCCGGACGGCTATATCGCCTTCGGCTCCAGCCTGGGGCAGCAGAAGCCACGCTATCTGGCGCTGGCGCCAGCGATGATGGATGGCGAGGTCAAAGCACTGTTCGAGCTCGGCTTCCTGTATCCGGTGGGCGATCACGTCCTCGCTCTGCTGGAAGAGGTGTCGCACACTATTGCAACGGCAATCAGTTCGGCCGAGTACCGCACACGTCTGCGCACACTGCTGTATGAAATGCAGCGTCAGGCGGAGGAGTTGCAGGTGCAGGGCGAGGAGTTGCGCGTTTCCAATGAGGAACTGGAAGAGCAAGGCAGAGCGCTCAAGGAGTCCCAGGCACGTCTGGAGCAGCAGCAGGTCGAGCTGGAACAGACCAACTCGCAGCTTGAAGAGCAGGCGCAGGAACTGGAGACCCAGCGCGATGATCTGGAGAAGGCCAACGAGGCGATCCAGCTCAAGGCGCAGGAAGTGGAACAGGCCAGTCGGTATAAATCGGACTTCCTGGCCAATATGTCCCACGAGCTGCGCACGCCACTGAATTCTTCGCTGATCCTGGCCAAGCTGCTGGCAGACAACGCGGATGAAAATCTCACCGCCGAACAGGTGAAATACGCGCAGACCATACAATCCTCTGGTAATGACCTGCTGAACCTGATCAACGACATCCTCGATCTGTCGAAAATCGAGGCGGGCCATGTCGATATCCATCCCGAGCCGGTGCTGGTCGAGCGCATGGTCAACTCACTTCGTCACCTGTTCGATCCCGTGGCCAACGACAAGGGTCTGGCGTTTTCGCTTGAGGTTCAGCCTGATGTCGCGCCTGTCATTGAAACCGATCCGCAGCGCCTGGAACAGGTACTCAAGAATCTGCTCGCCAATGCAATCAAGTTCACCGCCAAAGGCAGCGTAGCGCTGACAGTGCGGCCGCTCGGTGAAGATCAGATTGCGATCTCGGTGTCCGACACCGGCATCGGCATTGCGGATCACCAGCAACAGCGAATTTTCCAGGCCTTTCATCAGGCCGATAGCACCATCAGCCGCCAGTTCGGCGGCACCGGCCTCGGGCTTTCGATCTCCCGCGAAGTAGTGCGACTGCTGGGTGGCCGCCTGCAGCTGAAAAGCCAGCTTGGCTCGGGCAGTACCTTTACCGTCATCATTCCGCGGTCATACGATTCCTCAGCGTTACGCATACCTGCACCGGACATTCAGCCGCTATCGCCATTGCCGGCAGCGCCCGTGCCTGCGGCCAGAGCTGCAGAAGAGCCAGCGCGGCAGCCACGGGCAGGCGTGGTCGACGATGACCGCCTGCGGTTGGATGATACTGCGCGCAAGCTGTTGATCATCGAGGATGACCGCTCCTTCGCGATGATTCTTCGCGACCTGGCGCGTGAATCGAACTTCCAGGCGCTGGTCGCCGGGACGGCGCAGGAAGCCCTGGAGCTGGCCCTGCAGTTCATGCCCAGTGCCATTGTGCTGGATGTGGGTTTGCCGGATCAGTCGGGTCTGTCGGTACTTGATCGCCTGAAACGTGACGTGCGCACCCGCCACATACCGGTTCACATCATCTCCGCCGAAGACTACTCCGAGCGCGCCATGTCGCTGGGCGCAATTGGTTATGCGCTGAAGCCGGTGCATCGCGACCAACTGGTGGGTGTGCTGAAATCGCTCGAGGCGAAAGTCTCGCAGAACCTGCGGCGCGTGCTGATCGTCGAGGACAATGAAGTACAGCGTGAGGCGGTGAGCAAGCTGATTGCCTCGCACGACGTCGAAACCATCTGTGCCGGCACGGCTGCCGAGTGCCTGGCGCTGCTCAAGGAGCAGACCTTCGACTGTATGGTGCTCGATCTGTCTCTGCCGGATGCTTCCGGCTTTGATCTGCTGGAAACCATCAGCCAGGACAGCGCCCACTCCTTTCCGCCGGTGATTGTTTACACCGGCCGGGTGCTGGCGCGTGAAGAAGAGCAGAAGCTGCGCCGCTATTCAAAGTCGATCATCATCAAGGGTGCCAAGTCGCCGGAGCGTCTGCTGGATGAGGTGACGCTGTTCCTGCATCAGGTGGTGTCTGAGCTGCCCGACGAACAGCAGAAGATGATCCGCAAGGCGCGCAACCGCGATGCGCTGCTGGAAGGCCGGCGCATCCTGATCGTCGAGGATGATGTGCGCAATGTGTATGCGCTGACCAATATCCTCGAACCCCGTGGCGCCCTCATCGAAATTGCCCGTAATGGCGAAGAGGCGTTGCAGAAACTCAAGCAGGCCCAGAGCAAGCCCGATGGCCGTATCGATCTGGTCCTGATGGACGTGATGATGCCGGTCATGGACGGCCTGACGGCCACCCGACATATCCGCAACAATCCGGACTGGAAGAAGTTGCCGGTCATCACGCTGACGGCTAAAGCCATGCCGGACGATCAACAGCGCTGTATCGATGCGGGCGCCAACGACTACATGGCCAAACCACTGGATGTGGAGAAGTTGCTGTCGCTGGTACGAGTATGGATGCCGCAATGACCGAGGCCTTTGAGAAGGTCGAGGACATCGAGATACGTCTGTTGCTCGAAGCGCTCTACCATCGCTACCACTATGACTTTCGCAGCTATGCGATGTCCTCGGTCCGGCGGCGGCTGCGTCAGGTCCGGGATAATCTGGGGTTTGCGACCATCTCCGCCATGCAAGAGCGGGTGCTGCATGATCCTCAGATGCTGCCGATCATGTTGCGCTACCTCACCGTCCAGGTCAGCGAGATGTTCCGCGATCCGAGCTATTTCCGTGCCATCCGCGAAACCGTAGTGCCGCATCTGCGCACCTATCCTTCGTTGAAGGTCTGGATTGCCGGGTGCAGTACCGGCGAGGAGCTCTATTCCCTGGTGATTCTGTTCCGCGAAGAGGGTCTGGAAGAGCGCACGCTGTTCTATGCTACCGATATCAATCCCGAAGCCCTGGCCCAGGCTGAGGCCGGGGTTTACGAGCTCGAGCGGATGCGCCTGTTCACCGAAAATCACCGGCAGGCCGGCGGCAAGACATCGCTATCGGATTACTATCACAGCGGCTATAACCGCTGCGTGCTGGACAAGAGCCTGCGTCGCAATGTGGTGTTTTCCGACCACAGTCTGGTGACGGATCAGGTGTTTGGCGAGATGCACTTGGTCTCCTGCCGCAACGTCATGATCTATTTTGACCGCGTTTTGCAGGACCGTGCAGTGGGACTGTTCAAGGACTCCCTGCCGCGCAATGCCTTTCTGGGGCTTGGCGCCAAGGAAAGCCTGAGGTTCTCCGAGCATGCCGATGCGTTTCGCGATTTTGTGCGAGAAGAGAAAATTTACCAGAGGACCGGCTCATGACAAGCACGGCCAAGGGCGCAGTGATCATTGGCGCTTCAGCAGGCGCGTTAGAAGCGCTGTCACTTATCCTGCCGGCACTGCCAGCCACTTTTCCGTTGCCGATTTTCGTGATTGTGCACGTGCCGCCACACAAGCCCAGCGTGCTGGCAGATATCTTCAATGCCAAATGCCGGCTCCGGGCGATCGAGGTGGAAGACAAGGAGCCGATAGAGCCCGGGGTCATCTACTTCGCTCCGCCCAATTATCATATGCTGTTCGAAGACCAGTCGAGCTTGGCGCTGTCGAATGAGGATGAAGTACTGTTCTCGCGTCCCTCGATCGATGTGGCCTTTGAAAGCGCGGCCGAGGTCTGGGGTGCCGAGTTGATCGGGATCATCCTCACCGGAGCCAATCAGGATGGAGCCAGAGGCTTGCAAGCCATTTCAAAAGCGGGCGGTACTGTGATCGTCCAGAATCCCGAGGATGCCTACGCCAAGGCGATGCCCGAGACTGCGATTGCGTTTTCTCCGCAGGCGCAGGTCTTGTCTATTGCGGACATTTCCGCCTACCTGATGAGTAACTCTGGATGACGATGCCGGTCAAATTTCTACTCGTTGATGATCTCGCGGAAAACCTGCTGTCTCTGGAGGCGCTGCTTCGCCGCGATGATCTCGAGCTGCTAATGGCCAAATCCGGTGACGAAGCGCTGGAGCTATTGCTGCATCACGACTTTGCGCTGGCACTGATCGACGTACAGATGCCGGGTCTTAACGGTTTCGAACTGGCCGAACTGATGCGCGGCAATGAGCGTACGCGACGTATTCCGATCATCTTCGTCACCGCAGGCACGCATAGCGCGGAGCGCCGGTTTCAGGGTTATGAAGCTGGGGCGGTGGATTTTATTCAGAAGCCGATAGAGCCCGACATTCTGCGTAGCAAGACCGAAGTCTTTTTCGAGATTTTCCGCCAGCGGCAGATGATTGCCGAGCAGCGGGATCTGCTTCAGGCGCAGGCGCAGGCGTTACAGCTGTCTGACAAGCGCAAGGACGAGTTTCTGGCCGTGCTGGCGCATGAGCTGCGCAACCCCATGGCTGCCCTGCAGGGCGGATTGCAGCTGTTGCTGCGCAAGCCTGAAGGGCCGCAGGCGGACCGGATAGGCAGCCTGATGCAGGATCAGATGACGCACCTCTTCCGTCTGGTGGACGACCTGCTGGACGCCTCGCGCATTACCCAGGGCAAGATCGAGCTGCGCACCGCGCCATTTGACCTGCGCGATGCCGTATTGGCCGCGGTAGAAATGGCCCGGCCAGTGATCGAGGCGCAGGATCACGCTCTCAGCCTGCACCTGGGCGACCACCGCATCGAGCTGTTGGCCGATCAGGTGCGTATCACTCAATGCATCGCCAACCTGCTGAATAATTCCGCCAAATACACGCCGCCTGGCGGCCGCATCGATGTTACTGTTGAAGACACCCCTGACGCTTTCCGCGTGACCGTTGCCGACAATGGCCTGGGGTTGACGCCTGAGGCATCAGCCGCGATTTTCCGGATGTTTGAACAGGTGGAAGGTCACCTCGCGCATTCTCATGGCGGGCTGGGTATTGGTCTTGCGCTGGTCAAACAGTTGATAGAGTTGCATGGTGGCAGTATTGAAGCCTCAAGCGATGGCCCGAACCTGGGCAGTGCGTTCACGCTTGAGATGCCCAAGGTATTGATCCGAAATGGCCAGACTCTCAGCTCTAGCGCTGTGCTTAGCTGAAGGCAATGGCTGAACGCAAAGAGTGATGGGTAAGCGAACTGGCAACCTGCGTATGAGCAACCCTTGGAGCACCACTGGGCCATGGCATTTGAAACCTGGTTAATCTATCTGCTGGCGGCTATTGGCTTGTCCTTGTCGCCCGGCCCAAACGGTTTGCTGGCGCTGACGCATGGCGCGCTGCATGGCCGCCGCATGACGCTCTATACCATCCTCGGCAGCTGCATTGGTTTTATCATCGTCATTGCCCTGTCGATGTTCGGGATTGGTGCGCTGCTCAACGCATCGCTGGCCTGGCTCACCGTGCTCAAATGGGTCGGCGGCGCTTATCTGGTCTGGCTTGGCATACAGGTTTGGCGCTCACCGCCCATCGGTATAACCGACTACACCGCAGTAGCATCCAGATCTCCAGGTTCGCTGTTTCGCCAGGGCGCACTGGCGGCCATCAGCAACCCCAAGGTGATTCTGTTTTTTGCCGCCTTTCTGCCGCAGTTCATTGATCCGTCTCGCAGCCTGCTGGTTCAGTTTGTCGTATTGGCGGGCACTTTCGCTGTCGTCGAATTCAGCATCGAGCTGGTGGTCGCCAGCCTGGCCAATCGCATCAGCAAGTGGCTTACCAAGGTTGGCCGTCGTTTCAATCAAGGTTGTGGTGCTGCGTTTATTGCGATTGGGGTGGCGTTGCCGTTGCCGTTGCGGTCTTAGGTTACGGTAGGCTCTTGATGTCGGCTTCTGGTCGCAAACCGCCGCTCGCAAAAATCTGGGCACAAAATCAGTCAAAGAAAAACGGAATTGGATATTTCGGTAAGGGAAGGAAGTGACTGTTTGGTGCGCACAAAACCGTGCTATCGATGACAGGCTGGATTGGCTGCGAATCGCTTTGGCGATTCTTGGGGCTGTGCCCCGTCGCTGAAGCTCCGCCCAAATCGCGGTGCGATTTGTCGAACGTTTGGTTCTCATCTGCAATCCGATCCACCATACAAACGACAAGGCCCAGCATTTGCTGGGCCTTGTCGTTTGTATGGCGCACCCGACTGCCTTCGGAGGGCAGTACCGCCTAAATGGCTTGATAGGTCTTAATCTGTATAATCTCATGTAAACCGCATATGTAAAGCCTTTCAGAAGATTTATCAGCTTTGAAATTTAAATCAATTAGCGTAAATTAATGCCTATATCTTTGGGCCCACGAGAATAACGGGCACAGGATGCAGACAAAAAGCGCTCAAAAATACAATAATTTTGAGTATTGCCTAAAATTCCGGGTCGCAGATTAACCTCCTGCCTCGTCGGTGATGGTCGCGAACTCCTGCCGGCACCCGATACAGGTGCTAGAGGGCGTGAGCCCAAGAGATCATCGAAATAACCAACCCCTGGGCCCTTTAGGAAAACACGATGCCGTCGTACAGAGACCTGCAGCTCAGCAACCTTGTCCCCCACCCCGTAATAGCAGAGTCGGTGAATGCATCCCTGGCGTTCGAGGACCCGCAACATCTCGCGCGATTCAGTGATGAAATGTTGGAGGTCTTGCAACGATCACAGCCCGCGCATGTTGTGCAGGAAAAGCCAAAGCCCGAGCATGACGTGCAGGAAAAGTCACAGCCGGCGAGATATCTGTTTTTTGCTGGGTGGCGCCTGTTTCATGAACTGCGCCGACGCGGCGTCAAAAAGATCTGCGCGGTTGTTCATGAAGAATCCCCGCTAAATATGGAGGCGTGGGCAATAATGGCTGAGCTGGGGGTGCTGAGCGCCGCGGGC
Organism: Halopseudomonas pelagia; assembly: GCF_009497895.1. Taxonomy (NCBI): domain Bacteria; kingdom Pseudomonadati; phylum Pseudomonadota; class Gammaproteobacteria; order Pseudomonadales; family Pseudomonadaceae; genus Halopseudomonas; species Halopseudomonas pelagia. The sequence continues at coordinate 171,454 of NZ_CP033116.1, read as the reverse complement.
AATAATGAGCGCTACAGAACAGAGGCCTACCGTCTGCTGAGTACCCAAAAAGCGCTATGGCCAAGAATTTTCTCCGGTGACAGACCACGTACACCGGCTACAGCGCTTGAACGTCTGTGTGGTATATCACGAGCTGCCGCACAGAGAATCGCCAACCCAGCAGACACCCAGTTAGAACCAAGCCTGTTAGAACAAATACTGAATGAAACGCGAGAGCAGCAGTGATTCAAATACTGATGAGGCTGGAGCATGACGCACACACTACTAATGTCCTCGTGCGACGGGCGAACGAAATTCTATCTGGATGCGTGCTGGATTCTGAATATGGTAATGATTTAAAAGGCCTCGCAGAGCAGTATGCCAGTGCCTACCCGCACGATGATGATCCTTGTGAGGAGCATTTAAAAAACCTTCTTGGACAGCTGCGGGAGAAGAAGCAAATCACGGAGGCGCAAGCCGAGGCTTTTTTGTGTACACCTCCTCCGTCAGCATCACTACAAAATTTGCAGTCCTTCGTCCTATTAGCCGCCCTTGAACACCAAAAGACATTTGGAGATTTGGGAAGGACGCTGCGAGCAATGTCTGCGTATCGTCTACTCGTCGAGGATCGTACAAAAACTAGTAAACGTCTGAATAGCCTCGAGGTTGAAAAGCTGCTGCCTATTGCAAGCCGCACCTTGGAGAGCCTGTTAGGAAGCATTGATCTGATCTTGGGCAGCCTGGCCGCCTCACATAAAAGCTACGCCCAGCAGCGGCTGATGCCAGTGCGGCGAATACTGGAAGATGTCGTTTCGAGAAATCTTAAGAACAAACGTACACGACGCAACGCTTCTGAAGATGAGGGAACTGTCTCGGTCGGCGGTCAAAGAAGCGGTGGTTCTCTGATATATACAGTCTCTCAATCAGTCAGCACGCGATATGCGCTTGAGACAGACGAAACACCAGGTTATATCGAATTGTCGCTGCAGACGACCCTGTCGGACGTAACACAAGAGACCTCAGAGTACCGTGCGGACCACCAAACCCCGGGTGTTTTTCTGGCAGCACAGGCTGAAAAAAATGCTCCAGCCAGTTTGCGGAGATCGTATGCCCTGAGTGCTATGCACGCGAAGATCGTAGCCGGCGCCCTTGAAAGGCGCGAAAAGAGACTGGTTTGCCTGACTAACAGACTAACCAAATACGAAGTGGGGATACTGCTGTCGGAGCTCGCAAGCCGGATGGAATTCTGCGATGTTTCATACATGCTATATCTGGTACTGGCGACAGGTCGTAAGCCCGAAAAGCTTCTACAGGCTAGGCAGGTAGCTCGAACCGGTGATTTTCATGAAACCGGCGATGCATACCGTTTAGGACAGTCAGGCAGTATCTACTGGCTATACCGCTACGAACTACCACCTCATCGGCTACCCGAAAAGCAACAGCGACTGCTGGATCAGCAAAAAGCTGCCGTGGTGATGCCAGTGCCCTGCGCCGCGAAGGCGGTTCGTACCCTTCCTGATGGCAAAGAGTTAGAGCTTCAAGCTGAGGAGCTTCTCAAAAGGATCAATAAAGCGAACTCTACCAAGTTGTCGGTCAGCAAAATTGCTGATCACTTGGCGAATTACCTACATCGTCAGGGAGTAGATGATGTTCTGACCGCCCTGATTATTGGAAGCCCTGACATCCAGGAGGCAGGGCTTTATTACACCCAATATGACACCGTTTCCATCTATAGGGCTTATCAAAGTTACCTGAAAACCGAGCTGAGGACTGAAACTCCAGATCCAGATGAGAGTAAATCTGAGCTTGGCGGCTCGCAGTTGGTGGTCAAGGAAGAAGCAGTTATCGCAATTTTTGACCACCTACAGAAAAGCCTTCAGCGATTAAAAGACCGAAGCTGGATCGAAGCACACAACCGGTACGTGATGTACACAATTCATCTCTTGAATATTGCTACTGGTCATCGCCCCGTTACAGATCCCTTTGATGACATCGACCACATCGACCTAATAAGTAAAAAAATCTTCATTTCAGATAAGGAGTCGCGACTGACGTCCAGCTCTGCGCGGACCCTCGTTCTGCCAGACACCGCCGTAACCCAAATCAAGCTCTACAACAAACACCTGGAAAGACTGCATATCCAGATGCAGAGCTTATCCCCTACATTTGCTAAACAGCTCGGAGACGCACTCAATGGGAAAGACCGACTGTTCTTCTTCATACGGCAAGGTGACATGACTGACGAGTTCAGCATGGTTTCTGTCTCCCCTAAAAGTGTTGAAGATCTCTGGGAGGGTACTTTAGGTCTGCCATCGAACTGGCACCGTCATTTTTTACGCAGCTACCTGCTAAGGCAAAAAGAGGTTACTGGGGAATCAATCGATACCTGGATGGGTCATGCGAAGCCAGGACAGGAAGGACTAACCCGATATAGCGGAATGAGCATTAAGGCGCTGGAGACGATTGCTCTGGTGATAGAGCAGCTCTTCAGTAGGTTGGGAATTATCCCTCTTACCGGCCAAGGTCGTGCTCATGAGTAGGCCTCTGTATGGCTCGGCTTTGCGGGCAAAAAGAAATAACATAAATTACTCGAATGCTGAAGCGCAGGTGCATGACGCTATGCCCGGCTTGATAGCTACTCACCTGCCTGCACTATCGGGATGTCCACTTGATCGTGAGGAGTTTGGTGCTCAAGTACATAACTTTCAACGCTTTCTCAGGACGGAATACCCTGATATTAAAAGGTTTAAGATCGCTTACGAGTTTCTGGCTGATTTTGTAGCGAAAGGCAATGAGCAAGGTTTATGGCAACTGGACATACCGGCAATTATTGTCAGTGTTTCGAGGACGACCACTAGCCGAAGTCATCACAATTTCAAGGCAGGCATCAGGGCCGGCAAGCTGTACCAGAGTTGGCTGCACCAGTTGGCTATCGAAAAGCATTCATCAGATCCAGAAACCAGGCTGGCCGATGTACTTATTTCAGCACTTTTTTATGGAGGCTTGGCAAATCCCCGAGCAGTTACCAGCCTCGCCAATGTGCTCGTTAGTGAGCCTAAGCCATTACAAATTGCCGGGGACAACGGTGCGTTTGCTTGGATAGATTTGATCTTAATTGGTGATAAAGACCCCTTGAATGATAAGGCTTCTGACGAAAGCGGTACAAAATGGCAATCACTCCATAGGTTTTATCCAGACAACAGAACACTCGGACAGCTCGTTCAGTTTCAGCACATAAAGAAATACACCGACCTAAGAGAATCTGGAGAGCGTAATCAATCTGACGTTTGGGAGATTCTGAGGAAGAGGCTGGCAGGCAGCACTCAAAAAAATTCGATCACTAGTCTCAGCGCCTTCTGCCAAGGTGCTCAAGCGGTTACAGAAACATTACCTGATGTTGAGTTGCCGCAAGCATTGCTAGAGTGCGCAGCGGGTCGTGTTGGTTCAGTGTCGCTACCGTCGAAATTGTTACAGAAGTGGCTTCTGATAACTCTTGACGACGCCACGCCGAAGACGTTTTCCCTAAGCGGCGTGCAGATCGCCTGGAAATGTGGCCAGCCAAAAACCTCTCTAAACCACGGAACCCAAAACAGCTACTCAGATTCCGGCGAAAAGAGATCAGTAGACGCTCTTATAAAGCAAATTAGTGCTGCTTTGCAGGCAGAGATTTCCGGAGTAAAAAATACGCCAGCTCGTGCCATAGCGCGGCTGCAGGAAATAGGTGGTCAAGCGCTCCCGTTGAACGCTGCCCTTCTGGTCGACTGGCTCCTCGACTGTCTTGTCACACGCAAAATCAAGGTGTCTTCGGCTTCGCGTTACTTTTCCGAGTTGGGAAGTCTTTGGCTGTTTCATACAAACGAAGCTGACATCGATGATATGGATGAAAGCGAGCTCGAACAGGTCTATCGGCAGATACTTACTTTCAAGCCTGGGGAGAAAATCAAGTCCCTGAATTATCTCCAAGCTCGCTTGCGGGATTTACATCGATTCGCAACCCAGTCGGATCATTACGGACTACCCGAGTTAACCGGCTTTTTTGAGTGCGCGGGCGATACACAGTTACAGCCACAGGTCAGGACAGGGTACATCCCGGAGCACAACTACCAAGCCATGATTCGAGGCGTGCGAAACCTGACGGGCGTTGACCGAGACACAAAGGAAGGTCTTGCTGTGCTCCTGATCCTGGCATACCGCACCGGCCTGCGGCGAGGGGAGCTGCTCAAGCTGAGACTGTCAGACATCGAAAAGTCTGATGAGTACTGGTTCTATGTGGTAAATAATCGCTACGGGAACAATAAAACCGACTCGGCACGTCGAAGAATTCCCGTTTACTTACTGCTGCTGCCTAACGAGCTAGAACGGTTTCGTCAGTATTTAAACCACCGTCTTGCTCAAAACAAGAATCACATAAACACACTGCTTTTTTCAGAACCGCATGCAGTGAGTGTACCGTATAGAGGCAGCATCGTTTCAGGCCTCACCAAGGACCTTCTAAGCTTCCAGGGCCTGGATGAGCTGTCATTCCATCACTTCAGACACAGTACTTTGACAAACATATTTGTCGTGATGGAGGAGAATCCGGACTTAATTCAAAAGCTGACCGGATACAGTGTTGATCAGGCCAAAAAAATACGCTCTGAGTTGTTCTGCTCAAATCCGATGAGTAGTCGAGACAAGTACAGTGCGATAGCCGGGCTTGCTGGGCACCTGGTGCCTGATACAACATTTTTGTACTACGTTCATGAGACAAGCCTGCTCTTCTGGCAGCAGCTTGCTAAATTCGATCCAGTGCTGGACAAAGAGCAAATTTCTCGTCTAAGTGGTCTTTCGTCTAAGGCCATAAATCCGTATTTCATTGCTAATGACGAAACAGTCAGGCTTTCAGCTATGCGGCCCGAGATTTTGAAACGGCTTGCGCCGATGTCTCGGACCTTTAAGACAAAAACGTTAAGCACTGTTGCGACTGAAGAAGCTCCCTACACGCCTTTGAGACCGAAGCCAACAGTTCGTGATTGCCACGCTGTACTTCGTGATCTGGAGGATGGTGACCCTGTCCTTACGCTTTCTGTGCGTTATGCCATTGATAAAAACAAAATACTTGGATGGCGTGAGGCTGCTAAGGAAATACAAAGTTTAACTACAAAGGCCGGAAACAGTCGACACTTCCCCAAGGATGTGGTCCCAAAGGCCATCGGAATCCCCTTGGCGCCGATAAGACCTCAAGATAGAGCGACCGCGGCTGAGACTGATAAGGTGATCTCGCTTCTGCGGGACGCATACGGCGAAGACAGTATAGGAATTAGGTGGTGTATAGAATATTGGAAAAATAACACGAGCCAAGCGAAGCCAGGTACACGGTTTACCCATTTTGAAGATGCAGCAAAATTTGTAAATTCACTTGAACGGGTCATACCTAAAGGACGCTGGGGCTTGAATATTTTAGTAGCTCCAAAGGTTTCCATTGAAGAGCTGGATACCTGGCGTTCGCTAGGCATAAGCTACCAAATGCAAGAGGTCTCCCAGGGCAGCTCGGTTCAGGCATATCTGAGATTAAGGCATATCAACGAAAAAGAAATCATTGGTAAAAGGAAGCACATAAAGCAGTTTTCCTCGCAGCTGCTGAACTATGTGTTTCACATGCTTGCGATAATGGTCGACGGAGTCGGTTATGAGCAACCGCAGTGCGCCGGCGCAAAGCAGTAAATAGTTAAGGTTGGAAGCAAGTATGTGTGTCCAATTGCCGATAAAGATTAGGAGCTATTCCACGGTCTATGGTGCTACCGTATGGAAAGAATCATGAGCTTATGAAGAAATTGCTGCGCTGACTCGCCAATGCGCCATCGAAGAGGCAGTCCGCCAGCTAAAAGTCTGAAAAGATACAAAGTGCTGGATATAAGGCGTTCAAAGAGGCACGGCGGAATATAATTTAATACTGATGATGAGCTAAACTCGGCTGAGATCGCGTCAGCCCAGTGGCGGCTTGGTAGCCGCCAAGCACAGGAAGATTTGATGACTGTCCCGAATAAGTTGACCACTATAAATCCTCTCTCAAGAAGTCAGTAATAACACCGCCTTCAAACCCATAAAACCTGACCTTGTCGGAATATCCCTGTATGCAGAAAGGGCAAGTTAACCACTCTATGGAATTATTGATGTTTTTGCCTGGACTCAGCTTTTCGGCATTACGATACAGGTAGGAGTTCACTCCACGCCACTCAAAGAATGCTGACTCTGAGTCATCGCGTTCATCTCGCTTTCTAAATTTATATGCCTTGAAGCCATAAAGTAGGATGTTTAGTTCATGCTCGGATAAAGTTACAGCAGGCTTTGAAAGATCAAATAGCTCCTCCTTGGCGAAACGCTTAATCGTCGCCTTAGGGATCACTTTATGTAAGGGGTAGTGCATGAAATCACTTTCGAGAACGGAGCATGAGGAATTGATCCACTCTCTTAAGGGGTAGCTCTGAATGTGGCCGTAACCGCTGCAATAGTGGCAGGAGTTCCTATATAAATTAAAAGCGAACTCGTGAGGGAAGGCTCGATCTACTACGCGCTCATGAAGGCTTAATAAGCGTACTGTGTGATAGTCAAAGTTCCCGTTTGTCCTAGGCACTATTACCACGCCGGCTCCATTCAAGTAAGCTGACTGCAGCGAATCGGCACACACCCTAAATGACCAAGGATTATCATCGCAGTCGATATTGCGCTTGTCGAATTTCTTGAGAATTTCTCGCTGCAGTGATATCGGTACTCGTGGGAAACGCTCTAGTAGCGCAATGAACGGATTGAAGAAAAACCGGCGCTCCTTCTGCAATGCGCGCTCCAACGCTTCTCGACTTCTGTGTAAAAAAATATTGTCATCAGGGGTTACAAGGTTAAAATATTCACTGAATTTCTCTTCGAGAGCAAAGTTTTTCTGCTTGATAAAAAGTGGAAGGATTAACCCATAACGTTTTCCGTTTAGCTCCTTAGGAAACTCGTCATCCTCGATGTGAAGATCAGTTTCTTCACAAGGAATTAGAAGACCGTTAGGCGAACCAGACTCTGTCAATATCCGCGCGTGATTGAGACTGGGGAATTCTTTCTCTCCTATTTGCCCTTGAACCACCGTGGAGTCGTCTTTAAGCCCAGAGCCCTCGCCCATATCTATTATGAATTCGCACCTGTATATAAAATGAGGATTGTGCTCGATTACTAATACAGTCGCATCTGACAGAAAATCCTTCAGTGTTTCGAAAAGGTCTTTCACTGCTTGAGGGTCAAGCCCACGGCAAGGCTCGTCCAGGATCACAAACGAGCTACTAGAGTTGCGGTCAGACTGATGCGCCATTAAGAATCTGGCGACTTTTAGTCTCTGCAGTTCGCCACCGCTAAGACTTCCGGTCTTTCGCCCCAAACTAAGGTGAGAAAGAGAAAGCCGTTTCAAAATATTTATCGCTGCAGAGAGAAAGGCTAGTCCGCCGTCCAAAGGAATTTGGTCTAGGTCGGCGGCCAATAGATCAGTAAGAGTAATTCCCTCAACACCTAATAGCGCTATTTCAGATCTGAAGCGACTACCAAAGCACAGACTGCAGACCTGTTCGGCAACAATACCCGTGCCTTGGCAGTGACCGCATGCCCCCGTTGAATTAAAACTGAAATCGCTTTCAGCTAACTCGCAACCGTCACTTTGGGCATAAAACTTTCGTATTTTATCGAATACGTTAAGGTAGGTAGCCACAATAGAGTTTGAGGCGCCACGCGGTGGAGTGCTGTCAAGCAGAACGACGTTTTCACTACGCTGCAGTAGTGCCGGGTAGATTAGTTCGCGACATAATGTAGACTTTCCTGCCCCACTGGATCCGATAATTGCGGTGAAAGCACTATAAGGAATACGTACCTTTTCCAAATGTAGAGATCGTAAGCGTTGTAACTCGAGGGTGATATATTTAAAATCGGCTGCTGGCTTGAAATTTTTAACCAAATTGCCCAAGCCAGCGACTGATTGAGCGTAATCGTCAGCTACGCAGTAAAAACCGCCCCTATGTCCCGGACCAGGTCCAATCTTTACTGTCCTATCAGCGATCGTGCGATACACCGGGTTATGGTCCACAATGAGAATCGAATTGTTGCGCGCTCTTAGCTGATTGATGAGTTGGAGTATTTTTAGGTTGTCACGATATTGTAGGTTCGAGGAGGGCTCATCAATAATTACGAGGCGTCCTGAATATTGATTGATTAGTACAGGCAGTAACCTCATTCTTTGAAGTTCACCTGAGCTCATGCTCAAAGTAGGTCTGTTCAGATTGATGTGGTCAATGGACAGCGCCGATAGGTAATCCAGCACGACTCGTAGCTTGTGCATGCCATCATCCTTATTAGTAACCGGAAATAGTAACTCGGTAAGTAATTTGGATGGTGTTAGCCCGAAAAAGTAGGCTATGGACTTTCCATTGAAGGTGACCGATCGAGCCTGCCAGCCTAAGCCACTTCCCTCGCAGTCATTGCATGGCTCAATAGAAATAAATTGCTGAGCTGCGGGGTCGTTATTGTTTCGGGCTAGCTTGTCTTTCAAAATATTCAGAATTGTTGATTTGTGCTCATTACTGAGAGAGCAATATGACTTATTAACATCGATTCCTTCCTTCTTCAGCAAGGCTAAGAGGCCAGAAGGTAGAAACTTAAAACCTTTGTAACGTCCCGATGGGGAGAGCGGGACATTCAGGAAACCGTTTTTTAATGGAGCCTGTCCATCAACGGTCCGTTCAACATCGTAGTGAGTCACAGTTCCAGTGCCGCCACATACTCGGCAGCATCCTGAGTGGGACGACATTGCTGAGCGTGAAAACAACAGTTTGGATGGCAACCTAAAGACCGTCCCGTCTTCTAGCGCAACGCCGCATTCGTTGAAATCTATCTCAAGGGAGTCATCCATCAGTACTGGGACTGCTTTGCTTTTTTTCAACAGAGCTGGGGCATCGCCAATATCTAAATCAATGAAGACCTCACATGCAGTAAGCTTGGAGGTGACCAGCTTGCCCAGAGCAAGTGGCCTCAGTGCATGTTTTCCTTCTGCCCGAAGGAAAACCTGCTTGATCCCAGCATTACGTAGAAGGTCTATTTGGGTACGTCCAATTTCCTCATAGCGAGCAATGCAACCTAGTATTCGAGCCTGCGGGTGATACAGCTGACGAAACTGTATGATAGTCTCAATACTCGGTTTAGAAATCGTGCTCCCGCGATAATGAATCTCGCCCCGCTGAACGAATAGCCTGATCAGCAAATCATTGAGTCCTGTTCGTGTTCCGAAGGTCGATGACGCAGAAGGCATGACGGAGCGCTGAGAAATTATGGCTGACTCAGGCATGCGAGTTGCGGCCTGAAAATTAGGGCGGACACAGTAATCAAAGAGATTATCGCTCTTGCGGCGTAGCTTGCTCTGCCGCATTGCCTCAGCCGCTATTACCTGATTGACTAAGGTGGATTTTCCAGACCCGCTAACACCATTAATCAAAATCACTTCTGCGGCTTCTGCATAGAAGTCAATGTTCTTGAGATTGTTCTCGGTAATACCGGTGATTTCAAAGAAGGTCTTTTTCGCGCTCATATAAATCGAATACCTGCCTGATGATCTTCTTGTAGGATTGGCACATGGGACTCTTTCCCTCTACACGATAGAGAGGGCAACCACCCGCACAAATCAGTCGGTACTCGCATTGCTGGCAGTCATCGCTCAAACCAAAGTGTCTTTCCCTGCCTTTTTGAATAATATCCAGAAGCCCCTTGTCATCATCGAGATGCCCCAGCGGCTTACCCTTGCCAAATTCGGTATGGCAAAAATAGACTGAGCCATCTAGATAAATGGCTGCAGCATTCTTACCCATCGAGCAGGGGGTTGAGCTGGGGTAATGGGTACGCAAATCGGAGACAACAATACGCCTACTTACTGGAAAGCCATCATCCACACCGGCTTGGATCACATCAGAGACTTTCTCCATAGCAGAAAGGAACTCACCGGGATTAATGTACCCGCCTTTAGCATCGGCAAGACGGAAGGTGATATCGTTCTCTATTAGATAGCCCACCAGATCCGGAATGCCCTTGTGATTTTCTGACGTTACTGTGACCATTACACTTGGAGTGATACCCGCATGTTGCAACCGTTTGATGTTCTTATCGACAACCTCAAAGGTACCCTTTTGTGTGCCCGTGTAAATTCTGTTCTTGTCATGGTAGGCGGCGAGGCCATCAAGAGAGACTGAGATTGCAATATCGTATTCCTTAATGAAATCGATCATCGAATCTGTCAGTGTTGTAAGATTGGTTATTAGCCGCAGCTGCAGTTCGATTTTCTCTTCCGCCAGTACCTTCTTGAGTTTGGCAACATTCGCATGCCACTTTTTGAACGCCATCAAGGGTTCGCCACCTGCGAGTTTGATGCTCACAGTACGCAGGCCTTTTACCTCCAATAGCTTGCGCGTAAGGACGTCAAACAGATCGGAGCGAAACAGCTGATTGCTATTCAATGATGGGATATAGCAATAGCTACAAGCTAGATTGCAGCTATCCGTTACCTGCAACCAGAAATTGAGATCTTCAACATATGGAAGATGTTCTAAGGAGTCAGAAGGAGTGAAGGGGACTAAGATATTTTCGCCTACTAGTCGTGCGAAGGTGGCTTTGTCCGCATCACTTTCACTGATTCCCCCTGTTTTTTCTGCTCTTTCTAATAGTGCAACTGAGAGTTCATCTAAGACGACTATATCGTCTCGATGCTCTTTTCGAATAAAAAAAACTATCCCGTGACCTGCAGCGGTCTGATTCTCAATACTGTACCGAGTGTTGAAGCCATAATTCATAGGTTAAACCTGATGCTAGCCATTTTCCGTGCGTGCCATTCACCGGTCAAACCTTCGAACTTGATACTGCACTCTCCGCGTCGGTGCAGAACATGATGATTTGATAAAAGCAGCAGATCGCCGCTCTCTAGGCATATGTCAGACGTGATATCCATCATTACAGCATGCAGCATGCTCACCACGGACATTTCGGCCGAGCCCCACTGCATCTGTTTTTTACCCAACAACAGTTCGTGAAACCGGAAAATGGTTTTTCCGTCTAGATCGTCTAGGATCGGTTGCTCAAAGCGGCCTCGTTCAGCAAGGTCATACACTAATCTGTATTCCTTAAGGTCCTGCTCGCTCAACCCAAACGCTTGCTGCACCCGCTCAACAAAAGATCGCATGTGTACCACTTGGTTGCGGCCATAAAGTGGGTGCCTGGGGTCTTGTTGAAGACAAAGCAATGCAATGTAGGCTGGAGGATTCGGTTGGAACATGAAATCCGAGTGGAAACCACCGCAAAGCATCTGCTCAGAAAAATTTGGGCTCTCAGGAAGTACGCTGTATTGGTGGCAAAGCACTCCCATCCGGTTGGAATAATACAGCTGGCCACCCGATAGCCGATCCAAGTCACATTCAAGCCGCGAAACATCAGTTCCGTATTGGCGTATAATTTGGAAGCCATTTTCGGAGAGCGCAACTTGGTCCAGCTGCAGAGCGCTGCTCCGAATTTTCTTTTCGCCGGGCCAACGCACCACATTATGGCTGATAGGGTGCTCACTCACCGACACGAATCACGCGCGTCTAAGGGCATCAGACAGTCCTGACGATGTGATCGTCAAATCGTCGATATGGCAGGGGCAAACTTGTGGACATTTTTGTGCGGCACTATCGGCACCGTAAAGCGGCTCGTCAAATAGCTGCTCCCATAGGCTTGTAGACACGCTTTGTACCTGAAGCCATTGCTGTCGGTTCTCTTCGCCGAGCATGCCGAAATAAGGATAATGGTGAAGGTACTCACCAAACAGCGCATTGCAATCATCCATATAGGCTCTGGTATCAAGGATATGTAGGTGCCAAATTTCATCAATATCCCCGTTAGGCACCATTTGCACACCACCCAGCGCCTTAGTCACTGCCATGTAACGCTTATAGTTTTGCACGGCTTTTTTGGCACGCACTTGAGTCCATTCTCCCCTTTTCACATCCAATATTTTTTCAATAGCTAAACTGAAATCCCAAGCTGCAGTCACCGCCAAGGCTTGCTCAAATACCGCTTCATCAAATTGTTGGGACACGATAATCTCCTTTTTCTCGCACTCCGAAGCGCAAGGCCTGTTTAATTTATTTTTGGGCCAATGTGTTACAGCCGCATCTAGGGTAAGACACCTGTATAACATGCTAAGCGGCGGACTGCGGCGACGCAAGGCGTATTCTCGTCTCGGCGGTCTCGAGGGCCATATACGCATTTAACAACTGACTAACGGATCATCCTGATGGTAGTGCAGAGCGAAAGATTGAGCCTGCGCTTAATCAGCTATAGATAATATCGTTATAAATTTCTAGTTTGCTGCAATAACGGCTCACGAGGCTGAGTCTTCAAATCGGTAGCCACACGGCTTCCTGCTCGAGTGCCAGTCCCGTCTGGCACATGCGAACCGTTAGCGGGCTCAGGTACTGCGGTAATAGCGACACAACACTGTTGAACTCGCGATAAGTATCCTGCCATAGCCTGTGGCTGCCGTAGCGTTCCAGCCTGGTTTGCCAGTCAGGCATCAACCAGCATTCGCAGGCTTCACCGAGCAGCGCGACAAGCCGCGCAACATTGGCCAGCCCGACACCGTCATAGTCCGGGAACAGTATCACGCGGCTGGCGCGTGGTTGCCTCGCCAGCCAGGCTAGGAGTCGGCCATCCAGCTGTCCGCCGTAGTACAACAAGGTCGCTTGGGTATCTGCCGGCAGCCAGTCGGTACGATCGAACAGCGCCTGGTTTTCCACCAGCCAGAGCGGCTGTGAGGTTTGCCAGCTGTCCTCGGCCTGTAGTCGCAAGCTGGCTGCGCCGTAATTCTGGGTCAGCTGGCTGAGGGGGAGCTGGTTGCCGTTTTCGTCCTGATGCCAGAACACTCGGTCACCGACTGCCTTCAGCTGGGGGTAGTAGCTGTCATGCTGGTGATTGCGTGCCTTGCTGTTTCGCGCATGAGCGATGTGTTGCGCGCGAAGCGGTAAACTTTCAGTGTTTGGCATCTCGACCTGGGGGGAGAGTCCGGCTAGGTGGATGTTAAACAGTTGCGAATCGCTGACGCGGTACACATCGCCGCGCCCCTGCCGTTGGCAAGTCACCGCGCCGGTTTGCCGGGCAAAGCCATCAAGGGCGCTGCGTTGAGCGGGGGTGAACTGGCTGGCGGGCAGTGTTGACTGGCCGTGCAGCTTGAGCAAGGCGGCGCGCAGAGTGCTATCCATGCTCAGGCTTCCACTGGTTCGATGATCTGCCAACTGAAGCGGCTGATCTGGTTGCTTCCATTACGCTGGTGGATCGGGACGCAATAGCGCACTGTGGTCAGCGGCGCGGGGGAGGCAAAGATCAACGAAAAACCGAACTCCGCAGCCGTGTCGATCAGGCTGCGCTGGTTGCGGGCATCCAGAGCCAGCGCCTCGTCCAGGTAACAGATGCCTTGAATGGGCCGGCGCTGATCTTGCATCAGGTGCAGCATTGCCAGACCGGTCACCAGCTTGGCCATCAGCACGGTGCCGTTGGAGGCGGCACTGTCGAGGTCATCAAAGCCTTCAGGCTCACGATCCGCCTTGCCGACCCAGAAACGCAGGCGGAACAGATCAGCCACCCGCAAGCCGTGACGTGCGTTGCCCTCCTCGATCAGCAGGGCCTTGGCACGGTTTAGCTGGTCATCGTCGAGCACACTCTGCTGGTTGAACAGCTCGAAGGTATCTCCATTGTTCACGGTGGCCGCGGTATTGATCAGTAACTCGATGGCTTCGACCAGGGTGGTTTCGTCTTCCGGTTCGATCTTAAACACCGCCAGATCGGACAGTTGGCGCCCGCTGATCTTGCGGTTGAACTCGCGCATGCGCCTCTTGAAGGCAAGCAGCCCGTCGCGCAGCTCGCGCAGGCAGGCAGCCACGTTTACTACCGCCGAACGCACTTTCTTTTCCAAGGCTTCGGCTTCTTGCGGCAAGTGATGGGCAAATTCAATCAGGCGGGCGATTTCACTCTCCTGATCGCCAACAAATTGATATTTGGTCAGTCCGCCGGTATGGATTTCACCCAGCAGTTGGCGAATTTGTCCATCGAGATCCAGCAACTGGCGGCAGTCCTCCAGATAGGTCTTCAGGCGCTCAGCCAGCTGTTCCAGCGGGAACTCGGGTTGTGCCAACCACGGCTGGTGCGGTAGGTCGGCCAGCCAGATAAAGGAACCTTCGTGATCAATGCGTTGGTTGCGGCGCTGTTCGATCTGCCGGTGCTGTTGCTGCAAGACATCTAGATCCTGCTTTCGCTGTTGACGCTGCTGATCCAGCGCCCGGTGCCTGTCTGCCGACTGCGCCAGGCTGGCAGAGAGTTCGACGAGCCTGTGCGTCAGGGATTCAAGCCGATCCTGGCGCGCGGCTTTGCTGTGTTGCAAGTCCTGCATGTGTGTGTAATCGCGTAGTTCACTATCCAGCTCTGCCAGTTCTCGGTCCAGTGCATGGCATTGCTGTTTTACACTTTCCAGTTCCCGGACAGTCGTCAGTTGCTCTCGAAGCAGAGCCTGTTGCTGCTGTAAGTCCTGTTGTAGCTCGTCAAGTTCTTCCAAGGTGCGTTGTTGATACTGTGTTGGCAGGGCTTCCAGCCGCAGGCGCAGGCCGGATAAGTTGAGCTGCCCGGTATCAGTGCCTGCCAGCGCCACTGCCAGTGCATGGCTATCGAGCTGGTAATCCACTGCGCCTAGGGTCAGCACCGGTTTGGCCAGTAGCCTGGTAAGTCCATCAAGTTGTTCTGCCGGGATCAGGCTGGCCAGTTGCTGATACAGATTCTGTCCCTGGGTACGTATCTCCTGGACCAGTTGGGCCAGCTCCGTATCCAGTCGAGCCAACTCTCGCTCAATGGCTACTGGTGAGCGTTTCTGTACCTGACTGATACGTCCCATTAGCGCATCGCGCTGTTCCTGGAGTTTGCGGCGGCGCGACTCAAGCGTGCTGCGCTCGGGAATCAGGGCAAAGCGTTGCTGCAGTTCGTGCAATTGTTCGCATTGCTGCCGCAGCTGTGCCTGTTCCTGTTTGCACTGGGTCTGCTCTACTGCCGACTGAATGTCTTGCTCGCGCAACTGCTGTAGCGCTTCATCGCAATGCACCAGCTCATGCTGCAGTGTGTGTCGGCGGGTCTCATAATGCTGCTGCCACTGCCCCAGCGCCGCATCAATCAGCGGACGCCAGCACAGCAACTTGCCGCGCAGTATCTGTCGGGCATCCTGTCGCCGTTCCAGTTCGCTCAAGGAGGGTTGCTGGCGCACGGCGGCTTGGTACTGGCTGCGCTCGGCGTTGAGGTCGGCGAACGCCTTGTCCCACTCAGCCTTGAAATCTATGCTGGCATCTGGCAAGTCACGGCGGAATATCTGCAGGAGGTAGTCCTTCACTTCGCTGGAGCGCAATTTGTCCAGCCTTAGTGTACGGGTGAGCACGCGCTGAAAAACGCTGGCGTCGTTTGCGTGCTCGAGTCTGAACACGCAAAAGTCCTGTTGGCTAGTGAGTTTGCGGCTGCGTCCCCCGTACACCATGTCGGCGAATTCGCTTCCGCTGTAGCTGAATACCCTGCGTCCGTGGCTGCCCAGATGGCTGGCTAGTTGAGGCTGCGCAACCAGTGTGCCATCCGGCAGACAGAACTGTTCGGTCTTGAGCGGGCCGGCATAGGCAAAGTATTCGTAGTCGAAGCTGACCCCTTTGCCTACGCAGCCGAGTACCACTGTTCCGGACTCCGGCAGGGTGACTTCCAGGAGCACATAGGCGCTGTTGTTGGGGAAATAGAAACGCCGGCTCTTCTCCACATCGTGCGCACCAAAGTCCATGCGGCGCCGGTCGATAATCAGCAAGAACTGCAGGGCATTGATCAGGCTGGTCTTGCCGGTGTTGTTGGGGGCGACCAGTGAGACAGCGCCATCCAGTGGCAACTCGGCGCGCGAGTACCCGGCACTACCCAGCAAGACAAGGCGTTGGAAGCCGTACTGCATCAGTCCTTCTCCCCGTCGTCCGTTATCTCAAGGGCAGTATCCTCGTCAGCAACCGGGCTTGCCTCATCGCTGTCGTCCTTGGCGGTCAGTGCCAGGCCTTCGAAGTGGTCAAGGTAGCGGCACACCGCAGGCAGCAGTCGCCAGCCGTTTGGCTCGGCCACGGCGAAGCCCAGGTTGCAGGCGCGAACCAAATGATCTTGAAGAGCATCAGGGTGCAGGCCCTCAGCGTCCAGCAGCTCTTGCTGTTGCTTGTAGACTTCGCTCAGCCAGTCGCTGTCGATCAGCCAGTCAGTAAAGCGTTGCAGGGCTTTGCCTGCATTGGACTGGGCGTCGAAGATCACCATGAAAAGCAAGGCCAGCTGGCGGCTGGCTTTGCCTATGTTGCTGTTGGCTTCTCCGCTGTGGAACCAGGCAAAACCTCTGGCATCCAAACGCAGGTCAAACCCCAGCGCGACAAACAAGGCGGTATAGCTGTCTTCTTGTTGTTCCAGTTCAGCCCACAGCGCAGGCTCTGCCAGCCGGTTCAGGTGCTTGCCGGAAAGAAACAATCGAAATAGCTCCGCCAATGCCGGCATCTGCGACAGTGTGCCTGTCAAAGGGTGAGAAATTGTCATTCTGGCGTACTCACACGGTGGGGGTGGTGCAACACACGGATTGTCTGTAGACGGGTTTTTACGGGGTGCGCTGCCGGCTCGAACTGCCAGTCTGGTTCGTGTTGCAGGTCATGGAACAGACGCAGCAGGGTGGCATCCTGTAGGTCAGCGTAATGGCTGTTCAGCCAGTCGAGCAGGTCTTCCACCGGCAGGCTTCGGGCCAGGTGTGCACGAATAGCAGCTTCTTCGACGTGCTCCAGCAACTGCATGGCCTCACTGGGCTCGTCCTGTGGAAAAACCACGGCCTGCGGTTGGTAGGCTCGTGCGGCAGCCATGACCATGCGCACTTCGTCGCCTAGCTGCAGCTTAAAGCCGCGCTCGTTGCGCCAGACGGGGAGTGCCGTATTGTCGGTATAGCGAGACAGAGCACGCCGCAGCCCACGCTTGCGAACCTGGCCCAGCAGCAGACTGATCGCGCTACTCAGCACATTGTGTTGACGTAGCTCTTCGCGCAAGGGCAGCAGAGTGTCGGCACACTGTTGTGCGACCAGTCGACCAAAGCGCCGCAGCTCTTTGGCTTGATGTGCTACCTGACGCAATTGCAGGCGATGCGAATAAAGCACGCCTTGTACCGAGAGCCTTTCCAGCCCCAAATCGAGGGCGTGCTCCGCGTCCTCCAGGTAATGATAGAAGGTGCCCTGCGGGCCGGTGTCCATCATCTGGTTCATTGGTTCCACATACTGATCATAGGCTTCCAGTACACGGCGGTAGCGCTGGCTGATCGGCATACTACTATCGGCGCTTTTGGCGTTTTCGGCCAGCTCAAGCAGTGCGTGTCGGTCCTGATCAAGCTGCAGGCTGATCTGGCGAAAGAGTTCAGCGAGCTTGTTGGCGGCGGAGCGCACGCGGTCCATGTCTGCTTCCGCCATCCCTTCGTTGAGTACCTCGGTGGCCTCGCGGATGGCGATGACTCGTGCCTGCAGCACAGCAGCCAGACCGAGTTCGTGCTCGCGGGTGAGGCCCCGCACGAACTCCAACACATAGGCGTTTAGCTGAAGATCACTACTGCGCGGTAGAGTTTGCAAAATATTGGCGTTGACGAGCGCACGCAGCACAGCACCCTGCGCTTCAACATCAGCTTGTGCAGACACCCTGGCGATGCTGTTCAATACCTGATCGCTGGTCAGCACGGCAAATTCGCGTGATAGCCGCATCAGGATCTCCACGGCGTCCCAGTGTGTATAAAGTGAATGGACCAATGAGCGTGGAGTAGTGGTCACCTTAGCCTTGCCTTCCATGTGTGGCGTTGTGATTTCTGCGAGTGTTATCCATAGCTGCATTGTGCACTAATTGCATGGGATTCTGCAGGGCGGTCTCAGGGACCAAGTGCAACACATGAGATAGAGTGCTGCCAGAAAATCGCCTATCTTGTTTGTATCAATAACCTGAGTGGGTGTTGTCAATGATTGATATCTCGGAGTCTCTCAATAGGGTTCCTGCCAATCAATTGAAAGTCGGCTTTTGGCAGGCTGCAGAAAGCTTGGCGAAACTAAGAGAAGCCGAGCACATAGCAATCATACGGACAGGGCTGCCTTCGGCGACGATCCGTATGGCCGCGGCGGCTCTCAACGTCAATCGCCAAGTCTTGTGCCGCGCACTGAGCGTGTCTATATCGACGGTCAATCGGATACTAAAGAACGGCAAACGGCTGGATGCTGTGGCTTCAGAACGCGTCGTTCGATTGTTGCAGATAGCCCTATTGGCGCGTGACTTATTTGAGAGCGAGGAACGGGCTGCGCATTGGCTGTTAACTCCTAATGATGCGTTGGGCGGAGCGAATCCCTTCACCTTCTGCGACACGGAGCTAGGTGCGAGGCAAGTTCGGCGCACCCTTCGCTCAATCGAGTGGGGACATGCGGCATGACATACCTCAGTTGCTAGAGCCAACCAGGCAGAAAAGTCACATAGCGGATGCTATTTCCGTCTAAGCTCCACATAAGATTTATTCGCCCTTGATTCTATAGAAATGTTGACCGGCCGCTATAGACCGATTGTTCGGCGTCTACATCAGCCCAGCAGATTTCACTGAAGGGCGGTCTCAGGGACCAACAGCACACCGGCCAGAGTTAAACTAGACCGCCTCCATAATACTCAGTGTGAATCAGGTGTGTAGCATTAACTGAAGATCCACAATAATTAAACCGCTAAAAGTAGTAAGCACAAAACCAGTATAGCTAAGAAAACCGTTTCGGCGCATAGCAATAGAATTGGCCGCCACCCAACTATCGCCAGCTCTTTTAGTGATGTCTTCACCCCTAATGCCGAAATAGCCAGCATCAGGCAGCCACGCGATATCTCACCCATGGTATCCGTTAACAAAGAGGGGATCACACCCACGCTGTTGATCACTACCAGTACCGCAAAAGCAATCAAGAACCCCGGCAGCAACTGAGCGCGGTTTTTTCCGAGCACTTTTTGTTTTGATTGACGGCGGTAAAAGAGCCATCCAATAATCATTACAGAAGGTACCAGCAAAGCTACGCGCATTAGTTTGACGAGCGTCGCTGTATCACCCGTCAACGGCGAGATCATATAACCTGCACCTACTACTTGTGCAACATCGTGAATGGTTCCACCCAAAAATACTCCCGTCTGTTCTTCTTTAAGCCCCAGGAAGGCAGTTAAGATGGGATACAGAATCATCGCCAAAGTCGAAAGCCCGGTTACTCCGACCACCGTCAACAACGTGTCTCGCTCACTGTTTTCATGCTTGGGCAATATGGCCGAAATAGCCAGCGCTGCCGACGCTCCGCAGATAGCCACTGCTCCACCCGTTAGCACTCCAAAGTCTGATCTCAGCCCTAATAAACGAGCAGCTAGCCAACCGAAGCCTATAGTTGCCGCCACTGCTAGTATCGCACCCAGCATCACGCTAGAGCCCAACCCACCAATTTGGCCAACGGTGATACGCGCGCCCAGCAGCGCAACGCCTAGGCGTAATATTGTTTTGGATGCGAATTCTATACCTGGCACGCAACGTCCGTCGTCGATGAGAAAATGACAGGACATACCGAACATCAGCGCAAACAGCAGTGCTGGCCCACCATAGTGCTCGGCAATAAAAGAAGAGGCCAGAGCTATGACTAGGCTGATGAGTATTCCTGGCAGCAGCCCACGGGCCTGGCTCAACAATGTGCGAAAGTAATCGGAAAAGGCGTGCTGTGTATATTTAGTCATTTACCCATCTCTGAGCATGCCTCGCATGTTTCGCATTGAGGGCTCCGAACAGGCGTAGCTGTGTATGCCATTAGCTGCATAGTGGCGAGAAGAATTGAACTGGCTTCACAACCAACTGCGTTAAGTTATTTTTCTGCTGTCGTTGCACTGTGAGCTTGCCATCGCTGAGCTTGCTTAGTGGTGGCTGCAAAACCTTTACGCGCGCTGATAAATAAAACGCAGCCAAGCCCACTTGAAACGAGTGTGACTATTAGAATGGCGTACTTGATATCTGTCGGGTCACCCAGCACATAGTCCGTCAACACCCCTACGCTAACCGGACCTATGCCCGCGCCGATGAAGTTGAGAGCACCAGTGAAGAGGGCGATGAATTGTCCGCGCATAGGCAAAGGTGACATTTCAATGATTAGTGCTGGGCCTATCCCAAGTAGACAGAACCATAGCGTTGCTATCAATGCGACGAAGGGCAATGCCATGCTTGCGTTTGCCGATAACAGCAGGGGCGGGCTGACTATAAATAGAGCTCCACAGACGAGTATGGCCACCCTCAGGTTACCGTTTACTATGCCGCGATTACGCCAGTACTCGCCAAGCCAGCTGGCTGCCATAACCCCAATGGGCGAGCAGATACACAAGATAAGGCCCATCCAAGTGCCGATCCGTGCGTAGCTCCAACCATACTCACGTACAAAGTAGGTTGGCAGCCAGGAGCTTCCACCATACGTCGCGGCGTAGAAACAACCTGCGCCGAGAACAATACCCGTGAAGCTGCGCTTATTTGATCTCAGATATGTGAACACTTCAGGGAGGGGTACGGAACGGCTCATGGCATGTGTGGCGACAGATCGTCTGTCCTTCCTTGGCTCTGGAACCCCCTGCATCAACACTAGTACCACCAGCCCAGGTAAGCCGATGCACATTAGCGTCAGTTGCCACGGCTCCAGCTGTCCTATAAAGGGCAGTGTGAGTGGATGGGCAGTAAAATAGCCAAGCACCAAGCCTGTGGTCAGCAAGCCAATGCCAGCACCAAAAGGACCGGCGGTACCAAATGCCCCTAATGCTCGTCCACGTTTTTCTGCGGTAAAAAACTCGCTTATTAAAGACACTGCTCCGGGAAGTAGCACGGCTTCACCCACCGCGACGCAGGCACGTGCCAGCAGCAAATGCCAAAACTCAGTAGCGAGACCACTTGCAGCGGTAGCGATACACCAGAGGCCAACACCGACGCTGATAATGAGACGGCGGTTGCCGCGATCAATCAAACGCGCGATAGGCAGACCTACGATGGAATAGAACAGAGCGAAGGTAAAACCATGCAATATACCCATCCAGCTGTCATTGATTTGCAATGACTGCTGGATGGGACCGATCAGTAAGGTGAGGACCTGGCGATCCATAATCGAGAAGATATAGCCCAGCAGCAGAACGCCGAGAGAGTAAACCGCCCGGTTGCGACTAGGCAAAAAGGCCTTTGCTGCGAGCTGGCTGGCATTGATCAGATTGGCATCGGTACTCATTTTATGTAGGCCCGCGTCGCAAAAGTTGTTTAACCGTGGGCGCAGATAACCCGTGCATCGGTCCCTTGGGCTTAGCCATTTTTATGGCTTCAATTAACGACCTGCTGCCATAAATTATTTGCCTTCCAGATTCTTTCCTTCTGCCAATGTGCGGGCAGGTCAGCCCCAGTGTGTTGAATTACCTTACCAATGAGGCGTCTCAGCTCAAGCGTCTCCGTCAGGTCAAGACACTCTAGCCCTTGTATTTCAGCAGATCGCGCCGAGTTGAGCCATTGCTTCGCCAAGCATTGGCCCTCCGGGGTAAAATATGCGCGATCTAGCCCATCGTGCTCTCGCCGAAATTCTAGAAAGCCTTTCGTCACCCATTCGTCGAGATGCTCAGGAGTCAATTGCTTACCTATAAAGCCGTGTAGTTGGTAGAGTTCCTCGGCAGTCCTACCATCACCAAGACTGAGTATTGCTAGCAGCTCGTAGTCTTCGTCCTGTAAATCTTGACGAACCAATTGCTGCCTAATAAGCAGCTGAATCTGGTAATAGGCGCGACCAAACAGAAATCCCAACCAATCGTTTTGGGAAGCTGAGTCGGCGTGGTCAGCCTGTTGTTGCAGTTGCCGATATCCACCACTATGAAAAACCAAAGGTGCGGCGACGCGATGTTCAAATGAAAGCACCTCCCCAACCAAAATTACGTGGTCTCCACCTTCATATTGATGGACAGCCCGGCATTCGAAGCGGGCGGAGCAGTCTTGTAACAGGGGTACCTCGCCCTTACCCCGTGTAAGCGATAAGCCGGCGAACTTATCACTGCCGCTTTTGGCAAATCGGTTTGATAGCGAGGTTTGATCTGCCGCTAACACATGCACCGCAAAGTGATCGGATGAAATGAAAGCCGGTGCGGATAAAGCGTTATGACTCAGGCTCCATAACACCAAGGGTGGATCCATGGAAACTGAGTTAAAGCTGTTGGCAGTAAGGCCATAGTCCAAGCCATCCTCGCCGCGAGTGGTAATGATCGTCACACCTGTAGAAAAGGTGCCGAGTGCTGTACGCAGCTGCTTGGCGTTGAATTCAGGAGCATTACTCATAATGTGATCCTCGCATGTGTTGGTCCAGTGGCTAACAGGAAGCTGATCAAGAACACAACAAAGGCATCACCAAACGGCCGAACCGTTCTGCTTCTTCATGGTGTGGATAACCTGAAAGGCAGAAACCCGAGCAACCAGCATCTACAAATTCCTGCAATTGCGAAGCAACCTGCTGCGGGTTGCCCACCACCGCAACGCCAGCTCCAGGCCGGACCTCGGTAATACCAGTCCAGAGATGGGGAGTCATCTTGCGTCCGACTGTTTTGGATAGTTCGGCTGCACGCCTGTTAGCAACGGAATCGGCTTTTGCCGCTGTTTTCGCCATCTCAGCCATGGCAGTGTTTTCTGTCCCCGCAATCAATGCGTCCGCAGCAGCCCAGGCCTCCTCCTCGGTCTCGCGGCAAATGATCTGGAGCCGCATGGCGAAATCAATGTCATCCCGCCGACCATATTTGGCTGCACGGTCACGCATTTCCTTGATCTGTTCAGCAATGCGTTCCGGATAGTCGCCCCAGAACAGGTGGGTAGATGAGTGACGGGCGGAAATATCAGCGGCTTGTTCAGACCCGCCGCCTAGGAAGAACGGCGGATGCGGCTGCTGGAAGGGCTTCGGCATGATCTTCGGGCCGTGTACTTGATAGTACTTGCCGGTGTGCTCCACATCTTCCTCAGTCCACAGCCGCTTCATCAGCTCCACTTCTTCCAGCATCTGATCGTAGCGATCCTCTTTGGCCTCCAATTGGCCTTCAGCAAAGGCATCCTTTTCACTGATACCGGCAATCAAATTCAAATAGATACGTCCCTTGGACATCTGGTCGAAGGTCGTAATCATTTTGGCTTGTACGACCGGATGTACGTTCCCTGGCTTGACTGCCAAGAGCATTTTCATCTTTTCGGTGCGTGCTGCCAGATGACTGGCGACTACCCAGGCATCCCAACAGACTGAACTGACTGGGATGAGCATGTACTCGAAACCCGCTTCTTCAGCGGCGAGGGTAACTCTTTCAAAATGATCTAAAGATTGGGGAATACTCTGGTTAGGATCACCAAATGCAGTGGTATCGCCCAAGGTAGGGCAAAACCAACCCATGGTAAGCGGCTTTTTATTTGACATTATTGGGCTCTCTGCTGTGTGGAGGACAGTGTTGAGTAGAGCAATTTAATTGCGATGTTTGAAATGAATATGTAGGATTTCAAGTATGAATGAAATGCATATCCGTAATATCGATCTTAATCTCTTAGTACTGTTTGTGACCCTTTGGGAGACGCGCAACGTCACTCGAGCCGGCGAAAGGCTCGCCCTGAGTCAGTCCGCAGTCAGTCATGGTCTCCGTCGTTTACGCGAGCGGCTGGGAGAGGAATTGTTTGTCTATGGGCGAGAGGGGCTTCTGCCTACGCCTAGGACTAGCGAGCTGATAGTCCCCATACGAGAAGCGTTGGAGAAAATAGATCAGGCTTTACGAGGTGGTGATCATTTCATACCCGAGCTAACCCAGCGTAAGTTTCGTATTGCAGCCAGCGACTATGTCGAGTTTGCGATTATGCCCAAGCTTATCGAGCAAATTAGTCGCCTTGCGCCTGGCGTAGTTTTGCAAATGCAGCCACTCCCGGCTCCAAATACCGGGCAGATACAGAGCATGCTTGAAAGTGGTGAGATTGACTTAGCTATAGACGTTAATCCAATCACCGGCGCCACCATGCGTTTTGAGCACTTAACTGGCATACCATTAGTTACTTTAGTATGGCAACGCGAAGGGCTGCCCTCTGGGCCTGTACCGCTGGATCTTTACTTAGAGCGTCCGCATGTTGTGATTGGAATGCAGAGCTATGGTGGTAGCGTAATTGATCAAGCTCTCACCGCGCAGGGGTTAAAAAGGCGTATTGGTGCCGTGGTCCAAAACTTTATGGCTATGCCCGCTATTGCGGCTCAAACTGGCTATCTCTGCAACCTGCCCAGCCCGCTTGCACGAGTATTTGCTGACGTCTTCAAATTGAGCTGCCACGCTACGCCTGTAATATTCCCGGAGCCCGAGCTCAAGCTATATTGGCATAGCCGATTTGACAACGATGACAGTCTGCAATGGTTACGCGGTCAGATGTATGACTGTGCCACCCTGCCTATTCCATAAATCCCCGTGTGGTTTAGTAACATGCGATGGAATGCCCCGGGTTTTTGGACACGTTGAAGCCTCATGCTGAAGCGGCCTCGAAAGCCTCTGGGCTTAAGCCGCCCAGATGGTTGTGGCGCCGATTTCGATTATAAAACACTTCGATGTAATCAAAGATATCTGCGCGAGCTAAGTCTCTGGTTTTGTAGATGCGCTTCCTAATGCGCTCTTTTTTCAAACTACTAAAAAATGACTCCGCGACAGCATTGTCCCAACAATTGCCGCGCCGACTCATACTGGGTTCAAGGTTGTGGTGATGACAGAATCGTCTCCAGTCGTCGCTACCATATTGAGACCCCTGATCTGAGTGAACCAGCACTCGGCTAGTGGGTTTGCGACGCCAGACAGCCATCATGAGCGCGTCTAGAACAATCTCGCGTGCTAGCGTCGGTTTCATGGACCAGCCCACTACTCTGCGTGAGAACAGATCCAGTACGACTGCCAGGTATAGCCACCCTTGCCAGGTCCTAATGTAAGTAATATCGGTTACCCAAGCGGTGTCTGGTGTGGTCACCTTAAATTCCCGGTTAAGCGTATTGGGTGCCAGGATCGATGGTCGGCCGTTCACAACTCTTGGCTTTTTATAACCGTGTATCGCTTTGATATTATTGGTCTTCATGATGCGATGGACTCTGTGCTTACCGCACGTCTCACCAGCCTCTTTCAGGTCCATTGATATCCGCCGATAGCCATAGACGCCAAAGCTGGCACCGTAAGAAGCATGTATCAAAGGCAGCAGCCGAGCATCTTCGACAGCTCTGTCGGACAACGGCCGGAAACGCCATGCGTAGTAGCCGCTTCGCGAGATATCAAGCAGGTTGCACATGGTGCGCACCGGAAACTCGCTACTGTGGTCAGCAACAAATCGGTACTTCACTCGGGTTGGCTTGCGAAGTACCGAGCGGCCTTTTTTAAGATATCTCGCTCCTCCTCAGTTCGTCGAAGCTGGGCTCGCAGCTTAAGAATTTCCTTCTTTGCGTCGTTGAGCTCTGAGGTCTGTTCGTCGGATTTACTTGGCTTGATGGCCTTGACCCATTTGTGAAGGCTGTGGGCAGAGACACCCAGTCGCTCCGAGACCTCGGCTACTGGGTAACCCCTCTCGACGATCTGCCGGACCGCTTCGTCTTTGAATTCGGGTGAATATCGCTGGTTACTCATCACTTCCTCCTATGCTCAAATAATAGGCTAGAAGTGTCCAGGTAACCCGGGGCATTCCACGAAAACCCTGGAGGGGTCTCCGAAACTTGGGGCTATTCATTCGGTGGTAGCCTTGACCACTAACCATGAACGTGAAAAATTTTCTCCGACAGCGCGCTGACCATGCCCCGCGATGCTCATTCTCATTCACAATGTTAGCTTTTGGGGCTGGCAACTATCATTAATGACGGCCACTTGTGACCGATATCTGGCCCTCAGTGCAGGCTACAACCGGCTAAAGCCTGCCATTTCTCAATTCAGGCCAATGGTTTGTTCAGCGAGTTATCGAATTCCCGTACCGTACGCTCTTAGAACGCACACTGTTGCATCATTTTTAAATAGCACCATTGCCGATTGACGTCGCAGACTCCGAGCACTATGGTCTGAATAGAATCAACTCAGCATGCAGAACATCATGATGGTTATCGCTCAAGAACATAGTCTCCCTAGCGAGAATGCGAAGCACATGATTGGCTTGCGCGCGGCCGTTACTATTCTTGAGCATTGGAAAGCCAACCGTAACCAGATCCAGCAGGTATTACGCATTTCCCGGGCTACCCTGCTCCGAACAAAGGGCGAAGCAACCGCATCGAGGCTGGACTGTGACCAGCTTGAGCGCATCAGCATTGTGCTGAACATACACGCAACCATGCGCACTCTTTTTAAAAATCCAGCAAACGTCTATGGCTTTATGGGGCGCCCGAATGGCAACGAGTTTTTTAATGGGCGAGCACCGTTGGACGTTATCTCACATGGCAGTATGCTGACGCTTGTTGAAACCTATCGTCGAATTAATCGACTGCGCAACGGCCTTTGGTAAATCCTGAGAGGCCAGCTGTCGTTTATCCAGCACGTGCTGGCAGCACGCTATAGGCGATAATCAGGCACTCAGACAGGCGATGGCTTTTCACCAATTTCGAGCTCCAACACTATCGGTGGATTATTTGGCTCGTATCGCTCATTACAGGTACTCGCATTGACCAGGCTTAGCGGTCCCCGCTGGTAAACGCCGTAACCTTCATGAATATGTCCAAATATATGAGCTTTTAAGAAAAGACGGTCAATCCGCTCCAGAAGGTCAAGACATCCTACATTTCTAAACCCAAGCCCCATCTCGACTTCATCACCAATACCCTGTGGTGGCCCATGGGTAATAAGAACATCAGTGTCGTCAGGGATGAGTGCCTAGGCACCATAAAGCGGTTGCCCCCGGTCCAGCATTAAGGCCCAATTCCAAAAGATGGGTGTCCAGGGCGAACCCCAAAATCTAACACCCTCAATCACAACACCGCTATCTTCCAGGTAAATCGCGTTGCTAAGTACGTCGCTTGCCAGCTCTGGGCTGTCTTGAAAGGCCCAGTCATGGTTGCCGGCAATGACGATCTTGTGTTTGTGAGGCAGAGTGCCCAGCCAATCATCTAGCTCATGAACATTGTCCAGTGTGCCTTGGCCAAGACTGTCTCCTGCGTGAATAAGGACATCGCCATCTGGAATGTCCCGGATGCTGCTGTGCATGCTATGGGTGTCGGATATGCATACTAGCTTCATGGGTTTCTCACATTAAGAGCCTTCAACTGCTCCTGCAGCCGTAGCTGGGTTTCAATTGATGAAAGGCCAAGCATCGGATCTGTCTGCACGAGGTTTTGATGTTGGCCAGAGGGCCATCCGGCAGCGTCATCATCGATAGCCAGCCAGGGCATAGCAATGGCTCGCCGACTGAGGTGCGCAGAAATCTGGTCGTAACGAGATTGCTGATCCCACTCAATGATGCCATCGGGGGTTGTGCTCATCGCTGAATGCCAGGTGGCACCAATAACCCTTTCCGCGAGGTGAGCAGGCAAAAAGGCTAATGCTCGACGAAACCCCAATTCTCGTACCCAGCTGGTGGACAGGACAATGCTCAAGTCGGGATACGGGGCCAGAGCTTCAATAAGTACCGGCGCCCACATGAACAGCTCGCCCGGAGCTCTTAGCTCAATGTGCCCATTCAAACGGCGGTATACGGCATCCGGGTGTAGGACCCCGTCATAGTCGAGAAAAATGAGTATCTCAGTTTTCATCCAGATCGTCCGCCAGCGACCAATTTAGAAACGGCAGCAACCGTGCGATGTTCCTCGCATCATCTATGCCCCGGTGTGGCTGACCGTCAAATGTCAGTCCGTGGTAAGCAAGGGCGCTGGCAAGGCTGGTTTTTTTGCGCTGCTTGGTTGTGCGTCGCCAGAGCTTTTTTAAATTGAGGTGCGGAAGGTGCAGTAGCTTCGAATCAGCGTTATCGAGGGCGCACTGAGCTGTAAGGTGATTCAAGTCGTAGTTGCCCCAACTACACCAGATTAAGTCTGTTCCGGTGTCCTCAAGCCAGACGTTCATTTGCGCAATAACACTCGGCAGCGTCAAGGCGTTATCAACCATGCCTTGAGTAATATGAGTCAGCTCGGTGCAGAACGCACTGAGTACAGGCTGGCGTTCAGGCCGGACAATGAAGGCGCGCTTATCCAGCACCGCGCCCTGTCGATTGGTCAGCGCGCAGCCAATCTCAATAATTTCCATGGTGTGGATGCTCTGCGGCTCACCCTCTGGCGTTGCTGACTGCCAGCAGGTTGCTTCAAGATCAACCACAAGAATGGGCGAGTGTTCGTCTGGCATGGCTAACCCTTGAAGTAGTTATCGCGTTCTACCAAGCCAAAAGGCGCGCTTGACTCACCTGTTTCGTTAGCAGTGTCATCAACCATTTTCTGACGGCGCAAATGAGATAAGGTGGCGAAAAAGCACGGCTCGCACAGATGAACCTCATATCGTTCACCATCATGCTGGGATCCATAGCCCCAGTCGGCAGATAACACCCCAAACTCCGCTGAGCCGCCAGGGGGTATTGTTGAGCAGCTGCAGACATCACACATCACATCGGTGATGACTGGAGACAGTTTTTCTTCAATGATCTTCATGGTTATCCGCTGTAGTCATTGTTAGGAGAGATGACTGGTCATGATTGGTAGTTGCTGAGCGGCTGAATTCCTTGAGCGCTGCTCAGAACACGTATCCCTCAATGATCCTGAACAGGTCTTCTATGACCATTTCACAGGACGCGTCGCTATCTTTGATGCAGGCCAACGGGGTAGTTCCTGCCAATCTCGACGTTCGCTTGTGCAAATAGTGTCTTGCTTCATCAGGGGTGCCAAAGGTCAACAGTGTTAGAGCCAGGGTTTCAGTTGCCTGCCGATATGCAGGTCGAGCGCCGGAGGATCGAAGTTCCAGGATATTTAGCATGGCTGGGACGCGGCTTACAGTGCTTTCAAATTCGGCTAGCCGTGACGCCGGCAAACCATCACGAATGTTCATCTCGCAGACTCCCTCTTGCGGTAGCAGCCGGTGACGAAAAAATCGCCGCCGGCTGATGCTCAGAAAATACTCATGATCGCTTCGAAGGAGGTGGTCTTACGCTTCCCATCACCCACCAGAATGTAGACGGTGTTACTAGTTTGAAAAAAGCAGGGCGGTGTAAATTTAATCAGGGGCGAGGTCCTAACCCAATTGCCCGACTCGAAACGCCGACTGCTGTCGTACATGACGTGATGTGCATACACCATCACAGGTTTGATATTCCGCGTCTCCAGATCCTTGATGATTTTATCGTCGATATCCAGGTCAGCCCAAATCCAGTCGCGTACGATGCAATAGGGCATGTACTTGGCAAAGGCTTGCCCCTGTTCTTTGGCTTCTTCCAACGTAAGGGTGCCGCCCTGCATGGGTTCGCCCTCACCGTATAGCAGGTCTGTCATTTCTTTAAGATCAGTCATATTAGATTCCGTCATGTATGCCTTGGCTATCAGTGGTGGTACGCAAGAGCCAATAGCTGTATGTATAGCCAGTATTTATACTGGCATGGCTTTGATGCTTGTCAAGCGACCGAGCCGCTTTTGAACAGGCCAGTTAAGGGCAGATGCTCAGTCGGGCCGCGCCTCTGGTATTCAGGGCTTACACTACAAACCCTGAATACCACATGACCTACGGCGGGCTCGGCAGCCAGTAGCTGCTGGTGGGCCCGGGGCCTTGATCCTTGGCGAAGGTTTGCCACGCGGGTAGCTTGCTGAACGCCCTTTGACGATTGCTGGCGGCAGCGCTCATTACGTCAGCTTGTCTAATGGTTAGCGCAATCGGCATCAAAGGCCTTTGCTGTTTGGGGCGAAGTATCCAGTCAAACAGGTAGCGCAGTGCATTGGCTCCGTCAGGCCAATGCGTGTCGAGCTGAGCTAGCGCTGGTAATGCCAGTTCCAGCCCCAGTAGTTCATGGCTTACCAGATAACCCGTCTCGGTTCGGCTTCCGTCAGGATGAAAGCTGCGGACCTTGCCGAGGTCATGCAGCAGCCCGGCAACCGCTGCTAGCCAACGTTCATGCTCGGGAAAACAGCCGCTTGCGGCATAAACCGATTGCGCGACTTCCAGGCTGTGTTCGGCCAGCCCACCGGGATAACAGTGGTGATGGCGGGCACTGGCGGGAAGATTGAAAAAAGAGCAGCCAACTGCGGGCACTCCCAATACCTGATAGACAAACCTCTTCAAGGGCGGAAACGGGCAGAGCTCCAGCCATTGCTCAACGCCCATCACAGTATCCATCGAGCTGACCCGGCTGACTGGCAGGTGACATAGCGATTCAAAGTTCTGCGGTGTCATTACCTGACTATCCTCGCCGAGCAGATAACTACCGTGTCTGGTCGCCTGCATGCTGACGGCAACCAAACCTTTGGAGGGCCAAGTCGCAGGGTGATCTTCCACGCCCAGCAGTACCTCATGGCAGCCGAACAGATTTTCTAAAACAAGAAAGATGGCTGATTTCAGAGGTGACACCTGGTAAGCCTGCTGCGGTACCAAGCAACCGGCCAGGCAGAACACCTCATGATCCTGCCCATGAATAATGGGCGGGTTATATTGATTCATCAGGCAGCCCCCCAGCGTTCCATCGTGCTTTCCAGGTGGTCCAGCAGGTAAGGTAAAACTGCTTTGCCGCACTCTTCCTCCAGCTGCGGAAGTGTCTCTTTAACCCAGGTTTCCAGGGCATCGAGGTTGGATGCCTCATGTCCGCGACCAATCAGAAAGACCAGCGAATCACCGTCAGGGATGCGCAAAGCGACCTGAATAGCGCTGGCAAGGCGGCGGCAAGTGCGGTTAGAGACGTTAAGCATGGTCCTTCTCCTGTGCTTCAGTCTGGCTGGTGTGGTTAAGCTCATTCATTAACAGACGCTCCATCGCTGAGCCGTCACGGCGAGTCAGATTGGGTACATAACGGGAATACACACGGAACAGCATTTCTGTCGTGGTATGCCCCATTTGCCGTGCGATCCATTCGGGCGCCTCGCCTGAAGCAAGCCAGAGTGTCGCCGCAGTATGTCGGGTCTGATAGGGCCTGCGTTTTCTGAGGCCTAGATGACGTAATAGCGGATACCAAACCCTCTGGGTGATATTGCGATGCGCCATTGGCTTGCCGTTTCGTGTACTGAACACATATTCGAACTCGCCGGTGGCTTGGTGTTGGGACTGTAATGCCTCATAGACCGGCCCCGACATATCGATGGTGCGGAACGAGCCATCATTTTTGGTGTAAACCAATTCATCTTTGACCAGCGCCTGGCGTACCAGGATCTGCCGTCGTTCAAAGTCAACGTATTGCCACTGCAGGCCATCAATTTCACCAGTGCGCATGCCGGTCAGAAACCGCACGATGTAGTAGTTCTTGAAGTCGGCCCTGACGGTGTCGAGAATTTGCTTCACCTCATCGAAGGTGAAGGGCTCAACATCCGTCCTGGGTACCTTTATGGATTTGATGCCCAGATAAGGTGAGGTAAACTCGAAGCGGTCGGCTGCTTCATTAAGGATCATGCGCAAAGGCGTCATGATGTGGTTGATTCGCTCGGCTGAGAGAGGCTTGTCTTTTCCGTTTCTGACTTTGGCGAGCTGGGACCGAAATGACAAAATCTCTGCTTTGGTGATGGAGCCGACCTCTTTTTCTCCGAACATCGGTTTCAGATGTGCGCGCAAAGTCGACTCAATCGTGCTTATGTGTGAGTTGCGCCATTGAGCACTCATTTCCGACAACCAGACCTCGGCAAAATCAGAAAATAGCGGGGTGGCTTTGACTTGGGCCCTCGCCCTCTGGTTGGCGGCCTCGTCAAATTTCTTAGCGTTGCTGCTACCTGGAAAGTACCGGCTGTACTCGAAGGTGCCCAAGGTGATTTCCGCCTCGATCCTTTTTAGAATTCCCTCCAGCTTGCGTCTGTTGACAGGATTGTCGTCCAGGGCGGTCTGCTCTCTGCAACGGGTGTTCTGGAAGCGGAAGTCGAAGAACAGCTTCCCGGTCGTATCTCTCGCTCGAATGCTAGCCATGCATCACACCTCCATTTGCCATTGGGATGCTGAAACTGGAAGCGCCGGAACTTACTGCCATATCCCGCTCAATGGCGTCCCACAGGTACAAGATTTTTCGGCCCCCAAAGGGCCGGATGTAATGGGTGCCTTCAAACAGCACGGAGTCCTTGAGGCGATCGCGAATGGTACGGGCGTCGTATTTGATACGTGCGGCTAGTTCGTCGGTAGTTAGGTATATCTGTGACATGGCAATGATCCTCTGGTAATGTTTGTTGCTGGAGGTCATCAGGTCCTCTTGAAGAGCGATATGATCTCCTGAAGATCATTATGCATGCAAAAAGACCTTCTGCAAGTCTTTTTGTTCTCCTGGGGGTCAAATAGTCTTTTGGTGGGAAAATGATCAAGTGCCATTTGTCGAGATTGATGGGCGAGAAAAAGCTCAAAGTAATCGACGTCGCTCGGGATACAGGTATTAACCGTGGAACCATTACGCGCCTGTACCATGAAACAGCCACCCGTATAGAGCTGGATGTTATTGAAGAGCTTTGCAGATACCTGGGCTGTGAGGTGGGGGACTTGCTTGAGCTTCAGTCAAGAACTGAATCACCCTTGGATTCATAGACACCCCCCGAGCGACAGCTGGGTTCTACCCCGTTTCCTCGGACGGTTATAAAACGGTTACGAGCTTTCAATCCTGGGCATCAACTCTTCCTCGAACTGATGTACTAGGGGCCATTGTCCCAGGGGATTAAAGTCGGCTTACCGGCCATTCGATGATCTGGTTTAAGGCACTGATCACACGCTCGGAAGACATTGACAAATTCATCTCCATTCCACGTCTTTGACGGTTAGCCACCCAGCGTATTGAACAGGCGATAGCTTCGACCGTTCCTGAAGTGGTCGTGCATGAAGTCCATGGACAACACTCGTTGATCGCTGAAGGCACCGATGCTTTCGGGGGATTACGGCACCCAAGGGGTGCGCGCCGCTCCGCAGACTCAGTCAGAGACGTCGCGCGTGATGCTAACTCGGCG
Organism: Halopseudomonas pelagia; assembly: GCF_009497895.1. Lineage (NCBI taxonomy): Bacteria > Pseudomonadati > Pseudomonadota > Gammaproteobacteria > Pseudomonadales > Pseudomonadaceae > Halopseudomonas > Halopseudomonas pelagia. Next base: position 138,251 of record NZ_CP033116.1, on the reverse strand, counting down.
TTGATGCGGCTGTTTCGAGCGGGCCGGCTAAATCAGTCCGTTGGCCATCGCAGCCGCCGCGGCCTGAGCCCGATTGTTCACGCCCAGCTTGGCGAAAATATTTTTCATGTAGCTCTTGACGGTCTCCGGAGTAATGCCAAGCAGTCTGGCCATTTCCTTGTTTGACTTGCCTTGGGCAACCAGCGCAAGAATGTTGCGCTCTTTGCCGGTGAGGCCGATGGCGGCATGTTGCAAGATAGCATTGGTACGCGATTCCCTGGAGGGGAGTGCGTAGCGTTTGAGCTGGGCTTGCTGGGAGTCGCTCAGGGCTTTGCGCTCCAATCCGTGGGCGGCCAGCTCTTCTAGTGCCTCGCGTACGGGAAAGTCTGCGAGAAGTTGTGGCGCTTCACAGGCCTCGGCGAGTCGGCACGCCTCCAACAGGTAGTCGATTGCGCCATCTGGCGCGTTGCGTCGCCAGTGCAGCAAAGCCAGTCCTGCATTGAGTTGAAGTTGCATCAGGCGGCGGTTGCTGCGCTCGGCGCCTTCGATCAGCGCCTCGGCAGCGCCAGTGCTGGCCTGCAAGGGCAGGCCAGCTGCTTCGCACCAGAGTATTGCGAGCGTGGTCTGGTATGAATATCCCTCCCATTGGCCGGGGCTGGCGGCCGCGTTTAGTGCTTCGAGTTTCCGGGCGCAGGCCAAGGCTTCGTGCTGCTTGTTTTCAAGTAGGCTGATGCGCGTGCGCTCAAGAAGTAATTCCGCACTCAGTCGCGGCCAGTCTCGGGAGTGCGCGAGACGTTCGCCCTCATCCAGGTAATGGCGAGCTCGTTGCTCGGCTGCGTTGTGGCTGCTGAGGCGGCTGGCGGTGATGATCGTGCTGACGACGCAATCTAGGGATCCGCCTAGCTTGATGAGTTCGGTGCTTTTCAGGTTCAGCCGCCCAGCCTCCACAAGGTCGCCCTGCTGATAGCGAACCGTCGCCAGAAAACTTGACGGCAAAGCACGCAATACCGGGTGCCCCCAGGCCTCGTCATTAGCCAGGCGCAGGCCTTCCTTGTAGGTCGCCGCGGCCTGCGAAAGACGCCCCTGCACGTGCTCACCCAAGCCCACCACGCATAGTCTGTACACCTTATTGAACAGGCAACGGTGGCTATCCGAAGGAGGGTAGAGCACTGGCGGGACGCTATAAAACGCTTCCCAGTTATTGGCGTGTAGATGGCTGAAACACACCACATTTAGAAGCGTGTTGTAGATCCACGGACTTCGTTCGAGATGCTGCAGGCTGGCCTGGGCGAGGCGGCCGCCTGCTTCGGAATGATCTTCCATCGACAGGATCATCCCCTCAAGCGCCTGACATTCCCAGTACAGCTCGCTATTCTCGATCTGCGTTGACTCGGATCGGACGCTTTCCAGCTGTTCGCGCGCTTCAGTGCAGCTCATGGCCAGACCGGCAGCCCACGCCAGGGCAAGCCTTAAGGCTACTGATGGCCGCAATAGGCGGTCGCGTAGTTGGCGTTGCCAATCAAGCAAAATAGCGAAGTCGCCGCGCTCCACCATGCCCATGGCGCAATAAGCGATCCATTCCTGCGCGCTGTCATTATCGCCGGCCGCTAGGGCGCAACGCACCGCGTCAGTCCAGGCGGATTGATCGGCAAACCACCAAGCAGCTCTGCGCAGCGCTGCGATGATGTCCTGCGGGGAAAGGCGGCGCTGAAGGTGCTCGCAAAAGAGCGGGTGGAGGCTGAACCACTCACCGGTCTCGTCAAGCCCGGTAATGAACAGCTGAAGCCGCTCGAGCTCCGCAATGAAAGTTCGCCCCTCTGCTCCGTCGATCAGGCGTTCGACCAGCGGCGCGTTGAACTTCTTGACTGCAGCCAGGTGCGGTAATTGCGCTGAGAGCTCTGGCGTCAGTCGATTGATCAGCTCGTCGAACACACCGCTGATGCTCTTTGTCAGTCGTGGGTTGTCGGCACGACGTTGGGGGTGGTTGATCAAGCTGGCGCGCAAAGCGGTGATCCATCCCTCGGTGGCAGCGTGCAGGTCAAGTACGTCGCTAGCGTCGAGAATCGGCACCCCGGTGCGCAGCAGCAGATCCCGAGTCTCCTCGACATCGAATCGGAGTTGATCGGTGTTCACCTCCAGACAGGCATGGCAATAAATATGAGCGAAGAGGCAGGCAGGTAGATTGGTACGACCGCAAAGCACCAGATGCAGATTGTCCGGTGCAAAGCGGATCAACTGCTCTAAGGCTTCGGTGAGCACCGGTTCGGGAACGCAGTGGTAATCGTCGATGAATAAGAAGCACTGCTCTCGCCGCCGCGCCAAGGCGTTCAGCAAGAGCGTGCTCAAGTGGCCGGCCGGAATCAGCGATAGGTCTTTGGGCAACTCTGCTTCGTCATCACCTTCAAAACCTCGTTCAACGGCGGCAGCCACGTACCGGAGAAGCCGCTCCGAGGTGTTATCGGCTTCGTCTAAGGAAAGCCAGGCGACGCGTGCACCACGAACGACTGCGGCTTCGGCCCACGCGCTGGCGAGCGTGCTCTTGCCAAAGCCAGGAGGTGCTTTGATAACGGTCAGAGTGGTTTCTGCAACCCGCTCGATGAGTTGTTCGAGCCGAGGGCGCGGCAGTGTCCCTCGACCTTGACGGGGGGGGACCAGTTTCGTTCTCAGCAAGGGCGATATCATTGTTTTTGTTCTGGCGTCGTTACTCATCTCATCTCGCGCACCCCATCAGGGGGGGCAACAATAGATTTTCCGATCAGTATTGTTTTTGTCGGTATGGCTGTGACAGCAATATCACGTCGCGCGTTTCCATTCCACCAGCAAGAAAACGCATGTCCGATTCGGCCATGCGCCCGACTCGAACTGAAACGGAGAACGACCATGACCAGCTATCTAGACCAGAATCGTTTGGACGGCAAAGTCGCCCTGGTTAGCGGCGCAGCGCGGGGCCTGGGCACCGAAATTGTCGAAGCCTTGCTGCAGGCGGGGTGCAGCGTAATGCTGACGGATGTGCGCGTTGAGCTGGGGGAGAGTCAAGGCGACTGACCTGGCTAATGCTCGCGCTGAATTCATGCGTCATGACGTAACGCAGGAAGTGGAGTGGGTAGCTGCGGTCGAGGCGACGATCAAGCGCTTTGGCGGCCTTGACATTCTAGTTAACAATGCCGGAATCGAGACCTCGGCGTTGGTGACTGAGTGCGAGCTGGAGGATTCTTAGCGAACTATGGCAACTAACGTGGATGGTGTCTTTAGGGCATGAAGCACGTCCTGCGCGCTATGCGTCCGGGCGGGGCAGGCGGGCGCGGCGGATCAATCATCAAGTTGTCTTCGATAGCCGGCCTGGTCGGCTCGCCGAGCCTGACGGCCCATTGCGCTCCAAAAGGTGCGGTACGCCTGATGACCAAGGCGGCTGCTATCGAGGTGGCCCAATTGGGCTATGGCGTACGGATCAACTCGGTGCACCCCGCGATCATCAAGACCTACATGGGCACCAATGTGGTGAACAACCTGGTGCGGGTCGGCCTTGCTCCGGACGAGGAGAGCGCCGATGCGTTTGTCCAATCCCTGCACCCGATGGGATATGGCCAGCCTCGTGATGTAGCCGCAGCCGCGCTTCACCTCGCCAGCCCGGCTTCAGCATGGATGACCGGAGCCGAACTGGTGCTCGATGGTGGTGTAACAGCTACCTGATTGCGGCATAGTTAGCGACACGATGGGGGCAAAAGGAAAGGAACGCTTCGAGTCAAAGTCGGAGCGTTCTTTCTTGCCGTTCACTTCAAAAAGCCAGGGCTCTCGAAGGCAGGGTTCGGATAGGTATAGATACCTTTTCCGTTCTGTTTTCCCATTCTCCCCTTGTCTAGGAACTCACGCTTTAGCCACTCAGCGATCCTCGCAGCGCCTTCATCTCCCGCTTCTGCATAGGCCTTGTTGAGGTTGTAGGGTGTATTAGGGCCTATCATGTCCAGAAATCCGAACGGACCCAGTGGAGCACGGCTGGAAATCATCCAGGTCTTGTCTACCGTTTCCGGTTCCGCAACCCCATCAACAACCAACTCCAGGGCGGCCCTCAAAAACGGTACCAGCAACGTGTTCAAAACATAACCGGGTTGCTCTTTGTGAATAGGGATGGGAACCATGGCGATCGCCTTGGCGAACTCGATCACCTCGTCGAATACCTCAGAAGAGGTGCCGGGATGCTTCATGACCTCGGCCACGTTGAGTTTCGAGATATCATTGGCAAAATGCAGGTGCAGGTACTTCTCAGGGCGGTCCGTATGGTCTATGAGCTGGCTGGGGATGAAGGTGGAAGAGTTGGAGGCGAAGATGGCTTCCTTGCGTGCGACTCGTGATAAGTGTTCATAGAAGCCTTGCTTGACTTCGAGCACCTCGGGGATCGCTTCGATTACCAGGTCAGCTTGTTCTACCGAGGCTGCCAGGTCGGTGTACGACGAGATGCGATTGGACGCAGCGTCCAGCTCTTTTTCTGTTCCGTATTCATCTTCCAGGTATCTTGCCTTCAAAGCGTTGAATCGGTCTCGAGCCTTGTGCACGGCTTCGTCATTGATGTCGTAGACCGAAACGCTGAACCCTTGGAACGCTGTCTGGAAGGCGATTTGACTACCGAGTACGCCACTTCCAGCTACAGTTACACGCTTGATATTCATATGTAGTCCTTTCAAGAGTAGTTTCCAATCGACCTTGGGCCGGCCGGCAGCGAACTCGCTGTCATGCGTCCAGTTGGCGATATACGCCAGCTTCGAACTGGTTGAATACTTCCATCATCGCCGGATCAGCAAAGGGCAGAATCTGGGTCATGATCACTCCGGTTACTTGCCTGGCCGGGTCCACCCAGAAGTACGTATTGGCCAGGCCGGCCCAACCGAGGCTCCCTGCGCTACGGCCTTCAGGCGTGGCCTCGGTGTTGATCAGATAACCCAGCCCCCACCTCTTCTCCATGCCCGGGAAGAACTCCACATCCTGGGTTAACTCGGGCATCGCTGAGGTCATCTTTCCGGCTTGCAAGTCACCAATGTGGTTCTGTGCCATCAGCCGAACAGTCTCGGGGCGGAGGATCTGCAAACCGTTGAAAGTGCCTTCATTGAGTATCATTTGCAGCAGCTTCAGATAGTCCCGTGCGGTACCGAACAGACCGCCGCCGGCCAGGTAAAACTCTGGGTCTTCAGGTAACTCAAACGGGATCGGCTGCAAGGAGCCGTCTGGCAGACGGGCGTGCATGGGCATCAGACGCTCACGTCGTTCCGAGGTCGGTGCGAAGGTGGTGTCCACCATGCCCAAGGGGCCGAAGATGTGTTGCTGAAAATATTCCTCGAGGCGCTGTCCGCTGGCCGCTTCTATGACCTTCCCGACCCAGTCCAGGCTAATTCCATAGTGCCAACGCTCGCCAGGATCGAACATGAGTGGCAAGCGAAAGGCATTCGGGGTACACGTGGTTACGTCCGGAATTGCTTCTTTTTGAACATATTTCAACAGTTGGGCTTCGCCAAAGGCATAGCCGAATCCCGAGGTATGGGTGAGCAATTGCCGCAGGGTGATCGGCCCCTTGGCAGGTCGCATCAGCGGACGACCGTCAGTGGCGAAACCCTCCAGTACCTGCGGATTGGCCAGCTCAGGTAGCAGCTCTCCTATGGGCCTATCTAGCTGCAGCTTGTTCTGTTCCAGGAGCTGCATGGCGGCGATAGAGGTGATAGGTTTGCTCATCGAAGCAATCCAGAACATCGAGTCGGCACTGACTTGGACGCTTTGCTCCTCGCCGGACTGACCGTAGGCGCCCTCATAAACAACGTTGTCCCTAGTTGCGGCCATCGCCACGACGCCAGGGATATTTCCACTCTGCACAGCCTGAGCGAGAGTTTCATCAATAGTGAAGCCGGCATCCGAGTTGGGGCTCACGCCATGCTCTGCCGGCTGTTCTACGATATTCGTACTCACAGTGTTGCCTCCTTCAGTTTGCATCTGACCGAGAATTGAGCCGCCAGCGAGAGTGCCTTACAAGCGGCCCAGCACCTGGTTTTTGCCTGATCCGCTCAGCGAGCGGTCGATTATTAACTCCAGATCTGACCTTACGGAGTGGCCTCGGCCAGGTCGGCGCTTGCTGTCTGAGCTGGCTGGGCGCTTTCGATCCGATCACCCAGCATCAACGTGCCTTTAGCGTCGATGCGGGCGACATAGCCAGACGGGAGCCATTCGTTCTGTTCGACCGGGACTGGGTTGTCGAGCGACCCATCCCCACAGGTTGGCCCGCAGACCAGCAACTCGCCTTCGGTAACGCCATCGTTAGGCAGAGTCTGGCCGTTCGTGTCCACGATCTTGATCTCGATGCCATGCATGGCCCGCGCATTTGCGGTTTTGAGATCCGGCTCGCCTTCCTGCACTGGGTAGATGTCCTTCTTCGGCGCTTCGCCGATATCGATGCCGGCGGTGCGCAGCTCGTTTCTCAGATCCTGGCGGAACTGATGGTACTCAACCTGGACCGCATGTCGCTGGCCGCCCTCGAACTCAACGTGGGGATTGTCGAGCTGATGCTGTATAGCTGCTTTCATGTCGCTCGGGCGCTGATACAGCCCGAGGATTTCGGCACAAGCCAGTTTCGCCTGCCTGTCCGCCATGGGCCAGATACAGCCTGTGGGCTGGAACAGCCCGATGAAATACAGGTTCTGGTAATCGGCATGCATCATCTTGTGATACAGCGGTACCTTCTCCAGGTGTTTGAAGTTGATGAAGTCGGTATCAAAGAAGGGGAAGGTGGTCCAGTAACCCGTGCAGGCACAGATAAGATCGAATGCCTCCCGCGATCCGTCGGTGAATTCCACCTCCTCGCCATGCAGTGCCTTGATGCCTGGGCGCGGCTTTACCCGACCGTGGCGGATGAAGTCGAGCAGGTCCGAATTCAGGGTAGGGTGGTGGCTCATGACTGGGCGCTTGGGCTCGGGCAGTCCCATCTTTTTATAAGATCCCTGCAACATTCGAAGCAGGTTCGAGACCATGTACTGGCCGACCGCTGTCGGCACCCAGGGATCCCGGGCCATATAAGCATCAGTCGGTACGCCCCCGAACAGAAACTTCGGCAGGAACCATTGAGGGCTGCGCATCGACAGGCAGACCTTGCTCGCAATGCGGGCGGATTCTACAGCGACGTCGCAAGCGGAGTTGCCTGCACCAATCACCAGCACATTTTTACCGCGCCATTCCTCGGTCACGCCCTTGAAGTCATGCGAGTGCATGAACTTTCCGGAAAACTCACCTGGATAGCTGGGGTTTTTGGGGTCCCAATGGTGCCCATTGGAGACCATCATTACGTCGAATATTTCTGTGTGTTCGACGTTTTGATTATCAAGATAGCAAACCTGCCAGAGACCAGCAGGAGTGCGACTAACACGCTGAACCGTATGGTTGAAACGAATCTGGTCGTAGGCTCCAAAGTGTTTCGCATAGGACTCGAAGTAGGCCTGGAGCTGACGATGATTGGGATACTCCGGGTAGTCGTCCGGCATGGGGAAGTCTTCGTATTCAGACCAGGCCTTGGAACTGATGATATGGGTATTCTCGTAGACGCTGGAATGTCCTGTCTTAGAATTGAATACCCAATTGCCGCCGACTTTGTCGTTCTTCTCGAAGACCACCACATCCAGTCCGGACTGCACGCAGTTCTTGGCGGCGGCGATGCCGCTAGGCCCGGCGCCGATCACGCAGACTCGCCGGGTCTCGTCGAAAGTTTTTTGTTGTTTCATCTCGTTCCCCTGCAATTGGTTGATAGGATCCGCCGCAGCCGATCTCTATAACCAAGGTGAATGAAGCTGCGTCCGGCTTTAACCACCCGTTTGGGGGAAAGGAGAGCGGTTCGCTATCCGGAATGGCGCAAGGTTTATTTTCGCTCCTGGTAGCTGCCGGAGCACTACCGGGTGTTTGTGGGCGCAGCCCAATGGCAGGCTATCAACCTATAGAAGCTGATATCCCTCCGTGCTTGGCTAGTCCTGAAGTAGCGCGGACCGGTATCTCTTCGGGTTTGAGCGCCAGCACTTTTCGACGATGATGATCTCTTGCGTGACTCCATACACTGCTCTCTACGCTAGTTCATTGCAAAACGCCCTGGCACTGGGAAGAATCTGGATACCGACAAACTGAAAGCAGAAAAAATCAAAGCCAGTGTTCGTGCCAAGCTCGAGCATCCCTTCCGGTACATCAAGCAGGTTTTCGGCTATAGCAAAGTCCTATCTAGTCCTGGCCAAGAACAACAACCGGCTGCATTTCCTGGCCGCGTCCAGCCACCTGCAGATCGGTGAAAAATACCTGTTGGCGTAAGGCTAATGCGCTTGTTTTCCGCCACAAAATGGGGGGAACGGAAAAAACACAAAAATAATAGAAAAAGAGCGTCTGAATCTTCGATTCTTTGCTGGTAAAAACCAAGATCGCAAAAAATCACCGCAGAGCTTCCCTTTTTGCAGAAATCGGATGCAGGAGTGCTAAAAATGGCTATTTTCCGGGGGGGGAGGGCATGCATTGTCTGTACTGCTAAAACAATAATAAAGGGACATGACGATGAACCAACTTAAGAATGCAACCCGTCTTTTACTGTGCGCTGGTACCTGTCTACCGCTCAGTGGCCTGGCCGCCGACGGCGGTTTTTTCGAGGACGCCACGGCCACCCTGCAGGCACGCAACTACTATTTCAGCCGCGACTTCTCCGACATCGTCGGGCCCAACCAGCAGTCCAAGGCGGAAGAGTGGGCCCAAGGCTTCATTATCAAAGTGAATTCCGGGTACACGCAAGGCACAGTCGGTTTCGGTATCGATCTGCTGGGACAGTTGGGCATTAAGCTCGACAGTAGCCCTGATCGGGCGGGTACCGGCTTGCTCCCCCTGGATAGCGGCGAGGCGGCTGATGATTACAGCCGTCTTGGAGCGGCGTTGAAGGTGCGCCTGTCGCAGACCGAGCTTAAGGTTGGCGAGCAAACCCCGAACCTGCCAGTGCTTACCTTCAGTGATATCCGCCTGCTGCCCCCGACTTACCAAGGCGCTAGCATCATTTCCCGAGAGTTTGATGGATTGACCCTGCAAGGAGGTCAGTTCCGTTCCGGCAGTTTACTGAATGCGGCTGGCGAAAGCAAAATTCGTGCCAAGCTTGGCCATTTGCCACAGCTGGGGGCTGGTGTTGCGACTGACCGATTCAACTACGCCGGGGCCGATTATATCTTCAACAGTAAGCGTACCTCGGTCGGCGTCTGGTACGCGCAGCTGGAAGATATCTATAACCAGCGTTTTTATAGCCTCAAGCACAGCGAGCCGGTGAGCGACTGGGTACTGGGCGCGAACATAGGCCTCTTCGACTCCAAAGAAGACGGTGAGCAGTTGCTGGGCAATATCGACAATCAGGCGGCTTTTTCCCAGTTTTCGGCCAAGTTTGGCGGGCACACCTTCATGGTCGGCTATCAGGCTATGTTCGGCGATGACGCTTTCCCTCGCGTCTTCAACAACGTCTCGCCGCTAGGCAATGAAGTCCCCACTTATGAGTTCGCCGGAGCTGACGAGCGCTCGTGGCAGGTTCGCCATGACTACGACTTCGCTGCTCTGGGTATTCCCGGCTTGGTAACCACCGTGCGCTACATCAATGGCAACAACGTTGACACTGGCAGGGGCTTCGAGGGCAAGGAGTGGGAGCGTGATCTGGATGTTGGTTACAACTTTCAGCACGGCTTGCTTAAGAATCTCGGCTTGCGTGTGCGCAACGTCACCGCGCGCTCCAACTACCGCTCCGACATCAACGAGAACCGTTTGATCCTCAGTTACACCTGGAACTTACTGTAAGTCTTGCTTCCCGGCGGCCGGTCCGTCGGGAAGCAAGGCGAAAACCGATAAGAACAGCCTTGCAACCTTGGAGAGTTACCATGTACAAGAATAAGAAACGCCCTGTTATCTTCAACAGCCTTCTGATCGGCGCCCTGCTCGCCGCTCTGTGCGGGCAAGCTCAGGCGGTGGAGCCTATCAAGATTGGCCTTTTAATGTCCTACAGCGGCACATTTGCCGCCCCTAGTGAAGCTACTACCAATGGTTTGAAGCTGGCTGTTGAGCAGTCCGGCGGCCTACTTGGCGGACGTCCAGTCGAGTACGTAGTGGTCGATGATGAAGCTAATCCAGGTAAGGCGGTGCAGAACATGCAGCGCTTGGTGTCCGGCTCCAATGTCGATGTGGTGGTCGGCCCGGTACATTCCGGCGTAGGCATGGCTGCGGTTAAGGTCGCTCGCGAAACCGGTGTGCCGCTGATCATTCCCAACGCCGGTTTCAACGCGGCCACCGGCCCGCTGTGCGCACCGAACATTTTCCGAACCTCCTTCACGTCCTGGCAGACCGCCTACCCGATGGGCCAGGTGGCGGTGGACAAAGGCTACAAAAACATCGTTACGCTAGCCTGGCGCTACGGTTTCGGCACAGAATCGGTGGATGGCTTCAAGGAGGGCTTCGAAAAGGCCGGCGGCAAGTTGCTCCAGGAGATTTACTTGCCATTCCCGGATGTGGAGTTTCAGGCTCAGCTCACTCAGATTGCCGCGCTCAAGCCGGACGCGGTCTTCGTTTTCTTTGCCGGTGGCGGCGCCGCCAAGTTCGTCCAGGATTACGCGGCGGCCGGTCTGCAGGGCAAGATCCCGCTGCTCGGCTCAGGCTTCCTCACCGAGGGCACACTGGCTGCCCAGGGCAAGGCGGCCGAGGGTCTCCTGACCACCCTCCATTATGCTGAGAGTCTGGCTACCGAGAAGAATCTAGAGTTTCGCGATGCCTACCGGCAGAGGTTCAACAAGGAGGCGGACGTCTACGCGGTGCAGGGCTACGACACCGGACTGCTGCTGGCTCAGTCGCTGCAAGCGGTCGGTGGCAACAGCCGTGACCGCCAAGCCTGGATCGCTGCGATGGAACAGACTCGGGTCGACAGTCCGCGCGGTGAGTGGGGTTTTTCCAAGGCGCATAATCCGGTGCAGAACATCTACCTGCGCGAAGTGCAGGGCGGCACCAACGTCGTGGTTGGTACCGCCACAGAGTCGTTGGCCGATCCGGCGACGGGATGCAAAATGAACTGAGGGGGAGCGCTTCTTCCCCCCAGCCTATCTCCCCTCGGACAGGTGGCTTCAATGGAACTATCCACTATTCTCATCCAGCTCCTGAACGGTCTGCAGTACGGCCTGCTGCTGTTTCTCATCGCCAGCGGCCTGACCCTGATCTTCGGCATCATGCACATCATCAATCTGGCTCATGGCGCGCTCTATATGGTCGGCGCCTACTTGGTGTACTGGTTGACCGGGCTGGTCGGCGATCTATTTCTTGCCATCCTCATCGGCGTGCCCATGGCGGCCGCACTGGGGGTACTGATCGAGCGTTTCCTGATTCAGGCGCTGTACAAGCGCGATCACCTCGACCAGGTGCTGATGACTTTCGGCCTGATCATGGTGATTGACTCGCTGCGCAGCATCATCTGGGGTAACGACGTGCATAGCGTGGCCATCCCCGCGCTGCTCAGCGGCTCGATCCAATTGACCCAGACCCTCGAGTACCCGGTGTACCGGCTATTCATCTCCGCAGTGTGCGCAGTGATCGCCCTGGCTATGTACCTGATCCTGCAACGCACCCGCCTAGGCATGATCATTCGCGCCGGCTCCAGCAATCGCGAGATGGTCCAGGCCCTGGGTATCGATATCCGCCTGATCTACACCTTGGTGTTCGCCGCCGGGGCGGCGCTGACTGCCTTCGCAGGAATGATCGCAGCGCCGGTGTCCTCGGTGTATCCGGGCATGGGCAATCAGATCCTTATCATCGCGTTCGTGGTGGTGGTAATCGGCGGCCTAGGTTCGATTCGCGGTGCCTTTTTCGGAGCCTTGCTGGTGGGCATGGCTGCCACCTGGGGCGCGGTGCTGGTGCCGCAATACGCCGGCATGGCGGTGTACGTACTGATGACCGCGGTGCTGTTGTTCAAGCCGCGCGGGCTGTTCGCCTAATAACCAATTTCAGGACTTTCTTATGCAAAAATTACCTCGCCCGGTCCTGCTGCTGCTTGCGCTGTTGCTGCTGCTGATGGCCGCCTACCCGTTGTTCGGCGTAACTCTGGCAGGTGAAAAGCACGACTTCTATCTTCAACAACTGACCAGCATCATGATCCTGGCCATCGTCGCACTGGGCCTCGACCTGCTAGTCGGTGTCAGCGGCATGGTAAGCCTAGCCTCCGCCGCGTTCTTCGGTATGGCCGGTTATGCCCTGGTGCTGTTCTCCCCCGAATACGAGGCGCTGAGCATCTGGATCGCCTTACCGTTGTGCTTAGGCCTCACCGCCTTGGCCTCGCTGCTGATGGGGGTGCTGATTATCCGCACCTCGGGGATCTTTTTTATCATGGTGACCATAGCCTTTTCGCAGATGCTCTATTATTTGTTTCACGATGCTACCTTCGCCGGTGGCTCGGACGGTATCTACCTGTTTATGAAACCGGAGGTCGCTATCGCCGGCGTTCAGTTGCTCGACCTAGGGAACCGTACTACCTTGTTCTATGTGGCGCTGGCCTCCCTCGGATTTTTGTTGGCGCTGCTGCGCACCTTCCTGCGTGCGCCCTTTGGCCGGGTGTTGCTGGGCATCAAGGAGAATGAACAACGGGTCCGCGCGATGGGCTACAACCCATTATTCTACAAACTGGCGGCGTTCGTCATTGCCAGCACTATCGCCGGTTACGCCGGCATGCTGTCGGCAACCCAGTACGGCTTCGTCAGCCCCGATCAACTGAGCTGGCAAATGTCGGCACACATCTTGGTAATGGTGATTCTCGGCGGGATGGGCACCCTGTTCGGGCCGATTCTCGGTGCCTTCGCCTTCGAGGGTCTGCACCACTGGTTCGCCAGTCTGACCCCACACTGGGAGCTGCCGATGGGCGTGGTGGTAATCTGCATGGTTTTGTTGTTGCCACGCGGGATCGCCGGCCTGTTGCTGCAACTGGCGCAGCGCAAGCCGGGCGACACCACCAAGTCGCTAGCGGATTCCGTCAGCGAGGAGGCTGAACAATGAGCGACCTGATTCTGGAAACCCGTGGCCTGACTAAAACGTTCGGTGGCCTGACCGCCGTCAGCGGAATCAGCCTGCAAGTGGCCCCCCGCGAGATCCACGCGATCATAGGGCCCAACGGGGCGGGCAAGAGCACCATGGTCAATCTGCTCTCCGGTCACCTGCTCCCCTGCGCCGGCCAGGTGATATTCAACGGCCAGGACATCACCGGCCTGGCGCCGAACAAGGTGTCGCACCTGGGCGTAGGGCGCAGCTTCCAGCGCACCAACATCTTTCCCAGCTTTACCTGTCTGGAAAACTGCCTGCTCGCCGCGCAGTCACGGCTGAAGAACTCCTTCCGCTTCTTCCGCCGCGGCGACCGCTACCCGCTGGTGCGCGAGCGCGCCGAAAAAGCCTTGGAGGCGTGCGGCCTGAGCAGCAAGGGTCACAGCATCGCCAGCTCCATGAGCTACGGCGAGCAGCGCCAGTTGGAGATTGGCATGGTGCTGGCCACCGAGCCGAGCTTTCTATTGCTGGATGAGCCGATGGCCGGCATGGGCAAGGAGGAGTCGAACCGGGTGGTTGAACTGCTCGCCGAGCTGTCGCGCGACTACTCGCTGTTGCTGGTCGAGCACGATATGGACGCGGTGTTCAGCATCGCCAAGACCCTGACCGTGATGGTCAACGGGCAGATGCTGGCCAGCGGTCCTCTGGATCACGTGCGTAACGACCCGGCGGTGCAGGAAGCCTATCTGGGTGACGGCGAGGAGCAGTTCTGATGAGGACTACAACGACAGCAACCCCGTTGGTCGAGGTGCGTGGCCTGCACACCTTCTACGGCAACAGCCATGTGCTACATGGCGTCGACCTGCAAATCGCGCCGGGGGAAACCCTGGCCCTGCTCGGGCGCAACGGCATGGGCAAGAGCACCACCATACGCTCGCTGCTCGGCCTAACGCCGGCGCGCAGTGGCGAGGTGCGGATCAAGGGCAAAGACGTCACCGGCAGCGCCCCGCACCAGATGATCCGCCGTGGCATCGGCTATGTGCCGGAGGGCCGCGGCATGTTCCCCAACCTGACGGTGCGCGAAAGTCTGCTGATGGCCGCACGTCCCGGGGTCAACGGGCGCCGCGGCTGGAGCCTGGATCGGGTGCTTGAAACCTTCCCGCGCCTAGGGGAACGCTTCGCTCATCTTACCGGCAATCTCTCCGGTGGTGAACAGCAGATGGTCGCCATCGGGCGCGCACTGATGACCAACCCCGAGCTGATGATTCTCGACGAAGCCACAGAAGGCCTAGCACCTCTGATCCGCAAGGAAATTTGGGAGGTGATCCGCTTGATCAAGGCCAGCGGCATCGCTACCCTAGTGGTTGACAAGAACGTCAACGTGCTGCTCGACCTTGCCGACCGCAGCATGATCATGGTCAAGGGTCGGGTGGTCTATGACGGACCCAGCCAAGATCTCAAAAGCCATCCCCAGATCCTGCGGACACATATCGGTCTTTAGTTCCGGGAAGGATGCCCTAGTGCCCGGCTCTGGCTACGCCGATACCTTGCAAGGGCAACTGTGTCGACCCTTGCAAGGAGTGTCATTTTGACGTTCTTTTCGGCCCGTCAGGCGGGAATGCCTGGAACTCCGGACGTATCTATCCCATGCTCAATAACCGTTTGCGGGTCATCCACAGGTTGGCTAGTGCGAACAGGGTCTACAGGCGGCAGTATTTTTGGGTTTTTCACGGAAGTCCGGGACAAGCTCGGACTTTTCGTTTTCGAATGAGGTGAGGCGGTGCCATCTCGGTCATGATGGTTGTGCGACTAACGCCACGATTCGAGAGCGCCGCCTCATATCAGATCATACCGATTGGCTGCCGTTATGGCAGGATTTTCACGTTCTCTACCTGCAAGTTTTTGATGACCATGTCTGCGTCTCGCTGATACCGGACGGGGCGCGGTTAACCTGCGGTGTCTGCGGTAATCCCTGTCGCCAGATCCATGAGCGCGTCAGGGGGCGCCTCAGGGATCTCCCTATGCTTGGCCAGCCGGTGATTCTGGATCTGGACCCTCTATCGCCTGGACTGCAATGGCTGTGTACCCTGGCTTGATCGGCTTGATCGGCATGCTCGGCTGAGCCTGCGCCTAGGCTCAAGCTGCAGCTAAATGCCGCGCTTGCCTGCCGGTAGACCACGTGGCAGAAATGTTTGGCTTGCATTGGAATACGGTCAGACGATTGGATCCTCAGCGTCTCCAAGCACTGGTGGCCTCACTGACAACAGTCCAACCGCGAGGCTTGATCATGGATGAGTTCGCCCTGTTCAAGGAGCATTGCTACGCCAGTGTGATCCTTGGTGCCAATACGCGGCGCGTTCTGTATGTAGCTCAGGACCTCACACGCCGGGCCATCCAACCCTTCTTCGAAGAGCTTGGTCCTCAGGGTTGCGCCCGGATCGAAGCCGTGCACATGGACATGAACACCGCTTTCGATCTAGAGGTGCGAGCCCAGTGTCCGTGGGCACGGGTCGTCTATGACCTGTTCCATGTGATCGCCAAGTACGGCCGTGAAGTGATCAGTCGGGTTCGCATGGACGCCGCCAATCAGTGGCGTCATGACCGACCTGCACGTCGCTTGGTGAAGCAAACGCATTGGTTACTGCTCCGTAACCCGACCTCACTCAACGAGCGGGAATGGGTTCGACTCGACGAAGTATTGCGGGCGAACAAGCCGATGATGACGGTACACGTTATGAAGGAAAGTCTGCGGTCGCTCCGGACAATGCCTTATGCCTGGGAATGAAGAAGACGCTGGCAACAAAGGGCATGCCCATACTGCGGAAAGCGGCATCCCAGCCTTGATGCGATTCGCCTCGGTGCTGAAGCCTTAATAGCGAGGAATCCTGGCGAGAGTGCGCTGGCCGATGCATACCGGCCAGCTTGAAGGTATCAACAACAAGATGGGTGCTACCCCGTTTTATAAGGTTCGAGGAGGCCACATTCTGGAAGTGAGGCGGCGACAGCGCTTGAATCAACCGCTGTTTCTGGTCTTGCAAGAAACGGATGCAGTAGTGCGGAAAGTGGCTATTTTCCGAGAGGCGTAACTCTTAATCTTTATAACTTAAGCAATAACAACGGAGTCATGGCGATGAATCTAGAATTCGAATACCTTAATGGTCTGCTTGAAGAAAGCAAGGATGAGGGCATCTACCGCTGCAAGCGTGAGATGTTTACCGATCCTCGGCTGTTCGACTTAGAGATGAAGCACATCTTCGAGGGCAACTGGATCTATCTTGCCCACGAGAGCCAGATCCCTGAGAAGAACGACTACTACACCACGCAGATGGGCCGGCAGCCGATATTCATCGCACGCAACAAAGACGGTGAACTTAATGCGTTCATCAATGCCTGCAGCCATCGCGGCGCCACGCTCTGTCGCTTCAGAAGCGGAAACAAGGTCACTCACACCTGTTCGTTCCATGGCTGGACCTTCAGTAACTCTGGCAAGCTGCTCAAGGTCAAAGACCCCAAGGACGCCGGCTATCCGGACAGCTTCGATTGCAACGGCTCGCATGACTTGAAGAAGGTTGCGCGCTTTGCTTCCTACCGCGGATTCCTGTTCGGCAGCCTGCGCGAGGATGTCGCCCCGCTGGATGAGTTCCTCGGCGAGTCGAGGAAGGTCATCGACATGGTCGTCGACCAATCGCCCGAAGGCCTTGAGGTGCTGCGCGGTTCCAGCACCTATGTTTACGAAGGTAACTGGAAAGTGCAGGTAGAGAATGGGGCCGACGGCTACCACGTTAGCACTGTGCACTGGAATTACGCCGCCACCCAGCAGCAGCGCAAGCTAAGAGAAGCGGGCGATGATATTCGCGCCATGAGCGCCAGTAGCTGGGGCAAGGGTGGCGGTGGTTTCTACTCCTTTGAAAACGGCCATCAGATGATCTGGGCGCGCTGGCCCGACCCGAAAGACCGTCCGCTGTTCGCCGAGCAAGATCGGTTAGCCAGCGCGTTCGGTAAAGCTCGCGCCGACTGGATGATTGGTATGTCCCGCAATCTCTGCCTCTACCCGAACCTCTACCTGATGGATCAGTTTGGCTCGCAGTTGCGTATCACTCGGCCGGTGTCGGTGGATCGAACGGAAGTCACCATCTATTGCATCGCGCCGAAAGGCGAAGGCGCCGAAGCGCGTGCCCGCCGCGTCCGTCAGTACGAGGACTTCTTCAATGTCAGCGGCATGGCCACCCCGGACGACCTTGAAGAATTCCGCGCTTGCCAGCAGGGCTTCGCCGGCAGGGGAATGAACGACATGTCCCGTGGGGCGACGCACTGGATCGACGGTCCCGACGAAATTGCTAAGGAGATTGATCTGCACCCGCTGATGAGTGGCCCGCGTATCGAGGACGAAGGCCTATTCGTCATTCAGCACAAGTACTGGCAACAGCAGATGATCAAGGCAGTGAAGGCGGAACAAGATCAGCTGATCCATGTGGAGAGTGCGTAAATGACCATTTCCTACGACACAGCGCGTGATTTTTTTTACCGCGAAGCACGCTACCTCGACGACAAGCAGTGGGACAGCTGGCTGGAGCTGTATGCCCCCGACGCCACCTTCTGGATGCCGGCTTGGGATGACCGCGATCAACTGACCGAAGATCCGCAAAGCCAAATCTCGCTGATCTGGTACGGCAACCGCGGGGGTTTGGAAGACCGCGTGTTCCGCATCGAGACCGAGCGCTCCAGTGCCACCATTCCGGATACCCGTACCAGTCACAACATCAGCAACATCGAGCTGCTCGAGCAGGCCGATGGTTTCTGCAAGCTGCGCTACAACTGGCACACGATGAGCTTCCGCTACAAAACCGTCGACCATTTCTACGGAACAAACTTCTACACCCTTGACGTGCGGGGTGCGACTCCGCTGATTAAGGCCAAGAAGGTCGTGCTGAAGAACGACTACATCCGCCATTTGATTGATGTATACCACTTCTGAGGTGCCTCTATGACACACAAGGTTGCACTGAACTTCGAAGACGGCGTCACTCGTTTCATAGATGCCGCTGTCGGCGAGGCTATTGCCGATGCGGCTTACCACCAAGGTATCAACCTCCCCCTGGACTGCCGAGACGGTGCATGCGGCGCCTGCAAATGCTTCGTCGAAAGCGGACGCTACGACCTCGGTGAGGAATACATCGAGGATGCGTTGAGCGAAGCCGAAATAGAGCAGGGCTACGTGCTGACCTGCCAGATGCGCGCGGAAAGCGACTGCGTAATACGCGTCCCGGCCGCATCGGTCGTCTGCAAGATCCAGCAGTCCAATTATCATGCCGCCATCAGCAATGTGCGTCAGCTGTCCGAGAGTACCATTGCGTTGTCGGTCAAAGGCAACTCGCTGAGCCAGTTGGCCTTCCTGCCCGGACAGTACGCCAATCTAAAGGTGCCCGGCAGCGATCAGGTTCGTGCCTATTCCTTCAGCTCACTGCAAAAGGATGGCGAGGTTAGCTTTCTAATCCGCAACGTGCCGGGCGGACTGATGAGCAGCTTCCTGACCAGCTTCGCCAAGGTTGGCGATAACGTCAATCTGGCCGGTCCGCTGGGCGTGTTCTATCTGCGCGATATCAATCGGCCGCTGTTGCTGCTTGCGGGTGGCACCGGTCTCGCGCCGTTCACCGCAATGCTGGAAAAAATCGCTGAACACGGCAGCGAACACCCGCTGCACCTGATCTACGGCGTCACCCATGACCACGATCTTGTGGAGATCGACAAGCTCGAGGCCTTTGTCGCGTGCATCCCCAACTTCACATACAGCGCCTGCGTGGCCAGCCCGGACAGCGTGTACCCCCAGAAGGGTTATGTGACCCAGCACATCGAGCCCCAGCACCTTAACGATGGTGAAGTGGACATCTACCTCTGCGGTCCGCCGCCGATGGTCGAGGGGGTCAGCGAGTACATCCGCGAACAGGGCGTTCAGCCGGCGAGCTTTTATTACGAGAAGTTCGCAGCCAGCGTCTAACAGTACCTTTGGTTCGCGTACTGGGTAATGGGGTCTGTTTTATTCAAGTAGTAACCAGGAGGCGATATGGGTTGCTCTGTCGCATCCCCTGGGTTTCAGTCGGGCTACGCCTGCCACCCATTAATTGAGGTCTGGACTATGAACAAGCGTTTTCAAGACAAAGTCGCCGTGATCACCGGGGCTGCCCAGGGCATCGGTCGCCGTGTGGCCGAACGGATGGCAGTTGAGGGTGGTAGGCTGCTGTTAGTAGACCGCTCCGAGCTAGTACATGAGCTGGATGACGAACTGGCCGGCGTCGCTGAGGTGCTGACACTGACCGCCGACGTCGAACAGTTTGCCGAGTGCCAGCGGGTGATGGCAGTGGCGGTCGAGCGCTTTGGTCGTCTGGACATTCTGATCAACAACGTCGGTGGCACCATCTGGGTCAAGCCGTTCGAGCATTACCACGCCGACGAGATCGAGGCCGAAGTGCGACGTTCGCTGTTCCCCACTCTGTGGTGCTGCCACGCCGCGCTGCCACTGATGCTCAGGCAAGGCAGCGGCGCTATCGTCAACGTTTCCTCCGCCGCCACGCGCGGAGTCAATCGCGTGCCCTACAGTGCGGCCAAGGGCGGGGTCAACGCACTGACCGCCTGCCTGGCCTTTGAAACCGCCGAGCGCGGCATCCGCGTCAACGCAACCGCACCAGGTGGCACCGAGGCGCCGCCACGGCGGATACCTCGCAACAGCGCTGAGTCGAGCGAGCAGGAGAAAGTGTGGTACCAGCAGATCGTCGACCAGACTCTCGACAGTAGCCTGATGAAACGCTACGGCAACATTGACGAGCAGGTTGGGGCGATTTTGTTCCTCGCTTCTGAAGAGGCCACCTACATCACCGGGGTAACTCTCCCCGTGGCAGGGGGAGACCTCGGCTGATCTTCATGTCTAGTTAAGGAGCGTTGAACATATGGAGTCGCTAAACATGAAGTCTCTGAAGCTCATTATCGGGGTTACTCAGGTATCACTCTAGAGCTGTTAGTGCGGCTTCCGTCATGTTTCGGTACGTCTGAGGTGAGCCATGGGCAACTGGTACGAGGTGCGTGAGCGGATTAGCGGCCAGGTTTTCCGCTGCCTGCCGGAGCAGTCGGTGTTGCGCGCCATGGAGATCCAGGGCAAGCGCTGCCTACCGGTGGGTTGTCGGGGTGGTGGTTGCGGCTTGTGCAAGGTTCAGGTGATCAGCGGTGAATACCAGTGTGGGCCGATGAGCCGTAAACACGTGCCCGACGCTGCTCTTGCCTGCGGCGAAGCGCTGGCTTGCCGTCTGTATCCGCTGAGCGACTTGACGATTGAGTGCCGCACGCCAAAGGCGTCGGCCGAGATACAACAACAAACCCAATGAGGAAATAGTCATGAGAAAAGGTGTAATGCGCCCCGGTCACGTACAGCTTCGCGTCCTCGACATCGACGCTGCAGTTAAACACTACACGGAGTTGATGGGCCTAATCGAAATGGATCGCGACGCACAGGGCCGTGTGTACCTGAAAGCCTGGACCGAGGTCGATAAATATTCCTTGGTGCTACGCGCTGCTGAAGAGCCTGGCATGGACTTCATGGGATTCAAATGCATCAGTGAAGAAGCGCTGGATAGCCTGCGCGCCGGCCTGGTTGCGTTCGGTTGCGAGGTAGAGGACATACCAGCGGGGGATCTGCAGGACTGTGGTCGCAGGGTGCGCTTCGTGGCGCCTACCGGACACAACTTCGAGCTGTTTGCGAGCAAGAAACAGACCGGCAAATGGGGCATCAATAACCGCAATCCGGAAGCCTGGCCCCGCGAGTTGGCTGGCATGCGAGCCACCCGCTTCGACCATTGCCTGATGTACGGTCCGAACCTGGAGGAGACTTACGAGCTGTTCCGCGACGTGTTGGGATTCGATCTGGCTGAACAGGTGCTGACACCGGACGGGAAGCGGGTAGCACAGTTTCTCACGGTGAGTACCAAGGCCCACGACGTGGCGTTTATCGAACACCCTGAGCCGAAATTTCATCATGCGTCCTTCTATCTGGACAACTGGACTGACGTGCTCCGTGCGGCTGACCTGATTTCAATGACCGACACCTCGATCGATATAGGCCCGACTCGGCATGGGCTGACTCATGGGCAGACCATCTATTTCTTCGATCCATCGGGTAACCGCAACGAAGTGTTTGCCGGAGGCGACTACCACTATCCGGATCATGAGCCTGTGACCTGGGATGCCGAGGCATTGGGCAAAGCTATTTTCTACCACGACCGGGTTCTAAACGAGCGGTTTATGACTGTACTGACTTGACCATTTTGTTTGTCACCAGGATTGCGCAACTATGAAAGACATCAAACATTTCATTGACGGTGAGTTCGTCGGTTCGACGAGCGGTAAAGCCTTCGACAACGTTAACCCAGCCAATGGCCAAGTGTCGAGCCGGGTACATGAAGCAGGCCGTGAGGAAGTCAATGCGGCAGTGGCTGCCGCGCGAGCTGCGTTCAAAGGCCCCTGGAGGCGGATGACCGTCGACCAGCGCACCGAGATACTGCACAAGGTGGCAGACGGTATCAATGCGCGGTTTGAGGAGTTTCTTGAGGCGGAATGTCAGGACACCGGCAAACCCAGATCGTTGGCCAGCCATATCGACATTCCGCGCGGCGCCGCCAACTTCAAGGTGTTCGCCGATTTGATCAAGAATGTTCCAGCCGAGTCGTTCGAGATGCCCACGCCAGATGGCACGGGCGCCTTGAATTATGGCATCCGTCGACCCAAAGGTGTCATTGGCGTCATCAGCCCATGGAATTTTCCGCTGTTGCTAATGACATGGAAGGTCGGCCCCGCACTGGCCTGTGGCAACACCGTGGTGGTCAAGCCTTCCGAAGAGACACCCACGACTACGGCGCTGCTGGGTGAGGTGATGAAAGCGGCCGGCGTCCCAGATGGGGTGTATAACGTGGTGCATGGTTTCGGTGGCAATTCCGCTGGAGCTTTTCTCACCGAGCATCCGGATGTAGATGCATTCACTTTTACCGGTGAAACCGGCACTGGCGAAACCATCATGAAGGCCGCAGCTAAGGGCGTGCGCCAGGTCTCTCTGGAGCTGGGCGGCAAGAACGCCGGCATCGTGTTTGCCGATTGTGATATGGACAAAGCCATCGAAGGTACGCTGCGCTCGGTCTTCGCCAACTGCGGTCAGGTGTGTTTGGGCACCGAGCGTGTTTACGTCGAACGCTCGATTTTCGATGAGTTTGTCTCCCGCTTGAAGGCCGGAGCGGAAAGTCTGGTGATCGGCCCGCCGGATGATGAAACCAGTAATTTCGGTCCGCTGATCAGTCTTAAGCATCGCGAGAAAGTGCTGTCTTACTACCAGAAAGCCCGTGACGAGGGCGCCACTGTGGTTACCGGTGGCGGCGTCCCTGACATGCCGGCCGAGCTGGCGCACGGCGCCTGGGTGCAGCCGACCATCTGGACCGGGCTGAAGGATGATTCGCCGGTGGTGACTGAAGAGATCTTCGGCCCCTGCTGCCATATCCGCCCGTTTGACAGCGAGGCCGAAGCCGTCGAGCTGGCCAACAGCCTGCCCTATGGACTGGCTTCGGCAATCTGGACCGAGAACGTTACCCGCGCGCACCGCGTTGCGGCGCAAGTCGAAGCAGGTATTGTCTGGGTCAACAGCTGGTTTCTGCGTGACCTGCGCACCTCGTTTGGTGGTAGCAAGCAGTCCGGCATCGGCCGTGAAGGGGGTGTGCACTCACTGGAGTTTTACACCGAACTTAAAAACATCTGCATAAAGCTATGAGGCGGCCATGAACGCACCACTGACTACCAACCCAACCAGCCCCGAACTGGGCCGTGAAATTCTCGCTGGCGGGTATCGCACTAACGTACACGACAATGGTGAAGGCTTCCCGGTGATGTTGATTCATGGCTCTGGGCCTGGCGTCACGGCCTGGGCTAACTGGCGGCTGATCATGCCGGAGCTGGCGCAACAGCGCCGTGTGTTAGCACCTGACATGCTCGGCTTCGGTTACAGCGAACGCCCCGAATCACCCAATTATTGTCGCGACACCTGGGTGGAACATGCCATCGGTGTGCTTGATGCGCTTGGCATCGAGCAGGCCGACGTGGTTGGCAATTCCTTCGGCGGCGGTATAGCCCTGGCGTTAGCAATCAAATATCCCCAGCGGGTACGACGGTTGGTGCTGATGGGCAGCGTCGGGGTCAGCTTTCCGATTACCAAAGGGCTGGACGAGGTATGGGGCTACGATCCGTCTTTCGCCAATATGCGCCGCCTGATGGATGTGTTCGCCTTTGATCGCAATCTGGTCACTGACGAGCTGGCCGAATTGCGTTACCAGGCCAGTATTCGACCCGGTTTTCAGGAGTCGTTTGCGCAAATGTTCCCGGCACCTCGCCAGCGCTGGGTAGATGGCTTGGCAAGTGATACTGCGGCAATACAGGCTTTGGACCACGAAACCCTGGTGATTCATGGTCGTGAAGACCTGGTGATTCCCCTTCAGGCATCGCTGGAACTGGCCAACCTGATTGAGCGAGCACAGCTGCATGTCTTCGGCCAGTGCGGACATTGGACCCAGATTGAGCACGCCGGGCGCTTTGCGCGGCTGGTTAACGATTTTCTCACCGAAGCGGACACCGCTTCAGGAGCGCACTGACAATGGAACAGCAACAAATTGAACAGCTCGGAGATGAGCTTTATCAGGCAATGAGCAAGCGCGAGATGGTCAGCCCTCTGACAAGCCGTGGCTTCGACATCAGCCTCGATGACGCCTACCACATTTCTCTGCGCATGCTGCAGCGCCGCCTTGACGCTGGTGAGCGGGTAATCGGCAAGAAAATCGGTGTTACCAGCAAAGTAGTGCAGAACATGCTGAACGTGCACCAGCCGGACTTCGGCTACCTGACCGATAGCATGGTTTACAACAGTGGTGAAGCAGTGCCCATCAGTGAGCGGCTCATTCAGCCTCGCGCCGAGGGCGAGATCGCTTTCATCCTGAAAAAAGACCTGATCGGTCCGGGTGTAACCAATGCTGACGTCCTGGCTGCCACCGAGTGCGTGATGCCTTGTTTCGAGATTGTCGATTCACGCATCCAGGATTGGAAGATCGCGATTGAAGACACAGTAGCGGATAACGCGTCCTGCGGCCTTTTTGTATTGGGCGACCAGGCAATCTCCCCGCGTAAGGTCGATCTGGTCACCTGCGGCATGGTGGTTGAGAGGAACGGCCAGGTGATCAGCACCGGCGCTGGTGCAGCGGCGCTGGGCTCGCCAGTCAATTGCGTGGCATGGCTGGCAAATACCCTGGGCCGGTTCGGCATTTCACTGAAAGCCGGTGAGGTCATCCTCTCAGGATCGCTGGTGCCGCTGGAGCCCGTCAAGGCCGGTGACTTCATGCGCGTGGATATCGGCGGCATGGGCAGCGCCAGCGTGAGATTCATTTGACCTGATCTCAGGTCATTGGCACAGACAGCATTTCCCCTAGAGGGTAATAAATCATGAGCAAGAAACTGAAAGCCGCGATCATAGGCTCAGGCAATATCGGCACCGATCTGATGATCAAGATTTTGCGTAACAGCCAGCATATCGCCATGGGTGCCATGGTCGGCATCGACCCGGAGTCCGATGGCCTGGCGCGCGCTGCGCGCATGGGCGTGGCCACCACCCACGAAGGAGTGGATGGTCTGGTCAAGATGCCGGAATTCGCTGACATAGATTTCATTTTTGATGCCACCTCGGCTGGTGCCCACAGGCACAATGAGGTGCTTCTGCGCGGCCACAAGCCGGGTTTGCGGATCATCGACCTGACCCCGGCTGCCATCGGCCCTTACTGTGTGCCGGTAGTTAATCTGGAGCAGAACCTGCATGAGACTAACGTCAATATGGTCACCTGCGGTGGCCAGGCAACTATACCCATGGTCGCGGCGGTATCGCGCGTAGCCAAGGTGCACTACGGCGAAATCGTCGCCTCGATAAGCAGCAAATCTGCTGGACCAGGCACCCGCGCCAATATCGACGAATTCACCGAAACTACTTCCAAGGCGATTGAGGTGATTGGCGGTGCAACACGTGGTAAGGCGATCATCATCATGAATCCAGCCGAGCCGCCGCTGATTATGCGCGATACCGTGTATGTGCTCAGCGAGTTGGCCGACCAGGTCGCAGTCGAGGCCTCTGTTGAAGAGATGGTTCAGGCGGTGAACAGCTACGTTCCTGGATATCGTCTGAAGCAAAAAGTGCAGTTCGATATCATCCCCGAAGATCAGCCACTGAACATTCCCGGTCTCGGTCACCTGAGTGGATTGAAGACTTCAATCTTCCTCGAAGTGGAGGGCGCAGCCCATTATCTGCCGGCCTATGCCGGTAACCTCGACATCATGACATCTGCAGCGCTGGCGACCGCCGAGCGCATGGCGCAGTCGATGAATCAGGCCTGAGGAGGACAAGACCATGACATTCAATCCCGGCAAGAAACTCTATATCTCCGATGTGACCCTGCGTGACGGCAGCCATGCCATCCGCCACCAATATTCGATCAAGAACGTGCAGGACATCGCTCGCGCGCTGGACAAGGCCAAGGTCGACTCCATCGAAGTCGCCCACGGTGACGGACTGCAAGGCTCTAGCTTTAACTACGGCTTTGGCGCTCATACCGATCTGGAGTGGATCGAAGCCGCCGCTGACGTTATCAGCCATGCCAAGATTGCCACGCTATTACTGCCCGGGATCGGCACTACCCATGATCTGGATAACGCCTACCAGGCCGGCGCACGAATTGTGCGCGTGGCCACCCACTGCACAGAGGCTGACGTATCCAGGCAGCATATCGAACACGCACGAAAACTGGATATGGACACCGTCGGGTTCCTGATGATGAGCCATATGCAAACCCCGCAGGGCCTCGCGCGACAAGCGAAGATGATGGAAGACTACGGCGCCACCTGCCTTTACGTGGTCGACTCAGGTGGCGCAATGAGCATGCAGGACATTCGTGATCGGTTTCGTGCATTGAAAGATGTGCTCAAGCCGGAAACCCACACCGGTATGCACGCTCACCACAACCTCAGCTTGGGTGTGGCCAACTCCATCGTCGCGGTGGAGGAGGGCTGTGACCGCATCGACGCTAGCCTCGCCGGTATGGGCGCCGGCGCCGGCAATGCGCCGCTGGAAGTTTTCATCGCCGCTGCTGAGCGCCTAGGTTGGGAGCATGGCACCGAGCTGTACACGCTGATGGATGCTGCCGACGATATCGTTCGTCCACTGCAGGACCGCCCGGTACGAGTCGACCGCGAAACCCTGGCGCTGGGTTATGCCGGAGTTTATTCAAGTTTTCTGCGGCACTCTGAAGTGGCCGCACAGAAATACGGCCTCAAAGCCGTGGATATTCTCGTCGAGCTGGGAAAACGCCGTATGGTCGGTGGCCAGGAGGACATGATCGTTGACGTGGCGCTGGACCTGCTGGCCGCCCGCAAGGAGCAAACAGCATGAGCGAACAACAACGTACCTTGACCCGTGAACAGGTGCTGGCACTGGCCGAGCACGTGGAAAACGCCGAGCTGAACTGCCAGGACATCACCAAGGTCACCAATGACTACCCAAACATGACCTTTGCCGATGCCTATGACGTGCAGTGGGAAATTCGGCGGCGCAAGGAGGCCCGAGGCAACCGCATAGTAGGCATGAAAATGGGCCTGACATCCTGGGCGAAGATGGCCCAGATGGGCGTTGAAACACCGATATATGGCTTTCTCGCTGATTATTTCAGCGTGCCGGACGGCGGGGTGGTGAATACCGCAGAGCTGATCCATCCGAAGATCGAAGCCGAGATATCCTTTGTGACCAAAGCTCCGCTTAAAGGGCCAGGCTGTCATATCGGCGATGTGCTGGCGGCGACCGACTATGTGGTGCCGACGGTTGAGGTGATCGATTCGCGCTACGAGAATTTCAAGTTTGATCTTATCAGCGTGGTGGCCGATAACGCCTCTTCCACGCGATTCATTACTGGTGGCCAAATGGCCAGCGTCGAAGATGTTGATCTGAAGAACTTTGGTGTAGTGGTTGAAAAGAACGGCGAAGTGGTAGACGTCGGTGCGGGCGCTGCAGTGCTCGGTCACCCAGCCTCAAGCGTGGCCATGTTGGCCAATCTACTTGCTGAACGTGGCGAACATATCCCGGCCGGCACTTTCATCATGACGGGCGGCATCACCGCGGCGATATCGGTGCAGGCTGGTGACAACATCACGGTGCGCTATCAAGGTTTGGGCAGCGTGTCGGCCCGCTTTATCTGAGGGTTTTCAATATGCCAATCGCACAGCTACATATTCTCGAAGGACGCACGGACGAGCAGAAAGAAATACTGATCCGTGAGGTCAGCGAAGCGATCTCTCGCGCGCTGGATTCTCCGATGCCCAGCATTCGGGTCATCATCAGCGAAATGCCCAGGACCCATTTTGGAATCGGGGGCGAACCGGCCAGCAAGGTCAAACGCTGATGGACGGGGTGGGCGTGCAGCAGGCCGCAGCGCCCACGCGCGTGCCGGCCCTGTATGTGTCCTGCCGCGACGGCCTGAGGCAAGCTTTACGAAATAGAGCGACAAACCAAAGACTTACCACCGGATAAGATGCAGGCCACGAGGGCTGCCAAAGCCCGCCCTCTTGCTGAGTCAACTAAGAACAGCGCTATCGACGAGATACTGCCGCATAACTGGATACCAGCGATCCAGGTGTGATCGCCGGATACGTACATCAGGACCTCGTCGACACTGTAGTAACGCGCAGTTAAGAGAGGGGGCAGGCTCTCCTAGGGAACAAGTCCCTTGATTTTGATTCGACGCAAGGTGTCGGAAGGATGCTCGAGGTAAGTACTCCTATAGTTTTCGGCGAAACGTCCCAAATGAAAGAAGCCGTAGTCTAGGGCCACTTCAGTGACACTACGCACATTAGCACTGGGATCGCTCAGTCGGGCGCGTACGCATTCGAGCTTGCGGTTGCGTATGTAGTTCTTCGGCGTGGTGCCCGCATGTTTCTCGAACAAGGTGTAGAGCGAACGCGGACTCATCAGCGCGAGCTCCGCCATCCGCTCAATGCCGATGTTCTCTTTGATATTGTTATCGATAAACTGAACGACTCGCTCGAAGGACGGGCAGCTCTCGCTGAAGGCATCGCGGCTAACATTACTGTCCAGCATCTCGAGCAGCTTGGTAGCAATGAGCCCCGTATAGTACTCCTGGACTCGAGGCATCGACTTATTACGCTCTGCTTCATCACAAACCAGCCCGAGCAGATTGATAAAACCATTGAGTTGCTGAAGGTTATGTCGCGGGGTGAAGCGGACCCCCTCACTCGGTTTGTTCCAGTAGCTCTCACTGCATGCCCGATCAAGGACCACCGAGGGCAATTTGAGGATGAATTTTTCGCAATCCTCCGAATAAGTCAAATCCGCTCGCTCATCCGGATTGATCAGCAATAGTTCGCCAGGCGCAAAATCGTGTTTTTGGCCACAGCCACTCCACAGGCAATGACCCTTAAGCAATACCTGCAGGTGATAGCAGGTTTCCAAGCCTGGGGAGATCACCCTTACGCTACCGCCATAGCTGATTCGACACAGCTCGAGGCTGCCTAAGGTGCTGTGGTTCAGGTTGGCCTCCAGCCGCCTGCTCTTGGGCCAGTGAATATTGTGCGTACCGATATGTTGGTTAACATAGTCGGAAACTGCATAAGGATCTGAATTGACAAAAATCCGGCTTTTCTCGCTTAACAAGTGAATGCCCATAACTCACGGTGCTCTTGTTTTTATTTATGTAGGTTACGAATGATTCGAGACTAAGGCAGATTGTCACACACTTCTGATACGCTAGCCATATCTCACACCAGCTGTGCTTGTCAACATAATTGACGCGTAGACTGTTCATTTATACCGAGTCGTTACCATTTTGCTAGGGAAGCGCTGAACCAATGATGTTTTGGAGCCCAACGCGCCGTTCTACCGATTTTTCAAAATGCGAACGCTCGTTGCGTCAGACAATTCGAGGCAAATCCTTTGCATCACGCGGCTTTTTCCTCGTATTTGGCCCGTCCCGGGATTATTTGGCCCATCAGGACGCACCTTGGGTGCAAACCTCCAACAATCGTCGGCGCGCCAATACCAGATTGGCCATATTGAACATGGTAAACAACTTCGCCTCACTCTTTGACAGTCCCCGGTAGCGCGTCACCCTGTGCTTGAAGAGATTCTTGACCACGTGGAAGGGATGTTCGACCTTAGCCCGAATGCTCGCTTTGACTTTCTCGGCCTTTTCGCGTAGTTGACCACGCTCGTCGCCCGGCAGAGCCGTGCGGTGGCTTCTTTTCATCGCCACATGCCAGCTCACCGGGATGTCTCGATTTTCTTCACGCTTGCGCACCCCCTGGTAGCCAGCATCGCCAAATACCAGTGTTTCCTCTCCACGCAGCAGCGCACAGGTCTGGCTCACATCGCTGACGTTGCCCGCCGTGCCAACTACCGCATGCACCAGGCCCGACTCAGCGACAATTATCTTGGCCGGTTGATCTGATAGGGTCCAGCACAGCAGAACGGAGGAGTCGCTGTGTCGGGCGAACACATTACAGATCAACAGATCAGGTTATTTATGCATCATCGCAAAAGCCATACACAGACAGTCGCGGCGGCGAAGGCTGGTATCTCGGAACGCTCCGTTCGCCGCATAGACCATCAAGCACACCAACCCCTGAAGAAAGAGCGTGCCTGGGGTACCCGTAAAGACCCGCTGGCGGAGGTCTGGGACAGCATCGTGTTGCCGCTGTTGGGGTCATCGCCCGACCTCACCCCGGTGGGTATTTTTGATCACCTTTGTGAGAACCACACAGATCAGTTCGATCCCCGTGCACGACGTACATTGGAGCGGCGTATCGGTCCCTGGCGACAATTACACGGACCGGCGCAGCCGGTCATGTTCCTCCAGACCCATGGAGACTTGGGCATTGCTGACTTCACGTGGGTTAAAGAGCCGGTAACCATTGCAGGCGAGGTCTTGCGGCATAAGTTATTCCACTACCGCCTGGTCGCCAGCGGCTGGGCATACGGCCAGATCACCTATGGTGGTGAGAGCTTCAGCGCGTTGTCAGACGGCTTGCAAGAAGCCTTCCGGAGTAGTCGCGGCGTGCCGCGACAATTACGTACCGACAGCCTGCGTGCCGCCTACAAGAACCGACAGGAACAAGACGACTTCACCGAGCGATTTAACGAGCTCTGTGGTCATTACGGGGCCCAGGCTACCCGTAATAACCGGAGGCGTGGCCCACGAGAATGGTGCCATCGAGTCGCCCAACAACTACATCAAGCGGCAGCTCAAACAAGCTCTGTTGCTGCGCGGCAGATATGAATTTAGCACTTCTGAGGCCTACGAGAAGTTCGTTCACACCGTGGTGGAAAGGCGTAACCGCTGGATCAGTACCGCGTTCAAGGCAGAGCAGCAAAACCTCCAGCCACTGCCCCACCATGACAGCAGCACCTACAGTGAACATATTCTGCGGGTCAGTCGCACCAGCACCATCGCATTGAAACGGGTGACCTATACCGTGCAATCACGGCTGATCGGTAGCCGGCTAATGGTGCACCTGTTCGATGCCCGGTTAGAGCTATGGTGTGCAGGTGTACACACGCTGACGCTGTCTCGCATCTACGCCAGCGCAGCGTCAATTACCACCATGTGATCGAATCGTTAATGAAAAAGCCTCGCGCGTTCCGCCATGCCCAGTGGCGCGACGACCTGCTACCCAGCGACGATTACCAGCGTATCTGGCAGCATGTCGATGAGGCCTTTAGTGCGGACAAAGCCTGCCTCTACGTCGTAAGGCTGCTGCACCTGGCCAAGAAGAGCGGCCGCGAAAGCGCCTTGGGGCGCTATGTGCTCGCCGGCATTGAACGCGGCAAACTCCCCAGCCTGCTGGAGTGTGAGGACCGCTTCCTGGGCTTGAATCTGGCCCTGCCGGTCATGGTGATCCATCAGCATGCACTGGCCGACTATCAGGCGCTGTTGCGCACAGGAGGCCGCCATGAATGACGTAACGGCTTCCTTGCCATTGATGCTAAAACACCTGCGTCTGGGCAGCATCAAGGATCACTGGCAGCCTCTAGTGGACAAGGCTGTGACGGAGCACTGGCGTCCGGAACAGTATCTGAGCGAGCTCTGCACGCTGGAGCTTGCCTTGCGGGAAGACAAGCGCTTACAACGCTATCTGAAAGAAGCCACGTTACCGCCCGGCAAGCAGCTGGGCAGCTTTAACTTCGCCGTAGTGACCGAGGTGACTAAACCCCACATCAGCCAACTGATTAGCCAGACTGACTGGGTGAAGCGCGGTGGAATGCCCAAGGCAGGATTTGCTAAAGATGAGGCAGCACAGGCAGCAAGTTTTGGATCTCGTCTAGCCAGTAATGCTAATTGATCAGCGAAAATGTCATCAAAACCCCGTTGTGTACTCAAAACTCTTCCAGAGTCTCTTTTTGCACAATCGATTAGTGTTTTCAGTTTTGCCATTCCACGGCCAATGAAAAGATACCACTTGCCATCTACCTACTGATAGGTAGTATAATTGTAGAGGATCCACTCTAAACCCATACAGGCTACCTAATGAAAATCTACGACACCGAAGGCTTCCCGAACCCGCTGCGCGTTCGTATCGCCCTGGCAGAAAAAAACGCAACTCACAAAGTGGACTTCATCCCGGTGGACGTGATGGGCGGCGAGCACCGCTCTGACGCGTTCAGAATAAAGAACCCGGATGCCACCGTACCACTGCTGGAACTTGATGACGGCACCTGCATCGCCCAGTGCAACGCCATCACCGAGTATATCGACGGCATCTTTGATGGCCCGTCTCTCACGGGCACAACCCCAAAGGAGCGCGCACGTATCGCGATGATGAATCTGCGGGCAGAAAACGGTCTGATGAACGCCGTAGGTGCCTATTTCCACCACGCCACCCCTGGACTTGGTCCGGATCTGGAAACCTGGCAATGCGCCGAATGGGGCAATAAACAGAAAGAATTTGCCAGCGCAACCATGGCCTACCTTGACAGCGTTCTGGCAGACAATGATTTTCTCGCAGGCGATAGCTTCTCGGTCGCTGACATCACCGCCTTTGCCGGCCTAGGGTTTGCGGATTTCGCGAAGGTCGAGATTCCCGAGGCCCTGACCCACCTCCAGGCCTGGCGCGCAAAAGTCGCAGCCCGTCCTTCAATTGCCAGGTAATCCGAAACCTTCAGCTTTAAAGCAAGCGTTGAAGACATGAACGGCGCAAGAGGGATGAATATCATGAAGATCAATGCAGATTTCTCCAAACCGGTTGTTGTGCATTCCGACCAGCTTGAATGGCAGTCCTCCCCCATGAAAGGAGTAGAGCGGCGCATGCTGGACCGGATCGGGGAGGAAGTTGCCCGAGCCACGACCATCGTGCGTTATGCGCCGGGTAGCCATTTTTCGGCGCATACCCATACCGGTGGAGAAGAATTCATCGTACTCGATGGCGTGTTCCAGGACGAGCACGGTGACTTTCCTGCCGGGACTTATGTGCGTAACCCGCCAACCACATCACATATTCCTGGCTCTGAAACGGGCTGCACGATATTTGTGAAACTGTGGCAGTTCGATCCGGCCGACCGCACCCAATTCAGCAAGAATATGGAGGCCGAAATAGGCGCCCCGGTGGACGGCGTTGCCACCGCAAAGTTGCATGAGAACGATCGTGAGATCGTGACCTACAGCCAGCTCGATGCGGATGCGACGCTGACTTCTGAGGCACAAGGCGGAATCGAGCTGCTGGTGATCGAGGGCTGGGTTACCACCAATGACGAGTTGCTGGCCAGGCATGACTGGCTTCGCCTCCCTGAAGGACACAGATTGTCCTTGACGGCCGGGGACGACGGCGCTGAAATCTGGATGAAAACGGGGCATCTGCGATTTGCCAGGTCACCGACACTATAATGCACTAATTCAGGGTTGCAGGACTACGCGGAAGGTGATCAGAAGAAACCCTGGTCATTGGTTGCGACCCGATGTTTGCTGGCTATCGGGCCACCATCAAGCCTGACAATAGCGCAATTGAAACACTTTAACAGGCGAATGACCATGAACCGGGATACCAGAAAAGACCTTATGGATCGTGCAGAACACATAGTCCGATCACGAGGCTTTGATGGGTTCAGCTATGCTGACCTGGCTGAGGCCATAGGCATCCGAAAAGCCTCGATTCACTATCATTTCCCCACCAAGGCGAAGCTCTCCGAAGCCTTGATCGAGCGCTACCAGACCAGTCTGCAGCATGGTCTGGCCGAGATCGAGGCAGCTCGTGCCAGCGCAGGCGAGCGCCTCAAGGCACTCATTGCCCTGTACCGCGGAGCTTTGCATGATGGACAAACCGTGTGTTTGTGTGTTGCCTTTTCGACCTGCCGCGAAAGCCTGTCCGAGACCGTCATTGCCAGAGTCGGCGCCATACGCGAAATGATACTGCAATGGCTTATGACTATGTTCGAACTGGGACAAAGAGATGGATCCGTCTCGGCCATCCACGATTCGACCCCAGAAGCACATGCGACTCTGGCCATACTGGAAGGCGCCCATCTCGCCGCGCGCACAGAGCAAAACCCCGCGGTGTTTGATGCCGCAACGCAGCTATTAAGGGCCCGCTGCCTGCGGACTTCTGTATGAGAGCAGCATATCGGGTCAGTGATTGATTCCGAGGCAGCTCATTCGAGAGCACGTAATATATCAACCTTGCCGGATCATCTTCGTACTCAAACATTTGATGCAACCCAATAGGAGAAAAAACAGATGATGAGCACCCTTAAAACAGCACTGACAGTGGCAACGCTGGCACTCACTTTTGGAAGTACCCAAGTATTGGCAGAAATGCAAACCAGAACCATCGAGTACCAGGTTGGCAACGAAACCTTCACCGGCTACATGGCCTGGGATGACGAATTCGAGCTAAAACGTCCGGGCGTTCTGGTGGTCCATGAATGGTGGGGGCACAATGAATTCGCGCGGAATCAGGCAGAACGGCTTGCTTCAGCCGGCTATACAGCGTTTGCGCTGGATATGTATGGCTCCGGCAAGCAAGCCGACCATCCCGATACCGCCCAGCAGTTCATGCAGGAAGCGACTAGGGACATGGACCAGGTCAAGGCTCGGTTCATGAAGGCGATGGACATCTTGAAGAACCACGAAACTGTTGATGCGTCCCGAATTGCGGCACAGGGTTACTGTTTTGGCGGCGCAGTCGTTCTCAACATGGCGCGTATGGGCGTTGATCTGGACGGCGTTGTCAGCTTCCACGGTGCGCTCGGCAGCCCACTCACGGCTGAACCCGGATCCATAAAAGCCAGGATCCAGGTGTACACCGGCGGGGCTGATAAAATGGTCCCATCGGATCAGGTGGCGAGCCTGGTCAAAGAGATGCAGGATGCCGAAGTCGACCTGACACTGGTGAGCTTTCCCGGAGTGCTGCACTCATTCACCAACCCTGGCGCCAACAAGATCGCCGAGGAGTTTGGCATGCCAGTTGGCTACGACGAAGGGGCCGCCATTCGTTCCTGGGATGGGACCATGCGTTTCTATAAGGCCATTTTTACCCAGTAATAAAGGCGCGAAAAACCAAACCGCAGACCGCAAACCAGCGATATTTTCATTACGTTCTGCATTAACAACCCAGAACCATGACGAGGTGCAATATGGCAACAGACAGCCTGCCGCGATTCCATGAAGATAACCGTTTACGCTACAAAGCGCTCGGCAACTCGGGCCTTTTGGTGTCCGAGCTTTGCCTGGGCACCATGACGTTCGGCGGCGATGAGGACATCTGGGGTCTGATCGGCCAGTTACAGCAGGAAGAGGCCGACGTATTGGTCAAGATCGCGCTGGAGGCGGGGATCAACTTTATCGATACCGCCAACATTTATGGTTTCGGCGCCAGTGAGCGCATGGTCGGCCAGTCCTTGAAGAATCTCGGCGTTTGCCGCGAAGACGTGGTGTTGGCCACCAAGGTGCTTGGCCCTATGGGGGATGGCCCCAATGCCCGTGGCGCTTCCCGTGGTCATATTATAAGTGAATGCAAAGCGAGCCTGGAGCGCCTGCAAACGGACTATATCGACCTGTACCAGATCCACGGTTTTGACCCGGCCACGCCGATCGAGGAAACCCTGGAGGCACTCAACACCTTGGTGCGGCATGGCCATGTGCGTTATGTTGGTCTATCCAATTGGGCCGCCTGGCAGGTGATGAAAGCCATCGACATTACGCGGGCCCGCCATCTGTGCCCGATTATATCCATGCAGGCCTATTACACCCTCGTGGGTCGCGACCTGGAGCGGGACATCATTCCGATGCTGGAATCCGAGAAGGTCGGGCTAATGGTTTGGAGTCCGCTGGCAGGCGGGTATCTCTCTGGCAAATACGAGGGACCGGACGTGTCCGAGGAAAACCGGCGTGCCAAGTTTGACTTTCCGCCCGTCAACCGTGAGCGGGGCAGCGAAGTCATCAGGGTCATGCGGGAGATTGCCGACGGCAAGCTGATCGACGGCAAGCCGATCAATGTGGCCCAAATAGCCCTGTCATGGCTGCTTCACCAAAAGCCTGTCACGAGCATTATTGTTGGCGCCAGACGGCCCGGCCAGCTCAAGGAAAACATCAGGGCGACTCAAGTGCGCCTGTCGGACGACGAGCTCGCCGCCCTGAGCGAAGTAAGCCGCCTGCCCGAGGAGTATCCGGGTTGGATGATGAAAATGATGGCGGGGTATCGGGATTCGACGGAAACGTGATCGCTGGCGCCGAGACGGAATAACGAGGTCTTGGGACGACATTCTCCAAAACGATTTGCTGGTCAATCGCCCGCGCGTCGGGAGGTGACAAGCCCTCGGCTGCCGAAACAAGAGCTCAACGCTTGCGCTCTAGCGTTATCCATCTGCACCGCGACAGGTTAGGCATCTTTATTTATCACACCCTCAATTGCGATCTGCCAGATAAAATCGCCAATGGCGTCAAGTGAGTGAGCCCCCTTCGGGTCGAACCAGGTGGCGACCCAGTTGAGTGCCCCAAGACCGATCAGACGAAGCAAGCGGCCGTCAACATTCTTTCGGACCACGCCTTGTGCAATCATCGTCTCGATGATACTGGCCCAAAGGGATTCATATTGGTCTCGCAGGTCGATAACTTCCTCTCGAGCCTCCGGGCCCAGCGCTCGCCATTCAAACAGCAAGACGTAAACCGCGTCCGAGTCGACCAACAGCGCACGCAGATGCGCATTGATACAAAGACGCAATTTCTCAACCGGATCAGCCGAGCAGGCGTATGCGATTTCCACTTCTGCGGTAACCAGGTCGACCCCCCGACGCATCAGCTCGACAAGGAGCGCTTCCTTGGTGCTGTAACGATAGTACAGACTCCCCGGTAGCATATTGCAGGCCTCGGCGATCTCCTTGAGCGAGGTCCTTTCAAATCCTTTCTCACGAAAAAGCCGGGCGGCGTTAGACAATAGGTTGCCCTGATTGCCGCCCTTGCCTGCAGGTGGAACCTGTCCGTAAACCATAGCCTCAATATCTCCTTGACTTTTAGTTGGCGAACCAACCAAGATTAAATCATAACGATTATGGACGAAAATGACATGCGACGTCGTATAAGAACAGCCACCTTCAGTTATTCGTGCCCCTGCGCGAAATGCATAACAAGGCTAGAGACACCTGATGACTGAGTCAAAAGAAGTTCAGCGCGGTTACGCAGAGAAAATGGCGTGGCAGTTCACCGAAAAGGTTCCTCATGGCAAAGATCTGGGCATGCAGGTTATCTCCATAGATCACGGCAAGGTCTGTATGCGCCTTGTTCCTAAGCCGTGGATGCTCGCAGCCGCCAGCACTGACGAAATCTGCACCAGCGTCCTGTACTCACTCGCAGATTCCGCCGGAGGGTTGGCGGTATTCGCGGGGGCCCTCGAGTTAACTCCCATTGCCACCCTGGATTTGCGCATGGATTATTTGCGAGCGGCGAGTAGCGAGCATGCGCTGTTAGCGGTGGCCACCTGTCTTCATTTAACGAACGAGGTCGCATTCATCCGTTGCGACATACGCTGCGAGGCTGATAGCGAGCTGTTAGCGACGGCAACCGCCACGTTCATACACAACAGCCGTAATCAACGATTTTCGTCAGGTAGTCGAGAAAAGGAGCAAACATGAGCATTACCTCCGACTCCTTACACCAAATCTCAGGACCTAGCGAAATCAGCAGCTTATTTTACATCTGGCAGACGCTGCTGGTGAGTATTCCCTATGCACAGCACCTTGGGCTTGAAGTCCAATCGGACGAGACAGATTTAGTGGTTCATCTACCTTATCGTGAGGCCCTGATCGGCAACTTCATGCTGCCTGCTCTCCATGGCGGAGTTCTGGGGGCGCTGATAGAACTATCCGCCCGACTGGCTGCGCAAAGCCATGATAAAGAGAAACGTTGTCCACGCGTTCTCGACAGTAATATTAATTACCTTCTCTCGGCGCAGGCACGCTCGACTTTCGCTAGCGCCGAAATTGTCCGGCAGGGCAGGCGCATCAGCCTGGTTCAAGTGACCTGTTGGCAGGGCGACAGGACAACACCGATTGCCAGTGGAAGGGTTCAATTGCTGCTTCCCACCATGGACGTCAAACAATCAGGCGCTCATGAATAATAAGCACAACAACCTCGAACGCGGCAAATTCACAGCCCCGGACGGTCAGGAAATTTCACTTTGGCGCTGGCCGCAATCCAAGGGGCGCCCCACGCTGCACTGGGCGCATGCCACAGGCTTCCATGGCCGCTTGTACCAGCCGCTGCTTGACGACCTTGCCACTGTCTCTAATGTCCTGGCCTGGGATATGCGGGGGCACGGGACCAGCGCTAGCGCAGCGAACGTTTCCACGTTCCGGGGTTGGGAAACCTACTATCGGGACATGACCGCTCTGCTGGAAAGCCTGGATGAGCCGGTCTGGCTTGCGGGCCATTCCATCGGTGCCACTGCCAGTATCATGGCTGCTGCCCGACGGCCAGACAAAGTGCTCGGCCTGATTCTGGCCGAACCCGTGATCATGGATCCGGGACAAGGCCTGAAATTGTGGCTGGCCAAGCTGTTCCGCCAGTCAAGCCGATTATCACTAGCCGCCGGAGCAGCACGTCGGCGCAGACTATTCGATTCGCACGCTGCTGCGCTGGACAATTATCGCGGCCGCGGTGGTTTCAAGACCTGGCCCGAAGCTTGGCTGGAAGCCTACGTTCAATACGCATTCGTATCGCAAGGCGATCAAGTTCAGTTGGCATGCAGCCCGGAGTGGGAAAGCAACACTTTTGCCCATACTGAACACAATCCCTGGCCGGCGATTCGCCAGCTACGGTGCCCGGTGATTGCGCTGGCCGCAGAGCGAGCATCTACGTTCTCGCAAAAGGCACGAAAGCGCCTGCAAAATTTGCTGCCTTCGGCTGAAGTAAACGTTCTTGCAGGCACGACCCATTTTTTGCCTATGGAACGATCTGAGGCAATCCGTAATATCCTCCAGCCAATTATTGAGAGGGACAAGGTCTGACTCTGAGATCCAGTAATTCGCCTTTATGCACTTCACTCTTTTTCTTCTCGGTTCTGGCTTGATCCTGATCTTTGCTGGGGACCGGATTGCTTGCGCTGTTGGCGTCTGGATTATGCATGGAAGTATCCTCATACGTGACCACTAATGGTCGGGAGATAACGAGCGAAGCATTACCTAATAACTACTCTGTGGTTCACATAAGGTTCAGGCAATCTAATACAATTTGTCTGCTCAGACGTGATGCGGGAACCCGCCAAAGCAATGCACCAACTGCTCAGCCTTGCGCTGACCTACGACCGCAACGGCAGCGCGACGCCAATGGCAATAAACGCAGCACCACAACCTTGATTGATACGACGTCCCACCTTGGCAAGCCACTTGCTGATGCGATTGGCCAGGCTGGCTACGACCAGTTCGATGCTGCATTCGACGATGGCGAAAGTGCCCGCCAGGACGACAAACTGAGCCAGCAGGCTGCGAGACGGATCGATGAACTGCGGCAGAAAGGCGGCAAAAAACAGAATGACCTTACGGATACTAATGGCCGCCAGAGCTCCCTAGCGAAACAGCGAACCTGGAAATCTTGATGCTGCTGCGGTGTGGTCGGTTATACCTATGGGCGGTGAGCGCCAGACCTGTATTCCGAGCCAAGCCAGGGAATGCGTTAAGCAGAGCACCAATCCCGAACATCGACAGGGCAATGACGATGATAAAACCAATGCAACTGCCGAGAATGGTATAGAGCGTCATGCGGCGGCCATGCAGCGCGCCATGCGTCAGCGCCAGCAAACCGTTTGGGCCGGGCGACAAGGACAAGCCAATAGCCGCCAGCAGATAGATTAACCAGGTTTCAAATGCCATGGCCCAGTGGTGCTCCAAGGGTTGATCATATAAAGGCCGCCGGTTTACCCATCAGCCCCTTTCTTCAGCCAAGCACAGCACTAGAGCTGAGAGTCTGGCCGTCTCGGATCAATACGTTGGGCATCTTCAGAGTTAACGCACTGCCCATGTTCGGGCCGTCGCTCGAGGCTTCAATACTGCCACCATGTAATTCTATCAACTGTTTGACCAAAGCAAGACCTATACTCAGCCCCCATGAGAATGTGCGGTGTGACCTTCGGTAATCCCCACGAAAAACAGCGGTGATCAGAAGTAGAATTTTCCGTAAGCTATTTGCAGGGAGACTCTGCATGAAAACATCACGTTTTACCGACAGCCAGATTCTGGCAATCCTGAAGCAAGCCGAGAACGGTGTGCTGGTTCCTGAGCTTTGCCGCGAGCATGAATTTAGCAGTGCAACCTTTTACAAGTATCGCTCCAAGCTCGGCGGCCCGGATGCATCCATGATGGCCAGGCTCAAAGAGCTTGAAGACGAAAACCGTCGGCTGAAGAAAATGTATGCCGAGGAGCGCTGGTACGTGAGAAACCTGAACCATGGCGGTACCTACTGCGATCAACGGGTGTTGGTCCATGGACTTCATGCATGACCAACTCAGCGATGGGCGTAGCTATCGCCTGATCAATGTGCTCGATGACTTCAACCGTGAAGGGCTCGAGATTGAGGTTGATTTGTCACCGCCGGCCAAGCGGGTTATCAGAGCCTTGAACCAGATCATTGAATGGCGTGTTAAGCCAGCCCAGATCCGCTACTACAATGGCCCTGAATACATCAGTGGAAAGCTGGCAAAGTGGGCGGAGAAACGTGGCATTAGCATCAGTTTTCATCGAGCTTGGAAACCGCAACAGAATGCCTAGATTGAGCGCTACTACCGAACCGTCCGTTATGACTGGCTGTCGCATTATCTGTTCGATCCCATTGAACAGGTCCAGGGCTTCGCGACGAGTTGGTTATGGACATCCAATAACGAATGGCCAAATATGGCCTTGGACGGCATCACGCCGCGACAGAAGTTGACCATGATGGCCTCATTCTACCTCTGAATCCCGCTAAATATGGGGGGATTACCATTCTGGGCGTCGGCATCATGTTCATTACCGGCGCGATGTTCACCGGCGATACCGTTACTATGGAGCCGCTGTTCAGTGTCGAGAACGGCGTAATCTTCGGCATCATGATGGTGATGATCATGTTGCCCTTCATGTTCGTCGGCTTTGACGTGATTCTTCAGGCGGTGGAAGAAGTCAATCTGCCTTTTCGCGAGATTGGCCGAGTGCTGATGTTATCGGTGCTGATGGCGGTGTTCTGGTATGCGCTGATCATTTACGGTACCTCGATGATGCTGACGCCGGTGGCGATGGCGCAGAGTTCATTGGCTGTGCCGGATGCAATGCAAGCGGTATTCAACGCGCCCTGGGCCGGTAAACTGATGGTATTTGCCGGGATTGCCGGGATCATCACCAGCAGCAATGCGTTTTATATCGGCGGCTTCAGAGCCATTTATGCCCTGGCGCATTCGGGCATGCCCCCGGCGTTTCTGGCCAAACTGCACCCCGAATACAAAACCCCAGTGAATGGGAATGGATGGTGTTTGCCGGCTGGATACTGCTCGGTCTGGGCATGTATGCCTGGTCGCGCAAGCGCTATGGTGTAGTTTACTCTGATGCAGCGATGCGTAGAGAGCTGGAAAGGTAAGATCTTTGAACTGGCAGGCCAGCAGAACTGAGTCTTCTGTACGCTGCGGATATGGCGCAGCGTACAGACTCTGGTCAAAACGCCCGCGCCACCACCAGCGACCCAAATTGATCGGGTTCAGTCTGGCCCTTGAACTCCCGGGTGCGCCACACACTGGCAAAGCTCACTTGCCAGCGCTCCCAGGTCAGCGCGATACCCGCTTGCAGATCTCCAACCCATTGCTCCCGGTCTACGGAATGGCTGTTGCTGAAGGTGTTTCCGTCCAGCAGCATGTTATGAGCCATGTAACGGCCATCCAGATTGACGTAGCCGAACCAGGCGAACGATTGACCTGGCTCGAAGTAGGCACCGCTACCATAGCCCGGGTTGATAGACGGTAACCCCAAGCTGCGTGCCAGCCCTTTGCCAAAGCGCAAACCAAGGCCGCTGGAAGCATAGGTGTAAAGATTGCCGACCGCCGCCCCCAGTGCGGGCCCGTATTCAAGCTCCAAAGGTCCCAGCTGGGACTGCCGCCACCAACGCTGCCCGTAGGCCATGTTAAAAAAGGGTTCATTCTCAAGCTGATTATCCCAACCTTTGGGCTCATCACTGCTGGTGGCACGGTGTACCGCGCGCTGGAATCGCTCGCCTCCGGCACCCGGACCGACCAGCCCCAGATCCATGTGCCAGGCGCGACTATCGCGCCATTGCCCCTGGTCCCGGGATTGGAAGATCGACAGGCCGGCATAGGCCAGGCCCGCATAAGGGCGATCGTTTTCTATCAATGCCGCTATTTCGATGTCATCGGGGGTGTAAATCTGATGGCCGAAGCGATAGCTGGCCACATCCAGGTTGGCGGCAGACCACCCCAGGCCCTCGGTCATGGCCCGGGTCCAGTGCGCTTTATCCGGCACGAACGAGTAAGCAACTTCAATGCCGTTGGAGTAATGACCATCGCTGTCGGCAGCGATTATGTCATTTTCGACTTTAACCGCCAGTACCGCATCAGCGGCACTAGCGATGCCTGGCAGACAAAGAATACTACTCATCAGACCTAAACCAACAATCAACAATTCTAAAATTTTCATGGAATGGATAAGCCCTTCAAGATGGATTCAAATCACTAGATTG
This sequence comes from Halopseudomonas pelagia, assembly GCF_009497895.1. Lineage (NCBI taxonomy): Bacteria > Pseudomonadati > Pseudomonadota > Gammaproteobacteria > Pseudomonadales > Pseudomonadaceae > Halopseudomonas > Halopseudomonas pelagia. The sequence continues at coordinate 95,934 of NZ_CP033116.1, read as the reverse complement.
CACAATAGACAAATAGTTCTATTACTGCGAAAAACAACTCATCTGCTCTAATCCTTCGCCACTGGCCCCGGTGTCAGGGTAGTTGTCGCCTGATCGGTTTTATCTAAATCAAATCCCGGGGACGGTATGAGTCACGCAATGCCGAGTTACGCACCTGAGAGCAAAGAAGCGTTATTGAGAAAGCTATTACCGCCGCACAACCTGTCGGTGGCCGAGCTGGCCCAGCAGGAAGGCATGTCCGAGCAGACGCTATATAATTGGCGCAAACAAGCCAAGGCTGGAGGAGCTGCTGTGCCCGGAGACCTAAAGCTGACTGACAACTGGTCGGCAGAAGCCAAATTGGCAGTCGTTATCGAAACCGCGCCTCTCTCAGAATTGAACTGAGCGAATACTGGCGCTGCAAAGGGCTTTTATCCTCAGCAGGTTAAAGCCTGGAAGACGGCCTGCTTGAGCGGCCAGCACAGTGCCAAAGCACTAACCCAGTCTGACCGCGAGCAGGCAAAGGCCGACAAGAAACGCATCCGGCAATTGGAGCGTGAACTCAATCTCAAGGAGAAGGCGCTGGCAGAAGCCGCAGCCCTGCTGGTGCTGCGAAAAAAGCTGGGGCGACGACAGTGAGGACAGTTGATCTCGTTGCCAGTCAGGCAGACCTATGTCGAGTGGCACACCGATGCCATTACCAGCGGCGCTCGTAAGCGACGCGCATGTGACGAGCTAGGCATTATTAGCCTGCGCACCTTCCAGCGCAGGGCTGAGGTGGACACCATGAAGACCGACGGTCGGGTTACTGCACTACGCTCCACACCGGCCAACGCGCTAACCGAAGTTGAGCGTCAGACGATCCTGGAGCTGTGTAACAGCAAGGAGTTGCATCCTCAGCGAGAAATGCCTGGGCCAGCCGCTGGTACTGCACTCCGATAACGGCGCACCGATGAAGTCTGTCACCTTGTTGAGCAAGATGAACGATCTGGGTGTGACGCCTTCGCGCGGCAGGCCACGTGTGAGCAATGATAGCGTCTTCTCGGCGTCGCTGTTTCGAACCTTGAAATACTGCCCTCAATGGCCCAAGAACGGGTTTGGGAACTTGGATGAGGTCTAGGGCCTGGGTTAGAGACTTACTGCGCTGGTACAACACCGAGCATCGGCATAGCCGGATCCGCTTCGTGACGCCTGCACAGGTGGATCAGGGCTTGGATGTTGCCGTTCTGGCAAAGCGACACGAAGTGTATAAACGGGCCTATGCTGAAAGCCAGGAGCGCTGGGCACAACACACAAGAAACTGGCAGCCTATTGGGGATGTAGCACTGAACCCTGAGAGGCTTGAAGTAGCGCAGAAGGAAGCTGCGTAAATGAATGGTCTACGCGACAACTACGTTGACGAACACAGCTAGAGAGCAATTCGATTGAACGTTTTAAAATCTCTTTGGTCAATAATTCTGACAATTTGGAACAACCTAATGTGAGAGAACACGATATGAAGAAATCCATTCTGGCGAGTATTTGCGCTCTGGGCATGCTGACTCTGGTTGGTTGTGCCAGCGATTATGTAATCAGCACCAACGATGGCCGCATGATCGATAGCCAGGACAAGCCCGAGATCGACGAAGACACCGGCATGATCATGTACGAAGATGAAGAAGGCCGGGAAAATCAGATCCCACAATCTGACGTCAAGGAAATCAAGGAGCGCTGAGTTTCGCCAGCTTTCTCAACCGCCGCCCACTCAGTGGCCGGCGGTTTTTTTGTTCTTTGCGGTTTAGAAAATGGCAGCAACATGAAAGTTAAAATGGATTCCCGCCTGCGCGGAATGACGGGGCTTGGAGTGCCCGTGGTTACAGGAGTGAGGCTCGGCCAGATATCATGGGGGCGATGCGGCCGCACCCGCTGGCGGTTGACTGGCCCGTTGCTCAAGACCATCAGCTTTATGCTGTACAACATTCCAGTCGGCGCGCTGCAGCCGCTGCAGGAGAACAACGAGTACAGGGAAAGGGTACTGCACCTGGAGCTGATTATGCGATGGCTGCCTATCTGCACCCCATAGAAATGCGGTACACCACCGGCTGTTTAACCGGCGGTCCTGAAAAGTCAGGCCGTTCGCAGTGCCGGGCTCAGGCGTAACATATCCAGAATCCCGTCAGCCAAGGTTTCCGCCTTCGCCTCCAGATCAAGCCCCTCTGGTACCAACAGCCATTGATCCAGCACACCGGTGATAAAAGCGTGTACACAGCGGCTGGACACCGCCAGATCCAGATCTTCAGGTAATTGCCCTTTAGCGACCGCGTTACTCAAGCTTAGTTCTATGTTGTGATTATATTCTCGACGAAACGCTTGCATCCATTGGCGCAAATTTCCTAGGTCTTCAGTGTATTCGCATTTGTGAAAAAGAATCTCGCTGACCCGTCGCACTTCCGGATCAGTGGATACGCGGCGAAAAATGGTTACCAGTAAATCGCGCAGACACCCCAGCGGATCGGGCTCATTGGAGTTGCGGCTGGCTTCACTAAGCGGTTGCAGAGGTATATTAACGCGCTCAAGCAGCGCCCCCACCAGCTCGGATTTGTCCTGAAAGTGCCAGTAGATAGCGCCCCTTGTCACTCCGGCGGCAATAGCAATCTCGGCCAAAGAAGTGCGTGAAATACCTTTGCGACAGAAACACAGCTCTGCTGCCGAGAGTATCTGGCTGTAGGTCACCTGCGCCGCTTCTTTTGTCCGCCTAACCATATGCTCTATCATCCGCTCATCGTCTAAACCCATACAGCCTGTTTAAAAGCTTTTACACGCCAATAAATAATGTTACCAAAGGTATCGAGTATTTACAAACATCCATGAGTGTAGGTATATTGTTAGCCAATCGGTCATATCTATCCTTGCTGAACCATAAAACTCTGCGTTGCATCCTTAATGAGGATTTTTCATGCTTATCCCTATTCCTGTGAAGGTCGGACTCCTTCCCTTGGTAGTCCTACTCGGTCTGCTAAGCGCCTGCGGGCAGCAAAATAAGCCTATCTCCGCTCAGGCGGGATCAAAACAGGCTGTTGAAGTAGGCATCGTGGTCCTCGCAGCAGAGCCATTTGAACTAACCACCGATCTGCCGGGCCGAACGGCGGCCTTTCGCATGGCCGAAGTGCGCCCCCAGGTAGACGGCATCATCCAGAAGCGTCTGTTTGAAGAAGGCAGCGAAGTAAAGGCTGGTGAGCAGCTGTACCAGATCGATGCGTCGGTCTACCGCTCCGCTCTGAACAGCGCAAAAGCCGCCCACTTGTCCAGCAAAGCACTCAGCGACCGTTACGAGCAATTGATCGAAGATCAAGCCGTGAGCCGCCAAGAGTATGATGAAGCCCGCGCCAGCAGCCTGCAAACCCAGGCCGCGCTGGAGCGTGCCGAGATCGATTTGCGTTATACCCAGGTCAGAGCGCCCATCGATGGGCGTATCGGCCGCTCGGCGGTCAGCGAAGGCGCGCTGGTGAACAACGGCCAGGCCGCGGCAATGGCGACTATTCAGCAGCTGGACCCTATCTATGTGGACGTGACCCAGCCCGCCCGCGACTTGCTAGCGCTGCGCCGTGATCTGGACGAAGGTCGCCTGCAGAAGGCCGGTGACAACGCGGCCCAGGCGACCCTGCAAATGGAAGACGGCAGCGTTTACCCGCATCAGGGCACGCTGGAATTTTCTGAAGTATCGGTCGACGCCGGCACCGGCTCGGTGACCTTGCGTGCTGTATTCCCCAACCCGGACAATATGCTTCTGCCGGGTATGTTCGTGCACGCGCAACTGGTCGCCGGTACCCGCTCGGAGGCCATTCTGGCGCCGCAACAAGGGATCACCCGTACCCCCAGAGGCCAGGCCACGGCGCTGGTGGTCAACGCCGACAATATCGTCGAGCTGCGCGAGGTACGCACCGAACGCACCGTGGGCAATCGCTGGCTGATCAGCGAAGGGCTGAATGACGGTGATCGGCTGATCACTGAAGGCCTGCAGTTCGTTAAACCGGGCGATGAAGTCAAGACCGTTGCGGCCGGTAATGTATCCGAGCCAGCGCCCGTCGCCGGCCAGGAAGGATAATTAGCATGCCTCGTTTCTTCATCGACCGTCCGATCTTCGCCTGGGTAATTGCCTTGGTGATCATGCTGGCAGGCGGGCTTTCCGTGCTGAGCCTGCCAGTCAATCAATACCCGAGTATCGCCCCACCGGCTGTGGGTATCTCCGTCAACTACCCCGGCGCGTCGGCACAGACGGTGCAGGACACTGTAGTCCAGGTGATCGAGCAGCAACTCAACGGTATTGATGGCCTGCGCTATATCCGCTCGGACAGCAACTCCGACGGCAGCATGGAAATCACCGTGACCTTTAACCAGGGCGTGGATCCAGACATCGCCCAGGTACAGGTGCAGAACAAGCTGCAGCTAGCCACCCCTCTGTTGCCGCAGGAAGTCCAACAACAGGGCATCCGCGTGACCAAGTCGGTGCGCAACTTCTTGATGGTCATCGGCGTGGTCTCCACCGATGGCAGCATGAGCCGAGATGACCTCTCCGATTACATCACTTCCAATATCCAGGATCCGGTCTCGCGTACTACCGGTGTGGGCGACTTCCAGGTATTTGGTGCGCCATACGCCATGCGCATCTGGCTGGATCCGGCCAAGCTGAATAACTTCCAGCTCACGCCCACCGACGTCAGCGCCGCGATTCAGGCGCAGAACGTACAGATTTCCTCCGGCCAGTTTGGTGGCCTGCCGGCCGTGCCCGGGCAACAGTTAAGCGCGACCATCATCGGCAAAACCCGCCTGCAAACCCCCGAGCAGTTCCGCGAGATACTGCTCAAAGCGAATCCGGACGGCTCGCAAGTGCGTTTGAAAGATGTCGCCCGAGTCGAACTGGGCGCTCAGAACGCGAATATCTCCGCCCAGTTCAACGGCATGCCCGCCTCCGGCCTGGCAATCAAGCTGGCCACCGGCGCCAACGCACTGGATACCGCTGCAGCGGTAAAAAAGACCATTGCCGATCTGGAGCCATTCTTCCCGCCCGGTATGAAGGTCGAATACCCCTATGAAACCGCGCCGGTTGTATCGGCGTCGATCACAGGTGTGGTGCATACCCTGCTCGAAGCTGTGGTGCTGGTGTTCCTGGTGATGTATCTGTTCCTGCAGAACTTCCGCGCCACGCTGATTCCGACGCTGGCGGTGCCGGTAGTGATTCTTGGCACCTTCGGTGTGCTTTCGGTATTCGGCTTTACCATCAACATTCTGACCATGTTTGCTATGGTGCTGGCCATCGGTCTACTGGTGGATGACGCCATTGTGGTGGTCGAGAACGTCGAGCGCGTGATGGCCGAGGAAGGCCTGTCGCCGGTGGAAGCGACGCGCAAGTCGATGGATCAGATCCAGGGTGCGCTGGTGGGTATCGGCCTGGTGCTGTCCGCAGTATTTATCCCCATGGCTTTCTTTGGTGGCTCCACCGGGGTGATCTATCGCCAATTTGCGATCACCATTGCCTCTGCGATGACCCTCTCGGTGCTGGTGGCAATGATCTTTACCCCAGCGCTCTGCGCGACCATGCTCAAGCCGATCCCCAAGGGCGGCCACCATGAGAAGCGCGGTTTCTTCGGCTGGTTCAACCGTACCTTCAATCGCGGCGTCGGCCGTTACGAGCGTGGCGTCGCCAGCATGCTCAAGCGCAAGACGCCCTACGTGTTGTTGTATCTTGTCATCGTCGCGGTCATGGCCGTGCTCTTCACCCGCATTCCCACGGCTTTTCTGCCGGACGAGGATCAGGGGGTGCTCTACGCCCAGGTGCAGACCCCAGCCGGCTCTACCGCCGAACGTACCCAGCAGACCATCGACACCATGCGCGATTATCTGTTGGAGGAAGAGGGCGACGTGGTCAATTCGGTCTTTACCGTCACCGGCTTCAACTTCGCTGGCCGCGGGCAGAACTCGGGATTGGCCTTTATCGGCCTCAAGCCCTGGGATGAACGAGCCGACCCGGACCTCAGCGTATTTGCGCTGGCCGAGCGCGCCCAGGCTAAGTTCAAGTCCTATCGTGATGCCATGGTTTTCGCCTTCGCCCCCCCCGCGGTGATGGAGCTGGGTAACGCCACCGGCTTCAACCTGTTCCTGCAGGACAATGCCGGGGTCGGTCACGACACCCTGATGCAGGCGCGCAATCAACTGCTCGGCATGGCCGCGCAGCACCCTGCCCTGATGGCTGTGCGCCCCAACGGCCTGGAGGACGAGCCGCAATACCAGTTGACCGTGGACGACGAAAAAGCTCGCGTGCTCGGCGTGTCACTTGCCGAAGTGAACAGTACCCAATCGATTGCCTGGGGCTCCAGCTACGTCAATGACTTTATCGACCGCGGCCGGGTCAAGCGCGTGTATTTGCAAGGCGAGGCCAGTGCCCGTATGGGCCCTGATGATCTGGGCAAATGGTTTGTGCGCAACAGCAGCGGCGAGATGGTGCCGTTCAATGCCATCGCCAGCGGTGAATGGATTTACGGCTCACCCAAGCTGTCGCGCTACAACGGTGTGGCTGCGATGGAAATCATGGGTGAGGCCGCGCCCGGTTACAGCACCGGTGACGCCATGGCGGCGATAGAAGAGATCGCCCAGAAGTTGCCGCAAGGTATCGGCGTGGCCTGGACCGGTCTTTCCTACGAAGAGCGTATCTCCGGAGATCAGGCGCCGATGCTCTATGCGCTGTCCTTGCTGGTAGTATTCCTCTGTCTGGCGGCGCTGTACGAGAGCTGGTCAATTCCGCTGGTAGTGATGCTGGTGGTGCCGCTGGGTGTGATTGGTGCGCTGATGGCCACTTTGGGCCGCGGGCTGACCAATGACGTATTCTTCCAGGTAGGACTGCTGACCACCGTCGGCCTGACGGCGAAGAACGCGATTCTGATCGTCGAGTTCGCCAAGGACCTGCACGAGCAGGGCATGAGCCTGTTTGACGCCGCAGTGGAAGCCTGCCGCATGCGTCTGCGCCCGATCATCATGACCTCGCTGGCCTTCACCCTCGGCGTCGTGCCCCTGGCGCTGGCCAGCGGTGCGGGTGCCGGTAGCTCGCATGCGATCGGTACCGGCGTGATCGGCGGCATGATCACCGCTACCGTGCTGGCGATCTTCTGGGTGCCGCTGTTCTTCGTAATGATTTCATCGCTGTTCGGCGGCAAAAAAGCCAAGGCCGAGAATGACCAGGCCAGCACGCAGTCAGACACACAGCAAGTTAACAAGGAGGGCTCGCCATGAAGCGCATTTTGATCGGGGGCGTGCTGACCCTGGCGCTGACCGGCTGCTCTATGATGCCTGATTATGAGCGCCCGGCCTCACCGGTGGCCAAGGTATGGCCAGAGGGTGAAGCCTATGAAAACGCCGCAGCCGAACCACTGACTGCGCCGCCGGCATGGCAGAGCTTTTTCCGCGACGCGCAACTGCGCCAGTTGATTGATGTGGCGCTGGAAAACAATCGTGATCTGCGGGTGGCCGCCCTGAACGTGGAGGCAACCCGAGCGCTCTACCGCATCCAGCGCGCCGACCGCTTTCCCAGCCTGAGTGCTGATGCGGGCGGCAACCGCACCCGCACGCCCGATGACCTCAACGGCACCACGCAAAGCGGCATCACCAGCCAGTACAGCGCGACACTTGGCGTCGCCTGGGAAGTGGATCTGTTCGGCCGTCTTGGCAGCCTGCAGCAACAGGCTCTAGAGGAGTACCTGGCCACTGAAGCGGCGCAGCGCAGCGTTCAGGTCAGCCTGATCGCCAGCGTGGCCAATACCTACCTGCTCTGGCAGGCGGACCAGGCGCTCCTCGACGCAACCCGGGCGACCCTGGAAACCTATGACGAGAGCCTGCGGCTGACCCAGCGCAGCTTCGATGTCGGCATCGCTTCTTCCCTGGAGCTGACTCAGGCGCGTACTGCTGTGGAAACCGCGCGCAGCAGCCTGGCGCGCTATACCCGGCTGGTCGCCGAGGATCGCAACGCGCTGGCCCTGCTGCTTGGCCAACGGGTGCCGGTGTTGCCTGCCGAACAGCCGCAACTGGATAGCGACCTGCTTGCCGAACTCCCGGTCGGTCTGCCCTCCGACGTACTCCTGCAACGCCCGGATATTCTCCAGGCCGAGTACCAGTTGCGTGGAGCCAATGCCAATATCGGCGCGGCGCGGGCAGCGTTCTTCCCTAGCATCAGCCTGACGGCCAATGCCGGTAGCGCCAGCAGTCAGTTATCCGGCCTGTTCGACAGTGGCTCGGAATACTGGAGCTTCTCGCCCAGCATCAGCCTGCCCATTTTCAATGCCGGGCGGCTGCAGGCCAACCTGAACTATGCCGAAGTGATTCGCGATGTGCGGGTGGCCGAGTATGAACAGGCCATTCAGGTCGCCTTCAGCGAAGTGGCCGACGGCCTCGCCGCACGTGAAACCTACGTGGACCAGGTGGGTGCGCAACAACGGCTGCTTGAGGCCAGCGAAGATTACTTTCAGATCGCCGAACGCCGCTACCGCACTGGCGTGGACAGCTACCTGATCCTGCTTGATGCGCAGCGCCAGCTGTTCACCGCTCGTCAACAGCTGATCACCGACCAGTTGAACCAGCTGACCAGCGAGGTTGATTTGTTTCGCGCGCTGGGTGGTGGCTGGCCGAGTGCAGACGCCCAGCCAGAATAAAAATCTTGCAAGGAGGCGTCTTGTTCACGATGTTGCCGTGAACAAGACGCTCTATGAACACGTGGTTGATCACGCCCTTCCTTGATGCTGGCTTCCCGTCATTTCCATTTCAGATCCGGCTAAAGGCGATAGGGTCGCCAACCTTGTGAGCGAGCCCCAACTCGCCTGACAATCCTGCGTTCTGGTTTTCCACCCATCGCTATATCGGCACCCGCTGCCAGGCCCAAACCGATCCCTCAGTGCAATAATCACAATGCCGAGCGGCATCACTACGCGCTGATAAAACTATTGCCTGCGCAGCAAAAAAGTCACCGGGACCACCGCCATCACCCTAATTGGGCCAACTCCACCTATATTGCAGCTCACCAGCGCAATCATGCGTGAGGAGGTATCGCTCATGAAATCCGCCAGCACGCTGGCAAAACCGAAACCGAAACCGAAGCCCATCAACTACCTGCGTTGGCCCAGAAAAGGGCAGATGATATTAACGGCGGCAGCGACGATAGACAGCGCGATAAAGGTTTCCACCCATTCGACAGGCAACCTTACGATTCCCAGAGTGGAAATGACCAAGGTGACTGAGTGTGCTACCGTGAGGGCGGTCGCAATCAGCGCGACGTCCTTGCCCGCCTTGCCGAGCCGGTCCTCTGGAATGCCCCGGGTTTTTGGACACGTTGAAGCCTCATGCTGAAGCGGCCTCGAAAGCCTCTGGGCTTAAGCCGCCCAGATGGTTGTGGCGCCGATTTCGATTATAAAACACTTCGATGTAATCAAAGATATCTGCGCGAGCTAAGTCTCTGGTTTTGTAGATGCGCTTCCTAATGCGCTCTTTTTTCAAACTACTAAAAAATGACTCCGCGACAGCATTGTCCCAACAATTGCCGCGCCGACTCATACTGGGTTCAAGGTTGTGGTGATGACAGAATCGTCTCCAGTCGTCGCTACCATATTGAGACCCCTGATCTGAGTGAACCAGCACTCGGCTAGTGGGTTTGCGACGCCAGACAGCCATCATGAGCGCGTCTAGAACAATCTCGCGTGCTAGCGTCGGTTTCATGGACCAGCCCACTACTCTGCGTGAGAACAGATCCAGTACGACTGCCAGGTATAGCCACCCTTGCCAGGTCCTAATGTAAGTAATATCGGTTACCCAAGCGGTGTCTGGTGTGGTCACCTTAAATTCCCGGTTAAGCGTATTGGGTGCCAGGATCGATGGTCGGCCGTTCACAACTCTTGGCTTTTTATAACCGTGTATCGCTTTGATATTATTGGTCTTCATGATGCGATGGACTCTGTGCTTACCGCACGTCTCACCAGCCTCTTTCAGGTCCATTGATATCCGCCGATAGCCATAGACGCCAAAGCTGGCACCGTAAGAAGCATGTATCAAAGGCAGCAGCCGAGCATCTTCGACAGCTCTGTCGGACAACGGCCGGAAACGCCATGCGTAGTAGCCGCTTCGCGAGATATCAAGCAGGTTGCACATGGTGCGCACCGGAAACTCGCTACTGTGGTCAGCAACAAATCGGTACTTCACTCGGGTTGGCTTGCGAAGTACCGAGCGGCCTTTTTTAAGATATCTCGCTCCTCCTCAGTTCGTCGAAGCTGGGCTCGCAGCTTAAGAATTTCCTTCTTTGCGTCGTTGAGCTCTGAGGTCTGTTCGTCGGATTTACTTGGCTTGATGGCCTTGACCCATTTGTGAAGGCTGTGGGCAGAGACACCCAGTCGCTCCGAGACCTCGGCTACTGGGTAACCCCTCTCGACGATCTGCCGGACCGCTTCGTCTTTGAATTCGGGTGAATATCGCTGGTTACTCATCACTTCCTCCTATGCTCAAATAATAGGCTAGAAGTGTCCAGGTAACCCGGGGCATTCCACAACCGGCCAACTTAATTGACGCTGGACCGGACAAGATAGTTGACGCTAGATAACCGCGCCCGCAACCGGGTGAAAATCCTGTACTGGGAGCGCAACGGTTTCTGTCTCTGGTTGAAGCGATTGGAAGCCGAACGATTCAAAGCGCCACCTGATCCTGGCGACGATGCCATTGAGCTGACCGCCGAAGAATTGAACTGGATGCTGGACGGGTTTGACCTCTGGAGAAACAAGCCGCACAGGGTGTTGAGGCCCCGTTACGTGGCCTGATTTTGGTATAATCCACGGCATGATTTCCTTGCCCGACACCCTGCCCAATGACCCGGATTTGCTCAAGCAGATGCTTTTGCAGATGCAGTCTCGGGTGTCGTTGTTGCAGGAAGAAAACACCCTGCTGCGTCACGTCTGTTCGGTCGCAAGTCGGAACAAAGCGTTGATCCGCAGTCGCCTCAACTGGCGATGTTCAACGAAGCCGAAAGCCTTGCCGCTGAAGCACCGGCTGAAGAAGACGAAGAAACCGTTGCTCCAGAGTCCGTTAAAAAGCGTGGCAAGCGCAAACCGCTACCAGCGGAATTACCCCGAGTCGAAGTCGTTCATGAGCTGGGAGAGCACGAGCTGACCAGTGATTGCGGCTGCCGCAAGCAGGCGATCGTTGAAGAAACCAGCGAACAGCTGGAAATCATCCCGATGCAGATCCGCGTCATCCGGCACATTCGCAAGGTCTATGCCTGCAAAGTCTGCGAAAGCGCGCCGGTAACCGCTGACAAGCCCGCTCAGTTGATTGAAAAGAGCATGGCCAGCCCCAGCGTGCTGGCCATGCTGCTGACCACCAAGTATGCCGACGGTCTGCCATTGCATCGGTTCGAGAAAGTACTCAAACGTCACGGTGTTGAGATACCTCGGCAAACGCTGGCCCGATGGGTCATGCAATGTGGCGCTCATCTGCAGCCACTGGTCAATCTACTGCGCGACAGGCTGCTGGAAAGCCCGGTTATCCACTGTGACGAAACACGCTTGTAGGTACTCAAAGAGCCGGATCGCGATCCCGGCAGTCAATCCTGGATGTGGGTACAGACCGGTGGTCCGCCAGCGCATCCGGTGATCCTGTTTGAGTACACATCAAGCCGTGCCCAGGAAGTGCCGCAGCGCCTACTGGAGGGCTACCGTGGCTATTTGATGACAGACGACTACGCCGGTGACAACGCCATTGCTGCGCAGGACGGCGTAGAACGTCTGGGCTGCTGGGCGCACGCCCGGCGCAAGTTCATCGATGCCCAGAAAGCACAGCCCAAAGGCAAGACAGGTCGTGCCGATATGGCACTGAGTCTGATCAAAAAACTGTATGGCATAGAGCGAGAATGCAAAGAGCTCGACGAAGTCAGCCGCCTGCAAGCACGCAAGCACGCAAGCACGCAAGCTCAAGAGCGAGCCCGTGTTGCAAAAGCTGAAAGCCTGGCTGGATAAAGCCCATCCCCAGGTCACACCGCAAAGCGCCCTGGGTAAAGCGGTGGGATACCTCGCCAGCAACTGGTCGAAACTGATCCGTTACACAGAGGCAGGTCACCTGCCCATCGACAACAACTCCGCAGAGCGGGCCATCCGCCCGTTCGTGATTGGCCGCAAGAACTGGCTGTTCAGTGACACACCCCGAGGCGCCCAGGCCAGCGCGCTGATATACAGTCTGATCGAGACTGCCAAAGCCAACGGGCAGGAACCTTATGCCTGGCTGCGCCACGTGCTGGAACGGCTACCGCTGGCAGCGTCCGCCGAAGATTACGAAGCACTACTGCCCTGGCGCTGCGGCCCGGTTGCTTACCGATCTGCAACGATCATCGCAATACGGGGTTTATGGATCGCTTACAGATGATGTGGCGGCCCTCCGGTCTGCACCCACATCGAAGATTGACTGCCAGGATCTCGGTCCGATTCTTTGAGTACCTACAAGCGTGTTTCGTCACAGTGAATGACCGGGCTTTCCAGTAACCTGTCGCGCAGTATATTGACCAGCGACTGTAGATGATCGCCGCATTGCATGACCCATCGAGCCGGGGTTTGCCGGGGCGACTGCGGATCAACACTCTGCTCGGATTTGCGCCCGAACAGGCGCTGACGAAGCAGTGTGTTTTCTTCCTGCAACAGCGACACCCGAGACTGCATTTGCAAAAGCAACTGCTTGAGCAAATCCGGATCATTGGGCAGAGTGTCGGGCATGGAAATCATGCCGTGGATTATACCAAAATCAGGCCACGTAACGGGGCCTCAACACCTTGTGAGGCTTGTTTCTCCAGAGGTCAAACCCGTCCAGCATCCAGTTCAATTCTTCGGCGGTCAGCTCAATGGCATCGTCGCCAGGATCAGGTGGCGCTTTGAATCGTTCGGCTTCCAATCGCTTCAACCAGAGACAGAAACCGTTGCGCTCCCAGTACAGGATTTTCACCCGGTTGCGGGCGCGGTTCAGAAACACAAAAAGAACCGGGTCAAATACCGCCGCCTTGATATCCAGCTCGAACAGGGCTGAAAGGCCGTCGATGGATTTTCTGAAATCCACCGGCTTGGGGTACAGATAGACTTTCTTCACTTTAGCGCCAGGCCGCATCATGGGGCAAACCTCCAGCAGGAATCAGGGAGGCCAGCTTGGCGATGTGGGCGTGGCGGTTCCAGGTCGGGTTTATGGATCGCTTACTCTGGGCTTACAGTGCTTGCGTGCATTGGCGCGCCTGTCATGGCATTTGGCGGCAGCTTGCACGGCCTTGTAAAGGCCTACAGAGCTGTTTCGTCAGATCTCCCGAATGACCTCCGATGTAGGAACACCAATCTGCTGGACAATGCCCGACAATGCCATGCCAGAAGCCAAATCTGCTTCAATCTGGTAATGTTGGCCCTCTGCCTATCGTTTCAATCGTTGCACTTATTCTATGAGTTCAGGCCCTGAGACAGCTTTAGATAGCTTGGCTTGCCGGGTGGGAAGATTGACTGTTTCAGCTGCGATCATCCGGTCTCCAGAGAAGAGCCAGAACTCACAGGCATTGTCACTCTCTGTGGGACGCCGCTGAATTCGGTCGTATCCAGTGGCAATTCCAATACACTGGACTTTCATGCCGTTGAGATCTGACCAAAAACGAGGAGGAGAGCCAGGCGGAGAAGGTTTACCACAAATATGAGCCGCCGCAATTTGTGCTTGAAGCATGGCATTGTGAATAGTTTCTATTCGGATGGGTGTATTGGTGGAAACGTTCACGGCTTTAGCGCAATCTCCGATAGCAAATATGTCAGGGTCGGAGCTACGCATGCTGCTGTCTACTATAATACCATAGTCGCATTCCAGGTTTGCGTCTTGCGCAAGTTCGGCGTTAGGGATGGCTCCTATACCGATAACAACGACGTCTGCGGGTTTGGTAGTGCCGTCGGACAAACGGATACCGGAAACTCGGTCTCCCTCAGTGAGAATCTGGTTGACGCTAGCATTAAAGTAGAACAATACACCGGCGGAGGCCATGCGGTTTCTGACAAAATTACTTGTTAATGGTGACGCTACTCGACACATCGCTCGACTGTTGGCCTCAAACACAGAGACTTGTTTTCCCTGTAAGTTGGCAGCGGAGGCGACTTCAAGCCCGATAACACCTGCGCCGAGAACGGCGACCTTCTTGCATTCCGGAGCTAACAGGGCATTACGTAATGCGGCGGAGTGGTCCAGATTCCTGAGATAGAAAACATTTTTTGCGCTCTCACCAGGTAAATCAATAGGACGTGGCCTCGCTCCTGTTGCCAAAATCAGCGTGTCGTATTTAATTTTCCTGCCGCCTTGAATCACTACTTGCTTTGCCGATCGTTCAAGCGCTATTACTTTACTGCCTTGTTCAAATTCAACTTTGTTGTCCCGAAAGAAATTAGGAGAACGGATCGGAGTTGGCGACGGCAACTCATCTGAGGTCAAATAGGCTTTGGACAACGGGGGACGCTGGTAAGGCAGCGTGTTTTCCTCGCCCAAAATGGTAATCGTTCCGTCGAATCCATTCTGGCGGAGAGCCTCTGCGGCGGTCAGGCTGGCTATTCCAGCGCCAATAATAACTATTTTTTGCATATTCGCTCGATCCCTCTTTTGTTTTTGTAGCACTATAAAAGTCCGCGCAGTCGAGCTTCAGTGACTGCCTGAACCCGGTTGGTTGCTTTAAGTTCGCTGAAAATCTTCTTCATATGCCATTTGACGGTATCCTCCGTCACAAGCAGCCGTTCAGCGATCTCTCTGTTGGTCATTCCGTTGCTTACGCATTTCAACAGAGAAATCTGCTTTATCGTGATGGTTGAGTGGGCATTGCCGGGCATAGATAGCACGCTGGAGTCTTCTATCTTGACATCGGGATCCTTCGTAGCTTTAGCTTCAGAGTCGTCTGGCAGATCGTTAAAAAGATCCTGAGCAAGGGGACTAAGAGAAAGTAGCGCTTCTTTGATCCAGAGCCGTGTGAAGTGACAGTTCAAATGTGCCGAAAGCAGGTTTGCATCAAGAATCGTGCGCTTCGCCGATTTTGATGAACCGAGGGCAAACGCTGCCAGGGCCTGACAATAGTGGGCGGCGATCCTAGTTCTAGCGTCTGAAATTGCGCTGGCGCTCTGTAGTGCTTGTTTGGCATATTTTTCGGCGACACCAAACTGTTTCCCAAGCCGTAGTCTATACATTGAGTTTACCAGGGCTATACGTGCTTGAATGGCCTGGTTTTGATTTGGCAGAAACGTCAGCTCACATTCATCGGGGAGTATAGGTGGACCCAATTCCTCGTTGTTCAGGAGAGTAAACTCAGCTAACTGAACTTTAGTCAGGATATTTAGACGGGACAGCTCTCGCTCGCAGGCGGCTAAGCGGGATTGTTCCAACAAGGCCATGGCTCTATCTTGGAACCCTTGGTGGTACAGAAGACGGCTGTAGGCCTGTGTACACCCCCACAGAATATCTGTAACGCCATAATTCAAAGCGAAATCGAACGAAGCCTGTGCGGATTGCTGGGTAACCAGGTGATGGTTCTGTTCGTGTAGGATTTGTAACTCAAGGGTGCCAAACATTTTATTTAAAAAAGTTTTTGGCACCTGAATATTTTCTGCTGTTTTATTCGCTTGAAGCAACACACTCCTTGCTCGGGCGATGTCACCCTTAAACAGTTCACCCTGAATTTCTGCAGTTTTAAGCCAAATAAAAGCGTAATGTTGATTGGATGACTGGATGGCCACAGCCGCTCGATGGGAAAATCGTTCCAAATCTTCAAAATCGCTGCCACTGGAGGCAATGAATGCCTGGCAAGTAAGTGCTGCGCCTTTGCCAACCATGTTACGGTCGCCAAAGGAGTCTATCCATTTTTGACAGAGAACCTGACTCTCCAGTAATTTATCCTGTGTAGCTTTGCCTATCGCATTAACCAATTCCCGCCATCCTTCCTCATCAAGATTGCCCGCCCCCCTAGAGTTGCGTATTCCGGCGAACGTGACCGGTCATTCCGGTGATCGTGACCGATTTGCACACGGCCTTCACGCTGGAACGGGTTTTGTACTCTGAGCGGTCACGATGGGTCAATCGATACCGCGTTTTGAGCGTTAGCCTTTCTCAGTGATTCCCCCTTCAGATTGAGCCGGTGGGCGCCGTGCAGGAGCCGGTCCAGGATGGCGTCGGCGAGCGTGGCGGAGCCGATGTACTCGTGCCAGTGTTCGGTGGGTAGCTGACTGGCAATGAGCGTTGAACCACGTCCATGACGGTCCTCGATCACCTCCATCAGATCCTGTCGTTGCTGGGCATTGACCTTCTGCATGCCCCAGTCATCTAGAATCAGCAGATCGGTTTTCAACAGCTGCGTCATCAGGCGGGCGTAGCTGCCATCGCCGTGGGCGATCCGCACTTGCTCGAACAGCCGTGGCACCCGCAAGTAGCGGACGGATAGCCCTTGGCGGCAGGCCTGGTTGCCCAGGGCGCAAGCCAGCCATGTCTTGCCACAGCCGGTGGGACCGGTGATACACAGATTCAGCGATTGACCGATCCAGTCACAGCTGGCCAGGCCTGCCATACGGGAACGTTCCAGCCCTCGCGGGTGGCGATAGTCGATGTCTTCGATGCAGGCCTGCACGCGCAAGCGAGCAGCCTTCAGTAGCCGGTCCAGCCGACGGTTCTCCCGGTGCAGCACTTCCCGGTCTACCAGCAGGGCCAGGCGCTCCTCGAACGCCAGGTCATGGGTTGCGGGCTGCGCCCGCTGCTGTTCCAAGGCGTCGCACATGCCCGTTAGCTTGAGGTGGCGCAGGGTGTTGAGTGTGTTGTGAGTCAGCATAGGTCTCTCCGGGATCAGTGGTAGTAATGCGGGCCGCGAACGTTGGTGTGCGCCGGCAGGTCGGTCAGGTCACGCTCATCGTCGGCCAGAGGCAGCGGGAACTGGTCCAGCCCCTGTTTCAGGATCGAGGTGATGCTCTGGTAGCTGGCCGAGTTGATCGACAGCGCCCGGGCACAGGCTTGTTCAAGGCGTTCACGGCTGTAGCGCCGACTGAGACTCAGCAATCCCAAACAAGCGCGGTAGCCATGCTCTGGATGAGGGCGGTCCTTGAGCTGGCTCTGCACCACCTCCAGCGTGCCGGGGCCGATGTCCTTGGCCCAGTTGAGGAAGCGCTGCGGCGACCAGTCCTTGTGGGCCTGATGCGCCTTGGGCATGTGTTCGGTCAGGGTTACGAAGCGGCTCTTCCCGTGGCGGGGATGTAATGCCACCCGCTGGCCCTTGTGCATGACCTCCAGGGCGGTATCCGTTAACCGTACGTCCAGAACCAGCCCCACCAAGGCGTGAGGTACGCTGTACAGGCGTTTGTCGACCTCGATGTGGTAGTCGATGCCTGGCCTGGCCTTGCGCCATTCGGCGTAGGTATAGGGCGCTACTGGCAGAGGCCGCAGTGCCGGTCGATCAAGTGCGTCGAACAGGCTCTGACGGCTCTCGGTTCGACCCTGGAACAGGCGCTGGTTCAGGGCTGGTAGCAACGCTGCAATGGCGGCATTGAGTTCGGCCAGGGAGAAGAACATCTGATGCCGTAAACGGGCCAGGATCCAGCGCTCGACCAACAGCACCGACGTCTCGGCCTTCGCCTTATCCTTGGGCTTGTAGGGCCGTGCTGGCAATACCGCCGTCTGGTAATGGCAGGCCAGCTCAGCATAGGTCTCGTTGATCGTCGGACTGTAGCGGTCCGCCTTGGTCACCGCCGCCTTGAGGTTATCCGGAACCAGCAGTTCCGGTACCCCGCCAAAGAACCTGAACATCCTTTGGTGGGAGGCGATCCAGTCTGGAAGGCTCTGGCTCCAGGTAGCCTCGGCGAAGGTGTAACTGGACGCGCCCAGCACTGCCACAAAGACCTGGGCCTTGCGCACCTCACCGGTAGAGCGGTCCACCACCGGCACAGTAGGGCCGCAGTAATCGATAAAGATCTTCTCGCCAGCCCGGTGGACCTGTCGCATGCTGCGGCGCTGCCGGCCACGCCAGAGCCGGTAGTGGTGGCAGTACTGGCTGTAGCGATACGCCTTGTCGCCGTGGCGTTCTACGTATTCGGCCCAGAGCAGTTGCAGAGTGACGCCTTTGGTCTTGAGCTCTTGATGAACCTCGAAGTAGTCGGGCTCGGCAAAGCGTGACGGTGGCGCCTTGGCCGGGAACAGCAGCGCGTACAGCCGAACCTTGTCCAGGTCCTTCGGCAGTGGCCAGGTAACGCCCTGAACCTGGGCCAGGCTGACGTACTTGCCGACCACGCCCTTGGAGAGTCCGCAGGCACGAGCAATGCGCTCGTGACTGAGACCGGCTTCGTATTTGAGGCGCAAGACCTCGATGATCTGTCGCATGGAAATCCTCGCAGCCGGCATCCGCTCTTCCTCGTGAAAAAAGGAAGCGGTATGCGCGATTAAGTTGAAGAATTCCAGTGTGTTGGCAGTGATTCCGGGGGAACGTGACCGACGATTCCGGCATCGTGACCGGTGATTCCGGGATATCACCCAAAATCGGTCACGATAAAACGGAATGAGCGGTCACGTTAGCCCGGAACAGGCGGTCACGTTCAAACGGAATGGGCGGTCACGATGGGCCGGAATATGCAAGAGCTCGGATGAAGCGAACTAACCAGTATTTCCTCTGCTTGACGAGCATGTTGGCTGAAATACAAAATCCACGCGTAACCTATGCTCAAGGCAGCGATTTTTTTTATCGTACGAGCCGGTACTTTTCCAAACCAGGTGCGAAGTACTTCGATTTCACCCTGTCTGAGCGCCACGTCCAGAATAATGCTGTCACTTACGACGCGCGCCCATCGATGGTCACTGGCTTCCAGAGCTGCATTGATTGAATGGAGGTACTCTCCCCTACGCCAATGCCAGAACGCGACCCGTTTCAGTACATACGAGCGACGTTCTCGTTGGGTGGTGTTAAATAAACTACGCAAATACTCTCGCAGCACAGGGTGCATATCCATACGATCAGCAGAAGTCCCGGTAGGAGCTAAAAGAGCATAATGTTCGTTAAGAAACGTAATTTCCCGGTCGGCCTCTTCTGTCTTATAGACATAGCCATAGCATTCAGCGCTGATTACTTCGAGCATCGCTGCATTGCAAAGAAAGGTCCTCGTACTCTTGGGCAGTCCAGGTAAGAGGTTGTCCCTGAAATACGAGCGAGTTTCCGGCCAACTCGCTGCGGGGAGATTTGGGTTTGGGGTTCGGCACATAAGCCTGACAAGTGCTGGCCATCCACCGGTGGCTTTTATGATGTTGCTGGCTTCGAGACCACCCATACCCGATAATTCACTAACCTCCTCTTCTGTAAATACAAGTTCATCAGCACCATACGTTACAACACCCGCCATCATAGACAAACGTGGCAACGCCCCAACGCTACTCGGTGCAATGAAAAATTTAACATTGCTCGGTGTTTCACAGATTAAATCCTCAATCAAATCCGCGGTATGTTTAGCCTCGCCAATCCCATCAAGGCAAATTCTTATCGTCTTTTTTGCATTACACAGTGCGTTCCGAAGAACTTCGATGGTGTCGATGTCACTCTTTATCTTGCGCCAAGATTCAACTCCTTCGAGTTGATATAAAACTAACGCTGCAACCAAGCTGTCATTAACGTCACGTGAGTCAGGGAACGATCGGGTGTTGATGTAAACGGCGCTCTCAAGTTCCAGTTCGCGAGTGTTTGCTGCCAAGGCCACTTGTACAGATTTTCCATAGCCGAGCGGGGCCCGATACAGAACTGCCTTTGATTCAGGCGTAGCAGAAGCGCTCAGGCAATAGCGGTCTATACACCCTTGAGTAATGAAACACTGACGAGCCCACATCCTTTCAGACATCCTCCGACACCAGTCTTCCAAGCTATGGCGGGTCATGACAATTCGATCTCCTGCTTCGTCTCCCGGAAACGGGAGGGCGCTATGAGGTGAAAGCATATTGATAGATGACTAGCGCGGAAACTACCCATTGGAGTAGTTGTTTGATCTCCGGTTCTAGCCGAACCTGTTCATGCCTACAAAACGTCCGTTCACCTGAGGGACTCGGTGTTTGCACAATGTAGAAAAATGATCAAGCTGAAAACAATAAGGTGATCCTAATGTCAATGTCAGAAAATGTCTTAACAACAGAGTCTCTTCAGAGAGACCCTGATGCCGAAGGTTATGTGGACAGAAAACGCCACCTGTGGGTCCTTTCTGTCCTGTGGCCAGCGACGCCTCTTATTGGCCTTTATTTGGTATCCCAGACTGGATGGAGCATCTGGTACGGATTGGTGTTGATCCTTTGGTATGGCGCAGTTCCCTTGATAGATGCCATGTTTGGAGAGGATTTTTCCAACCCCCCCGAGTCGGCTGTGCCTCGGCTTGAACAGGATCGTTACTACCGGGTACTGACCTACTTGACTGTTCCTATTCACTATGCCGCCTTGATTGTCAGTGCCTGGTGGGTATCCACGCAACCAATGAGTGTTTTCGAGTTTCTGGCATTGGCCCTTTCCCTGGGAATCGTGAATGGCCTGGCTCTGAACACAGGCCACGAACTCGGCCATAAAAAAGAAACGTTTGACCGTTGGATGGCCAAGCTTGTCCTCGCCGTGGTCGGATATGGTCACTTCTTCATTGAGCATAATAAGGGACATCACCGTGATGTGGCGACGCCGATGGACCCCGCGACATCCCGCATGGGTGAGTCCATTTACTCATTCTCACTGCGTGAAATTCCGGGTGCTTTCAAGCGGGCATGGGATTTAGAGGAACAACGCCTCAGTCGTTGTGGAAAAAGTGTCTGGAGTCTGGAGAATGAGGTTCTTCAGCCCATGATTTTGACCACTGTGCTTTATGCGGGATTGCTGGCATTTTTTGGTCCGCTAATGCTGATATTTTTGCCCATTCAAATGGCCTTTGGCTGGTGGCAGTTGACAAGCGCCAATTACATTGAGCATTACGGATTGCTACGGGAAAAGATGTCGGATGGGCGTTATGAGCGTCAACAACCGCATCACTCATGGAACTCCAATCATATTATGTCGAACCTGATTCTGTTTCATTTGCAACGACATTCCGACCATCACGCTCATCCTACGAGGTCATATCAATCGCTTCGCGATTTCAAAGACCTCCCTTCCTTACCTTCGGGATACCCCGGAATGTTTCTGGCAGCAATGTTTCCCTCTTGGTTTCGTTCGATAATGGACCGTCGGGTACTGGATTGGGCTAAAGGAGATCTCGATAAGATTCAGATTCAACCCGGCAAGCGTGAATTCTATGAGCGTAAATTTGGAGCGGCTAATTCTGAATCAGTCGATACAGCAGGGGCTAAATGATCGACTGATCAGAACTTATATACCTCGTTTTATTTATTTACGTGATAGAAAAAAGAGCCTCTGGCGTGCGCCCGAAAGCGGGTTGTGCGTCGGATGCTGCCAAAAAAAGACAATAATATCGTTTGAAAGGTGCTCTAAATGGCTAAATATCAATGCCCGGACTGTGGTTATGTATACGCCGAAGTCGTTGGTGATCCGCGCGAAGGCTTTCCTGCAGGAACGACATGGGGAAAAATTCCTGAAGACTGGTCCTGTCCAGACTGTGCCGTCAGGGATAAGGTTGACTTTGTTGCGGTTCAAGAAGCGAACTCGGAACTTTCGGTGTCCTCAACCAATACAGCGGTTCGCCTTGCCAGCCAGGTTAAGACCGAGGGAGGCTCGCAGAAAGAAACGGACAGATCTACTCCTTCAGCTAAACATAAGACAAAGCCCAAATCGAAACCAAAGCCTACCTCTTTAAAATGGTCTAAAGACTCAACTCAAAAAAATACCTATCGAAAGTGGGTCTGCATCACTTGCGGCCATATCTATGATGAATATCTCGGAGATGAAGCCGAAGGGTTCCCTCCCGGCACGCGCTTTGAAGACATTCCAGACGATTGGTGCTGTCCGGACTGTGGTGCCACAAAAGAGGACTATGTCCTCTATGAAGACTAATAAAGCCATTGAAAATAACAAAAGTCCCGTTCGGAAACAGGTAGTTTTATAATGCAGATTGCTAGTCTAGCTGAGGCTGGGGTGATCAATGTGTTAACCAGCGATACGATTGATTCAACGTTCGCGGCCCTACAGCGGTCGCAACTAGCGCGTCGCGGAAGTTTCACCTTAGAGGCTCGAATAGCGCAGATCGACCAGCTGCGGGATTCAATTAAACGCTACGAGTCAAAGATCATTGCGGCTTGCGCGGCGGATTTTCGAAAACCCGCGCCAGAGGTCAAATTAACTGAACTCCTGCCAGTTCTTCAGGAAATTCGACACACTAAAAAACACTTGCGTAAATGGATGCGTCCGAAGCGAGTGGCTGCGTCCGTTGGTGTTATTGGTATGAAATCTTATGTTCGGCCAGAACCAAAGGGAGTGTGCCTGATTATCGCCCCGTGGAATTATCCGCTCAATCTTGCGCTCGGACCTCTCGTTTCAGCGCTGGCTGCAGGGAACGGAGCCATCATCAAACCCTCGGAAATGACACCCCATACATCAAAGGTGATTGCCAACATTGTCGCTGAAACCTTCCCTCCCGATCTGGTTTCCGTGATTGAAGGTGATGCCACGGTAGTGCAGAAACTTTTGGCCTTACCCTTCGATCATATATTCTTCACGGGCATTTCTGCGGTAGGTAAGGTGGTCATGCAAGCTGCTGCCAAAAACCTTTCTTCAGTGACACTGGAACTGGGGGGTAAGTCCCCGACCATTGTCGGTCCAGATGCCAACATAAAGAGGGCTGCAAGAAGCATTGTCTGGGGTAAGTTTTCTAATAATGGACAGACCTGCATCGCCCCAGACAATGTTTTTGTACACGTTAATATTGCAGATCAATTTAATAAAGCGCTGAAAAAAGAAATTGGGCGAGTCTATGGAAAAACACCAGAAGCCCAAAAATCGACCGCCGACTATTGTCGGATTGTAAATCAACGCCATTTTCAGCGAGTTTCAAGCCTGATAGACGATGCCAAAAGAAAAGGTGCAAGAGTCTTTGAAGGCGGTATTACAGATACTAAAGAGAACTTTATTGGACCGACGTTGATTTCAAATGTAACCAGCGACATGGATATTTCACGTGAGGAGTTATTCGGCCCGATCTTACCCGTTATTGAATTCAATGATATTGATCTGGTTATTAAGAAAATCAACGATAACCCTAAACCGTTGGCGCTTTACGTATTCGCGAAAAGCGAGTCTTTTGCCAGGGATATTATCGAGCGAACGAGTTCCGGCGCAGCAGGAGTCAACCTTACCGTCGTACACTTTTTACATCCGGGTCTGCCATTTGGTGGAGTTAATAATTCCGGGATAGGGGCAGCACACGGTGAATACGGTTTCCGCGCTTTTTCGCATGAAAAGGCGTTGATGGAGGATAAATATTCTCTTATACATCTTCTTTTTCCACCCTATACAGCCCGGGTCCGGCGTTTTATAGATGCTGCCCTTCGTATTCTGAGCTGAACATAATCAACTTATAAGAGAGCTATTATGTACGATTACATTATTGTCGGTGCGGGATCGGCGGGTTGTATATTGGCTAATCGGCTTACGGCGGACCCCTCAAAGCGAGTGGCATTGCTAGAAGCGGGCCCAAGGGATAAGAACCCGTTCATACATATGCCGATAGGTATTGCACTCCTTTCCAATAGTAAAAAACTGAATTGGGCTCTTGAAACCGAACCTCAAGAACATCTGAAGGGACGCCGCTTGTTTTGGCCTCGTGGAAAAACACTTGGCGGCTCTTCTTCTATCAACGCCATGGTTTATATCAGAGGTCACAAAGCCGATTATGACCACTGGGGTCAAGTTGCCGGGACCGACCTGTGGGGCTGGGATCGCGCATTAAAATTGTTTCGTCGACTGGAAGATAATAAACGTTTTGGCGCAGATTCTTACCATGGGGAGGGCGGTGAGCTCACCGTAAGTGAACTCAAATCAGTCAATCCGTTGAGTCGAGATTTTGTCCGAGCGGCACCTCATGTAGAGCTCCCGATAAACACAGACTTTAATGGAGAGACGCAAGACGGATTGGGACTCTACCAAGTGACACAAAAAAATGGTCGGCGTTGGAGTTCAGCGCAGGCATTTCTGCGTGTCGCGGAGAACCGGCCTAATCTTGATGTGCTAACGGACGCGCGGGTAACCCGGGTGGTAATGGACGGTAAGCGGGCAGTCGGCGTGACCCTGAACCAGGGGGGCGAATATCGCCAGCTTAGACTCAATAACGGTGGTGACGTCATATTGTCTGGTGGTGCGGTTAATTCACCACAACTACTTATGCTTTCGGGAATCGGTGATAGCGAAGAGCTTAGAAAACACGGGATCCCCCTTGTGCATCATCTTCCTGAGGTCGGCCAGAATCTGGTTGATCATTTGGATATTACGATCATGCACGCGGCGAACTCACGTGTGCCCATTGGCGTTGCTCCCAGTTTCCTGTTTCGGGGCGTGAGCGCATTATTCTTATATATCTTTGCGCGACGTGGATTTCTTACCAGTAATGTTGCCGAGTCCGGAGGCTTTGTTAAATCCGAGGGCTCGTGCGAACGGCCAAATGTGCAATTCCACTTTTTGCCAACTTACCTGAAGGATCATGGACGAAAAGTGATGGCCGGGTATGGGTACACTTTGCATATTTGCGATCTAATGCCCAGAAGCCGCGGTTTTATTGGCCTCAAAAGCCCTGACCCATTGGCCGACCCGTTGATTCAGCCCAATTATCTCAGTAACCCCGAAGACATCAAAACAATGATCTCGGCCGTTAAATTTGGACGACGGATACTCGGGGCACCAACAATGGCTTTACATAGTAAACGCGAAATTAAGCCCGGAAACTCGGTGTCTTCGGACGGTCAGATTGCGGACTTTATCCGGGAAAATGCAGAGACTATTTACCACCCCGTTGGCACTTGTCGTATGGGCGCGGATACGGATTCAGTCGTTGATCCGGAATTGAAAGTCAGAGGGATTGAAGGGCTAAGAGTTGTCGATGCCTCGATAATGCCCAGTTTGGTTGCCGGTAACACCAACGCACCCACCATGATGATCGCCGAAAATGCAGCCGACATCCTCCTGGGAAATGTTTAGGTTCAAACCCGGATTATGCCTTCCACATTGGACCTTAATGACGCCAGATACTCGCGTCAACCAACTACCAAAACGACAGGAGATAAACGTGCTTGGCCAAATGATGAACATGGAACTCACCGTGAATTCCTTGATCGACCATGCTGCTCGCTACCATGGAGACGCTGAGATTGTGTCGATAGGAACGGATGGAAATCCCAGTCGATCTTACTGGGCAACTGTTTCGGAGCGGTCGCGACAACTTGCGTCAGCGCTTCGAACGGCAGGCTATGTCCAGGGGGATCGGTGCGCGACTATTTGTTGGAATAACGTAGGACACCTAGAGTGTTATCTTGGCATCTCTGGTGGCGGGATGGTGTGTCACACCATTAACCCGCGACTGTTTCCAGAACAACTCGTTTACGTTATCAATAATGCTCAAGACAAAGTCATATTCTTTGACAAAACGTTCCTTCCGATTGTTTCAAAAATCCGAGACCGACTGGAGACGGTTGAGAAATTTGCATTGATGTCCGAACCGGACGAAGAAATTGCAGCACAATTTCCAGGATTGTTGTTTTATGAAGAGTTTCTCCAGCGAGGAACGCCTAACGCGAATTGGCCTGAAATCGCCGAAAACCAGGCCTCAAGCCTCTGCTATACATCGGGCACCACCGGAAATCCCAAAGGGGTGCTCTATTCACACCGCTCCACCGTTCTGCACGCGCTGGTAGCTGCTCAACCCGACGCACTGAATTTATCGGCACGGGACGTGGTGATGCCGGTTGTTCCTATGTTTCACGTAAATGCGTGGGGGGTACCCTACATTACGGCGATGGTTGGAGCCAAACTTGTGTTGCCTGGTCCTGGCCTGGATGGGGAAAGTTTGGTCAAGCTGATCGATTCAGAAAGCGTAACGATTGCGCTGGGTGTGCCTACGATTTGGCAGGGACTTCTGTCGGCTTTGGACGAGCTTGGCTCCTCGGCACAGTCGCTTAAACGGACGGTGATAGGGGGTAGCGCTTGTCCGCCCTCAATGATGTCGGAGTTTCGTGGTAAATATGGCGTAGAAGTTGTCCATGCATGGGGAATGACAGAAACATCACCGATCGGAACCGTCAACGCACTGCTGTCGAAACACAATACTCTTTCGGAAGAAGGAAGAAACAAAATCCGTGAAAGCCAGGGACGGCCTCCCTACGGGGTGCAGCTCAAAATTGTGGGAGAAGACGGTCATCAACTGCCCGAAGATGCCATTGCTCAGGGAAATCTCCGGGTAATCCCCCCAAAAAACAGCGGTGATTAGAAGTAGAATTTTCCGTAAGCTATTTGGAGGGAGATTCTGCATGAAGACATCACGTTTTACCGACAGCCAGATCATGGCGATTCTGAAACAAGCCGAGAGCGGCATACCGGTGCCGGAGCTCTGCCGCGAACACGGTATGAGCAGTGCCAGTTTTTACAAGTGGCGAGCGAAATTCGGCGGCATGGATACGTCCATGATCAAGCGCATGAAAGAGCTAGAAGATGAGAACCGGCGGCTGAAAAAAATGTACGCCGAAGAGCGCCTCAAATCCGAGTTACGCAAGGAGGCTCTTGAGGGAAAGTGGTAAAGCCATCTCTTCGCCGCGAGATGGCGCAAAAAACTGTTGCAGCTGGTCGCTGTAGTATTCGCCTGGCCTGTGTAGCCTTCAGTGTCAGTGAGTCCTGCTATCGCTACCAGGCCAGGCTCAACAGTGAGAATTCCGAGATCGCGGACCTTCTGGTTCGGTTGACCCATAACCAGCGCAACTGGGGTTTTGGATTGTGTTTTCTGTATCTGCGCAACGTAAAGGGATACCTCTGGAACCATAAACGTGTTTATCGAATTTATCGGGAACTGGAACTGAACCTGCGCATCAAGCCCCGTAAACGCTTGGTACGCGAGAAACCCGAGCCACTCGCGGTGCCCACGGTAATCAATGCCAGCTGGTCTATGGACTTCATGCACGACCAGTTAGAAGATGGTCGCAGCTACCGGCTGTTCAATGTGATTGACGATTACAACCGGGAAGGTCTTGGCATTGAAGTAGACCTGTCGCTGCCTTCTGAGCGCGTCATACGGGCTCTGGATCAGATCATTGAATGGCGAGGAAAGCCCGTCCAGATCCGCTGTGACAATGGACCGGAATACATCAGTGCTACGCTGGCTGCCTGGGCTGAGAAGCAGGGCATTGCACTGGCCTTTATCCAGCCCGGCAACCCGCAGCAGAATGCGTACATCGAGCGCTACAATCGCACCGTGCGCTACGACTGGCTGGCCCAATACCTGTTCGACTCCATTGAGGAGGTTCAGGAATATGCAACTCGGTGGCTATGGACCTACAATAATGAACGGCCAAACATGGCCTTGGGTGGTATCACGCCCCGACAGAAGTTGGCCATGGTGGCCTGACTCTACTTCTGAGCTCCGCTAATAATGGGGGGATTACCTCCGCATCCGTGGTCATTGGGTAGTAGCCGATTACTTCGGTGTTGAACCAAATCAAACTCTTGAGGAAGACGGTTGGTTCGAGACAGGTGATGTTGCTTCGATCAATGATGATGGATTTATGACAATACGTGACCGCTCAAAAGATATTATTAAATCTGGTGGTGAATGGATATCTACAGTCGAATTGGAGGGAATCGCAATGGGCCATTCTGCCATCAATGAAGCTGCCGTAGTGGCGGCCTCCCATGATAAATGGGACGAACGCCCGATCCTGTTGGCAGTAAAAATACCCGACGCAAATATTACTGAGGAGGAACTTCTTGCTCATTATCAGGGGAAAGTCGCCAAGTGGCAGATCCCGGATCGCGCGATCTTTGTGGAAGGATTGCCACGCAATGCCACTGGGAAAGTATTAAAAAACCAGCTGCGTTCTGAGTATGGGGAAGTACTAGTCAATAAACCGGCAAGCTAGGATCAATGAGTGGAATTTGTGTTACGAAAAATTGCAGTTTTACCTAAAGCCAATTTGCTTTAATACCAAAAAGGATAATAAAAAAATGAAACCTAAAATAATTAGTAAAGTCTCGTTAGTGGCGTTCCTTTTACTTTCACTTGCTGCGAGCCTGGCCAACGCTCAATCTGAGCCGGTTTACAGTAGAGGTGACTGGGTGGTTGGGCTGAATGCCACTAGAGTTCTAACCGATGAAGATTTGCGATCAGCCTCTGCGGGGGGTGCCCCCGTTCCACATTCCAACCTGTCTATTAACAACGATACGACCGTTTCATTCGACGTGTCGTATTTTCTGAGTAATCAGCTGGCATTTAATATTTTTGGCGGCATTCCCGCTAGTGCGGACCTTCAGGGCGAAGAGTCTCTCTCCGGTCTTTTTCTTGGTCAAACAGATTATGGTCCGGTAATTCTTTCGCTTCAGTATCATGTCTTGACGGGTAGCAACATCTCTCCGTACTTTGGAGCGGGTGTAGGACGGATTTTCTTTTTAGATGAGAAGGATCGCGCATTAACTAGCTTCGACGTCGAAGATACTTGGTCTGCTGCAGTTCAGGCCGGTTTCCGCTGGAAAATGTCCAATAACTGGTCGACAAATTTTGACGTTAGATATGCACCCTTCAAAGCGGATATCACCGGCAACTTGGGTCCAGCTGCTGTTGAGGCAGAAGTGAAAGTTAATCCCGTTATCGTAAGCATCGGTATCGCACACCGATTATAAGTAAAGGTTGCTGTCAAAGGCGCACAAACGCGCCAAGAAAAACTCAAAGCCTTAGCTGGACTGTCGATTCCGAAAAAGGTCTCGGAATCGTGAGTTCAGATAATAAATCCGAAACTTTAGCGTGACTCATTAGAAGAAGGGGGTTATCGCCTCCTTTGCTTGCGGCTTTACCATGGCAGCCGTTGCGAAAGCTGTCACAGCACGTCCGCGAACCTCAGGGGATGGGAATTGGTGTCAGATGAACATAACTCGTCTGATCGTCCGCGGTTAACAATTTTTCTGCTTTGATCAGCTTACCGGAAGTGCCATGTCCGCTGCTGGTTCGTTAGAAATTTTCATCTGACCCCAGTCTAGCCACTGATTGAGCAGCGCAATCAGGGCACTTCCCAGCAACACGCCTGCAGCGCTGGAAAGGCCGACCACATAACGGATATGCCCCGGATCCAGAAATGGGTGGTCGTCGCCACCAGGATCGTGCTGGCGACCACAAGCACGATACCCCAACGATATAACAGGTCCTTGAGTCGCAGATCACTGATGAACGACGCCAGCAAGGCGCCGCTCAGATAGCCAACGTAATTAATTGCTGCCAGCCGACCCGACTCGGCCACATTGAGTCCGGCCTAGGCCTGCACCTACGGCAGCATCGGTGTGTAGGCAAATCGCGCCACACCAAGATTCAGCATGAGGCTGAAAAATCCCGGCGCAGAGCACCTGCAGGCGTTGGGCAGCAAGTGTCATGGCATGAGTATGCATGCCTGCCAACCGATGGCCCTGCGAACTGTGGCGCGAACAACCGTTCGCGCCGGCTACTACTCAAGCGGTCTATCCCAGGCGAAGCGATAAATCGGATCTGTCACCAATGTATCCTGGCATTTGCCGTTATCTGCGTCTGCCTGGACAAGATACCAGTCCTCTTCGTCGCCATCGCTGATGTGCTCTGCCTTGTCTTCCAGAAAGCACCTGGAAAGATCATAGGGTCTGATCATGGCATAGTCGTCCGGATGCCCCCGCAGCCATTCCACAGCTCGCTCCGCCTGATTGGCGCCCGCCATACCGAAATGGACCAGCGGCTGACGAGCATAGAGCCAGTGGCCCTCGCGCCAGTTGGTCAGAACCAGATCGGCATCGCCGGTTCTTTCCGCCACATCAGCCATCAGCTCCTGGCGTTTGTTGCCGCCCACCACCACCGGTTCGACGAACCCGCGGGCAAACCAGGCACAGAACCAGAAAAGGGCAAGGCCGACAAAAATCCTCCGTCTGCGTGGATGCCCTACGAACCAGTGACGCAGCAGCCAGGGCAGAAGGGGCGCCATGGCCAGCACCAGACCGGGTACCGCAGGATAGATATAGAGTTTGCGCTTACCCGAACTCAGGCTGAAGAAGATCAGAACCAGTACCACCCAGCCGATCAGCACCAGATAACGGCCGTCCCGCTTGTTCAGCTCGCGGCGCCAGGCGGGAACCAGCCAGGGCAGCAGTAGCACCAGGGGCAACCAGTTCTTGGGAATCACCTCCGCGAAGAAATACCAGAACGGCTCCCGATGATGCCAGGCATCGACGTAGCGCTCGGCGGTCTGCGTCAGAAGAATTTCATAAAGATAATCGTGTTCGGCCGCGTCACCAAAAAATACCACCTTGATGGCCAGCGGCACCAGCCAGGTGGCAATGGCCGCGAGTGTTATCAACAACCCCAGTGCCCACGCCCGCCCTCGTCCGGGCATGACCGCCACGCCCTGCCAGCCCCGCCGAACGGCGTAGGCGTAGGGGATGAGCATAAGGGCAGGCAGAAAACCCACGCCCTTGCTTATAATACCGAAACCCATCGCCGCACAGGACAGATAGAACCAGCCCCATGCCGGTCCCAGCAACAGATGCCGCACCATGCCGTAGAAGCCAATGACAATCCATAGCAAAAGGAAACCGTCGATCTGCCCCGCCCGCTGAACGCTGTAGGTCTGATATGTGGCAAGAAATAATAAGGACGCAATGATCCCGATACGGCGATTCCATATGCGTGAGCCAAGATCGTACAGACAGGCCGTCGCGACCACACACGCCAGCAGCGCCGGCAGGAACAGCGCTATGATTGGCGGTATGCCGATCTCGATCAGCGAGGCAATGGCCCACATGAACAGCGGCGGCTTGTCTGGGTAGATTTGGCCGGCACGATGGGGAATCAACCAGTCATTGCCTTGAATCATCTCCAGAGCAACACCGAGAAAACGCTCTTCATCGACATTCGATGGCTCCCGCAAGCCAAGGCCGGCACTGACCATGACCGCAGCAAACACCACCAGCAATAGCAGGGTGGCGCGCCGCAGGCGGCTCAGACGCCATAACCATCTTTTTTCCAGAAGGCCAGAGAGATTGTTCACTGTCAGATCTCCAGTTCGCGGGGGCGTGCGCTCAGACGGGTGCGCCGGATCAACCACCACACGCCGAACAGATCGAGGATTCCTACCAGGGCCCGGTCAAGATTGCCGTATTTGGATACGCCGGCACCACGCTCACGGTGGTTGACCGGATGCACCAGCATACCGCCCTGGTGGCGCTGGATCAGCGCCGGGATAAAGCGGTGCATATGATCAAAGTAGGGTAGGCGCAGAAAAGCATCACGTTCGACCAGCTTGAGGCCGCAGCCGGTGTCCGGCGTATTGTCCTGGAGCAGGCGACCGCGCAGCCGGTTGGCAAACAGCGAGGCCCAGCGCTTGCTGGCGGTGTCACGCCGATTGACTCGGTGACCGGCAATCAGCTTGATATTCGCGGCGGGCTCCGCGGCGCGGACAATGGCCAGCATGCCGGGAATATCCGCCGGGTCGTTCTGGCCATCGCCATCCAGGGTAGCCAGCCAGTCGCCCCTTGCCGCCAGAGCGGCGTGGTATAGGGAGGTACTCTGGCCCAGGGAGTGGTCATGGCTGAGCAAGCGCAGCTGATGGTAACCGCCGCGCTTGAGCTCAAGCAGACGGGCCGCCGTATCATCGGTGCTGCCATCATCCACAACAATGACTTCGAAGTGCTCGTCACCAAGTGCAGTGCGCACTTCCTCAAGCAGGGCGGGCAGGTTGCCGGCTTCATTCTTGGCCGGGATCAGGACAGAAAGATCGGGCTGGGTCAACATGTGGTTTCCCTGGAGGCATGTTCATTGGCGGCACCGCAGGTGCCGGGCGAAAGTATCGGGTGCGTCATCGGGGCGGGCGTTGGCAGGCGCTCATTGCGGCTCGCTCTCGCCCAGGGCTATATCGACCTCCTCGTCAATGCTCAGGCCTCGGCGGTAGCGATGATACAGATAGGCGCCGAGCATGCCGGAGGCCACAAACAACACCGCGGCACTGGCGATCCGCACCACGGGAGCAACATTGATGCCGCTGCCAACCAGCGCAAACACAAGTGTCTGTGGCAGATAGCCTATGAAACTGGCAGCCAGAAAAGGCAGCAGAAGGACGCTCGATGCACCCGCCGCAAGATTGGTCAGTATATTGCTGCCCACCGGCAACAGGCGAATCAACAGCGTCATCGAGAAAGGATGCTCGTGGACAAAGTGGTCGAGTCGCGCCGCGCGACGGCCAAGACGGCGACGCAGCATATTGCGACCGAACAGGCGCGCATACAAAAACGCGATCAGACAACCGAGCAGCGCAGCCAGGGCGCCCAGCAGGGTCCCGGGGAGCAGGCCGAAGGCATAGCCGGCAAGAAAGGCAATGATCTGCCGCGGCAGGCCAATGGCGGTGAACAGCCCGCCCATACCCAGAAAGAGCGCAGCACCGGCGATTCCCTGGCCGCGGATATGCGCGTCGATCCAGGCCTCGTTGATGGCCGTTCCCAGGTCGGTGGAGTCAAACAGATACCCGACCAGGGCCAGGCTCAGAATCAGCATCAGACCCTTTATGGCAACGCGCAGCCTCAGCATCGTGCTTGCGCCCGGTGCAGGGTGCCTGGCTGACGCAATGCGCCGGACAGCCCAGGATATATCCTAAACGCCATAGAAATCCCGGTACCAGCTGACAAAACTGGCAACCCCCTGTGCAAGCGTGGTGGCTGGACGAAAGCCGGTCCTCTGTGCCAGCGTCTCCACATCGGCCCAGGTGCGCGGCACATCCCCCGGCTGCATCGGCTTCATCTGCTTGATGGCCTGCATACCGGTAGCGGCTTCGATGCAGCCGACAAAATCGAGCAGATTGACCGGTGCACCCAGACCGATATTGAACAACCTGGCCGGCGCATCCAGACGAGCCGATTCTGGCTCGTCGGCATACGGCGGCGGACAATCCTGTATGCGTATTACCCCTTCGACCACATCATCTATATAGGTAAAGTCCCGCGACATGTCCCCGCCGTTGTAGACGTCTATCGGCCGACCTTCGAGGATCGCCTTGGTGAACTTGAAAGGGGCCATGTCAGGCCGGCCCCAGGGGCCATATACCGTGAAGAAACGCAGGCCGGTGGTGGGAATCCTGTAGAGGTGGGCATAGCTGTGGGCCATGACCTCGTTGGCGCGCTTGCTGGCAGCGTAAAGCGAAACCGGCTGATCCACGGCATCCCCCACAGCAAAGGGCACCTTGGCATTCATGCCATATACCGAACTGCTGGAGGCGTAGACCAGATGGCCGACCGCCTCCTGACGACAGCCTTCAAGCACATTGAGAAAACCAACCAGGTTGGCATCGGCGTAGGCGTAGGGATTATCCAACGAATAGCGCACACCGGCCTGAGCCGCCAGGTGGATAACGCGCTCGAAGCGATGGCTGCGAAACAGCGTCTGCATACCCTCGCGATCGGCTATATCCAGGGCAACAAACGCAAAGCCCGGCATGTCCCGTAACCGCTGCAGGCGTGCCTGCTTGAGTTCGACACTGTAATAATCATTCAGGTTGTCGATGCCGACTACGTCATGGCCCGCCTGACACAGACGCACAGCGCAGTGATAGCCGATAAACCCGGCTGCTCCGGTAACCAGGAACTTCAAACCTTGCCCCCGGAGCCCGAGGCACGACCGATCGAATAATAACCCAGCCCCTCGCCAACCACCTGGACCGGATCCAGCAGGTTGCGTCCATCGAATATCACCCGGTCTGCCAGCGCCTGGCGCAGAAGACTGAAATCGACAATGCGAAAATTCAGCCATTCTGTGACGATCACCAGAGCATGGGCGCCCTCCAGCGCGGCTTCCTTGGAGTCGGCAAACGTCAGATGCTGAGCATCAGCATAAATGCGCCTAGCCTCGTCCATCGCCTCAGGGTCGTAGGCACATACGCGGGTGCCCGCCGCCAGCAGTGCTTCCAGGGCCACCCGGCTGGGTGCCTCGCGCATATCATCGGTGTTTGGCTTGAATGCCAGCCCCCATAATGCAAAGGTCTTGCCGGCGAGATGTCCCTGGTAATGGCGCTGAATATTCTCGAACAACTTGTGTTTCTGACGGCGGTTGACGTCTTCGACGGCCTCAAGCAGCTGTGCAGAATAGCCCACCTGGCCAGCACTGTGCAGCAGCGCCTGGATATCCTTGGGAAAGCATGACCCACCGTAGCCGCAGCCCGGATAGATGAAGTCATAGCCGATACGCGAGTCCGAGCCTATCCCTTTGCGTACCATTTCGATATCGGCACCCAGGCGCTCTGACAGATTGGCTATCTCGTTGATAAAGGAAATCTTCGCTGCGAGCATGCTGTTGGCCGCGTACTTGGTCAGCTCGGCACTGCGGCTGTCCATAAAGATCAGCTTCTCGTGGTGACGCCCAAAGGGCTTGTAGAGTGCGCGGATCAGCTCGACATCGCACTCGCCATCGCTGCCGATGATTATCCGTTCGGGCCGCATGCAGTCCTCTACCGCCGATCCTTCCTTGAGAAACTCGGGATTGGAAATGACCTGCACGGCAAAATTGCAGCCGCGCTGCACCAGCGCCTCGAGAATACGATCCCGGATACGTTGTGCCGTTCCCACAGGCGAGGTGGATTTGTTTATCACCAGTTTCTGCTCATGGGCCCGGGCAGCAATGCTGTCGGCCACGGAGAACACGAAGCGCATATCGGCACTGCCGTCCTCACTGGCAGGCGTGCCAACGGCGATAAAGATGATCCTGGCAAAATCAACGCCCTGCTGCGCGTTGGTAGTGAAGCTCAGCCGGCCTGCGGCCAGATTCTTTTGCAGCAGTGCTTCCAGACCGTTCTCGAAGATCGGAGACACTCCCCGCTCAAGCTGCGCTATTCGGCTCGCATCGGTATCGATACAGCACACCCTATGCCCCACTTCTGCCAGACAGGCCGCCTGGGTCAGCCCCACATAGCCCGTACCGAAAATGCTTATTTTCATCTATTAACCGTCTACGCCTTGAAAACTTTGACCGCCTAGAATGGAGCCCAGAGCAGCTCGCCACCCCGATGGCAGTACGAATGTATGATGGCAAAAAGCATTAGTAAACCAGACATTGCTCTGAAATGCCTTTTTTGTCTGATGCGGGTGACACGCGACTGCCCAGGGCCTCACTCACTCGCCTTTGAGCCGGCACCAGGCAAGAATACGGGTACTGCACTCACCCTTGCTGATCGCCAGTTTTACCGCATCCACGTCGACCCTGTTGAGATAGCCTATTGCATCTGTCATGCGCTGAGGTGGTCCGAACCCGCCCTCCACCATCTCCGCCATGGCTTGCTCCCGACTCCAGCCGTCATACACGATACGATACATGGCGCTTATCAGCCCGGTTCGGTTCTGGCCATGCTTGCAATGCACCAGCACGCCTCCCCGCTTTTCCCCTTCGCGAATGGCGCCCAGCACAGCAATGACCTGGGCATCCGTAACCCTATCCCCACGCAAGGGCATATGCACGCTGCGAATATCATTTACCGCCAGCCAGGGGTCATCGCTCTGCTGATGCAGGTTGATCACTGTGCGAATGCCATTCTCCTGCAGCGCGACGATATCGCCCCCGCTGGGCAACGCACTGCGGTAAAGCGTTGGACTCAGCGCGTGGAAAAGAAAAGTTGGGGCCAGCGGCTGGGCCCAGGCAGCAGGTCGAGCCTGCTGGTCCGTGAGGGTCGGCCGAGGTATTTCCACGTGACTGCTGCGCAACACGTCCGGACGCCATAGAGCGACTATAGCCAGAATAACCAGAGGCAAAGCCAGCCAGGCCGCCAGGTGTACAAGGCGCCGCCGGGTCATGATATGCATGGGGTGCCTACGCCGGTAGTCGCAGCCGATGCAGCTCCGGGTGAGCGGTACAGGAGCAGTCGGTAACAGATTACGCAGATGCACCAGTCAAACAGCAGCGTCCAAAGGTTATGCGACAAGAAATGCGCCCCCTGCATGGTGCGCCCGACCGAGAATATCACCCCGAGGGTCAGCGCCAGAATCAGCGCCCCACGCGCGGTGCGCGGATGCCGATCACGGAGCATGAAAAACAGTGCCAGCAAGGAAAACCCTGAGGAAGCATGGCCGCCCGGCCAGCACCGGCCAGCCTTATCGCTCGGAGGCCGTTCGCTCAGTAATGGTGTATGCACCTGATCACCACCGTATTGCTGAAGGCTCCAGGGGCAGTGCACATTGGTCAGCGCCTTAAGGGGCGTCACGAGACTGGTGCATAGCGCCATGGCTCACACCAGATAGCCAAGCGACCGCCGGTAGACCCGCAGCCGCGTAGGTAAAAGGCTAAGCAGAAACCCCACGATGGCCAACACACCGATCACTATGACCGCCTGCTTGGCGCGGTCATGCAGAATATCCTCCAGAAAGAAGCTGTGACGGCCAATGAAGCCCTCCCCTGGCTGATAGAGCAGGTTGGAGATGGCCACATCCAGCGGACCCGGATCAACCAGCAGCATCAGAGCCATCAAACTGAGCGGTAGTGCCAGCCAAAGTCGGAAATTGAATGGTCTGGAAACCTGTATTTGCGCCCTCATCTCTGGCTGATCCGCGCTTTGGGTTCCATCAGGGCATGCCAGGCCAGCAAATCATGCCCGAAGGCATAGCTGGAGCCCTCGTAGTAGGCAATGCTCCTCGCGATCAACGGATCGCTCTGGTCGGTCGTACTTTCAAGACTGTCACCCAGCGCATCGTCGTGCATACGCGTCAATTGACGCGGGCTGAGAATCGCCAGATTCTGGCCATCAAATAGACCCAGATGCTGATAATTGCCAATCAGGGCGCGTCCTGGCGCTGCATCCTCGCGCAGTACATTGCGGCCAAAGAAGGTCGAGGTGTAATCCATGTTCAACAAACCGAGCAGCGTAGGAGCCAGGTCAATCTGGCTGGTCAGAGTGGTCACCTCAGCTGGCTTTACCAACTGCGGCGCATAGATGAATAACGGAATGTGATAGCTGCTGACAGGCAGATCTTCCTTGCCGGCACTGCCCGCCGTATGGTCCGCAATAAACACAAATACCGTGTTATCAAACCAGGGCTTCTGCCGCGCTGCGCGCAGGAACTCGCCGATAGCATAGTCGGTGTACTTCACAGCTCCTTCGCGACCGCTGCCTGACGCAATATCGATGCGGCCTTCCGGATAACTGTAGGGTCGGTGATTGGAGGTCGTCATCAACTGCAACAGGAACGGGCTGCCCTTGGCAAAGTCGGCATCAGCTACTTTCAGGGCCTGGGTATACAGGTTTTCATCACTCATGCCCCAGGCATTGGTAAAGGTAACTTCACTGTCCGGCACACTGGCCTGATCGACAGTGCGATAACCATTCCCCTCAAAGAAGGCGTTCATGTTGTCGAAGTAGCCACGCCCGCCATACATGAAGACGCTGTCATAACCCTTAGCGGTAAATTGCTGTCCCAGGCTGGCGAAACCGCTTTCGCGGCCAACGCGCTTGACGATCGAGCGGCCTGGGGTTGGCGGGATCGACAGAGTAATTGCCTCCAGCCCACGCGTGGTGCGGGTCCCGGTCGCGTACAGATTGCTGAAATACAGACTCTGCTGGCGCAGCGCGTCCAGCTCCGGACTTAGCCCACGGGTGTCGCCTTCACTACCGAGGTATTTAGCGCTCAGGCTTTCGATGGTCACCAGAATCACGTTCATGGGCACGGGTTGGCCAGGGTTGTCGATAAGCCGGCGAATGCTCAGGGGATTACTGTCCACAAACACGGCATTGGGCTCACGCACTTCATCGCGCATGCGTTTGGCGACCTGCTTCAACGGCAGCACAGGATAGAACTGTTCGTAATCCAGCTGATTATTACGAAAGGCCGCAAAAAACTGATAGGGCCCGTTGGCCGACAACTCGTGCTGATAGGCGTTACCACCGCTATTGCGCGGAAAGTCCTGACCCACCACGCCGACGCTCAGCGCTAACAACAACGCCCAGCTGCCAAGGACCATACCCCGTTGGCGCCACGACAGCAGGGGCGCCAATGCAACACGGCGCATGGCACCACGCAGGCTCAAGGTGATAGCGACAGCAATCAATGCCAATACACCCAGCAGCGGGTAAACCGGATAGGATTCGAGAATGTTGTTGAGCACTTCATCGGAGTACACCAGATAATCGACCGCGATGAAGTTGAACCGCACACTGAACTCATCCCAGAACAGCCATTCGGATATCGCCGTGAACAGCATGATGAAAATGCTCAGGGTAAGTAAAAGCTGCAGCAGTCGCTGATTCCAGCGGCTTTGCCAGACCCGCCTCGGACACAGCAACAGGTAAAGAGTCATTGGAGCCAGCGCATACAGCAGAAAGACCAGATCATAGATGCCACCCTGGCCGTAAAGCGCCAGGGTGCTGACCAAGCCTAACTGCGCCTCATCGAGGTGAGTCGATAGCAACAGGGTGCGAGTCAGGATGAAAATTGCCAGCCAGACCAGAGAAATAATGGCGAGATAACGTGCTTGCGCAAACTTGAACAGGTGCATTGTATGATCCGCATTGATGAGACTGGCGCAAGTGTGGGCATACTGCTGTCAGCAGCTCGTTAAGGCGCTGTGAAAAAAGTGTTAGTTAACAGGTTCCAATTGATGAGGCCGATGGATGCGTATTCTGGTAATCGAAGACAATCGTGACATTCTGGCCAACGTGCTGGATTACCTGCAGGGCAAGGGCTACACGGTAGACTGCGCCCAGGACGGGCTGTCCGGCCTGCATCTGGCGGTCAGCGAGCATTACGATCTGATCGTGCTGGATATCATGCTGCCAGGCATCGACGGTTATCAGTTGTGTCAGCGTATGCGCGACGATGCCCAGCGCGACACACCGATCATCATGCTGACCGCGCGCGACCAGCTGGAAGACCGTCTCAAAGGCCTGAAAAGTGGTGCTGATGATTATCTGGTCAAGCCCTTCGCTCTGTCTGAACTGGTAGCACGCATAGAAGCCATACTGCGGCGCAGCCAGGGCGGCGCCAAACATCAACTGCAGGTAGCCGATCTCAGTTACGACCTCGATACCCTGCAGGTCACCCGTCAGGGCAGAATGCTCAAGCTCAACCCGGTAGGTCTGAAA
The DNA here is from genome assembly GCF_009497895.1 of Halopseudomonas pelagia. Taxonomy (NCBI): domain Bacteria; kingdom Pseudomonadati; phylum Pseudomonadota; class Gammaproteobacteria; order Pseudomonadales; family Pseudomonadaceae; genus Halopseudomonas; species Halopseudomonas pelagia. The sequence goes on along the minus strand of NZ_CP033116.1, from coordinate 56,679 downwards.
CTACTGGAAGTACTGATGCGCAAAAGCCCGGCGGTGGTTCGCCGCGCAGTGTTGGAAGAGGCCCTGTGGGGCGAGGAACTACCCGACAGCGACAGCCTGCGCAGCCATGTGCACCAGCTACGTCAGGTGATCGATAAACCCTTTGCCCGGCCCCTGCTGCACAACCTGCATGGCATGGGCTACTGTCTTGCCGAGCGCGACAATGAAGACTAAACAACCGCTGGTTCGCCGCATCATCTTTGCATTCACCCTGATGACGTTGCTGGTCAGCGGGGGCTTCTCCCTGGGTATTGTCGCGATAGTGCACTTTATCGAAGAGCATCTGGTTACCCAAGGCATGGCAGAGGAGCTGGACAGTATTCTCCACAAGGATCTGGCCCAGGGCCTGCCTCCCAGACTGGACGCCAAAACCCGACTATTTGCTTCGCACATACCAGGCTACGAGATCCCTGCGAACTTTATCGGCCTGGATGATGGCTTCAGCGAGATCGTCGATGAGACGGGTGCCTACTACCTGTACGTCCATGATACGCCCCAGCAACGTTTCATGCTGGTGCGCGAACAAGCCGAATTCGAGGCACGGGAGACTGCGCTTTTCACCGTCGTTTTCGCTGGCTTCATTCTAAGCGGTCTGGCTGCCTGGCTGCTCGGCTGGATGATGGCGCGCACCATCATAGCTCCCCTGGCGCGACTTGCTCAGCAGATTCGCCACCGTGATCAACTGCATACCCTCGCGCCTCATCTGGCGCCGGATTATCCAGAAGATGAGGTGGGTCATGTTGCCGCAGCCTTCGATGCCACCCTGGGACAACTGCGTAGCTCGCTGGAGCGCGAGCGCTTTTTTACCAGCGACGTCAGCCATGAGCTGCGTACCCCGCTGATGGTCATCGCTTCTTCTGCAGAATTGCTTGAGACCGCTACGCTGGATGAACGCGAGCACCGTCAATTGAACCGTATAAAGCGCGCCAGTGCAGAAATAAGCGAACTGGTGGAAACCTTCCTGTTGCTGGCCCGCGCCAACACTCTCCAGAATCCTTTGAGCGGCAGCGCCACACTTGAGCAGGTCGCGCACGAGCAAGCAAAGCGCTGGGCACCGCGTTTTGCTGACCAGGGCCTGGGTTTTCACCTTATTGTAGAAGAGCCTAACGATATGCTATTCCACGAGGGGTTTCTCAGCACCGTCATGTCCAATCTGATCCGCAACGCCCTGCATTATACCGCAAAAGGCGAGATACGCCTGCTGCTGTCGGCCAACGGCTTCCGAGTAGAAGATAGTGGCCAAGGGGTACCCAGCGCGCAGCAGGACGATATCTTCAAACCCTTCGTGCGCGGCTCAGAAGCACGGGGCGAAGGATTGGGACTGGGGCTTTCACTGGTCAAGCGCATCTGCGCATACCAGTGCTGGGAAGTGCGGATGTATTCTCTGCCTACCGAGGGGAGTTGCTTTGAGGTCACGCTGATCTAGCGGGCTTTCACGAAATTTTGACACTCTTTTGACAAGCACTTGACCCACTGTTGGATATTCTGGCCCGGATAAACATATCCGAGAGCCCTGCAATGTCCAAAGCCAAAGCGATCAAGCTGGAATTTTCCGAGAAGTATGATCAGCAGCATGCCTATCAGTATCTGCAAAAACACCAGGCAGGGCTGGCTCGTCGCCTTTCGAACTGGCGCGATATGCAGCTGGCGCGACACGCACTGAAAGATGCAGGCGAACCCAACCTGGTGCTCGATCTGCCCTGCGGCGCGGGCCGGTTCTGGCCCCTGCTGGCAGAAGCTCCCAATCGCGTGATCCTGGCAGCCGACAACTCCGCCGATATGCTGACAACCGCGATGGCAGGCCAGCCACCTGAAATTGTCGAAAGGGTCAAGACATTCCAGGCCTCGGCCTTCGACATCGATCTGGGCGACAATTCGGTGGACAGCATTTTCTGCATGCGCCTGATCCATCACGTTGCCGACCCCGAACACCGTCTGGCCATGCTGCATGAATTTTGCCGAGTCACCCGCGACACGGTGATCATCTCCCTCTGGGTCGATGGCAATTACAAGGCCTGGAAGCGCAAACGACTGGAGGCACGCCGTAACGCTCGGGGCAATCGATCAGACAACCAGAACCGTTTCCTGGTCGGCCGCGACACCATCGAGAGCGAGTTCCGTCAGGCCGGTTTCAGCATTCTTAATCACCATGACTTTCTGCCCGGTTACGCCATGTGGCGCGTTTATGTTCTGCGTAAGGTGCGCCCGTGACTAGTGCATCCTGGCAGCCCTGCGGGCTGCTTTCCAGCTTCAGTCAGTATGGCTTTGAGCATTGGTGGAGCATGGACGGTCATTGGGTCGAGGAGCCGAACCATCGTCGCGGCGGTGAGAGTGGCGTCAAGCTGCTACCACCGCTACAGCCCGAGCAACGCCCGCTTTACTGCAAGCGCCAGATCGGCCATCTGTTTCGTTCCTGGTGCCATCCATTTGGCCTGCCTACTGTATTACGTGAACAGCAGGCACTGCTGATCACCGAAGAGCTGAGTGGCTTTGTCAGCCTGGACCAATGGTATGCCGAGCACGCGCCCAAGCTGGACGAAACTAGTCGTAAAGCCGTGCTTCGCCGCCTCGCGCTGGTGCTGCAAAGACTGCGTCGCAGGCGCAGACAACACGGTAGCCTGTATAGCAAACATGTTTACATCAGCCTGACTGCAAAGGTGCCGGAAGTGGCTCTTCTGGATCTGGAGAAAAGCCGTATCAGGCTCCTGCGTAGCAAGGCAATAAACCATGATCTTTCCCAGCTCCGACGCCGCCGTGGTGACATGCCTGAGGCAGACTGGAGCTATCTGCGGGAGTGTTATCACAACCCGCAACTGGAATGTCAGGTAGATACAGATGAAGCCTGATTCCGTATCCAGCAGCAACGCACTTGCGTTGAAAAGCCGTGGCGGTCTAGGTCGGGTGTTCAAAGCCACAGGTTATTCAGTGGCAGGGCTGCGGGCGGCCTTCACTGGAGAAGCGGCGTTTCGCCAGTTGCTAGCGCTGAGCGCGGTACTGGTTCCGCTGGCCGTGGTATTGGACGTCAGCTCGATCGAGCGCGCGATACTGCTACTAGTGGTGTTTGCGGCGCTGATCGTAGAACTGCTCAACTCGGCTATAGAAGCTGTAGTTGATCGTATTTCATTGGAACTGCATCCCCTCTCCAAGCAGGCCAAGGATATGGGCAGCGCTGCGCAGCTTATATCGCTACTGATGATTCTTACCGTCTGGTTGGTGATATTGATCTAGCCGACAGCGCCTGTTGCGTCCACACCCGAATGGAAATCCCCATAGTCATGCGTACTTCTCCTGATACCCCTGAGCTGCCTCGGTCGACCGTTGGCCTGCGTAGCCAATTATTCTTTGTGCTTTCGACACTGTTTGCGCTCACCCTATTACTGACATGCCTGCGTGTGGCACTGCTGACCTTCAACTGGGAGCTGGCCGCAGACGCCTCATGGTCGGATCTGGGCGAAGGCATCTACAACGGCCTGCGCTTTGACGTGCGCTTGGTAATGATTGCAGGGGCACCGTTGATCCTGACATTCCTCAGCTCCAGGCTCATGCAATTGCGCACACTGCAATGTATCTGGCTGACCCTGACAGCCTTGTTGTTGAGTTTGTTGGGTGTAATAGAGCTGAACTTCTACCGAGAATTTCATCAGCGTCTGAACGCACTGGTGTTTCAATACCTGCAGGAAGATCCCACTACTGTGCTACGCATGCTCTGGTACGGGTTTCCTGTAGTACGGCTGGTGCTGACTCTGGCGATTGTATCGCTGTTGATGTACTGGCTTATCCGCTGGCTTGACCGACACACCCGCCAGCCAGCAGATGCCAACAGGATAAGAATGACCCAACGGGGAGCGATGGCGGCCCGGCTGGGCGTGCTAGTTCTATTGCTGCTCAGCGCTACCGTATTGGCCCGAGGCACGCTGCGCCAGGGTCCGCCACTGCGATGGGGTGATGCTTTTACTACCGACTCGATGTTCGCCAACCAGCTGGGACTGACACCCTCCTTGACCCTCTATGGCGCAGCGAAAGCCCAGTACTCGGAGCACCGCGACAACGCCTGGGTCGACTTGATTCCTGCAGAGCAGGCGACTGGGATCACCCGACAGATGCTGCTCGGCGTACACGACCAGTTGGTCGAACCTGAGCTGGCTCCGGTGCGCCGCGACTATTATCCGCCCGAGGACGCCACGCTGCCGATCCGCAACGTGGTCGTGATTCTGATGGAAAGCTTTGCGGGCTACTACACTGGCGCGCTCGGCTCCTCGCTGCAGATAACCCTCGAGTTCGACAAGCTCAGCAAGCAGGGGTTGTTGTTTACCCGTCACTTCTCCAGCGGCACCCATACTCATCAGGGCATGTTCGCCACCATGGGGTGCTTTCCCAACCTGCCTGCGTTCGAATATCTGATGCAGGAGCCGGAGGGCGGCAATCAGTTTTCAGGTTTGCCTCAGTTGCTTGGCGCACGCGGTTTCGACGATCTGTACGTCTACAATGGCGACTTTGCCTGGGACAACCAGCGCGGCTTTTTCGGTAATCAGGGCATGACGCGATTCATCGGTCGCAATGACTATGTAAACCCGGTGGTGTCTGACCCCACCTGGGGCGTTTCCGACCAGGACATGTTTGATCGGGCCGTCATAGAGCTGCGCCAACTCGATCCCGATCGCCCTTTTTATGCACTGCTGCAGACCCTGTCGAACCACACCCCCTATGCTCTACCCGATACCCTGCCAGTGGACGAGGTTACCGACCAGGGAAGCTATGCGAACGAACACCTGAGCGCTATGCGCTATTCCGACTGGGCGTTGGGCCGTTTCTTCGAACAGATCAGGGATGAGCCTTACTACGACCAGACACTGTTCGTCATCGTCGGCGACCACGGCTTTGGGACTCCACAGCAACTGACGGAACTGGACCTGTTGCGCTTCCATGTACCCCTGCTACTGATCGCTCCGGGCATGATCGAGCGCTTTGGCGAGCAGAATGACGTCGTCGGTACCCAGGTGGATATCGTACCCACCATCATGGGCCGACTCGGTGGCGAGGTTCGACACCAATGCTGGGGACGCGATTTGCTTACGCTGCCAGCAGATGATCAAGGTGTGGGTGTGATCAAGCCATCCGGTGGCGGCCAGACCGTGGGCATCATCCGTGGGGATAACGTGCTGATTCAACCGCGCGACGAAGAACCCAGGCTTTACCGGTATCAGTTAGGCGCCGAGCCGAAGGCCATCCTGCAAACAGCGGTGCCTAAGCCAAAGCGCTTGCAAGAGGAGCTTAAGGCCTATGTGCAAGCTGCAACACAGGCCCTGTTGGATGACAAAGCAGGGGTTGAGGTATCGAAAAACCGAAGCGCACCCGAGGTTCCGGCGCCCTAGCGAATGACTTCTATCAGGATTTGCCGCAGACGAGTTATCCTCCATAACGTGCAGGAAAAGCCATGAACACCAATGTTGCTCGTGAACCCTGGAATAAAGGCAAGCTAGTCGGGCAGAAAGCGCCGGTTCGACTCAGAGATATTTGGTCTATTCGAATAAGCCTTCAAATTGCTGGGAAAACCCGAGATCTAGCTCTTTTCAATTTGGCAATCGACAGCAAGTTACGGCCTGTGATTTGACGAAGCTCCGGGTGCGCGATATAGCACATGGTGCACCAGTATTGTCTCGGGCAATTGTGATGCAACAGAAAACTCATCGACCAGTCCAGTTCGAAATCACCGAACAAACCCGGACGGCGCTAGAAGCCTGGATACATAAAGGGGTTCTGCCCCGTTTCCGCGGGCGGTTCAGGAAAGGGAACTGCTTGTTTATAGGATGAACCGTCCGCTTCTTGCCGATACCTGCCTCCAGCGAAAGACGGCGATCAACCAAAAAATCAAGTGAGTCACATGAGTTACTTCGTGCCAGATGCTTTTGTGCCAGGCAGTACTCAAACAAGCCACGCTACCACTAGTCACCAAATTCGGGTGGGCGCGATATGGGCACAATCTGGGCACAGACGATTTTTAAGGGTTTGCTCGTGATTTGAGCTAGATGTCATGCTTTTCAGCATTTGCGCGGTGGGTAACTGAGTACTGGCCGAGTGGGGCAGTGATCAATGCTTGACCTTGCCGATTTTGAGATCGTACAAGCTATTGATTTTAAAGGAAATGGTGCACCCGACTGGATTCGAACCAGTGACCACCGCCTTCGGAGGGCGGTACTCTATCCAGCTGAGCTACGGGTGCATATTAGTGAAACATGGCTATTTTGAACTCTAGCCGCACCGTGGCACAAGGGCTGAGTATTGGCTTCGGAGGGCAGTACTCTATCCAGCTGAGCTACGGGTGCGTTTCAGGGGCGCAATAATACGCATTGATTAGGTCGGCGTCCATGCCCGGCTTACAGGCGGGTGTTTTCATCTGGAAAGCGGTCGTACTGCGGCCTGTTGTCGCCGGTTACAGATGCTATTTTGTTGGCTGCGGGTTTACCGGTATACTCGCTCGCACTATACGGGTATCGCTATCAAGCCCGACGGATTAGCCATGATGAGGATGTTTAAGTGATAACTGCGAAAAAAATCCTGGTTGCTTGTGCAGCCACACTTGTTCTGGTGACCGGTGGTACTTTTGCAAACACGATCAATGACGCCATCGCTGAGCGTCTCAAGCCAGTCGGTACTGTGTGCATGGCAGGTGACCCCTGTGCTGAAGAAGCGGGCACTGTCGCTTCTGCTGGTGGTGGCGAACCGCGTTCAGGTGATGCTGTATACGGTCAGTACTGCACTGCATGCCACGGTTCGGGCATCCTAGAAGCCCCCAAGACTGGTGACACTGCAGCATGGGAAGCGCGTCTCGCTGCAGCTGGCAGTATGGAAGATCTGACCCAATCGGCGATTGCCGGTGTGGGTGCGATGCCGCCCAAGGGCACCTGTGCGGATTGCTCCGATGATGAAATCATGGCGGCCATTCAGCATATGTCTGGTCTCTAACAGCGCTGCTGATAAATCTGGCGCTGTCCAAGAAAAAGCCACCTGCGGGTGGCTTTTTTGTAGCTGCTATTCAGCTCTTCGGGCCAAGCATGCCGCGAATGTCCGATAACGCCGAGTTGCCCCTGGCCTGCTTCTGTTCCGGCGGGGCATCGTCAGTGCCTTCCCACTCCAGATCTTCACTGGGCAGCTCATCCAGAAAGCGGCTGGGTAGGCAGTCGATCACCTCGCCAAACTGACGGCGGCGCGCGGCGTAGGTGAAGGTCAGCGTGCGCTTGGCGCGGGTAATGCCGACATAGGCCAGGCGTCGCTCCTCTTCTACGCTGTCCGCTTCGATACTGGAGCGGTGCGGGAGGATCTCTTCTTCCATGCCGATGATAAACACATGCGGGTATTCCAGGCCCTTGGAGGCGTGCATGGTCATCAACTGTACGCGATCGGTGTCCTCCTCTTCCTCGTGCCGCTCGAGCATATCGCGCAGCACCAGTTTGGCGATGGCATCTTCGATGTCGGTCTTGCCGGTCTCATCGCGCTCGATGGTGTTTTTCAGTGCCTCGACCAGAAACCAGACGTTGCCCATGCGTTTGGCGGCGACGTCGTCGCTGGAGCAGTTCTGTCTCAACCAGTTTTCGTAGTCCAGATCGTTGACCATGCTGCGCACCGCCTCGATCGGATCGCCCTGGGTGCACTGCTTGCGCACGCCGTCGAGCCAATGGCCGAAACGTTGCAGACGCTCGCAATAGCGCGGCTCCAACTGCTCGGCCAGACCCAGTTCGCTGCAGGCCTTGTACAGGCTGATTTGCCGCGTGGTGGCGTAGGTGCCGAGCTTTTCCAGCGTGGCCGGGCCGATTTCCCGGCGCGGCACGTTGATTACGCGCAGCAGGGCGTTATCGTCATCGGGATTGACCAGCAGCCGGAAGTAGGCCATCAGGTCTTTGACCTCCTGACGGGCAAAAAAACTGGTGCCGCCAGAGAGGTGATAGGGGATCTGATGGTGCTGCAACTTGAGCTCCAGCAGGCGTGACTGGTGGTTGCCACGGTAGAGGATGGCGAAATCCTTCCAGTCGCGCTTGTGCTTCAAGTGCTGGGTCTGAATGTCGGTGGCGACGCGCTCGCACTCCATTTCTTCATTGCGGCAGCGGATCACGCGGATCGGCTCGCCGTAGCCCAGCTCACTCCACAATTGCTTTTCGAACACGTGCGGGTTGTTGGCAATCAACGTATTGGCGGCTTTTAGGATGCGGCTGGTTGAACGGTAGTTCTGTTCAAGCATCACCACCTTCAGGTTCGGGAAGTCTTCCTTGAGCTGCGCCAGGTTTTCCGGACGTGCACCGCGCCAGGCGTAGATTGACTGATCATCGTCGCCGACCACGGTAAAGCGCGCGTGATTGCCCACCAGCATTTTGACCAGCAGATATTGGCTGGCGTTGGTGTCCTGGTATTCGTCGACCAACATATAGCGAATGCGGAACTGCCACTTCTCCAGAATATCCGGGTGCTCGCGGAACAGCGTCACCGGCACCAGAATCAGGTCGTCGAAATCCACCGCGTTATAGGCCTTGAGCGTGCGGTTGTAGTGCATATATACGCTGGCGGCGGTCTGTTCTTGCGGCGTCTTGGCCTGGGCCAGGGCCTGATCGGGCATGATCAGGTCGTTCTTCCAACTGGAGATCTGCGACTGAATGCCCTCGGTGCCGTCGTCAGCACCGTAATCGCGGTGCATCAGATCGGTAATCAGCGCCTGAGCATCCTGCTGATCGAAGATCGAGAAACCGGGCTTGTAACCCAGGCGCTGATGTTCCTTGCGGATGATGTTCAGTCCCAGATTGTGAAACGTCGAGACGGTCAGGCCGCGGGCGTCTTTGCCCTTGATCAGCATGCCGACGCGTTCCTTCATCTCGCGGGCGGCCTTGTTGGTAAAGGTCACAGCCACTATGTTCTGCGCCTTGTAGCCGCATTCACGCACCAGATAGGCGATCTTGCGGGTGATCACGCTGGTCTTGCCGCTGCCGGCGCCGGCAAGGACCAGCAAGGGTCCACTGATGTCGTTGACGGCTTCCTGCTGCCGCGGGTTAAGACTGGCCACCGGCGATTTTCTCCTCGATTTTTGGGCTGATTGACGCTAAATCTGACTGCCTACAGGACATTTGGCTAAAACGTGTCTTGGTTATTGCTCATTTTTTAGATATAACCTACTTTATAAATACGTTCTATATAGCTAATTTATATGGATCATTCGGAGAAATGAGTTTGGCTTCTGAGCGTCAATTGCTGCGTATTGTGCTGCTTGACACCGACCCTGGCGCTTCGGTGCAGTTGAGTCGTCGACTCATGTCGCTCAGATCCAACCCCTATGAGCTGGTTCAAGCGGATAGCTGGTCTAGCGCTCGACAGCTGTTGGCTGAGGGCGACTTCAAAGCCATTCTCGCTCGCCCGTCCTTTCTGCTGGAAGACTGGGACTCGCCGGTACCGGTGATTCATTTGGCCAGCGAGCCCGAGTTCGATCAAAACCCGCATCAGGTAGACGATAGTATCTGGGATCAGGCTAGCGCTGGCGAACTGATCCGCTGCCTCAAATACGCCATCGAACGGCATGATCTGCAATCGGCGATCAGCCATGCCTCCAGCTACGATGCCTTGACCGGTGTGTGCAATCGCCAGATGGTCCAGGACCGGCTTACGTTGGGCATGCGTCGGGCGCTGCGTACCAACCAGCCATTGGCAGTGCTGTTCATCGACCTGGACAATTTCCGCCACGTTAACGATACGCTGGGTCATGGTGCGGGCGACGTCATCATACAGGAAGTGGTTACCCGGCTGCGCCGGGTTTTGCGCAATACCGACACAGTCGGGCGCATGGGTGGGGATGAGTTTGCGGTAATCGTTGAAGACTACGCGCGCGCCAGTAATCTGCTGCATATTGCACAAAAATTGACCAGTGAAATGGCTGAGCCATTTTTCGTCGAATCCGAAAGTCTGTTGTTAGGCTGCAGCATTGGCATTGCTACCTATCCGGAGGCCGGGCAGACGGTGGACAGTCTGATGCTGCACGCCAATATGGCGATGCTGCAGGCCAAGGGGCAACGCGGCTGTCATTATCATTTCTACGATGACCGCATCAACCTGCAGGCCAACAGCCTGATCGAATTCGAAACCGCTTTGCGCCAGGCGCTACGCCGCAACCAGTTCGAGCTGCATTACCAGCCGCGCGTTAACTTGAGCACCGGCAAGATCGTCGGCCTGGAAGGGCTGATCCGCTGGCGCCACCCGGAACGTGGCTTGCTGGGCCCCAACGAGTTTATTCCGCTGGCCGAAGAAACCGGTCTGATCGTGCCGATGGGTTACTGGGTGATTGCCCGCGCCTGTCACGACTTGGCGCAACTGCAAAAGCGCAAGATGCCACCGATTCATATCGCGGTGAATGTGTCGTTTCGGCAGTTCCAGGACAGCCAGTTGTTACCCACGGTCAAACGCTTGCTGGAAAAAACCGCTATCGATCCACGTTGGCTGGAGTTCGAGCTGACGGAAACGGCGGTCATGCAGAACCCGGATCAGGTATTGATGACCATGCAGGGTATGGCGGGGCTGGGTGTGCGTTTCTCGCTTGACGACTTCGGTACCGGTTTCTCGTCCTTCATGCATCTGCAGCGCTTGCCGATTGATCTGCTGAAGATCGATCGCAGCTTCGTCAAGGGTATTGATGTGTCCGGCTCCGACCGCCAATTGGTCAATGCGATGATTGACCTGGGGCATAGCCTGGATCTGGAAGTGGTGGCCGAGGGTGTCGAACATCGTCAGCAGCTGGATGCTCTGCAGCAGATGGGTTGTGATCAGGTACAGGGCTTTTTTATCAGCCCGGCCATGCCGTTTGAAGAACTCTGCTATTTCCTCGACGCTTACCGCATGGGTCGCGAAGACAACAAGGTCATCAGCGACTGCCTTTGATGTTTTCAGTCGCAATGCTTTTGTATCCAGATTCAGCCCAGTAGCCGCCGGTCCAATTGCCTGTATTGCAGTGCTTCGGCCAGGTGCTGTCTGCCGATAGCCTCCTCGCCTGCCAGATCCGCCAAGGTCCGCCCGATCTTCAATACCTTGTGACTGGCACGCCGGGACAGCCCCAAGCGCTCGATTGCCTGCTCCAGCCATTTGCCATCTGCGTCGCTCAGTTGGCAGTGGTCCCGCAGCCCAGAGAGATCCAGATGTGCGTTGAGGCAGGGCTGGCGGGCCAGTTGGCGCGCTCTTGCCTGGCTGACCTGTGTTGCCGCGCTGCTACTGTCCAGATCACCCTGGGTCTGCCCCGCAAGGCTGAATGGTTCGTTGTGCATGGCCAGGTGCAAGTCTATGCGGTCCAGCAGCGGGCCCGAGAGCTTGCTGCGGTAGCGTTGCACCTGTTCCGGCGAGCAGCGGCAACGCCCCGAGGCATCCCCCTGATAGCCGCAGGGGCAAGGGTTCATGGCGGCGATCAATTGGAAGCGAGCGGGAAAGCTCAGTTGTTCGCGTGCCCTGGCGATATGAATCACCCCGGACTCCATGGGCTCGCGCAGCATTTCCAGTACTTTGCGGTCGAACTCGGGTAGCTCATCCAGAAACAATACGCCCTGATGCGCCTGGCTTATCTCACCCGGCCGGGGTTGACTGCCGCCGCCCACCAGTGCCGCGGCCGATGCACCATGATGGGGCGAGCGAAAGGGGCGCACTGGCCAGGCTTGCAGCGGCTCACTGCCGCAGACCGATTGAATCGCGGCAACTTCCAGAGCTTCATGCTCGGTCAGCGGCGGCAGTATGCTCGGCAGGCGGCTGGCCAACAGCGTTTTTCCGGTGCCGGGCGGGCCGAACAGCAGCAGATTGTGGTTGCCGCTGGCGGCCACGATGAGCGCGCGTTTGGCCTGGGCCTGGCCCTGCACATCAATCAGATCGGCGAGCCCTGTGGCTGCCTGCGGCTGGCTATCGGTCGGCACCGGTTCAAGTTGGCGCTCGCCGCGCAGATGCTCGCACAGCTCCAGCAGGTGGTCTGCGGCGATGATATGTACGCCACGCACCAACGCCGCTTCGCTCGCATTGGCGCGCGGTAGCAGTAAGGTTCGCTGTTGTTCACGGCAGGCCAACGCGGCGGGCAGTACGCCCTGCACCGGCCGCAGTTCACCAGAGAGCGCCAGTTCACCCAGGCATTCACAATGTTCCAGGCTATCGGCGGGTATCTGACCGCTGGCGGCCAGTAGCCCCAAAGCTACTGCCAGATCAAAGCGCCCGCCTTCTTTGGGTAGATCGGCCGGGGCGAGGTTGATGGTGATGCGTTTGAGGCTGGGAAAATCCAGGTTGGCATTCTGCAAGGCGCTGCGCACGCGGTCCTTGCTCTCCTTGACCGCGGTCTCCGGTAGGCCGACCAGCGTCAGGCTGGGCATGCCGTTGGCCAGGTGTATTTCAACGGTAACGGCGGGTGCTTGAATGCCCAATTTGGCGCGGCTGTGAACAATAGCCAGGGACATGATCGCTCCTTGATCAGTCCGTCTTGTTTTCTCAGACGGACGGGGGTTGAGCGCGCTGCTCCATTTCGGTGACGCGCTTTTCCAGTGCCTCGAGCCGTTCGCGGGTGCGTTGCAGTACCACTTGCTGGGTCTCGAACTCGTCGCGGCTGACCACGTCGAGTTTTGCCAGCGCGCTTTGCAGCAGGCTCTTGAGGTGTTTTTCCACGTCCGGCGCGGGCAAGCCTTTTTCGCTCATCAACAGGCGCGTGGCCTGGCTGCTTACCGCATCAATCAAGACTTTGTGCAACATGACTGTACAACCTGTTCGCTGGCGATGAGGCCGCTCAAGGAGCGGTCCGGTATGTGATCGCTGAGTCTAACATCCTGGGTTGTTTTCGTGCCATTTCAGCGCGCTGCGGATTTGTGCCCGATATCAGCACGTCGTAAAAGCGCGACGCACCATGGTGGTGCGTCGATAAAAGCGAATGGCCAGAGTCCTGGCTGCGCTGGAGGGTTAACTGATTGAAATATAGCAATAAATGAAAAGTGGCAGGCTTTCTGCAAAGCACATCCCAGCTGAATTGGGCGGAGTAACCTTTTCGCGCATTCCGCCTCTGAGCAGCATGACTTTGCAAAAAGCCATCCAAGGAGCATAAGAAGATGAAGCAGTTGATAAAGGCTATGACAGCCGTTGCCCTGCCGGAGTGTGCTGCCGGCGCGGACGACTGCAACAACATCTGTGCATTGTCCGTTTCTAAAAGCCTCTAACTCGGCATAGACTGGTCCTGTCCCCCAGGGCAGTCCATCAATCGGGAGTAACAACATGAAATTAGTAACGGCTGTTATCAAGCCTTTTAAATTGGACGACGTGCGTGAAGCACTCTCCGAGATCGGCGTTCAGGGCATCACCGTGACTGAGGTCAAAGGTTTTGGCCGGCAGAAAGGTCACACCGAGCTGTACCGCGGCGCAGAATATGTAGTGGATTTTCTGCCCAAGGTGAAGATCGACGTGGCCATCGGTGACGACATGCTCGACCGCGTCATTGAAGCCATTACCAAGGCCGCCAACACCGGCAAGATCGGCGACGGCAAAATCTTCGTGGTCAACCTGGAACAGGCTGTCCGCATCCGTACAGGCGAGACGGGCACAGACGCAGTCTGAGCAGTCACCTCATCACTGAATGCAGTAACTAAGCCTACATGGGGGGCTTATTATGGAAGATATCGTCCAAATCAAGTACGCGCTTGATACGTTCTACTTTCTGATCTGTGGCGCATTGGTCATGTGGATGGCAGCGGGTTTTGCCATGCTCGAGGCTGGTCTGGTCCGCGCCAAGAACACTACCGAAATTCTCACCAAGAACATCACGCTGTATGCAGTTGCCAGCGTGATGTACCTGCTGGTCGGTTACTACATCATGTACTCCGGCGACGAAGGCGGCATTATGCCCAACCTGGGTCTGCTGATCGGTAGCGAAAACGCAGTTGAAGATGTGCTGGCAGGTGGCGATGACGCTCCCTACTACTCAGCCCGTGCTGACTTCTTCTTCCAGGTGGTGTTTGTTGCTACTGCCATGTCGATCGTTTCCGGCGCGGTAGCCGAGCGCATGAAGTTGTTTGCCTTCCTGACCTTCGCGGTCATCATGACTGGCTTCATCTACCCGATCCAGGGCTACTGGAGCTGGGGCGGTGGGTTTCTGTCCGAAGCTGGTTTCAGCGACTTCGCCGGTTCCGGTATCGTTCACCTGGCGGGCGCCTCTGCGGCTCTGGCTGGCGTGATCATCCTCGGGCCACGTAAAGGCAAGTACGGCTCCAACGGTCAGATCAATGCGATCCCCGGTGCCAACCTGCCACTGGCTACACTGGGTACCTTCATCCTGTGGTTGGGCTGGTTCGGCTTCAACGGTGGTTCGCAGCTGATCGTGTCCAACATTGAAGATGCCAACGCTGTTGCCCAGGTGTTTGTTAATACCAACGCCTCCGCGGCGGGTGGTCTGATCGCTGCTCTGGTTGTTGCACGCATCCTGTTCGGCAAGGCCGATCTGACCATGGCACTGAACGGTGCGCTGGCTGGTCTGGTTGCCATTACGGCTGATCCGCTGTCCCCCGGTGGCTTCCAGGCTACCCTGATCGGTGCGGTTGGTGGTGTGCTGGTGGTGTTCTCCATCCTCGGCTTCGACAAGATCAAGATCGACGATCCGGTCGGTGCCATCTCCGTCCACGGTGTGGTTGGTATCTGGGGTGTGCTGGCGGTTCTGCTGACCAACAGCGATGCCACCATCGGCGGCCAGCTGCTGGGTATCGTCTCCATCTTCCTCTGGGTGTTCATCACCAGCCTGATTCTCTGGACCATCCTCAAGGCGGTCATGGGTATCCGGGTTACCGAAGAAGAAGAGTACGGCGGTGTGGATCTGTCCGAGTGCGGTATGGAAGCCTACCCCGAGTTCACCAGCAGCAAGTAATTACGCTGACTGAGTCAACTTATGCAGTACCCAACAGGGCGCCTTCGGGCGCCCTGTTTCATTTCCGAGAGGCGATTGTGTCATCGTCCTTCAGAGGGCTGGCAACACAGGCTAAACTTACCGAACTACATGGGGTCCTAGCGGTAACGCAATCTCATGTTGAACGGAGCCTAATATGGTGGATAAAGAAATGCAGTCAGAAACTTACGAAGAGCTGATCGAGTGGACCGGTGCACTGCACCGCAAGCTGGCAGAGCGGCTGGAGCAAGGCATGGATGGCGAGCCCGGCGAAAAGGCCAAATGGCTGCTGGAATACCTGGCCGACCATGAGCGCAAACTCAACGACGTGGTGAGCAAGATCAGCAAGCACGGCAATGCCGGTGCTTTGCATACCTGGCTGTACGAGCACCTCAGCGAAAAGCTGCCGGCGGACAAACGCCAGACGCTGTCCTTCGTCGGCATGAGTTTTGAGGAAATCAGCGAAGCGATAATGGACATCCACAACCAGTTGATAGAGCTGTATCGGTCCGCTGCCGGCCGCGCGCCGACGCCTGAAGTGCGCGAGCTGATGGAGGAAATGCTGGAGTTGGAAGAGCATGAAACGCTGCGTCTGGCGAGCCAGGTTGATAGCGTCAGAGCCATGTGATGTGTGTTTGACACAAAAAAACTCCGCTGGGTACTAGCCAAATCCCCCCGTTGAGCTATATATAGCGTGTTTCCTTGGGAGGGGTTTGAATGAGTGACGACGATATTGATGACGATGATCTTAACGCCGCGGATGACGACGGTGAATCGGATGATCTGCCGGAAGTAGATAGCGACACCAGCGGCGATGACGACGGTGATGAGCCGGCGGTCAAAACCCGCAAGAAGGCGGCTACGGCTGAAGATCTACTAGAGGGGCTGTCGATTGAAGCCAAGGCCCGCGAACGGGAAATGCTCGCGCGGCAGATGGAAGAATTCATGGCCAGAGGCGGCAAGATTCAGGAGGTGGATCCCAATGTGGTTGGAGATCCGCCGAGAAAACCTGACAGCAAGTATGGTAGCCGGCCGATCTAGGGATGGCCGGCACGGTTTCTCAGCGCAGATAGTCTGTGATTATCTGCGCTGGACCGAGCATTTGCTCCCTTGGCGAACTATTTGGGCGGGCGGTTTAGCTGCGCAATATAGGCATCCAGCCAGGTGGGTATCTGGCTGAGACAACTCACTTCTCCATTTGGACGGACCGAGTCTGTCCACGGCGTGCCCGCACGGTTGAACCAGAGCGTATGCAGGCCCGCCTCGCGCGCTCCCTGGATGTCGTCTACCGGATGGTCGCCGATGTGCAGCGCATGCCCCGGCTCGACGCCCGCGCGTTCCAGGGCCGCCAGAAAGGGTGCTGGGTCGGGCTTGCTGATGCCGACTTCGTCAGCCGAGACTATTACGCTGAAATATTTTTCCAGACCCAGACGTCTGACATCGGCATTGCCGTTGGAGATGGTCGCCAGCGGGTATTTGGCTGAGAGTTGCTGCAGCAGTGCTTCTGCATGCGGAAACAGCGTCAGCGCATGACGCGCCTCAAGAAAGACCTCAAAGCCCCGTCTGGTCAATTCCCTTACCTGCTCCTCGGCGTAACCGGCACGCGTTAGCCCCAGAGTCATGACCGCAATGCGAAAGTCGGTCACACGGTGCCTGAGCAGCGGGTCGCTGGCCAGTACTTCATGGCGTAATGCCTTTCGCGCCTCACTGTCCAGGCGCTCGGCAAACTGTGGGGCATGCTCGGCATACCAAGCCATCAGGGTCTGCTCGGCAGCCGCGACCACCGATTCGGTTTCCCACAGCGTGTTGTCCAGATCAAAGGTCAGCAGGCGGATCATTCAGGTCTCGTTCTTGCGTTTGGCTCGGGGATGGGCTTGATCATACACCTGGGCCAGATGCTGGAAATCCAGGTGTGTATAGATTTGTGTCGTGCTGATATCGGCGTGCCCGAGCAGTTCCTGCACCGCGCGCAGGTCGCCGGAGGACTCGAGCATATGGCTGGCAAAGGAATGCCGAAGCATGTGCGGATGCAGGTTCTGGCCGATGTGCTGCACGCCCCAGGCGCGCACGCGCAGTTGAATCGCGCGGGCGCTCAGGCGCCGGCCCTGCTTGCCAACGAACAGTGCCGGGTTGTCGCCGGCCACCAGCATGCGTGCCGGCAGCCAGCGTTCCAGTGCCTCCAGCGCCAGGCGTCCTACCGGCACCAGACGGGTTTTATTGCCCTTGCCCAGCACCCGAACTTCGCCCTGGGCACTATCCAGTGCCAACACGTCCAGGCTCGCCAGTTCGGACAGGCGCAACCCCGAGGAGTAGAACAGCTCCAGCATGGCGTGATCGCGTACCGCCAGCCAGTCGTCATCGCTGTTGTCGTTAAGTAGTTGCGAGGTCAGGTCAGCGTCCAATGCCTTGGGCAGCTTGCGTGGTGACTTGGGTGCGCGCAGATCAACTGCCGGGTTGTGCTTGCACAGCCGTTCGCGGATCAGATAGCTGTACAGGCTGCGCACGGCACTGAGTAGACGCTGCAAGCTGCGCCCGGAAAGACCGGCCTGGTGCCGTTGGGCGACGAACAGGCGCAGCTGCGGGGTATCCAGTGCCTGCCAGCGGTCGATCTTGCGCTCAGCGAGAAAGTCGCGCAGACCTTCCAGATCATGCCGGTAGGCTTCGAGCGTACGCGGAGAGAGTTGCCGTTCGTTGCGCAGGTACCGGTAAAAGGCATCCAGGTCGTCCTGCAACGCCGCGGCGGGCATGCTCAGCCTTGCCCCTCATCGGCCAGCGGCCGCTGGCGCAGCAGCACCCGCGCGAGGGCGTCCGCGATATAGCCGAGGAACAGAGTACCGGTAGCATTGCGGTAGTGATTGGCATCACGGCTGCCCAGTGCAATTACCCCATGGGTTCCCTGATGCTGGATTGGCGATAACGCGGTGGAGGCAACCTGGCTACCGGCTTCGCCAAACAGAAAGGTCAGTTCGTGCGGGCGTAGCACGCCGCTCAGCGTCTTGCCGCTGTCGAGCAGATGGCCGATGGCTTCGCGGGCTTCGCTGTGGGTAACGCAGCGGGCGTTGCTGAAACGCGGCGTTTCGCTGAACAGAATCAGGCTGACATAGGGCACCTGAAAGTCATCGCGCAGACTGTCTTCGATGCTGGCAATCACTTGCTCCAGGCTCTGCGCCTCCAGCAAGTTGAGGATCAGCCGGCGGCTTTTCTCGAACAGTCGATCATTCTCGCGGGCGACGTCCATCAGTTGCCCGAGACGATGGCGTACATCGATATTGCGTTCGCGCAGCAGTTTGACCTGGCGCTCGACCAGCGAGACGGCCTGGCCGGACTGATGGGGGATAATCAGCTCCGGCAACAGGTCGTCGTACTCGGCAAAGAACGCCGGGTGCTGGCGCAGGTATTCGGCGACCTGGGCTGCGTCCAGTGCTGCCGCAGGTTGAGTTGGCTTGTCGCTCATACGCGTATCTGTCCTTCATAAACCCGAGTGGCGGGGCCGGTCATCATCACCGGCTGGCCGGGGCCGGCCCATTCTATGTGCAGTGAACCGCCGGGCAGTTGCATACTGACGGGCGATACCAGGTGGCCCAGGCGGATGCCGGCCACGGCTGCGGCGCAGGCGCCAGTGCCGCAGGCCAGCGTTTCACCGGCGCCGCGCTCATACACGCGCAGGCGCGCATGGTGGCGGTCGATAAGTTGCATAAAGCCGGCGTTGACGCCCTGGTCGAAGCGCGGGTGCTTTTCGATCAGCGGGCCCAGGGTTGCCACCGGGTAGCTGTCGAGGTCATCTACCAGCGTCACGCTGTGCGGGTTGCCCATGGACACCGTGGAGATCTGCAGTTGCTGCTCGCCTACTTCCAGCGTGTAGGTCAGCGCCTCGGTATCGGCCTGAAATGGGATCTGCGCCGGAGAAAAACGCGGCGCGCCCATGTCCACGGTGATCTGCCCGTCGGCGTTGACATTAAGAATGATCGGGCCGCCCGCGGTTTCCACATGAATCTCGGATTTGGCGGTGAGGCGCTTGTCCTGCACGAAGCGCGCAAAGCAGCGCGCGCCATTGCCGCACTGCTCTACCTCGCCGCCATCGGCATTGAAAATGCGGTACCGGAAGTCCATGTCCGGATTGCCCGGTGGCTCGACCACCAGCAGCTGGTCAAAGCCAATGCCGGTGTGCCGGTCGCTCCACTGGCGGATCAGCTTGGCTGACAGCTGCGCATGCTGGGTCACCAGGTCGATGACCATAAAGTCATTGCCCAGCCCATGCATTTTGGTAAATCGCAGCAACATTTCAGACCTCGGGTAACAGGGATTCGCCAGCAAAAAGTTCGCTGATGGTTTCGCGGCGGCGGACCAGGTGACTGTGTTGGCCGTCGACCATGATCTCAGCCGCGCGCGCACGGGTGTTGTAATTCGAGCTCATGACAAAACCGTAGGCCCCGGCGGAGCGTACGGCCAGCAGGTCACCTTCGGCCAGCGCCAGTTCGCGGTCCTTGCCGAGGAAGTCGCCGGTTTCACATACCGGGCCGACGATGTCCCACTGCAAAGGCGCGACATCAGTGCGCGGCGTCACGGCATCAATGCCCATCCACGCACTGTAGAGCGCCGGGCGGATCAGATCGTTCATTGCCGCGTCGATAATCGCGAAGTTCTTGTGCTCGGTGGGCTTGAGCAGATTGACCCTTGTAAGCAATACACCGGCATTGGCGACAATTGACCGGCCGGGCTCGACCAGTACTGTCAGATCGCGGCCTGCCAGGTGCTTGCGCACCTTGCCCAGATAGTCTGCCGGTGTCGGCGGCACTTCATCGCGGTAGGTCACGCCCAGCCCGCCACCCAGATCCAGGTGCTCGATATAAATATCTTCTGCAGCCATCTGGTCAATCAGCGCCAGCAGCCGATCCAGCGCATCGATCAGCGGCGTATCGTCGGTCAGTTGCGAGCCGATATGGCAATCCACGCCGCAAATGCGAATGTTCGGCATCTGCGCGGCGTGGCGGTAAACCTCGGGCGCCTTGGCGATATCGATACCGAACTTGTTCTCTTTCAGCCCGGTGGAAATATACGGGTGCGTCATGGCGTCGACATCCGGATTGACCCGTAGCGATATCGGCGCCTTCAGGTTCATCTCGGCGGCAACCTGTTGCAGCCGCTCCAGCTCGGCGGTGGATTCGACATTGAAGCAATGGATGCCGACTTCCAGCGCGCGGCGCATCTCCTCTGCAGTTTTACCCAGGCCGGAGAAGACGATACGTGATGGCTGGCCGCCGGCGGCGAGCACGCGCTCCAGTTCGCCGACAGAAACGATATCGAAGCCCGCGCCCAACCGTGCCAGCAGATTCAGCACTGCCAGATTGGAGTTGGCCTTGACCGCATAGCAAACCAGGTGAGGCGTGCCGGCCAGGGCCTGATCCCAGGCCAGCCAGGCTTGCTCAATGGCTTTACGCGAGTAAACGAAACAGGGCGTGCCATACTGGTCGGCAATTGCGGACAATGGCAGGGCTTCGGCGTGCAGTTCACCGTTCTGGTAATCAAATGCTGTCATTGGCGCTTTCAGTTTTCCGTTGGTTGCTGGTTCATTTCTTCACGGGTCCCGTCTTCAGGCTGACCGGCAGGCTCTTCGGGCATGTACAGCGGGCCTTTCTGACCACAGCCAGCCAAGACTAGCAAAGCAAAGATCAACGCAGCGGAAAGCTTCATGATGAAATCCTTATTGAAATACGGGCAATATACGGCAGTATACCCAGCCGCCCGGCTTGACGCACCCGACCGGCGTCAGTATCAGACAGAAGAGAAGCATGTATGCATGAACTGAGTGAAGAAGAATTCAACAAGCAGGCCGACCAACTGCAGGATCAGATCGAACATGCGATGGATGCCAGCGGGCTGGATCTGGACATGGAGCAACGCGAAGGCTCGTTGGTATTGATGCTCGCGGAGGGCCCGCGGCTGGTTATCGGGCGCCAGCCCGCCTCGCGTGAAATCTGGCTGGCGGCACCCGACAGCACCCGGCATTTCGGTTATCGGCCTGGCGAAGGCTGGTTGCACGACTGCGATGAAGAGCCCCTGGCGTCGGTGCTCAGCGAGATACTTGAAGATCTGACCGGGGAAGAAATCGACCTCGAACTGGATGCCGAGTAATGATCAGCAGCAATCCTGCCCCAGGTCGCCAACCATCACCCTGTGTGCGCCAGTGTTGTCTGGACGGAGATGAGTGCCTGGGTTGCGGCCGGCTGATGAAAGAAATTCTCGAATGGGCCGCGGCCACAGATATGCGTCAGCAACAGATTATCCTTGCCGCGCGACAACGCCAGGGCAGCCGTCAGGCAGCGCGGATCAAGCCCTGAGACTTTGCACCGCGGCGTTCAATGAGTCCTCAAGCTGTTGCCGGTAACGCAGGTACTGCACCGTCTGCATGCTGCCGGCCGGATCGATAGCGGAAAGATCCAGGTCGGTGATGTAACAGGGATAGTCTTCGTCACTACGGCGTTTCTTCAGAATATGCTGGGCCACTTCCGAATACAGCCGCGTACCATGCTCCAGCTCAGAAAATTCCCGTTGGTCACAAAAAATGCTCACTTGTAACCGCTGGCCTTCATCCGGCTCGGCAATCGCCTGCACCGCATAATAATCGGCTTCCACACCCTGTGCGGGCAGGGCCTGCTGTTCCAGACGCAATGTCCGGCCTTCACTGGCCGGCAATATTGCCGAGAGCTGAATGGGCTCTTCGCGCAGACTGCTCTCCAGGCTCAGGTTCACCTGTTTGCGCAAGCGCACACTGTGCAGAAAGCGCAGCAGCGGCAGCAACAAGGTGCGTTCATCGCGATAGCCCTGGCGGTGACTCCAGACCGAGCCCAGTTCATCCAGCACCGTCACTTCGGCCTGGCGCTGGGGCAGTAATCGGTAAAACACCTGAATGCGCCCGGGCTGCGCCTGTTGCAGTACCAGCGCCAGGTCCTGCCCTTGCAGCGCGTAACGGTCGAGCGTCAGCGGGCTGTAGTCCGCGCGATTATTGCCCAGATAGCGCCCCAGCCGTTCTCGATCGGCGATCTGGGTAATATCGATCTGACTGCCCTTGCGTTCCAGCACCTGATAGCTGTTCTGGACCTGCAGCAGGAAACGCGCTGGCGGGTCGCAGAGCAGCTCTCGCGTGGCGTCGCGGAACAGATGCTCGACGCGCTCGGCGATGGCGGTGGACCGGTTGCGGCAGAAACAGACGACGTTCAGCTCGGGCAGACGCTGGTGCTCATGGCCTTTGTTCAGGTAATCACACAGCGCCTGAATGCACGCCTGGTCACCCTCAAAACGAGTGACCAATATCTCGTTCCAGCTGTTCAGGGTGATCTGATCAATGCTCAGAATCAGGTTGTCGCGCAGGCCGGAATAGCCCAGGGCATCGGTGTGACTGCTGATCAAATGCAGATTTTTCTGGCTGGTGGCGGGCAGCGGATCAAGCCCGGCATTAATCAACAACAGGCTCTGGCACGGCTGGCTCGCGCGGGACAGCGCATCTTCGGTCAGCGCTGGCAGCGGCAGCGGGAAATTGTGCCGGATGGCGCTCAGCAGGTTGCCCAGCTCGAACTCGCTGAGCGCACTGTCACCCGGGTGAACCGCCACGCGGGTGGCCATATCCACCAGGCCGTTGCGGTAGGCCCAGGTCAGCAGTTCGATCAGGTGCCGGCTGCGCTTGAGTGGTGAGTGATCACCCAGCTCTTGCTGTTTCAGTGTGCCGCGGTACAGGCTCCAGTGCGCTTGACGGTCTTCGCCGCCGGGCCGCTGCGCCAGCGTCAGCAGCGGCTCGCTCAAATCCGGGGCAATGCCCGGATTGACCAACTCGATCTTGCCGGCCTTGCGCTCGAATGCGGCATACAGGCGGCGACCTAACAACGACAGGTCGCGGTGATTCACCTGATTGATCACCTTCTGACTGCGGCCGAACTGGGACAGGAAGCGGTAGCTGTGGGTCAGTTCGCTGACCAGCTGCAAACGCTCCTGCGCCACTTCTTTGACCCGCCATAGCTGCCGGTTGTCCATCTGCTGCAGCTGGCGCGTATCCCAGTGCCACTCGCTGACCAGCTTCTCCATCAGGCTGCGTTTCCAGCCCAGTGAGCCGCTGCGGCGGCTCAGTTGCACGTCAGCCTTGATATACAGGCAGCGGCGCACCAGCTCCAGTCGTTCGCGTTCATCACGTTTGAGCAGATAGGCTTCGATGCGGCGGTAAAGCATCACGTAAGGGTCTATTTCGTCGAGGTCCAGGTGGTTGGCATAGACCTGGCGTTTGAACTCCAGGCTAAGGCATTGCACCGCCGGGTGTTCGCTGGCATAGACCTCGGTCAGCAACAGCTTGAGCACTGACTTGTAGGGCGACTCGATGCCTTTGAACAACTGCCAGAGCCCGGCGCCGACATATTCGCCCGCTGGAATACGCGCCATATGCCCGAGGTCCACACTTTCCTGCTGACGAATAAAGCGCCGGTCGATCAGGTGCCGCGTGTAGTTGGGGTAATCCTTCTCCTCGCTGGCAGGCACCAGCCACCAGAGTGGGAAGCGCCCACCGATCAGAATGGCGGTGCGATAAAACTCGTCGAGCAACAGGTAGTGCTGGGTGCTACCGCAATCTTCAATGGATAACGCGTTGCTCCGGTACCCGAGGCTGAAGGTCTCAGGATTGACCAGATGAAAATGCGCCTCGCTGCCCTGGGTCGCGGCCCAATCGGTGATCAATTGGCATTTGCTGGCGAGCTCTTTGATAGCGGGAGCGCTAAGGTCCGGCGCATGACAGACCCAGATATCCAGATCACTCTGGTCCGATTGCGCAATGGTGCCGCCACTGCCCATTAGGTAGAGCGCCTGAATGGCTGGAGTGAAGCCTGCGGGGTGGCGACGGTAGCTGAAACTGCGCGTCAGTGCCTGGGCGCCGAGCAAGGTTTGTGGATCAGGGGTGTAGCCGGGCAGGCCATGCGGCGTTTGGCGCGCGACATAACCTGGCAGCAATGGATGGTTTACATCAAACAGCAGCGGGATCAACTGCAGCACGTTGTATTGGCGCGGGGATAGCGCCTGCAACACGCGCTGCAGGCGACTCTGGTTGATCCCCATAAAGCGTTTGCGCAGGGTGGTCAGCGCCTTGCGGTCGATGCCATCTTCAAGCTGTAACTGAATTTCCCCACGCTGGGCCATAAACGGCTATTTCATCCTCACTCGGCGCGTAATATGGTCAGCAGCGCCTGGCTGTGGGCGGCAGCATCCAGTCCCAGACTGGTCAGGTAACCGCCATCGGGCAAGGTGGTCAGACCGCGCTCATGCAGTCGGCCTGCAGCGGCCACTACGTCTGCAGACGCCTCATGCTGATGGATCTTCAGCCCTTCGAGGGCGCTGGCCAGGTTGAACTGATTCAGCAGGTTGATTTCGGCAATTTCTTCCGGCTTCAGCATAATGGGCAGTTCCTTTTTCGGATATTGTTCTCGCAGTCTAGCGCTAAACCCGGCGCAAAAGCATAGGGTTTCTCGTCTATTTGTCGTAGTGGGCCGGGCATTCATCGAGCTTATGCCACTGGAAATTTTTCCGGCGCAGGGCTACAACAGCGGTACACAAGAATAACCAACCTCGGAGACTCCTTTCATGCTTAAACTTCATGGTTTTGCCGTCAGTAACTATTTCAACATGGTCAAGCTTACGCTGCTTGAGAAGGGCCTGGATTTTGAGGTCAAGGTGGTGCATGGCAGCCAGGATCCTGACTTTCTGGCCATCAGCCCGCGCGGCAAGGTGCCTTGCCTGGAAACCGAGCACGGTTTCATCAATGAAACCAATGTGATTCTGGAATATATCGAGGAGACCCAGGGCGGCAAACGTCTGCTGCCGGAGGACGCCTACCAGCGTGCTATCGTGCGTGCCCTGACCAAGGAGATCGAGCTCTATATCGAGCTGCCGGCGCGCAGTTGCTACATGGAAGTCTTCTTCGGCGGCAAGGTCGATCAGGCGATCAAGGCCAAGGCCAAGGCTGAGCTGCTGGCCGGCGTAGCAACGCTAAAGCGCCATGGCAAGTTTGCGCCCTACGTGGCCGGCAGCGAGATGACCATTGCTGATGTGATGTTCCTTTACAGCTTTGACCTGGCCTGTGCAGTGGCGAAGAAATTGTTCGAGATCGACCTGCTGGCGGACTTCCCGCAAGCCAAGGCGCTGCTGGAGCAGTTAGGCAAGAACGCCAACGTGCAACAGGTCGAAGCGGACAAGAATGCCGAGATGGCGGCGTTTATTGCCGCAGCCAAGGCGGGCAAGAAGTAACACGCGGGGCCCGCGGCTTCGGGCCTTTCTCGGTAGTCTGCGGAAGGTCAGAATGGATTCCCGCCTGCGCGGGAATGACGGCGTGGGGGGGAATAGAGTGGATGGGAACTTGATGTATTGAGCCCCGACCGTTATCACCGCCCCACTTCATCAAGACCGTTTCACTGGCGTGCCCGTCTCAATACGCTCTCACTGTACTCGGGCATTCCCACCTGACTTCGTAATTCCGGCCCACTCTGTGGTTCCGGTTTCACTCCGTCATTCCCGCGCAGGCGGGAATCCAAGCGGTCTATCGGGCGGGCGAGAAATTACCACCCCCGCACCCCGTCATTCCCGCGAAAGCGGGAATCCATTGAAGCTGCCGTGCCAATGCCCAGCCACGCGGACAGCCGAATCGGCTAGATCATGTCGCCGAAGCGATCATCCTTGCGGAACACCAGCGGCTGGCTGAAGCCGGGAACGCGGATCTGCTCCTGAGTGATCTCGATCTGGTGATCGTCGATCATGTTCTGCCCGAAGTTGTAGATGATATCCAACTGCCCTTTCAGTGCGCGCTGGTCATAGGCCTGCGCGGCGCTGCGGGTTTCTTCGCGGCGTGACAGGTAGTCGGCAAAGGCCGCTTCGCCATAGCGCTTGCGCAGCATTCTGTCGACCACCGTGGGTGCCAGCACCACGGCGCTGGCGTTGTTACCGCCGAAGCCTTTGGAGTTGATAAAGCACACTTCCAGCGGGTTGTCCGCGCGGGCAACATCGCGGGTATTGATGCGCAGGTTCTGCTGGAATACGTCATCAGCAACAGCATCGATGGTTTTGATGCCGGGCACAATCTGATACTTGAAAGTGCCCAAAGCTGAGGCCAACTGGTCAGCGCTGGCGCTGGCCAGCGAGTGGCCGACAAAGGCCTTGACCGCCGTCAGTGGCAGCTCATGTATACCGAAGGCCTCGGCGACACGGTCCAGCAGCTCCGACTCGGTTATCCGGTTGGCCGGCGTGCTGGAGCCGTGGGCGTGGATAAAACTGCGCTGCTTGACCGCGTCTTCGCCGAGAATCTGCATGGCGCTGTTGATCGACTTGGACATGGTCAGATAGTTGCCCGGCCCAGGCGCGGAAATAGACTTCTTGAAGCCATCAGCATTGACGAATACATCCGGCACCGCGCCATGTATGTCAGCGCCCAACTGCATGGCCAGCTCGTCATCCATCAGCATAAAGAACTGGCTGGACTCGGCCAGGGTGAAACCGCAGTTCTGGCTGAATGGCCGGCTGGCGCGGCGGAAGTCGACGTCGTCCTTGCCTTCGATGCCGCGCAGGCCTTCTTCGGTGGCCAGCGCGCCCATGGCGCCGTAACCTTCGATGCATTCCTGGGTAATCGGCGCTTCGCCGTTGCCTACCAGCACGACGCGTGCACGGCCGCTGGTGATCATCTCGGTGGCTTTCTGCAGGTTGTACAGGAAGCTGGCGCAGGCGCCGCTGATCGCGCCGGTGGTGCCGACGCTGCCAAGGATATAGGCGTTGATAAAGTCCGCAGGCATGCTGTTCAGGCCCAGCGCCAGTTGCTTGGCGCTGACCCGGTTGCCCTTCAGGCGCGACTGCATCAGCCCGCCAAAACTGTTTTCGTCCAGTTGGCTCATGGCGCTACTGGCGAATACGGCGATCTCGTCTGGTTGTACCCGGTCGACAATGGTTTCCCAGGCGATGCCGGTGGAGCGCAGTGCATCCGTGGCAGCGACTATGGTCATCTGCAGGCCGCGCGGATGGAAGCGCGAAGCATATTGCTCGCCGGGTTCGAAGCCGCTGGGCAGTTGCCCGGCCGATTTGACCGGCAGTGCGCGGTAGCTGTCGACCTTGATATCGCAGCCGTCGTAGACGGTGACCATGACTTCGGTGTCGTTCAGGTTCTCGATCACCCAGTCAGTTGGCAGCGGCTCGGGCAGTTGCTTGGCCAGAGTGATGAAAGAAAAGGGTTTGCCGGCTTCGCCAGTAATGGTCAGGTTTTTCTGCCAGTGGGCTGCGTCCACGTCCAGGTAGCGCTTTTCAATCCGGCGCACCAGAGTGCCGTCGAGAATCTGCTGACCAAAACGCGACTCGATATCTGCCGGGGTCAGTACCTGGCCTTCTTCATCGACATATTGGTCGTTTTCTACCTGCACCAGTTTCATCAGAACGGCCAGGCCGGCCAGGGTTTCCTGGCGCTCGGCGCTGGGCAGGGATTCGATCACGGTGCGGCGAAATCCGTGGTGAAAGGAACTGCGGCCGGCGGCGTTGTAACCACCGAATCCGACAATAACCGGCAAACGCGACATAACGCATGACTCCTGGCAATGCCCAACTGCTCCGCTGGCAGGGTTGCCTAGCTGAGCCTGGGTATGTTCTTCGATTGCTTATGCTGACGAGAACTGTAACTGCTTGGTCACGTTTAGACCATGCCGATTTCAATTTGCGCGGAGCCTGGCATTTAGCCAGCGCCCTGGTTCAACCGCCGGCCTGTTCGAAGATCACATACACCTTGCGGGTGGGCTTGAGCACTTCCCAGCTGCCAACGAAGCCCGCTGGGACCACGAAGCGATCACCGGCCTTGAGCTTACGGCTAGCGCCCTGGCTATCGTGCAGGATGGATTCGCCTTCGAGAATTTCGCAGTATTCATGCTCACTGTAGCTGATGCTCCAATGTCCCGGCTCGCAAGCCCAGACGCCGGTGGAGAACTGGCCACAGGGGCTACTGTAATGATTCTGCACGCTTTGCGCTGGGTCGCCGTCGAGCACCTTGGTTGGGTCGGGGCGGTAGTGCTCTGCCTCGGTGTTGGCGGTGGCGAAGTCGATGATGTCTTTGATCGGCATGTTGGGGCTCTATTGAGATGGCTTTCGCGGCGGGGCCGCCGCTCCCACAGGGCCGCAGCTCCCACTCGAACAAGACCTCTGCCTGGTAGGAGCGGCGGCCCCGCCGCGAACAAGGTAATAATTACTTCATGGTCGGAATGCTGAACTCCGCACCCGAGCGAATACCGGTTGGCCAGCGCGAGGTAATCGCCTTGCGCTTGGTGTAAAAGCGTACGCCGTCCGGGCCGTGCATATGCAGCGGACCAAACAGTGAGCGCTTCCAGCCGCCAAAGCTGTGGAAGGCCATGGGCACCGGAATGGGCACGTTGACGCCGACCATGCCGACCTGAATCTCGTTGCAGAACTGTCGCGCGGCGTCGCCGTCACGGGTAAAAATCGCCGTGCCGTTGCCGTACTCGTGCTCATTGATCAGCTTTACGCCAGTGGCGTAGTCGGGCACGCGGACGATGCACAGCACCGGGCCGAAAATTTCTTCCTGGTAGATGCTCATCTCGGCAGTGACTTTATCGAACAGGCAGCCACCCATAAAGAAACCACCTTCCAGGCCGGGCACGCCAACCTGGCGGCCATCAATCACCAGCTCTGCACCTTCCTTCACGCCCTGGTCGACATAGCCTTTGACCTTGGCCAGATGCGCCGCCGATACCAGCGGACCCATTTCCATGCCGCTGCTCATGCCGTTGCCCATCTTCAGCGATTTGACCTGCGGACTCAGCGCAGCCACCAGCTTGTCAGCGACCTCATCACCTACTGCAACCGCGACGGAAATCGCCATGCACCGCTCGCCGGCGCTACCGTAGGCGGCGCCCATCAGGGCGTTGACGGTCTGGTCCAGGTCGGCATCGGGCATCACCAGCATATGGTTTTTGGCGCCGCCCAGTGCCTGGACGCGCTTGCCGTGGGCGCAGCCGGTGGAGTAAATATATTCGGCGATCGGCGTGGAGCCAACGAAGCTGACGGCCTGCACATCGGGATGCGTCAGCAGGACATCGACCGCTTCCTTGTCGCCATTGACCACGTTGAACACGCCATCGGGCAGACCGGCTTCAGTCAGCAGTTCGGCCAGACGCATGGGCGTGCTGGGGTCTTTTTCCGATGGCTTCATGATAAAGGTGTTGCCGCAGGCGATGGCGATGGGGAACATCCACATGGGTACCATCGCCGGGAAGTTGAACGGTGCGATACCCGCGCAAACGCCTAGCGGCTGATTGACCGACCAGGCATCGACGCCGCCGCCGACCTGCTCGGTATGCTCGCCCTTGAGCAAGTGCGGAATGCCGCAGGCAAATTCGACCACTTCCAGGCCGCGGGTCAGTTCGCCCTTGGCATCTTCGAACACCTTGCCGTGCTCGCGGGTGATCAGCTCGGCCAACTCATCGGCGTGTGCTTCCACCAGCGCCTTGTACTTGAACAGCACGCGCGCGCGATTCAGCGGCGTGGTTTTGGCCCAGTCCGGTTGTGCCGCTTTCGCCACCGCAATCGCCTGCTCTACTTCGCTGACGCTGGCCAGGGAAACCTGGCCGCGCTCTTCGCCGGTGGCGGGTTCGAATACCGGTTGGGTGCGTTCGCTGGCGGCGGTGCGCTTGCCGTTGATGAAGTGAGTCAGTTGCAGGGTCATTGGGTCACCAGTTTCAAATTAACTTCGATTGGGGTTTGTTGCCGCAACGCACGGAGCTAAGCAGGGGCGGTGGCGGATAGCCTGGTCAGGACCGTCGATGGCAGGTCGAAAATTGCTCCTGCATTTTCGACACTTCCGCCTTCCATGGCGGTCGGGTTGCCATCGCCGAGCTACAGGGACGTACTTGCGCGTGTCCTGACCAGGCTGTCCGTTACCGCGCCTCCCACCAGGCGTAGCAGAATCCTGATTTTAATTTTCGCCTACGAATTCAGTTCAGGGAGTCCGACGAATTACATCGCCGAGTATATTGATCATCCGGTCAATATGGCTCTTCTCGACAATCAGCGGTGGCGACATGGCAATGATGTCACCAGTGCAGCGTACCATCAGACCGTCCCAGTAACAGGCCTCGAACACCTCGTACCCACGTGCGCCGGGTTCGCCCTCGCGGCTGGCCAGATGCACGGCACCGACCAGGCCGGTGTTGCGGATGTCGATCACATGATGCATGCCCTTGAGACTGTGCAGACCTTCCTGCCAGTAGATTTCCAGCTCCTGGGCGCGGGTCAGCAGGCCGTCGCGGGCATAGATATCCAGCGTCGCCAGTGCGGCGGCAGCGGCGACCGGGTGGCCGGAATAGGTATAGCCGTGGAAGAATTCGATCAGGCCTTTGGGGCCGTGCATAAACGCCTGTTGAATCTGCTCGCTGACAAACACCGCGCCCATGGGAATGGCGCCATTGGTCAGACCTTTGGCGGTGGTCATGATGTCCGGGGTGACTTCCCAGCGCTGCGAAGCGAAGGGCGCGCCGACGCGGCCGTAACCGGTGATCACCTCATCAAAAATCAGCAGGATGCCGTGCTTGGCAGTGATTTCACGCAGGCGTTTGAGGTAGCCGACCGGCGGAAGAATAACACCGGCAGAGCCGGACATGGGCTCAACAATCACCGCGGCGATATTTTCCGCGCCGTGCAGCGTAACCAGTTTTTCCAGATGTTCAGCCAGTTCCGCGCCGTGCTTTGGCAGGCCACGGGTAAAGGCGTTGCGCTCCAGATCCAGCGTGTGCGGCAGGTGATCGACGCCGGGTAACTGCACGCCAAAGGCTTTGCGGTTGTTGACCATGCCGCCGACGGAAATGCCGCCAAAACCGACACCGTGATAGCCCAGCTCGCGGCCGATCAGACGGGTGCGGGTGCCTTCGCCGCGGGCGCGCTGGTAAGCCAGCGCAATCTTCAGCGCGGTGTCTACCGACTCGGAGCCAGAGTTGGTGAAGAACACGCGATCCAGGCCCTTGGGGGCGATCTCCACGAGGCGCTCGGCAAGCTGGAACGGCAGCGGGTGACCCATCTGAAAGGTGGGGGCGAAATCCATCTTGACGACCTGCTTGCTCACCGCTTCGGCAATCTCCTTGCGCCCGTGCCCGGCATTGCAGCACCACAGACCCGAGGTACCGTCGATGATCTCTCGGCCTTCGACGTCGGTGTAGAACATGCCTTCGGCGCTTTCCAGCATGCGCGGGCGGCTCTTGAACTGACGATTGGCGGTAAATGGCATCCAGAACTCGTCAAGACTTTGGTCCTGTGACTGGGTAGCGGGCTGTTGCATGCTATTCATGGGGCTTTCCTGGCGCTGCTGTAGCGGATGGTTGCGTGGCGAAGACAATGATACCAAAACAAGCGATCGCCCGAGTTTATGTCAAAAATAACAAACGAAAAAGACCGTGTTTCGCATTTAAACGCAATATTTACTGACCTTCTGTCAAATATATTGAATTTAGCGAGTCGGCTGATTACTGTTTGTCAGATCAAAGCCCGTCACTTATGCCATTTATGTCCGTTGAACGGGCGCTCAGGGGTGTGTGCTGCACTTAGGGTTTGGCTCTCAGGGGTAGGATAGACACGAGTATGGATTGGAAAACCTACGGCATTGTGACCACGGCAGTGATCTGCGTCGGACTGGCGCTGGGCATTACCCTGCCGCTGGTATCGTTGCGCCTGGATGAGTGGGGGTATAACGCCTTTGCCATCGGTGTCATGGCGGCTATTCCGGCGGTGGGCATGCTGGTGGGCGCCAAGATCACCGCGCGGCTGGCCGGTTGGCTGGGTACCGAGAATGCCATGCGTCTGGTTATGGTTTGCAGCGCCGTATCGGTGGGGTTGCTGGCGGTGTGGCCAAGTTATGCGTTGTGGCTGGCCCTCAGGCTGGTGCTCGGCGTCTCACTGACGGTGACCTTTGTGCTCGGCGAAAGCTGGATCAATCAACTGATCGAAGATCGTCTGCGTGGTCGCCTGGTGGCAGTCTATGGCAGTGCCTTTGCTCTCAGCCAGTTGTGCGGGCCGCTGCTGCTGGGCGTCATTGGAACGGCTGGCGACATCGGTTTCTGGCTGTCCAGCGGCCTGTTGATTCTGGGCTTCGGGTTGTTACTGCAGGCATCCGGTGCGCCGGTGGTGGATGCTGCCAGTACCTCGGGCAAGGCCTTGATGGGATTCGTGCGCAAGCTGCCGGCAGTAGCCTGGGCGGTGATGTTGTTTGCTGCTTTTGAAGCGATGACGCTGACCTTGTTGCCGGTGTATCTGGTCCGCGAAGGTTTTGATGCGCAGCGTGCACTGCTGATGGTCGGCGCCGTGGTTATCGGTGACGCGGCATTGCAGGTGCCGATTGGCTGGCTGGCGGACAAGCTCTCGCGCACCACCCTGTATAAAGCCTGCGGTGTTGTTCTGCTGGTCTCCAGCCTGGCGATACCAGCACTTCTGCAGAGCGTATTGATCTGGCCGGTATTGGTGCTCTTTGGTGCCAGCGCCGGCGGGTTATATACCTTGTCACTGATCCTGATCGGGCAGCGTTACCGGGACGACGCGCTGGTGCGTGCCAATGCGCATATCGCAATGCTGTGGGGGATTGGCAGTCTGCTTGGGCCGTTATCGACCGGGGCCGCGAGTCAGTGGCTGAGCAGCCATGCATTGCCGTTGCTGATGGCTATTGCCGCCCTGGTATTTATCGTTCTGGCCTGGCAGCGCGGTGCGTTTAGCGACGTTGCCGTCGCCGAGCCGCAAACCGACCGTACGGCTTAGCGAGTCCCAGCGCGGCCAGGACTCTTTCTACGCCAAGCTTAATGGCCTTAGCGCCACTGGTACTGCAGGCCGACGCCAACCAGCCATTGCCGATCCGGTGCCGGTTCGTAGTAGCGGGCTCCCGCGCCGT
The DNA here is from genome assembly GCF_009497895.1 of Halopseudomonas pelagia. Taxonomy (NCBI): domain Bacteria; kingdom Pseudomonadati; phylum Pseudomonadota; class Gammaproteobacteria; order Pseudomonadales; family Pseudomonadaceae; genus Halopseudomonas; species Halopseudomonas pelagia. The sequence goes on along the minus strand of NZ_CP033116.1, from coordinate 23,803 downwards.
TGACGATAAGCGAGCCGATGTATTCACGGTCACCCAGATTATCAATCCGCGCGAAAGGTTCGACTTCCCAATTGCCGACTGCATGCGTGTACGCCGCGCGCCAGTTGAATACCGCATAGCCGGAGGCCGCCTCCGCGGTGTTGTCATCGGTGGCGTAGCGCTGGCTTAGGCTCTGGGCCTCCAGTGCGGTAATAAAGCCAGTACCGGGCGGTTGCCAGCTCAACTCAGCAAACAGGCTATGACGCGGTACGCCAGGCAGGGTACGACCGGACAGATCGCTGCCATCGGCGCGCTGGTATTCGTCAAAGCGTGCGTCCAATAGCGTATAGGCCAGATAAGCGCTGATGCCGTGATCAAAGCCCTGCTCTACCGCCAGTTCTATCCCGCGTCGGGTCGAGCGCCCGGCGTTGGCAAAGGTGCCGCGTCCAGTGAGCTGCTGCTCTTCGCCGGCTACAATCTCATCCTTTACCCGACTTTCGAACAGCGCCAGATCAATGCGCGTCTGATCCTGGCGATACTTCATGCCGATTTCGGCATTGCGCGACTTGCTCGGTGTCAGATCAAAGTTCAGACCGCTGCCCTGTGGTTGGTAGGCCAGTTCCTGGAAGGTCGGTGTTTCAAAACCCTGCCCCAATGCGGCATAGAAGCTCATTGCTGGCGTCCATTGGTAGCTTAACCCGAGAGCCGGGTTGGTCTGGCTGTAGCGCACGCTGCCGCTGTCGTCCTGACCATCGATCAGATAGTCATCCTCCGAGTCGAATTCTACTCGGCTATGGCGAACGCCTGCCGTCAGCGTCCAGCGCGGGTCCAGCTGCCAGGTGCTGATCAGATAGGCGTCCTGGCTGTCGACGGCGTTGAACTCATCGCGCTGCTGAGCGCCTTTGCGGCCGGTCTCGTTGACGAATCCCTCACGTTGTTCGCCCTGGTAGTCATAGGTCACACCGGCAGCCAGCTCAACGGGCAGGCCGAATGCCTCGGTATTGCGTTGCCAGCCCAGCTCACCACCGCCAAAATTGCGATCCAGCTCGATCACTCCGCCACCAGAGAACTGGCCCCCGCCCGGGAACGCCAGATACTGCTGCACATAACGTTCGCCGCCATAGATCATGGCGGTCAGCTGATCATCGTTGCTCAGCCGTCGGGTGTAATTCAGTCCCGCCTGGTTATGCCTTACCGTTTTGCGGGTGTTGAAGGTCTGGCTGCCGGCTACCGATTGGCGCCGATCTTCACGCACCTGCTGTGCAGTCAGACCCAGCGGGTCCTGGGTTTCCGGCTGGTCGAGGCTGTTGATCAGCAGGGTCAGACTGGAGGCGTCGTCGATATCCCAGCCCAGACGCAGATTAGCCGTGTCACGCTGGGTTTTGCTGTGGTCGCGATAGCCGTCGGTATCCAGACGCGCGACGTTGGCGTTGATATTCAGGTCGCCATGCTGGCCACCGTAGCGCAGGCGCGAGCGGCGCAGTCCATCGGGGCCAAAGGCAGTGCGATTTTCCAGTGTGGGGTAGAAACTACCTTCCCCAGTAAAGCCCTGAATGATGCCGCCGGAGGCGTTGCCGTAAAGCGTGGTCAGCGGGCCGCGCAGCACTTCGATGCGCTGCATGCTATCCAGATCGAACAGGGCTGGCTGGCCCTGGCCGTCGGGCATGGTGAGTGGAATACCGTCCTGCACCAGGCGCACACCACGTACGCCGAAGGCCGCGCGCGCACCGAAACCGCGGGAGGAGATCTGAAGATCCTGGGCGTAATTCTGCCGGTTAACGGCCACCAGGCCAGGCACCCGTTGCAGCGACTCGGATAGATTTGCGCCCAGATTGGAGGTCTCTAGCTCGTCTGCCGACAGGGTGCTGCGAGCCAATGGCAGGCGCGTGTCGTCCTCCTGCGCCTCACTACCCAGCACTAGTTGCGCGGGCAGGCTGAGCTGGCGTTCCTGGGCGTTGGTGGCAGCGGGAAAGCTCAGGCTGGAAAGAATACCAATGGCGCAAGGTGCAATTTTTTTCATGGAAGTCGCTTGGTTGCTGTTGTAGGAAAACGCTGAGTGTCGGCGATTGATGAAAACCGCAGGCGTTCAGTTATTGCGTTTATCGGGGGAGAGAATACGTTTGAGCGGCGGCAACAGGGTTTCGCTGCCACTGACCGAATCGGTGGCCAGTTGGTCGCGGAAGTTATCCAGTGGCGGGTCGCTTTTATCATCGTGTTCGAATATGGGTGGGCTGAACATATAGGCCACCAGTAAGCGGTTTAATGCCGCTAGGCTATCACGGTGAGTACGTTCGTAGCCGTGGGTAGCGTCGGTGCCGAAACCGATCAGGGCGATACGGGTGTCGGTGCCGGAACGGATCGCGGACTCCGCGTCGCTGTGGTAATAGCGGAACAGGTCCCGGCGCACCGGTATCTCGTCGCGGTGACAAAGGCTCTGCAAATGCCGCGTCAGATGGTAATCGTAGGGGCCGCCAGAATCCTGCATGCACAGGGTGACCGAATGCTCGGTGGTGCTCTGGCCGGCAGCCGAGGGCGCTATATCCACACCAACGAATTCGCTGACATCCCAGGGCAGCACACCCGCCGAGCCGGTGCCGGTTTCTTCGGTGATGGTGAACACCGGGTGGCAGTCCATGGGCAGCAATTCACCGCTGTCGACTACCTGCTTGATGGCACTGAGCAGCGCAGCCGCGCCAGCCTTGTTATCCAGATGCCGGGAATTGATATAGCCGGTATCAGTGAACTCGGGGCAGGGATCAAAGGCGACAAAGTCGCCGAGATGAATGCCCAGGGCTTCGGTTTCGGCGCGGCTGGTGGTGGCTGCATCTACGCGCAACTCGACGGTATCCCAACTGACCGCAAGGTTGTCCACACCTTCATTAAAGGCGTGCCCAGAGGCCATCAATGGCAGCACGCTGCCGCGCAGGCAGCCGTGGTCGCCAAACAGGCTGACCCTGCTGCCTTCGGCAAAGCGGCTGGACCAGTGCCCAATGGGTGCCAGTTCCAGACGGCCGTTGTCCTTGATGCCGCGGACCATCGCGCCGATGGTATCCAGGTGAGCTGCGATGGCGCGGTCGGGGGTGGCCTGCTTGCCTTTGAGGGTGGCGCGAATGGTGCCGCGCCGGGTCAGTTCGTATTCCACGCCCATGGCGTCCAGGTGCTCGGCGACGTAGCGAACGATGCCATCGGTAAAACCGGTGGGACAGGGAATGGCGAGCATTTCCAGCAGTGTGCGCTCGAGAAATTCCATGTTCGGTCCGGGGTAGGTCTCGGTCATGCATTCCTCCGTTTGTGTGCCTGAGCTTCCTGTCGCTGCGCTGCCATCATGATGGCGAGCGAGTGAGTGGAAACAACAGGTCGATAAAGCGTTCCGCGGTGGGTTGCGGTTCGTGGTTGGCAAGCCCTGGGCGCTCGTTCACCTCGATAATCACATAGTCTGGTTGATCCGGCTCGGGAACCATCATATCCAGACCGGCGACGGGTATTTCCAGTGCCTTGGCTGCGTCGATCGCGGCCTGCCGGAGCGTCGGGTCCAGCTTGCGGGTGACATCTACCAGCATGCCGCCAGTGTGCAGGTTGGCGGTGCGCCGCACGAACAATTGCTTTCCATAGGGTAATACATCATCCAGGCTGTAGCCCTGGACTTCAACCGTGCGCCGGGTTTCGTCGTCCATCGGTATACGGCTCTCACCGTAGGTGCTGGCCTGGCGTCGGCGGCTTTGCTTTTCAATCAGCTGGCGCAAGCTTTTTACCCCATCGCCGCATACTTCGGCAGGCCGCCGGATCGCCGCTGCCACTACTTCGTAATTGATTACCAGCACGCGCAAATCCTGGCCTGGGTGATAACTTTCCAGCAGCACTTCGCTGTCGAACTGACGCGCCGCGGCAACAGCGGACTCCAGCGCGCTGGCGTCGCGAATATCCACGGCTACGCCCTGCCCCTGCTCACCGTTGTTCGGTTTGACCACCACAGCGTTGTGCTCTACCAAAAAGGCCGCGTTGACGTCGGCCGTGCCTGCCACCTGAAACCGCGGTGTGCTCAGACCTTCGCGTTGCAGCGTCCGATGGGTCAGCTGCTTGTCCTGGCACAGGGTCATGCTGATGGAACTGGTCAGATCGCTGAGCGATTCCCGGCAGCGAATTCGTCGGCCGCCATGGGTCAGGCTGAACAATCCCGCCGCAGTGTCGTGGACGTTAACTTCAATTCCCCGGCGCCGGGCTTCGCGGGTAATGATGCGGGCGTAGGGATTCAGCTCCTGATCCGAACCCGGGCCGATGAACAACACCTGATTGATGCTGTTCTTGCGCTTGAGGGCAAAGGTGCGCAACTTGCGAAAGCCCAGTTTGCGATACAGCGCCTTGGCCTGTTTGTTGTCATGCAGCACCGAGAGGTCGAGGTAGGAACAACTGCGGCTCATGAAATACTCGACCAGGTGCCGAACCAGCGTCTCGCCCACGCCGAAGCGTTGAGTGCTGCTGTCTACCGCAAGACACCAGAGACTGGAGCCCTGCTCCGGATCATTGAAGGCCTTGTGGTGGTTCAGGCCCATAACGGTGCCGATTACTTCACCGCTTTCTTCGTCCTCTGCCAGCCAGAACACGGGGCCGCCAGCCTCCCTGGGCGTTATCTTGCCCGGGTCCACGCACGCCATATTCTGCAGCTTGTAGAGCCGGTTGATCGCCTCCCAGTCGGCATCGCCGTGCGGGTGTCGCAGATGGAATCCCTGCGGGCTCTGATGTGCTGGCCGGTAGTCGCTAAACCACAGGCGCAGGGTGTCAGACGGGTCAAGGAACAGTTGCTGCGGCGCGAAGGACAGCACCACCTGCGGATCTTCAACATAGAGCACGATATCGCGCTCGCCAGGTGGTTCATCCAGGAGAGTCTCGGCCAGCAAGCGATAATCGGAAAACGTCTGGCCGAACAACAATCTGCCCCAACCGCAATGCACCGCGGCATCGGTGGCCGCTCCGGTGCTGGTGCCCTGCTTGGCATGACTGGCGCGCAGACTTTCGAACGTGGGTGCATTGCCGCGCAGCATGCGTTGTTGATCCGGTGGCGTGGGTCTGGACATGGTCAGTCATTCCTTACAGATTATGCGCATCAAGCCACAGGCCAAGCATCGCCAGCTGCCAGAGTTTGGAGCCGCGCAAAGGTGTGATGTGCGCCTTGGGATCGCTGAGCAGGTTGTCGATGTAACCTGGGTTGAACAGGCCGCGTTCGAGCGCACGCTGACTGGTCAGCGATTCCGTTACCCAATCCAGCGTCGAACCTTCAAGGTACTTCAGCCCCGGCACCGGAAAGTAGCCTTTGGGTCGGTCGATCACCGCAGCGGGAATCACCTTGCGTGAGGCTTCCTTGAGCACATACTTGCCGTCATCCGGCAACTTGAAACGCCCTGGCACTCGGGCTGCCAGCTCCACTACTTCATGGTCAAGGAAGGGTACGCGCGCTTCCAGGCCCCAGGCCATGGTCATGTTATCCACGCGCTTGACTGGGTCATCGACCAGCATCACCTTGGTGTCCAGGCGCAGGGCCTTGTCCAGGCCGCTGCTCGCGCCCGGCTGTGCAAAATGTTCGCGAATAAATTCACCCGCGTAGTCATGCGTGGCCCAGCCTGAACTGACGGTTTGCTGGTATTCAGCAAAGTTGCGATCCATAAACGCCTGCTGATAGGTAGCGACCGGATCGGCTGCTTGATCCACTTGCGGATACCAGTGGTAGCCGGCAAAGATTTCATCCGCGCCCTGACCGCTCTGCACCACCTTGCAATGCTTGCTGACCTCGCGTGATAACAGATAGAAGGCTATGCAATCGTGACTGACCATCGGCTCGTTCATCGCACCGATGGCACTCGGTAATTGGGCGATAATTTCCTGCTCGGGGATCATCAACTGGTGATGCTCGGTGGCGAAGTGCTCGGCGATCAGGTCGGAATACTGAAACTCGTTACCGGCTTCGCCATTCACGTCGGCAAAGCCGATGGAAAAGGTTTGCAGTTTATCCGCACCCGCTTCGCGCAGCAGGCCGACCAACAGGCTGGAATCGACGCCGCCGGACAGCAGCACGCCCACATCCACTGCGGCTAGATTGCGGCGTTTGACTGACATGCGCAGGCTATCGAGCACGCGGTCCTGCCAGTCGTCGAAGCTCAGCGACTGTTCGTCGGCGCGAGCGCCGTACTCCAGATCCCACCAGCGTTGCTGATGGCTGCTACCGTCGCTTTCCACGCGCATCCAGTGGCCCGGCGGCAGCTTTTCGATGCCGTTGACTAGTGTCAGGGGCGGCGGCACGACGGCATGGAACGACAGATAATGATTCAGCGCGACCGGGTTGATGCTGGTATCGACGCCGTCGCCTTGTAGTAGCGCGGTGAGGCTGGAGGCGAAGCGCAGGCGCTGCTCGGTACGATTTAAATACAGCGGCTTGATGCCGAGACGGTCACGGGCGAGAAACAGGCGCTGGGTGTCGCGCTCCCAGATGGCCATGGCAAACATGCCGTTGAGGCGCGGCAACAGCTTTTCGCCCCAGGCATGGTAGCCCTTGAGAATCACCTCGGTATCGCCTCCGGAAAAAAACCGATAACCCATGGCTTCCAGTTCGGCGCGCAATTGCGGGTAGTTGTATATGGCGCCGTTGAATACCAGCGACAGGCCTGCCTCTGCATCCACCATCGGCTGACCGGACGCTTCCGCGAGGTCCATGATCTTGAGTCTGCGATGACCCAGTCCCAGGCCGCCTTGGGCCCAGAGTCCCGACGCATCGGGGCCACGCTGGGCCATGTGCCGGGTAATACGATCCAGCGTTGCCATATCCGCTGGCAAGCCATCAAAACGAAACTCTCCTGCAATTCCGCACATACTGTCGCCCTTGTCAGGGGTGAATGTAGGTGGGCTGATTCGCCCCGTTGCTAGAGTATGGACAGGCAGAAGGGCTTAGAGTTGCGTTTAGTAAAGTTGTGTTTGATAGGGAAGCTGGTGCGTGGGGGTTTGGGCTTGGGCTGCTCGTAGACATCAGCCGGATGGCCCGGCTGATGGTGCTGCTGGCTTTCGATTTAAGCGGAAATCGGAGTGCGCCAGTCATCGGAGCCGGACGTGCCGGATACTTCGTGGGTCCAGACGATCTTGCGATAGGTGAAGAATACATCTTCCAGATGGGTGAAATGAGACTGGGCCGGATCCTGGCAGTTCGGCATGTGCGATTGCACATCAACGATGATCGCGTCCTGCAGTTCGATAGTGAAGTAATGCTCCTGAGTGCCGGTAGAGGAGGTACGGTACCACTCGAGACGACAGCTGCTCAGACGCTCACCGGAAGTCAGGGCGTTGAAGATCAGCGGCGAGGACTTGTCGAACACCTTGGTGATCATCAGCGGTTTGTGCACGCGCTGGCCAGTCGGCTGGCCGGACTGCGGATCGCGCGGAATGATTACCTGGTGATCGAAGGCTTGAACCAGGATCTGATCTTCGTGACCTTCCTGGAAAATGTTGCCGACCGAATCTTCGGTAAAGGTGCCGGAAGTGATCAGACCTTGCTTGGTTCCTTCGATGGACATATACGCGGGTGTTGGCATTAGAGCTCTCCTTGCCTGATGTATTGGACTTGGTGTCCGGGAGCTCTGATTAGTCCAAGAGTTGTGCCAGTTATTTATAAAGCTATTAATAACAGTAAGTTAGGGTGTTAGACGTTGGGATGTGCGGTAATGGTGTGATGCGCGTCTCGTAAAGTTGCGCAACTCCTTGCACAGGCCTGCGCAGCTTATGGCGCACTGCCGATATCACCAGCATCTCAGAGCCGTCACCACGGTTTATGCACAGGGTTATGCACAGCTTGATGCGCCAGGCTTTGCGCACCCCTGGCTTGCAGATGCGGGTGGGCACCTTTGCGCATGAGCACTTTCCCATATCAACCGTTGCTGGCACGTATTTCCGTGAAAGTATTTTGAAGTAAAAATAAAATTGGTGTAATCTCTCGCCCTATTGAAGACTATTTTGCGCTAAGCAGGGGCTCTAAGGTTGTTTGGGCGGCGCTTAGCCAGAACTTCTAGTTACTACTGTAATATTTAGACTGTATGGCAAAATGCGCGCTCATCCGAGAGTGCTGCCGGGAGCTGAACATGTACATGATGCACGATCTTTATTTAGCGTTGCGCCGCCTGCAACGCGCCACCGAAATACATGCCAAGCGTTTGGGTCGGCATAGTGGCCTGACCCCCATCCAGCTGTTGATCATGCACAGCATTCAGGCGATGGGCGAGGGCACTCTGGGCGATCTGGCGAAAAAGGTCAGCGTTTCTCAGGCAACCTTGAGTACCATTATTGATCGGTTGGAAAATCGCGATATGTTGCAGCGCATTCGCAGCAAGAGCGACAAGCGCAAGGTGCATTTGGCCCTGAGCACCAAGGGTCTGGCGGCTATTCAAGCTGAGCCGGCATTGCTGCCCGCTGAGTTTCTTGACCGTTTTGGCAAGCTCGCCGACTGGGAGCAACTGATGATGTTGGCCGGTTTGCAGCGGGTGGCTGGTTTGCTTGAAGCGGATCAACACGGTCCTGCCGAGTTGTTCGAAAGCGAGTCCGCAGCCTGATTTGATAGCCCGGCGTTGCGGCTGCGCTGGCAGATGTTGCCAGCGTATGCCAGCCACCGCCGCAAGGGCATCGCAGCCCTCCCTGCATTAGCTCGCCTTCTCCCTTCGTTTTTTCCATTGGGCTCTTGCCTGAAACCTTTCTGCGCCTTAGCATGTTTGAAATATCAAACATCTATGTGGTAAATGCATTACGCCTGACGGCGGATGCTCTATCGTTGCCAGTGAGGATCTTCCATGGAATTGCACGCTCCCGATCTGTTTCGCCAACAAGCCTTTATTGGCGGTCAGTGGTGTGAGGCCGACAGCGGCGCACGTACCGAGATATTCAATCCGGCCAACGCTGAGCGGCTGGGCAGTGTGCCGAATATGGGCGTGGAAGAAACCGCGCGCGCCATCGAGGCCGCTCGCGCCGCTCAGCCCGCGTGGCGTAAGCGCACTGCCAAAGAGCGAACGGCAGTACTGCGCAAATGGTTCGATTTGATGATGCTGCACCAGGAAGATCTGGCGCGCATCATGACTGCCGAGCAGGGCAAGCCGCTGGCAGAGGCGCGCGGCGAAGTCGCCTATGCCGCTTCCTTTATCGAATGGTTCGCCGAAGAGGCCAAGCGCGTCTACGGCGAAACCATTCCGGGCCACCAGTCGGACAAGCGCATTATCGTGCAGAAAGAGCCGGTAGGCGTGACTGCGGCGATCACTCCGTGGAACTTCCCTGCGGCGATGATTACCCGTAAGGCCGCTCCTGCCTTGGCCGCTGGTTGTGCCATGGTACTCAAGCCCGCACCCCAGACGCCTTTCTCAGCGCTGGCCCTGGCCGCCTTGGCAGAGCAAGCCGGTTTGCCCGCCGGGCTGTTCAGCGTGATTACGGCCGATGTGGATAAATCCATCGCCGTGGGCGGCGAACTGTGTCGCAATCCGATTGTGCGCAAGCTGTCCTTCACCGGCTCCACCGGCGTAGGTATCAAGCTGATGGAACAGTGCGCGCCAACGTTGAAGAAGCTGTCGCTGGAGCTCGGCGGCAACGCGCCCTTTATCGTGTTTGACGACGCCGACCTGGATGCTGCCGTCGAAGGTGCGATGATTTCCAAATACCGTAACGCCGGGCAAACCTGTGTCTGCGCTAACCGCATTTATGTACAGGACGGCGTTTACGATGCCTTCGCGGCCAAGTTGGTTGAAGCGGTGAAAAAACTCAAGGTGGGCGATGGCGCCGCGGCTGATGTGACCACCGGGCCGCTGATCAACGCTGCCGCGGTGACCAAGGTGCAGCAGCATCTTCAGGATGCAACTGACAAAGGCGCCAAGATATTGATTGGCGGCAAGCCGCATGCGTTAGGCGGCTTTTTCTTCGAGCCTACGGTGCTGGCTGATATCGACAGCAGCATGTTGGTGGCCCGCGAAGAAACCTTCGGCCCGCTCGCTCCGCTGTTCCGCTTCAGCGATGAAGAGGATGTGATACGTCAGGCCAACGATACCGAGTTCGGTCTGGCCGCGTATTTCTATGCGCGCGATCTGAGTCGGGCCTTCCGCGTCGCCGAGGCATTGGAGTACGGCATGGTGGGAATCAATACAGGGCTGATCTCTACTGAAGTTGCGCCCTTTGGCGGCATGAAGTCATCCGGCCTGGGCCGCGAAGGTTCCCGGCACGGCATCGATGAGTACGTTGAAATAAAATACCTGTGCCTGGGTGGCATCTGAGCCCTGTTTCAGGGTCAGCACTGATGGAGGTCGATATGAGCAAGACCAATGATTCCTTGATGCAGCGCCGGCATGCCGCGGTCGCCCGTGGCGTTAGCCAGATCCACCCGATATTCGTACAGCGCGCAGAGAACGCCACTGTCTGGGATGTCGAGGGTCGTCAGTATATTGATTTCGCTGGCGGCATCGCCGTACTCAATACCGGCCACCGGCACCCCAAGGTGATGGAGGCGGTCAAACGGCAGATGGAGCAGTTCACCCACACCTGCTTTCAGGTGCTGGCTTACGAGCCCTACGTGGAGCTGTGTGAAAAGCTCAACACGCTGGTGCCCGGCGACTTTGCCAAAAAGACCCTGTTGGTCACCACCGGCTCCGAGGCCTTGGAAAACGCAGTGAAAATCGCCCGCGCAGCGACCGGGCGTGCGGGTGTGATTGCCTTCACTGGCGGCTATCACGGCCGCACGATGATGACGCTGTCAATGAACGGTAAGGTTTCGCCCTATTCCGCGGGGATGGGTCTGATGCCCGGCGGCGTTTACCGGGCGCAGTTCCCTTGCCCCTTGCATGGTGTCAGCGATGACGATGCTATCGCCAGCATTGAGCGCATTTTCAAGAACGATGCCGAGCCGCGGGATATTGCGGCGATCGTGATCGAGCCGGTTCAGGGTGAGGGTGGTTTTTACGTGGCCAGCCAGGCGTTCATGAAGAAACTGCGTGAGCTTTGCGACCTGCACGGCATTGTGCTGGTGGCCGATGAGGTGCAGAGTGGAGCTGGGCGTACCGGTACCTTTTTCGCCATGGAGCAGATGGGTGTCGCGCCGGATCTGACCACCTTTGCCAAATCGATTGCTGGAGGTTTTCCGGTGGCTGGTGTGTGCGGGCGTGCCGAGATGATGGACGCCATCGCGCCCGGCGGGCTGGGCGGTACTTACGCTGGCAACCCGCTGGCTTGCGCCGCCGCGCTGGCGGTGATCGAGGTATTCGAAGAAGAGAATCTGCTGGCGCGCAGCAATACTCTGGGCGAGATGATCATGGGTCGGCTGCGTGACATTGCAGCGCAGGACAAGCGCATTGGAGATGTGCGCGGTCTGGGCGCGATGGTTGCGTGCGAGCTGTTTACTTCCGAGTGCCGGCCGGATGCGGAGCTGGCGGCCAAGGTGGTTGCACTGGCCCGCGACAAGGGGCTGATTCTGTTGTCCTGCGGGCAGTACGGCAACGTGATCCGTATTCTGGTGCCGCTGACCGCCAGCGATATGGAAGTGCAGGCGGGGATGGATATCATCGCTGCCTGCTTTGCCGAACTGGCCGGCAGCTAAGCTCTGAGCGGCAAGCGGCAAGCGGCAAGCGGCAAGCTAAAAGCGGAAGGTCAGCTATCTAGGCTTTTCTTGAAGCTTGAAGCTTGAAGCTTGAAGCTTGCAGCTGCGCTGGCCCCCGCCAGCGCCTAGAACGTCGAGACTCCGGAAAACTCCATAAAGCGGTATAGCCCGTAACGCCAGCGCGAGTGGTCGGCAAACTTCGCGTAAGGCAGACTGTGCTGCTCGCCGTTGGGGTTGCTCCAGCTGCGCTCGAACTGCTCGCGTGCTGCCTGCATGACCTGTTGCTGCGCGGGTGCCAGCAGCCTGACGCTGGTTTCCAGATTCAGGTCATCCAGGTTGCGCCGGGTGAAGTTGGCAGAGCCGGTGATCAGCTCGCTGCGACCGTCGGCGCGATCCAGACGCAGCCATTTGCGATGGCACTGTTCGCCCTGCGTCGCGCACCAGCGTACGTCGATTCCCGCTTCGTGCAGATCCCAGGCAACCTGCCGATTAGGCACCCCATTCTTCTCCCGGCCGAAGGCGTCGCGATTGGCGTCCATCAACACGCGCAACTGCACCCCACGCTGCTGCGCGCGTATCAGCGCCTCGATCAGCGGCCGATGGGAAAAATAGAACACCTCCAGATCCAGCTCGTCGCCCGGTTGCGCACTATCAACCACCCGCAGCAGGGCATCGCGAATGGCTGCCTCGGTAAGTACCTGCAGCTGCGAATCTGTTGTAGCTGTCGGCGCGGGTGCGGCCGGCCAGTCGGAGGTATCTATTTCCGAGGAAAATCGCAGAACGGCTATTTCACTCGCCAACAGGTCGAGTGCGGCGGCGCCACTGAAACGCAGGGCGTTATTGCTGTGGCGGCTGCTGGCGTCATGCGGATTGCCCGAGGTAACCAGCCCGGTCCAGTTGTCGCCTTCATCAACGACCAGAGTCTTGCGGTGGTTGGCGCGGAAATTGATCAGATGCAGGTAGCTGCGCAGGGTGACTTTTCCTTCGCCCACGGGGTTGGGAAGCCATCCGCCTTCAGCGCTGTTACCCAGGTAGCTGCAACACAGAGTCCAGATGCCGGTCCAGGCCGGGTTGGAAGCGGGTAGCTGGCTGAGGTCGGTCATCACCACGCTGACGCCGGCCGCCTGCAGTTGCTCCAGATGGCCGTTGCGGATGCCACCGTACAGGGTATTGAACGGGTCGGTAATCAACACAACCGGCATTTGCGGATATTGTTCTCGGGCCTGAACCAAGGCGGTGGTGAGTTCTGCCGAGAGAGGCCGATAGCTATCCTTGCCGGCAAAGTCGTTGAACAGAAACATATCGACCAGCACCAGCTTTCGGGCCTGGGCTATCAGGCGCAGCACTTCGTCGAAAACCTGTTGTTCACTGACACGCTCGCCGCTGCTGGTGACGTAGGTCTGATCGATCAGCAGCTCGGCCTGTTGCAGGTCGCGCAGTGGCGGGGCGATTGACAGGCTCTCGGGTAGCGGGCGCAAGGCCTGGCAACCGCTCGCCAGCAAGCAGCTGAAAAGCGCCAGTAGTGTGACCCAGCGAAGTGGATGAGAAAGTGAGGTTTTACGTTGCGAAGAAACAGGCGACGAAGAAAAGGAAAAAGGCATGCAGGTTACTCAGAGGGAAGAGCGAGTGTCAGCCGGGCTGGCCACTCGCAGACTGGGTCAGACAGGAGTTTCCGCATCCATGCCTTTCGGGTCGGGACCGTATTTGTTGCTGCCCGGTGTACTGTCCAGCACGGTAAATATCAACAGCACCACAGCCCCTATTAACGGAATGAAGGCCAGGAGTATCCACCATCCTGTGCGGCTGGTGTCGTGGAGCCTGCGCACGGTCACGGCCAGACTGGGAATCAGAATGCCCAATGCGTAAATGCCGCTCAGCACGCCAACGCCAGCTTCGAGGCTGTACATGCCGATCATGCCGTCGATAAAGGACAACACCAGCATGGCGAGCAAGTTGAACAATGTGAAAAACCAATATTCCTTGCGCCGCGCCCGACCGCTGAATACCGCATATTTTCTAAGTACTTCGAGATACCAATCCATGACCTTCTCCCTGGTTGAGCCGGCTCCCAGGTAACGCCTTCTGGCGCGACAGCCGGTCGCCCGATTATAGAGAGCGTGTCTGGGCTCGGCTACAGGAGTAGTTCAACAATGTGCGCTGTCTTACATGCTAATCTGGCGAAAACCCCGACACGAGGCAGTGCATGCGCAAGGCGTTAAGCATAGTAGTGGCGTTGACCGGCCTTATTCTGTTGCTGGCGCTGACAGGTGCATTTTTGGCGCAGCGCGCGCTGACAGCCGCTGGAATCGGTCAGCTCGAATGGCAAGATCTGCGCCTGGGCTGGAGTGGCGTACAGGTAGAGCAGATTACCGGTAACTATCATACTCAGCAGGGCACGCTCGACTTCCAGCTCTCCGCGCTGCGATTACAGCTGGGCGGTGATTCCCGGTTCCGCTTGGCCTCGATCAACCTGCAGACTCTGCAGCTGGATTGGCGACCGCAGCAGGCCACTGCCGACGACACCACGGATGGGCTGCCGGATCCGTTAGCTTGGCAAGACCAATTGGCGTTGTTGCCGGACCAGTTACAGGTGGAAAGCCTGGAGTTGCGCGTGCCTTGCCCAACGGGAAGTTGTATTGCACAGGGCGAATTTCAGCTCAACCGACTGGGCGAAGAGCGGTTCGCCGCGCAATTGGTGTTGAACGCGCCCGAGGGCAGGCTGAAATTCGATGCGCAACTGCATTCAGACGTTGAGGCGCTGGACCTGCAAGCCCAGTTACAGCTTTCCGGTCAGCCCGCTGCGACGCTGGAAGGTCGCTGGTCGCAGCGGGATCAACTACCTGTTTGGGCCGGCAGCGTGCAGGTAGCCCAATGGCCGCGAGCGGATTGGTTGTTGGCCTATGCCGCACCCTGGCTGGGCCGTCAGGCTTATCCGTTCGAGCAGTTACCCACTGGCATGCGCGCCAGCGTGGACTGGAACCTGGCGCCCGTGACCCGACCGGTGGAATGGGTTGATCTGCTGGACGGGCAGGTGCAACTGAATGCCGATATAGCGCTGCCACAATCCTGGTATTGGCCCGAGGTCGGAGAGCTGCAAGGCCAAATGCTGTTGGATGTAGTGGGTGATAACGGCGACTGGGGCCTGCAACAAGGGACCGCACGGCTGGTGATAGACCAGCCGGCGTTGGCGGCGCTGCTGCATCTGCCCGAAGATCTGCGGCCCAACCAACTGGTTTTGCGCATCGACCCGGACGAAAACAGTGCGCTCGGCCGAGCCACGCCGTTGTCACTGGGGATTGAGCTTGAGGCAACTGGCCGGGTAGAACTGGGGTTGGCCGGCCGGCTCACGCTGACCTCGCGTCCGCATTGGCAGGCGGAATGGCAGCTGCTGACGCTCCAGGGCGCGGCCGCCGAGTTGGATATGGACGAGTTGCAGCTGCGCGGCCTTGAGCTGGACTGGCCTTTTGAGGGCCGTCTGGACGCGCAGCAATTAACCGCGCAGTTCGGCGAGGGGGCGCGCCTGCAGGCCAGCAGCATCATCGATGCCTCGACCGGATTGGCGTTGAACAATGTGTCGCTGGATTTTTCTGGGCTTCAGCTGCAAGCGCCGCTGGGCGACGCGCTGCAGATCAGCCTGAAAGGTCCGTTGAATATGACCGCGGCCAGCGTTAGCCATGAGGTACTTGAACCCCAGGGCTGGGCGCTTGACGGTGAGCTGGACTATTCGGCGCAGCAGGTTGGCTGGAAGGGTGTCGGGAAAACCACCACTGGTCTGGGGCTGGATGTGGAGTTTGACTGGCCAGAGCAGCAACCATGGCACGCCAATGCCAGCCTGCAGGAGGTGTTTCTGCGCGCAGCCAACCCGCTGGCGGATACATTCTCTGGCTGGCCGCCGCTGCTAAGCTTCGCCAGCGGCCGTCTGACCGGGCAGGTGCAGGCTGTCGGATCAGCTGGGCTCGGTAGCGTGCAGGGCCAGTTCACGTTGAGTGGTGGCAAGGGCATTCTTGACCGCTCCACTTTTGAAGGACTGTCGGCGGAAATGACCTTGGCTCTTGCGGGTGATGATCTGCAGTTGGGATTCGCAGATCTGCGTCTGAAAGCGCTGGATCCAGGCATGCCCTTGGGACCATTGACCTTCAGTGGGGGATATCGAGCAGAGCTGGAAAATCTGACTGGCGGTCTGGTGAATATCGATGCCGCGCATATGGGGATGCTCGGTGGCCAGGTTCGGGTGAATGCAGGGAGGCTTGACCTGTCGAGGCCCGGGCAGAGTGTGATCGTCGAGTTGGAGGGGGTTGAACTGGGTCGTCTGTTCGAGGTCTATCCAGCGGAAGGGTTGAGCGGCCGCGGGACGCTTGATGGGCGTCTGCCGGTTGGCCTGGAGGGCGGGAAGCTGGTGATTGATGCTGGGCGGCTCCAGGCTCGCGAACCCGGCGGCTATTTGCGTTACCGCTCGCAAAAGCTGGATGACCTGGCACGCAGTAATGTCGGCATGCGTCAGGTAGCGGCAGCGCTGGATGACTTTCATTACAGTGTATTAGCCTCGGATGTAGCTTATGATCGGGAGGGCCAACTGGTCCTTGGATTGCAGTTGCAGGGGCGTAATCCTTCGCTGGAAGGCGGCAGGCCGATTCATCTGAATATCCGTCTGGAAGAAAATGTGCCGGCACTGTTGGCCAGTTTGCAGCTCAGCGGGCAAGTCAGCGACATAATTCAGAAGCGGGTACAGGAGCGTTTGTTGCAGCAACGCCTGACACCCGATCCATGACCAAGGAGTAACAAGCATGCGATGGCGTCTGATCCCGATTACTGTGGTGGCGTTCGGGTTGCTGGCGGGCTGTACGCCCACCGTGCAGCTGGCGGCCCCAAATGAACCTATCAATATCAATCTGAACGTGAAGATCCAGCACGAGATCTATATCAAGGTCGACAAGCAGTTGGATGAACTCTTCAGCGAATCCAGTGGCCTGTTCTAGAGGGAAATGACATGCGCATGAATAGTCGATTTTTTGCGGTTTTACTGGCGCTGCTGGTCAGTGCGCCGGTCTGGGCATTGAGCCTTAACGAGGCGATGTCTGCTTTGCCGGCGGCCAAGTCCGCGGGCCAGCTGGGCGAGCAGCCCAATGGTTATCTCGGCGTGGTCAGCGCCTCGGGCAGTGCGGCTGAGATCGCCAAGCAGATCAACCAGGCCCGTCGTGAGGAATATCAGCGCCTGGCCGAGGAAAACGGCATCCAGCTTAGGGATGTGGAGTCGATCGCCGGCAAGAAGGCCTTGGATCGCACGCCCGCAGGGCAATACATTCTGCTTAATGACGTGTGGATGAAGAAATAGCGCCAGGCTGGTATCGGTTGGTCTAATCGCCCTCGGCGTGCCAACTGATGCTGCCATACCAGCCGGTGACCGGCTGTTGACTGTTGTCGCAGTCGGTCATGATGGCGATGCCATCAATGCTGCCCGGATCCATGCCGTGGTAGGTCTTGAAATCTTCCCGCACGTTGCGCTGTTCCTCGACCAACTTCCCTGGCGTGGGCGGCGGGCCGCTGCGCAAGGCCAGCATGTGCGCGTTCGCGGTGTAGGCATTCGGCCAGTCGGCCCCGACCGGTTGCGCGCTTGACCATACATAGTTCAGTGCCTTGGTACGCCAGGGCAGAAGCCCGCCGTCCTTCACTACATATAGCCTGACCGGGTAATCATCGCCGCCCTTGCTGGTCTCATCGATACCCTCAAAGGTGTTTTCTACCGCCCAGGACCATTTCAGGATCGGCGTTTGCTGAAGATCGACCACTTGTTCCAGATACAGCGCAGAAGCGCCGTTAATGCACTGCGCGCGCACCAGCGTCTGATTGCCACTTTGATCCATGCGGTATTGGCTGGGGCCGGCGAAATCGCGACTATCCCATGCCAGTATGTCGGCCGGGGTGATGCTTGTGGTGTCAGCCAGGGCCGCAGTTGAACTGGCCAATAGCATCGCCATGGCGATCACGCCAGGTGCGGTTCTACTCATCATGTGGCTTCTGGTCCGGCGCTTTCGTTGCGGTTTTTTCTGCTTCTCTGGCCTGGAATTTTTCCCAGTCTTCCCAGTCGTGCGGAGTGCCACTGCGTGGTTGGCCGGGGTGCAGCGCACGCTCCAGGGCTTTGCCCCGCAGGCTGTGATCGGCTTTATCGTCGTCGCCGTCCAGGCCGTATTTTTTCAGAAATTCGTCAGCGCGCATGTCTTCCTCCGAGGTTTACCCTGGCAAGCCAGCTAGGTAAGGACCATGAGTGAGTATGCGCCTGAGCTGTCGGCGTAACCAGCAACTCAGGGCGGCAAGCTGTTACGGTTTCTGTCTGGCTATTCAGCGGTCATATCAAGCAGGCTGCTGACTCGCAGCCGTTCGTTGGCATTGAAGCGGCTCTCGAGCAGTTCCTCAATCGCGGCCTGTTTGTCTTCTTCTGCCAGTCCGTTGTAGCTCAGAATGGCCTCGCGCTCGGCGCTGAAATCATCCATGCGTTGTTGCCATTGTTGACGCTCCTGATCCAGATCCTCCAGCCGGCCGGTCGCCTCAGGTCCAACCAGTGACAGGCGTAGCTCTCGGACTTCGCTGGGGTCGGCGCCCTGCTCAAGCAACTGCTCGGTTTGCACCGTCAGCTCTTGATGGATCTGCGGTATCAGCAAGTCCTGTACATCGTCAGGCAGGCTCTGGCGCAGGTTCTCGATCATCGACGCCTTGTCATCGTCGGTCAGGTTAGGGTCCTGCAGAATCGCCAGCCGCTCAAGGGTGAAATGGTTGTAGATTTCTTCTGCGGCAAAAAACGCCGCATGCGCTTCCGGACTGAACAGGCGCGCGCGTAGGCGTTGGACTTCGTCCTGGCGGGCACGTAGACCGGCAATGTCAGCGACTACCGGAAACCCTTGCTCCAGCTCCACCAGCGCGGTCTTGTAATCGATATAGTTCTGCAGCAATGTCAGCGACTGGCCCAGAGCCGGGTCCTGCAATTGGCTGGCGAGATAAATGCGAATGCGCTCGGCGGCTTCTTCAAAGCTGATTTCGCCAACGGCGGTGAAGAAATAGTCGAACAGGTGGCGCAACTGCTCGCTGATCACCAGATTGCCCTGGGCGTCGACTTCCAGCGTACCGTCCACCTCCGTTTCACGTAGCGACTCAATGCCGTCGGTTGGCGCGGCCAAACCCAGACGGTTCGGAATGTGTTGCATGGATTCATAGGTAGGCGTGGGGGCGGCTGCCTGGGGCGCTTTCGCACGCTCGGTCACGACGGCATCTTCCGGTGCCAGCAGTTGCCAGCCGACGAGTAATGCTGCGGCGGCGAAGGGCAGGTATATCAGGACTTTCATTCAGGCTCCAGTGAGCAAAAATGGCTTCACATCAGGAGGCCGGCCCCTGAGGACCGGCCCTATGGCTATACCCGCCTGTTAGAGGCCGGCGTTTTTCAGCCGGTTGGCGTGTTGACGGTAGACCGATACCGGGCTGGTCTCGAAGATGCTGGTCAGCCCGAACACCTGGTTGACTTCATCCAGATGGTTCATCCGGTAGTTGTCGCGAATCACCATACCCATGCGCGAGCTGCAGCGTCCCACCAGTCCATCATTGGCTTCGAAGCCGAAGGGAGTGGCGCTGGCACCCAGCAGGGCGTCGGAGACGTCAAAAACGTTGGTCAGCGGGCTGGTGCCGCTCCAGGAGTAATAGCGCACCCCATTCACGCTGTAGGCGCCGGTACCGCAATTGCTGGTTGGCAGGCCCTGCGGGAAGCGTGCGTTGAATCGCGCTGCGCCCGCCGAGTTCAGCGACTCCAGCGCGCCTAAGGCGTTCTGTGGGGTGGTGGTGCTGCCGCCTGAGAGAAAATTGATCAGCCCGCCGAGGCCATTCACGATCCCGGCAATCACCGTTTCACCGGCCGATCCTGGTGGCACATTGCGGATAAAGTCAGCGGTTTTCGAGCCCTTGTGCGGTGCGCCAACGCTGGTCGCCGAGGCAATCAGGTCGGGTCGAACGGCAGCGACGTAGCGAATGGTTGGGCCGCCATGACTATGGCCGATCAGGTTTACCTTGCGTTTGCCGCTGATAGCAACGATGTTCTGCACCTGTTGCAGCAGTTGCTCACCACGCTTTTCCGAGGTATCGAGCTGGCTGACCGAAGTAACATAGACGCTGGCGCCGCCACTGCGGAGGTTGGCTGGAATACCGTACCAGTAATTGATGCCCAGGATATTGTCGAATCCGAGCATGCCGTGGGCAAGTACGATGGGGTATTGGGTTTTGGTGTAGTTGGCCTGAGCCTGACCACAGACAGCCACGGTCGCGGCTAGCCCTAAGGCCAGGGCGAGCCTGGTTTTGTTATGCATAAGAAGTGTCCTTTGTGCCTTGGTACATTATTTTTGTTGTGTGCGACGACATCCGACAGATACGCCAGATCAGCATAGACACGGGTTTGCGCAAACTAAAGGCGGTCCGTCGGCAGAGGCGTGCCAAGACTGCTGCGCTTCTTTATGACTCATCGGTCGGGGCTTCTGGCGCGATATGATTCATCAGATAAATCCGATGAATGGTAATTCAGACTTTCCAGGATTTTGCCCCAGCCAGCTCATGAGCAGGCACAAGGACGAACCAACAACACGCGTATCTGTTACGCTGAACGCTTGCATGCGCCTCGAATAAGGATTTTGGTCATGGTGGAAAGCACGATCTTGAATGGTTATGCGTTCTGGCTTTTGCTGGGGCTGGTATTGCTGGCATCGGAGTTTTTTGTACCGGGCTTGATAGCCGCTTTTTTCGGGCTTGGCGCCCTTGTCGTTGGTGCTTTGACCTTGTTCGGGGTGATCGAATCCACTGGCGCGCAGTTGACCTGCTTTGCGGTCATCAGTCTGGTTGCCTTGTTCCTCTTGCGGCGGCAGTGCCAGCGTTGGCTTCAAGGTACCGAGTCCGACCGCTCGCTGAAGGATATGGACGATGCCGGCTTTATTGGCGCGCGGGTCCAGGTGATCGGGGATTTCGTCGATGGCGTGGGTGATGTAACGCTCAATGGTGCCAAGTGGGATGCTGAATCCAGTGACCCGTTGATCGCCGGTGAGCATGCCTGGGTGGTCGATCATAATGGCATAGTACTCAAGGTCAGCCGACAGCGGCCGTGAGCGAGCTTGAGTTTTCTTGGTTGTTTTTTATCAGCGTGACATAACGGAGCAAGTACATGGACATTACTACAATGATTTCGCTGGCCTTTCTGGTATTGGTCGTCATCGCGGTGGCCAAAACGGCGCGCATCGTGCCCCAGCGATCGGCTTTTATCGTCGAGCGTCTGGGTAAATATGCCAAGACCCTGGAAGCCGGTTTTCACCTGCTGGTGCCCTTTGTTGATCGGGTCTCCTACAAGCATACGTTGAAGGAAGAGGCCATCGACGTGCCCAGCCAGGCCTGTGTGACCAAGGACAACATTCAGGTCGTGGTCAACGGGGTACTTTACCTTCAGGTGGTGGACGCGAAACTGGCCAGCTACGGGATCAATGATTACCGTTATGCAGCCATGCAGCTGGCGCAAACTACCTTGCGCTCGGTCGTCGGTAAAATCGAGCTGGACAAGACTTTTGAAGAGCGGGAAACCATCAACACCCAGGTGGTGCTGGCGCTGGATGAAGCGGCCAAGCCCTGGGGCGTAAAGGTGCTGCGCTATGAGATTGCTGACATCGAGCTGCCAGCGACCATTCTTGATGCACTGGAAAAGCAGATGCGCGCCGAGCGGGAGCGTCGTGCCGTGGTTGCCCAGTCAGAAGGCGAGCGGGAAGCCAAGATCAACGTCTCGGAAGGTATGAAGCAGGAAACCATCAACCTCTCCGAAGCCGACAAGCAGCGTCAGATCAACGAAGCTGAAGGCCGTGCCCGCGAGATTCAGTTGATTGCCGAAGCGACCGCCGAGGGCCTGCGCCGGGTGGCCGAAGCGATCAATACCGAAGGCGGTAAGGATGCGGTAGGCTTGCGAGTTGCCGAGCAATATGTGCGTGAATTTGGCAAGCTGGCGAAGACCAACAACACCATGATATTGCCTGCCGAGTTGACCAATATCGGCGCTGCCGTGGCCGCGATTACCAAGACCATGGAAAGCGTCAAGCAGCCGCCTAACCTCTGAACGCTTGATTTCCAGATTAGAAAACCCGGCAATCTGCCGGGTTTTTTATGCGCGCTAGTTCAGGCGGTGCGGGATTGCCGTCTCTCTTTGTATTCTTCCAGCACTGACATCAACGCCGGGATGACCAACAGCACCAGCAGGGTCGAGAAGCCCAGACCGAAGGCGATGGATGTCGCCATAGGAATCAGGAACTGCGCCTGCAGCGAGGTCTCGAACAGCAGCGGCAGCAGGCCGCCAACGGTGGTCAATGAGGTCAGCAACACGGCGCGCAGACGTTGTACCACTGCCTCGTTCAAGCCTTCGGATATGCTCAGGCCGCGTTTGCGCTGTTGCTGATAGAAACTGACCAGAATGATCGAGTTGTTGACCACGATCCCGGACAACCCGAACAAGCCGAACAGTGACAGAATCGTCATGTTCAAGCCCATCACCCAGTGCCCGAGCAAGGCGCCGACCAGTGCCAAAGGGATAACCGCCATGACAATCAACGGTGTGCTCCATGACGAGAACACCCAGACCAGTACCGCGTACATCAGCAGCAGACCGATGACCAGGCCGGTCTGCATGTCGGCCATGGTCTCACGCTGGTCGGCGGAGCGTCCTTCAAAGCTGTAACGGACGTTGTACTGCCTGGCCAGATCTGGCAACGCCTCAGTCAGCGTAGCCAGCACCTCGCCTGCGGTAGTCTGCGTTGCATCGATATCGGCGGTAATTTCCACGGCGAGGCGGCCCTCCGCGTGGCGCAATGCTTCGAAGCCCTGGCGGGTTTCGAATTCGGCGACCTGATTGAGCGGCACAAAGCGGCCGTCATTCAGGCGGATCGCCAGATCATTCAGGCTCCCCAGCCGTTCGCGCTCAGCCCGCGGTAGCTGGACGCGCACTTCGATTTCATCCGATTGTTGCTGGTAGATCTGCGCCAGACGGCCGTCATAGGCGGCCCGCAGCTGACGTCCCAGGGTCTGGGTGCTCAGGCCCAGGGATTGGCCATAGGGCGTCAGGCTGTAAATCAACTGCTCGCGACCCCAGGGCATGTCGTCTTCTGTGCTGACCACCCCGGCAATGCTGCCAAGCATAATGCCCACTGCTTCAGCTGCCAGTTTGAGTTGCGCGGGGCTTTCACCGGTCAGCCGCACATTCACGTCTTTGCCCGGCGGCCCGCCGGTACGTTCGGCGATGATCAACTGGTCTATGCCGGCGGGAAGCTGGATGCGTTCACGCCAGGCGCGAATAAACGCGATGTTGCGCACATCGCGATGGTCAGGTGAGGCCAGTTCCACCGAGATGGAACCCAGTTGATCGCCCAGCCGGCCAGCGCCCGATGCGCCAATGACTTCGCCGCGGCGCACAATGGCGTTATCGATAAGCGGCACGCCGAAGCTCTCTTCGGTCTGGTTCAGGGTTTCATGCAGATGATCGAGAAAGGCATCGACATCCGCTTTGGGCGTGCCAGCGACAAAGTTGGCATTGGCGTAGATCGCCTGAGGCTCGGGCGTGGGAAAGAAACTGAAGCCAATTCGGCCGCCACTGATCAGCCCTATGGTCAGAATAATGCTGACCAGGGCACAGGCTAGAGTGGCCCCACGATGGCGCAAGGTGAGTTGCGACAGGCGCCGGAAGCGACCCTCACGGAAGTGATCGAAATGCCGATCAAACCCTTGGCGCAGGCGATCGACCCGCCGGCCACCGCGCTGCAACAGCCCGGTGCCGGTAGAGGCCACCACGGGTTTGAAGGCGTTGCGCAGGTGATGCGGCAGTACCACGAAGCATTCCAGCAACGAGGCAATCAGTACGCAGATCATCACGATGGGAATATCGCCGAGGATATTGCCGAAGATGCCACCGACCACCAGCAGCGGCATAAACGCCGCGATGGTGGTCAGCGACGACGCCACTACCGGCCAGAGCATGCGCTGCGCGGCACCCTCCGAGGCGAAGGCTGGATTTTCACCACTGCGAAAATGCGCGTCGGCATCCTCACCAACCACGATGGCGTCATCGACGATCACCCCCAGGGCCATGATCAGCGCGAACAACGAAATCATGTTGATAGAGCCGCCAATCAGCCAGAACACCCCCAGTGCAGCGAGGAAGGCAGTAGGAATGCCCACCGCAAC